>CAWCCG010000040.1:0-38674 GCA_963793985.1 uncultured Alphaproteobacteria bacterium | reverse complement strand
CCTGGGCGCTGGTCGCGGGCGTGCCGAAGCCGCATCAGGGTCGGATCAGCACCTTCCTCGCCAAGGAGGAGCGTGAGGACGAGTTGGTGATGCGCATCGCCCGCCACGGCGAGGAAGGGGCGAGCCACGCCGTCACCGATTACGCGGTGGTCGAAACCTCGGCGCAGCAGCTCGCCTGGGTCTCCCTCAAGCGGCGACCCGGGCGCACCCATCAGTTGCGCGCCCATCTCGCCCACATCGAGCATCCGATCGTCGGCGACCCCAAATACTTCAACATCGAGAACTGGCAGTTTCCCGGCGGCATCCAGAACCGGCTGCATCTCCTCGCGCGGCGCATCGCAGTGCCGCATCCGCGCGGCGGGGTGATCGACGTCACCGCGCCGCTGCCGCCGCACATGGTGCAAAGCTTCAATCTCCTCGGGCTCGACCTCAAGCGCTATGATCCGATCGTCGACGCCCCCGAAGAATGAAGATCGACCAACGTTTTGGCCCCGATGATGAGCTCTGCCGATTTCGAACACTGGGAAAAGCGCTACGCCGCGTCCGATTACCTCTACGGGACCGAGCCCAATGCCTTCCTGAAGGCGCAGGCGAACCCGCTGCCGAAGAGCGGCAAGGCGCTGGCCGTCGCCGACGGCGAAGGCCGCAACGGGGTCTGGCTCGCCGAGCAGGGCCTCGACGTCCTCTCGGTCGATTTCTCGCCGAGGCGCAGGCCAAGGCGAAGGCGCTGGCGGAGCGCCGCGGCGTCGCCGTGCGGTTCGTCCAGGCCGACCTCACCGCCTGGGACTGGCCGACCGCCGCGTTCGACGTCATCGCCGTGATCTTCATCCAGTTTGCGGGACCACCGGGGCGCCGGCGCATCTTCGCCGGCATCCGCCAGGCCCTCAAGCCGGGTGGGCTTTTTCTGTTGCAGGGCTACCGCCCGGAGCAGATCGCCTACGGCACCGGCTGGCCCATCGGAGGTCGAAAACCTCTACAGCGAAGCGATGCTGCGCGAGGAATTCGGCAGTTTCGGCAAGCTCGACATCAGGGCGCATGACAGCGTCATCAGCGAGGGCTCGCGGCACTCCGGCATGGCCGCGGTGGTCGATCTCGTCGGATGGAAATCAGCCGCGGACGGCGCTGCCGTGATCGAAGTCGACCCCGCACAACTTGCGGCAGAAACCCGTTGGGCTAATCTGTCGCCGCCCAGGGCGATAAGGAATTGACGAGGTGACGCCATGAAGAAGCTCATCGCATTGTCTGCCGGCAGCAATTCGCGCCGGTTCACGCTCTCCGCTGCTCCCGCGAGCGCGCAACAAAGCCGCATGAAGGCCTGCAATGACGAATGGAACAAGATGAAGGAGGACAAAACGGTCGGCGACAAGAAGTACGCCGACTTCCGCAAGGAGTGCCTCGCCCGCGAAGCTCCGGCCGACGCGGATCGAAGGCCGCCGCCACCACCAAGTCGGGAGGCGCGGTGTTCCCAGGCAGCGTGTCGTCGAAATACTCGACCGAGTTCGCCGGCAAGGCGCGCATGCACACCTGCCTCGACCAGTACAATGCCAACAAGTCGGGCACCGGCAACGCCGGCCTGCACTGGATCCAGAAGGGCGGCGGCTACTACAGCCAGTGCAACGCCAAGCTGAAGAGCTGACGGTCCGGCTGGTCGTCTCGCTGAGTGCGTTTCGCGCGGCACGATCCGATGATCGGCCGCGCGTTTGCTTCCTGAAGACCTCGTCCTGAGGAGCCGGCGCAGCCGGCGTCTCGAAGGACGGCCACAGGTCACCGCGGTTGGGGCCATCCTTCGAGACGCCTTGCTGCGCAAGGCTCCTCAGGATGAGGTCTCCGGGTGAGCGTCCGTCGTCTCGGCCGCCCGCTTGTCGCCCGTGCGGCCCTGCCTTACAACGCCGCAGCAATCGGACCCTTTGCGCGCACAAAGAAGGCCGCGGGCGCCGCTGCGGCGGGAGAGCACATGGCGAGGAAACCGGAAGGCAAAAAGCCCGGCGGCACCAATGGGGCCGGTCTCGCAGCCGCGCGCGGCTACCAGGACATCCTCTACGAGGTGAAGGACCAGGTCGCCTGGATCACCATCAACCGGCCGCGCGTGATGAACGCGTTCCGCGAGCAGATCGCTCGACGAGATGATCCACGCGGTCAAATCGACGCGCGAGGACCCCTCGATCGCCTGCATCGTGTTCACCGGCGCCGGCGACAAGTCGTTCTCCGCCGGCGGCGACTTCTACGCCATGAAGCGGCTGAACTTCACCAACGGCGCGATGTGGAACGACCGCATGCAGGGCCTCGCCATGGCGATCCGCGGCGTGCCGATCCCGGTGATCGCGATGGTCAACGGCTGGTGCATGGGCGGCGGCCATGAGCTGGCGCTTGTGGTGCGATCTCGTCATCGCCTCGGAGAACGCCATGCTCGGCCAGACCGGCGCCAAGGTCGGCGCCTGCCCGACGGTCGGCGCGACGCAATACCTGCCGCGCATCATCGGCGAACGGCTCGCGCGCGAGATGATCTTCTGCGCCCGGCGCTTCAGCGCCAAGGAGGCGGTCGAGGTCGGCCTGATCAACAAGTGCGTGAAGCAGAAGGACCTGCTGAAGGAGACGCTGGTGTGGTGCGAGACCATCAAGGGCCACAGCCCGCAGACGCATCCGCATGACCAAGAAGAGCCTCAACTTCGAATCCGACCAGCTCTATTCGTCGTGGCAGCACGGCATGGAGCTGCTCGCCCATGTCTGGGGCTCGGAGGAGATCGCTGGAGGGCATGAACGCCTTCCTCAAGGGCCGGCAGCCGAACTTCCAGAAATTCCGCATGCGCAACAAGCGCGAGCTCGAAACCTATCTCGACGGCTGCGCCAAGAACCTCAACGAGCCGCCGGCCATGCGCAAGCGAAAGCCAGGTCGGCTCCGATGACCGAGGCCGCATCATGGCGGTCCGCTGTCGCAGGCGCGCTCGCCGGCGTCCGGTTCTCGATCTGACCCGCATTCTGGCGGGCCCGCTGTGCACCATGATGCTCGGCGACATGGGCGCCGACGTCATCAAGGTCGAGCCGCCCGGCGCCGGCGACGACACGCGCGGCTGGGGGCCGCCGTTCGCGGCAGGCGAGGCGGCCTATTTTCTCGGCGTCAACCGCAACAAGCGTTCGCTGACGCTGAACATGGCGGCGCCGCCGGGCCAGAAGGTGCTGGCCGGCCTGATCGAGAAGGCCGACGTGTCGATCGACAACTTCAAGCTCGGCACGCTGGAGAAATGGGGCTTCGGCGACGCCTGGTTCGAGGCGCATGCGCCGCAGGTCGTGCGCTGCTCGATCACCGGCTACGGCTCGAGCGGGCCGAAGGCGGCGCAGCCGGGCTACGACTTCATCCTGCAGGCCGAGTCCGGGCTGATGAGCATCTGCGGCGAGCAGGACGGCGATCCCGACCAAGTACGGCGTGGCGATCGTCGATGTCTGCACCGGGATGCTGGCGTGCAACTCCATCCTCGCGGCGCTGAACGCGCGCCACCGCACCGGCCAGGGCCAGAAGGTCGAAGTCTCGCTCTATGAGACCTCGCTGGCGATGCTGGTCAACGTCGCTTCCAATGTGCTGGTCTCCGGCAAGGGCGGCAGCCGGTTCGGCAACGGCCATCCGAGCATCGTGCCCTACACGACCTATCGAGCCGCCGACGCCATGATGGCGCTCGCGGTCGGCAACGACGACCCAGTTCGCGCGGACCGCCGAGGTGCTCGGCCATCCGGAATGGGCGAACGATGCCGCGCTTCAAGGCCAACCGCGCCCGCGTCGAGAACCGCGCCGCGATCGACGGATTGATCGGCGAAGTGCTGGCCCGCGACAGCGCCGACGCCTGGCTCGCCAAGCTCAAGGCGGCCGGCGTGCCGTGCGGCAAGATCAATTCGGTCGCCGAGGCGCTCGAAGACCCGCACACGGCGGCGCGCGACATGATCGAAACGGTCGAGCACCCGGCGATCGGCGCCTTGAAGATGCTCGGCATTCCCTTCAAGTTCTCCGACACGCCGGCCTCGGTGCGCCGCGCGCCGCCGACGCTCGGCCAGCACACCGACGAAATCCTCAGGGAGGAGCTTGGGCTCGACGCCGCAGAGATCGCGGCGCTGCGCAGCGCCAAGGTGGTGTGATGGGCGAGCGGCCCGAAGCGCGGCGATCTCGGCATCGCCGTGATCGGCGCCGGCCGCATCGGGACGCTTGCGGGCGCGGCTTGCGGCCAAGCACGCCGCGGTGCGCTTTCTCGCCATCTCCGATCGCGATCCGGCGCGCGCCCGGGCGCTCGCCGAGCAGCTGGCGCCGACCTGCATTCCGGCAGCAACGACGACGTCATCGCCGATCCGGAGGTCACCGCGGTGATCGTGTCGACGCCGGAGCAGGAGCACATCGAGCCGATCTGCAGGCGCTTTCGCTCGGCAAGCCGGTGCTGGTCGAAAAGCCGATCGGCTTCTCGACTCTCGAGATGCCGACAAGATTCTCGCGGCCGCGCGTGAGACCAAGGCGATCTGCGCGTCGGCTACAGCCGCCGCTACAAGGAATGCTTCCTGCGCGCCAAGGAGCAGATGCGGCACGGCCGGCTCGGCAAGGTCGTCGGCGGCACCGCGCGCGTCTACAATTCGCGCGCCCAGGCCTTCGCCATCCTCAAGCGCGATCCGCACGCGACGCCGGTGCTCGACGTGCTCACCTATTACGTCGATCTGATGTGCTGGTTCCTCGACGGCAACCGGCCGGTCGAGGTGGTGGCGCGCGGCCAGCACGGCATCTTCAAGGAGGCCGGCTACGGCGCCCATGACGTGACCTGGGCGATCGTGACTTTCGCCGACGGCGCCGTGATCAATCTCGGCGTGAGCTACGCGCTGCCGGCGCGCTATCCGACGCTCGGGCCAGTCCGACCGGGTCGAATTGCTCGGCACCGAAGGCACCATGATCATCGACGACGACCACATGGACCACCTGCTGTTTTCCGAGAAGGGCATTCCCCACGCCTATGTGCCGGATCACGCCGTCGAAGATGGCATTCCTCGGCAGCAACACCGCGGGCGACTGGGCGGTCGGCGATTTCTGGGGCCCGCTCGGCAACGAGACGCGCGCCTGGCTCGACTACCTCGCGACCGGCGAGCCGACCGTCCACACCACGCCTGCGCAGGCGCGCATCAATCTCGAAACCACCATCGCGATCGAGCGCGCGGTCGCGACCGGAAAGCCCGTGCGCCTGCCGCTCGATGAGTGACATCGGGCTCTCCTCGCAAGCGGGCGAGGGGGACGCGCGGCGCACATGACAAGCGGGGGCCCGGTGCTATAAATCGCTCGCCTCGCGCATCCCAGGGCCAAGCATCCCACGGCCAAGCATCCCAGGGCCAGAATCCAGGGGCCACGCATGCAAGTCGCAGCCGAACACCGATCCGAACTCGCCCGCACGCCGCTCGCGATCCGCAGGGTCGATGCGATCCCGCTGGCGCTGCCGTTGACCAAGCCGGTCAAGATGGCGGCCGAGACGGTGACCCATGCCCGCAATCTCCTGGTGCGCATCGAGGCGCAGGACGGAACCGTCGGCTGGGGCGAAGCGGCGTCGGCGCCGACCATGACCGGCGACACCATCGCCGGCCTCGTCTCCGCCGTGCGCGACCATCTTGCTCCCGTGCTGATCGGCGCGGACGCGTGGATGCGGCCCGCGCTCATCAAGCGCATGCGCACCGTGCTCTACGGCAACACCGGCGCTCACTCCGCGGTCGAGATGGCGCTCCTCGATCTCGCCGCCCGCTCGGCCGGCGTGTCGGTGATCGACCTCATCGGTGGCGCCGGTCCGGCCGGCGGTCGCGCCCATGTGGCTCGTCGGCAATGCGACGCCCGAGCAGGATGTTGCCGAGGCCGAGGCGCGCAAGGCCGCCGGCATCCGCTTCTTCAAGCTCAAGGTCGGCGTCAAGCCGCTCGCGACCGAAGTCGCCGCGGCGCACGCCGTGCGCGGAGCGCTCGGACCGGACATGCCGCTCTGCGCCGACGCCAACTGCGGGTTCTCCCATGAAGCGGCCGAGCGCTTTCTCGAGGCGACCGCCGACGCCGGCCTGCTGTTCCTCGAGCAGCCCTTCGCGCCCGACGACATGAGCGGCCTCGCCGCGCTCGCCCGCGCCACGCCCGTCGCGATCGGGGCCGACGAGGGCATCCACTCGCTCCACGACATCGAGGCCCATGCCGCGGCCGGCGCGCGCGGCGTCTCGCTCAAGCTCATCAAGCTCGGCGGCTTTTCCGGCGCGCTCGCCGCGGCCGCGCTCTGCCGCCGCCTCGGGCTCGCGATGAACATCGCGTCGAAGATGGCGGAGTCCTCGCTCGCGTCGGCGGCGACCGTGCATCTCGCCTGCGCCGTCGACAACGTCGACTGGGGCGTGAGCCTCACCCATTTCTACCTCGCCGAGGACATCGTGCGCCGGCCCCTCGGCGATGGAGGACGGTTTGGTGGCACTGCCGCCGGGCCCCGGGCTCGGGGTCGAGGTCGACGAGGCGGCGGTGGCGCGGCTGCGCGCCGACTGACGCGCGGCCAATTCGTTTCTGCAGCCCAAAGGACACCTCATGACGGCATCCCAATTCTCCTGGCCGCACGGCAAGCGCGTGGCGGTCCTCATCAGCCTGCTGCTCGAAAGCTGGGCCGAAGGAAAATCGCCGAGCTATTTCACCCGCACCACGCCGCTGCGTGGCGGCGCCGTCGATCACGCGGGCGTGCAATGGTCGACCTATGGCGGCAAGGAAGGCATCTGGCGGCTCGTCCGCACCCTCGACCTCTGCCACTTGCGGGGATCGGTGTTCTGCAACGCCCGCTCGGCCGAGCTTTATCCCGACGCCATCAAGCAGATCGTGAAGTCCGGCCACCTCGTCGAGGGCCACGGCTACTCGCAGGACCAGTATCTGCTGGAGATGACGCCCGAGGTGCAGAAGGCGACCATCGCCAAGAGCCTCGACGTGCTTTCGAAGGCCGCCGGCGAACGTCCGCAGGGCTGGGTGACGTCGGTCTACGGCTGGAACGAGCACACCACCGATTTCCTGGTCCAGGAAGGCATCAGCTACTACGCCGACGCCATGGACTGCAGCATGCCGCGCCGCGAGAAGACCGCGAGCGGCGAGATCGTCGCGCTGCCGTGGTCGGAGTTCGTCGACAACCGCGTGCTGCGCGCGAGCCCGCGCGATTTCTTCGACGTCTATAAGGACACCTTCGAATATCTCTACGCCCACGAGCCGGCCGGCATCCTGCATCTCGGCATCCACGCCCATTTCGGCGGCCGGCCGCTGGTGACCGCGCAGCTCCTGAAGCTGCTGCGCTATTTCACCGAGTTCACCGACGTCTGGTTCCCGACCCATCGCGAGCTCGCGAAGTACTTCCTCGACAGCAAGCGCGAGGCCGTGCCGTTTTCGCAGCGGTTCTTCTGACGGACGGTGCCCGATGTCCGCGGCGAGCGAGATGAACTTCGAGCTGCCGGACGAGCTGCGCATGCTCAAGGACGCGGTGCGGCGCTTCGTCGACGCCGAGATGATCCCGGTCGAGATGCGTTCGCGGGTCGGCGACGGCATGGACCCGCAAATCAAGGCGGACCTCGTCGAGAAGGCGAAGGTGCTCGGCCTCGCCGGCTTCGACGTGCCGGAGGAATACGGCGGCCAGGGTTTCGGCCTGCTCGCCAAGGCGGTGGTGTGGGCCGAGCTCGGCCGCACCATCGCGCTGCCGCCGCGCGCGGTCGAGATTTTCGGGCCGATCATCAGCCCGCTGCTCTATCTCATGAACGACGCGCAGAAGGCGCGCTACCTCGCGCCGACCTTGCGCGGCGAATACGAGTGGTGCTTCGCCCAGACCGAGCCCGACGCGGCGGCGACCCCGCGCGCATCCGCACGTCGGCGGTGCGCGACGGCGACCACTACGTCATCAACGGCCACAAGCGCTTCATCACCGGCGCAGGGATCGCCGACTATGCCCAGGTGGTCGCGGTCACCGATCGCGAAAAGGCGGCGCATGGCGGCATCTCGGTGTTCGTGGTCGACATGAAGGCGCCCGGCGTGAAGCTGCTGCGCCAGCAGCCGCTCGTCATCGACGATCGGCCCTGGGAGATCCTGTTCGAGAACGTGCGGGTGCCGGCGCGCGACCTGATCGGCCGCGAGGGCGACGGCTTCCGCCTCGCGCAGACGTGGCTCAGCGTCGGCCGCATCCGCCATGCCGCCCGCGCGATCGGCGTGATCGAGCGGTGCCTCGAGCTCGGCTGCCGCTACGCGCAGCAGCGCGTCACCTTCGGCGCGCCGCTTGCGGAACGCCAGGCCGTGCAGTTCATGCTGGCGGATTCGTTCATCGAGCTGCACCAGCTCAAGCTGATGACCTACGACGCCGCGCTCAAATACGACGCCGGCCGCGACATCCGCAACGAGGCCTACATGGCCAAGATGTTCGGCGACACTCAATCATTCGTCGCCGCCGATCGCTGCATGACGATCCATGGCGGCACCGGGCTCACCACCGACCTGCCGATCGAAAAATTCTGGCGCGACCAGCGCAGCATGATGATCACCGAAGGGCCGAACGAGATCCTCAAAATGGCGCTCGCCCGGCATGTCCTGAAGACGTATGGGGGATGAGACGCGCTATCCCTCCGATCGTCATTCCGGGGCGCGCGCAGCGCGAACCCGGAATCCAGGCGACGTCTGTACGTGGCTGACGTCGGCCTGGATTCCGGGTTCGCCGCTGACGCGGCGCCCCGGAATGACGAGTGACGAATGACGTGCGATTGATTTCGCGGTGAGCCGTCTGCTGTGGAATGATCCGGTCATGATGAACGATCCGGTCATGAGCTCCGCCCGATCTCGTCCTCACGGCGCTTCCCGGCATTCCCATGATCGCAGCCGGCGACGATCTCGCGGCGATCATCGTTACGGCGCTGCGCGATGCCGGTCTCGCGCTCGCGCCCGGCGACGTTCTCGTGCTGGCGCAGAAAATCGTCTCCAAGGCGGAGGGCCGCAGCGTCGATCTCGCGACGGTTACGCCGTCGCCGCGCGCCGTCGCGCTCGCCAAGGAGACCGGCAAGGATGCCCGCCTCGTCGAGCTGATCCTTGCAGAATCGACCGAGGTGCTCCGCCATCGCCCCGGCGTGCTGATCGTCGCCCACAAACTCGGCCTCGTGCTCGCCAATGCCGGCATCGACCGCTCGAATGTCGATGGGCGCGAGCATGTCCTGCTGCTGCCGCGCGATCCCGACCGCTCCTGCGCCGAGCTGCGGCGCGCCATCGCCGCGGCGACCGGCGTCGAGGTCGGCGTCATGATCATCGACAGCATCGGCCGGGCGTGGCGCAACGGCACCATCGGCACCGCGATCGGCGTCGCCGGATTGCCCGGGCTGCTCGACCTGCGCGGCACGCCTGATCTCTACGGCCGGCCGCTGGAGACGACCGAGGTCGGCCTTGCCGACGAGCTCGCGGCGGCGGCCTCGCTCGTCATGGGCCAGGCGGGGGAGGGGAGGCCGGTGGTGCTCGCCCGCGGCCTGGGCTATGGCCGTCGCGACGGCACCGCCCGCGAGCTCGTGCGTCCGCGGGAAAAGGATCTGTTCCGATGACGATCTCCTACGCCGCCCCCGCGTCCGAAGCGCGCGGCCGCGCATCGCCTGATGCGGGGACGCCGCTCGATCCGGCGCTACCGGCCCGACGCGATCGGCCGCGATGTGCTCGATCGCCTCTTCCTGAGCGCGGCGGCGGCGCCCTCGGCGCACAATCGGCAGCCCTGGCGCTATCTCGTGATCGAAGATGCCGCCGCCAAGGCGGCGCTCGCCCGCGCCATGGGCGAGCGGCTCGCCGCCGACCGCGCCCGCGACGGCGATCCGCCCGACGTGATCGCGCGCGACGTCGCGCGCTCCCACGCGCGGATCACCGGGGCGCCGGTGCTGATCCTCGTCTGCCTCACGCTGGAGGAGGCCGACGTCTATCCGGACGAGGTGCGCTCCCACGCGGAGTTTCTGATGGCGGTGCAAAGCACGGCGATGGCGACGCAGAACCTGCTGCTTGCCGCCCATGCGGAAGGCCTCGCCGCCTGCTGGATGTGCGCGCCGCTGTTCTGTCCCGAGGTGGTGCGGGCGAGCCTCGACCTGCCGCCGGCGTGGCAGCCCCAGGGGCTCGTCACGCTCGGCTTCCCCGCCGACGCCGGTCGCGACCGGCCGCGCAAGCCGCTTGCGGCGTTCGTGCGGTACGCAAGCGCTGCGACCGATCAGACCCTCGACCGGCGAACGACGGCATGCTGGCAACGGCGTCGTCGCGCCGTCCGGCGTGCCGGTATCGAGCGGGCTCTGATGGGCGAATTCGCAGGAAACGTCGTCGCGCTCGCCGGCGGGGTCGGCGGCGCGAAGCTCGCCGACGGTCTCGCTCAGCTCCTCGGCGAGCGGCTCGACGGTGATCGTGAACACCGGAGACGATTTCACCCATCTCGGCCTGCACATTTCGCCCGACCTCGACACGGTGATGTACACGCTCGCCGGCATCGCCAATCCGCAGACCGGTTGGGGCATCGCCGGCGAGACCTGGAATTTCCTCGGCCAGGTCGAGCGGCTCGGCGGGCCGGCGTGGTTTCGCCTCGGCGACCGCGATCTCGCGACCCATGTTCTGCGCACGCAGCGTCTTGCCGCCGGTGACGCTCATTCGGCCGTCACCGCCGCGCTCGCCCGCGCGCTCGGCGTCACCGCGACGCTGCTTCCGATGAGCGACGATCCCGTGCGCACGATCATCCGCACCGACGACGGCGAGCTCCCGTTCCAGGACTATTTCGTCCGCCTCGCCTGCGCGGTGCCGGTCCGCGGCATCCGCTACGACGGCGCGCCGGCCGCGCGCCTCAACCCGGCGCTCGCCACGGTCGGGGACCTTTCCGCCATTATCATCTGCCCGTCGAACCCTTATCTGAGTGTCGACCCGATCCTGGCGGTGCCGGGCATGCGCGCGTGGCTGCGGGCGCAGGGTTGTCCGATCGTCGCGGTGTCGCCGATCGTCGGCGGCGCCGCCATCAAGGGGCCCGCCGCCAAGATCATGGCGGAGCTCGGCGCGCCGGTCTCCGCCGTCGGGATCGCGCGGCACTATGCCGGTCTCGTCGACGGCCTCGTCATCGATGCCGCCGACGCCGGCCTCGCGCCGGAGATCGCGGCGGAAGGCATGGCAGTGAAGGTGGCGCAAACGGTGATGTCGAGCCCGGATGACCGCGTCGCGCTCGCGCGCACCTGCCTCGCCTTTGCCGGCGAGATCGCCGGAGCGATCGAGCGATGACGGTCATCCTCATCCCCTGCAAGAACCTCGACCGCGGCAAGTCGCGGCTCGCCGGCTGCCTGACGCCGCGGTCGCGGCGGGCGCTGTGCGAATTCTTCCTGTGCCGCACCCTCGACGTCGCGACGCAGGCGGTGACGCCGGCGCAGGTGCGCGTCGTGACCTCCGATCCGCGGGTCGAGACAATCGCCCGCGACTATGGCGTCGCCGTCATCCCCGACCGCGGCGGCGGCCTCAACGCCGCGCTGGAAGACGGCCGGCGGCAGCTCCTCGCCGAGGGCGGCGGCCACGCCGGCCTGGTACTGCCGATCGACCTGCCGCGCGCGACGCCGGCCGAGCTCGGCAAGGTCGCGTCCGCGCCGCAGGAGGTGGTCATCGTTCCCGACGAGGCGATGACCGGCACCAATGTGCTGCGGCTCGGCCCACGGGCATTCGGTCGATTCCGCTTTTCGTTCGGGGTGCGAAGCTATGCCGCGCACTGTGCGCAGGCGCGGGCGATGGGCTTCGAGGCGGTGACCGTCGAGGCGCCGAACCTCGCCTTCGATGTCGATCGTGCCGAGCAATATCGGCGCTGGGCGCCGGAAAATCCGGCCTGGAATCGGCCCTGAAGGCATGTCGTATTCCGAGAATATGTCAGGCCTCGCATATTTGAGGCTGTGATCACAGCAGCGTAGAGTTCCGACAGCTGTGATCACACTTTTAGGTTTGGACGTTTTCAAAAGTGGATATTCTTGCGAATAAGCCATTCTCCGGGCGGAGCTGCTAATGCATGAACTGATGCGGGCGCGCGAAGGCGACACGCTCGGGGAATCCAGCATGCGCCAGGACGTCATCGACCGGCAGGCTCAGGCGATGAAGGCGGCCGGCCTCGACGCGATCCTGTCGTGCTCGCCGGAGAATTTCGCCTACGTCACCGGCTTCCTGTCGCCGACCCAGAAGCTGATGCGCTGGCGGCATGCGATGGCGCTGGTCACCGCCGACGGCACGGTGGCGCTGGCGGTGGTCGACATGGAGGCGAGCACGATCCGCGCGCGGGCAGGCGAGGGCGTCGAGATCGCGGTGTGGCGCGAGTTCGCCTTCGAGGCGATGAAGGTCGCCGCCGATCTCCTGCGCCGGCACGGCCTTGCCGAGGCGCGCATCGGCCTCGAGCTCGATTACCTGCCGGCCGCCGATTTCGCCGAGCTCGCGGCGCTGCTGCCGTCGGCGAAATTCTCCGCCGCGCAGGCGCTGCTGGCGCGGCTGCGCCAGATCAAGACGCCGAACGAGATCGACCTGCTGCGCCGGCTGTCCCGGATCGCCGACCGCGGCATCGCGGCGGCCTATGATGCGGTCGGCGCCGGCGCGACCGAGATGGACATCGCCGCCGCGCTCACCCGCAGCGTCTACGAGCAGGGCGCAGAGTCCTTCACGCTGATGATCGTCGCGACCGGAGAGCGCAGCGTGTTTCCCAATGTCGGTCCGACCTCGCGGGTGCTCGCGCGCGGCGACGTCTGCCGCGTCGAGATCTTCCCCATCATCGCCGGCTATCATGCCGGCGTCTGCCGGACCGCGGTGGTCGAGACGGCGCCGCCGCAGGCCGAGCGCATCTGGGCCAATCTCACCGCCTGCAAGCACATGCTGCTCGACACCATCAAGCCCGGCGCATCGAGCCGTGCCATCTACGAGCGCTATCTCGCCAAGACCGAGGAGCTCAACCTGCCGCGCATCTCCTTCGTCGGCCACGGCATCGGGCTGCACCTTCACGAGGACCCGTATCTGGGCCCGACCGCCGACCAGCCGCTGGAGCCCGGCATGGTGCTCGGCATCGAGCCGCTGATCTATCAGACCGGGTTCGGCTTCGGCATGCAGAACAAGGACATGGTGCTCGTCACCGAGCGCGGCTGCGAGCTTCTGTCGGACGTCACCGACACCGACCGCCTGATCGTCGTGGGCTGACGTCGTCGCCATGAGCGAATCTCCGATCTCCGGCATCGAGCTCTTTCATGTGAGCCTGCCGACGCGGCGCGAGCACAAGTGGACGGGGCTGCAGGAGCCGATCGGCGGCTACGTCATCCTCAAGATGACCGATGCCGACGGCCGCGTCGGCTGGGGCGAGGCGCCGGTGCTCAAGGACTGGGGCGGCGAGTTCGGCCGCTATTTCGGCGAAAGCCCGGCGACCGTGCGCGCGATGGTGACGCAATATCTGGCGCCGGCCGTGATGGGGTGCCGGCCGGGCGATATCGTCGAGCTCCACGCCCGCATGGACCGCGCGCTCAAGGGTCACCCCTATGCCAAGGCTGCGATCGAGATCGCGGCCTACGACCTCGCCGGGCGGCAGCTCGGCGTGCCGAGCGCGCGGCTTCTCGGCGGCGTGCTGCGGCGGCACATCCCGGTCACCCATTCGATCGGGCTGATCGGCTTTGCGGAGGCCGAGCGCGAGGCCGCGCAGGCCGTGCAGGAAGGCATCCGCACCTTCAAGATCAAGGTCGGCGTCGATCCCGACCGCGACGTCGAGATGGTGGCGCGGGTGCGCAACGCGGTCGGATCCAAGGTCGCGCTGTGCGTCGATGCCAATCAGGGCTACGCGACGCCCGCCGACGCCATCCGCACCTTCTGGCGGATGGCGCGCTGCGATCTGCTCTATTTCGAGCAGCCGGTCGAGGGCATCGCGCGGCTCGCCGAGGTCGCGCGCGCGGTCGATGCGCCGGTCATGGCGGACGAGAGTGCATGGAACGCCCATGACGTGATCGAGATCATCGAGAAGCGGGCCGCGCAGATCGTGTCGATCTACACGACCAAGCCCGGCGGCCTGTTCCGCGCCATGGAGGTCGCCGCGGTGGCGCGGGCGGCCGGCATCGTGTGCAACGTCAACGGCTCGGTGGAGACCGGCGTCGGCAACCGCGCCAACATCGTGCTCGCCTCCGTCGCGCCGGCGGTGACGCTCTCCTGCGTGGTGCCGGTGTCGACGCCGGCCGAGGCGCAGTCCGGCCAGGTCGCCGGCATCTACTACAAGGACGATCTCATCGCCGCGCCGATGCGCTTTGCCGACGGCGCGATCGAGGTCTCGACCGAGCCCGGAATGGGGATCGCGGTCGACGAGGCGAAGGTGCGGAAATACGCGGTGGGGGCGTGAGTGACCTTCGATTTGGGACCGGCGCGGGCCGGCTTGACCCGCTCGTCATTTCACCAATACATCTGCCGCTCTCAACACCTGTGAGGAGCGGGCGTGACAACCAAAGAAACAGGCGAACTCGCCGGCCGGGTGGCGCTGGTCACCGGCGGCGTGCGGCGGATCGGGCTTGCGATTGCGCTGGAGCTCGCAAAGCGCGGCGCCACCGTCGTGGTGAACGCACGCTCCTCGCGGGACGAGGCCGCCGAGGCCGTGCGGACGATCGAGGCGGTCGGCGGCACCGCGCGGGCGATGCTCGCCGACGTGACCGACGAGAAGGCGGTCGCCGGCATGGTCGAAGCGATTGTGGGCGATCTCGGCAGCGTCGATATCCTCGTCAACAATGCCGCCGACCGGCGCGAGGCCGCGTTCACCGAAATGACCTATGCCGACTGGCGTGCCATCCATGCCGTGGTGCTCGACGGCGCCTTCCTGTGCTGCCGGGCGGTCATTCCCGGGCATGCTCGCCAAGGGGTGGGGGAGGATCGTCAACATCGGCGGCGTCACCGCGCATGCGGGGGCGACGCGGCGCGCCCATGTCGTGTCCGCCAAGGCGGGGCTCGTCGGCCTCACCAAGGCGCTGGCGGTCGAGTTCTCGGGCGACGGCATCACCGTCAACTGCGTGGTGCCGGGCAAGATCGGCGGCCCGCGCTCGGTGACCTCCGGCCAGGGCGGCGCCATTCCCGGCGGCGGCCACCCGCTGGTCGGCCGCGAAGGCACGCCGGAGGATATCGCCGGCATGGTGGGGCTGCTGTGCGGCCCCGGCGGCGGCTACATCACCGGCCAGGCGATCCAGGTCAGCGGCGGCATCTATCTGCCGTGACGGCACGGCGTTGCGGCGCGCGTCGTTCCGGCGCTGCCGTTCAGCTCAGCGCCCAGAGATAGGCGAGGGTTGCGGCGATGCCGAGGCCGGTCCGCACCGCGTGCAGCCGTCCCCACGTCTCGATCAGGCTGCGCGACTGCGGGCCGCCCGCGCCGGCCGCGATGGCGTTGAGCCGGTTGTTGGTCGGCATGATGCCGAGAAGCGTGTACGGCCAGTTGGCGAGGATCAGGACCGCGCCGACCACCCAGCGCCAGTCGCCGGTCTGCCACGCCGCGATGAGGCCGGCCACGCCGGCGATCACGGCGAGGCTCGCCTGCATGGCGAAGCCGCGCGCATAGCTCGGCTTCCATTCCGCGAGCAAACTGTCGTCGTCGAGCCCCAGCCGCGCCGGCTGCTCGGCGAAGTTGATGTAGAAGGCGGCGCCGGCGAAGGCGGCGGCGAGCGCGAGAGCGATCTGGCCTGCGAGCATCGGAGCATCTCCTCAGATTGACAATATATTGTCAATTTGGTATCTCGATGTCAATGGCGCGACGCACTCCGGCCGGCGAGGCCGTCACCGAACTGATCCTGGAAGTGTTCCGGCTCAACGGACGCCTGCTGGTCGCCGGCGACCGGCTGGTGTCGCGCCTCGGGCTCACCAGCGCGCGCTGGCAGGTGCTGGGCGCGGTCGCGCTCGCCGAACGCGCGGAGCCGGTGGCGTGGATCGCCCGCAGCATGGGCCTCAACCGTCAGGGCGTGCAGCGGATCGTCAACGAGCTCGTCGCGGAGGGCTACGTCGCGCTGGAGCCGAACCCGCATCACCGCCGCGCCAGCCTGGTGGTGCTGACCGAGCAGGGACGAAAGGCCTATGCCGCGGCCGATCGGCTGCAGACTCCGTGGGTGAACGCGCTCGTGAAGGGGCTCGGCGCCGAAGACATCGCCGCGGCGAAGCGGACAGTCGCGGCTTTGCGCAGGCGCCTGGAGGAAACGGCGCCCGAGGCGGCGACACGCAGGCCGTCTCGGACGAAGCGTTAGCACGCGCCGCATTCTGATCGATGGTCATGGCCGGGCTTGTCCCGGCCACCCCGATTAACAAGGCACGGCCGTGCCCCATGATCGGGGTCGCCGGGACGAGCCCGGCGATGACCCAGGATTTTTGACGCGCGGCGAGTAAGGCTCTCCGCGTCGACCCCGCACCGATCCGAGTGTTATCGTTTGCCGGCGTCAAAAAACGAAAACATCGGGAGGATCACATGACGGTGCAGCAGCATTCCGCCCCCCTTGGCCGCGTCGCGCTCGCCGCGACCTTGCTCGTCGGCGTCAGCCACGCCGCGTTGGCGGCGGAGACGACCTATCAGCGCCTGCTCAATGCGCGCGCCGAGCCGCAGAACTGGCTCATGCGCATGGGGAGCTACGACAACTGGAACTACTCGGCGCTCGATCGCATCAACAAGGGCAACGTCGCCAACCTGAAGGTCAAGTTCATGGCGGCGATCAGCGATCCCAACCGGCCGAGCAAGGGCAATCAGTATTTCACGCCGCTGGTCGAGGACGGCTTCCTTTATGTCGGCAACCAGTATCAGCAATACTGGAAGTTCGACGTCCGCGACGAGAAGCCGAAGATCGTGTGGAAATACGATGCCAAGGTGCAGGGCGGCGGCCAGAGCCTGCACAGCGTCGCGCTGCTCGGCAACAACCTCTACATCAACACCGGCCGCGACAGCCCGAACCCGCGGCTGATCGCGCTCGACAAGAATTCCGGTCAGGTCGTGTTCGACGTCTCGACCGCGATCGACGGCCGCCCCGGCTCCGGCCATTCCGCGGCGCCGCTCGCCGTCAAGGACAAGATCCTGGTCGGCTCGACGGGGCGCGACGAGAGCGGGCGCGGCTACGTGTCCGCCTATTCCGCCGACACCGGCAAGTTCCTGTGGCGCTTCTCGGTGGTGCCGGAGCCGGGCGAGCCGGGCTCGGAGACCTGGGCCGATCCGCGCACCATTGCGTTCGGCGGCGGCGGCGTGTGGACGGAGCCGTCCTTCGATCCCGAGACGAACCTCGCCTATTTCGGCACCGGCAACCCCGTGCACATGTTCGACCCGCAGGGGCGGCCCGGCGACAATCTCTACACGAGCTCGATCATCGCGCTCGACGTCGATACCGGAAAATTGAAATGGTACTTCCAGACCATCGCCAACGAGGGCTGGGACTATGACGCGGTCGCCATCACCCAGCTCTACGATGTCACCATCGGCGGCGAGACGCGCAAGGTGATCTCGCAGACCAACCGCAACGGCTTCCACTACATGCTCGACCGCGCCAACGGCCAGTTCCTGCGCGGCGAGCCGTTCACCGAGGTGAACTGGACCGCCGGCCTCGACCAGAAGACCGGCAAGCCGCTCGACTACGATCCGACCAAGAAGGTGCAGGACTATGCCGGCCGGGCCATCAAGTACGGCAAGAAGGCGATGGACGTGCGTCCCGCCCATTACGGCATGCCGACCTTCATGCCCAACACCTACGACCCGCAGCGCGGGCTCACCTACTTCCAGGCCATGATCGGGCAGGGCAACTACTTCAACTCGCGCGCGGCCGACCCGGAGAAGGGCGTCCCCGGCACCGGCTTCCGCGAGATTTTCTGCGGCAGCCACACCAAGGATAACGCCGTCGAGCCGATCGTGCGCAACGTCACCAATCCCAACTGCAAAGTCAGCCACGGTCTGCTCGGCGGCATCGACATCGCGACCGGCAAGGTGGCGAAGAAGCTCGAAGTCCTACTATCCGGCCTATTCCGGCGTTCTCGGCACCGCCGGCGGTCTGCTCTTCATGGGCGACATCATGGGCAAGATCTCCGCCTTCGACAAAGACACCATGCAGGAGCTGTGGAGCTTCGAGACCGGAACGCAGTTCGCCGGCAATCCGATGACCTATGCGGTGAACGGCAAGCAGTACATCGCGCTCACCCTCGGCGGCCGCCCGCGGCGCGACGAGGGCTCGTTCCCGGAAGCCGCGGAGATTCCGCAGAACGTGATGCTGATGGTGTTCGGGCTGTAGCTGCCTTGCTCTTCCCTCGTCCCTGAAGCGCCTGCTTCCCTCTCCCGCTTGCGGAGGGAGAGCCGCCGGCGAGCGCTGAGTTCGTAGCCCGCATGAGCGAAGCGACATGCGGGACCTTCCGCCTCTATGTGCGATACCGGTCCCGGATATCGCTTCGCTCATCCGGGCTACGCAGTCGGCTACTCCGCCGCCGCGGCCGGGGTGTCGCGCGGGGTGAATTGGCCGCCCTCGGTCTCGGTCATGTCGATGCGGCGGGCGTGGAAGGCGCCGAGCGTCGAGCGGTGGCCGATCGAGACGAGCGTCGTCTTGGGCAGCCGCGTCGCCAGCATCTTGTAGAGCTCGGCCTCGAGCTTCTCGTCGAGGGCCGAGGTCAACTCATCGAGGAACAGCCAGTCGGGTTGGGTGAGCAGCGCGCGCGCCAGCGCGACGCGCTGCTGCTCGCCGCCGGAGAGGCGCTGCGACCACATCTCCTCGCGGTCGACGCAGGCGAGCAGGTTGCCGAGCCGCACGTCGGTGAGGGCCTGGCGGACCTCCTCGTCGGAATAGGCGTCGGGCGGCTTCGGATAAGTGACGGCGATGCGCAGCGTGCCCATCGGGATGTAGGGCTTCTGCGGCACCACCATCACGGACGCGCCATCGGGAATGTGGATGCTGCCTTCGCCATACGGCCAGATGCCGGAAATGGCGCGGAACAGCGTCGATTTTCCGGAACCCGAAGGCCCGGCGAGCAGCGTGCTCTCGCCGAGCGGCAGCGCGAGCTTCTCGGTCTCGACGATGCGGGTGCCGTCCGGCAAGGCGATGTGGACGTCTTCGAGCGCGGCCCCGACGCCGCCCTCTGCGGCCTCTCCGCTTCGGCCCCATGGTGCCGAGCATCTTGGCGTTTTCGATCGCCTCGTCGAACGAGGTAAGGCGGTCGACCACCGATTTGAAGCCGGCGAGCGAGTTGTAGTAGCTCACAAAGATAGTCAGCGCGGACTCGACCTGGGAGAACGCGCCGGCCGGTCTGCGTCATGACGCCGAGCGCAATGGTGCCGGCGAAATAGAACGGCGCGGTAAAGATGAAGGGAATGATCGGCGACAATTGCCTGAACGTCCCCGTGAAGCTCAGCAGCTTAAGGCGGCGATTGATGAGGGCGAGCCAGTTTCCGATGATCCCGCCGAAACGCTCGCGACAGTGATGCCTCCTCCGTGCGCTCGCCGTCGAGCAGTGCAACCTGCTCGGAGTACTCGCGAAGGCGCGCCAGCGAGAAGCGGAAATCGGCCTCCATATGCTGGCGCTCGAAATAGAGACCAATCAGGGAGCGGCCGATCCAATGGGTGATGAACGTACCCGCCGACGCGTAGATGAGAGCGATCCAGAACAGGAAGCCGGGAACGTGGAACTCGGTTCCCGGGATGGTGAAATTGGTCGAGAGCCCCCACAGCACGACCGCGAACGACACCAACGAGGACAATGTCGAGATCAGCAGGATCGAGAACGAGTAGATTCCGTAGCCGCCAGCGCTGGAACCGTCGCTGCCGCCATCGATGAAGCGGTTCACGTCCTCGGAGATACGCTGGTCAGGATTGTCGGCCTTGCTGCCGGTGAGGCTCATGCGATAGTGGGTGTGTCCGCCCAGCCAGCGCTCGACATAATATTCCGTGAGCCAGCGCCGCCAGCGGATCACCAGCATCGATTGCACGAAGAACTCGACCAGCGTGCTCCCGATGTAAGACGAACGCCCATGGCAGGAAGACGAGCAGCAGGAGCTGCCAGAACGTCGATGAATCCTTGTTCTGGATCGCGTTGAACCAGTCGCGGTTGAAGAACGAGAGCCGCACGCTGATGCCGACCTGCGCCTGGTTGATCAGCACCAGAAACACGACCATGGCGACGGCGATGTGCCGCTCCAGCGCTCCGAAAGCGGGGAGCGGCCAGATCTGCGCTTGGCCGCGTTCGCCGGTATCAAAATAACGGTCGGCGATTTTCATCATCTGCCCCACCACTTTGGTCTGGGCAACGAGGTAGACGAGGATCGAGAAGATCGCGACGGTGATCGGCAGCGTCACCGGCAGCTTGTACTCGGCATAGGCCGCCGGCCACATCGACACGTCCGCGGCCAACACGCAAAGGCCGAAGACGATGGTTTCGACCGAGAATATCCAGATGAATATCTTCAGGAAGCTCGACAGCGTCGACGAGCGCCACACCGCGGCGGCGGACAACAGGGCAGTGACGCCGAGACCGACGCTGGCGAAATCGCTGAACTTCGCTCCCACCGCCAGCGCGAGGAGACCGAACAGGGCGACGCAGATGCTGAGAGCTTTCATGGACCCTTCCGCAACAGGGGATTCGATGGGTTGCTAAACTACCACAGTTCGCACGGCGCCAGAGGCGTAACGTCGCGGGGGGCGCGAGCTCCGGATATGCCGCCCGGGGTGCCCTGGGAACAAGCTCGTGAGCATCGATTCGATTCTGCCGCCCCACCAAGACCCGCGCCTCAAAACCGCGTCGTGAGATCGGTGAGCCATTGCGGCGACGCCTCGACCAGCGCGGTCTCCACCCGCTTGTCGAGGCCGGTGAGCGCCAGCAGGCCGACCGCCACCAGGATCGCACCGAAGCCCATTTTGAGCCCTGGGCCGGCGGCGGCGAGCCGCTGGCGCCAGCGCATCATGACCTCGCGGGACGCGATGCCGAGGGCAAGCAGCGGCACGGCGGCGCCGAGGCCGAACACGAACATGGTGAGCGCCACCTGGCCGAGATCGCGTCCCTGCGCGGCGAGCAGCGAGGCCGCGCCGAGCGTCGGCCCGACGCACGGGCTCCATACCGCGCCGAGCAGGAGGCCGACCGCGAACTGGCCGGCGACGCTGCCGGTATCGGCGCCATCAAGGCGCTCATGAGCCCAATTGGCGAGCGGGCCGCCGGCGACCGCGAAGGCGCTCTGCAGGCGCGGCACCATCAGCACGACGCCGACCGCGAGCATCAGCACCGCCGCCACGTAGCGAAACACGTCGGCGTCGAGGCCGATGGAAAAGCCGATGGTGGCGACGAACAGCCCGATCGCGACGAACGACAGCGCAAGCCCGGCGGCGAGCGCCACCGGGCCCCATTTCTGCTTCGTTGCGGCCGCGCCGAGCACGATCGGCAGGAGCGGCAGCACGCAGGGCGAGAGCACCGAGAGCACGCCGGCGACGAACGACAGGACGAGGCCGGTCATCGCGGCGAGGCGCTCACAGGGTCATGTTGAGGAGATCGGAGATCGAGGCGCGGTTGGAGTCGCCGACCGAGCGGCCCTGCTCCTTGCTGCCGATGAAGGCGATCAGGGTCGACTGCTTCTGTGCGCCGAACCGGCGGACGAGGTCCTTCTGGCTGTCGAAATCGATGGTGAAGTAGGTCAGGTCCTTGAACTTCGGATCGGCCATCAGATCGGCGAGGATCGGCTTCTGCGCCTTGCAGATCGGGCACCACGTCGCGTGGATCGCAACGAAGACCGGCTTGCCGGTCTTCTGGGCCTGCGCGAAGGCGGCATCGTCGAACGGCTGCGGCGTGACCGCAAAGGCCGGTGTCACCGCGGCGCCCGCGGCGGTCGCGAGCAGGGCCGATACGAGAACGGAGCGACGTGAGAGCATCAGGAATCTCCTCCTCAATTTTCTGAAACGAAGCGCCGCAATTCATAGGCGCGGACGGGCGCCGTGCCTAGGTTGCGGCCGCACCGGCCCTATCACATCCCGTTGACCGGAGGCCGCTCGTCCGCCGCAACTTTGCCGGATCGGTGCCGGATTTCGACTGCCGGCGCCCATCGCCACGTCGGCTCAGACCGCGAGCTCGATGATCTCCGCCTCCAGCGCGTTGCCGGAAACGGTCAGGCGCCCGACCGATATCGGCAGGCTGAAGCGCCGCGGTCCGGCGCTGCCCGGATTGAAATAGAGAACGCCGTCCTTCGTCTCGCTCTTCGGCTGGTGCGAATGCCCGAAAATGACGGCGCGAAAGCCGGCGGTCGGCGGATCGAGCTCGAGCGTGGCGATGTCGTGGAGCACATAGACGAGGCCGTTCTCGACCTCGACGATCTCGCTCTCCGGCAAGACGTTCGCCCACGCGGCCCGGTCGACATTGCCGCGCACCGCGAACACCGGCGCGATGCGGCGCAACTCGTCGAGGATTTCCGGCACGCCGACGTCGCCGGCGTGGATGATCAGCGACGAGCCGCGGAGTGCCTCGACCGCCTGCGGCCGCAGCAGCCCGTGCGTGTCCGAGATGACGCCGATGTGCTGCATGGAAAATCCGTCACACAATTTCTGTCATTGCCCGGCTTGACCGGGCAATCCAGTAACCCCCGAATTTTCGTTGAGGCTCACGCCGTGCCCTAATTGCAGTCTCGTGGTTACTGGATCGCCCGGTCAAGCCGGGCGATGACAGTGCTGAGCGGGCGCGCTTGGCACTCCTCGGCGCGGGGGAGTTACGCCTGCACCAGGCGGCGCAGGTTGAGCACGGGGCCGAACGTGTCGAACTTCGCGATCGCCGCGTTGAGCTCCTCCGCCCGCGCCTTGCCGAGGATCGGTGCGGTGAGGTCGAGCGCCTTGGCGGCGACCTCTTCCGCGCTCATGGGATTGCCGGGCGTGCCCCGCACCTCGTAGGTGCGGTGGGAGAGGGTGCGCCCGTCGGCGGTCTCGATCTTCACGATGGCCTGGCGGGCCGGCGTTGCTTTCGCGAGCTCCTGGTTGGGCACCGCCTCGACGAGCTTGCGGATGGCGAGCACCTTGGGGTCGCTCATCCGCGCGAAGTCGTGCACGCTGTCGAAGCCGGCGCCGCCATCGACGATCATCAGCGCGACGAGGTGCTGCAGGGAGATATCGGGGATGGTGCGGTTGTCGACGATGTGCAGCCGGTCGGCCGGCATGTCGACGACGATGCGGCGGATTTTGCCGGCGCGCACCGCGGGGTCTTCGAGCAGCACCGTCACCGCGTCGAGCACCGATTGGAGCGGCGAGCCGACGCACCATTTCTTGATCGAGGTGGCCATCACCTCGTAGCGGCTGCCGAGCTCGGCGACGAGCTTCTCGGGCGCCGCGTCCTGGTCGCCCAGCGCGGTCAGCGTGTTCTTCTTGCCGCTGATGAAATCGTCGACGCCGGTGAGGCCCGCCGCGACCATGGTGGCGGCGGTGACGCCGTTCCGCGCGCCCATGCCGCCGAAGTCGAAGGCCTTCTCGACGTGCTCGCGGTCGCGCTCCCAATAGGGAATGCCCGAGGCCTGCTGCGCCGCCATCGAGAAGGCGTGGCGCACCTGGCGCGGATCGAGCCGCAGCATCGCGGCCGCCGCTGCCGTGGCGCCGAACGTCGTCGCGACGCTGTGGGTCGAGTGGCGCTCGGTGTAGAGCTGGCGGAAGCCCAGCGCATAGATCGACCGCGCGCCGATGTCGTAGCCGAGCGCGACCGCGCGCAGCACGTCGTTGCCGCTGCGCCCGGCGAGCTCGGCGGTGGCGAGCGCCGCCGGCACGATGCCGCAGCCGGGATGGAAGCGGCCGGCGAGGTGGGAGTCGTCGGTCTCGTCGCCATGGGCCGCCATGCCGTTGGCGAGCGCGGCGTTGACCGACGACGTCACGATCGGCGTGCCGTAGACGGTCGCCTGCGGCTTGCCGCCGAGGGTGTCGACATAGCGCGCGGCGAATTCGCCGGCCTTGAGGCGCGAGCCCGAGATCATCGCCGCGATGGTGTCGAGGACGTGCAGCTTGGTCTTGGCGACGACGTCGGGCGGCAGCTCGCGGTCGAGCGTCTTTGCCACATATTCGGAGAGCGCGATGGTGACGGGCGAGATCGGCTCGTCCTTGGCCTCGCCCTCCTCGTCCGATTTCGCGGCCTTGGCGGGAGCCGCACCCTGGCTCTGCGCCGGCGATGTCCAGCGCATTGGTCAGCAGCGCCGCGCCGCCGGCATAGAGTATCGACCGCCGCGTCCGATCCGCATCATCCGTCATTGTCTTCACCGTCTCTGTTGGCTGCGTTTTGGAAAGCTCGCGCCATCCTATCCCCGCGGCCGCCGGGTTTCCACGGCTTGTCGCTCGCGGCGACGCTGCGATAAGGTCCGGCCGGCGGGAAACGACATGGGCGATATTGCACTGCACAGTGTTGCGCCTCACGCCGCCGATGCGGGTCCCGGCCTGCTGCGGGCGTGGATCGACCGCGCGGCCGAGCTTCATCCCGACAAGCCCTACGCCATCTCTGCCGACGACGGCCGTTCCCTGAGCTATGGCGATTTGCGCCGGCTGGTGCGGGGAATCGCGGCTTTCTTACGCGGGCAGGGGATCGCGACCGGCGACCGGATCGCGCTCGCCGCGGACAACTCGATCGAGCATGTCGTCTGCTATCTCGGCGTCATGGCCTATGGCGCGACGGTGTGCACCGTCCACGTCGAGATGAACCGGCCGCATCTTCCGCGCATTCTCGCGCAATTGCGGCCGCGCCTCATCATCCATGACGACGGCGTCGAGCTGCCGTCGACCGCGGCGCGCCTCGTCATCGGCCGTTGCGATGCGCCGGCTGCGGGCAGCTTTTTCGCGGGCATCGATCCCGACGCCGGCGCGGAGAGTTTCCTCACCGAGACGACCGCGCGCGACGACGGCGTGATCTTCTTCACCTCGGGGACGAGCGACACGCCGAAGGGCGTGGTGCTGAGCTATCGCGAGCAACTCGCCAACATCATGCCGATGACCGAGGGCTTCGGCATCACCGGGGACGACCGCATCTACGATTTCCGCTCGTTCAACTGGGCGTCGGCGCAATTGCTCGGCGTGCTGGCGCCGCTCGCGCGCGGCGCGACCCTCGTGATGGCGAGGAAATTCTCGGCGACACGGTATTTCGACGACGTGCGCACGCATGGCGTCACCGTCGCCGCCGGCAATCCGACCGTGATCAACATGCTGCTCGCTTCGTCCGTCAAGGTCGGGCGCGCAGGACGTGCCGTCGCTGCGCTTCATCACCTCGAGCTCGGCGCCACTGCTGCCGCAGGAGTGGCGGCGCTTCGAGGAGCGCTTCGGCATCCCGGTCGCCCAGGGCTACGGCAGCAGCGAGACCGCATGGATCGCGGTCAATCCCGGCAACGCGCGGCGGTTCGGCAGCGTCGGCCGTCCGCTCGCCTATCACCGGCTCGCCGTCGTCGCCGCCGAGGGAAGCGCAGTGCCGCCGGGCGAGACCGGTCACGTCGAGCTCGGCGCCTGGGACGACAATGATTACCGCTACCTCGGCGACGACGGCAGCGTGCGAGTGAACAGCCGCGGCCGCATGCGCACCGGCGACATCGGCTATCTCGACGCCGACGGTTACCTCTATCTCACGGGCCGCGAGAAGGAGCTGATCATCCGCGGCGGCGTCAACATTTCGCCCGTGGAGATCGACGGCGTGCTGATGCAGCGCGCGGAAGTCTCCGAAGCCGCGACCATCGGCGTGCCCGACGCGATCTGGGGCGAGGAGGTGGTGAGCTACGTGGTGCTTGCTCCCGGCTCTTCGTTTGCGCCGGACGAGCTGATGCGCTTCTGCGCCGCCCGGCTCACCCCGTTCAAGGCACCGAAGCAGATTCTCCTGCGCGACGTCTTGCCCAAGAGCGAGCGCGGCAAGCTCGACCGCAAGGCGCTGGTCGCGGAGTGGATGCGGGCGCGGGGGTGAATGTCTCGATGCCACCCATTGCTGTCGTTGCCCGGCTTGACCGGGCAATCCAGTAACCCCTGTGGCGGCGGTAGGGCAGGGACTTTGCCCACGGAGGGCCCGTAGGGCGCAATCGCTTTATTGCGCCGCTGAGTTCGCGGAGTGGCGCAATGCGCTTCGCTTATTGCGCCCTACAACTGCCCCACTGCGAATCCGGTGGTTACTGGATCGCCCGGTCAAGCCGGGCGATGACAGTGCACGTTGGAAAGCGAGCGAAGGCGCGGCCTACCGCCCGCTTTTCGCGAGCGACGTGACCCAGCCGTGCATGCGCGATTTCGCGTTCTCGATGTCCTTCTTGGTGAAGAAGTCCTCCGGCTTCACCTTGTCGACCGGGTAGACCGGACGCAAAAAGTCGCTCTCGTAGCCGAACGGCACGGTGGCATCGATCGCCATGCCGCCTTCGAAGCGGGTGTTCGATGCCGTCCACTGGGCATTGCCGGCGGTCATGCGCTCGGCCGGCATGAAGGTCTGGCCGCGCCCGCCGGGGATCGGGTTGAGGATGTCGGTCTGCGGATTGACGCGGGTGGTGAGGCACCACATCACGTCGTCCATCGAATAGGGATCGACGTCCTCCGACACCGCGATGGCGATGCGCATGCCCTGCGAGCACGACAGCGCCGCGGCGAGGAAGTTGCGCTGCCAGCCCTCGTCGATCTGGTTGCGCTTCTTCACCTGGATGACGCAGCCGCCCCAGTCGGTCATGCAGTAGGGGATCACCACGTCCTGCACGATGCCGGGCTGCAGGCGCTCGCACAATTCGAAGATCGCCGCCTCGCGCACGGTGGTGTCGATGTTGTGGTCGTCGAGCATGTGGACGCCGAGCGCGAAGATGATCGGCTTGAGCTCCGGCCGGCGCATGGTCACGGCGGTGCAGTGGAAGGTCGGCGCCTTGTAGGCCTTGCCCATGTAGCCCGCCCATTCGGGATGGAAATGGAAGCGGCCCTGCACGCCGGCGTCCTCGGACTCCTTCGTCTCGTAGCGGCGGTCGCGCGGATGGATGTAGCCTTCGAGCACGATCTCGGCATCGGCGAGCGTATAGGCGTCGACGGTGCGGCACTTCACCATGCGGATCGGCGCGCCCTGCACCGCGCCGGCGACGCCGATCTCGTCGCAGCCCATCGGCAGGATCACGTAGTCGAAGCCCGCGCCGGCGAGCAGCGTGCAGGCCGGCGGCACGCCGAAGCACATGCTGATCGGGATCGGCTGGTCGTCCTTGTAGTACTTGTTGGCGACCTGCCACATGTGCGAGCCGGGCGAAATCTGGAACGTGCCGATATTGCCCCAGCGGAAATTCATCCGGTTGTAGCCGAGGTCGGTGCCGCCATCGAACTGGTCGAAGCTGACGCAGCGGATGCCGGAGCCGACGGTCAGCTCGGACTCGTAGGTGGTGTGCCGGATCGGCACCATGAACTCGTTGACGTCCTTCGGCGCGAGCACCACGTGCTCCTGCACCGGCGCCTCGCTCTGCGGGATGATCTCCGGCTTGAGCGGCTTGCGGAACGCCGCGGCGATCGCCCGGGTGCGCGCGACGTCGTCCTCCCAGCCGAACATCTTGTTGATGACGTTCATGTCGCCGAACAGGTTGGTGACGACCTGATGGTTCGGCTTGCCCTTGACGTTGTGGAACAGCACCGGGCAGCCGCCGTCCATGTGCTTCTGCAGGCCGGTGACCTGGAGATCGGGATCGACCTCCTTGTCGGTCTCGATGAGGTCGCCCTGATCCCGCAGCCATTCCAGCGTTTCGCGCAAGCTCGCGCGGACCCTGATTGCTGGCCTGCGCAGCGGGCTTGGACTGTGCCGTCGCCGGTTTGGCGGGCTTTTCCTTGTGCGCCGGCTGTTGCATTTTCTTACTCTCCTGAGGTCCGAGTTGGCGGCAATATGACCGGTCTCGGCCCGGCTTGGAAGGTGCTAGAAAGCGGGCTCTGCTCTGCGTTCGGATGGACGTGACGGGTGGCCGCAGTGCGTTATTCGTAGGGTGGGCAAAGGCGCGTAGCGCCGTGCCCACGCGGATGCGGCAACCGCACGCGAACGCGGCGTCGTTCGGCAAAGCTGACGGTGGGCACGCTTCGCTTTGCCCACCCTACGAGGAGGAACGTCCTGATGCGATTGCCGCAAGCGTTCAGCGTTTTGCTGGCCGCGCTCGCGCTCGCTTCGCCGGCACGCGCCGACGACACGTTGCGGATCGCGGTCGGCCAGCGCGGGTTGTGGGACACCTCGGTCGCCGAGCTCGGCCAGCGCGGCGGCATCTTCAAGAAGCACGGCATCGTGCTCGACATCCTCTACACCCAGGGCGGCGGCGAGACCCAGCAGGCGGTGATCTCCGGCAGCGTCGAGCTCGGCTCGTCCGCCGGCGTGCTCGGCGTGTTCGGCGCCTATGCCAAGGGCGCGCCGCTGCGCATCATCGGCGCCGAGATGACCGGCGGCGGCGACCTCTTCTGGTACGTGCAGTCGGCCTCGCCGATCCGCTCGCTCGCCGACACCGACGGCAAGACCATCGCCTATTCGACCAACGGCGCGTCGACCCACGCGATCGTCAACGCCTTCATGCGCCAGTACGACCTCAAGGCGAAGCCGGTCGCGACCGGCAGCCCGGCGGCGACGCTCACCCAGGTGATGTCCGGCCAGGTCGATGTCGGCTGGGCCGGGCCGCCGTTCGGCCTCGACCTCATCGACCAGGGCAAGATCCGCATCATCGCGTCGGGCAACGACGCGAGCGCGTTCCGGAACCAGACGGTGCGGCTCCTCATCACCAATGCGGCGACGCTCGCGGCGCGGCGCCCGGCCATCGTGCGTTTCATGGCGGCGTATCGCGAGACGGTCGACTGGATGTACGCCAACCCGGAAGTGTTCAAGCACTATTCCGATTTCATCGGCGTCACCGAAGCGACCGGCCGGCGCGGCCGCGACGGCTTCTATCCGAAGGCCGCGCTCGACCCCGACGCCATCGTCGGCGTCGACGCCATCAACGCCGACGCGGTCGCCTTCAAGTACATGGCGGCGCCGCTGACGCAAGGAGCAGCTCGCGGAGCTGATCCAGATCCCGCCGCGGTGAATTCCACCGTCATTCCGGGGCGCCGCGTCAGCGGCGAACCCGGAATCCAGACACGGCGGTCGATATGCGCAGCCGATCGCCTGGATTCCGGGTTCGCGCTTGCAGCGCGCCCCGGAATGACGGAGTGGAGTGCGCTCGGCGTTCGCCGCGTTCAACTACCCCGCCGCGAGCCCGCCCTTCTCCTCGATGAAGTCGACCACGGCGTCGACGCCTTCGCCCGGCGCGCACGTTGGTGAAGACGAACGGCCGCGCCCCGCGCATGCGCTTGGCGTCGCGCTCCATCACCTCGAGGGAGGCGCCGACATGCGGGGCGAGGTCGATCTTGTTGATGACCAGCAGGTCGGACCGGGTGATCCCGGGGCCGCCCTTCGACGGGATCTTGTCCCCCGCGGCGACATCGATCACGTAGATCGTGAGATCGGCGAGCTCGGGAGAAAACGTCGCGGCGAGATTGTCGCCGCCGGATTCGATCAGGATCAGGTCGAGGCCGGGAAACTTCGTGCGCATCTCCGCGACCGCGGCGAGGTTGGCCGAAGCGTCCTCGCGGATCGCCGTGTGCGGGCAGCCGCCGGTCTCGACGCCGGCGATGCGGTCCGGCGGCAGCGCGCCGGAGCGCACGAGATATTCGGCATCCCACTTGGTGTAGATGTCGTTGGTGATCGCGGCGATGTCGTAGCGCTCGCGCAGCCGCTTGCACAGCGTGTCCATCAGCGAGGTCTTGCCGGACCCGACCGGGCCGCCGACGCCGACCCGCAGCGGGCCGTGGGTGCTTGTCATGGCGTCGGTTCCCGATCCTCCAGCCTCCTGACTGTCATCGCCCGGCTTGACCGGGCGATCCAGTAACCACCGGGTTACGAGATGTGGCGCGGGCCGCGTCGCATCGATAGTCCGGGGGTTACTGGATGCCCCGCTTTCGCGGAGCATGACAGTCAAATTTGAATGCGAAAGCCGACGGCGCACTCACGAGCGGAACAGCCGCGTGTACTGCGTCTCGTGGCGCATGCTGGCGATGTCCGCGCGCGGCGTCGTGCTGCCGATCTCGTCGAACGCGATGGCGTGCGCCCGCGCCGCCGCCTGCGCGATCTCCGCTTCGAGTGCGGCGAGCACGCGCTGCCCGTCGGTCTGGCCGAGCGGAATGAGCCGCACGCCGGCCGAGATGAGGTTCGACACGACGCTGTGCAGGAAGGCATGGAGCGCGGGCGTAAGCGCGATGCCGTGGCCGGCGCACGCCGCGGCGACGACGACGGGGTAGGCGAGGGGGCCGTCCCATGCCGCGGCGAGGCGATCGAGGGCCGGCGTCGGCCAGGCCGCGCGGGTGATGTCGCGGAACGCCTGGCCCTGGGCGGTCGTCTCGAGGAAGCGCTCCTTCGATCCGGCGAGCGCGGCGGCGAGCTCGGCGACCGCCGCGAGTGCCCTGTCGTCGCCGGCCGTGGCGGCGCGATGGGCGTGGGCGAACAGCGCCGCATCGCAGAACACGCTGCCCTGCCGGATCATGGTCGCGAGCCAGGCGCGCAGCGTCTGCGCCGATCCGATGTCGCCCGCCTCGACCGCCCATTCGATGCCGCTCGAATAGGAGAACGCGCCGACCGGATAGGCCGGCGACATCCAGGTCATCAGCCGGTAGAGCGCGGCGCCGATCGAGATCGGCGAGGCTTGGCTGGTCGTTTTCCGGCGTCGGCCCGGCGACGGCTCTTCACCTCTCCCCGCGTGCGGGGAGAGGTCGGCGCGCGTCAGCGCGACGGGTGAGGGGGCCTCGCCGCGAGTCTGAGCGTCGGCGACAGGCGTCTGAGCTTCGTCAAGGTGGCGTGAATTTCGCAGGCTCCGGCTTGGGGAACCGCCCCCTCACCCCGACCCTCTCCCCGCACGCGGGGAGAGGGGGAAGACCCCACCCCGGCCCTCCCCGAAGACGGGGAGGGAGCGCGCGCGGCCCCGCCCGGGCGAGATGAGGCTCGCCTAGACATCGAAGTCTCCGCGGCGCCGTCATGGCCGTGGTCGTAGGCGCCGCGCTGCGGCTCGAAGGGCGCCTCGATGGCGGTGACGCGCGCGCCGAGGCCGCGCAGCATGTCTTCGAGCACGCGGTCGCGGCGGATGCGCAGCCGGTCGCCGACGACCTGCATCTCGGTGTGCCGGTTGCCGAGATGCCAGGCGAGGCGGGCCAGCGCCGCCGCGTCGGGCGCGGCGATCTCGGCGAGCGGCTCAGGCTTGCCGACGACGGCGACGATGGTGCCGTCGCCGAGCACGAGGCCGTCGCCGTCGCGCAGCGTGGTCGCCTCGGCAAGGTCGAGCAGAAACTTGAGGCCGCCCTCGGCGGTCAGCGCGACGCGGCGGCGGTAACGCTCGTCGGCATCGAGCACCACGCGGTCGATCGCCTCGGACGCACGCCACGTCCCGGCGCGGGCGACCTGTGTCGCCCGCTTGATGGCGCGAATCCGTTCGAGGACCTCAGGCCTCATCAGAACAACCGCATCAGAACAGGAAATACCTCTGTGCCATCGGCAGCACCTCGGCGGGTGCGCAGGTCAGGAGCTCGCCGTCGGCGGTGACCTCGTAGGTCTCGGGGTCGACGGTGATCTCGGGCGTCGCGCCGTTGTGCACCATGCTCTTCTTGGTGATCTTACGCGTCCCCTCGACCGCGACGAAGGCCTTTTCGACGCCGAGCCGTTCGCGCAGCTTGCTCTTCGCCGCGGCCTTCGACACGAACACCACGGAGTTCGCGGTCACCGACTTGCCGAAGGCGCCGAACATCGGGCGGTAGTGCACCGGCTGCGGCGTCGGGATCGAGGCGTTGGGGTCGCCCATGGGCGCCGCCGCGATGGTGCCGCCCTTGATGACGAGGTCGGGCTTGACCCCGAAGAAGGCCGGCGACCACACCACGAGGTCGGCGAGCTTGCCCTTCTCCACCGAGCCGATGTGCTTCGACACGCCGTGGGCGATGGCGGGATTGATGGTGTATTTCGCGACGTAGCGCTTGGCGCGGACGTTGTCGTTGTCGCCGTCGCCGGGCAGTGCGCCGCGCTGCTTCTTCATCTTGTCGGCGGTCTGCCAGGTGCGGATGATCACCTCGCCGATGCGCCCCATCGCCTGGCTGTCCGACGACATCATCGAGAGCGCGCCGATGTCGTGCAGAATGTCCTCCGCCGCGATGGTCTCCTTGCGGATGCGGCTTTCCGCAAACGCCAGATCCTCGGCGATGGCGGGATCGAGATGGTGGCACACCATCAGCATGTCGAGATGCTCGTCGATGGTGTTGCGGGTGAACGGCCGGGTCGGGTTGGTCGACGACGGCAGCACGTTGGCGAGCCCGGCGACCTTGATGATGTCAGGCGCGTGGCCGCCGCCGGCGCCTTCGGTGTGGAAGGCGTGGATGGTGCGGCCCTTGAAGGCCTTGATGGTGTCCTCGACGAAGCCGGACTCGTTCAACGTGTCGGTGTGGATCATCACCTGGATGTCGTAGTCGTCGGCGACCGACAGGCAGCAGTCGATGGCGGCCGGCGTCGTTCCCCAGTCCTCGTGGAGCTTGAGCGCGCAGGCGCCGGCCTTGACCTGCTCTTCGAGCGCGTCGGGGAGCGAAGCGTTGCCCTTGCCGGCGAAGCCGAGGTTCATCGGAAACGCGTCCGCCGCCTGGATCATGCGCGCGATGTGCCACGGCCCCGGCGTGCAGGTGGTGGCATTGGTGCCGGCCGCCGGGCCGGTGCCGCCGCCGAGCATCGAGGTGATGCCGGACATCAGCGCCTCTTCGATCTGCTGCGGGCAGATGAAGTGGATGTGGGTGTCGAAGCCGCCGGCGGTGACGATCTTGCCTTCGCCGGCGATCGCCTCGGTGCCCGGCCCGATGACGATCGTCACGTCGGGCTGGATATCGGGGTTGCCGGCCTTGCCGATCGCGGCGATGCGGCCGTCCCTGATGCCGATGTCGGCCTTGACGATCCCCCAGTGGTCGAGGATCAGCGCATTGGTGATGACGGTGTCGACGGCGCCGCGGCGGTTGGTCGCCTGGCTCTGGCCCATGCCGTCGCGGATCACCTTGCCGCCGCCGAATTTCACCTCCTCGCCATAGGTGGTGAAGTCCTTCTCGACCTCGATGATGAGATCGGTGTCGGCGAGCCGCACGCGGTCGCCCGTGGTCGGGCCGAACATCTCGGCATAGACGGAACGCGGAATCCTCACCGGCATGTCGTGCCCTCTAGCGCTTCAGAAGCTTGCCCGTCGAAAGCCTGCCACTAAAGCTTGCCCATGACGTCCTGGCGGAAGCCGAAGACGGCGCGTGCCGCCGGCGAGCGCGACCAGCGTCACCTCGCGGGTCTGCCCGGGCTCGAAGCGCACCGCCGTGCCGGCGGCGATGTCGAGCCGCATGCCGCGCGCCTTCTTGCGCTCGAACTTCAGCGCCGGATTGGTCTCGAAGAAATGATAGTGGCTGCCGACCTGGATCGGCCGGTCGCCGGTATTGGCGACGGTGAGCGTCACCGTCTTGCGGCCGGCGTTGAGCTCGATGTCGCCGTCGGCGACGATGATTTCACCGGGGATCATGGGCAGTCGTCCTCTCTAGGCGTCATTCCGGGGCCGCCGCAGGCGGAACCCGGAATCCAGGCTCTGGCGCAAGTTGTGGTTTGCTGGATTCCGGGTTCGCGCTGCCGCGCGCCCCGGAATGACGGAAATGGGTTCATCTTATCGGCGCGTGGACGGTGACGAGCTTGGTGCCGTCGGGAAAGGTCGCCTCGACCTGGATTTCGGGGATCATCTCGGCGATGCCGTCCATCACCTGCGCCCGCGACACCACGTGGGCGCCGGCCTGCATCAGGTCGGCGACGGTGCGGCCGTCGCGCGCGCCCTCCATGATGAAATCGGAGATCAGCGCCACCGCCTCGGGGTGATTGAGCTTGACGCCGCGCTCGAGCCGGCGGCGCGCCACCATGGCGGCGGTCGCGATCATCAGCTTGTCCTTCTCGCGGGGTGTCAGGTGCATCGTGACATCTCCAGGAGCCCGTATCCGTGTCCGTCCATATCAATCAGCGTCGGTATCGGCGTCCATCATCCGTATCAGTTCAGCCACAGCCGGGGCAGGGGGGCGCGGCCGAGCGCGGCGAGCAGCAGCGTAAGATCGTGCCGCAGCGCCGCTCCGTCGGGCGCGGCGAGCCGGGCGAGCGCCATCCCGTTCCAGGCGGAGATGCCGACCTCGCCGCGAAACGCGCCGGCCAGCGCGCGCACCGCTTCCGCCGCCGCATCGTCGCCCGGCACCGCGAGCACGGTCGCGAGCGCGATCTGCCCGGCGGCGACCGCGGTCTCGGCGAGCCGCTCCGCGATCGCGCCGTCGAGCCGGACACTCTCGGCAAAGATCAGCCGGCCGCCGCGCCGGACCCGCCAGCGGTCGGCGAACAGGCCCTCACGCACCGTCTCGCCCATGGCGGAGCGGCCGAACACGATCGCCTCGGCGAACAGCAGCCGCGCGGTCGGCGCCAGCGCGATGTCGAACGAGCGGACGAGGCGGGCGCGGTCGAACAGGATCGTCTCGTGCGGCAGCCAGGTCAGCTCGGCGCTTTCGCTAAGCGTCGCAGTGACCGCGAGCGTGGCCGGCGCGCTTTCGCTGCGGTAGATCTTCTCTGCCGACGCGGTCGTGACGACGAGGCGCGTGCGCTCCTCCAGCGCGAGGTCGATGGTCAGCCGGTCGCCGCCGGCGATGCCGCCGGCCGTGTTGACCAGCACCGCCTCCTGGGCGCCGGCGCAGGCTGCCGGAAAGCGCAGGCGCAGCGAGCCTTCCTCGGCGAGGTGGCGGGGTCGCGCCGCGCCGTCGTGATCCGCGACGGTGAGCGAGACGCGGCTCCGCGCGCGATTGGCCGCGACCATTTCGCCCGTCGCATCGGTCGGTGTCAGCGTCACGACGGCCCCTTGGCGCCCGGTCAGATCGCGAGCGCGCGTTTGAGGTCGGCCTCGTCCATCTCGGCACGAGTGGCGGAATAGACGACCTGCCCGCGGTCCATCACCGCGAAATAATCGCCGAGCTCCTGGGCGAAGTCGAGATACTGCTCGACCAGCACGATCGCCATGTCGCCGAGCCCGCGCAGGTACGAGATGGCGCGGCCGATGTCCTTGATGATCGAAGGCTGGATGCCCTCGGTCGGTTCGTCGAGGAGAAGCAGGCGCGGCCGCATCACCAGCGCGCGGCCGATGGCGAGCTGCTGCTGCTGGCCGCCGGAGAGATCGCCGCCGCGCCGGCCGAGCATGCTGCGCAGCACCGGAAACAGCGAGAACACCGTGTCGGGCACGCTGCGGTCGCGCCGATTGAGGGGCGCGAAGCCGGTCTCGAGGTTCTCCTCGACGGTGAGCAGCGGGAAGATGTCGCGTCCCTGCGGCACGTAGCCGATGCCGCGCCGCGCCCGCTCGAAGGGCCGCAGCGTGGTGATGTCGTTGTCTTCCCACACGATGCTGCCGCGGCTCACCGGATGCTCGCCGATCAGCGCGCGCAACAGGCTCGTCTTGCCGACGCCGTTGCGGCCGAGCACGCAGGTGACGGTGCCCGGCATCGCCTTGAGCGAAATGCCGCGCAGCGCCTGGGCAGCACCGTAATGAAGGTCGATGGCGTTCACATTGAGCATGGCTCACCGCCCCAGATAGACGTCGATCACCCGCTCGTTCTCGGAGACCTGGTCGATCGTCCCCTCCGCGAGCACCGTGCCTTCGTGCAGCACCGTCACCTTGACGCCGAGGTCGCGCACGAAGGTCATGTCGTGCTCGACCACGATCACGGTGCGGGTGCGGTTGATCTCCTTGAGGAGCTCCGCGGTCTGCCGCGTCTCGGCGTCGGTCATGCCGGCGACCGGCTCGTCGACGAGCATCAGCTTCGGCTCCTGCGCCAGCAGCATGCCGATCTCGAGCCATTGCTTCTGCCCGTGGGAGAGGCTGCCGGCGAGCCGCTCGCGCAGCGGCGTGAGGCGGACGGTGTCGAGAATGCCGTTGATGCGGGCGGTCTCCTCGGGGCTGCCGCGCCAGAACAGGGTGGCGAGGGCGTGGCGGTCGGCCTTGAGCGCGAGGCGCAGATTGTCCTCGACGGTGTGGCTCTCGAACACGGTCGGCTTCTGGAACTTGCGGCCGATGCCGAGCTCGGCGATCGCGCTCTCGTCGAGCCGCGTGAGGTCGACGTCTCCGCGGTCGAAATAGACGTCGCCCTCCTGCGGTCGCGTCTTGCCGGTGACGACGTCCATCATCGTCGTCTTGCCGGCGCCGTTGGGGCCGATGATCGCGCGCATCTCGCCGGGCTCGACCGCAAGCGAAAGATTGTTCAGCGCCCGGAAGCCGTCGAACGAGACGGTGACGCCGTTGAGATAGAGCAGCGCGCTGGTGGTCTTTTCCATGACGCTACTCCGCGGGCAACGGTTCGCCGACCGGCTGCGCATCGGGACCCGGTGCGTTCGGCTTGCGGCGCTCGTTCCACAGATGCTGGATGGTGCCGACGATGCCGCGCGGCAGCAGCAGGGTGACGCCGACGAACAGTCCGCCGAGCACGAACAGCCAGTAGGGCGCGAGCAGTCCGCTGGTGAAATAGGTCTTGCCGTAGTTCACCACCACGGCGCCGAGTATCGCCCCGATCAAGGTGCCGCGGCCGCCGACCGCGACCCAGATCACTTCTTCGATCGAGTTCGCCGGCGCAAACTCGCCGGGATTGATGATGCCGACCTGCGGCACGTAAAGCGCGCCGGCGACGCCGGCCATGCAGGCCGAGAGCGTGAACACCAGCGTCTTGTAGGACGCGACGTTGTAGCCGAGGAAGCGGGTGCGCGATTCGGCGTCGCGGATCGCGATCAGCACCTTGCCGAACTTCGAGGTGACGATGTAGCGGCACATGATGAGCGCGAGCGCGAGCGTCACGCAGGAAATCGCGAACAGCGCGGCACGGGTGCCGGCGGCCTGGACGTTGAAGCCGAGGATGTCCTTGAAGTCGGTGAGGCCGTTGTTGCCGCCGAAGCCGAAATTGTTGCGGAAGAAGCCGAGCATCAGCGCGAAGGTCAGCGCCTGGGTGATGATCGAGAAATAGACGCCGGTGACGCGGCTCCGGAAGGCGAACCAGCCGAACACGAAGGCGAGCACGCCGGGCGCCAGCAGCACCATCAGCATCGCATAGGGGAACCAGTTGAAGCCGTACCAGTAGACCGGCAGCTCCTGCCAGTTCAGGAACACCATGAAATCCGGCAGCACCGGATTGGCGTAGACGCCGCGGGTGCCGATCTGGCGCATGAGATACATGCCCATGGCGTAGCCGCCGAGCGCGAAGAACGCGCCGTGGCCGAGCGAAAGGATGCCGCAATAGCCCCAGATCAGGTCGATCGAGAGCGCCAGAAGCGCGTAGCAGGCGTATTTGCCCCACAGCGCCATCACATAGGTCGGCACCTGGAAGGGCGAGGTCGGTGGCAGCGCGAGGTTGAGCAGCGGCACCGCGACCGCGAGCGCAAACAGGATGACGACGAACAGCAGGGTGCCGTTGTCGAGGCGCCGGGTCATGCTTCCACCGCTCGGCCCTTGAGCGCGAACAGGCCGCGCGGGCGTTTCTGGATGAACAGGATCAGGAGCACGAGGATCGCGATCTTGGCGAGCACCGCGCCGGCGATCGGCTCCAGGAACTTGTTGGCAATGCCGAGCGACATCGCAGCCACCAGCGTGCCCCAAAGATTGCCGACGCCGCCGAACACCACGACCATGAAGGAGTCGATGATGTAGCCCTGGCCGAGGTTCGGGCTCACATTGTCGATCTGCGACAGCGCGACGCCGGCGATGCCGGCGATGCCGGAGCCGAGCCCGAAGGTGAGCGCGTCGATGCGGCCGGTGCGGATACCCATGGCGGAGGCCATCGCGCGGTTCTGCGTCACCGCGCGCACCTCGAGGCCGAGCCGCGTGAAGCGCAGCATCGCCTGCAGGGCGAAGAACACCGCGAGCGCGAAGCAGATGATCACCAGCCGGTTGTAGGTGATGGTGAGATGCCCGACCTCGAAGGCGCCGCTCATCCAGGACGGCGCGCCGACCTCACGGTTGGTCGGCCCGAAGATGGTGCGCACCGCCTGCTGGAGGATCAGCGAGATGCCCCAGGTGGCGAGCAGGGTTTCGAGCGGGCGCCCGTAGAGAAAGCGGATGACGGTGCGCTCGATGATGATGCCGATCAGCCCGGTCAAGATGAAGGCCAGCGGCACCGCGAGGACGAGCGACCAGCCGAGCAGCGCCGGATCGTTCTGCCGCATCGCCTCCTGGATCATGAAGGTCACGTAGGCGCCGAGCATCACCATCTCGCCATGCGCCATGTTGATGACGCCCATCACGCCGAAGGTGATGGCGAGTCCGATTGCGGCAAGCAGCAGCACCGAGCCGAGCGAAACGCCGTACCAGGCGTTCTGCAGCAGGTCCCACAGGGCGAGGCTGTTGGAGATCGCGGTGACCGCCGCCGCCGCCGGCTTGGCGACCGCCGGCGGCGTGTCCGCGGGCAGCGCCGACAGCAGCGCCAGCGCATCCTGGTCGCCGCGGCTGCGGATCACGGCGATGGCGTCGAGCTTGTCGGCCTCGCTGGCATCAGGCGAGTTGAGGATGATGGCGGCGCGCGCCTGCTCCAGCGCCCGTTTGATGCGGGAATCGCTTTCCTTGGCGATGGCGGTTTCGAGCGCGGGCAGGGCGTTCTGGTCGCGCGACTTGAACACCGCCAGGGCAGCGTCGTAGCGCTTGGCGGGATC
>CAWCCG010000039.1:0-67615 GCA_963793985.1 uncultured Alphaproteobacteria bacterium | reverse complement strand
CAGCAACGCGAGGGCCTCGCGTCGCCACGCCCTGCCGCACGGCGGCGCAAGCAACCGCGTTATCGTCCGAGCAGCCCAGCAGCAAGGAATCGGGCGAGCCCGTACGTACCCGCGTTTTAGCGATCCTGAACGCGGCCGCGACAATTTCCATCCCGACCGGTCGGCGGGCGTCATGACAGCCGCTCCAGCCTGGTCCAGCAAGCGTTCATCACGAGGACCGCAATCTGCGCGGCATGAATGCCGGAACATCCATGAAGTTCGATCTCGGCGTAGACGATCGCGATAGCGTCGTTCCGTCCTTTGCCTCGGCGAGCCTGCCGTCAACTTTTGATGCGATCTCCAGAATTTCTTGGGCCTCAATGAGGGTGCCGATCTCATTCCAGAGGAGCGCCATAAAATCGAAACGGGACTTCGGTCACGAACGATGGCTCTCGCGTGCTCAGTAAAGTCGAGGTCGTTTTCGATCTCGGTCATCACGAGCCGCTCCCGATCCTTGGCACTGCACCACTGCCGGAGACCGGCCGGCCGAAGGAAGCCTTCGCACCGGCCTCGCGACCGGCGGCGTAGTCGGCTCCGTCCCGGCCGCAGGAGCCGAAATACGCAGTGCGCAGTTTAATGCCGCACGCCTTCATCTGCGCAGCAATGGCTTCGTTCCTGACAATGACGAGTGCGCGACCGTTGCTGGACTCCGTCAACGAGGGCTTGCTCAGCTCGACCATCCTTTCGCTCAGCCGATCAGTGAGACCATGAACAAATTCCTTCGCGATCCGCCGTCGCTCCTTCGGCGGCGCGAGGCTGATGATCAGATGATCGGTGAGCTTGTCGAAAACGAAATTGGCGAGGTGGCCCATCAGATACGATGCAAAATCTACGTCACTCCGTAAGCCGCAAAACTGAAACCCGCCGCCGACTTGCGCGAGCGGCGCCAGATTTCACAGTTACAAAATTGCCTAATGCCGGGAGCCAGTCGCCATTTGATACTATGCGGATCCGACGCATCATCGTCGTCTGCAATGATGGCCTTTTCCTCTTTCGTCAGGCTCAATTCCTTGTCGGTGAGCTCATGAGCTTCCATCATCGCCCGCGCCCTTGCGAGCGCTGCCATCGCCTCAGCCTCGGTGGCGCCGTTCTCTGCAGTCTTTGCGAGCAACGCCTTGATTTTGCGGGCAACATCTTCTCGGTTCATTTCACGCTGCCTCATTAGGGGCCTTGGCGGCCTTCGCCTTCAACAACGCCTCGTGGACGCATTCATGTGCCGCCGCATGCATCGAGACTGGGAGCCTCGGCAGCCACGTATCGCAGGCGACCCTGTACTGGGCGAGGCTGCGCTCGGCATCGGAAACCGAGGGAGCCGGAACATGAGGCGCCTTGCGCTCAGTGGCCGCATGTTCGGTCTTGCGGGGCGACGGCTCAGCATCGTCGGGGGAGGCCGTTACATCGAATGTAACGGCCTTTGCCGGCTCGCGGGCTTTCTTGGCGTCGCGGTGACGCTTCACGCGATCCTTGGTGGAGCATTTGATCTCTTCATGCGTCCGTCGACCGAGCGCGATCTGGAGCAACTCCTTCGTGCGCGACGGTCCGATACCCGCACGGGCGCACACCTCCTTCAGGCGCGTCGGATGGTTCTTCGCCACGTCCTGCAGAAGCTCGGCGGCCCTACGCTTGTTCGAAACCAGGCTCACCTCGGCACTCTCGACCGCGGCGAGGTGTTGCATGATCTCCTTCGCGACCGCGGCGGCATCAAACCTGGTCATGGCTAACTTCCTCGATGTTATTGGGTCGATAACCTCCACCGGCTCGACCGCGACGGTCGCGGGGCGAGTCTCGGCTGCGGTCGCCGGCGCGTTGGCGCGCTCCGCTCGGCAACGCGGGCTTCCGCTCCCGCGATTCCTATTTCCGGGCAACAGCGCTCAATGAAGGGCGGAAAGCGGTCGCCGAGCTTGTCCTTCACTTCGGCAAGAAACGCAGCGCATATCTCGCCCGCGTGCGCGTCACCGGCGACCGCGCCACGATGCGTGTTGTTGATTTTGATGGCCAGCTGCAGGAAGCCGGGGCCGAACTCCCGCTCCGGCGGCGAGGAGGTCGCCACGTTACTCATCGTCGTCGCCTTCGTCGTCGGAGTCGTCACCAAACACGGTGCACATGGCGAGCGCTTCGTCGCGCTCTGTGCACGGGATCACCGCGATCGAAACCTCCGATGATTCACCTGTTTGAAGAACGCTCTCCAGAATGGCGCACCCTTTAATCAAGCAATAATCGAATCCGAGCGGCTCTGTGCGGTCCGGATAGATGCCGATCACTAATTGGTTGTCGGCGATGATGCCGCGCAGGACGTCGGTGTCGGATCGACCGGACTTTTGGGCGAACTGCGCGCGGGTTTCCTCGGCAAGTGCCGGAAGCGCGGGACGGATCAGGTCACCAAGTTCATTTAGTTCGTTCATATTAACTTCCTTATGTTCAAGGTTTTCAGACAGGGACGGATAGTGTTAGGGGTCGGTACGTCGTCGGTACGTCGTCGGCACGTCTAAGTCCCTGATTTAATTGAAAACGGCACCCGACTTACGGCGCACCTATCGCATAGCTATCGCGTAGCTCGGCGCTAAGTCGGAGTTTGGATGCCGTTTCGTGTTGGTTTGCATAGATTTTTCTCCTATTTTAAACGCCTCAGGCATACCTTTTCCCGTCTCTCCCTCCGCCTGGGGTATTTGGCAGCATTGTCGTGATTTTTGTTGCGTCCAGCATCGTCCTGCTGTTCGGGTTGAACGCCAGCAAGCAAGAAGGTTAGGTCACTTCGTTCGGTGCTCCCGGGGGCTTCGCCCCCGCCGCACTGGCGCCCCCCCAAGCAAGGTCCCCGAACCTTGAAGGCTCAGGCTGGGCACACTTCGCCCTCTGACGGACGAAGTGTGATTCCGAACCTCGTTAGGACGAGTATGTTCACCCCTGATCTACGAGCTCCTTTCGGTGGGCCGGGGTCAGCCGGTCGGCCCGCTCGCTGCTTCTTCTGACGGCACAGGCGATGCAGCCGAATCTGGCAGCCGCTCGTCCGTTGCGGCTCTCCGTGAGGCCGCGTCCTGCATTGGCGATGAGTGATCGCGTAGGCTTGATCTCGGCTCTCGCCGAGTTGGTCCCCCCAGGTCTCGTATCCCCGGGTTCGTCCCTTAACTGCGGGCCGAGCGGCTCAAGCGGGGAGCCGCCCTATGCGGGCCCGCGGTTGACGGTCGTGCAACGATGTTGGGCCGTCAGCCCATTCATCGGGCGCGCCAATCGGCAGCCGCGAGGTATGTCGCGGTTACCGGTTGACGCCGCTCTCGGAGATCGCCCTGAATGCCTCGCGCGTCGTGGCGAAAGCCCCGATGATGGCACCGTCAGGAGCGACGGCGACGCTTGCGCCTTTCGTTTGGACGATGAAGCCGCGCGTCGCGCCGCCGTCAGTGACGGCAAGTGCAGACGAGAGCATCTCTTGCGAGACGTGGGAAGACTTTGTAATCTCGGGGTCGACCAATCGCCTGGCAGCATTGGATCGAACTCCCGAGGCCCGCGTCACCACGCGGGCTTCGGCATGTGTGGGCATGGCGTTAGGCGACCTCCCGAGCTTTGTCGGCGCGGTCGAACATACGCTGTCGGTCTTTTCTGAGCTTCGACTTCGCGCCATCTGCTCATCCTTCCGCCCAGGTCTTCGGGACGCGAGATTATCCCTTCCTTGATTTTGCGGTAGACAGTGCTCGGATGTAGCGGCGTGTCCTTGCCGCCGAAGTACCGGCAGACGAAGCCGATATCTTTCAGGTCGTCATCGTCGTCGTTGATTTGAGCTTGTTCGCTCATCGAAACGCCCTTCTGAGTGCTGGCGCGTCGAAACGCGCGATAACGCACTCATGGGCCAAAGCGAGAGAAATGTCACAGGCGAGAATTCCGGCCTCTTGTCGGAATTCTTTTTAGCCGCAAAATGGCATCCCGCAGAGCGTAGTCTATCGTCCCTGTATCCGGACTTCGGGCCCCGTTTGTTTCGATGTTCAGGCCATCAAAGATCAAGTGGACCATTTCGCAGAACGGATCAGAATCCTTTCCCATCGGATCGTAATGATCCACATCTGAAATCCATTTCGGAGCAGCAAGGCCGCATTCGCCCCAGTCCCGAAGAAGACGCCGGATAAGATCCTGAGCGGTCTTTTTTGTCCTGAGCCGTCCCATTGAATGTATTCTTAAGGGCGGCGGAAGCCCCAATTATGTATTGTAGCTTTTCTTGAAACTCATTGCGACGCAATTCAAAATTAAATTTATTTCGCTTCGCTCCATCATCGCTTATGACAGACCTCATCTCGGTGCTCATTTCTCCGTCGATGGTATATTGCGCCTCGATTGCAAGCTCTAGCGCGATTATTTCTACCGAACTGAGCATTGATAGTTCAGCGGCAAGCGCAAACGTGTGATCGAAAATGATTTTCATCTTCTGTTTTATTGCCTGTCTTTGTCCTCCGCCAAAACGCAAAAGACAGACGTAGATTTTCAAATTGTCTTCCACGAATTCGGCGTACTTGTTTATTTCGCCAGATTGACGATGCTGTGAAAGAAATGATCGCACCTTGTCGACGATAGAACCAATGAGAACGTCCTCAGCCGGATTCGTGAGCTCCCGATCCTGGGCCATTCCGCACACGGCGATGATGGAGTCTTCGATTTCGTTCAGCTCTGGATTGCCTTTACGTGCCACCCGGCTACCCCCTCAGCGACACGATCTGCGCCGACGGCCGGCCGTCCGTGATCGCGTGCAGCCTGGCGGCCCACAGCTCGAGCGCCTCGCGCTTCTCACGGTCGTAGGAATGCCGCACGTAGTGGGCGAGGGTGACGCCGGCCTTCGTAGTGGTCCTGATGATTGGCCACGTGGCCGAGCACGATGGGCGCGACGCCGAGCTTCGCCATGTTCGTGAGCGCTGTTCGGCGAAGATCGTGCGCCGACCAGGAGGCGATGCCGAACCGGCCGAGCGGCCGCTCGCTCCGTCGTCGCCTCGTTTGCGCGCAGTATGGTCCGCGCGACCAGGACCGGCGAAGCGAGCCGCCACCACACGGGAACAGGAACGGCGATCCGTTCGCTTCCACGCGGGCCGCCGCGATCAATTCCAGTGCCAAGTCGGACAACGGGACGACGTGGGAGAAGCCGTTCTTCGTCCTGTCAGGTGGCAGGCGCCATTCCGCCGCGCGAAGATCGAGCTCGGCCAGCCGCATCCCGGCGACCTCGCCTACCCGCTGCGCCGTCACGAGGCAGAGCTTGATAATCGGCCGGCAAAAAGGGCGCGACCGGGCGAGAGCCGTTGGCAACCCATTCCACAACGTCGCCACTTCGTCATCCGTCAGCACGCGATCGCTCGGCTGCACGCTCGCCGGCTTGGCCATGCCTCCAAGCGGGTCGACCTCGAGGAACTCCTGATCGACAGCCCACCGCATCATTCCGCGGACGTCATCGTGCACCCGGGAAGCCTCGACGAGCTTCCCACGGCGCACGAGTGGGTCGCGTTGCCGTTCTGACGTCCCGGCGCCGTAGATCGGCGATCTTGACCGTCCCGATGACCGGGATGACGTTTCGGCGAATGCGGCGGGTCGCCTCGGCGTGGCTCCGGCGAGCGGCCTTTTCCGGGTCGGCCAGGAAAGCCTCGACCAGGGCGGCAACCGTCATCTCGGCCACGCCGCTGCGGCCGGCGAGCCGTGGATCTTGTCCGAGGTCTACCTGGCCCCGCGCTTCTATCGCCCTGCCGCGGGCGCCGGCGAGCGACGTCGCCGGATAGACGCCGATCGTCAGGCGAGCGCGCTTGCCGTCCCGAGGGGACGTGAAGTGGTAGGACCAGGTCTTGTGCCCGGTGTCCGCGACGCGTAGCGCGAGGCCGGAAACCGTCTCGTCGAAAAAGTCCGTGCGCCCTCCAGAGAGGGGCTTGGACGTCGCGCAGAACCTATCCGTCAACGCAATCCTGGGCATGTTCCGTAGCCGGTCGGTCGTTGTGTTTCCGTACCCCGTGGGTACGCCTGCATGCGCTTGGAGGCAATGTCGCGCGACCTCGTGCTGTGAAAAAATAGAAGTTGATGCTTCAAATCAACAGCTTGCGACGTTGCGGGTCATCGCACGATATCGCACGAAATCGCACGTGAACACCCTTTACTCCGGTTCCGCGTCATGGAATGCTTGGTTGGTCTTCTCTGAAGAAAAGCCGGCACAGAGACCTGGAGACGCCCAATGAAACTCGCAATGCTCGCGGGTATCGCCGCCGCGATGTACGTGGTCCCCACTTTGGCCCACCATTCCTTCGCGATGTTCGACGCCACCAAGACCACGGAGCTCCAAGGCACGGTAAAGGAGTTCCAGTGGACCAATCCTCATGCCTGGATCATGCTCACCGTCCAGAAGGATGGTCAGCCCCAGGAATGGGCTATCGAAATGAACGGCCCCGGCGGTCTCGCGCGGCAGGGCTGGCGTCCCAAGACGCTGACCCCCGGCATGCCCGTCAAGCTGATGATCCATCCGCTCAAGGACGGGACCAACGGCGGCGCAGTTCATGGAGGTCACGCTCCCTGACGGCAACGTGCTGGGCCGGGGCGCTCCGCCGCCGACACCGCCCAGAACTAGTCCTCAGGCCGCTCCGGACTTCTCTGGAGAATTTGGCGGATACCGGCGCGCCGGTATCCGTGCATATTTTTTTGTCGCCGCAGACGACCCGCCTGCTTTGATCGACGGGCGCTCATCGCGGTGGGTTTTTGTTTTTCCATACACGAAGCTTTTCGACCCCAACGCACTGCCCCGACCTCGCAGGACTGTCAACCGCCACTGACAACAGCGCCCCTGACACCGGGACGTTGGGCGGACATCCTTCATCTCGCGACCGGCGGCTGACATGCCGGCTTTGTCCGGCGATGAGCTGACGGTCTTTGATCTGCAATCAAAGGCCGCCGCGGCGGAACCTTCATTGTAGGACGCGTCTGGACTTCTGCGTTTACGGGGGTAACCGCCGTCGCCCGGAACAAGGCCCCGGTGCCCCTCGGGGAGCCGGGGCCTTCGTCAACGACAATCAAAAAATCCGGGAGGCCGCATGACCGCTTTCGCACAATGGCTCGCGGGGACGTCCGCGAGCATGGTGGTTCAGAAAACCCTGTGGCTGATCCCGCTGATGCAGACGATCCACATCGTCTGCGTCGCCCTCGTGTTTTCCTCCGTCGTGATGATCGAATTCCGCATTCTCGGCTACAGCAAAGCGGGACGGTGGCCGACGCCGCACGGCGTTTCGTGCCGTGGATTTACGCCTGCGTCGCCGTCATGGCGCTGACCGGAGCCGTGCTGATCGTCGGCGAACCCGAGCGGTCGCTGCCAAGCTTCGAATTCCAGATGAAGATGCTGTTCCTCGCGGTCGCGCTCGCGTTCACCGTCTGGTTCTCGCATTCGGTGCGCACGCACGGCGAAAGTTGGTCGGACAAGTCGCGCGCGCGCACCGTTCATACGACGCTCGCCGTCCTCGCGCTCGCCGCGTGGTGCGCGGTCGTCGTCTGGGGACGATGGATCGCCTACACGGTCCAGCACTGAAGTCACCTCGACAGGCAAGAAACGCCAAAGGAGGACGTCGTGCAGGGTTTGGAACATTTTCTCGAGATGCTCGGGCAATCTTCGATCTCGTTGTGGATCGCGGAATCCACATGGGCCTTTCCGGCGCTCGAAGTCGTGCACATCTTCGCCATCTCGATGGTATTCGGCACCATCGCGATCATCGATCTGCGGCTGCTCGGCCTCGCATCGACCAAGCGCTCCTATTCCGAGCTCGCGCGCGAACTGCTGCCGTGGACATGGGGCGCGTTCTTCGTCTCGGCGGCATGTGGCGCGATCCTGATCCTGAGCCGCCCCGCCGGGATATTTCGAGAATGCCGATTTCCGGCTGAAGTTCGTCTGCATGGGGCTCGCCTTCGTCAACATGCTGGTGTTTCAGCTCGTCACCTCGAAGAGCGTGTCGAAGTGGGACCGCGCCGCGACGCCCGTCGCCGCGAAGGTCGCGGGCGCGCTGTCGCTCCTGTTCTGGATCGGCGTCGTCTATTTCGCCCGCATGACCGGCTTCACGATGGTGCAGGGAGGCGCCTAGCGGTAGGGGGCGGCAGCCAGCGGCGGCGGCGCATCGCCGCCCCATCACGAAGCTGGGCAGGAACCCACTGCTCGCACATCGCCTGTGGCCCGCGGCTCGCCATTCAACCCGGCGCGAACCAGTGCTCCACAGCTCAACTGTGATCACACCAATTGCGGCGAAACAGCGCTTCGCGCGCGCGTCGGCGCCCCTCGGCGCCCTTTCGCATCGATAAATCGGTAGAAAACCGCCAATTCTTAAAGGAAATCCTATCCTTGGCCGTCGTAACCAATTTCCACACTTTTGTGCGAGATGCGACATATTTGTAACTAAATGTGACGCTCGAATCGGTTACACTTGTCAGGCTCATGTAGGGGTTTCCTCCCAACCTGGCCCCGCCGTTCGGGGCCCTTTTCTTTGGGCGAATCCGAACCGCCGCCCGCATCACAGCAACCGGCCATGTCGTCATGGCCTGGATGTGAGCGCGAGCGAAATCCGGGGCCCGCCGCGTCATCGCGGACGCGATCCCGCTTGCGGCTCCCCCGGATTTCACTGCGTTCAATCCGCGGCTACCCGGTCCTGCAACAAACCAAGTGCTTACGGCACTCCCGTCGGCAGCGGCTTGCTCGGCTTGAAATAGCGCAGGTCCGGCGGCGCCTGGTCCTTGCGCGCCGGCATCAGATAGCCGTCGCCGCTGACGAAATAGTTTTCGTTGCCGATCGCGATGTGATGGTTGTTCTCGTTGCAATTGTCTTCGATACCAGATGACGTTGCGGATGCGGCGATAGCGCTTGTCCACCGTCCACGGACGCGTGAAGGCGTGATCGATGATGGTGATCACGTTGTGCATGACTTCCGGATTGGCGGGATCGACGGAGATGCGCTCCTTCACCACCGTCTCGTTGTCGTCGTGGAGGGGAATGCCGGAAAACTCCACCGTGCGCGGCCCCTTGAAGTTGCGCGTCTCGACCTCGAGGGTATCGTAGCGGCCGTCATTGTCGGTATCGAGCCACTTGCCGATCGAGTAGCCCATGAAGCTCGGCTCCTCGTCGGTCGCGAAATTGCGTCCGTCGGTGTAGATGCGGCGCGGCATGAACGCTTCGAAATTCACGTAGGTGATGTTCGGCAGGATCACGAATTCGAGCGGAAAGATCGCCGCCATCACCCGCGGCATGCCGTTGGTCATGCATTTGTAGCGGGTATCGAGGCCCTGTCCGCCGGCCGCCTGGTCGGCGATGCTGTCCTCGAGCCGCTTCTGATACTCCGGGATCAGCGGCGCCTGCTGGCCGAGGCCGGCGGGCTTGGCCTGGTCCCATTGGGTGGCGAGACCGCGCGGGCGCGTCCACTGCCCGCTCCAGTCCGGATATTTGGATTCATCGAAGGCGTGCGCGCCACAGATCGAAGCGATCATCGTGGCGGCGAGCGCGAACGCTCCGATCGAGCCTCGGTTCAGCATCGTAATCCTCCCTCGTGGCGGCATTGTTCTTTGTGCAGAGACTATCGCACGCGGCACATCCGGCGGAAGGTGGATATGGCAGACAGGCCCGCACAAACTCGGAATTTGACTTGGGCACTCCCCGGTGTAGGAAGTGCCGCCTGCCTGCCACACCGGACCCTGCACATGCCGCAGACCCTATTCGACAAGATCTGGGATTCGCACCTCGTCGCCCGCCGCGCCGACGGGCGCGACCTCATCTACATCGACCGGCACGTGCTCCATGAGCTGCATGCTCCGCACGCCTTCGAGAAGCTCGCCAAGGCCAATCGCGGCGTTCGCCGCCCCGATCTGACCTTCTCGATGCAGGATCACACCATCGCGACCAAGCCCGGCCGCGACGACACCACGAACCCGGAAGGCGCGCCGTTCCTGCGGGCGATGCGCGAAGGGAGCGCGCCGCCACGGCATCCGCGTCTTCGATCTCGGCGATCCCGAGCAGGGCATCTCGCACGTCGTCGCGCCGGAACTCGGCATGGTGCTGCCGGGCGCGACCCATGCCGTGCCCGACAGCCATGCCTGCACCGTCGGCGGCCTCGGCGCGCTCGCCTTCGGGGTCGGCACCACCGAGCTCGAGCACGTGCTGGCGACCCAGGTGCTGGCGACCCGGCGGCCGAAGCGCATGCGCATAAGGCTCGACGGCCGGCTCGCCGATCAGGTCGGCGCCAAGGACGTGGCGCTGCGCATCATCGCCGAGATCGGGGTCGACGGCGCCCGCGGCCATGCGGTCGAATACGCCGGCGCGGTGGTGCAGGCGATGCCGATCGAGAGCCGGCTGACGCTGTGCAATCTCGCAATCGAGATGGGCGCGCGCTCCGGCTTCGTCGCCCCCGACGACACGACGTTTTCGTGGATCGCGGGCCGCCCGTGGGCGCCGCAGGGCGCGCTGTGGGAGACCGCGCTCGCCTCGTGGCAGAGCCTCACCAGCGATGACGAGGCGCAGTTCGACCGCGACATCGCCGTCGATTGCGAAAACCTCGAGCCGCAGATCACCTGGGGCACCGATCCGAGCCAGACCATCGCGGTCACCGGCCGCGTGCCCGACCCGGACCGCGCCCCGTCCGACCGCCGCGCAGCGATGCAGCGCGCGCTCGACTACATGGGCCTCACGCCGGGAACTCCGATTGCGGGGTTGCCGGTGAACCGCGTCTTCATCGGCTCCTGCACCAATGCGCGCCTGCCCGATCTCGTCGCCGCCGCCGCGGTGGCGCGCGGACGACGCGTCGCCGACGGCGTCATCGCCATGGTGGTGCCGGGCTCGAGCACGGTGAAGCGGGAGGCCGAAGCAGCCGGGCTCGACCGCGTGTTCCGCGACGCCGGCTTCTTCTGGGGCGAATCCGGCTGCTCGATGTGCGCCGGCGGCAACGGCGATCGCGGCGAGGCGGGCGAGCGCTGCGTGTCGACCACCAACCGCAATTTCGAGAACCGCCAGGGGCCTGGGGTGCGCACCCACCTCGTCGGCCCGGCGATGGCGGCGGCCGCGGCAGTCGCCGGACGCATCGTCGACGTGCGCCGCCTCGGCGAGGGCGCGTGATGGTGCCGTTCACCCGCCTCACCGGTGTCGCCGCGCCGCTCATCCGCGACGACGTCAACACCGACGAGATCACGCCGATCCAGATCGCGCGCTCGCTCAAGCCCGATTACGCCGAGCTTCTGTTCATGCGCACGCGCCGGCGTGCCGACGGCAGCCTCGATCCCGATTTCGTGTTCAACAGGCCGCAGTTCCGCCGCCCCGCGATCCTCGTGACCGGCCGCAATTTCGGCTGCGGCTCCTCGCGCGAAAGCGCGGTGTGGGCGATGCTCGCGGTCGGCATCCGCTGCATCGTCGCGCGGAGCTTCGCCGACATCTACCGCGAAAACTGCCTGCAGAACGGCGTGCTGCCGATCGAGCTCGGCGATGCCGATGCCGACGCGCTCACCCGGCGCGTCGTCGCCGCCGACGGTGCGGTCTTTTTCACCGCCGATCTCGAGACGCAGCGCATCAGCGGTCCCGGCGGGCCGGACATCGCGTTCGAGATTTCCGCCGCCGACCGCCTCCGCCTGCTCGAGGGCCTCGACGACATCGGCCTCACCCTCAAGCACGAGGCCGAAATCGCGGCGTTCGAGGCGCGCGTCCGCGGCGAGCGGCCGTGGCAGCAGACGGCGGCCGACAGCCGATCCCTGAAAGGACAGTGATGAGCACGCGACGACGGTTTCGTGAACTGATTGCGCGCGGAAAGCTGGTGCTGATGCCCGGCGCCTATGACGCGCTGTCGGCGCGGATCATGGAAGCGGAGGGCTTCGAGGCCATCATCGCCGGCGGCTATGCCGCCATCGGCAGCATGATGGGGCAGGCCGACATGGGCCAGTGCAATGTGCGCGACTATGCCGACCACTATGCCCGCATCTGTGCGGCGGTGAACATCCCGGTCTATGTCGACGGCGACACCGGCTTCGGCGGCGTCCACAACGTGCGCGAGATGGTGCGCGCGTTCGAATCTGCCGGCGTCGCCGGACTGTTCTTCAGCGACCAGGTTTTTCCAAATCGTTGCGGCTACCTGCCGGGCAAGCAGGTCGTGCCGGTCGAGCAGATGCTCGCCCGCGTCAAGGCCGCGCTCGACGCCCGGCGTGACCGCGAGATGCTGATCGTCGCCCGCACCGACGCCGCCGGCGTCGAAGGCGTCGATGCAGGCGATCGCGCGGTGCCGGCTGTTCATGGCAGCCGGCGCCGACGCCGCCAAACCGCAGGGCATCGATACCATAGCCGACATCAAGCGGGTCATCACCGAGGTGCCGGGGCCACACTTCGCCACCATTTCCCAGGCGGCCGGTCCGCGGCATCGCAGCCTCGCGGAACTCGAAGAGGCGGGTGTCGCGACCGTGAGCTTTCCCTCGGTCGCGCTGTTCGCGGCGGCCCACGCGGTGCGCGCGGTGGCAGGGAAGCTCAAGCGCGAGCGCTCGCTCGCTTCGGTCGGCGACGCCCTCATCCCGCTCGAGGACTACTATGGGCTGGTAGGGCTGCGGTCGATGCTGGAGCGCGAGGAAGGCTACGACCGCGCCGCGGCGAGCCTCGCCGGCCGGAACACCTGATCGTGCCGTGATCGGATGGTGGCCGTTGCGGAGCCCAGGAAAAGACGTTGCAAAATCGCCACTTTTCCTGAAAATTGACGCGGTGCAGGAACGGCGTACCTTCACTTCCTGACGATCGGTGTACATTCAGTTAAGGTGGGTGAGGTCATCAGAGGGGGCGTCGTTGCCTGGTCGGGGTGCGTGCGTGGCCGCCAATGCTGTCACCGCCAATGCGCGATTCTTCACGGTGTCGCGTGTGGGCGCGACGCCTCGTGCGTGATGCGGCCGTGCAGCGCTGGAATAATGTCAGTAGCGGCAATCCCCTTGTTGCTTCTAGACTGGTCGGCGGTTCGCCAGCTGCCCAAAGGGTCCTCCTGCCGGCAATGGGGGGGATCGCGATGAAGACCATCTGGGCGCTTTGCCTGGCGCTGGCCGTGCTGTGCGGCGGCGGGCTTGCCGCATCGGCGGCGGACCAAGGGCCTCCGCCTCCCGCGCCCTACACGCCGGTGCCGCCTCCGGTCGAGGGCATCCCGCAGTTCACCTATTCCTGGCAGACGCTTCCGCTTTTGCCGCGGCGCCTGCAGAATCACTGCGGCTTCTTCCGTGGTCAATACGTCTGCGCCGATCACTGCGGTCCGAGCTATCAGGTCTACTTCTGCTCGCCGGTGTCGATCGGCTGCTGTCACGTGGGTCAAGGCTATTGCGGCGGAGACGGAGGGCTCCGCTGCGGGACTTGGCCTTGGGTTTTCCCGTTCCTCTGAGGTAAGAACGCACGTACGAAAAAGGGGATGCTGAACAATTGATCAATCCATGACCGGGTGCGATTATACCGGGTCAGAAGGGGCTGCTGCCGAAGTTCCAGAGGGCGACGGGGATGCCGGCGGCTGGAGAGGGGCTATCCACGAGTTTCGCTGGATGGCCGCCGTATCGGCGAGTCTGTTCGTGCTAGATACGCTGCTGTTGCGTCGCTAGGAACTTGTGGGCTGGTACCGTGTGACGGTTGGGGACGACGGACTTTCCATGGATTCTTCATCTGCGCCATCGGGGCGATCCGAGCGGATTGGCGTGTCCGGGGTGATGCCCCGGCGTGCCGGCGGGCCGGCATTCGCCGGGGCCGCCTTGGGCGCTAACTTGGGCGCCAACCTGTTATCAAAGCCGACGGCATGGCCGACCATAGCGGTCACCTGCCTCGCGTTCGAGTCACGGATTGCCGCCGGTCCGGGGGTCACCGTGCTTCACGGCAACATCCCCAATCTGCGCGCCGCCCTCGACGACGCGATCGGCCGCGGATGCAGCGGCATCATCAGTTTCGGCATCGCCGGAGGCTTGGCGCCGGACCTGCAGCCCGGCGCCTGGGTCGTGGCATCCGGAGTCGTCGCCGCACATCGGCGCTACCCGACCGATCGCGACTGGGCACGACGCCTGGTCCACGCCCTCGGCTCCGCCGTCCACGCCGACATCGCCGGCGTCGACAACGCGGTCGCAGAGCCCGCCGACAAGCGATGGCTGCGTGACGCCACCGCGAGCGTCGCCGTCGACATGGAATCCCACATTGCGGCGGACGCCGCGGAGGCCCACGGCCTGCCCTTCGCCGCCTGTCGGGTCATCATCGATCCGGCCCATCGGTCGCTGCCGCCGGCCGCCCTGATCGACCTGCGCCCGGACGGAACGCCGGACATCCCGGCGATCCTGTGGTCGATCCTGCGCCATCCGTTCCAATTGCCCGAACTGATGCGGGTCGCTGCCGACGCGCGGGCGGCTCAGGTCGCGCTGCGCGAAGGCCGTCGCCGCCTCGGCCCGGGCCTGAGCTTTCCGGGCTTTCACCCGACGCTGGTGTGGCCTGCCGCCGACACCCGCGACCTCGAGCCTGCGATCGCGCTCGGACCGGCGGAGTAATCGCGGTTCAACATTGCTTGCGGGATGCAGCGCCGTCCCGCCGCATGCGGGCCTGTCGCGCGACGCCGTGAATCGCTATCCTCCCCGCGGACAGATGTCCGTGAAACTTCGAAACCGCGACAGAACGCGTGGGAGGACTCCAATGCGCAAATTGATGATTCCAGCAGTGGCCGTGGTCGTCGGCCTCGCCGCGGCAGCAGCCTGGTCGCAGACCCCGGGCTCGCCCTTCAAAGCGACGCCCTACTTCACCACTCCGCTCGAAAACGATGCGAGCCGCATCGTGAAGCTGCAAACGGTGACGATCCCGCCGGGCGCCAGCAACGAATTCCACCGTCATCCCGGCGACCAGTGGGCCGCCGTCCAGGAAGGCGAGGTCACCTTCACCATCAAGGGCCAGGCGCCGCGCACGCTCAAGGTCGGCGACAGCGTCTACATTCCGCGCGGCACCGTCCACCGCAACCAGAACCTGACCGACAAGCCGGCGCGCTCGATCGAGCTCGTCATCGTCGACAAGGACAAGCCGCAGGCGGAAGCCGTCACGAACTGAGGCTTGGTCGCCTCGATCTCGGCTTGAGCCTCCGCGATGCTATCGCCGGGCCCATCGGCCCGGCGTTTTTCGTTTTTGCGAGATCACCTGATCCGCTCGAGGATGCTCACATAGTTCGCGACCGCCGCGCCGCCCATGTTGAAGAGGCCGCCGAGCGTCGCGTCGCGCACCTGCATGTCGCCGGCCTGGCCGCACAGCTGCATCGCGGAGAGCGCGTGCATCGACACGCCGGTGGCGCCGATCGGATGGCCCTTGGACTTGAGGCCGCCGGACGGATTGACCGGCAGCGGGCCGTCCTTGAGCGTCATCCCTTCGGTGATCGCGCGCGCGCCTTCACCCTCCGCCGTGAGCCCCATCGCCTCGTATTCGATGAGCTCGGCGATGGTGAAGCAGTCATGGGTCTCGACGAAGGAGAGGTCCTTGAGCGCAACCCCGGCGGCGCCGAGGGCCTGCCGCCAAGCCTCGGCGCAGCCCTCGAACTTGAGGATGTCGCGCTTCGCCATCGGCAGGAAGTCCTGGACGTGGGCGGCGGAGCGGAACACCACCGCCTTGCGCATGGCGAGCGCGGTCTCGACGTCGGCGAGCACGAGCGCCGCGGCGCCGTCCGAGACCAGCGAGCAGTCGGTGCGCTTGAGCGGGCCGGCCACGACCGGGTTCTTCTCGCTCTCGGCGCGGCAGAACGCGAAGCCCAAGATCCTTGCGCATCTGCGCATAGGGATTGGCGACGCCGTTCTTGTGGTTCTTGGCCGCGATCAGCGCCAGCGCATCGGACTGGTCGCCGTATTTCTGGAAGTAGCGCGCGGCGATCTGGCCGAAGATGCCGGCGAAGCCGCCCTCGATGCTCGCCTCGTCGCGCACATAGGACGCCTTGAGGAGGTTGCGGCCGATCTCGGCCGGCGGGGTCGTCGTCATCTGCTCGACGCCGACGACGAGCACGATCCGGGCGCCGGCCTTGATCGCCCGCAGCCCGTGATGGACCGCGGCGGAACCGGTCGCGCAGGCGTTCTCCACCCGCGTCGCCCGCTTGAAGCGCAGGTCGGGCGAGGCCTGCAGCACCAGCGAAGCGGTAAAATCCTGGACCGAGAACCCGGCGTTGAAATGCCCGAGCAGGATCTCGTCGACGTCGCTCGCGGCGACGCCGGCGTCCGCAAGCGCCTCGGTTGCCGCGCGGACGACGAGGCTTTCCACCGTCTCGCCGTCCAGCCGTCCGAACGGGGTATGGGCCCAGCCGATGATGCAGGCGGTCACGAAACCCTCCTCTGCCGAATTTCTCGCCTTGGTCGTTTTATGAGCGCGTCTTCGCCCGGTTTTCATTGATAAACATAGTGAGGGTGGCAATCCGCGTCAGCACCTTTGCGTCTGACGCGAGGGATGGGGTAAAATGCGGGTCGGGGAATCTCGGGAAATTGCCGTTCGGACCTTGAGATACGAGACTTCGGGCCGAGCGAGGTGACAGCCATGCAAAAAATGCTCGTCGCCTTGGCGTCCGCGCTTTTCGCAGTGTCGGCGCTTCTCCCGGGCCGGGCCTCGGCCGAGGCGCGCCTGCTCATCGATGCCGCGACCGGAAAGGTCCTGGAAGGCGAGAACGCCACCGTGCCGTGGTACCCCGCCTCGGTCACCAAGCTGATGACGACCTACGTGACCCTGAAGGCGATCCGCGACCAGCGCATCACCCTCGACAGCGTGTTCACCGTCAGCCCGACGGCGGCGTCCCAGCAGCCCTCCAAGATGGGCTTCAAGGTCGGCACCCAGCTCACCGTCGACAATACGCTCAAGATGATGCTCGTCCATTCGGCGAACGACATGGCCGTGGTGCTCGCCGAGGGCGTCGCCGGTTCCGTCCCGGCCTTCGCGGAGGAGATGAACGCCGCCGCCCGGCGGCTCGGCATGACGCAGACCTACTACGTCAATCCGAACGGCCTTCCCGACGACCAGCAGGTGACCTCGGCCCGCGACCTCGCGCTTCTCGCGCGGGCGCTGCTGCACGACTTCCCGGACTTCGACTCCTACTGGCACATCGGTGCGATCCGGCTCGGCAAGCGGGTCATGCGCAACACCAACCGGCTGATCGACGCCTATCCGGGCGCGGACGGCATGAAGACCGGCTTCATCTGCGCCTCCGGATTCAACCTCGTCGCCTCGGCGAGCCGCGGCGACCGCCGCCTGATCGCCGTCGTGCTCGGCGCGTCATCCTCGCTGGCGCGCACCGGCCGGGCGGCCCAGATGTTCGAGCGCGGCTTTGCGGCGAACACCGGCTTCTCCTTCTTCTCGCCATCGGGCAGCACCGTCGATGCGCTGGTGCCGGTCGCGGCCTCGCCGCCCAACCTCCGCGAGGAGATCTGCAACACCAAGGGGCGTCGCAAACCCGCGGCCGAAGACGAGGACAATGATGCCGGCGCCCCCGCGGACGCCGCGGCCGGCGGCCCGAACTTCCTGCTCAGCAGCGTGCATGCGTCCGACGCCGAAAGCGTCCGAGCTGCTGACGTCCGGACCTCGCCTCGCCGCCGATCGATGTCCATGTCGGCCCGCCCAACAAATGGGTGACGCCGGCCAGCGCGATGGCTGCGGAAGAACCCGTCAAGCGCAAGCCAAAGGCCACAGCCCACGCCGCGGTCACCGCGACCGGTGAAGCCGGCGAAGCCCCCGCGCCCGCCGCGAAGGCCGAAAAGCCGAAACCCAAGCCCAAGGCGAAGCCCGCCGAGGGCGCGGACAAGCCGAAATCGGCAGCCGGCGACAAGCCGAAATCCGCGGCCGGCGCGGATACCAAGCCTGCCGACAAGCCGAAGCCCAAACCCGTGGCGGCCATAAAGCCGAAGCCTCCCGCCGACGCGCAATGAACGCGGCAGGCGCTGCCGCACGAGCGCCGGGCCCACCGCTTCCGCTCACCGTCCTCACCGGCTTCCTCGGCGCCGGCAAGACGACGTTGCTCAACCGCCTGCTGCACGATCCCGCGCTCGCCGACACCGCGGTGATCATCAACGAGTTCGGCGAGATCGGCCTCGATCATCTCCTCGTCGAGCAGGTCGACGACGATGTCGTGCTGCTCTCGACCGGCTGCCTGTGCTGCACGCTGCGCGGCGACCTCGTCGAGGCGCTGGAACGGCTGACCCGCAATCTCGACAATGGCCGCGCCACCTTTTCACGCGTGATCATCGAGACGACCGGCCTCGCCGATCCTGCGCCGATCGTCCACACGACCATGGCGCATCCCTATCTCGTGATGCGCTATCGGCTCGACGGCGTCATCGCCGTGGTCGACGCGGTGAACGGCGCGGCGACGCTGGAACGCCACCCGGAAGCGGTCAAGCAGGCGGCGATCGCCGACCGCATCGTGCTCACCAAGACCGACCTCGTCGGCGACGCCCATGCGGCCGCGCTGCGCACGCTGCTCTTACGGCTGCGCGCGCTCAACCCGGCGGCGCCGATCCTCGACGCTGCCGCGGGCGAGGCGGTCGCCGAGCGCCTCCTCGACTGCGGCCTCTATGATCCCGCAACCAAGACGCCCGACGTGCGGCGCTGGCTCGCCGCTGAGGCCTATGCGGACGCCGGCGACCACGCGCGGGCATGCGCACGATCCCAACCGCCACGACGCCCATATCCGCGCCTTCTGCCTTTCGACCGAGGCGGCGATACCGGCGAGCGCGTTCGAGATGTTCCTCGAGCTCATCCGCTCGATGCACGGGCCGAAGCTGCTGCGGCTCAAGGGCGTGGTGAAGATCGCCGAGACGCCGCACACGCCGATGGTCGTCCACGCGGTCCAGCACCTGATGCATCCGCTGGCGCGGCTCCCGGCCTGGCCCGACGGCGACACGAGCACCCGCATGGTCTTCATCGTGCGCGACATCGATCCCCGGACCATCCGCGAATTGTTCGACGCGTTCCTCGGCGCCGCCGCGCACGACCGCGCCGACCGCGCCGCGCTCACCGACAATCCGCTGGTGCCGTTCGGCGGCATCGACCGGTGATGCGCTCTCGCCCATCACGTCATCGCCGGGGTTGCCCGGCGATCCCGATAGAATGGCACGGCCGTGCCGATGATCGGGATGGCCGGGTCAAGCCCGGCCATGACCAGTGAGGAAATCATCACCGCTTGGGCTTGAGCAGGTCGAGGTCGATCGCCATCCCCATGGCGAGATAGCCGGCGCGATTGGGATGCAGCTTGTCGCCCGGTCCGCCGGTGGTGCTCTCCGGCACGAATTCCGGCTTGAGACCGCCGGAATGCGGGTCGAAGGTGACCTGATCGAAGTCGACCACCCCGTCGAACAGGCCGCCTTTGCGGATGAAGTCGTTGAGCTCCTGCCGCTTCTGGTCCTGCTCGATGAAGCCGTGGGCCGCGTTCGACGAGCCGAGCGCGGTCGAGCACGGTGGCGCCGAACACGCGCAGGTCCGGCCGCTTCGCGCGAATGCGGCCGACGACGTCCTTCATGCCGCCGATCACGGTCTCGACCGCGGCATTGCCGTTGCGGCTGAAGTCGTTGATGCCTTCGAGCCAGATCATCGCCGACACGCCGGAGAGATCGATCACGTCGCGCTCGATGCGCGACTGCGCCGACGGCCCGCCGGGATAGGGCTTCTGCGGCCCGTATTCCGCGGGCCCGGCGACCTGGTTGCCGCCGATGCCGGCATTCACCACGGCGACGCGGTTGCCGTAGATCGCCTGGAGGCGCCGCGCCAGCACGTCCGGCCAGCGATCGTCGCCATTCATGGTCGACGCGGTGCCGTCGGTGATGGAATCGCCGAAGGCGACGACCGCGAAGCTGTTGGCCGGCGCCAGCATCTCGATGGCATCGAGGAAGAACCACGAGGCCGTGCTGTAGGGGAATGCCGCCTCGTCCTCCGCAGCGCCTTTGCTGCCGGAGCCGGGCGGGCTGACATAGGAGGTCTGCAACGCCTTCGCGTGCCAGGTCATCGGACCGCTCTCGCCGGCGACATGAAAGCTCACCGCGAGCTTGCGGCCCGTCAGGTCTGCCGCCGACGCATCGCGCACGAACGGCAGCGTCACCGGATCGCTCCACACCGACGTTCCGGGCTGCAGCGTCACGCTGTCCTTGCCGGTGAAGCTCACCGGACGGTTCGTCCCCTTGACCAGCGCGGGGCCGCCGAGCTGCAGGCCGACATGAACGCCGTCGAAGGTCACCGGCTTGGTGCCGAAGACATTGGTCAGGCGCAGCCGCATCTCGCGGCCCCACAGGCCCGGCTTTACGACGAGCCTGAAGGTCTGGTCGTTCGCGCCCGACGGCGGGAGACGGGAAGGCAAACTTCTGGTCCGGCTGCGCCGACGGGTTGCCGACCGGATAGGGCCCGTGGGCCGAAGCGACCCAACTCGCGACCCAGTGTTCCGCCTGCTGCGCGACCGCGATCGTGCGGCAGTGCGATGAATAGAGCCACCAGGAACAGGCGTGTGAGCTTTTCCACGGCGCATCCTCCAAGCTTGGCTTTTGGGCGCGAGGGTAAGACGCGCGCGCGGCGCAGACAACATGTCATGTTGTCCGCCGGAGCGCGTCGCTGCCCTTGCTGCTGCGGGCTGAGCCTGCGCCGCACGGGCTTGCCACGTCGCGCCGACTCCGTGATGGTGCAGCCGACGATTGCGCCGCTGCGAATGGCGCTCCACATTTCGAAAAGCGCGCGGCGCATTCGAGGGCCTGTGTTCGAACGACTGTCGAGCGACCTGACGTATCTCCGCGCTGGGCTGCGCACCTTGCGGCGCACCGCGCCGATCGTGCGCAATCCGCGCCGCATCTTTCCGATCGTCATCGACGAGCTCGCCGACGCGCACGGCGACAAGCTCGCGCTGCTCTCCGCCCGCGAGACGCTGAGCTATCGCGCGCTCGCCGAACGGTCCCGCCGCTACACGCGCTGGGCGCTGCAGCAGGGGATCGCCAAGGGCGACGTGGTCGCGCTGCTGATGCCGAACCGGCCGGAGTATCTCGCGATCTGGCTCGGGCTCACCCGCGCCGGCGCGACCGTCGCGCTGCTCAACACCAATCTGGCCGGTTCCTCGCTTGCCTATTGCATCGACATCGTCGCGGCGCGGCACGTGATCGTCGCGGCCGAGCTCGTCGCCGCATCTCGACTGCACGGCGGGCTTTCTCAAACTCGCGCCAGAGGTCTGGCTGCACGGCGATCCCGGCCCGCACCCCGCGCGGTCATCCGCGCATCGACCTTGCCGTCGCGGCGCTCGACGGCGGGCCGCTCGCCGCCGCGGAAGAGATCGCCCTCACCATCGAGGACAAGGCGCTGTTCATCTACACCTCGGGCACCACCGGCATGCCGAAGGCCGCCAACATCAACCACTACCGGCTGATGCTCGCGGCCTGTGGCTTCTCCGGCGTGATGGACACGCGCGCGGACGATCGCATGTACGACTGCCTGCCGATGCACCACACCGCGGGCGGGGTCGTCGCCATCGGCGCGACGCTGGTCGTCGGCGGCTCGGTCTTCATCCGCGAGAAATTCTCCGCGCGCGAATTCTGGGACGACGTGGTCGCCAACGACTGCACGCTGTTCCAGTACATCGGCGAGCTGTGCCGCTATCTCACGGAAGCGCCGCCGCATCCGCGCGAGCGCGCGCACCGGCTCCGCCTCGCGATCGGCAACGGGCTGCGGCCGGAGGTATGGCCGCGCTTTGCCGCGCGGTTTGCGATCCCGCGCATCCTCGAGTTCTACGCGGCGACCGAAGGCAACGTGAACCTGTTCAACTTCGACGGCCGCCCCGGCGCGGTCGGCCGCATACCCTGGTTCCTCAAGCGCCGCTTTCCGATCGCCATCGTGAAGTTCGACACGGAGCGGCGCCAGCCGATCCGCAACGCGACAGGGCTGTGCGAGCGTGCTGCGCCCGGCGAGGTCGGCGAGGCGGTCGGACAAATTCTCAGCGATCCCGCCAAGTCGAACATGCGGTTCGAAGGCTATGCCGACACCGCCGACAATGCGCCGAAGATTTTGCGCGACGTGTTCGCGAAAGGCGACGTCTGGTTTCGCTCCGGCGATCTCATGCGCGAGGACGCCGACGGCTATTTCTATTTCGTCGATCGCATCGGCGACACCTTCCGCTGGAAGGGCGAGAACGTCTCGACCATGGAGGTCGCCGAGATCATCGGCAGCTTTCCCGGCATTCACGAAGCGAACGTCTACGGCGTCGAGATCGCGGGCCGCGAGGGTCGTGCCGGCATGGCGGCGATCGTCTGCGCGCCGGGCCTCGATCTCGCGGCGCTGCGCGGCTACCTCGCCGCGCGGCTCCCCGACTACGCGCGGCCGCTGTTCCTGCGCATCTGCGAAGTCGATCGAGGTCACCGCCACCTTCAAGCAGAAGAAGATCGGGCTCGCGCGGGACGGCTTCGATCCCGACAAGATTTCGGACGAGATGTTTTTCGACGATCCGCGCGCGAAGGCCTATGTGCGGCTCGACCGTGCGCTCTACCGCGAGATCGTTTCGGGAGTGGTGAGGGTGTAATGCGTTCGGATGGTGGACTTCGGGGTAGGGCGGGGTCTTGCTCTGTGCCATAGAAGAAAGAGCTCCACCCTGCCCTCCCCGAAGACGGGGAGGGAGAAGGTCCATTATGTCCGACTTCCACGGTGTGTTTCCCTATCTCGTCTCGCCCGTCGATGCCGCCGGTCGCGTGAAGACCGAGGTGCTGGCGCGGCTTGCGAGCGACCTCATCGACGCCGGCGTGCATGGCCTCACGCCGCTCGGCTCGACCGGCGAGTTCGCCTATCTCGACCGCGAGCAGCGCTCCGCCGTCGTCGCGGCGACGCTCGAAGCGGCGCGCGGGCCGCGTGCCGGTGGTCGCCGGCGTCGCCTCGACCGCGACCGCCGATGCGGTCGCCCAGGCGCGGCACTACGAGAAGCTCGGCGCGACCGGCATCCTCGCCATCCTCGAAGCGTACTTTCCGCTGAAAGACGCGCAGGTCGAGAGCTACTTCCGCGCCATCGCCGATGCCGTCGACATTCCCGTGGTGCTCTACACCAACCCGCAATTCCAGCGCAGCGACCTCACCCTCGACGTCATCGCCCGGCTCGCCGCGCATCCGCGCATCCGCTACATCAAGGATGCCTCGAACAACACCGGCCGCCTGCTCTCGATCATGAACCGCTGCGGCGACGCGCTGCGCGTGTTCTCGGCCTCCGCGCACATCCCGGCCGCGGTGATGCTGATCGGCGGGGTCGGCTGGATGGCGGGGCCCGCCTGCATCATCCCGCGCCAGAGCGTGCGCCTCTACGACCTCTGCCGCGCCGGCAAGTGGGATGAGGCGATGGCGCTGCAGCGCCGGCTGTGGCGCATCAACGAAGCCTTCGCGCGCTTCAACCTCGCCGCCTGCATCAAGGCAGGGCTCGAATTCCAGGGCTACGCGGTCGGCGATCCCGTGCCGCCGCAGCCGCCGCTCACCGCGGAGGAGCGCAAGGCGGTCGCCGCGGCACTGGAGGAGGTGGCGGAGGAGAGCGTGTAAAAAAGACCTCGTCATTCCGGGGCCGCCGCTGGCGGAACCCGGAATCCAGTCTTCGTGCGCCCAAGTTCTTCGTGACCCAAGTCCGGATTCCGGGTTCGGTGCTTTCGCACCGCCCCGGAATGACCGGCTCTTTCTTCAAGGACGCGATCCCAGCGCTATTTTGCGGCCATGCTGCTGACGACATACACTGCGGCATTAACCGCGTCTTAATCCTCGCGCCTGCCCCAGCGCCCGGCCGAACCGAAGATTAAGGCGGCGCGTCCTATCGTCCGCGCAATGGAACCGGAGGCCCCCTTGGCGTCGAGCGAGGCCATGTCATCGCGCAGCGCGCTCGCGGGGCTCCGCGGCCGGCTCGCCGCGTGGCTCGCCGACCGCGGCGACCATGCGACCGCCCAGCGGGTGGCCGGCAGCGCGTTCCTGATCCGCGTGGTGGGCGCCGGCATCCTGTTCGTGAGCCAGGTCGTGCTGGCGCGGTGGATGGGCCGCTTCGAGTTCGGCATCTACGTCTATGCCTGGGCCTGGGTCGGCTTCCTCGGCATGCTGAGCGCGCTCGGCGTCGGCTCGTCGGCGCAGCGTTTCATTCCGGAATACCGCACCCGCGGCGACCTCGACCGGCTGCGCGGCTTTCTCGTCGGCAGCCGCCTGCTGTGCCTCGGCAACGGCGTCGCGGTCGGCGCCATCGTGCTCGGCACGGTGCTCGTGCTGGGCCACCGCATCAGCGCCTATTATTTCCTGCCCTTCGTGCTGGTGAGCCTGACGCTGCCGGCCTTCACGCTGAGCATGCTGCAGGACCCGGTTGCACGCTGCTTCAACTGGATCGAGCTCGCGCTGCTGCCGCTGTTCATCGCCCATCCGCTGATCGTCATCGCCGTCACCGGCGGCTTCTTTCTCGCCGGCGGTGAGGTGAGTGCGGACACCACGCTCGCGACCGCCAGCGCGGCGTTCTGGGCGGTGATCGTCGTCCAGATGATCGTGCTCGGCCGCAGGCTCTCCCGCGAAGTGCCGCCGGGGCCGCGGCGCTACGCGTTCATCGACTGGCTCGGGACCGCGCTGCCGCTCGCCCTCGTCGACAGCTTCTTCATCCTGCTCACCTATGTCGACACGCTGGTGCTGCAGGCCTTCGTCGGCCCCGGCGACGTCGCGGTCTATTACGCCGCGACCAAGACGCTGGCGCTCGTCAACTTCATCTACTTCGCGGTGTCGGCGGCCTCGGCGCATCGCTTCAGCGAATATCACGTGGCCGGCGAGCACGATAAGCTCGCCGCCTTCCTCGCCCAGACGATCCGCTGGACGTTCTGGCCCTCGCTCGCGCTCGCCGGCCTGATGCTCCTCCTCGGCAAGCCGATCCTGATGCTGTTCGGCCCCGGCTTTGCCGACGGCTATCACCTGATCGTCATCATGTCGGTCGGCCTCGTCGCCCGCGCCGCGGTGGGACCGGCCGAGCGGCTGCTCAACATGATCGGCCAGCAGAAGATCTGCGCCGCGATCTACGGCACCGCCTTCGCGGTGAACCTTGCGCTGTGCCTGCTGCTGATCCCGCATCTCGGGCTCACCGGCGCGGCGATCGCGACGGCCTCGGCCGTGCTCACGGAATCGACGCTGCTGTTCATCGTCGCCAAGCGCCGGCTCGGGCTCCATGTCTTCATCTGGGGTGCCCCGTCGCGGGGGTGACATGCTGGCGCCGGCACAGAACCTCGTCATCGAGCGCCGGCCGCTGGCGGCTCTCGCCGACATCGTCGATCCCTGGCGGCGGCTCGCCGAGCGCGCCGTCGAGCCGAACGTGTTCTACACGCCGGACTTCGCGCTCGCCGCCGCACCGGCGTTCGGCCGCGACGTCGAGGCGATCCTCGTGTGGTCGGCGGAACGGCAATTGCTCGGCCTGCTGCCGTTTCGTCGGTCGTCGCGGCGCTACGGCATGAAGCTGCCGCTGCTCGTCGGCTGGACGCATCCGTTCGCGCCGCTCGGCACGCCGCTCGTCGATCGCGATGCGACGGCTGAGGTGACGGCGGCGTTTTTCGGGCACATCGCGGGCGATGCGGCTTTGCCGAAGCTTCTGCTGCTGCCGCTGCTGCCGGATGACAGGGCCGGTAGCGCGGGCGCTGCGGAGCGCGAGCGAAAAGCTCGGCGGGGCGCATGCCGCGTTCGGAGCGCATCGTCGCGCCGCGCTCGATCTTGCCGCCGGCCGCCCGCGCGACCTCGATGAAGTGATCGGCGCCAAACGCATGCGCGAGGCGCGCCGCCTGCGTCGTCGCCTCGGCGAGGTCGGGCGCGCGGAGTTCGCCGTGGCGCACGCGGCGAGCGACGTCGCGCCGGCGCTGCAGCGATTCCTCGCGCTGGAGTCGCAGGGCTGGAAGGGCGCGGCGGGCACCGCGCTCATTCAGAGCGCCGCACATCGCGGCTTCGCGGAGAGCGCGCTCGACGCGCTCGCGCACCGCGGCGAAACGACGGTTGACGGAGCTTGCCCTCGATGGGCGCGTCGTCGCGAGCGTCATAGCGTTACGCAGCGCCGATCGCGTGTGGTCATGGAAGATGGCCTATGACGAAGGCATGGCGCGCTTTTCGCCCGGGCTGCAGGCGATGACCGAAGTTACCGCCGCGCTCCTCGCCGACGAGACGATCGAATTCGTCGATTCCTGCGCGGTGCCGGACCATCCGCTGATGGATCACCTGTGGCGCGACCGGCTCGCCATGGCGGATGTGATGATCGGCCTGAGCCCGGGGGCGAACTTCGCGCGCGCATGCCGCCTGGAGATCGATGCGCCGCGATGTCATCGCGATGGCGCGCAACGTGAGGGACGCGCTGCGCCGCCGCACGGCGTTTCGTTCGTGAGCTGCGCGTACTCGGCCCTTCAAGTCGTCATGGCCGGGCTTGACCCGGCCACCCCGATTCAGAGTGGCACAGCCGTGCCGATTATCGGGGTCGCCGGGACAAGCCCGGCGATGACGGTGGTGGTTCACTTCACTCTGCGCACGCGACTACCACATCAAGTCAGCTGCCCTTCCGCGAGCGGAATGTCGCGCAGCGTGCTCGGCGCGAACAGCTCCTCGAGCTTGACGCGGCGCTCCGTGAGGCCGTGCTCGTGGGCATACTGCAGCAGCGCCTCGATGCTCTCGCGGTTCTGCCCGATGCCGTAGGGAAACCAGTCGGGACCGATGATGGCGCGCTCCTCTTCGAGCAGCGGCTGCAGCCAGGCCGACGAGACCTTCGGCGAGCCGGCCTCGGCGAGGACGTGGTAGCAGCGGTCCTTCGCCGTGCACAGCGCCTTGTAGAGGCTGAGCGCCACCCAGGGGTCGCGCTCGTAGATGTCGCGGCGGATCACCACGGTGTGCATGATCGGGTAGATGCGGGTGCGGCGGAAGTAGTCCTTCTCGTCCTGCACGTAGTCGGGAAACAGCCGCTTCACATTGGGCGCGCCGCGGCGGAACGACAGCGGATTGTTGGCGGTCATCAGAAAATCGATCTCGCCGCGCTCGAGGAGATCGCCGAGCTCGACGCCGGCCGGCGCCATGGTGAGGCGAATGTCGTCGGGGAGCTTGTAGCCGAGACGGTCGGCGCGCCCCTGCACCCAGGTGACGTCGCTCGGCTTGACGCCGTATTCGTGCTCGAGGAGGCCGCGCATGTAGACGGCCGCGGTCATGCTGTATTCCGGCACGCCGCCGCGCTTGCCCTTGAGATCGCCGGGATGCCGGATGCCGCTGTCGGTGTTGATGAAGAAATAGCCGTGGCGGAACACGCGCGACGGGAACGCCGGGATCGCCACGAACGGTGCATCGCCGCGGCTCACCAGGCTGGTGTAGTTCGAGAGCGACATCTCCGAGGCGTCGAACTCCTGGTACTGCAGCATGCGCCAGAAAATCTCGGCGGGCTGCAGCGGCGAGGTAGACGAGGTCGATGCCTTCCGGCGCGAGGGTGCCGTCGCGGAGGGATTGAGTACGGTCATAGGGCCCGCACGCGAAGGTCAGGCGCAGCTTGGTCATGGGGTTTCTCGTTGGTTGCTGTTCGGAGGGCGTTTCGGAAGCGAGGGAATAGCATGTCCCAAGGTCCTCCGTCATTCCGGGGCGCGCGCTTCCGTAGCGCGAACCCGGAATCCAGCCCTTGCGGAACGGCCGTCTCTGGATTCCGGGTTCGCCGTGGAGCCTGTCATCGGGCCGGCCAAAGGCCGGACCCGTTGGCGGCGCCCCGGAATGACGACGAGGAAGCCCCTGAGACATCCCTGCGCTTCCAAGCGCGGGGCCGATGTCCTAGCCTCGGTCGCGTCGCCGCCTCAGGGAGCACCGCGCATGAACGCCCTCCGTCTTGCAGCCGTCGCCGTCGCGGCCGTGCTCGTCTCGCCGCTGCCGGCAATGGCGGAGAGCTATCCGGATCGCGTCGTGCGCATCGTCAATCCGTTTCCGCCCGGCGGATCGGTCGACGTCATGGCGCGGCTGCTCGCGCAGAAGCTCTCCGAGAACACCGGCCAGCAGTTCATCGTCGAGACCCGCGCCGGCGCAGGCGGCAATGTCGGCGCCGAGTCGGTCGCGAAGTCGGACCCGGACGGCTACACGCTGCTGTTCACCGCGCCCGGCCCGCTGGTCGTCAACCAGACGCTCTACACCAAGGGCCTGCCGTTCGATCCGACGCGGGACTTCGCGCCGATCGCGCTGTTTGCGATCTCGCCGATCGTGCTGATGGTGAACCCGCAACTTCCGGTCACCAATGTGCAGGAGCTGATCGCCTATGCGAAGAAACACCCCGGCGAGATCAATTTCGGCTCGGCCGGCAACGGCTCGACCCCGCATATGAGCGGAGAGCTGCTCAAGACGATGGCGGACATCAACATCGTCCACGTGCCCTATCGCGGCACCGGGCCGGCCATGAACGATCTCATCGGCGGCCACATCCAGATGTTCTTCGATCTCCTGCCGGCGAGCCTGCAGCAGATCACGAGCGGCAAGGTGCGTCCGCTCGCCAATGCCGGGGCGACGCGCCCCGCCGTGCTGGCGAACCTGCCGACGGTGGCCGAGCAGGGTTTGCCGGGCTTCGACGCCAATTCCTGGGAGGGGCTCGTCGCCCCCGCTCAGACGCCGGCCCCGGTGCGGGCGAAGCTCATCGCCGAGGTGAAGAAGGTGCTGGCGGCGCCGGACGTCATCGCGCGCGTCGAGGCGCTGGGCTCGGAGCCGGGCACCGCCTTCGGCAAGGATTTCGGCGCCTTCATGCAGGCCGAGATCGCGAAATGGGCGGCCGTGATCAAGAAGTCCGGCGCCCGGGCGGAGTGAAGAATCCCTCCCCGGCTTCGGGGAGGGTGGCCGAGCGAAAGCGAGGTCGGGCGGGGTCCGCGAGCGAAGCGAGCAAGAAAGAGCCCCACCCTGCCCTCCCCGAAGCCGGGGAGGGAAAGAGCTTACGCCTCGCCGGGCTGCAGGTGCGCGGCGCGGCGCTTGTAGAGCTCCTCGTCGGCGTAGCCCATGGCCTCGGGCTTGCCGCGGCCGAGCATGACCTGGAAGTAGACCGGCTCCAGGCTGTCGTTCTGGTAGCCGTGGATGACGCCGGCCGGGCAGGCGATGCATTCCCAGGGGCCGAGGCGGGTGGTGAGGCGCTTGCCGGTCTCGTCCTCGACGAACACGTCGAGAAAGCCCTGCAGGACGAAGAAGATCTCCTCGACCTCGTGGGTGTGCGCCGCGTTGCCCTGGCCCGGCTCGACATACATGATCGACAGCGTGAAGTTGCCGGCCGGGATCACGGTGGGATCGGCATGCTTGCCGGAGCCGCCGGCGCCGATGAAGCGATGCTGCGCCCGCTTGAATCCCTCGATCTTGGCGTCCTCGAACGCCGCCCAGTCGGGCTTGCGGTCGCGGAACCGGCGCACATAGCGGTCCATGATGGCCTCGATCGGAACGCCGACCAATTCCTTCGGAAGCGGATGCCGCGCAACGGCCATGGCTCTTGTCTCCTTGTGAGGTTTCTTGGCTGGCGCGGACTCTAGTTCCGCGGGGGCTTTCGTCAAACAGCCATGGCGTCATACCCCTCCCGTCATTCCGGGGCACCGCGCAGCGGTGAACCCGGAATCCAGGAGCTGCGGCGCCACGATTTCTGGATTCCGGGTTCGCGCTGACGCGCGCCCCGGAATGACGCCACGGAGGAAGCCGCTTACTTCCGGCCTGCCTCGACCATCTCCCAGATCTTCGCCGGCGTCAGCGGCAGCTCGCGCGGCTCGACGCCGAAGGCACTGAGCGCGTTGGCGACCGCGTTCGCCATGATGCCGCCGGCGGCGATGATGCCGCCCTCCCCTGCGCCCTTGGCGCCGAGCGGATTGATCGGCGAGGGAAAATCGTCGGTGACGATGGCGCGGAGGTTGGGAAAGTCGCTCGCGGTCGGCAGCAAATAGTCGGCGAGCGTGCCGGTGAGCAGCTGGCCCTCCTCGTCGTAGACGAGATTTTCCAGCATGGCGCCGCCGAGCCCCTGCACCAGCGAGCCGATCACCTGCCCGCGCACCGTCATCGGATTGATGATGCGGCCGCAGTCGACGACGGTGAGGTAGTCGAGGATCGCGACCTCGCCGGTGCGGGCGTCGACGGTGACGTGCGCAGCATGCGCGCCGTAGGTGTAGGTGTGCTTCTTGTTGAGGAAGATGCCTTCCGCCGACATCCCGGCGAACGCGGCGAAGGTCGCGCTCCGCCCACCGGGACCGGCGATTCGGTCCTCGGTAATCGCGACGTCGGACGGCGCGCAGGCCCAGCGCTTGCGCCGCCTCGCCGCGGATCGCTTCGTGGAGATTCTTCACCGCATCGAGCAGCGCCGAGCCGCCCATCACCACCGAACGCGAATGATAGGCGCCGTAGCCGTCGCTCACATAGGCCGTGGAGCCGTGGAAGACGTCGGTGATGCGATCGATCGGAATTTCGAGGGCATCGGCGGCGATCTGGGCGAACACCGTCTCGACGCCCTGGCCGACCGCCGACGAGCCTATGAACACCGTCACCGCGCCGTCGGCGCCGATCTCGAGCTTCGCGGTCTCCTTTGGCCCGGCGGCGCCGCCTTCGATGAAGCAGCCGATCGCGAGGCCATGGTGACGGCCGTCGATCACGCGCCCCGCGAGCTTCGATTTTTCCGCCCAGCCGAACTCGGCAAGGCAGCGGTCGAGGCTTACGCCGTAGTCGCCGCTGTCGACCTCGTCCTTCGATTCGAACGGCGTGATGGTCGGGAACGGATACGGCATCGCTGACGCCGGGATGAGGTTGCGGCGGCGGAACTCGACGCGGTCGATGCCGAGGTCGGCCGCGACCACGTCGAGCAGGCGCTCGCGAAAGAAGTCGGTCTCGAAGCGGCCCGGCCCGCGATAGGTGCCGACCGGGGTCTTGTTGGTCATCCACAGCGTGGAGTCGAGGCGGATGTTCGGAATCCGGTACGGCCCCGACATGAACTGCGCGATGTTGCGCGCGCCGACCGCGCCGTTGGTGCGCATGTAGGCGCCCATGTCGACATCGGCATGGCCGCGCAGGCCGAGGATCATGCCGTCGCGGTCGCAGGCGATCTCGACGTCGACCGCGGCCTCGCGGGCGTGGTTCATCGCCATCAAGTTCTCGCGGCGATCCTCGATCCACTTCACCGGCCGCCCGACATGGCGCGCGGCGAACGGAATGAGGAAGTCCTCCGGATAGAACTCGCCCCGCGCCCCGAAGCCGCCGCCGACATCGTTCTCCACCATGTCGATCGCGTCCTCGGGCAGCCCGATCTGCTTGGCGAGGATGCGCCGGTTGAAGAACGGCACCTTGGCCGCGCCATAGACGGTGAGCCGGCCCGCCTCCCACTGGGCGAGCACGCCGCGCGGCTCCATGGTGAGGCCGTAGTGGCGCTGGGTGCGCAGCTTCTCGCGCCGGACATAGGCGGCGGCCGCGAAGGCCGCATCGACGTCGCCGCAGGCGGCGGTGAATGTCATCGCGCGATTGGTGCCGTGGCTTTCGAAGAGCAGCCGGTCGCCCCGCGCAGCCGCGGCGCAGTCGGTCACCGCCGGTAGCGGCTCGATGTCGAGCACGATGTGCTCGAGCGCGTCCTCGCCGATCGCGACGCTGTCGGCGAGCACGACTGCCACCGGCTCGCCGACATAGCGGACCTTGCCGTCGGCGATCACCGGCTGCTCGAACGGCTTGAACTCCGGCAGCGGCTGCAGCCGCATGGCGATCTTCGGCGGGCCGCCCGGCATGTCCTTTGCCGTGATGACGGCGTGCACGCCCTTGATGCCGAGCGCCCCGGCGGTGTCGATCGCGCGGATGCTCCCGTGCGCCACCGAGCTCCGCAGGATCACCGCGTAGAGCAGCCCGGCAGGATGGAGATCGTCGACATACTGCCCGCGGCCGCGCACGAAGCGCAGGTCCTCGCGCCGTTCGACCGGGCTGCCGATGAAGGTGTTCTTCACGCTCCGGCCCTCGCGATGCGCGTCATGGCGCCGGCTTCTTGTAGGCGGCGCGGGCGTCGAGCACGGCCTCGATGATCGAGATGTAGCCGGTGCAGCGGCACAGATTGCCGGAGAGCACCTCGCGGATGCGATCGGCATCGGCGTCCGGCTCCTCGCTCAGGAGCGCGTGCGCGGTGGTGATCATGCCCGGCGTGCAGAAGCCGCATTGCAGCGCGTGATGGCGCCGGAACGCGGCCTGCAGCGGCGTCAGCTCGTGGTCGTTGGAGAGCCCTTCGATGGTGACGACCTTCGAGCCCTCGGCCTGCACCGCGAGCAGCAGGCAGGCGCGCACCGCGGCGCCGTCGACCAGGATGGTGCAGGCGCCGCAGACGCCATGCTCGCAGCCGACATGGGTGCCGGTCAGCCGCAGCACGTGGCGCAGGCAGTCGGCGAGCGTCATGCGCGGCTCGACGTCGACGCTGACCGCTTTTCCGTTGACCTCGAAGCTGACCGGCATCACGCGCGCTCCAACTTACCTCATCCCGCGCACGCGCTCTGCAGCGCGCGCTCGACGAGCGTGCCGAGCAGCGACTTGCGATAGGCGGCGCTCGCGTGGATGTCGGTTTGCGGCGTGACCGCGGCCGATGCAGCAGCACCGGCGCGCTCGCTCACCGCGATGTCCACCACGTGGCCATCGATCTCGGTTTCCGCCGCCGCGAGGCGCTGCGGCCGGTCGCCGACGCCGATCGCGCCGACATGGGCGTTGTGCGCCTTGCCGCTGCGGTCGGTGTCGTAGAACAGCGCCGTCCCGGCCATGGCGAAATCGCCGCGCCGGCGGGCGAATTCCTTGAACGCCCAGCGCCGTCCGGACGGCCACGCCGGCAGCCTGATCTCGACGATGATCTCGTCGGCGGCGAGCGCGGTGGTGAGCGGCGCGATGAACATGTCGGCGGCGCGGATGGTGCGTTCTCCGGCGCGGCCGACCACCGCGATCTCGGCGTCGCAGGTCACCGCGATGCCAGGCATCTCCGCAGCCGGATCGGCGTGCGCGATACTCCCGCCGACGGTACCGCGATTGCGGATCTGATAGTGGGCGACCTCGCGGATCGCGGCCTTGAGCAGGGGATGCGCGGTATCGAGCCGCGTGTCGTCCTCGATGTCGCGCCAGCGCACCATGGCGCCGAGCCGCACACCGGCCTCGTTGATGTCGATCCGCCGCAGCTCGGAGAGTTTGCGTAGATCGACGACGAGCGCGGGCGAAGCGACGCGAAACGCCATCATCGGCACGAGGCTCTGGCCGCCGGCAAGCACCTTGGCATCGCCGTCGCCCGAAGCAAGCAGCGCCACCGCCTCGCGTAGCGTCGACGGGCAGGCATATTCGAAGGCGGGGAGTTTCATCCGATGCTCGGGTGCGCTGCACAGCGCCGCACACTTTCCCTAGCATCGCGGGGAGAAAGCGGTCAACGTGATCACAGTCAACGCGATCACAGTCCAACGTGATCGCAGTCCACATGATCACGGGTCCACGTTGTGGCAAGGCGCCCGGCGGCGCCGACATCAACCCGCGGCGGCGCTCTTGGCGAGTTGGCCCCGCGCGCTCCTGATCCAGTGTGTGGTCATGATGCGCTGGTCGATGCGGGTGAGGAACTCGCGGCGGGCGCAGAGCGACGTCTTGTCCCACGCCGCGAGCAGCGAGGAAATCTGCCGCTCGATCGCTTCCTCATCGCTCTCGGGGACGGCTTCCAGTTCCTGGGGGACGACGGGCCTGGTGTCGTTTGCGGGCACCATGCGCGTCATCCGGACGATGGCCGGATGTACCATCGGCTCCGCAACCGGCTCGGTCATGGTGCGCGAACGGCGCCGCAAGCGCCGCAGAACAGCGAACATCGACTCCCCCCACCCTTCACCGGATCCCGGCCCGGCTTACCCTTGAGTGCGATCGATTCAGGTTGAATCGGATCACACTCTGAACTCTTTGATTTTGAGCATGATCTTGTCCGAAAAGTCTGCAACTTTTCGGGATCATGCTCTGAAGCATTCAGGCCGCGTTTCTTGTGCGTGCCGTCAGATTGCGTTGCAGGCCGACGATCTGGGCGCGAATGGCGTCCTCGATCTGGCCCACGGCCTTTTCCGAGCTGTTGGCGCGCGCTTCGGCCGCGCGCAGCTGGTGCTCGGCGTCGGCAGATCGGTTTTCGGCCGCGACAAGGAGCGCCTGGGTCCGCGCCAGCTGCCGCTCCGCTTCCTGCAGTCGCGCGCTGAGCCGCACCAGGGTGTCCTCGGCGTGAATGCGAGCCCTCTCGGCGTCGCTGATACGGATTTCGGCGGCCTCGAGCTTCTCGAGCGCGGCTTCCGCGAGCCCCCGGGCGCGAGCCTCGGTTTCCGCCGCCCGCTCCTCGATGCCGCGGATCACGCTCGCCGCCTGGGACACGAGGTCGAGCGCGGCGGATGGGCCGGTGCGCGGCGGTGCGGTGTCGGCGGGAAAGTGCACGACGTTCTGTGCATGGTCGCCCGAAGGCGCCTTCGTAAGCTGCTCTCGCATGTGTTCCCGGAGCCAGTTCATCGGGTCCCCCGCATCCGCACAAAGATTGCCAATCCGCTAACAGCGGCGATTGTGCTGCAGAGATGGTAAACAGGTCGTTAATACCGGAACGGCGGCGGCGATTTTTTGCGCGCAAACAGCGGATTGGCCCGGTCGCCTGAGGCGCCGGACGCGCTGTGTTCAGCTCGGAACGGACGATGTACCAGCGTCTCCCCGCGTTCGGGGAGACGTCTGATCGCGGCAGGGACCTGTCAGGCTGCGCTAAGGCTTCATCCCCGCCGGCGCCACCTGCGAGGTCTTCATTCCGACCTCGTCGAACGCCTTGCGGACGAGGCCCGAGGCCTTCGCGTCCTCGACGAAAGCGGTGACATAGGCCAGCGCTTCCGGGTGGTTCTTGGGTACCGCGACCGCCGTGGTGGAGTTGAGGAACCCGCCATCGAGAATGTGGGAGCCCGGGATCTTGTCCTTGAGGCCGGTGAGCGATTCGCGGCTGAGCGCGATGGCATCGGCCTTGCCGGCCTTCATCAGCTCGACCGCCTCGTCGACACCGTTGACGGTGATGTGGGTGGCATTGGCCGAGGCCGCGTTGGAGGCGCGGAAGGTCGCGGTCCCGGCGACACCCGCGATGCGCACGCCGGCCCGGTTGGCATCCGCCACCGTCTTCACGTCGGAGCCGGGGGCGATGAGATAGGTGCTTTGCAGCAGATGATAGGGCGCGCCGAAGTCGACGAACTTCTTGCGCGTCTCGTCGACCGGCATGAACGACACGTCCCACACCCCGCTCGCCGCCGAGCCCTGGATCTCGCCGGTCCCGAGATAGGGCACGAACTCGAGCGGGACGTTGAGCTTTTTGGCGAGCGCGGTGGCGAGCGTGACGGTGACGCCGTGATAGCTCCCGGGGGTATCGCCCTTGACCGTGTAGAGCGCCGACGTCGCCGGTCCGACGGCGATCGCGACCCGCAGCTTTCCGGTCGGCGCAAGCTCCTTGATGGCCGCGCCGTCGTCGGCGGCGGCGATGCCGCCGGCCGCGAGCGCGACAGCGAGCGTCGCCCAACGCACCAATGCCCTCATGTCGACCGTCCTCCCGAAACCGCGCATGATCCCGAAAAGTTGATCACGCGCCAAATCCATTGTTTCCAACCAGAATTGATCGCGCTCTAGGATGCGCCGCCTTTCTAGCTTGCAGCAAGGAGCCTTCGCAATGGCTGACAATGGCCTGGTGACGGTCAAAAGTTCGCACCGCGTCAAGGACACGATCGACAAGCTTGCCGCCATAGTCACCGCAAAGGGCATGGAGGTGTTCGCGCGCATCGACCATGGCAAGGGCGCGAACGACGTCGGGCTCCCCCTGCGACCGACCGAGCTGTTGATCTTCGGCAATGCGAAGGGCGGCACGCCGCTGATGCAGCAGAAGCAGGCGATCGGGATCGATCTGCCGCTCAAGGCGCTCGCCTACGAGGATGCCGACGGCACCGTCTGGCTCTGCTACAACGACCCCGCTTGGCTCGCGGCGCGGCACGGAATTGCAGCCGCCGAGGTCACCAAGACCTCGCCGGCGGCGCTCGCCGCCGTGACCGGGCAAGCGACGAGTTGACATTCTCTTCCGCGGGACGGGGCGACGCCGCGGCGAGGACTGAGAGGCGTTGAGGCATGCACATCCTCGTCACCGGCGCCGCCGGCATGATCGGCCACAAGCTGATCGGCCGGCTCGCGGCAGGTTCGCTCAATGGCAAGGCGATCACGCGGCTCACCCTCACCGACGTGGTCGCGCCGGCGAAGCCGACCTTCTCGGGCACGACCGAGATCGTCGTCGACGACCTCGCGACCCCGGGCGTCGCCGCGCGCCTCGTCGCCGGGCGCCCGGAGATCATCTTCCACACCGCGGGCATCGTGTCCGCCGAGGCCGAGCTCGACTTCGAGAAGGGCTATCGCAGCAACCTCGACGGCATGCTCGCGCTCCTCGAGGCGATCCGCGCCGTCGGCGACGGCTACCGGCCGCGGCTCGTCTTCACCTCGTCCTGCGCCGCCTATGGCGCACCGTTCCCCGACGTCATCGGCGATGAATTCCATCTCACGCCGCTGACCTCCTACGGCACGCAGAAGGCGGTGTGCGAGCTTCTGCTTTCCGACTACACCCGCCGCGGCTTCGTCGACGGCATCGGGCTGCGCCTGCCCGCGATCTGCGTGCGGCCGGGCAAGCCCAACAAGGCGGCCTCGGGCTTCTATTCGAGCATCATCCGCGAGCCGCTCGCCGGCCACGAGGCGATCCTGCCGGTCGACGAGAACAACCTGCACACCCATGCCTCGCCGCGCGCGGCGGTGGGTTTCCTCATCCACGCGGCGGGGCTTTCCCGCGACAAGCTGGGCCCGCGCATCAATCTCACCATGCCGGGCGTCTCCTGCACCGTCGCCGAACAGATCGAAGCGTTGCGCCGGATCGCCGGCGACAAGGTCGTCGCCCGCATCCGCCGCGAGCCCGATCCGCTGGTGATGCGCATCGTCGACGGCTGGCCGCACCGCTTCAACGCGGCGCGGGCACGCGCGCTCGGATTCGTGGCGGAAAGCTCGTTCGACGAGATCATCCGCATCCACATCGAGGACGAGTTGGGTGGGGTGATCCAGGCATGATGTCCCCCCGTCTCGGGGGGCAGGGTGGGGTCTTGCTTCGCCAAGCGCAACATCTGTGTCCAGTTCACGGATTGGACGGCCAGCGGTATAGGACGTCGGGCTCTTTCTCCATGTTGCGGGAGCCGTCGGTCGCTTCGACCAGGGTGAAGCCGTGCCTCTCATAAAACCGGCGGGCAGCAGCGTTGCGTTGGAACGTCCAGAGGCTCAAGCTAGGAAATCGGCTCTGTGCAATCGCAAGCAATGCAGTGCCGATACCGCGGCCTTGCGATGACGGCAAAACATAGAGTTGTTCGATCCATCCTCCGCCGAATGCGATAATGCCGACCAAGTCCTGGCGGTCGAAGTAACCCCAGATTTGGCAGGTCGGGAAGACACGTTCTCGAAAGAACCATCGATCCCCTTCAGGCGTGTGAAGCCCTGCAAGGGTGGGTAGAGCATGGTCGAAAGACACACGATGCACGGCAGCGGCCCGATCCATGTCTTCCAGTTCAAGCTGCCGGAGCATCCGTTGTCCCACGCATAATGTCCGTCGAAGGGCCGTGCCGCCGTGCCTCATGAATGTCTTGTGGGCGCACGCGTTCAAGGACTTTCTGACACACTCGCACACATGATTTGCTTCTCGGTCCCCCTAATTCCCGCGACACTGGTGCGCCGCTACAAGCGCTTTCTCGCCGACGTGGTGCTGCCGAGCGGCGAGGAGATCACCGCCCATGTCGCCAATCCCGGCGCCATGACTGGACTGGCTGCGCCGGGCTCGCGGGTGTTTCTCTCGCGCTCCGACAAGCCCGGCCGCAAGCTGCCCTATTCGTGGGAGCTCGTCGAAGTCGACCTCGGCTCTGGGCTGGAGCTCGTCGGCGTCAACACCGCGCATCCGAACGTCATCGCCGGCCATGCGCTCGCCGCCGGCGCCATCGAAGGGCTTGCCGGTTACGCATCGGTGCGGCGCGAGGTGAAATATGGGCAAGGCTCGCGGGTCGATTTTCTGCTCGAATTGCCGGACCGGCCGCCCTGCTATGTCGAGGTGAAGAACGTGCACCTGATGCGCGAGCCGCGACGCGCCGAATTTCCGGACGCGGTGACAGCGCGCGGCGCACGGCATCTCGACGAGCTCGCCGCGATGGTCGCCGCCGGCCACCGCGCCGTGATGCTCTACCTCATCCAGATCGGCTCGGCCGAGCGCTTCGCGCTCGCCCGCGACATCGACCGGCGTTACGGCGAGGCGTTCGACCGCGCGCGGGCGGCCGGTGTCGAGGCACTCGCCTATCGCTGCACGATATCGGCGGAAGGCATCGCGCTCGATCGAGCGGTGCCGATTGTGGAGTGATTCACGATGAACAAGCGTAGGGCGCAATAAGCGAAGCGCATTGCGCCACCCAGCGGCGCAATAAAGCGATTGCGCCCTACAGGGCCAGCCGCAGCATCACGTTCTGCTTGCTGCGCGAGGAGACCGCGTAGCCCTTCTCCTTCAGGAGCGCGAACAGGTCGGTCGACCACTCGGCGCTGGAATCCTCGATCACCACGAGGCGCGGCCACAGCGACGGCGGCGCATCGCGGAAGAACGGCATCAACACTTTGTCCTCGGCGCCCTCGACGTCGATCTTGAGCGCGTCGATACCGGTCGACGCCGGCCTCGGTGACGACCGCGAGCAGCGGCCGGCACTGCACGGCGACGCCGCGCCCCTGCGTGCCGTTCGCCGCAAGCCGGGTGCCGCCGCGGTCACGTGCGTTGAGCACGATCTCCGCCGTCCCCTCTGCGTCACCCAACGCCAATGAGAGCGGCACGATCGGCACGCCGGGATTGGCCGCGATGTTGAAGGCGAGCCGCGCGAAGTTCCCGGGCTCGGGCTCGATCGCGAGGATGCGCGCGGCCGGCGCCGTCGCTGCGACATAGAGCGAGAACAGGCCGACATTGGCGCCGACATCGACGAACACGAACGCGCGCCCGCCGACATCCGCAATCTCACGGGCGAGTTCCTCGCGCTCCGGCGGCTCGTACATCTGCGGGGTGAACAGCAGGTTCTTCTCGCAGCCATTGTCGCGGGGGTGGAGCCGCATGCGCAGGCGCCAGCGCGTCACGTCGAGCGCGCCTGCGGTGTCCATGCGCATGGTGACGAGACGGCGCAGGCCGGTCGCGAGCTTGAGGCCCGCCCAGTTGTCCGGCAGCCGCACGGTGAGCGCCATCACCGCTCGATCGAAAAGGTTCGGAGCGAGCGCTCCGAACGGCGCCTCGCTCGTCGGCGATTCCATGGGCAATTCCTTGGTTTTGCCCGCTTGCGATCGGATTACTACAATGGCTTGCCGCATGCATGCTATTGCGGCTTGCTTCGGCGGGGCGACGACTTACATTTGTGAGCGCGGGCGGCCATAGCTTCTTCGAGGGATTAGTAATGAATTACGTCGACGCGGCGACCGCGCCGCTGCGCAAGACCGGTCAAATCAAGCTGCACGGCCCGGACGCCTTTGCCGGTATGCGCAGGGCCGGCCGCCTGGTCGCCGAGTGCCTCGACATGCTGGTGCCGGAAATCCGGCCGGGGATCAGCACCGACCGGATCGACCGCATCGTGTTCGAATTCGCTATGGATCACGGCGCCCGACCGGCGACCCTGATGTATCGCGGCTACACCAAGTCGACCTGCACCTCGATCAACCACGTGGTGTGCCACGGCATCCCCAACGACAAGCCGCTCAAGGATGGCGACATCGTCAACGTCGACGTGACCCTGATCCTCGACGGCTGGCACGGCGACTCCAGCCGCATGTACCCGATCGGCGAGATTCCCCGCCGCGCCGAGCGGCTGATCGAGGTCACCTACGACGCCATGATGAAGGGCATCCAGGTGATCCGGCCCGGCGCCACCACCGGCGACATCGGCGCCGCCATCCAGACTTTCGTCGAGGCCCAGCACATGAGCGTGGTGCGCGACTTCTGCGGCCACGGCCTCGGCCGCCTGTTCCACGACGAGCCGAACATCGTCCATGTCGGCCGGCCCGGCGAAGGCATCGTGTTCAAGCCCGGCATGCTGTTCACCGTCGAGCCCATGATCAATCTCGGCCGCCCCCACGTGAAGGTGCTGGCGGACGGCTGGACCGCCGTGACCCGCGACCGCTCGCTGTCCGCCCAGTTCGAGCACAGTGTCGGCGTGACCGAGCGCGGCCACGAGATCTTCACGCTGTCGCCGAAGGGCCTCGACCGGCCGCCCTATAGCTGACGCGCCGGGGGCTCGGGGGTTCGCCAAGACAAGGACTTTCCGGGAAGGCTGAGCGCAAATCGGGAGGTCGCCATCCATGTGGTGTCCCATGCGGCACAGGCTTCCCGGCGCCCTCCTTGCCTCGTTTGCACTCCTCGCCTTGTTTGCGATGCTCGCCGCAGCGAGCCCCGTCAAGGCGCAGGACTGCGCCCCCTCGACCGTCGGCTTCCGGGTGATGCATCTCGCCGACCGGGTCGTCGCCGTCTGGTATCCGACGGCGGCGCGGCCGGCGCCCTATCCCTACACCGGGAGCTTCTCCGGCCTCGTCGCGATCGATGCCGCGCCGAGCCGGGCGTGCGGCCAGCGGGTGCCGCTGATCGTATTCTCTCACGGCAACACCGGTTGCGGCATTCAGTCGATCGCGTTCACCGAGGAATTGGCGCGGCACGGCTACGTCGTCGCGGCGCCCGACCATGCCGATGCAATGGTCTGCCATACCGCCCGGCCCGTCGTGCCGATTCCCCGGACCCGCCAGCCGGATTTCGACAAGCTCGACACCTGGAACGAAACGAGCTTCGGCGATCGCCGCGCCGACGTCGAAGCGACCATCGACGCCTTGCTGGCGCACGGCGATTTCCACGACGTCATCGATGCCGAGAACATCGGCGCCGCCGGCCATTCGCTCGGCGGCTATACCGTGGTCGGCCTGGCCGGCGGATGGACCGGCTGGCTCGACCGCCGCATCCGCGCGGTGCTCGGGCTGTCGCCCTATGTGATGCCGTTCCAGGTCCAGGAGAGGCTGGGGAACGTCCGGGTCCCCCTGATGTACCAGGGCGGCACCCTCGATCTCGGCATCACGCCGTTTCTCGCCGGCGCCAACGGCGCCTATCGCAAAGCGAACCCGCCGGCGTTCTTCCTGGTGCTGCAGGGATGCCGACCACTTCGCCTGGGTCAATTGCGGCAATGCCCGCACCACCGCGTCATGCCTCGCGACGCGCGAGACCTTCCGGCTGATCGACGATTACAGCATCGCCTTCTTCGACAGCTACCTCAAGCACCGGCGCGCGCCGCAGCTCACCCGAAAGCGGCCGGAGCTCGCCGAGTTCATGTTCAAGCTGCTCCCCATAGCGAAATCGCCATGCAACCGCCGCGGGAGGCGCCATTCCCGCGATGGCGATTGCATTCGGCCCGCCATTGTCGTCATCCTTGGGACCACGGGGCGCAGCGCTGATGGGACGTCATGGCGGCCAAGCGAATCGGGGAACTGCCTGAGACCGGGCTCGAGGAGGCGCCCCCACATTACCACGGGCATCGCGAGCGACTGCGCGGCCGCTTCCGCGAGGCCGGCGCCGACGCGGTCTCCGACTACGAGCTCTTGGAGCTGGTGCTGTTCCGGGCACTGCCGCGACGCGACGTCAAACCGCTGGCGAAGGCGCTGATCGAAAAGTTCGGCTCGTTCGCCGAGGTGATCGCCGCTCCGCCGCAGCGGCTCGCCGAGGTGGCAGGCTTGGGCGAGTCCGCCATCACCGAGTTCAAGATCGTCGAGGCGGCGGCGCGACGGCTCGCGCGCGGCGAGGTGAAGAAGCGCCCCCTGCTCGCCTCGTGGTCCGCGGTCCTCGAATATTGCCGCGCCGCCATGGCGTTCGCCGACAAGGAGCAGTTCCCGAACGCGAAAGACGACAAATATTATCGCGTGACAACAATTGCTTAGACGACATCCGCGGCGAGCGACTCAAATTCTAGCTTCGCCACAGCAACAGATGGGGCGCGGAAACTGATGCCGGGCAATCCTGGCGCTGGATCACGTGCCCGGGGGCATCATTTTGAGCGGCCGACGTCGCGGGCCCGGCGCGCAGGGAGTGCCCAGAGTACTCCTCTGCCATTGCCGCCGCGGCCGCCGCGGTCATCCCCACGTCGACCAAGACGACGCTGCGCGAGAAGTTGATCAAGATCGGCGCGAAGGTCGTCGGTCACGCGCGCTACATCGCTTTCCAGATGGCGGAGGTCGCCATACCGTGCATCTTCGCCGACATTCTGCGGATGATCGCGGAACTTCGGCCGCCGCCCGTCACGTCAACGGGCGTAGTGCATTCGTTGTGTCGCGAGTCTGGACCAAAACAACCGGAAAGGTGCGCCTCGATGGAGGGGAATGCGTTATTTTTCCGGTTCACCAACCCGAGCAGGCGTCCGGACAACGACCGAGGGCCGACCACGTCGGCATGGGCTTGGGTACCGGCGTTCATCTTGAATGTCGGCTTACACGTCACTTACACATCATCGCGCGACGATTATGCCGGCGCGACGATCAAATGCATCATCACCGTAATTTGCAATTTTAATTTACTGTCGCCGCAATTTTGCCCGGGCCGATAAGCCTGCCCTCGAACTCGAGTGCATTGAGTATATACAGTAAACTGTACTTTAAGCAAAATCGACAACTTTAGGGATTAGGAACAACCATGAAACGCTCAAGACGTCACCTTTCCTTATGGCAGAAGTTGCTCATTCGAGCAATGATGTTGGCTCTGCCGATTTATATTTTCTCCAAGCCAGCAGAGGCGGAACCCTTCGCCTACGTCGCGCACAACGCAGGTATTGGCACCGTATCCGTGATCGACTCTGCCACCAACTCAGTGGTGGCTTCCGTCACGGTCCCTCCAAGCCCTGCTAACGCCCCCCCACTGAGAATCGCGGTCGCGCCGGACGGGAGACACGTCTATATCACGACTACCCAGAACTTTTTCCGGGTGCTCGACGCCGTCACCAACACGTTTGGGGCCCCCATCTACGTCGGACAAGCAGGCAACGGCACGTATCCGCTTTCCGGAATCGCGGTCGCGCCGGACGGAAAACACATCTATATCGCGAGCCAACAATTCAACAAGTTTTACGTAATCAACGCCGCCAACACCAACGACATGACTACCGTTGATGTTGCTGGCGGCCCTTATGGTGTCGCAGTCGCGCCGGACGGAAAACACGTCTACGTCACGAATTCCAACTCTAACGTTGTGACGGTGATCGACACCACCACCAACTCGCCGACTACCATCGCGGGGGTCGGAACAAAGCCTCGCGGAGTCGCGGTCGCGCCGGACGGAAAACACGTCTATGTCACGTCGGGCGACGGGACTGTATCGGTGATCGACACCACCGGTGCCAACTCGGTGAAGGCTATCACGGTCGAAACAAAACCCTTCCCAGTCGCAGTCGCACCGGATGGAAGACACGTCTATGTCGGGGGCGTGTCTTCGAATGATCCCTATCCCAGCTACGTATACACAATCGATACCGCCACCAACACGGTGGTGGCCTCCGTCTCGCCGGGTGCGGCCGGAGGTCGCTCCAGCATCCCTGAACTCGCGGTCGCACCGGACGGAAAACACGTGTATGCCGGATTTAGGAGTTCTAATGGGGTATTTGTGATCGACGCCGCCACCAACGTGATGACGGCTACCAACGTCAGTTCAATCAGCGGCCCCTCTGGGATTGCGTTCTCATCATTAACCCAGCGTGTTGTATCGGGAACAATAAATTCTGATGGCAGCATAACTTCCGGATGGATGATGACAGGATTTACAGTGCAAAGGACGTTCATCGGATCGTACGTGATTACGTTCTCGCCCGCATTTGGTGCCCCGCCCGTCATCGTGGCAAGTCAAACGAATTCATCTGGTTTCGTGTTTTCTAGCTGGGTCAATCCAGGCGCTACACTTGTCGTGACTACTGACTCCACTGGCGCGCAAACAGATCGCGGCTTCTCGTTCGTCGCCACCGGCGTTAAATGATTGGAGTTGCACTAAATTGACAGGATCGCGGAGATCAGCGACGATGCGGCATGGCCCGTGTCGTCGTTGTCGGCCACCCTCACTATGTCACCCCAGGGTGTCACGGTGGGCACGCACCTTCTTTTCCGACCCTGACGTGCAGTCGATGCTCGACTAGCTGGCGACCATCGCACAATAGGCGCCACCTATACGGTGGAAGCGTTTTTTAGGCTAGGCCCTATTGCCGAGACCTGTTCCTGTATCCCTGTGAGTGACCATGTCTATCACGGGGCGAGTGGGCAGGTGACAATCGTATCTTTCCTCCAAGACAAAGCGTTCGAACTCGGAAGACGCTGAGCTGATGGGTGCACTTCGCCTGGGTCAATTGCGGCAATGCCCGCACCACAGCGGCGTGCCTCGCAACGCGCGAGACCTTCCGGTTGATCGACGATTACAGCATCGCCTTCTTCGACAGCTACCTCAAGCACCGGCGCGCGCCGCAGCTCACCCGAAAGCGGCCGGAGCTCGCTGAGTTCACGCTCAAGCTCTCCCCATAGCGAAATCGCCACGCAACTGCCGCGGGAGGCGCCATTCCCGCGATGGCGATTGCATTCGGCCCGCCATTGTCGTCATCCTTGGGACCAGGGGCGCAGCGCTGATGGGACGTCATGGCGGCCAAGCGAATCGGGGAACTGCCTGAGACCGGGCTCGAGGAGGCGCCCCCGCATTACCACGGGCATCGCGAGCGCCTGCGCGGCCGCTTCCGCGACGCCGGCGCCGACGCGGTCTCCGACTACGAGCTCTTGGAGCTGGTGCTGTTCCGGGCGCTGCCGCGGCGCGACGTCAAGCCGCTGGCGAAGGCGCTGATCGAAAAGTTCGGCTCGTTCGCCGAGGTGATCGCCGCCCCGCCGCAGCGGCTCGCCGAGGTATCGGGCCTCGGCGAGTCCGCCATCACCGAGTTCAAGATCGTCGAGGCGGCGGCGCGACGGCTCGCGCGCGGCGAGGTGAAGAAGCGCCCCCTGCTCGCCTCATGGTCCGCGGTGCTCGAATATTGCCGCGCCGCCATGGCGTTCGCCGACAAGGAGCAGTTCCGCATCCTGTTTCTCGACAAGCGCAACCAGCTCATCGCCGACGAGGTCCAGCAGGTCGGCACCGTCGACCACACTCCGGTCTATCCGCGCGAGGTGGTCAAGCGCGCGCTCGAGCTCTCCGCGACCGCGGTGATCCTGGTGCACAACCATCCCTCCGGCGACCCGACGCCGTCACGCGCCGACATCCAGATGACCCAGCAGATCATCGATGTGGCGAAGCCGCTCGGCATCGCCGTGCACGACCACATCATCGTCGGCAAGGAAGGGCATGCGAGCTTGAAGGGGCTGCGGCTGATTTGAGGCAATCGGCCATCTGACGCACTCGCTTCCGAGCGCCTCCGTTGTCATCGCCCGCCTTGAGGCTGGTCGATGCAGTAACCACCGGCAGCCTCGAGCGTAGGGTGCAATAGCAGCGAAACATCGATGGCACAGGGGTTACTCAGATTGCCCGGTCAAGCCGGGCAATGACAGTCAATGCGATAGCCGAAGCGAAAGGCTGTGCGGATGCGTAGCCCGTGATTGGACGGTCAACTCTTGGCTTTGGACGTGTTCAATGTCACCGCGGCGCGGATGAGCGTCTTCAACGCCTTCTCGTCGATCTTCTCGCCCTCGCGGAAATCGATGGCACGCCGCGTGTTGCCTTCGAGACTGGAGTTGAAGAGGCGCGAAGGGTCCTTCAGCGACGCCCCTTTGGCGAAGGTCATCTTCACGACGCTCTTGTAAGTCTCGCCGGTGCAGATCAATCCGTCGTGCGACCACACCGGCACCCCTCGCCACTTCCACTCCTCGACGACTTCGGGATCGGCTTCCTTGATCAGGGCACGGAGCTTGCCGAGCATCTCGCCCCGCCAGTCGCCGAGCTCCTTCGATCCTCTCGTCGATCAGCCGAGAAGGAGACTTTTCGGTTTCGTTCTTGCTCATGATCCCGTCTTTCTCGCCGTTCCTCGCTGAGAAACGTTACCCACTACGCCACCAGAGAGCATAGGGCAGCACGAACAAGTAGAGCCCGGTGACGAGCAGCAGGATGAGCGGGACCAGCGCCAGGAGGCCCATCCATGCGGCCGGCTGCCCCAGTCCCATGGCGATGATGTAAACGAGGACGATGGAATCGGCTGCCGAGATGGCGGCCTCAGCGGAGAAGAAAGCTGCTGGCGGAGCTGAATGGGGCGCCGCACTGCAATTCGGAGCCGGCGCGGCTAACTTCGTCTCGAAGGCGTGGCCTGCGCTGGCGCTGCTCGCTTAGATTGGCGCAACGGGCGCCGATAGCGCTCTGAGCTAGACCCGCCGGCCGGCCTCCTCGGGGGCCCCGGCGGGCCGCTCGATCGCGATGCCTATTTGTTCTGTTGCGCTGACGGAGACGCTGGCGCAGGAGGTTGATTTGGACAAAGATCAATCGTCGATATAGTTTTCCACTGAAGTAATCTCACGTAGCCTTTGGCGGTGTTCTCAATTGTTGCGGGTGATGGCGGTCTGCAATCTGCAATACGCGGACTGTCAGAGCGAGATTGCCATACCAATAGATATTTATCACCCGAGAATATTACGTTGCCAATAATAGTAGAGCCATTTTTTATGCTTGAGTGGCGCTGCAACTCAAGCAGGCAGGGCAACGCTGACACGTAGCCAACGATGATCGATACGAACATCAACGTGCCAGCCCAGTATAACGTCTCGGCTATGCAATGGGCATCTAAAACGGCCAGCTTCGCTCGGTGTGGAAGAGTAGTCTTATAGTATAACCAGTGGCCAAGAGCCATGCCGATGAAGCTGATGCCCAGTCCAACGCGAGCCTCATAGAATCATTCGGCAGCAAATGCTAATAATATTACAGCCCACACGATGGCGAAATAATGCCTATAGCTATAAATCCATGAAAATTGTTTCGATAGATGCGTTGAGTTCAGTCCAAATGCAAAGAATAAACTGGCCGTGATTGCGACTGGAAGTGCGCGAAGCGCGAATAGGGCGTGATCTTTCAGAGAGAAGAATGAAAGCCAGCTGATATCAATCCCGCTGAAATAGCCCACGACAAACGCGAACGCGAATGCAGGCACCAGAATTGGCGCTAATCCAGTCAATTCCTTAAGGGATGATTCCGGCGAAGGATCCGTCATTGCTCAACTCCTCGCAAGGTCGGTTACTCCATCGCCAAGTGAGAAATGACTCGCTTCAACGAGCGGGTCTGTGAAGTATCTCACACACGGTGGGAAAAAGCGTGCGCCTACCCGGTGGCGATGTCGCTTCGCGCGGACGCGCCGCGAGGCGGCGTCGTCGACTTCTTTAATCGCGCCCAGGCTTCCCTGGCGGCTCCGGCAGCCGCGCGATGTTGACGGCGATCCGCCGGGCCTCGTCGCTGGTCAGAACCTTCGCCTGCCGCGCCCTCGGCCTCGTTCTCCCGGCTGTAGACGCAGGCAGGCGCTTGCCCATTGGCGTCGCGCACGATGTAGCCGCCGGGGATCTGTATCGACACGCCACGGTGGCGGGAATCGGCGAGGCGGTTCTGCCACGGCGGCACTCTCTACGGCTAACGGGGCAGTGTCCAAAGCCCGTAACACAACACGGCTACCCCAAGACAGCGGCGCCATGGATTGATCCCGCGCAAGACCTCGTCGCCCGCCCAAAAGAAAAGAGCGGCTTTGAAAATTACTTGCGAGAGCTACGCCTATTCGCTCTGATGGATGTCCTACCCAGATCAGTGCACCAGCCACGATTACAATCCATAAAGAGAGGTTTGGCGCCTGGGCAATCGTGATGGCGCCAGTCTCGCGATTTTGAAAGAACCAGCGAAAAAATCGGTGCATCCCGCCTCACGTTCACCATTCGCCTTCGCGTGCCCGGATCATCGCCGGCGAGTCCGGGTTCTTGATCTTCGGCCAATCCGTTGACCGGCCCGATCGGTAGAGCGAGGAGAGCCGCTTCGAGACGATGCCCCCACAGGTCGAAGGCCTGAAGAATGCCGCGGTCCCAGCCGGACCCAACCCGGCTGGGACTTGCCGATTGCGCCGATGTTCGCCGTTGTCGGGTCTATAATTGTCTGTTTGTAGCGCAGTCCCAGCCAAACGAGACTGGAGTGCCAAAGCTGCCGTTTGGCAATTGTGGTGTAAAGGTGAACTTGAATTGAGAGGCCGCCAAAACGATGGTTTCGGTAATGGTGTCATCACCCGTGCTGTCGCTCTGCATGATCTTCGTTGGGACCACGTGGTGAAGGGTAACGGTATAAAACGTGGGATCTTTCGGGGTCCCTGCTTTCACAAAACTGAAAGTCACCGGTCCCGCAGTAAACCTTTCCGATAGCACCATGCCGAGAAAGACCGGGCTTGTACTGTCGAGACGCTTCGTGATGGTGATCTGACCGCAGGTGGCTTTTCCACCCCCACCTTTACCCGTACTATCTGGGTTGGCGGTATTCGAAGCGTTCTGGCTATACGATAGAAGCTCGATGTCCCCAACGTGTCCCTGAACGGTTGAGGGACCGATGATGCCCGGCCACGTAAGGAACAAGTCCGTCGCGGCCTGAGCTTGCGTTGGCAAAACGAACGCCAAGCCAACCGTCGCAATGACGGCAAATGCGGTAACGCTCTTCATTTTTGACGTCCTCCCTTCGGCGCGCCGTGGAGACGCGGCGTGTCAATCAGCTCGAAATGACAAGGTGGATGGCGACCGAAAAAACCGGTCCCTTAGGACATGCCTGCCGATAGCATTCTTGCTGGCCGTTCGCCCCTGGGACCACGGCACGTCCCACTGCCAGCTCTGACGAGAATTACCATCACGGGCCGTGTCGTGTCGACGAGCCCTTTGACTTGGCCCGCCCGAGACGGCGTGTGGCATTGAGTTCAGGCGACCCGCAGGAAGGCTTAGGACCCGTAGCCCGGATTGAGCGGCAGCGAAATCCGGGTCGGCGGATGCGACGAAGCCGAACGACGCCGCGGGGTAAGGCCCCGGATTTCGCTTGCGCTCAATCCGGGCTACGAGCTTTTCGCTTTGGACTTGTTCAACGTCACCGCGGCGCGGATGAGGGTCTTCAACGCCTTCTCGTCGATCTTCTCGCCCTCGCGGAAGTCGATGGCACGCCTCGTGTTTCCTTCGAGACTCGAGTTGAAGAGGCGCGAAGGGTCCTTCAGGGACGCCCCTTTGGCGAAGGTCATTTTCACGACGCTCTTGTAAGTCTCGCCGGTGCAGATCAATCCGTCGTGCGACCACACCGGGACCCCTCGCCACTTCCACTCCTCGACGACATCGGGATCGGCTTCCTTGATCAGGGCACGGAGCTTGCCGAGCATCTCGCCCCGCCAGTCGCCGAGCTCCGCGATCCTCTCGTCGATCAGCCGAGAAGGAGACTTTTCGGTTTCGCTCTTGCTCATGATCCCGTCTTTCTCGCCGAAGGCCGGCAGATTTCAGTCCATCCGCGCCAGGACCTGCTCCAGTTCCGCAAAGAACTTCTGCCATCCGCCCCTGGCACCGCCATAGGCCTGCGGTTGATCCCGCCGGAAACCCGACTGCTCCATGCGCAGGTGAGTCCCGGTGCTCGTCGCGGTGACAGTCCAGGTGACGACACTTTCGAGACCATAGGCTTCCCACGTGTAGGACAGCGTCTTGTTCGGCTCGACGACGAGAACCTGACAGTCGACAACGATGTTCACGTCCGGTTGCGGGTTCCTTCGAAGATTGAAGCTGTGACCCACGACCGGCTTGAAATCGTTGGCCATGAGCCACTCCTCGATCAGGTGCGGTTGGGTGAGCGCGCGCCAGATCTTTTCCGGCGGATAAGGAAACTCACGTTCGACGACGACGGAGCGCGTTTCGGTCGATGACTTCGTTCGTCGATGGTTCGTTCATCGGTCCATCTCTTTCAGCGCCGGCGCGCAGACGGTGAGCATCGGCGCTCGCCGGGCAGCCGCGCTGAAGCGCGCCCTACCAGCGCGCAAGCTGCGTGATCTGAATGAGGTTGCCGCAGGTGTCGTTCAGCTGAGCGATGGTCGAGCCGGTCACCTCGGTCGGCGGCATGGCGAACTCGGCGCCGCGCGCCTTGATGCGCGTGTAGTCGCCCTTGATGTCGTCGGTGAAGAACATGACGGCGGGCTGGCCCTGCTGGAAGAGCGCCTGCTGGTAGGCCTTGGCCGCCGGATTGTTGTTGAGTGCGAGCTGCAGCTCGGTTCCTTCCGGCTCGTCGGCCGAGGTGACGGTCAGCCAGCGAAACGGTCCCTGGCTGAAATCGGTCTTTTTGTTGAAGCCCAGCACTTCCGTGTAGAAGCGCAGCGCTTTGTCCTGGTCGTCCACGTACACGCTGGTCAACTTGATCTTCATCGGCGTTCCTTCCGTTCCGTTCCGGTCACGTTCGCGGCGTGTGCAAAACCGCTCCATGCGACGTTTGGTTCATTGGTCCATCCTCTTGAGGAGATCTTCGAGCGCGTCGAACCGGCTCTGCCAGAACCCCGCCATCTGGCTCGTCCAGTCGAGCAGCGGGGCGAGCGCGCCGCGATGCGCGCTGTAGTGCGTCTGGCGACCTTCGTGGCGGTCGCGCACCAGCCCGGCCTGTTTGAGGACCCCGAGATGCTTCGACACGGCCGGTTGCGAGACTCCGGCCCGCGCCGTCAGGGCCCCGACCGTCTGCTCTCCTTCGCGGCACAATCGCTCGAAGATCGCCCGCCGGGTCGGATCGGCGAGCGTTCGAAACAGCACATCGTGAGCATCCGGCATTCGCGATCAATAACCCGCTGGCTATTGATTGACGTATAACCGCCGGGATATGCGTGAGTCAAGATCCCGTAGCCCGGATGAGCGAAGCGATATCCGGGTGCAGCCTTATGTTCGAAGCTCGACCCCGCATGTCGCTGCGCTCATGCGGGCTACCGGCTGCAGCTTTGTTTGACGGGACTTCATCCGCTATCTTGCCGCGGCCCGAATCGGGAGAGCCCGATGAACGACCCCTTCACCATCCGCGTCATGACCGCGAGCGACGTTGCGCTCGCGGGCGACTGGGCGGCGGCCGAGGGCTGGAATCCCGGCCTCAACGATGCCGCCTGCTTCTCGACCGTCGATCCCGACGGCTTCCACATCGGCGAGCTCGACGGCGCCGCGGCTTCGACCATCTCCGTCGTCAACTACGACGACGGCTTTTCCTTCCTCGGCTTCTACATCGTGCGGCCCGAGCTGCGTGGGCGCGGCTACGGCCTGCGCACCTGGCGCACGGCCATTGCGCACGCCGGGACGCGGATGATCGGCCTCGACGGCGTCGTCGCCCAGCAGGACAACTACCGCAAATCGGGCTTCGTCTTCGCCCACCGCAACATCCGCTACGGCGGCGTGCCAGTGCGCTTGCCGGATGTGCCGCCCGATCTTGTCGATCTGCGGAGCGTCCCCTTTGCACCGATCGACGCCTACGATGCGATGGTGTTTCCCGCGCCGCGGCGCGCCTTCCTGCACGCCTGGATCCATACGCCCGGGCATGTCGGGCGGGCGCTCCTGCGCGACGGCCGGCTCGCCGCCTGGGGCGTGATCCGCCCGTGCCGCACCGGCTACAAGATCGGGCCGCTGTTCGCCGACGACCGCGCGGCGGCCGAGGGCGTGTTCGCGGGCCTCGTCGCGCATGCCGGCGGCGGCGAGGTATTTCTCGACGTCGTCGAGCCCAACCGCGAGGCCGTCGCCCTCGCCGAGGCCCACGGGCTCGCGCCGGCCTTCGAGACGGCGCGGATGTACACCGGCGCCATCCGACCGATCGACCGGTCGCGGATTTTCGGCATCACCACGTTCGAGCTCGGGTGAATGCGGCCGCCTTCGATGCGGCGCGCGCGTCCGGGACCGGAACCGCACGCTTAACGCTCGGCAAACCATCCCGATCCGCGTCACACGCCTGTCGCGGGGGAATCTGCTATTCCTGCGGCATTCCGATCATCGAAGGAGTTGCCCATGGAATCGGTATCTCGACGCACGGTGCTCGCAGCGGCGGCAGGAACGATGGCAACGGCCGCCGCGCAGGCGGCGACCTACGGCAATCCGGACGAGCCGCCGCAGGGCCAGATCAACACGCTCGGCAATCCCTCGAGCTTCACCGATCCCGGCCCGCAGAACCCGGCGATCGCCTCGCAGTTTCCCTCGGCGTTCTCGCCGCCCGCCACCAATGTCGGCGACATGCCGATGTTCTGGGCCTCGTTCAACAATGCGCCGCGCCGCATTCAGAACGGCGGCTGGGCGCGCCAGGTGACCCAGGCGGACTTCGCGATCTCGGAGGAGATTTCCGGCGTCAACATGCGGCTCACCCGCGGCGGCATCCGCGAGCTGCATTGGCATCAGGCCGCCGAATGGGCCTATGTCAGCCGCGGCGCCGTGCGCATCACGACCATCGACAGCGAAGGCCGCTCCAATGTCGAGGACGTGTTCGAAGGCGGGCTGTGGTATTTCCCGTCGGGCCTGCCGCATTCGCTCCAGGGCATCGGCGAGGACGGCTGCGAGTTCATCCTCTGCTTCGACGACGGCAAGGCGACGGAATACAACACGCTGCTCCTCAACGAGTGGTTCGCGCACACGCCGCCCGAGGTGCTGGCGCTCAATTTCGGCGTGCCGGCCGACACCTTCAAGAACATCCCGCTGCACGACCTCTACATCTTCCAGGGCCAGATGCCGGGCCCGCTGGCGCAGGAGCAGGCCCAGGCGGCGGGCACCGTCGGCCGGATGCCGAACTCCTCGGTCTTCAATCTCGCCGGCATGGCGCCGACCCGCAGGACGAAGGGCGGCGAGGCGCGCGTCGCCGACAGCCGCAACTTCAAGGCCTCGCTCACCATCGCCGCCGCGTTGGTGACGGTGCACCCCGGCGGCATGCGCGAGATGCACTGGCATCCGAACGCCGACGAGTGGCAGTACTACATCGCCGGCCAGGGCGCGATGACGGTGTTCAACACCGGCCCCAAGGTGGTGACGCAGAACTTCAAGCCCGGCGACATCGGCTACGTGAAGCGCAACCTCGGCCACTTCATCCAGAACACCGGCGACACCGACCTCGTGTTCCTGGAAGTGTTTCGCAGCAACCGCTTCGAGGACGTGTCGCTGTCCGACTGGCTGGCGCACACGCCGCACTCGCTCGTCGCGCAGCACCTCAACATCGATCCGTCGGTGGTGGCGCGCTTCCCCGCCAACAAGCCGGAGATCGTGCCGGAGTAGCCCGGCGTCGAGTATCTGCTGTCGAAGAGCCCCCTCCCCACCCTCCCCCGCAAGCGGGAGAGGGGAGTCGTGCGCTGTGCCATGTGCACAATGGCGCTGCGTGGTCACGTGCACCGCGCATTTCGTAATGTCGCGAAAGTCATTGCGCCGCAGCGGTTGACTCCCTCTCCCGCCTGCGGGGGAGGGTGGGGAGAGGGCCCTTTCGGTGGCGTCACTTCCCGATCGGCCGACCACACAAGGGAAGCAGCTTGTCCCGGGTGAGCGGTGCGAGCTCCACAGGAGCGACCTCGGCAGGGTCGATCCAGAGGATTTCTTCGATTTCGGCGCCAGGCTTCACCGGGCGGGAAAGGTCGAAGGAAAAGACTTCGGCGTCGACCCATCGGCCCGGTTCATTCGCCGCGGGCGCCGTAAATCTTCCGACGTAAGTCAGTTCGTCCGGATCGAGTTCGAGACCGAGCTCCTCCGACAGCTCTCGACGCAGTGCCGCGGCGGGTTGCTCGGAGGCCTCGATTTTACCGCCCGGCTGCATGAACGCTGTCGTATTGCACTTGCGCACCAGCAATGTGCGGCCGTCCGCTCGGCGGATCAGAGCGGCGGCGATGCGAATGACTTTCTGCGAATCGATTCCCTGCGAATCCATAGGTCGTCCGTGCCGGTGACCGCCGGTTTAAATCACGCTGTCATGTCGGTTGCAACTCCCCGCGCCGCACGATGGCCGGCATCCACTTCTCCGCGCGGCGCGCGAGCCTCGCGTCGGTCGCCTCGCCGTCGTATTCGGAAACCACCGGCACGGCGGTGAAGGCAGCGCGGTCATCGAGGCAATTTACGTTGACCACGGCGCGCGTGCCGGCGGTCGTTTCGCAGATCGCCGCGACGTAGATGCCGCAGCGGCGGCACACCAGGTAGTCGGCAGTCGCTGAGCCGAACCGGTAGGGCTCGACCAGCGACCAGTCCTTCGCCGGCAGCTCCACGAGCCCGTCGACATCGGCGACGGTGCGCGTGGCATGGCCGCGGCAGAACGCGCAGGCGCAGGCCCGCAGATAGCTGTCCTCCGGCCGCTTCGAAAGCCGCAGATGCACCTCGATGTTACCGCAGTGGCAGCCGCCCGAATGTTCCATGGCGTGGGTCCGCGAATTCTGCGCCAGCAATCACGCCTTGGCGAAGCGCTCGCGCGAGCGTTCGCGCGCCTTCATCGCCTCGACCTCGCGGTCGCGCGCCGGACGCATGGTCTCGAGCGAAGCGAGAAGCCGCCGTGCGGCATCCGATACCTCGTCGACCGCCTGCGCGAACACCGCCTCGTTCGCCTTCGAGGGATGGGCGAAGCCGCTCAGCTTGCGCACGAACTGCAGCGCCGACGCGCGAATTTCCTCCTCGGTCGCCGGCGGCTCGAAGTTGAACAGCGTGCGGATGTTGCGGCACATGGGTTCCTCCGATCAACGCCGGTTTCTGGAGCATGATCTTGTCCGAAAAGTCTGCAACTTTTCGGGATCAAGCTCTAGCGCGGCACCGTGACCGCCCGCGCCACCGCCTCGAACTCGCCGCGGCGGGCCTCGAACGCCGCCGGCGACGCGCTGCAGATCGCCTTGGTGAGGCCCTTCGGCGTGTAGAGCATGAAGATGCGGGTCGGCAGCCCATCGCGCCAGCCCGGGGTCGCCGGCCGCGCGCGGGAGACGGCGTCGATCACCGCACCGCGGATGCCGGCATGGTCGAAATGCGCCACGGTGCCGACGGTGTAGAAGGCGCCGACGCTGTCGCGATAGAACGCATCGAAATTCGGCCGGTCGGCCTCGCGGTTGAGCTCGCCTTGGGAATACTGGGAGAAGCCGGGGATCGCCTCGAACGAAACGCGGCACCGCGTGTCCGGCTCGTCGGCCCGCGCGACGCTGACCGCGACCTCGAGCGCCGACATCGGCGCGTCAGGCTTTGCGAGGTAGCCCGCGGGCGGCGCGACGGCGAAGCCGCTGGCCGCCTCTCCGGCGCGCTCGGCAGCGCCCTGCGCCGTAGCGGCGCCGGCCATGAGGATAACCATCGCGAGGCTGGCAAGCACGGCACCGGCGACACGGGACATCCGCCCCACGCCGCTCATGCTACTGGCGCACCAGCGTGATCGGTTCGCGTCCCTCGGGAACCCGGCTCCAGTTGACGGGGTCGCTCTCCTCGAAGCGCCAGAACTGGCCGCGCGCCGATCTGAGCACGAGCTCGCCGCGGTCCATGTACCAGGTCGCCGGGCCGAACCGCGTCACCAGGGCATCGCAGCCGGGCTTGACCCGCAGCGTGAAATTGTCCGGACCGGCCGCTGTGTTGGTGAGCGTGATGGTGCAGATCGTCTTGCCGGAGCCGCGCACCACCGACCAGTCGCCGGCCATCTGGTCGGCGGCAAGTCCGACCGGGCTCGCCGCTACCGCTGCGCTCTGCATGAAGAACACGGCGCCCGGACGCTGCGCCTCGTAGGTGCCGCTTTCGACCTCGGTGAATTCCATCACCGGCTTGCCCTTGCCGTCGATGAGCCGCACCAGATCGAGCCCGCCGATGGTCCAGGCGACGACGTCCTTCACCTCGGGCATCTGCGTCGGACAGGCCTTGTCCATCTCGATCTTGAACGCGCTGCCGGCGGGATCGCTGCGGAACGTCACCGTGCAGGTGCGGTCGCGATCGGCGTTGGAGATTTCCCACTTGCCGATGACGGCCTTGAACGCCTCGCTCGCGGCCGGCGACAGCCCGGGCGGGGCCGGCTGGGCCGCTACCTCCGAGCCCATCAGAGCGACGAGAAGGGCGAGCGCGTATCGCATGCTACAAGGATACCAGCGCGGGATTGCCCGCGCCAACCCCCCTTGGCCCCCCTTGGCCCGATAAGCTGGCTTGCGCGGCGGTCTGGTTAACCGCTCGCTTTTTCGGGAAAACCTTCCCTATTTCGATTTCGGCAGGGCCTCCGGCACCGGCGTGAGCGGCCCTTTGCCGGCCGCCCAGGACAGGAGATTGTCGACCACCAGGTGGTCCATCTGGGTGCGGGTATAGACCGAGGCCGAGCCGAGATGCGGGAACAGGACCACATCTTCCATCTCCATCAGCTCCTTCGGCACCTTCGGCTCGTGGACGAACACGTCGAGACCGGCGGCGCGGATTTTCTTGTCCTGCAGCGCCTTGACCAGCGCCGGCTCGTCGACGACCGAGCCGCGCGCGACGTTGATGAGAATGCCGTTCGGGCCGAGCGCCTCGAGCACCTGCGCATTGATCATGTTGCGCGTCTCGGCGCCGCCGGGGACGATCACGATGAGCGTGTCGACGTCCTTCGCCATGGCGACGAGGTCGGGATAGTGGCGATAGGAGACCTCCGCGACCGGGCGGCGCGAGTGATAGACCACCGGCACGCCGAACGCTTCGAGGCGCCGCGCGATCGCCTTGCCGATCCGGCCCATGCCGACGATGCCGGCGGTGCGGTCGCGCAGGGTCGCCCCGCTCAGCGGATAGGCCTTCTGCTCCCATTTGCCGGCACGCAGGTAACGCTCGGCCTGGGGAAATTCGCGCACCGTGCACAGGAGCAGGCCGAGCGCGGTGTCGGCGACCTCCTCGTTGAGCACGTCCGGCGTGTTGGTGACGACGATGCCATGGGCGCCGGCCCATTTGGCGTCGACATGGTCGTAGCCGACGCCGAAGCTCGACACGATCTCGAGCTTGGGCAGCCGCTGCATGAATTCGGCGCTCACCTTTTCCGAGGAGTAAGTGACGGCGAGCGCCCGCACGCGATCGGCCGTTTCGGCGAGAAACGCCTCGCGGTCCTTGACGTCATTGAGCACGTGAACATTGTAGGCTGGCGCGAGGCGCTCGACGAAGAGCTGCTTCTTGGGCCCGACCATGATGAGATCGGCCTTGGTGCTCGACATGACGTTCTCCTGCAATTGACAGCAACTTAGATCATCAGCCCGACCGGGTGCTCGATGAAGTGGCGGAAGGCGGCGAGAAGCTCGGCGCCGAGCGCCCCGTCGACCACGCGATGGTCGCAGGACAGCGTCACCGTCATCTGGGCGACGAAGGCGATGCCGCCGTCGGCGGTTTCCACCGGGCGCCGCGTGCCGGCGCCGGCGGCGAGGATCGTGGCGTGCGGCGGATTGATGATCGCGGAGAACTCGCGCACGCCGTACATGCCGAGATTGGAAACGGCGCTGGCGCCGCCTTGAAGCTCGGCCGGCTTGAGCTTGCGGGTCCGTGCGCGGGCGGCGAGGTCTTTCACCTCCGCCGAAATCTCGAGAAGCGTCTTCCTGTCGACCTGGCGGACCACCGGCGTGACGAGGCCGCCGTCGATCGCGATCGCGACGCCGATGTCGGAAGACTTGAACCGCAGGATGCGATCCTCCGCCCACACCGCATTGGCAGCCGGCACCCGCTGCAGCGCCAGCGCCAGCGCCTTGATGATGAAATCGTTGAGCGAGAGCTTCGGCGCCGGCTCGCCCTCCGGACCGGGCAACGTGGACTCGTTCGCCTCCTTGCGCACCGCCTCGAGCCGCTCGATCGACGACATCGGTGCTCAGGTAGAAATGCGGGATGGTCTGCACGGCCTCGACGAGGCGCGTCGCGATGGTCCGCCGCATCGAATCGAGCGGCACCTCCTCGTAGCTGCCCTCGGGATAGAGCGCCTTGATCCGATCCGCCGACGGCGCCGGCCGCAGCGAGGCGCCTGCGACTGGTGCCGAGGCGATCGCCTTCTCGACATCGCGGGCGACGATGCGGCCGTGGGGACCCGATGCGACGATGCGCGCAAGGTCGATGCCGGCCTCGCCGGCGAGCCGGCGCGCCAGCGGCGTCACCGTCGCGCCGGTCGGAAGCCGCGCCGGGCCCCAGTTGCGCTCGGGGGTGCGGACCTCACGGAACGGGTCGAGGATGATGGGCGGCGCGGACGGCGCCGCGGCTGGCGGCAGAGGTGCGGCGGCATGACTCCCTCCCCCGCTTGCGGGGGAGGGTGGGGAGGGGGAAGCGGCGCCTGCCCCGCCACCGCCGCCTGAGTTCGCCGCACCGCCCGTTCCCCCTCTCCAACTCTCCCCCGCAAGCGGGGGAGAGACCGTCTCACCACCTGCACCCGCGACGATCGCCACGACCGCGCCGACCGGCGCGACCTCGCCGGCCGCGACCCGGATCTCGGTGAGCGTGCCGGCGGAGGTCGCCGGCACCTCCATCGACACCTTGTCGGTCTCGATCTCGAACAGATTGTCGCCCGGCTTGACCGCGTCGCCGATCGCCTTGAACCAGGTGGTGATCTTGCCTTCGGCGACGGTCTCGCCGAGCTGCGGCATCAGGATGTCCATGTCGGCGCTCTCGATCTCTCAGCTCACCAGCTCACCGACACGTATTGCGTCTCCATGAACTCCATCATGCCCTCGTGGGCGCCTTCGCGGCCGATGCCGCTCTGCTTGGTGCCGCCGAACGGCGCGGCGGGATCGGAGACGAGGCCGCGGTTGAGCCCGATCATGCCGAAGTCGAGCTTCTCCGACACCCGCAGCCCGCGGCTCAGATCCTTGGTGTAGAGATAGGCGACGAGGCCGTATTCGGTGTCGTTGGCGCGCGCGATCACCTCGTCCTCGGCCTTGAAGGTCTGGAGCGCGGCGACCGGGCCGAAGATTTCCTCGCGCAGCATGTCGGCGCCGTCGGGCACGGCGGTGAGCACGGTCGCCGGATAGAAATAGCCCTTGCCGTCCGGCGCGGTGCCGCCGGTCAGCACCTTGGCGCCCTTCTTGACGGCGTCCGCCACCAGCTCCTTGACCTTGTCGCGGCCCTCGGCGTTGACGAGCGGCCCGAGCGCGACGCCGTCCTGCAGACCGTTGCCCATCTTGAGCGCCGCCATCTTCTCGGTGAGCTTGGCGGCGAAGGCATCGTGCACCTTCTCGTGCACGTAGAAGCGGTTCGCGGCGGTGCAGGCCTCGCCCATGTTGCGCATCTTGGCGATCATCGCGCCCTCGATCGCCGCGTCGATGTCGGCGTCGTCGAACACGATGAACGGCGCATTGCCGCCGAGCTCCATCGCCGGCTTCACGACGTTGTCGGCGGCCTCGTGGAGGAGCTTGCGGCCGACCTCGGTCGAGCCGGTGAAGGAGACGACGCGCACGCGCGGGTCATGCAGCATCGCCGACACCACCGCGCCGGAGCGCCGCGACGGGATGACGTTGACGACGCCCGCCGGCACGCCGGCCTCCGCGAGCAGCGGCATCAGCGCCAGCATGGTGAGCGGCGTCTCCGACGCGGGCTTGAGCACCACCGGGCAGCCGGCGGCGAGCGCCGGACCGATCTTGCGGGTCGCCATCGCCGCCGGGAAATTCCACGGCGTCACCAGCACGGCGATGCCCGCCGGCTTGTGCTGCACGAGGATGCGGGCGCCGGACGACGGCGCGCGCGACATGTCGCCGAGATTGCGCACGGCCTCTTCCGCGTACCAGCGGAAGAACTCCGCGGCATAGGCGACCTCGCCGCGGGAGTCACTGAGCGCCTTGCCGTTCTCGAGCGTGATCAGCTTGGCGAGGCGTTCCGCCTCGCTCATGATCACCTCGTAGGCCTTGCGCAGGATTTCCGCGCGCTCACGCGGCTTGCGGCCGGCCCAGCCCTCGAACGCGCCCTGCGCGGCATCGAGCGCCGCCTTGGCGTCCTCGACGCTCGCGCTCGCGACCGAGGTGATGACGTTCTCGGTCGCCGGATCGATGACGTCGAACCGCTGGCCGTCGGAAGCCTTGCGCCACTTGCCGCCGATCCACAGGTCGGTCGGCACATCGGCGAGAAGATTTTCGTACATGAGGCACCTCTCAGTCGAAGGCCGTGAAACAACCCGTGACCTCATCAACCCGTGACCTCATCCTGAGGAGCGCGCCTTAGCGCGCGTCTCGAAGGATGGCCGCGAGTCTCGTACCGATGTGGCCATCCTTCGAGACGCCGGCTGCGCCGGCTCCTCAGGATGAGGTCTGTGGTTGATTTGACCATCCAAGCTCCAAACCCCCTCACGATTTGAGCGACGCCGCACCGTCTCGGTGATGCGGTCGACGGTCGGCAGGATCATGTCCTCGAGGATGTCGGCGGCGGGCAGCGGCACGTGGGGCGTGGTGATCCGCACCGGCGGCCCGTCGAGATCGTAGAATGCCTCGTCGGCGACGATCGACACGATCTCCGCGCCCCATCCGCACAGGCGCGGGTTCTCCTCGACCGTGAACAGGCGGTGGGTGCGCGCGACCGATCCGAGAATCGTCTGCGTGTCGAGCGGCACCAGCGAGCGCACGTCGATCACCTCGCAGTCGATGCCGTGCTGCGCCTTGAGCCGCTCCGCGGCTTCGAGCGCGCGCGGCACCATCAGCGCGAGCGCGAGGATCGTCGCATCCTTGCCGGGCCGCAGGATGCGCGCCGAGCCCAGCGTGTCGACGATCTCGCCGTCGGGCACCTCGCCCTTGGTCGGATAGAGCGACTTGTGCTCGAAGAAGATCACCGGATCGGGGTCGCGCACCGCCGCCGCCATCAGTCCGATGACGTCGCGCGGATTGGACGGCGCCACCACCTTGAGGCCCGGAATCATCATGCACCAGTTCTCGACGCTCTGGCTGTGCTGGGCGCCGAAGCGCGAGCCGGCGCCGTTGCCGGTGCGCACCACCAGCGGGCACTTGAGCTGGCCGTTCGACATGTAGCGGCTCTTCGGGAACTCGTTCGCGATGTAGTCGAAGCACACCGCGAAGAAGTCCGAGAACATGATCTCGGCGATCGGCTTCAGGCCGGTCATCGCCGCGCCCATGGCGGCGCCCATGATCGCCTGCTCGGAGATCGGCGTGTCGCGCACGCGCTTCGGACCGAACTGCTCGAAGAGCCCGACGGTCGCCTTGAAGACGCCGCCCGCCTTGGCGACGTCCTCGCCGAAGAAGATCACGTCGGGATCGCGCGCCATCTCCTGGGCGATGCCGCGCGCGACGGCGTCGCGATAGGTCAGTTCCGCCATGCCCAGCCTCCGTCCGCATAGACGTCGGTGAAGAGAATGTCCGCCGACGGCGGCGGTGCCGCCTTGCATTTCTCGGTCGCCGCATCGACGCCGCGCCGCACCTCGGCCTCGATCGCGGCGATCGTCTCCTCACCGATGCCGAACTGCTTCAGGCGCTCGCGATAGAGCTTGATCGGATCGTGCTTCTTCCACTCGTCGAGCTCGCCCTCGGGGCGATATTTCGCGGGATCGGCGCGGGAGTGGCCGCTGTGCCGGTAGGTCATGCACTCGATCAGCGAAGGACCTTCGCCGGCGCGGGCGCGGGCGTAAGCCGTACGCGCGGTGCGATAGACGGCGTCGGCGTCGTTGCCGTCGATGAGGATGCGGTCGAGGCCGTAGGCGGCGGCACGGTCCGCGGCCGGATGCTCGACCGCGGTCACCTCGCCGATCGGCGTGTATTCCATGTAGAGATTGTTCTCGCACACGAACACGACGGGCAGCTTCCACACCACGGCGAAATTGAGCGCCTCGTGGAAGGCGCCGATGTTGGTGGTGCCGTCGCCGAAGAAGCAGACGGAGACGTCGTCCTGCCCCTTGTACTGCGCGCGCAGCGCGGCGCCGCAGGCGATCGGCAGGTGCGCGCCGATGATGGCGTAGGAGCCCATCACGCCGTGGTCGACCGAGGTCAGGTGCATCGAGCCGCCCTTGCCGCGCATCAGGCCGTTGTCGCGCTGCATCAGCTCGCCGAGCACCTGCTCCACCGGCACGCCGCGCGCCGAGCGTATGGGCGTGGCCGCGATAGGTGCAGAACGAGAGATCGCCCGGCTTCATGGCGACGGCGAAGCCGGCGGCGATCGCCTCCTGGCCGAGCGACAGATGGCTCGTGCCTTTGACGAGGTTCTGCAGGAACAGGTCGTAGGCGCGCTGCTCGGCCTCGCGCAGCTCGAACTGGGTGCGGAACAGCTGCAGCCGCGTCTTCTCGCCGATGTCGTCATTGGCGCGGTCGGGGGCCAGCGCGAGCGCCGGAGACGGTTTCTTCATGGGCTTTGCCTTGGGTGCCGAACCAAAAACTCGCGAGGGCCGAAAGGCCCGTCCAGGACGGACAAGCGTTCGTCTGTATCAGGCTTGTGGACCCCGTTTCAATCGCCCGTTTCGGCGCCTTTTCGCCGCCGCGGGCCGCTCATGCGCTCGCGGTGAACGACGTAGAGGCCGGAGCCGATGACGATGGCTGCGCCGAACAGCGTCCAGCCGTCGGGCACGTCGCCGAACACCACGTAGCCGAGCACAACCACCCAGACGAGCTGGGTGTAGATGAACGGCGAGAGCAGCGACGGCGGCGCATGGCGGTGCGCCACGATGAGCAGATAATGCCCGAAACTCGCCAGCGCGCCGGCCATCACCAGGAGCGCGAACTGGCCGAAGGTCGGCGCCATCCACACGAACGGAATCACGGGAAGCATCAGCACGGCGCCGACGCCGTTCGAATAGAACAACGTGGTCTCGTTGGAATCGGTGCGCGACAGCACCCGGGTCGAGAGGAAATAGAACGCGTAGCAGAAGGCCGACAGCAGCGCGAGCAGGACGGCGGGATGGAACTCGGCGAATCCCGGCCGCGTCACCACCAGCACGCCGAACATGCCGACCGCGATCGCGGCCCAACGCCGCGGCCCGACCCATTCGCCGAGCACCGGCCCCGACAGCGCCGCCACCAGGAACGGCGTCGAGAAGGCGATGGCGAGCGCCTGGTCGAGCCGCAGGTAGCGCAGCGCGAAGAAGTTGAGCATGGTCGAACCGAGCAGCAGCGTGGCGCGGCCGATCTGCAGGATCGGCCGTCCGGTGCGCAGCAGCCCCGGCCGGCGGATCGGATTCGAGATCGGAAGCGTGAGCAGGAAGGCGAACGTATAGCGCGCCCACACCACCTGCATGACCGCGATCTCACGCCCGAGATATTTCGCCGTGGTATCGAGGCAGGCGAAGGTGCCGACCGCGCCGCAGATCAGGGCGATGCCGATCAGCCGCGAACGGCGGGCAGCCGCCTCGCGCGCGGCGGTATCGGAGAGCATATCGATGGCGGCTTCTCGCGGAACGTTGCGGCGGCGTGCAGACGGCACGGCAGACCTTCGAATACGCGGCAAAATAGCAAGAAGACCGGCCAAGTCATGGCCGCGCGCGCCATGGGCGCCATGCGCGAGATGCGGGGCTCGTGCCCGGTATTTAGCTCTTTGAGACCTCATCCTGAGGAGCCGGCGCAGCCGGCGTCTCGAAGGATGGCCCCAACCGCTGCGGCCTGTTGCCGTCCTTCGAGACGCCCGCTGTCGCGGGCTCCTCAGAGTTCGACTCAAAAAGCGATCAATGTTTTTGGGGCTTGGCGAGACGTCTGGTCAGGAGCCTGAGGTGGGCGACGAGGAGCCACGCGGTTTCGGTAGCAGTCGAACCCTCGAAGTCCTTGGCGAGGCGGCGGCATTTGCCGAACCAAGCGAAGGTTCGTTCGACAACCCAGCGCCTCGGCAGGAGTTGGAAGCCCTTGACGCCCTGCGGTCGCTCGACGATTTCGATCGTCCACGGTCCGCAATGGGAGAGTGCCATCACGAGCTGATTGCCGCGGTAAATCCGGTCGGCAAAGACATGGCGCAGCTTGGGGAACTTGATCCGCAGATGTTCCAACAGCGCGACGGCTCCGTGGACATCCTGGATATTGGCCTCATGCACGCGCACGGCGAGCAGGAGACCATTGGTATCGGTGACGATGTGGCGCTTGCGCCCATGGACGCGTTTGCCGGCGTCGAACCCGCGCGGGCCGCCGCTTTCTGTGGTTGGCGCGCTCTGGCTGTCGATGATGGCTGCTGTCGGTGTCGATTTGCGTCCCAAAGCTCGCCGCGCCCGCCGAACCAGGGCAGTGACGATTCTCTGCCACCCGCCGGTATCGCGCCAAGCGTAGAAATAGCCCTGGACCGTCGAGCGTGGCGGAAAATCGCTCGGCAGAGCGCGCCATTGGCAGCCGGTGGCCAGAACGTAGAGAATCGCATCGACCACCCGGCGCAGATCGCTCGTTCGTGGCCGGCCCAATCGACGTCGCGGTGGAAACCGGCGCGCAATCAGCGCCCACTCCGCATCGGTCATATCGCTTGCGTAACGGAGTCCATCGCGGCGATATTCGGCCCGAGTGATTTCAGTCCAAGGCATCGTGCTCTCCCTCGAATCTTCGCAAATCCGAAGGAATCACAGCCCGCTGGAATCACTCACTCCATTTTCGGCCAGGCTCTCAGGACGAGGTCGTTATTGTATTCGCTGGCCTTCAGGAGAGCTTCAAAATCCGCTCGGCATTGCCGTGGCAGACCTTGGCGCGCGCCGCCTCGCTCAATGGCGCGGTATCGATGAAGGTCGCGGCAGTCGCCGTGTCCTCGTACGGGTAGTCGACCGAGAACATCACGCTGTCCTCGCCCAGCGCCGCGATGGCATCGGCGAGCGGCGCCGGTGCGCAGACGCCGGACGTCGTGATGACGATGTTGCGGCGGATGATCGCGGAGGGCAGTTCGTCCGGCGCGAGCTTTTCTCCGAGCGCCAGCTCCCATCGGCTGTCGAAGCGCCACAGGAAGAACGGCAGCGTCTCGCCCATGTGGCCGAGAATGACCTTGAGCTTCGGAAAGCGCTTGAAGGTGCCGCCGAAGACAAGCCGCAGCGCGTGGGCTGCGGTATCGGCGGTCCAGGCCCATACCGGCCCGTCGAGCTCGGGCCGGCCGGCGAACATTGCGGGACGGTCGGCCATCGCGCCGGGGTGGAGATAGACGGGGACATCGAGAGCCTGCACGCGCTCCCAAAACGGAATGTACATGTCGGCGTCGAGATAGTTGCCGTTGGTCTGGCCGTTGATCAGCGCGCCCTTGAAGCCGAGCTCATTGACGGCGCGCTCGAGCTCGGTGGCGGCAGCGCCGGCGTCCTGGGTCGGCAAGTGGGCGAAGCCCGCGTATCGCTTCGGCCGCTTCTGCACTTCCTTCGCCAGGAAATCGTTGGCATCCTGCGCGAGTTTTATTGCCGTCTTGGTGTCGCGTTCCGCCTGCACGCCGGGCGTCGTGACCGAAAGGACCGCGAGATCAATCCCGGCCTTGTCCATGGTTTCCAGGCGGAGCTCGTTGAAATCGACAAGCCGGCGCTCGATGTCGGCGAAGATGGCGTCGCTTCGCGTCGGACGTGCGACATTTCGCTTGGCGAGCTCCGGCGTGGTGAAGTGTTCTTCGAGCGCGATCTTGCGAGTCGGTGCCATTACCTGTGCTCCCATTGCCTCGCCGGCTGCGACCGCGATACCGGCCCTGATGAACTCTCGGCGTCCGATGCCAGCCGCAGACGAACCAAGAGCACGTCTGCGCCGCCGGGATGGTTACCGGTTGGTTTCATGTTGCACTCTGGAGAGAGATGCAAGACCGGCGGTGGCCGACGCCGAGAGCGGACGACTTGCGTCGCCAAGAGTTAAGGTAGTTTCGCATCACCGATCTGGTGGACACGCGGAATGCGCGGGCATTCACTTTGATTTCATTCGCACGGTCGAGAATATCGGAAACCAGAACACAGGGAGCATCCCATGCGGTCGACCTGCCGACTTCTCCTCGCCGCCGGCCTGCTGACCGCGCCCACGCTCGCCCTCGCGCACAACGAACTGATGCGCTCGCCGCGCGGGCTCGACACGCTCCTTCCGGTCAACACGCCGGCGCCGACGCCCGCCGCGCCGCCGCAGAAGATCACGATCTACACCGCGAAGGCGATCGTCACCCTCGATCCCGGCACGCCGCTGGCGCAGGCCGTCGCGGTGATGGACGGCAAGATTCTCGCCACCGGCACGCTCGACGAGGTCCGTGGCTGGGTGACCAACCAGGAGGTCGACATCGATCGCCGTTTCGAAAATGCGGTGATCGTCCCCGGCTTCATCGAAGCGCACATGCATCCGCAGATCACCGGAGTGCTGTGGCAGGGCGTCTATGTCGGGCGATTCGACCGGACGTCGCCGGACGGAACGCCGAACAAGGGGCTCGAGACCAAGCAGGCCGTCCTCGAACGCCTGAAGGACGCCACCGCGCGGTTGCCGGCCGATGGGCGCTGGGTGCTCGCGTGGGGATATCAGCCGGAGTTCTACGACAACTCACCGCTGACCCGTGCCGACCTCGATCCGATCTCGAACGGGCATCCGATCTTCATCGAAAATCTTTCGATGCACATCTACTACGCGAACAGCAAGGCCTTCGAGATCGCCGGGATCGCCGACAGCACCACCATTCCCGGCATCATCAAGAAGGACGGCAAGCCGACCGGCGAGATCGAGGAGATCGAGGCGGCGCTCGCCTTCGTCGCCAAGCTGCCGCCGCTCGATGCCACCCTCCTGACCAAGGCGACCTGGGATGCGGCGAAGCTCGCGCAGCGCGTCGGCGTGACGACGTTCGCCGATCTCTCCTTCGGCAGCTTTCCCGGCGGCTACAAGGCCTATCAGACCGTCGCGGCCGATCCGAACTTTCCGATCCGGATCGTCATGAACCCGATCATCGAGATCTTCCAGAAGGGCGAGATCGCGCAGAAGGGCGGGCTCGATTATCTCGTCGAGCTGCACAAGGCCGACAACGACCGGCTGAGCTTCGGCGGCGTCAAGTTCGTCGTCGACGGCTCGATCCAGGGCTACACCGGGCTCCTGCAGTGGCCCTACTACTACAAGTCCTTCAAGAACGGCGTCGCCAACATCTCGCAGGAGGACCTCAACAAGGGCGTCCTCGAAGTGCACAAGCGCGGGCTCCAGGCGGTGATCCACACCAATGCCGGTCAGGCGACCGAGATGGGCCTCGTCGCGGTCGCGGCGGCCGAGCGGCAGTATCCGCAATTCACCAACCGCCACCGGTTCGAGCACAACCAGATGGTGACGAAGGCGCAGCTCGTCAAAATGAAAGAGCTCGGCGTCGCGACGAACCTCTTCACCAACCACATCTACTTCTGGGGCGACCTGCACTATTCCACGTTCCTCGGCCCGGACCGGGCGAAGGACATGAACCCCGCGCGAAGCGTGCAGAACATGGGGATTCCGTTCAGCCTGCATTCGGACGCGTCGGTGACGCCGGTCGATCCGCTGCTGTGCATGTGGACCGCGACCGCGCGCAAGACCATGTCGGGGCGCGTGCTGGGCGTCGAGGAAACCATCTCCGTCGCGCAGGCGCTGCACGCGGTGACGCTCGGCGCCGCCTATCTCCTGGGCCAGGACGACAAGAAGGGCTCGATCACGGTCGGCAAGCTCGCCGATTTCACCGTGCTCGACCGCAATCCGCTCGAGGTGCAATCGCCCGACGAGTTGCCGAAGATCAAGGTGCTCGGCACGGTGATGGGCGGGAAGGCGTTTCCGGTGACGGCGGGGCAATGAACTCTTTCCCTCCCCGTCTTCGGGGAGGGATTCTACCGCTCCC
>CAWCCG010000038.1:0-27919 GCA_963793985.1 uncultured Alphaproteobacteria bacterium | reverse complement strand
ATACGCGGCAAAATAGCAAGAAGACCGTCCAAGTCATGGCCGCGCGCGCCATGGGCGCCATGCGCGAGATGCGGGGCTCGTGGACGGTATCGGGCGATTTGGACCTCATCCTGAGGAGCCAGCACCGAAGTTAGGCCTGCCGACGTGCGGCACTTGATGGAGCGAATTTGCATCAGCCGATTTCGATCGCCGGCGTCCCGAAGGAGACCCCATCTGTGGCGGCCGTGCCGTCGTTAAGCCCGGTGGCGCGGGCTCCTCAGGACGAGGTCGTTATTGATATTCGCTGGCCTTCAGGAGAGCTTCAAAATCCGCTCGGCATTGCCGTGGCAGACCTTGGCGCGCACCGCCTCGCTCAACGGCGCGGTATCGATGAAGGTCGCGGCAGTCGGCGTGTCCTCGTACGGGTAGTCGACCGAGAACATCACGCTGTCCTCGCCCAGCGCCGCGATGGCATCGGCGAGCGGCGCCGGTGCGCAGACGCCCGACGTCGTGATGACGATGTTGCGGCGGATGATCGCGGAGGGCAGTTCGTCCGGCGCGAGCTTTTCTCCGAGCGCCAGCTCCCATCGGCTGTCGAAGCGCCACAGGAAGAACGGCAGCGTCTCGCCCATGTGGCCGAGAATGACCTTGAGCTTCGGAAAGCGCTTGAAGGTGCCGCCGAAGACAAGCCGCAGCGCGTGGGCTGCGGTGTCGGCGGTCCAAGCCCATACCGGCCCGTCGAGCTCGGGGCGGCCGGCGAACATTGCGGGACGGTCGGCCATCGCGCCGGGATGGAGATAGACGGGGACATCGAGAGCCTGCACACGCTCCCAAAACGGAATGTACATGTCGGCGTCGAGATAGTTGCCGTTGGTCTGGCCGTTGATCAGCGCGCCCTTGAAGCCGAGCTCATTGACGGCGCGCTCGAGCTCGGTGGCGGCAGCGCCGGCGTCCTGGGTCGGCAAGTGGGCGAAGCCCGCGTATCGCTTCGGCCGCTTCTGCACTTCCTTCGCCAGGAAATCGTTGGCATCCTGCGCGAGTTTTATTGCCGTCTTGGTGTCGCGTTCCGCCTGCACGCCGGGCGTCGTGACCGAAAGGACCGCGAGATCAATCCCGGCCTTGTCCATGGTTTCCAGGCGGAGCTCGTTGAAATCGACAAGCCGGCGCTCGATGTCGGCGAAGATGGCGTCGCTTCGCGTCGGACGTGCGACATTTCGCTTGGCGAGCTCCGGCGTCGTGAAGTGTTCTTCGAGCGCGATCTTGCGAGTCGGTGCCATTACCTGTGCTCCCATTGCCTCGCCGGCTGCGACCGCGATACCGGCCTTGATGAACTCTCGGCGTCCGATGCCGGCCGAAGAGGAACCGAGAGCACGCTCTGACGCCGCCGGGATGGTTACCGGTTGGTTTCATCTTGCACTCCGGACAAAGATGCAAGGCCGGCAGTGGCCGACGCCGACAGCGAACGACATACGTCGCCAAGAGTTAAGGTAGTTTGGCATCACCGATCTGGTGGACACGTGCAATGTGCGGGCGTTCACTTCGATTTCATTCGCACGGTCGAGAATATCGGAAACCAGAACACAGGGAGCATCCCATGCGGTGGACCTGCCGACTTCTCCTCGCCGCCGGCCTGCTGACCGCGCCCACGCTCGCCCTCGCGCACAACGAACTGATGCGCTCGCCGCGCGGGCTCGACACGCTCCTTCCCGTCAACACGCCGGCGACCGACGCCCGCCGCGCCGCCGCAGAAGATCACGATCTACACCGCTAAGGCGATCGTCACCCTCGATCCCGGCACGCCGCTGGCGCAGGCCGTGGCGGTGATGGACGGCAAGATTCTCGCCACCGGCACGCTCGACGAGGTCCGTGGCTGGGTGACCAACCAGGAGGTCGACATCGATCGCCGCTTTCGAAAATGCCGTGATCGTCCCCGGCTTCATCGAAGCGCACATGCATCCGCAGATCACCGGAGTGCTGTGGCAGGGCGTCTATGTCGGACGGTTCGACCGGACGTCGCCGGAGGGAACGCCGAACAAGGGGCTCGAGACCAAGCAGGCCGTCCTCGAACGCCTGAAGGAAGCCACCGCGCGGCTGCCGGCCGACGGGCGATGGGTGCTCGCATGGGGATATCAGCCGGAGTTCTACGACAACTCACCGCTGACCCGTGCCGACCTCGATCCGATCTCGAACGGGCATCCGATCTTCATCGAAAATCTGTCGATGCACATCTACTACGCGAACAGCAAGGCCTTCGAGATCGCAGGGATCGGCGACAGCACCACCATTCCCGGCATCATCAAGAAGGACGGCAAGCCGACCGGCGAGATCGAAGAGATCGAGGCGGCGCTCGCCTTCGTCGCCAAGCTGCCGCCACTCGATGCGACCCTCCTGACCAAGGCCACCTGGGATGCGGCGAAGCTCGCGCAGCGTGTCGGCGTGACGACATTCGCCGATCTCTCCTTCGGCAGCTTTCCCGGCGGCTACAAGGCCTATCAGACCGTCGCGGCCGATCCGAACTTTCCGATCCGGATCGTCATGAACCCGATCATCGAGATCTTCCAGAAGGGCGAGATCGCGCAGAAGGGCGGGCTCGACTATCTCGTCGAGCTGCACAAGGCCGACAACGACCGGCTGAGCTTCGGCGGCGTCAAGTTCGTCGTCGACGGCTCGATCCAGGGCTACACCGGGCTCCTGCAGTGGCCCTATTACTACAAGTCGTTCAAGAACGGCGTCGCCAACATCTCGCAGGAGGACCTCAACAAGGGCGTCCTCGAAGTGCACAAGCGCGGGCTCCAGGCGGTGATCCACACCAATGCCGGTCAGGCGACCGAGATGGGCCTCGATCGCAGTCGCGGCCGCCGAGCGGCAGTATCCGCAGTTCACCAACCGCCACCGGTTCGAGCACAACCAGATGGTGACGAAGGCGCAGCTCGTCAAAATGAAAGAGCTCGGCGTCGCGACGAACCTCTTCACCAACCACATCTACTTCTGGGGCGACCTGCACTATTCCACGTTCCTCGGCCCGGACCGGGCGAAGGACATGAACCCCGCGCGAAGCGTGCAGAAAATGGGCATTCCGTTCAGCCTGCATTCGGACGCGTCGGTGACGCCGGTCGATCCGCTGCTGTGCATGTGGACCGCGACCGCACGCAAGACCATGTCGGGCCGCGTGCTGGGCGTCGAGGAAACCATCTCGGTCGCGCAAGCGCTGCACGCGGTGACGCTCGGCGCCGCCTATCTCCTGGGCCAGGACGACAAGAAGGGCTCGATCACCGTCGGCAAGCTCGCCGATTTCACCGTGCTCGACCGCAATCCGCTCGAGGTGCAGTCGCCCGACGAGCTGCCGAAGATCAAGGTGCTCGGCACGGTGATGGGCGGGAAGGCGTTTCCAGTCGGCAGGTGACGCATCGTAGGGTGGGCAAAGCGAAGCGTGCCCACGTCTTTCCCTCCCCGTCTTCGGGGAGGGTAGGGTGGGGACGCGAACTCTGCGCACCGGGAAACGTTGAGAAGCTGCAAGAACGAGCCCCACCCTGCCCTCCCCGAAGACGGGGAGGGATTCTACCGCTCCCGCTCCACCGCGCTTTCGTGCCAGCGGCGCAGCAGCAGGTACGACAGCGCGGAGAGCGCGAAGAAGATCGCGACGCCGGCCGCCGACAACAGGATCAGCGCGGCGAACATGCGCGGGATGTCGAGGCGGTAGCCCGACTCCACGATGCGATAGGCGAGCCCGGAGCCGGCGCCGGCCGAGCCCGCCGCGATCTCGGCGACGACGGCGCCGATCAGCGACAGGCCGCCGGCGATCTTCAGGCCGCCGAGCATGTAAGGCAGCGCCGAGGGCAGCTTGAGGCGCAGCAGCACCGAGAGCCGCGAGGCGCCGTAGAGCTCGAAGAGGTCGCCGAGATTGCGGTCGACCGAATTGAGCCCGAGCGTCGTGTTGGCGAGCACCGGGAAGAACGCGACGATCCACGCGCAGGCGAGCACCGCCGCCTGCTGCGGCAGGTAGATGAGCAGCAGCGGCGCGATGGCGACGATGGGCGTCACCTGCAGGATCACCGCATAGGGATAGAACGCGTTCTCGATGAACCGCGACTGGTTGAACAGGATGGCGAGGCCGATGCCGCCGACGAGCGCGAGCCCGAGCCCCTCGAACGTCGTCGTGAGCGTGACCAGCAGCGAGCCCCACAGCACCGGCCAGTTCGAGACGAGGCTTTCGGCGACGCGCGCCGGGCGACGGCAGCACGTAGGGCGGCAGTTTGCCGATCCGCACCACGAGGTCCCAGAGGCCGACGCCGATCGCGAGCGTCGCCGCCGGCAGCACGACCTGCATCCAGTTGATTCCGCCACCGATCGGCGCGCGGTGCGTCGGGGGCAGCCGAAGCTTCGCTCACGGCCGTCCCTCCCGCTCGCCGGCTGCGCCATCGCCTCCGCGAGCGCCTGCGACACCGTCCGGCACCAGCGCGCGTATTCGGGCGAGGTGCGAAAGCCCTCGTCGCGCGGAAACGGCGCGTCGATCGCGAGCTCGGCGAACACGCGGCCGGGGCGCGGCGTCATCACCACGATGCGGCTCGAGAGATAGACCGACTCGAACACCGAGTGGGTGACGAACACCACGGTGTTGCCGACGGCGCGCCACAACGCGATGAGATCGTCGTTGAGCTTGAAGCGGGTGATCTCGTCGAGCGCGGCGAACGGCTCGTCCATCAGGAGCAGCGGCGGATCGGTGACGAGCCCGCGCGCGATCGAAACGCGCATCTTCATTCCGCCGGAGAGCTCGCGCGGAAAGGCGTCGCGAAAGCCGGAGAGGCCGACCTGCTCCAGCGCCGCGGCGACGCGCTTGTCCCTGGCCTCGCGCGGAACGCCGGCGAGCTCGAGCGGCAGCGCGACGTTGTGCGCCACCGTGCTCCACGGCATCAGGGTCGGCTCCTGGAACACGAAGCCGACCTCGAGCCCGTTGCGCCGCGCGCCCGGCGTGTCGCCGCTCCACGCGATGGTGCCCGCGCGTCGGCGCGCCGAGGCCGGCGATCAGCCGCAGCGCCGTCGACTTGCCGCAGCCCGACGGCCCGAGCAGCGAGACGAACTCGCCGCGCGCGATCGCGAGGTCGAGGCCGTCGAGCGCGAGGGTGCCGCTCGTGAATTGCTTGGCGACGCCGGAGAGGGCGACGAGGGGCTGGGTGGGGTTGCGCGGGGGCCAGCGGCATCGCGCGATCTTCAGAACGCGTCCCACTCACGACCGGTCATGGCCGGGCTTGTCCCGGCCACCCCGATAAATGTCGCACGGCCGTGCCCTCTTGATCGGGGTCGCCGGGACAAGCCCGGCGATGACGGCTGTGGGTTGGCTGCGCCTCATCGCATAACCTTCAATTCTTCCGCAGGTCGATGCCGACCTTCTTGTTGACGAAGCGCAGCGTGTAGGCCTTGCGGGTAGTCGAGGTTCGCCTTGACGACACCGGCCGTGACCATCTCCTCGTAGAAGGCGGCGAAGCGCGCGTCGGTCATGGCGCCGATGCCGAGCTCCTTGGCGTCGCCGGAATCGACGATGCCGTACTCCTTCATGGTCGCGACCGTGTAGGCGAGGAGATCGTCGGTCATCTCCGGGTTGTCGCGCTTGATCAGCGCGTTGGCGGCGCGGTTGTCGCCGTAGAGGTAGTTGTACCAGCCGATGATCGAGGCATCGACGAAGCGCTGCACCGTGTCGGCCTTGCGGTCGACGATCTCGCGCCGCGTCTGGATCAGGGTCGAGTAGCTCTTGAAGCCGTTGTCGGCGAGAAGAAACACCTTCGGCTTCCAGCCGGTGATTTTCTGGATCGCATAAGGCTCGGAAGTCACGTAGCCCTGCATCGCGCTGTTGGGATCGACGATGAAGGGCTGCGGATTGAAGGTGTAGGGCTTGACCTGGGAATCGGAGAGGCCGAATTCGCGCTTGAGCCATTGAAAGTAGGTGATGACGCCTTCCTGCGAGATGAAGAGCGTGAGCCCCTTGAGGTCGCGCAGGCTGTCGATGCCCCGGTCGGGGTGGGCGATCATCACCTGCGGGTCCTTCTGGAACATCGCGGCGACGGCGAGCGTCGGGATGTTCTGCGCCACCGCGTCGAACGATTGCAGCGTGTTCGTGCCCATGAAGAAGTCGATCCGGCCGACCGCCAGCAGGAGCTGGTTGTTCACCTGGGGACCGCCGGGCACGATGGTCACGTCGAGGCCGTATCTGCGGTAGGTGCCGTCGGCCACCGCCTGGTAGAAGCCGCCATGCTCGCCCTCGGCGACCCAGTTGGTGCCGAACGAGATTTTGTCGAGCGCCTGGGCAAGCGCAGCATTGCCCGCCGACAGGCAGGCGACTATGACACTGGCGGCCGCGACGGCGATGGCCGCGATCGAAATCCTGTTACTGGCGCGACAACGTGGCGGCATGAAAGCGTTCTCTCCGGTGACGGCGACGAGATTACGCGAGGGCGAGTTGAAAGGCGAGTAACCGGGATATGTTGCCACGACGTCACTTTATGGAAATGACCTGGACCGACCTCGCCGGTGCCGATACGCAGCGCTGGATCGCCGTGCTGCCGGTCGCCGCGGTGGAGCAGCACGGGCCCCATCTGCCGCTCGGCGTCGACAGCTACATCGCGCAAGCCTATCTCGACCGCGTTCATGAAATCCTGCCGGCGAACCTGCCGGTGACGTTCCTGCCGGTGATGAAGCTCGGGCAGTCCGACGAGCACAAGGCGTTTCCCGGCACGCTGTCGCTGTCGGCCGCGACCGCGATCGGCACCTATGTCGACATCGGCGAGAGCCTCGCCCGCGCCGGCGTGCGCAAGCTCGTGATCGTGACGAGCCACGGCGGCAACGTCGCGGCGATGGAGATCGCTGCGCGGGATCTGCGCGTGCGCCACCGGATGCTCGTGGTTACGGCGGCGTGGCACCGCTTCGGTTATCCGCCCGGCACGTTCGAGCGGGACGAGCAGCGCCACGGCGTCCATGCCGGCGATGTCGAGACCTCGCTGATGCTCGCCGGCCGCGGCGACACCGTGCGGATGGAGAGCGCCGAGAACGCCGTCCCGGTGACCGTCGGCATGGCCGAAGAGTTCAAGTGGCTCAGCGCCTTCCGGCCCGATCGGCTTCGGCTGGATGACGCAGGACCTGCATCCCTCCGGCGCGCTCGGCGACGCGACGCTCGCGACGGCGGCGAAGGGCGAGGCGGCGTTGCGCCACGGCGCGCAGGGCTTCGTCGAGCTCATGGCCGACGTCGACCGCTTCGATCTCGCCCGCCTCGCCGACGGCCCGCTCGACGGCGCGACCGGCGGGCTGCCCTTGCAGGCGGGGAATTGACGATCCGCGGCTCGTAGGGTGGGCAAAGCGAAGCGTGCCCATGGCTGAGTCTGATCGCGGTAAAGCGCTGCCGGCGTGGCACGTCGCGAAGAGGCGCCTTGCCCACCCTACGCGCTGCCCGCTCTGGCGTCATTCCGGCGCGCTTCGCGCGAACCCGAATGGCGGCGTCGGGAGCGCTCGATTCGGGTTTAGTGCTGCGCACTGCCCCGGAATGACGGGTAGACCTACGGCAAAATCGCAAACGCCCGCGCGGGGAAGCCGAGGCCGTCCTTCACCTTCGGCCAAGTGACGACGATGAAGCGCGCCCGCGCGGCGGCACCTTGTCGAGATTGGCCATCACCTCGATCTGGAAATGGCCGTGCTGCAGGATGTAGGTCTCCGACTCCATCTTGTCGGTGACGTCGGTGTCCATCGACTCGTGACCGATCGCGGTGACCCCGCGCTGCTCGATGAGAAATTTCACGGTGTCGAGCGACCACGCCGGAAACGGGCTGCGCTTGAAGCGCTCGGGGTCGCGGTCCCAGTCCTTGTACATGTCGGTGCGCAGCGCGACGAACGAGTCCTTGGGGACCCGGCCGTTCTTCTTCTCCCAGGCGCGCAGGTCGTCGACCGAGAACGCGTGGTTCGGGTCCTTGGCGAGATAGGGCGTGTCGTCGAGCACGATGAGCGGCAGCACCATCTGCTTTAATGGAATCTGGTCCATGGTGATGCCGTCTTCGGCGAAGTGCGCCGGCGGATCGACATGGGTGCCGTACTGGCCGACCATCTGGTAGTAGGTCGAGCGAAAGCCGTCCTTGGGGATCGTGTAGGGCTGGCCGGTCTGCGGATCGACGGCCGGCGTCATCTTCGCCTGGCCGAAGCCCGACCACACCGGCGAGTCCGGCCCGAAGCTGTGGGTGAGATCGACGAAGGTCTTGCCGGCGAGAATGCGGGCGACGGTGTCGAGATCGTTCGCAGCGGCAGCCGGCGCGAGCAGGCGAGGCTCAGAGTCGCGGGTGAGAGCCGCGAAGGCGGCGCGCTGGCACGAGCGGATCATGGTGATGCTCCGGAAACATGCGGTGGAGGCGGAAGGCCCTCCCCACCCTCCCCCGCAAGCGGAGAGGGAGTCACCGCGTGCGCAATATCACGCGCGACAACGCCGAGATTTCTCTTAACGCATGTCGACGCTGGCCTTCGCTTTCCTCCGCTCGCGGGGGAGCGGGGGAGGAGGAAGCCGCCCGCCCGTGCACTCACATCTGCGGCGGCAGCTCCTTGAGGAACTGCGCGACGTGGTCCTTCCAGAACTCGGCGTGCAGGTGGGTGAAGTGGCCGTACGTCTTCTCGCTCGCGGGGACGAGGACGTATTTCGCATTGGGAATGCGCTTGATCTCGCGCTCGGTGACGCCGAGCTGCGGCGGATTGGTCTCGTCGTCGCCGGAGTTGATCGCCATCAGCCGCGCCTTGATCTTCTCGAGATGCGGCGCGGGATTGTAGTCCATCACCGCCTCGATGCCCCACAGCGTGTCGTTGGCATCGCGCTTCTTGGCCTCTTCGAGCGCCTTGAAGTAGATCGCGTCGCCGGCTTCGCGGGTCGGCGCCAGCTCCTGGACGCGCCGCACATTGCTGGTCTGCAGGAAGCCATAGGGCGCGGTCACCACCCACTGGGTCGGGTTCTTCTCGTAATTGCCGTTGTTCCAGCCGGGATCCTGGCGGATCGCCTCGGCCGCGATGCGGCGCTGGATCCAGTTGCGGCCGCTGATCGCGATCGGCTGGCTGGCGATCGGGATGAGCCCGTCCATCAGGTCGGGATACATGTAGCCCCACATCCAGGTGTGCATGCCGCCCATCGACGAGCCCATCACGAGGCGCAGGTGCTTGATGCCGAGGCCTTCGGTCACGAGGCGGTGCTCGGCGGCGATGATGTCCTCGTAGCGGAAGTGGGGAAACTTGGCGCGCAGGCCGTCGCTCGGCTTGCTCGTGCCGCCGCGGCCGATGCCGTCGGGCAGGATGATGAAGTACTGCGTCGCGTCGAGCGCCTGGCCGGCCGCGAACAACTCGTCGCCGAGCGAGGGCATCAGCCAGGCCTTGCCGGTCGAGCTCGTGCCGTGGAGCAGGATCACCGCGTTGGTGATCTCGCCTGCCGCGTTGCGCTTCGGCGTACCGAGCGTCGTGTAGTGCTGCTTGAGCTCGGCGATGCGTCTCGCCGTTCTTGAAGCGGAAGTCCTTGATGATGAAGTCGCCCTCGCGCTGGTTCGGCCAGGTGGTGCGACTGGTTTCGGTCTGGGCGAAGGCCGACGAGGCGGCGAGCACAAGGAACGCGGCGGACACGACACGGATGATCATTTCGGTGTTCTCCCGAGGTTCGGCCGACAGCTCTCGACGTCGGTGGAAGACCAGCAAGGCTACGCCGTTTTTCAGGTCGCCCGCAAGCGCAGGAGCCGCGCTGCGTCGACGTTCGCGGGGCTCGCATCGCGACATGAAAGCGCTGGCCGGTGCGCTGGGATTTTTCCTAGAACGACGCCATCACCCCATGGAGACTGCGATGAAATACCAAGCACCGGGCGCCGCCGCTTCGGCCCTGATAGCGACGCGCATTGGCGCTGCACTGCTGGGCGCTGCACTGGTAGGCGCTCCACTGCCAGGCCCTCTGCTGCCGGCTCACGCCGCCGAGCCGACGCCAGCGCCGAACGCCGTGCCGAACTTCGCGCCGGACCTAACGACCGGCTGGCTCGCGCAGGACGACGAGTTCATTGCGCCGCCGAGCGGGCCCGGCCCGATCGTCTCCGATCCCGCTCACCCGTATGTCAGCTTCTACAAGTCGCCGCGCAATCCGAAGCCGGCGTTTCGGATCGCCGACCTCACCAACCCGATCCTCCAGCCGTGGACGCGGGAGCGCTTGCGGCATGTAAATGAGCGCGTGACGTCGGGCGAGGTGGTGGCGATCCCCAAGGAGCGGTGCTGGCCGGTCGGGATGCCCGGCCTTTCTCCTGCTTCCGGCGACGCCGGTCTATTTCCTGCAGACGGCGAAGGACGTGCGGATGGTCTGGATGCAGGATCACCAGATCCGCGACGTCCGCCTCGACGCGCAGCATCCCGCCAACCTCAAGCCGTCCTGGTATGGCGAACTCGGTCGGCCATTACGAGGGCGACACCCTGGTGGTCGACACCGTCGGCATCACCACCAAGGCCTATGTCGACAATTACCAGACGCCGCACACCGAAGCGCTGCACGTGGTCGAGCGTTACCACCTGATCGATGGCGGCAACACGCTCGAGGTGAACATCCATGTCGAAGACCCCGGCGCCTTCACGACGCCGTGGAACGCCATCCAGCGCTATCGCAAGGTCAACCGCGGACCGTTGAGCGAAATGGCCTGCGCCGAGAACAACGACGACCATTTCCATCACGGCCTCGAGCCGATGCCGGAAGCCGACAAGCCGGATTTTTAGGGCGGCCGTCTCTTGCAAGGATGGTCATGGCCGGGCTTGTCCCGGCCACCCCGATCATATGGCACGGCCGTTGCCCATCCTATCGAGGTCGCCGGCGCAGGCCCGGCGATGACGTCACGTGCACAGCATGGCCCCGCAGAAAACGAAATCGCCGAGACGAGCCCGGCGATCACGAATTCACGAAGCGCTGCTTGGCGTCGCGGCTACTTCGCCTTGCCGCGCGGCGGCTCGGCGGCGGCCATGGTCGCGCGGATGCTGATCGGCTTGCCGTCGCGCAGCACCGAGAGCTCGGCGACCTCGCCGATGCGCAGCAGCGCCATGCGGTTGCGCAGGCCGCCGGAGTCGCGGATCGGCGTGTTGCCGACATCGGTGACGATGTCGCCGGACTTCAGGCCCGCGCGAGCGCCCGCCGATCCGGCGTCGACGCTGACGACCACTGCGCCAACCGGCGCGGCGGCGGTCGACACCTGCATCTTGAGCTCGCGGAACACGCTCGCCGTCGGATCGTCGATGACGATCCCGAGCGAACCGCGGCTGATCTCGCCGTATTCCAGGATCTGGTCGGCGACGCTGCGCGCCATGTTGATCGGAATGGCGAAGCCGACGCCGGGATTGGTGTTGCTGGAGCCGACGAACGCGGTGTTGATGCCGACGAGATCGCCGTTGAGATTGACGAGCGCACCGCCGGAATTACCGGGATAGATCGCAGCGTCGGTCTGGATGAAATCCTCGAACTGCTCGATGCCGACGTTGTTGCGGCGCAGCCCGCTGACGATGCCGGAAGTCACGGTCTGTCCGAGCTGCAGCGGATTGCCGATGGCGAGCACGAAATCACCGACCTCCAGCTGATCCGAATCAGCGAAAGTGATGGCGGTCAGGTGGTCGGGTGCGATCTTGATCACCGCGATGTCGGTATCGGCATCGCCGCCGACCCGGGTCGCCGGTACATTGCGACCGTCCGCAAGCGTGACCGTGATCTCGTCCGCGTGGGCGATGACGTGATTGTTGGTGATGACCAGGCCCTGATTGGCGTCGAAGATCACGCCGGAGCCGGCGGAGCGGATGTCGCGCTTCTTGCCGTTTTCAACCACACGGCCCTTGATGGCGATGCTGATGACCGCAGGGGTGATCTTCTTGAGCACCGGCGCAAGGGTCGGCACGCCGATCTGCGCAACCACCGGTAGCGGGACGCTTGCCTGGGCAGGACGCGACGGAACCGAGTCGCGCGCAGCCGCAAATCCCGCAGCCAGTGCAATCGCCGGAACGAAACGGACCATCTGGCAAATTCCTAGGTTCCCGGAATCGGGGACTATAAGCGTCTTATATTGATATTTTAGTACCAGGACGGCAGTGCACAAGGGCGCGCAGTCGCCGGGCGCAGAAAAAGATCGCTGAAAAGATATATTGTTTATAGGAATTTAATGCACTCCCCCAGTGCGCATACGCCGCGTTTATAGCGTACTGACGGCTCGTTTTTATTGCACCGCAGCACGACGCGGCGAACGGCCCGACCCCCAGTGATTTGCGAGAGGTCGCAGACTTTTTAGGCAACATCATGCTCGCCCAAGCAAACGCCACTCCGCGTGTTCGCGGGAGCCGCGGGTGGGCTTCTGGTCGGCAAGCAAGACCCCACCCTGCCCACCCCGAAGACGGGGAGGGAAAGGTCAACGACGGCGGAGCTGGTGTTACTTGATCCCGTAGCGGGAGAATTCGTCAACGATTTCAGCGCGCAAGGCTTTGGCCCGGCTGAGGTCGGCATCGGCCCCGGCGGCGTCGCCCTTCTTTCGCTTGGCCATGCCGCGGCCGTAGAGCGAATCCGGGAAGTCGGGGATCGATTTGAGCACGGCGTCGTAATCGGCGATCGCTGCGTCGTAATGCCCGAGCTTCAGGTGAACCAGCCCGCGGCTGTCCAGCGTGTAGGGATCGGTCCGCAGGCGCAACGACTCGTTGCAATCGGTCAGCGCCTGATCGAGCTGACCGCTCATGGCGCGGGCCCAGCAGCGGCTGTTCCATGAAGGCGCGTGGCCGGCATCGAGCTTGATCGCCTGGTCGAAGTTCGGGATGGCGCGGGCGTAGTCGCGCTTGGCGGAATAGGCGCTGCCGCGGGCGAGATAGGCGATGGCGTCGTTGGGGTCGGCCTTGATCGCCTCGGTGTAGTCGGCGATCGCGCGGTCGAGGTCGCCCTTGGCACGATAGGCGTTGCCGCGGTCATAGAGGGCGATGACGTCGCCGGCGTTGAGCTTGATCGCTTGGGTGTAGTCGGCGATCGCACGGTCGAATTGCTTCTTCTCGCCCCAGGCGAGCCCGCGATTGACCAGGGCGTTGGAGAAACTCGGGTTGAGGTCGAGCGCCTTGTCGTAGTCGGCGATGGCGCGGTCCTGCTGGTTGGTGTCGCCATAGGCAAGACCGCGGTAGTAGTAGCCGACCTCGACATTGGGCGCGAGCCTGATCGCTTCCGAATGATCGGCGATCGCCCGGCTCGGATCACCCATCATCCGATAGGCCATGCCGCGCATGTTGAAGGCATAGGCGTAGCTCGGATCGACCTTCACCGCCTCGCTGTAGTCGCTGATCGCGCGGGCGTTGTCGCGCTTGGCGAAATAAACAAGGCCGCGGTCGACATAGGACGAGCGGCGTTGCGGATTGATGCGCAGGCTCTCGGTGTAGTCGGCGATGGCGCGATCGTAGTCGCGCTTGAGGTAATAGGCGCGGCCGCGGTTGAAATAGGCGATGTCGTAGCCGGGAGCGAGCCGGATCGCTTCGCTGTAGTCGGCGATGGCGCGATCGAGATCGCCCTTGGCCCGGTAGGCGATGCCGCGATTGTTGTAGAGCACCGGAATGTTCGGCCCCGCCACGGCGCCGGCATCGATCAGCGCGGTGCAGCCGGCGATCGACTGCTCCACCGTCGCGCTCCCGTCCCGGTTCTCGCACCAGGCACGGTTCTGATCCGGTTGCGCGCGCACCGGTACGGCGGCCACGAGGGCCGCCGCGCAAAGGCTCATGCCGATGACGCGTGGAATCGCTTCCCCGTCCATCGCCCTCCATCCAATGGGGTTGCGAAGTCGGGTATCTTGTCCCGGCGCTTGGTGTTTTGACAATGGCCTCGGACTGCCGCGGGGGCGCCTTCCTGGTGGAAAGGCTAACGGGAACAATTGCCGATCCGGCGCCTGCTACCTGGGGAACATCGCAAGGGCTAGCGGGTGAGATCGATCCGCTTCAGGCCGGCCCGCCGAAGCTGCTCGGCATCGAGCTTGGTCGAGACGACCTCGGCGGAAGCGCCGGCGGCGGTGAACAGCCTGGTCGAAATCGGCTTTGGCCTGATAGGGGGCGACCGCGCCGGAGCGCGCGATGTTGGCGGCGACGACGGCCGAGCTCAGTGCGGCGGCAGCGGCGATGAGGACGACGGACTTAACCGACATCAGCGGCTCCTGGAGACACGCTGCGTTGGTCTGCCGACCGGGGAGAACGGTTCACGCCCAACGACACCGAGGCCGTCGGAAAGAACCGATGACTGGCGGCCGGCGCCTGCGTCGCGCCGTCGCGGGCGGTTGCGACAACTTGCACCTGCCGGCGGCGGGCCGGGATCGGGTGTTTAGGCTTGGAGGAGGCCGCAAAAGGCTGCCATACTCCAAATCAATGCCGGCCCGACGAGCGACCGAGGGGGACCGGCGCAGGGTTCACGAGGGAAACGTCCATGCGCACCAAGCTCGTTGCGGCGATCGTCGCCGCGCTCGCCGGTTTCGGCCTCTCCGGCTCTGCGAACGCCCAGCAGCCGATCGTCATCAAGTTCAGCCACGTCGTCTCGCCCGATGCCCCCAAGGGCAAGGCCGCGATGGTGTTCAAGGATCTCGCCGAGAAGTACACCAACGGCCGGGTCAAGGTGGAGGTCTATCCGAACTCCTCGCTCTACAAGGACAAGGAGGAGCTCGAAGCGCTGCAGCTCGGCTCGGTGCAGATTCTCGCGCCGTCGATCTCCAAGTTCGGCCCGCTCGGGGTCAAGGAGTTCGACGTCTTCGACCTGCCGTTCCTGATGAGCGACGACACCCACGCCCGCCAGATGACGGCGAGCCCGATGATGGCCGACCTCAACAAGAAGCTCGAGGCCAAGGGCGTAGCGCCGCTCGCCTATTGGGACAACGGCGCCCACGTCTACACCGCCAACAAGCCGCTCCTGAAGCCCGAGGACTTCCGCGGCCTCAAGATGCGCATCCAGGGCTCCAAGGTGCTCGATGCGGCGGTGCGCGAGCTCGGCGCCATTCCCCAGATCATGGCGTTCGGCGAGCTCTACCAGGCGCTGCAGACCGGCGTCGTCGACGGCGAGGACAACGTGCCGTCGAACATCCTGACCCAGAAATTCTACGAGGTGCAGAAGAACCTGACCGTGTCCTATCACGGGCGGCTCACCTATGCGCTCGTCACCAACAAGAAGTTCTGGGACGGCCTGCCGGCGGACCTCAAGGAGCCGCTCGCCCGCGCGGTGAAGGAATCGACCGACTACTTCAACGCGACCGCGGCGAAGGACAACGAGGACGCGCTCGAAAAGATCAAGGCCTCCGGCAAGGTGCAGGTTCACTACCTGACCGACGACGAGAAGAAGGCCTGGGTCGCCAAGCTGATGCCGGTGCACAAGGAGATGCAGAGCCGGTTCGGCAAGGATTTCATCGAGAAGATCTACCAGGCCTCCGGCTTCAAGCCGCCGCAATCCTGACCGCGTCGCGGTCGATCGCCAAGACGAAGCACGAGGTCCGAGCCGGGTTCTGAGCGGAGGGGAACATCGTGCTCAATCTGCTCGACCGCATTCTCGATCGGCTCGAAGAGTGGATCATCTGCCTCCTGATCGCCGCGGCGACGATCGTCACCTTCGTCGCCGTCGTGCATCGCTACGGCGCCAGCAATTCGGTGACGGTCGCCAACTGGGCCAACGGACACGGTCTCGTCTGGCTCGCGCTCGTCGCTGACTGGGTCTACGTGACGCTCACCGCGATCAACCTCTCCTGGGCCCAGGAGCTCGCCACCTACATGTTCGTGTGGATGGCGAAGTTCGGCGCCGCGCTCGGCGTGCGCACCGGCATCCATGTCGGCGTCGACGTCTTCGTGAAGCAGCTCTCGCCCACCGCCCGCAAGCCGGTGATCGTGTTCGCGACGCTGTGCGGGGCGCTGTTCACCGGCATCATCGGCACGCTCGGCGCGATCTATGTCTACGAGCTCGACCCCGACCAGGTGTCGCCCGAGCTCGAGTGGCCGAGCTGGATGATCTATCTGTGCATCCCGCTCGGCTCCTACCTGATGTCGTTCCGCTTCCTCCAGGTGATGTGGCGCTACCTCAAGACGGGCTACACGCCGCACACGGGGCATCACGGCATCGAATACGAGGCGCCCGTGGTCACGACACCGGCACCCGTCGCCGAGCCGGCGCGATGAGCGGGCTCACGCAGACGCTGGCGCCGCGGTCCCGTGCGGGCGAGGTCAGCGCCTGGCTGATCGTCGCCGCGCCGATCGTGCTCGTGCTCGTCTGCGCGCTGGCGCGCTTCGACATCATCGAGCTGTCGCAGACGTGGCGCGCGGCGCTGCTGTTCGCGATGCTGCTCGCGCTGATGGCGTCCGGCATGCCGATCTCGATCGCGCTCGGCCTGTCGGTGCTCACCTATCTGTTCATCCTCTCGAGCGTCGATCCCAAGATGGTCGGGCTCAAGCTGTTCACCAGCATCGACCGCTTCGAGATCATGGCGATCCCGTTCTTCATCCTCGCCGGCAATTTCCTCACCTCCGGCGGGGTGGCGCGGCGCATGATCGACTTCGCGACCTCGCTGATCGGCCATTGGTACGGCGGGCTCGGACTCGCCGGCGTCGTCGCCTGCGCGCTGTTCGCGGCGATCTCCGGCTCGTCGGTCGCAACCGTAGTCGGGATCGGCTCGATCATCCTGCCGGCGATCCTCGAGAAGGGTTATCCGCCGCGCTTCGGCGCCGGCGTGATCGCGACTTCCGGCGCGCTCGGCATCCTGTTTCCGCCCTCGATCAACCTCGTGATCTTCGCGGTGGCGACGAGCGGCATGCAGCCCAAGGGGCCGGACGGCGCGATCGTCGATTCGGCGTCGGTCGGCCAGCTCTTCATCGCCGCGCTGGTGCCGGGGCTGATCCTCTCCACCATGCTCGGCATCACCACCTGGTACCGCGCCTGGCGCAACGACTACCCGCGCATGGAGCGCGCGACGTGGGGGCAATGCCTGCGCGCCTTCCGCGAGAGCTTCTGGGGCCTGTTCCTGATCGTGCTCGTGCTCGGCGGCATCTACTCAGGCCTGTTCACGCCGACGGAAGCCGCCGCGGTCGCCGCGGTCTACGCCTTCTTCATCGCCGTGTTCGTCTACAAGGAGCTCAAGTTCTCCGACGTGCCCGCGGTGCTGCTCAAGGCGGCGTCGATGAGCGCGATGATCCTCTACATCATCACCAATGCCGCGGTGTTCTCCTGGCTGCTCACCTCGGAGCAGATTCCGCAATCGATGGCGGAATGGATGACGGCGCAAGGCTTCGGCATCGTCGCCTTCCTGCTCGTCACCAACATCGTGCTGCTCGCCGCCGGCAACTTCATGGACCCGGCGGCGATCGTGCTGATCATGGCGCCGATCCTGTTCCCGATGGCGGCGCGGCTCGGCGTCCACCCCGTGCATCTCGGCATCCTGATGGCGGTGAACATGGAGGTCGGCCTCTGCCATCCGCCGGTCGGGCTCAACCTCTACGTCGCCTCGAGCATCACCAAGATGGGCATCACCGAGCTCACGGTGGCAGTGCTCCCCTGGCTCGGCACCATGCTGGTGTTCCTGGTGATGGTCACCTACATCCCGGAAATTTCGCTGTGGCTCCCGCGTTTGTTGGGCATGGTGAATTAGACAGCCTTGCCTCACATCTGTCATCGCCCGGCTCGACCTGGGCTGAGCCAGTAACCGCCGAAACTCTCCGTGGGCCAACGTCGCAGAAAGCATCGATGCGCGCAGGGGTTACTGCGATTGCCCGGCTCAAGCCGGGCAATGACAGCTGATCGGTAGGCTGCTCGCCTCTCGCGGACCATCGCACGCACGGCTGCCGTCCTGCATGCGGGCTGCGGCCCTCGATGCGGCCTATTCCGGCACGACGCCGGCCTGCTTGATGACGGTCGCCCACAGCTCGAGCTCGGACTTGAGATGCGTGCGCAACCCTTCCGGCGTCGCCCCCGCGGCTGTCGCGGGGAACGAGCTCAGATCGGCCATGCGCGCCTTGAAGCCGGGGCTCGCGACCGCGACCTGCAGCGCATGGTCGAGCGTGTCGAGGATCGGCTTCGGCGTTCCCTTGGGCGCCCACAGCCCGTACCATACGAACACCTCGAAGCCCGACAGGCCCTGCTCGTCGAGGGTGGCAAGCTCGGGCATCGCGGAGAGCCGGCTCTTCGAGGTAACGCCATAGGCTTTGATGGTGCCGCCGCGAATCTGCTCCGTGGTGTTGGTGGTCTGGTCGCAGGTGAGGTCGATCTGCCCGCTGATGAGATCGTTCATCACCGGGCCGTTGCCCTTGTAGGGCACGACGTTGAAGGCCGTGTCGATCTTGCGCATGAACAGCATGCCGCACAGGTGCGACGCCGACCCGACGCCGGCGGTGGCGATGGTGAGCTTGTCCTTGTTCGCCTTCGCGTAGGGGAGGAACTCCTGGAAGTTCTGCGGCGGCAGCGTCTTGCGGGCGACGAGCGTCATCGGCACGTCGGCGACGCGGCCGATCGGCTCGAGATCGGTGATGGTGTCGTAGGGGAGCTTGCGATAAAGCGCCGGCGCGGTCGCGATGCCGACATGCATGAGGAGAAGCGTGTAGCCGTCGGGCGGGGCCTTCGCCGCCCGCGCCGTCCCGATGGTGCCGCCGGCGCCGTTGACGTTGTCGACGATGAGCTGCTGCTTGAGCACGCTGCTCATCTCCCCGCCGAGAATGCGCGCCAAGAGGTCCGCCGGGCCGCCGGCGGCAAACGGGACGATCACCGTGATCGGACGGTTCGGGTAGTCCTGCGCGGCGGCATCGCCCGCAAACACGCCGGCGAGCAGCAGCGCTGCGCACATTGCTTTCAAAGCCATCGGACGTCTCTTCCCTGACTGAGTTACTCGCAGAACCGGCCGGAAAACTCTCGACGTGTGGTCGAGAACACCGGCCAGCAGCATCGCGGTAACCGACGGTCCGACCCTAGCACGGGGCCGGTGTCACGTCGCGTGACAAGTCGGCGCCCGGCAGCTATTGCCTTTCTCGCGCACGGGCGCGTCGTGACGCCCCTCCGCGCCTGCGGCCGCGGGAAGACTTCATGCTCAAATACATCGGGATCATCCTGGCGCTGATGCCGTTCCTCGTCCTGGCGAAGGGGATCTTCATGCGCACGATCAAGCGCTCGCAGGCGGCCGCCGAGTTCAAGAAGCAGCTCGACCTCGCAGTGACGCTGATCCTCGTCTTCATCGGCTGCGCCGTCGTCTATTCGCTGGCGAAACTGATCTTCCAGTTTTGAGCTTTCCGTCATTCCGGGGCGCGCGTCAGCGCGAACCCGGAATCCAGCTCTTCGCGCAGAAGCCTGGATTCCGGGTTCCGCCTGCGGCGGCCCCGGAATGACGGAGGACGGAGACCGCTACTCCTCGCGCAGCCACTTTGCGATGCGCGGCCAGGTGCCGTTGATCGTCTCGGCGCCGAGGAACAGGCTCAGATGCCCGCACGGTTCGGCGACGGTGACGACACGTTCCTTCGGCGTGCCGACCCGGTTCGCGGTCGCGAACAGCTGCTCAGGGGCGACGACCTCGTCGTCGCGGGCGCCGAGCAGGAAGATCGGGTGATAGAGGCGCGCAAGATCGATCTTGCGCCCCAGCGCGACGAAATTTCCGGTGGCGAGCCGGTTCTGCTGATAGAGCCACGAAACCACCTGGAGATAATAGGTGCCGGGCAGGTCGACCGTGAGGTCGTACCATTCCTCGAAGCGGCGCTGCAGGTCCTCGGCCGCGCGGGAATTGTCATCAGGTGCGAGCTGCAGCACGCGGCGCGAATCGTCGGCGATCAGCGCGGTTCCCCAGATCTGAAGCACGCGCTCGCCGAGCACGCGGCCGCCCTGCGAGCCGACGAATTCTTCGAACGCGGCGAGCGGAAGCTGCACCGTCATTTGCGAAAGCTGCGACTGCCCCGCCGCGATGTCGACCGGTGCGCCGGCCAGCACCAGGCGACGCACCTTGCGAGGAAAGCGCGCCGCGTAGACGAGCGCCATCCAGCCGCCCTGGCAGAGCCCGATAAGATCGACCGGGGCACCGAGCTCGTCGACCGCGACGTTGAGCTCGGCGAGATAGCTGTCGATCGAAAGAAACCGCATGTCCGGTCCGGCGGAGCGCCAGTCGGTCACGAAGAGACGCTCGATGCCGCCGCCGCGCAGCGCCTCGACGACACTGCGGCCGGGGGCGAAATCGGCGATCGTCGCGGTGTGCAGCGCGAATGGGGCGCAGATGAGTGTCGGGGTCCCACCGTCGCCGCAGGAGAAGTCGCGCAGCGCCATGGTGCCGAGCTCGAGGGGAACGCGATGAGGCGTCGTCCACATCGGACGCGCCTTCTCGCGTAGCTCGTGTTCCGCGGGACCGCCGCGCCAGCGAAGCCGCAAAAGCCTCCCCGACACTCGCCGCCATCAGAGCCGGCCACGCGAACAGACTCGCCGGAAATTCCGGCACCTGCGCTCGGCGGAACTCCTGCTTCTTGTCCATGGTCGCATCGTCCATGGTCGAATTGTGATGGTCGAAACTGGCGCCGCCTGCGGCGGGCCGCGTTGACTGGGATCAATTCCCGGTCTCGCATGATAATGCCTCGAAAGGCCCGTTTATTCCAACGATTTTCGGAACCGGAGGAGCGGTGGCGCAATCGGCTGAAAGCGCTTCCATGTGTCGCACCAAAACTCGATGAGCTTTCGATCATCACGTTAGCGATGCGGCCGCTCACACCGCGACGGAATGACGTCTGTTGTTCTGCGGCAGATAGGCATCGAACGCCGCAGCGACGAGGCGCACGAACGGGCGGCCGTCCTCGCGTCACCACGATCCGGCGCACCGTTCCGCCCGACGATCCCCGATGCCGCGAGGGCATCGACAGCGTCGAGCTCCGCCGCAAAGTCGGCGCCACCGCCATACGCATCGAGGTCGACGGCGAAATCGCACATCAGCCGCTCGATGATCGCGGCGCGCCTTCGATCGTCGTCGGAGAACGCGATGCCCTTCACGACGGCGAACTGCCCGGCCCCGATCGCCCGCGCATAAGACGCGACATCCGGCGCGTTCTGCACATAGCCCTGCGGCAGCCTTCCGATCGAGGACGCGCCGAGCCCGACGAGAGCGTCGGCGATGTCGGTGGTGTAGCCCTGAAAATTGCGGTGAAGCGTTCCGGCGCGCGCCGCCCGCGCGAGGTCGTCCTGGCGCTGTGCGAAGTGGTCCAATCCGATCGCGACGTAGCCGCACTCCTCGAGCGTCTCCGCCGCCGCATGCATCTGCGCCATGCGTTCGGCAGCGCCGGGCAGTGCACCGGTGTCGATCAGCTTCTGGTGCGGCTTGAACCAGGGGACATGAGCATAGCCGAAGAGGGCGATGCGCGAGGGGTCGAGCGAGGCCGCGGCCTCCGCGCTGCGGATCACGTCGCCGACGGTCTGTTTGGGCAGGCCGTACATCAGGTCGATGTTGACGTCGGCGATGCCGACGGCGCGCACCATCGCGACGGCCTCCTCGACCATGTCGAACGGCTGGATGCGCCCGATCGCCTGCTGGACATGGGGCGAGAAATCCTGCGCCCCGAAGCTCACCCGGGTGACGCCGATGCGCGCGAGCGCATCAGCGAGGTCGCGCGTCAGCCGGCGCGGATCGAGCTCGATCGCATGCTCGTCGAGATGGCCGAGATCGAAGGCGCGGCCCAACCGGTCGGCAAGGTCGACAAGGGCATCGCCGCCGAGAATCGACGGGGTGCCGCCGCCCCAATGCAGATGCACGACGCGCCGTCCACCGATCGCCGCGCCCACAAGATCGATTTCCGCCCTGAGAAGATCGGCATAGGCGGCGATCGGGCCCGCCTGACGCACCGCCTTGGTGGTGCAGCCGCAGTAGAGGCAGAGCTCGCTGCAATAGGGGACATGCAGGTAGAGCGACAATGTCGCCTGCGCCGGCAGCGCCGCGAGCCATCGCGGCGTAGGTCTCCGACCCCACGTCGGGGGAGAAATGCGGCGCGGTCGGATAGGACGTGTAACGCGGCACCGCGCGTTCGGCGAGGGTCAGGGTCGTGCTCATGCCGGAGAGCTTGAAGCAGCCGGCAGCCGCGGCGTTGATCGAAATCAAATCCGCGCGCGAACCGGTCGAACCGTACACAGCGCAGGACAAGTTGGCGTCGTGGTTAGGAAAGCCTTGCTGCACAGCCTTAACGATAACTTTGCGATCCTCGCGCGGCCATCAAGTTCGGTCGGCGTTCCCGTCTGTTCTCCGTGAACGAATCGAGGCTCCTGTCGAATCCTCGGCGCGATCGTTTACGCCGAGTTAGGTTCACGCACGTTGGATCGATCAAGAACGTAGCGTCGAGCCCGCGTTCCCGTCTGTTCTCCGTGAACGAATCGAGGCGTCCGCATCGAATCCTCGGCGCGATCGTTTACGCCGGGTTAGGCGCGCGCGCATTCGATCGATCAAGGACATCGATCAAGAACGTAGCGTCGAGCCCGCGTTCCCGTCTGTTCTCCGTGAACGAATCGAGGCTCGCGCCGAATCCCCGGCGCGATCGTTTACGCCGGGTTAGGCGCTCGCGCGCATTCGCTCGATCAAGGACGTCGATCAAGAACGTGGCGTCGAGCCCGCGTTCCGTCCGTTCTCCGTGAACGAATTGAGGCGCCTGTCGAATCCGCCGGCGCGTTCGTCTACGGCGGGTTAATCGGCGGGGAAACGCGGACCTACCGTTTGACGCCCAGCGACTTTCTCGACCGCGTCCATGACCGTCGTCTTCAGATTGAGCTGGCAATAGTCCATCACCTTCTTGCCGGCCTCGCGGAATTCCTGGACGTCGAGGACGGTGTTGTTGCGCTTGGCGTTGTAATAGCCGCTCAGCCACATGGCGATGTCTTTCGGATCGCCCATGGTGAAGAGGATGTACTGCTCGCAGGTGATCTTCGACATGTCGACCGTGACCTGCGCGCGGGCGGGCAGCACCGCGACGACTGCGACAACGAAAGCGCCAACCAAGCCTGACCCAACCTGCTCATTCCCGTCTCCTTTGCTCCCGACTGGACCTGCGACCTTCGCACCGGTCTCATCGGAGAAGCCTTTGCCCATTCCGCTCGACACTCCGCGTCGCGGAGGCCAGCAGAAATCCCAGTTTCAGATTACAGCATTGTTTCGCCGACTCCAGAAAGAGTTCCGGACAACGCTCGCTTCGTGGGCAAAGCGGAACCTCCTGCCCCAGATCGTCGTTTGCTCAATTCGTAAGCATGCCGCCCTAACCTGTTGCGTCGCCTATCGACCCGGGGGGGTCGGATGGTTATCATATCGTTGAAAATTCTTCTCGCGCGCGATCAAAACCAGAACGTCGGGCGTGCGCTTGTCGTGCAGGAGTAACCATGGCACCGCGTGCGTATTGGAAGGGCTACCTCAAGCTCTCGCTCGTGTCCTGTCCGATCGCGCTCTATCCGGCCGCATCGAGCGCCGAGCGCGTGTCGTTCAACCGCATCAACAAGAAGACCGGCAATCGCGCTCAAGCAGCAGAACGTCGACGGCGAGACCGGCGAGCCGGTCGACAAGGAGGACATCGGCCGCGGCTACGAGGTCGCCAAGGGCCAATACCTCCTGGTCGAGGACGAAGAGCTCGAGAAGGTCCAGATCGAGAGCACCCACACCATCGAAGTCGACAGCTTCGTGCCGCGCCCCGAGATCGACGACCGCTATCTCGACAGCCCCTATTACATCGCGCCGACCGACCAGGTCGGGCAGGAGGCCTTCGCGGTGATCCGCGACGCCATCCGCGACAAGAACATGGTCGGACTGGGCCGCGTCGTGATGGCGCGGCGCGAGCGGGTGATGATGCTCGAAGCCTTCGACAAGGGCTTGCTGGCGACCGCGTTGCGCTACGCCTACGAGGTCCGCGATCCCGCCGCCTATTTCGAGGACATTCCCGACCTCAAGCTGCCGGCCGAGATGAAGCAGCTCGCCGGCCACATCATCGATACCAAGTCCGGCCACTTCGATCCCAAGAAGTTCGAGGATCACTACGAGAACGCGCTCGTCGAGCTCTTGCGCAAGAAGCAGGCGGGACGCGTGCTCGAGCCGATCAAGGATGAAGGGCCGGCACCGCAGCGGGTCATCAACCTCATGGATGCGCTGCGCGCCAGCATCGGCGCCGAGCAGCAGAAGAAGCCCGCCGCCGCGAGCACCAAGGTGCGCGCGCGCGCTCCCGCTGCCGCCGGCGGCAAGAGGAAGGCCGGACGCTGACGCAAGCCGCCGAACCCGACCGCGCCCTGCTGCAAGGCGTCGTCGCCTTCACGGGCCGGCTTGCATCGATGAGGCGGGCGGACGCTTTCGCCCTCGTTGCGAAGCACGGCGGCAAGCCGCGCGAAGGCGTCACCCGCAAGACCGACGTGCTGGTGGTGGGCGAGCTCGGCTGGCCGCTGCTCGACGACGGCCGTCCCTCGAACAGCCTCGCCCAGGCGAAGTCCTACGGCATTCCCGTCACCAGCGAGCGGCAGTTCCTCGAATGGGTCGGGCAGAGCGTTCCCGACGAGCAGGCGAAGACCTACACCGCGGCCCAGCTCGCTTCGCTTGCCAAGCTGCCGCCGCCGGTGGTCGACGAGCTCACGATGTTCGGCCTCATCGAAGCGCGCGGCGGCCTCTACGGCTTCCGCGACCTCGCCGCGGCGCGGCAGATCGCGAGCCTGTTCGCCGCCGGCACCGCGCTCTCGACCATTACCAAGAGCCTGAGCGAAATCCGCAAATGGCTGCCCGACGTGCGGCTCTCGAACCTCAAGCTGTTTCCGGAGTCCTCCGACCGGCTGATGGTCGAGCAGATGCAGGGGCGCACCGACAGCCGCGGGCAATACATGCTCGACGTCGAGGCGCCGACCGACGACGCCGAGGCGACCTTCGTCGCGGCGCAGGCGGCCGAAGAGGCGGGCGACGTCGCGACCGCCGAGCGTCTCTACACCCGCGTGATGAAGCTCGACCCCGACCGAGCCCACCGCGGCGTTCAACCTCGGCAACGTGTTGCGCGCGAGCGGTCGCAACCTCGAAGCTGAAGCGGCCTATAGCGCTGCGGTGAAGGCCGATCCGGACTTTGCTGCGGCCTGGTATAATCTCGCCGACATGCTGGACGATCAACGCCGCACGACCGAGGCGATCGCCTGCCTGCGCCGCGCGCTCGATGCCGATCCCGCCTATCTCGATGCCATGTTCAATCTGGGGCTGATGCTGCAGCGGCTGGAGCGCCATGCCGAGGCGGCGCAATGGTGGCGGCGCTATCTCGCGGTCGATGCAAGCTCGCCGTGGGCGGCGCGCGCCCGCCGGGCGTTGAAATTCTGCGAAATCCAGCTGCTCGGATCCTCGTGAGCCGCCATGGCGCGCCCAAAACGTGCAAAAACAGGCACCGCGAAGAGCCGGCACCAGAAAGCCAGCAGCGCGAAGGCCCCACGGCAAAGGCCGCCACTGCGAAAGCCGCGCCGCGCAAGAAGCTCACCGAATATGCGCAGCAAGCGCGACTTCGCGCGCACGCCGGAGCCGAAGCCGCAGGCGGCCGGAGCACGCGGCCGGCGAGTTCGTGGTGCAGAAGCATGCCGCGCGCCGGCTTCACTACGACCTGCGGCTCGAGCTCGACGGCGTGCTCAAGAGCTGGGCCGTCACGCGCGGCCCGAGCCTCACGCTGGGCGAGAAGCGCCTCGCGGTGCGCACCGAGGATCATCCGATCGAGTACTTGAACTTCGAAGGCAATATCCCGAGGGGCGAGTATGGTGGCGGCTCGATGATCGTGTGGGATCGCGGCCGCTGGACGCCGGTCGGCGATCCCCACAAGGGTCTCGCCAAGGGCCATCTCGAATTCACCCTCGACGGCGCACGGGCTCAAGGGGCGATGGCATCTCGTGCGCATGAAGCCGCAAGCGCGGCGAGAAGTCCGAGCCGTGGCTCCTCATCAAGGCGGAGGACGAGTTCGCCCGCCACCCCGGCGACCCCGAGATCACCGACGAGGAGACGACCTCGCGCATCAGCGGGCAAACCAACGAGGAGCTTGCCGCCGCCGGTGCCGTGCGCGACGACCACAAGGCGCGCGCGGGTGCGGGCAAGCGCCGCAAGATGCTGCTGCCCGACATCAGCAAGATCGCCGGCGCGCGCAAAGGCCTGCTGCCGACATTCCTCGAGCCGAGCCTCGCCGCCCCTTGCGACAAGCCGCCCAGCGGACCGGACTGGATTCACGAGATCAAGCACGACGGCTATCGCATCGAGGCCCGGATCGACGGCAACACTGTGCGGCTCTTCACCCGGAACGGGCTCGACTGGACGGCGCGCTTCCGCGGCATCGCCGACGCGCTCGCCGACCTCGGCCTCGGCTCGGCGCTGATCGACGGCGAGATCGTCGTCGAGGACGAGGCCGGTATCACCAATCTCAGCCATCTGCAGGCGGACCTGCAGGCCGGCCGGCGCGACCGGTTCCGCTACTTCACCTTCGACCTCCTCTATTGCGACGGCTACGACCTCACCAAGGCGCGCCTCATCGACCGCAAGGAGCTACTGGCGCAGATCATCGCGGTGCTGCCGCCGACCTCGCCGATACGCTTCAGCGAGCATCTCGAGGCCGACGGCCCGACCATGCTCGCCCACACCTGCCGCCTCGGCCTCGAAGGCATCCTCTCCAAGCGCAAGGATTTGCCGTACCGGCCCGGGCGCGGCCACCACTGGTTCAAGGCGAAATGCATGAAGAGCCAGGAATTCGTGATCCTCGGCTACGTCGCCTCGACCGCCGCGTCGGGCGCGATCGGCTCGCTGGCGCTCGGCTATTTCGCCGACGGCAAGCTCGCCTATGCCGGCCGGGTCGGCACCGGCTGGTCCGAGGCGCTGGCAAAATCGCTGCGCAAGGAGCTCGATAAGATCAAGGCGAACAAGCCGGCCTTGGCGAAGCCGCTGCCGGCGGGCGCCGAAAAAGGCGTGGTGTGGGTCGAACCGCGGCTCGTCTGCGCAGTTGAATATCGCGACTGGACCCGCGACGAGTTGATCCGCAACTCCTCGTTCAAGGGATTGCGCGAGGACAAGCCGGCGACGGAGATTACGCTGGAGATGCCGCAGCAACCCTCCAAAGCGCCGCGATCGAAGGCGCCCACGCCGGCGGTGAAGCTCACCCATCCCGAGCGCATCCTGTGGGAGGAGCCCGGCATCACCAAGCAGGGCCTCGCGGATTTCTACACCGACATCGCCGACTGGATACTGCCGCATATCACCGGGCGCGTGCTGAGCCTGCTGCGCTGTCCGAGCGGCACCGGCGCCAAATGCTTCTTCGCCAAGCACCCCTGGGCCGGGCCTCGCCAAAGAGGTGGAGCGCGTCGACGTCGGCGTCGACGAGCCGATGATCGCGATCGACGATCTCGACGGCCTGCTCAATCTCGTGCAGGCCAGCGTCGTCGAGATCCATCCCTGGGGCTCGCGCGCCGACCGGCTCGACGAACCGGATCGCCTGATCTTCGATCTCGATCCCGGCGAAGGCGTGCCGTGGAGCGCGGTGATCGCCGCGGCGCACGAGGTGCGCGATCGGCTCGATGGGCTGGGCTTGAAGAGCTTCGTCAAGACCACCGGCGGCAAGGGGCTCCATGTCATGCTGCCGATCACGCCCGGCGCCGGCTGGGACGAGGCCAAGGCGTTCACCAAAGTCGATCGCCGAGGGAATGGCGAAGGCCGCGCCCGAACGCTTACGTGGCGACGCTCGCCAAGAAGGCCCGGCACGGGCGGATTCTCATCGACTACCTGCGCAACGATCGCGGCTCGACCGCGGTCGGCGCCTATTCGACCCGCGGCTTTGCGCAGGCGACGGTGTCGACCCCGCTCACCTGGGACGAACTTTCCGAACGCATCCGCTCCGACCACTTCACCGTCGGCAATCTGCGCAACCGGCTCGAGTTCCTCGACCGCGACCCCTGGGACGGCTTCTTCAAGTTGAAGCAACGCACTTCCGAAGAAGGGGT
>CAWCCG010000037.1:0-136804 GCA_963793985.1 uncultured Alphaproteobacteria bacterium | reverse complement strand
CACGCTCGCAGACGATGTTCTGGAGGCCTTCGGCCTGCGGGATTGACCATCGCCGGAAGGGACGACGGGATGTCCCGGGCACCGACCGGCGTAAGACCTTGTCCTTGATGGCCGTTCCCATTCAACTTCGGCAGCGATAGGCTACGGCTTCAAGGAATTGCCGTTGAAACGGCGGGAGTTGGCACATGCCGATCAGTGAGAATGCGCGCGCTGCCGCGGCCATTCACCGGAAATTGCGAGCGCTCGCCGCCGATATTCTCCGACCCGGCGGCGACCGAAAGCGAGAAAAGCAATGCCGAACGCCTCAAGGTGCGCCTGGAGGATCAACTCAGCCCGGAAGCGCCCCCCGAGCGAGCATGGACGAGCCTGATGTTCAGGTTGGGCCAGGGCGTCAAGGAGGTCACATCCGCGCCGGCTCCAAAGGGCGACTGGACGGATCATGCCTTCCGACTTGGCAGAATGTTCCGCAAGGGATCGAAGAAATAGCGTCCGACCTACGAGCTACGACGGCTCGGCAAATGCCGCGCCATCGCCCGCACCGCCCCTGAGGTCGACCAGCAGCGCTCCGCCGTTCCGGCCGCGCCTCACACGCCCTTCGGCAGCTCGCCCTTGTAGTTCTTGTCGTAGAACTGCGGCTCCATCCGGTTGGCGACGCCTTCCCGCGCGAGGATCTCGTTGTATTCCTTGACGATGAACGGGTCCTCCATCCAGTAGGGGATGGCGCTGCCGCCCTCGGTGATGTCCATCCCGGTGTAGTCGGTATGGGTTTCGCCGGGCGGGCCGGGCTCGCGGCCGGGATTATACGGCCCGAACCACGCGGTGAGCCGCAGCGGCTCCTGGGAGCAGCCGAAGTGCCGGTGGTTCCAGCGCGCTCCGCCCGGTGCCGCCGAGACGAGGCCGACCGGCTCGTAATCGACGCGCTTCACGAGATGGGCCTTGCCGTCCTTCCACGGATTGACGCCGGCGTGCTCGGGCCACGTATAGGTGTAGCCCTTGCCCTTGATGCAGACGAGGATCGCAGCCGAGGTGTGGGCGTGCGCCTTGGAGTAGCGGCCGTTCTCGTGCTGGCCGACCCAGAGATAGAACGTGTTGCCGGTCATGAACGGCTCGACGCGGCGGAAGCCCGGCGAGCGGCGGTTGTCGAGCGGCAGGTCGCAGTTGACGATGTCGGGGATGAAGTTGGTGCGCCGCATCGCGAGCCCGCGCACCGGGTCGGGCTCGATGTCGTCCTTGTACTTGTAGAAATCGTCGGCGCCGCTGAAGCGGTCGCGGAACTGGTAGGGGCAGTCGAAGATCGCGCCGACATTGTTGATGAGGTTCATCAGGTTCGGCGCGGTGGTGCCGGCGAGCAGCAGCGCCGGGCTCGAGCTCGCGTTGACGATGCGGTGCATCGCGTTCACCGGGATCGAGAACAGCGAGCCCTTCTGCCATTCGAACACGTGGCGCTTGGAGTTGGCGTCGAGCCACACCTCGGTGGTGCCGCGGCCTTCGACCACGAAATAGATTTCCTCGTAAAGATGCTTCTCGGGATTGAGCGCGCCGGCGCCGGGCACCTCGACGACATAGCAGCCCCATTTGCCTTCGGTGCCGTGGAGCTGGATGTAGGTGCCGCGCCCGCCGAGCCGCTTCCACGGGGCGAGCGGCAAATTCTGCACCTTGCTCACCCCGATGTCGCGGAACACCGGAATGCCCTCGGCTTCCATGAACAGGTCGTAGGGGGTCTTCGGACGCCCGAATTTGCCGAATCCCGCCCGCTTGCCGGCGGTCGGCTCGTGCCAATGGCTTCCGGGAACGTCATGCATGGGGGTCGTCCTTATGAGCCTTATGTGTTGGCCGCGATCATGCTGGCTTTCGCCAATTCGGCAAGCGGTATCCTCGGCGTGCGAGGACGTCCGGCCGTTCGGCAAACACCCCTCTCCCCGCAGGCGGGGGAGGGAGTTCTCACGCCCGCAGCGCGATCAGCATGTCCTCGATGTAGTCGACCGCGCTTGCGATCACCAGCATCAGCGACCATGGCCGCAGCTGCGAGAGCGTCTTCGACAGCATCTCGTCGCTCGCCGAGGGAGCGCCGAGGATGAGGCCGGTGGTGGTGATCCGCTTGAGGCTGCAGGCCTCGCCGATCAGCGCCGCAGCCTGGGCGTTCTCGCCGGCGGTCGCCACCATGACGACGAGGTCGGCGCTGTCGACCTCGTCGACGAGGCTCTTGGTGCGGCCGGCAAGGTCGCTCAGCCAGCCCTGCATCGAGAAATTGCCGGCGGCCGGCGTGGCTGCAAAGGACGAGGCGGTGAAGAACGTCGCGCCGTGCCACGCCTTGCGCGCCAAGTCCTTGACGATCGCTTCGCTCGGCCGATCGAGCGCGATGACCTTGACGCGCTTCGGCTTCGAGTTCGGCGCATCGATGCGGTAGCGCGCCTGCGCAGTGGTCGCCATTCTCGCGCTTTCGCTCGGCATGGTCACACCGATGCCGGCGCCACGCCGGGTCGCGCCAAAAGCGCATCCTTCGCTGCGTCCTTGAAGGCCTTGTCGCGCGGCAGCACCACGGCAGCCGAGCGCACCTTCTGGTGCGCGGGATCGACGCCCGGCGGGACCACGCCCTTGTCGACGAGCGCCTTCACCGAGCGCAGCAGACGGTGCCGCGCCATGATGATCCCGTTGTCGGTGGAGACGAGGTTCTCCTTGGAGCGGTCGACGATCGGCCCCATGCTCTCCTGGAGCGAGGCGTCCTGCATCGCGATGCCTTCGACGCCTGAGTAGGTCTTGCCGGCCTTCTGGGCGGCGCGGTCGATCAGATAGTCGTTGTCCTTGTTGGCGCGCGGCCGCCAGGTGCCGGGGACGAATTTGACGTAGATGCTCTTGCCGTCCTTCATCGCCGCGACCTCGGCGTCGGTGAGCTCGCGGATCGGGTGATAGTCGAAGCTCCAGGTCCAGCAGTTCTCGTCGTCGATCGGGATCCAGAAGTGGCCGTGGACCGAGTGATGGCCGCGCGGCGCGATCATGGTGAAGGACGGCATCACCCATTGGGTGATGCGCCAGTAATACTGCTCGTTCTCGGCATTGCGGCGCGCGCCGATGTAGAGGCCGCCTGTGCTCTCGACCACCTCGAACACCGGCCGGGAGTCCGCCATGTTGTACTGGTTGCCCTTGGCGCCCTTGAACAGCGGATCGGTGTTGAGGTCGCCGCGATGCAGGAACGAGACGTGGCTCGAGTCGATGCCGCCCTCGAGCGCCTGCAGCCAGTTCGATTCCTGCGTGCGCTTGCTGACATAGCGGTGGCGCGCCGGGACGGTGGCGAATTCCCACTCAGGCAACGGCGGCTGCTTATCGGGCTCGCCCATATAGGTCCACAGCACGCCGCCGCGCTCGACCAGCGGATAGGATTTGAGCTTGACCCGCTGGCAGAAGCCGCTCTCCTCGGGCTCGGAGGGGACCTCGATGCACTGCCCGGTGACGTCGTATTTCCAGCCGTGATAGGGGCAGCGCAGCCCGGCCTCCTCGTTGCGGCCGAACCACAGCGACACGCCGCGATGGGCGCAGAACTCGTCGATCAGGCCGAGCCGGCCCTCGCTGTCGCGAAACGCCAGCAGGCGCTCGGAGAGCAGCTTCACCCGCACCGGCGGGCAGTCGTTGTCGGGAAGCTCCTCGGCGAGCAGCGCCGGCAGCCAGTAGCTGCGAAACAGCTTGCCGCAGGGGGTGCCGGGGCCGGTCTGGGTGAGGAGATCGTTCTGTTCTTTGCGTAGCATCCGGCGCCTCCTGGATTTTCTTTAGGCGTTGGCTTGGCAAGCGACTGTGCAGCCCGCAGGCGGATCGGTGCAAGCACACCCGATCGGCGTCATGCCCGTCATGCAATTGACCTAGGTCAATGCCTATGGTCTATGAGCGCAAACCCTTGCAAAACGCTGCCTTTTCGGGTCGCGAAGCTAGCGCGGGGCCGCCCGGGCGTCAACGAAATGGCGCCGGCGAGATACCGCCGCAAGCGCAGAAGAATACTCTGGAAGCGCCATGCCACGACTGGAACTTTGCCAAGCCGCCGATGTCGCCGATGGAACGGCGCTCAAGGTCGAGACCGAGGGGCTCATCCTCGCCGTCTTCAACGTCGAGGGCGAGTATTACGTTCTCGACGACGCCTGCACCCACGGTCCCGGCTCGCTCTCGGAGGGCTATATCGAGGGCGACGTGGTGGAGTGCAATTTCCACAACGGCCAATTCAACATCCGCACCGGCGAGGTGGTGCTGCCGCCGTGCATGATCCCGATGAAGACCTATCCGACCACGGTGGAGGACGGCAAAGTCTACATCGAGGTGTGAATCGTCATTCCGGCGTTCGGGTGCTTCGCACCGCCCCGAATGACGGTATTGAGTTGGCGTAATCGGCGAAAGACCGGATCGCTACTGGAGGAAGAGGCCCGCATGGCAAAGACCGCCATCGTTTCCGAGGAACTGGCGAAGAAGTTCGCGACCGAGAAGGACACGCCCTATACGCGCTGGGTGCGCAGCGAAGGGCTCGACATCATCGGCGCGCATTACGTGCCGAACCTCCACACCGTGGAGCTCAAGCCGTGGGCGCGGCGCGGCGGCAGCGGCGTCTTCATCAACCACGAGGCCTCGCGCACCTCGAACGACTGCTACGTCTGCGAGATCGCGCCGGCCGGCAAGCTCGCCCCGCAGCGCCAGCTGTTCGAGGAGATGATCCTGGTGCTCGACGGCCGCGGCTCGACCACGGTGTGGAACGACGCCGGCGCCCGCATCACCTTCGAATGGAAGGCGGGCGCGCTGTTCGCGATCCCGCTCAACACCTGGCACCAGCATTTCAACGGCTCCGGCCGCGAGCCCGCGCGCTATGTGGCCGTCACCAACGCGCCGCCGGTGATCAACCTCTACGAGGACATCGACTTCGTGTTCGGCTCGAAGCACGACTTCCGCGACCGCTTCAACGGCGAGCCCGACTATTTCAGCGCCAAGGGCGAGCAGAAGGGCCTGCTGCTGCAGACCAATTTCGTCGCCGACGCGGTCAACCTGCCGCTGATCTCGGCGAAGGAGCGCGGCGCCGGCGGCGGCCATATCCGCTTCAACATGGCCAAGGGCTCGATGAACAGCCACATCTCCCAGTTCCCGATCGGCACCTACAAGAAGGCGCACTGCCACGGCCCGGGCGCCCACGTGATCATTCTCTCCGGCGAGGGCTATTCGCTGATGTGGCCGGAGGGCGATGCGCCGCGGCGCTACGAATGGCAGGTCGGCTCGATGATCGTGCCGCCGAACATGTGGCTGCACCAGCACTTCAACACCGGCACCACGCCGGCGCGCTACCTCGCCTTCAAGCACGAGGTGGTGTCGATCCGGAACGCCCAGGGCGTGCCCAAGGCCTGGATCAGCCGCCGCATCGGCGGCGACCAGATCGACTATGCCGACGAGACGCCGGAAGTCCGCAGGACCTTCGCCGAGGCGCTTGGCGAAGCACGGCCTCACCCCGAGGATGGACGCCGCCTACGAGGCCGAGCTCGCCGACCTGCCGCCGCTGCCGGCGCGTTCGGTGGCGTGAGGGGCGTGGGTCACTTTAGCTGTCATGCTCCGCGAAAGCGGGGCATCGACTTTGCCCCAGCGCTGAAGTCCGGTGGTTACTGGATCGCCCGGTCAAGCCGGGCGATGACGCAAGAAGAGCTGGATTCCGGGTTCCGGCCTGCGGCCGGCCCCGGAATGACAAAGCAGGTTACATCGCCCCAGCGAGCAGCGCGGCGCCGGTGAGCGCGGCGGCGCCGCCGCCGATCTGCAGGATGCGCCGCGAGACGAGCGCGCTGCCGCGGCCGATCAGGAGGCCGAGGCCGATGCCGGCGGCATGGAGCGCCGCGGTCGCGGCGAGGAAGCCGCCGCCATAGGCGAGGCCGGACGCGGTCTCCGGCATCTCGGCGCCATGGGCATAGCCGTGGAACACGGCGAAGAAGGCGACCAGCGCCATCGCCGCCGCGACCGGCATGGTCGTCTCGAAGGCGATCGCTGCGCCGAGCACCAGGATCGACAGCGCGATTCCGGCCTCCACATGGGGCAGCGCGAAGCCGGTCATGCCGACGGCGCCCGCCAGCGCCATGGCGGTGACGAAGCTTGCCGGAACGAGCCACAGGGCGCGGCCGCCGAGCCGGGCTGCGAACAGGCCGACCGCCACCATGGCGAGGATGTGGTCGAGGCCGCCGAGCGGATGGAGGAGCCCGTGAACGAAGCCTGCGCCCTCATGGCCGGGATGGGCCGAGGCGACGGTGGGGACGGCTAGGGTCGCGAAGGCAATCGTCGCGAAGGCGAGCGAGGCGGCGGCCAGCCGCGGCACGATGCGGTTCATCGAATTCTCCGTTCGGCAGAGCATTGTGATCACCGATCAAGCTGCGATCACTGATGAAGCGGTGATCACTGATGAATAAGTGGATAGCCCATGCTAGGCAAGCCCTACCTGCCGCCGGAGATCGTGATGCCGCCCGCCGATGATGCCAAGAAGGGCCATACCCTCGACGACCATGTCTACGGCATCGACCTCGCGCACACCCATGACGGCTACGCCGACCACGACCACGATTTCCCCGACGACGGCCCGCTCGAGGAAAATCCGATCTGGATCCAGGACCATGTGACGCTCACCAGCGTCGGCATCGACATCGGCTCCTCCGGCACCCAGGTGATCTTCTCGCGCATCCATCTGCGCCGGCTCGGCGAGGATCTGTCGAGCCGCTATTTCGTGGTGTCGCGGGAAACCCTGTTCCAGTCCGGCGTCGCGCTCACGCCCTATCGCAGCGAAGAGCACATCGACGAGGTCAGGCTCGGCGACATCATCGACGATGCCTATGCCGCCGCCGGCATCCACCCCGACGCGATCGACACCGGCGCGGTGATCCTCACCGGCGAGGCGCTGCGGCGCGAGAACGCCAAGGCGATCGCCGACATCATCGCCGAGAAGGGCGGCGATTTCGTCTGCGCCACCGCCGGCCATCACATGGAGGCGATGCTCGCCGCCTACGGCTCCGGTGCCGCGACGCTGTCGAGCGCGGAGGGGAAGCGCATCCTCAACATCGACATCGGCGGCGGCACCACCAAGCTCGCCGTGGTCGAAGGCGGCAAGGTCGTCGCGACCGCCGCGGTGCATGTCGGCGGACGGCTGCAGGTGGTCGAAGCCGGCCGCATCGTCCGCCTCGACCCCGCCGGCAAATATCACGCGGCTCGCGCCGGCTTTGCCTGGGAGCGCGGCGGCGCGGCGGCGTCCGCCGAGCTCGATGCGGTGGCGGAAGGCATGGCCGACACGCTCGTCGCGGCGCTCGCCGCGCGCCCGATGCCGCACGACGTGGCGCATCTCTATTTGACCGACCCGATCCCCGATTTCGGCGTCATCGACGGCGTCATGTTCTCCGGCGGCGTCGGCGAATATGTCTATGGCCGCGAGGACCGCGATTTCGGCGACATGGGCCGGCGGCTCGGCGGCGCGATCCGGCGCCGCATCGATGCCGGCGCGCTGCCCTGGCCGCTGCTGCCGGCCGGCGAATGCATCCGCGCCACCGCGCTCGGCGCGTCCGAATACAGCGTGCAGCTCTCCGGCAGCACGAGCTACATCTCGAGGCCCGGCGCGCTGCTGCCGCGGCGCAATCTGCAGGTGCTGCAGCCCGACTTCGCCTGCGCCGACGACGTCGACCCCGAGCGCCTCGCGCAGGCGATCCGCACCCATCTCGTCGCCTTCGACGTCGCCGACGACCGCGAGGTCGCGCTCGCGCTGCGCTGGCAGGGCGTCCCCGCCTATGAGCGGCTCGCTGGCCTTTGCCGAGGGCATCCGCCGCGGGCTCGGCGCCCGCATCGCCGCGCAGCCAGCCGATCTTCGTCATGCTCGACGGCGACGTCGCCCACACCCTCGGCGCCATCATGCGCGAGGACCTCGGCATCGAAAGCGACATCCTCGTCATCGACGGGCTGATGCTGATGGATTTCGACTACATCGACCTCGGCCGCATCCGGCTGCCCTCGAACACGGTGCCGGTCACCATCAAGTCGCTCGTCTTCAGCGAGGACCCGCGCGGGCCGCGGCCGCGCCAGCGGCTGCATCATCATGCGCATGACGAGCATGGGCATGATGGGCACGGGCATCATCATCATGGGCATGGGGATCATGGCCACCACCACCATGATCACGGGCATGCGCATGATCATGAACACCACCATTCGCATGAGAATGGGCATGATCACCACCATGTGCGTGATGGGGAGCATGGTTGAAGGCAGTGCGTGATGGATCAGAAGATTCGACCCCTCTCGGCCATGGACACCTCGCGCTTGGAAAGCCAGAGGAGTTGGGTACGCAATCACTATGATCCTGAGGCCCGTCACCAATACGATACGCTTGAGGGAAAGCTGCGGCTGCTTGAGACGATTCTAGAGAAAACTGGATACGGCCAAGCGAGGCCTCGAAGTTGCAAAGTCTGGCATCGCACTCGGAGACGCATTTGCTGAAGAGATGGGCCTAGAATGGGTAACGGCAGAGGACGACCTCGGCTGCGATCCCGCGTTGCGTGACCGTGGCACCAGTAGAGTCATTTTCCGCTGACATGATCTCAAAGAGGATCGAGCGCGGTGAGCGGTTGATATTCGCGAGCTGTTCGCCGGCATCCGCGATAGTACACTGAGGAGCCGGCACCTACTCGAGATAGCTCCGCTTGCCGGTCTGGATCAGCTCGTAGAGCGCCTTGATCTCGCCCTGCAGCCGTCCGTAGTTCCGCCAATCCTTGTATTGCGGGAAGGTCAGCGTCGCGATCGCCTGGTCGAGGGGCACGCCGCGGTTCACGGCATCCTTCACGGTCGCATATTCGTCCGCCAGCATCGCGGCGAGCTCCTTGGCGTCGGCGCGCGTCGCGACGTCGCCGTGGGCCGGCAGGATGGTGTCGACGTCCATCGCGGCGACGTCGTTGAGCAGCTTGACCCAGTTGTCGACCGAGGGCGTGAACAGCATGTTCGGCATGCTGTGCTTGCCGAACGCGCCCGGCGTGAACAGGGCGCGGGCGTGCGGAAACGCGACGAAGGTATCGCCGGCCTGCTGTCCGGGCCCGAGATAGAACAGGCGCACTTCGCGCCCGCCGAGACGAATGGTCATCCGGCTGTCGAAGGTCACGTCGGGCAGCACGAGCTTGACCTCGGCCGGGTCGAGGCCGCGCTTGGCGAATCCGTCGATGCGGCGCGCCATCTCCTTCGGCTGAACGCGCGCCATGATGCGCGCGGTTTCCTCCTGGGCGACGAAGGTCGCGCCGAGCTCCTTGAACACGATGTTGCCCATGTGGTGATCGCCATGGAAATGGCTGTTGATCACCCATTTGACCGGCTTGTCCGTGACCTTGCGGATGCGTGCGAGAAGGTCGCGCCCCTCGCGCGGGTGCGTGCGCGTATCGATCAGCAGCACGCCGTCGTCGGTGACGAGGAAGACGCGCGTTCGAGCCGTCGAAGTCGAACAGGAAATAGAGGTCGGGGGCGATCTGCTTGACGACGACCTCGGGCGATGCGCGCTCCTGGGCTGCGGCGGGCGGTGCGGTCGAGGAGGATGCCGGCAAGGATCGCGGACGCGATACCTGCAACGGCTGTGCTGATCGAAAGCCGCGCGCCGAATGCGTTCAGGCGAAACATTGCCATGCGGATGTCCTCCCTGATTTTGAGGCATCATATCAGCGCGCGCGGCTTGGTCTGCGGGCAATCTGATGCGCCGGTCATCGCCCTCCCCGGCTTCGGGGAGGGTAGGGATGGGGTCCGCGGCGCAGCGAGCAAGGAGATGGACCCCACCCCAGCCCTCCCCGAAGACGGGGAGGGACGCGCCAGCTACCCCCGAAACCGCTCCCCGGGCGGCGCGATCTCGGTCACCAGGTCGCGCACCAGCGCCTTGTTGGACAGCGGCTTCACCGTCATCTCGCGCGGTTCGAGGCGGGCGGTGCAGGCGTATTCGGTGCGGCCGTCGATCTCCATCATGCATTCCTTGCAGGCATTGGCATTGATGCAGGAGAAGCGGATCGCGAGCGTCGGGTCGCGGTGGGTGCGCACCCAGCGCAGCCCGTCGAGCACCGACTGGCCGGGCTCGAACGGCACCTCGTAGGTCTCGAAGCCGCCGGCCGCGGTGTCGCAGCCGCGCCAGATTTTCAAGTCGCGCGGTCATTGGGCGGCCGCGAGGCCGGGCCCGGTGCCCGGCTCCTCCGTGAGTTCGACGGGCGCTTGCGAGGAGATGCGAGGCGGCCGTCGTGCCAGCGCACCGCCTGATTGACGCGCCACTCCGGCAGCATGCCTGGGAAATCCTCGCGCTGATGGGCGCCGCGGCTCTCGGTGCGAAGCCGCGCCGTCTCCGCGACCGTGCGCGCCACCACGACCATGTTGCGCAGGTCGAGCCAGTCCATGCGCGGCATGTCGAAGGGCGCGCGGTCGCCGAACGGCCGCTCGCCGATGTCGCGCGAGAGACGCTCGAGCCGGGCGATGGCGCGCTCGAGCTTCGCGCCGGTGCGGAACGGGCCGACCTCGTCGGCCATCACGTTCTGCAGCTCGACCATGAGATCGGCCGAATTGGGCTCGTCGCGGCCGGCCTCGCGGTCTGCGGTCGCGAGCGCGACGGCGTCCCGCGCCGCGTGCTGGCGGAACGGCTGCGCCGTCGCGCGCGGCGGCATGCGCGGCGGCGTTCGTTCCGGCGCGGCGGCCGAACACCAGCGCCTCAGTCACCGCATTGCCGGAGAGCCGGTTGGCGCCGTTCGCGCCGCCGACCGCTTCGCCGGCGGCGAACAGGCCCGGGCACGCCGGTCGCCATCTGCGTGTCCACGGCGATGCCGCCCATGTGGTAGTGGGCGATCGGCGCCACCTCGACCTGCATCTTGGTGAGATCGATGTGGTTCGCGGCGAGGCGGTCGATCACCGGCCCGAACGCCTCGCGCAACGCGGCCTCCGAGCAATGCTCGAAGGAGAGATACGCGCCGCCGTGCGGCGAGCCGCGGCCGGCCTCCACTTCCTTGATGATGGCGTAGGTCGCGAGATCGCGGGTGAGCACATAGCTGCCGTCCTCGTTCGAGCCGTAGCGCGAGGTGAACTCCTGCCCGAGCCCGTTGAGCAGGCGTCCGCCGAGCTTGTAGCGGAACGGATCCCACATGATCGGGTCCATGCCGATCAGGCGCGGCGCGAGATGGCCGATCGGGAAGAACTGCACGAACTCCATGTCGATCAGCGACGCGCCGGCGCGCAGCGCCAGCGCGTAGCCGTCGCCGCCCATGTTGGCCGACGCGCTGTTGCGGCGGTAGAGCCGCGTCAGGCCGCCGGTCGCGACGATCGTCGCCTTGGCGGCGATGGTGACGGCGTTGCCGCTCGCCAGATGCAGCGCGACGGCGCCCGCGACCTCGCCGTCGACGCGGACGAGGTCGATGATCAGGAGATCGCCGGCTTTGCGGATGCCTGCGGTCTTGTTGACGACGGTGCGCAGCGTCTTCGACACGGCGGGGCCGGTGTTGAGGAAGTCCACATAGGCACAGCGCGGCCGGTCGTGGCCGGGCGCCATCGCCTGGGCGATGTGGCCCTCGCGCCGCGCCCAGCCGACGCCCCAGTCGTCCATCGCGCGGATGCACTCCGGCCCCTCTTCGCAGAGCAGGCGGGCGAGCGTCTCGTTGCACAGCCCGCGCCCGGCTGCGAGCGTGTCATGCAGATGGTAGGTCCAGTGATCGGGCGTCTCCTCGCCGAGCGCGACCGCGACGGTCATCTGCGCCATCACCGTCGCGCCGCCGCGCCCGATCAGGCTGCGGTCGGCGAGCAGCACGCTCGCACCGGCGCGCGCGGCTTCGATCGCCGCATACATGCCGGCGCCGCCCGCTCCGATGATGAGCACGTCGGTCTCGACGTGCATGGGCTCGATCATGACAGGGCCTTCGGGTCTCGCATCCCGGACATATAGGTGCGTTCGCGGGCATTGTCTTCCCGCGCAGCGAACGGTCAGGGGGACGGATTGGTTATTTCCCTCCCCGTCTCGGGGAGGGCAGGGGTGGGGTTCTTTCTTCCTTGCTCGCTACGCTCGCGGACCCCGGCCGACCGCGGCGCCTGTCATCGGCCGGCCAAAAGCCGGACCCGTTGACTCGGCCATCCCCGAGGACGGAAGGCCCGCCCCGGCCCTCCCTTAGGGAGGACCGGCGACGGCGGAGCTCGGAGTGAGCTGCGCCTTGACCGACGCACCCGGGCCGATCTTCTGGAGATTGCCGGTGATGATGTTGTCGCCCTCGGAGACGCCGCTCGCGACCACCACGCCTTCACCGTCGGTCGGGCCGAGCGACACGAGGCGCTGCTCGACCTTGCTCTCGGAGCTGACGATGTAGACGTATTTTCCGAGCTGGCTCGATCCGATCGCCGCCTGCGGCACGATCAGCGCGTTGGGGATCTCGTGCAGCGAAATCCGTACGTGCACGTACTGGCCGGGCAGGATGGAACGATCGAGATTTGCGATGGTCGCGCGCGCGATGATGGTTCCGGTCGAACGATCGACGGAGTTGTCGAGAAACGTCAGCTCGCCGGCGTGATCGTGCCCGCCGACCGAAACCTCGGCCATCACCTTTCCGGCCGCCTTCGCCTGCGCGAGCTCGGCAAGATCGGTCTCGCTCGGATTGAAGGTCACGTAGATGGGGCTCAACTGCACCAGGGTGTTGAGTGCCGTCCCGCCGGGACTGACGAGCGTGCCGACGGAAGCCTGATTGCGGCCGAGCCGTCCGGTGAACGAGGCGCGCACCTGCGTGTAGGAAAGATTGAGCTCGGCGGTGCGCAGCGCCGCCTCGTCCATCGCAATCACCGCCTCGGCCTGTCCCGACGCGCTCATGCGCTGGTCGTAGCTGTCCTTCGCCAGGAAGCCGTTTCCGACCAGCGCCGCGCCGCGATTGAGATTGGAGCGCGCGTATTCGAGCGCCGACTTGTCGCGCAGCATCTGCGCCTTGACCTGATCGAGCGCTGCCTGCACGTCGCGCGGATCGATCGTGTAGAGCAGGTCGCCTTCGTGGACGTCCGCTCCGTCCGGCGTGTCCTGCTTTTGAACGTAGCCCGATATCCGCGGCAGGATCGAGACGCTGCGGATCGCTTCGGTGCGGGCCGTGTACTCGCGATAGACCGGCACCGGCTTCTTGGTGACAGCCACCACCGGTACCGGCATCACGAACGGCGGCGGAGCCCCCGCCGCGCGCGCTGCACTCCCCATCATGGCCCCGTTATTTCGGATCGCTGAAAACCCCGCTGCGCTCGCCGCGAGCGCAGCAACGACCCCCACCCCCGTCTTCCAATGCATTTGCGTCTGCTCCTATTCAGCTGGTGCCGTTGTCTTCAAGTGCGCGGCCGGCTCGGCGTTCTTCGACGCCCGACGGTCGCGCAGTTGTTCGATGACCGCGTAGAACACGGGAACGCACAGAAGCGACAGGATGGTCGCGGCGAGCATGCCGCCGAACACCGTCGTCCCGATCGATTGCCGGCTCGCCGCCCCGGCGCCGGTCGCGAGCATGAGCGGCACCACCCCGAGAATGAAGGCGAATGCCGTCATCAGAATGGGCCGCAGGCGCAACCGCGCCGCTTCCGTCGCGGCTTCCACGATGTCGAGGCCCTCTTCGCGACGGCGCTTGGCGAACTCGACGATCAGGATCGCGTTCTTGGCGGCGAGGCCGATCAGCATCACGAAGCCGATCTGCGAATAGACGTCGATCTGCCGGTTGCGCAGCCACAGCGCCAGCAGCGCGCCGAACAAGGCGAGCGGCACCGACAGCAGCACCATGAACGGCATCGACCAGCTTTCGTATTGTGCCGCGAGAATGAGGAAGACGAACACGATGGCGAGGCCGAACACGACGCTCGCGATCGATCCCGCCTTGAGCTCCTGCAGCGTGATGCCGGTCCATTCGAACGAGAAATCGCGCGGCAGCGCGGTGGCGGCGGCGCGCTCCATCGCGGCGACCGCCTGGCCCGAGCTGAAGCCGGGCGCGGCGGCGCCGTTGATGAGGGCCGAGGCGTAGTTGTTGTAATGCGGCACCGTCTCCGGGCCGACGGTCGGCGTGAGACTGCCGAGCGTGCTCAGCGGCACCATGCCGCCGGCGGAATTGCGGACATAGAGCCGCGACAGCGACGCGGCGGAGCCGCGGCCCTCGGCGTCGGCCTGCAGCGTGACCCGGAACGTCCGGCCGAACAGGTTGAAGTCGTTGACGTAGAGCGAGCCGAGATAGATCTGCAGCGTGTTGAACACGTCGGGCAGGCTCAGGCCGAGCAGCTTCGCCTTGTTGCGGTCGAGGTCGTACTTGAATTGCGGCGTCGACGTGCTGAACGAGGTGAAGAGCTGGCGTCCATCGATCTCCGGCTGCTTGCGCGCCTCGGCGATCAGCGCCTGGGCCGCTTCGTTGAGCGCCGCGCTGCCGCGGCCGGTGAGATCCTCGACCTGGAACTCGAAGCCGCCCATCGCGCCGAAACCCGGGATCGACGGCGGGTCGAAGCTCAGCGCCAACCCGCCGGGAAGTCCGAGAAGCTTCGGCCGCACGGAGGCGACGATGTTCGAGGCCGTCTGCTCCGGCGGGCGCTCGTCCCACGGCTTGAGGATGGCGAACTCGACGGCGGAGTTCGACTGCGCCGCATTGGTGAGGAAGTTCAGTCCGCTGATCGAGCCGACGATGTCGACGCCCGGCGTTCGCTGCAGAATCTCGCGAACCTGCTTGGCGACGGCATCGGTGCGTTCGAGCGAAGCGCCGTCCGGCAGCTGGATCACGACGAAGAAGTAGCCCTGGTCTTCCACCGGCAGGAAGGTCGAGGGTACCCGCTGCGACAGGAAGAAGGTTCCCGCCAATAACGCACCGAACAATCCCATGATGACCCATCGCGCCCGCACCAGGGTGCGAACGCTGCCGGCATAGAAATCCGCGAGCCGCTCGAAGCCGCGGTTGAACCAGCGGAACGGTGCGAACTTCGTCTCGCCCCGATGGCGCAGGAATGCGGCGCTCAGCGCGGGGCTCAGCGTGAGCGAATTGAAGGCCGAGATCGCCACCGAGATCGCGACGGTCAGCGCGAACTGGTTGTAGAGGCGGCCGGCGACGCCGGGGATGAAGGCCACCGGCACGAACACCGCCATCAGCACGGCGGTGGTCGCGATGATCGGACCGGTGACCTCGCGCATCGCGACTCGCGCCGCTTCGAGCGGCCGCAGCCCGGCCTCGAGCTGGCGCTCGACGTTCTCCACGACGACGATCGCGTCGTCGACCACGAGGCCGATCGCCAGCACCATTCCGAGCAGGCTCAGCATGTTCAGCGAGAAGCCGAACATCTTCATCACGACGAGCGTCGCGACGAGCGATACCGGAATGGCGATGGTCGGAATGATGGTGGTGCGCCAGCTCTGCAGGAAGATGAAGACGACGGCGACGACGAGCGCGAGCGCCTCGAGAAGGGTGACGACGACGTCGTGCATGGCGGCGGACACGAAGCGCGTCGTGTCGTAATGCATCGCGTAGGATATGCCCTTGGGGAAGCGCTTGGAGAGCTCCTCCATCTTGGCCTTGATGTTGTTCTGCAGGTCGAGCGCGTTCGATCCCGGCATCTGGAAGATGCCCAGCACGACGGTCGGCTCGTCGCCGAAGAAGGCGGTCGACGAATACTGCAGCGCTCCGAGCTCGATGCGGGCGGCGTCACGCAACCGCACGGCAGAGCCGGTCGCCGGATTGGCGCGAATGATGATGTCGCCGAACTGCGCCGGATCGCTCAGCCGCCCGACCGCATTCACCTGCATCTCGAAGGGCGTGCCGGGCGGCGCCGGCGGCTGGCCGATCTTGCCGGCGGCCACCTGGATGTTCTGCTCGGCGATGGCGTTCTGCACGTCGACCGCGGTGATGCCGAGCGCCGCGAGCTTGTCGGGATCGAGCCAGATGCGCATCGAGTAGCGGCGCTCGCCGAAGATCTGCACGTCGCCGACGCCGGGCACGCGCTTGAGCGGGTCGACCACCTGCAAATACGCGTAATTGCTCAGCGTCACCGGATCGATCGAGCGGTCGGGCGAGGTGAGATTGACGATCAGGACGAAGTTCGGGTTCTGCTTCTTGATCGTCACGCCGGCCTGGTTGACGATCGGCGGCAGGATCGGCGCCGCCTGCGAGACGCGATTCTGCACGTCGACCGCCGCGATGCTCAGGGGATAGCCGACCTCGAAGGTGATGGTGATGGTCGAGGAGCCGTCGTTCGAGCTCGACGACGCCATGTACATCATGCCCGGGCACGCCGTTGATCTGCTGCTCGAGCGGCGTCGTCACCGTGTCGGCGACGACCTGGGCGCCGGCGCCCGGATAGATCGCGCTGACGACGACCTGCGGCGGCGTGATCTCCGGAAATTGCGAGACCGGAAGCAGGAAGTAGCAGATCGATCCCGCGAGCAGCATGATGATCGCGATCGCGGAAGCGAAGACCGGCCGTTCGATGAAGAATCCGACCACGGCGATCACCTGCTCTCGTTTGGAAAGCGCCGGGCCCCGCCTTCGGCGCACGGCACAAATCGAAGCATGCCTCCGACGCTGACGTCGGAGCCGCGAGGAAGTGCGACGATGTTGGAAAGTGCCGGGCGCTTCGCCGAATCCCGCATGCGGGCCGACAAATCACCAGGCAAGCAACCCAACGCGCCAACCGGGCACGCTTTCAATTGCTGTCCCTCCACCCAGAGAGGCCGTTTGGGCGGCCTCACCCCACCATGTTACTGGTTAGTAACGCCCCGATGTTACAGGTCGGTAACATTTAGTCAAGAGGTCGGGACGAAAAAAGTCTTCGCAGCATGGTTGGGAGGAATTGCGGCGTCATTGGGAAAGGCGCGAGTTGCTATGCACCAATCGCGCAGGGCGGGTGGTGGGTATGCCGTAACGGAGGTCGCCTCCGGTATCTTGCACCCATCTGTTGCGCTGTAGCTCCGCCCGCGTGTCCTCCGCGCGTCACCTGACAAGACGGAAAGATGCGCTCCGAGGCGGAGCGCAACGCCTTTTTAGGCGATCACGACGAGGTCACGTGGTGGCTCGCCGCTTTTGCCGCGGCGAAATGAAGCCGGGCTGACCGAGCCCGGCTCCTTGCGTTGAGGAGATTCAATCCGCTTTCGCAGTCTTTTCGGACTTCTGAGCGGTTTGTGGCTCGTCGGTGTGAGACGGAAAAAGCGGCTCGACAATGTCGAACTTCAAGAAATTGAGGAACCGATCGAGCCTGGTCTGCGGCAGAATGCGTTGAAACCGGCTGGTCAACGGCGCGAGGCAGGTTGGGTTCATGGAGACGCCGTAGGTCAACGCCGTTCCGGTGAAGAACCGGCCGTCCCGCTCGACCACGCTCACGTTGGTCTGCGTCTCGATGGCTTCCTTGATCTTGCCGGTGACGTCCTCGACTTTGGCGTTCGCCTGCAACTTGTCTTGCACCTCGCGATCGAGCTTGATCTCGGCCGTTGCCCGAAGCGTCTTCTGCACCTGGCAAACGTAACCGCGCGGCGCGTCGTCGACGAACTGCAAGGCGACGCTGTTGCAGGCGGGATCGGTCATCAGCTTGGTGTAGATGAGCGAGCTCCGATCGAGAGGGAGCTCTTCGACGGTGATCTGCGTCAGCGAGAAACGCACCGTGTGGGTGTAGTCATTGTCATAGGTGCCGTTGACGACCGAGCCGAAGTCGATCGATACGGAGGTGTCCAATTCGCCCTTACGCTGCAGGGTCTTTTCGATGTCCCAGCTGCGGGATGCAATCACGTCCTGGCCCAATTCGGCCGCGTGTGCGTGGCACGTGGTCTTGAAATCCTTCAGCCCGGAATCGACGTAATACAGCGAGCCTACATTCATAAGATTGGACGGCAGTCGGACGCGGACGAAGCCGAAGTCACGAAGAGTTTCGGACATCGGGTCCTCGTCGGCGGGCGTCATCAACCGATACGCCGCCGCCGGCACGACTACGGTTACAAGAACTGCTGCTAGTGCAAACTTGAATGCCTTCCTCATGATCGCCTCCCTTGTAGAAGGTCCGGCGCCTGGGGCTATTTGCCAGGGCAGCAGGCTCCACCACATTGGACGTAGCCTGCCGGGCAAGCGGAGGCCGGGGTGACGACGTTGGCGGTTGCCAGCATCGCGGCGATGATTCCGATGATTCTGATGATCCGCATGTTCGTTACTCCCTGTTGGCGCCAGTCGGGTCGACGCCCGATCAGGCATCATCAAGGTACGCAAAGATGCGATCGGGCGATGTGATCCAGGTCACGCAGGGAATCGTGCCGCAGTCCAGCTGCGGTTCCGTCGCGAGTTCCCTGCGGCAGGGAAAGAACAGCGAACAGCACGGCTATGCCGGCAGCGGCTTGCCCTTCGTCTCCGGCAGGAACGGCGCTGCCGCGAGGCTGACGATGTAGACGAGCGAGATCGCGACGGCGGCCTGGCTGAAGCCGCCGGCCTCGGAGATCAGCCAGCCGGAGATCAGCGGGCCGGTCCAGGCGATGAGCCGTGGCGTGTTGAACACGAAGCCCGCGGCCGTCGCGCGCATGCGGGTCGGGAACAGCTCCGGCAGCCATGCCGCCATCCAGGTGTACTGGCCGGAGACGAAGACGCCGCACAGCCCGGCGCCGATCAGCATGAAGGTGAGATCGCTCGCCCACAGGAACAGCAGCGCGACACTGAGCAGCGAGGCCACGATGTAGAAGATCGTCACCGGCTTGCGGCCGTAGGCGTCGACGAGGAAGCCGAAGGCCGCATAGCCGATCACCGCGGAGCCGTTGAGCGCCATCCCGCCATAGCTCGCCCATTCCTGGGCCGAGAGGCCGGCCTTGGCGGCGAAGGCGCCGACATAGGGCGGAATCCAGGTCGAGATGCCCCAGAAGGCGAACGTCGTGGCGAACGACATCACGAGGCAGAGCAGCACGCGGTTGCGAATCTCCGGCTCGGCGAACAGGTCGGCGATGGTGAAGCGCGCCAGCGCCTCGTCATGGGCGCCGAGCGTCTCGCCGCTGCGCTTGCGCTCGATCGCCGCCTGACGCTCGTCGTTGACGCGCTCCCAGCGGTCGGATTCCGGGATGGCGCGGCGCACCCACAGCGTCAGGAGCGCCGGCAGCACGCCGAGCAGGAACATGTAGCGCCACGAGTTCGGCCCCATCGCGCCGACGAACAGCCAGGCGAAGGAGGCGAGGAAGAAGCCGATGCCGAGCCCCGACTGCATCAGCCCGACGCCGCGACCGCGCGCCCGGTCCGGCCACAGCTCGGCGACGATCGAGGCGCCGGTGACCCATTCCGACCCGATCGCAAGCCCGACGATGAACCGCATCACCGCGAACGACACCCAGTCCCAGGCGAAGGCGGAAAGCCCCGTCGTAATCGAATAGGCGACGATCGCCAGCAGCATCATCCGCTTGCGGCCGAGGTAGTCGGCGAGCACCCCGCCGATCAGGCCGCCGATGCCCCAGCCGAGCAGGGTGAGCGCGATCAGGGTGCCGGCGTAGACCGGGATCTGCGGATATTGCGACGGCTCGAGCAACTGCCGCAGCGCCGCGCCGACCGACATCACGAGCGCGAAGGTCTCGTAGCCGTCGAACATCCAGCCGAGGTTCGACGCGATCAGCGTGTTCCATTGGCTGCGGTCGAGCGAGCGATACCACGGCACTTCCTCGGTGACGACGGCCTGTGACATGGCAGCTCTCCTTGGTAACCGCGGGCATGGGCAACCGCGGCAAGGTCGTACCGCGGCAAGGTCCGCGATGGATCAGGCGGCGCGGGCGGCCTGCCGCTTACGGGCCGCAGCTTTCACCGCCTGGATGATCTCCGGGTAGGCGGCACAGCGACACAGGTTGCCGGCGAGATAGTCGCGGATGCGGTCGTCGTCGGGATCGGGGTACTCGTCGAGCAATTGCCTGACCATCAGCACGAAGCCGGGCGTACAGAAGCCGCATTGGAAGGCGCCGTGCTCGATGAACGCCTCCTGCACGGGATCGAGCACGCCGTTCGCATCAAGTGATTCAATTGTCTCGACCCGCGTGCCGTCGGCAAAGGCCGCGAGATAGAGGCATCCCGACACCGCGCGGCCGTCGACGATGAGGGTGCAGCAGCCGCACAGCCCCTGGCCGCAGCTTTCCCGCGCCCCGAACAGGCTGAAGGAATTGCGCACCACCTCGAGCAGCGTGTGGTGCGGGGCGATCGCCGCCGACACCGCCTCGCCGTTGAGGGTGAAGGAAATGGTGCGGGTGGTGGTCATGCGGGTGTCCGTCGGCAAGCATGAGTACGGCGTCATTCCAGGGCCGGCCGCAGGCCGGAACCCGGAATCCAGGCTGCCGTGAAATGCCGACTGGATTCCGGGTTCGCCGCTGTGCGGCGCCCCGGAATGACGAAAAGATTTACGCGCCGCCCATCATTCGTCTCCGAGCGGGCGGTTCGCCTTGGCGCGCAGCGCGCGCAGCACGGCTTCCGGATTGAGCGGCAGCTCGGTGAGGCGCACGCCGACCGCGTCGTCGATGGCGTTGCCGATCGCGGGCGAGACGCAGAACGTCGCCACTTCGCCGACGCCCTTGCCGCCGAACGGGCCGTTCCACTGATAGGCCTCGACCGTCTCGTTCAACATCGTCGCCGGCAGGTCGTGGATGCCGGGGATCTTGTAGTCGGCGAGCGAGGCGTTGGTGACCTGGCCGCCGTCGAAGTGCATCTTCTCGAACATCGTGAAGCCGAGCTGCATCATCGCCGCGCCGGAAATCTGGGTCTCGCAGATCTTCGGGTTGATCGGCTTGCCGATGTCGCAGACGTTGACGAGCTTGGCGATGCGGACATGCCCGGTCTCGGTGTCGACCTCGACCTCGGCGCCGACGCCCGAGACCATCCAGAACGGCGTCACGTTGGGGGTGAGCCCGGTGCCCGGCTGCGGCGAGACGTAGTCCGGCTTGTAGGCGCCGGTGCCGACGATGTTGCCGGCCTGCATGCCGTACTTCTTCTGGAAGAGATCGGCGACCGAGTAGTTGGTGCCGTCCGGCAGCCCGAGATCGCGCGCCATCGCGGCGATCTTGTCGCGCGCCTCCTCGGCGGCGAGGCGCACCGCGTGGCCCATGTGGAACAGCGAGCGCGAGCCGAGCGTGCCCATGTCGTAGGGGGTGATGTCGGTGTCGCGCGGCACCACGTTCACCGCCTCGGCCGGGATGTTGAGGATTTCGCCGACCATCTGCGCCATCGCGGTGTCGGAGCCCTGGCCCATGTCGATGGTGCCGCAATAGAGCGTGGTGCTGCCGTCGGCATTGACGTTGACGATCGCGACCGAGGTGGTCGGCGAGATCACCGCCTTGATGGCGATCGCGAGCCCGCGGCCGCGCTTGACCGGTCCGTCGCCGCGGTCGAACGGCTTTCCCCAGCTCATCCGCTCGGCGACCCGGTCCAGCACTTCGTCGAGCTTGGCACCGCGCAGCGGCGTGCCGGTGGTGTGCGTGCCGCTCTCGTGCATCAGGTTGCGGCGGCGGAACTCGAGCGGATCGACTTTCAGCTCCCGCGCGATCATGTCGGTGTGGGATTCGTAGGCCCACACCAGCTGCGGCACGCCGAAGCCGCGCAGCGCGCCGGACGGCGGCTGGTTGGTGTAGAGCGCGTAGGAATCGATCGACACGTTGTCGATCTGGTAGGGGCCGGTGGCGGTGAAGCCGGACTTCTGCGCGACGCGCGGGCCGATGTCGGCATAGGCGCCGCCGTTCCAGAACACCTCGCAGCGCCGTGCGGTGAGCCGCCCGTCGGCGTCGACCGCGCTCTTGATGCGGAACGTCGTGGGGTGGCGGGTGATGGTGTAGAACATCTCCTCGAACGGCAGCGCGACCTTCACCGGGCGCTTGGCGATCATCGACAGCGCGGTGACCAGCGCCTCGAGCTTGATGTAGAGCTTGCCGCCATAGCCGCCGCCGAGGAACGGCACCTTGATGCGGACGCGGTTCTCCGGCCAGCCGAGCAGGCGCGCGATCTCGATGCGCACGAAGGACGGCCCCTGCGAGGCGGTGTAGAGCGTGAGGCGCTTGTCCTTGAAGTCGGCGATCGAGACGAACGGCTCGAACGGGAGGTGCAGCACCTTCTGGGTGCGGAATTCGTGCTCGAACACGTGCGCGGCATCGGCGAAGGCCTTGTCGAGGTCGCCGGAGCGCATCTGATAGTCGAGCGCGATGTTGGTGCCTTTGGCGCCTTTGAGGTGCTTCAAGTCGGCAAAGGTGCCGGCGGGCTTGAGCTCCTCGTGCACCAGGATCTTGTTCTCGGCCGCCTCGACCTCGTCGAACACCGCCGGCAGCTCGTCGTACTCGGCGACGATCAGCGCCGCGGCCTGGTCGGCGACATGCGGGTCCTCGGCGAGCACCACCGCGACGGGCTCGCCGACGTAATGCACCTTGCCGATCGCGAGGATCGGCTGGTCGTGGAACGCCGGGCCGTAATAGGGATGCGGGATGACCTTGCGCACGTCGTCCGAGGTCACCACCCGGTAGACGCCGGGCACCGCCTTTGCGGCGCTGGTGTCGATCGAGCGGATGCGGCCGTGCGCGACGGTCGAGCGGAAAATCTTGCCGAACAGCATGCCCGGCAGGCGCAGATTGTGGGTGTATTCGGCGCGTCCGGTGACTTTTTCGCGGGCCTCGAGCCGCGGCGGCGAGCGGCCGACCTGGCCGCCGGTGGTCGTTGTGGCCGATATCGTCGCCATCAGTGGCTCGCTCCGCTGGTGCCGTCGAGCGCCTGGCGCACCGCGCGGCGCACATAGACGCGCAGCAATTCGCGCTTGTAGGGCGCCGATCCGCGCACGTCCGACACCGTCTCGGTGTCGTCGGCGGCGGCATCGCCGGCGCGCGCCAGCACGGCATCGTCGATGGTCGCGCCGGAGAGGACCTCTTCCGCCGCCGTGAGGCGGATCGCCTTCTCGGTCGCGGCGCTCGCGACGACCCGCACGTCGCGTCACCGTCTTGCCGTTGGCTTCGAACGACACCGCGACGCCGAGCGCCGGCCAGTCGTCGGCAGCGCCGGTGGTCACCTTGAGGTAGGCGGCGCGGCGCTTGCCTTGAGCGGGGACGCGCAGCTCGGTGATCAGCTCGCCCGGCTTGAGCACGGTCTCGTAATAGCCGGCGAACAAATTCTCGACCTTGAGCGTGCGTTCGCCGCCGCGGCCGGTGACCAGGATCGACGCATCGAGCGCCATCAGCACCGGCGGCAGGTCCATGTGGGGATCGCCATGGGCGAGATTGCCGCCGATGGTCGCGACGTTGCGCACCCGCACGTTGGAGAGCCGCCGCATGGTGCGCACGATGACGCCGGCGCGCTTGGCCACCTCGGCGGAGTGCTCGACGTCGGACAGCGGCGTGAGCGCCCCGATGACGAGGCCGCCATCGGCGCCGACGGCGATGCGCTTGAGCGCGGCGATCTTGCGCAGGCTCACGATGCGGCTCGGCTGGAACACGCCGGCCTTCATCATCAGCATCAGCGCGGTGCCGCCGCCGAGCGGACGCACCGAAGCATCGTCGGGATCGAGGAGCGCCAGCGCGTCCTGCAGCGTCGACGGCTCGTCGAGTTCGAACGGGATCATGCGGCGGCTCCCGGACCGCCGCCGACCGCTGCGGGCCCGCCGCCGCGAACGCCGCGCGCATCTTCTCGACAAAGCCCTTTTCGATCTCCTTGGCCTTCGCTTTGAGCACCGGCTGGCCCATGCTGCCGAGCTTGCCGGTGATGTTGGCGTCGATCGAGTACTTGACCACGGTTTCGTTGCCCGCCTCGGAAAGATCGGTGGTCGAGACCGCGGTGAAGCGGCCGACCACGCCGATCGGCGCACCTTCGATCTTCGCCTCGATGCGGTCGGGCGGGGCGATTTTGGTCACCTCGACGCTCACCTTGAAGGTGAACTTCATGAAGGCGACCTTGGTTTCGAGCACCGCGTCATAATGCGTCGGGTCGATTTCCTTGAGGTCGCGCACGCCCTCGACGCAGGAGGCGAAGAACGGCGCGTTCTGCAGCGCGTCGAAGACGACCGGCCGCGGCGCCGGAATGGTGATCTCGCCGCTGACGATCATTGGGCCGGCACCGCTTCGATGAGCTTCTCGAGCTCGGCAGCGATCTGCTGCGGGCACTCGAGCGGCGTGAGGTGTCGCGCATTGCGGATCACGTTCAGCGTCGATCCGGCGATGCCGCGATGGAGCGTCTGCGACATCGCGACCGGCGTCGCATAGTCCTCGTCGCCGACGGCGATCCGCGCCGGCATGCGCAGCTGAGGCAGCGCCGCCGTCATGTTGCAGGCGCCGAGCATGCGGCAGGTCTCCGCATAGGCCTCGGCGGTGTTGCGCAGGAACACGGCGACGCTGTCGTCGAGCACGTCCTTGCGGCTCGCGCGGAAGGAATCGGTGAACCAGCGGGTGGTCTGGAACTCGAGCAGCGCTTCGAGACCCTTGGTCTCGGCGGTGCGCGCGCGCTCCTCCCATTTGTCGGGGGCGTCGTACCAGGCGGTGGTGTCGAACAGGCCGAGCCCGGTGGCGCGCTCGGGATGGGCGGCGGCGAAGGCAAGCGTGATGCACCCGCCCATCGACGCCCCGGCGATCACGGCGGAGCGCCAGCCGACGTGGTCGAGGAGCTGGGCAAGGTCTTCGGCGAAGCCCTCGACCCGGTAAGGACCCGCGGGCTTGTCGGAACGGCCGTGGCCGCGGCAGTCATAGACGAGCACGGCAGTTTCGTCGGTCAGCGCCGGCGTCACCGCGTTCCAGAACGTGTGATCCATGCCGAGCGAGTGGATGAGCACGACCGGCGGCACATCCTTCAACTTTCCACGGATTTCGTAGACGAGCTCCACGCCGTCGCGGAGCTTGGTCCTGGCCATTGTCATTTCATGCAACCCTGAGGGCCGGAAGGGAACCGGCCTGAGCGCAGCTACATACACACATCACGTGGGGCGTCAAAAGTCCTCGAGGAGGCGGCCGCAGCATGCACATTGCCGCGGAGGGCGCCGTTTTGGCATGTTCTCCTCGTTGGCACGCGGCGCATATCTTGTCCGCGTCGAAAGCATGGCCCGGCCTGCCGTGTCCGCCGCCGGCGGTGACCGCCCCGGGACCTGAACATTGCCGGGCATGGATGACGATGCGCCGCTCTGCCCTACCGGCCGTCGGGCCTGCTATAGGTCGGCCATGCTTGCCCGCCTCACCCGCCACTCACTTTTGGCATGCCGCGCCGTGCTCCTTGCGCTGGCATTTGCCGGCTCGTCCGCAGTTGCACAGCAGTCGGTCGTCCCGCAGCTGGCTACCCCCCAATCGGCCGCCCCCCAAACGGCTGCCCCTCAGGCGGCTACGCCCCAGCCAGCCGCCCCTCAGGCGGCGACGGCCCAAGCGGCCGCCTCCCAAACGCCGCTCCCGGAGGAGCGGCCGCCGGAAGCGGACCTCGAGGCTTTCAAGACCGAGCTCGACGATATCTCGAAGGGATTCGAGGAGGCGCACACCGAAGACGAGCTTCTCGCGCTGCGACAGCGCCTGGCGCCGTTGCGCGACCAGATGCGCCAGCGCGCGGGGCTGCTCGAACCTCGCCTCAAGGAGGTCACCGACCGGCTGACGGAGCTCGGCGCCGCCCCGTTGTTCGGCGCCGCTCCCGAGGACGCCACGGTCGCCGGGGAGCGCAGCCGCCTCAACGCGGCGCAGGGCGAGTTCGACAACGCCGTGAAGCAGGCGCGGCTCCTTTCCGGCCGTGCCGACGAGCTCGCCGACCGCATCAATGCGCGCCGCCGGCAGATTTTCACCGATCGCCTGTTCGCCCACAGCGCCAACCTGTTCGATCCCTCCTTCTGGGCCAACGCGGTCGCGGCCGTGCCCGGCAGAGACCCGGACTGTCCGCTCGATCCTGAGATCATGGATGGTCGTCGCCCAGGCCAGCTACGATCCGACGAGCGTGATGGCGGCGGCCGCGACGCTCGCCGCCATCGGCGCCGTGGCCGTGGTCGCGATCTTCTGGACGCGCCGGTTCACCGCGCGCCCGGCACCGCGGCGCTTCGACAAGGCGCTGCGCGCCCTCGTGATCCTCGCCGCCCATGCCTTGGCTGCGGCGGGCCTGATCGCCGCCTTCGTCTTCGTGCTGCGCGACTACCGGCTCATCCCCCAGCCGGCCGCCGATCTCTTGCTCGGGCTCGCGGCGGCGTGGGCGGTGGCGGGCTTCGGCCGCGGCGTCGCGGTCGCGCCTGTTCGCCCCCGGCGCAAAGCGGCCGCCGCATCATTCCGTGGGCCGATCAGGCCGCGGACAGCTACGCCGCGCATCTGAGTTGGGGCGCGGCGGCGCTCGGGGTGACGATCCTGCTCAACGCGCTGCACCGCGCCTCGGGAGCGCCGCTCGCGCCGGTCGTCGCCACCTGGGCGCTGTTCGCGCTGGCATTCGTTCTCATCGCCTTGCATCTCCTGTGGCGCTCCGCCCAGGCCGATTTCCATGCCGAAAGCGCGATCGCGGCCGGGGCGCGGCTGCCCTGGCTGCGGGTCCTGCTGTGGCCGATCGCGATCGCGGTGGCGATCGCGCTCGTCGCCGGCTATGTCGGCTTTGCGGCCTTTCTCGCGGTGCGCCTGCTCGCGGTCCTCGCGGTCGGCGGTGCGCTCACGATCGCCCTCGTCTTCGTCGATGCCTTCGCGACCGAGGTGATCGCCTCGGACACCCCGCGCGGCCGGCGCGTGGCGGCCCTGTTCGGCGTGACGCCGAACGCCCTCGATCTCCTGACCGCGCTCGTCTCCGCGGTGGTACGGCTCGTCCTGATCGTGGTCGCGGTGCTGGTGCTGGTCGGCTATTCCGGCCTGTTCGCCGACGACATCGTCAGCGTGTTCCAGATCTCGCGCTGGGACCTCGCCATCGGCGGGCTCAGTCTCGCGCCTGAGAACATCCTCGCCGCCCTTGCGATTCTCGTCATCGGTTTCGTGGCGGTGCGCGCGGCGCAGCGCTGGCTCGAGACCCAGTTCCTGCCGCGCACCCGGCTCGATTCCGGCCTGCAGAATTCGATCGCGGCGCTGACGGGCTATTCCGCCCTGGTGGCGGTGCTGGCGCTCGCGCTCGGTGCGCTCGGCATCGACCTGCAGAAGATCGCGCTGATCGCCGGCGCGCTCTCGGTCGGCATCGGCTTCGGCCTGCAGTCGGTGGTGTCGAACTTCGTGTGCGGCCTCATCCTGCTCGCCGAGCGCCCGATCCGGGTCGGCGACTGGGTGGTGGTGAGGAACGAGGAAGGCTGGGTACGGCGCATCAGCGTGCGCTCCACCGAGATCGAGACGTTCGACCGCGCGACCGTCATCGTCCCCAACCAGGACTTCATCACCAACGTGGTGAAGAACTGGACCCACGGCAACACCATGGGGCGAGTCGTGGTCAAGGTGCGGGTCGCCTTCGACAGCGACGCCGAAAAGGTGCGCGAGCTGCTGCGCGCCTGCGGCGGCAATCACCCGCAGGTGCTGCGGGCGCCGCCGCCTGCGGTCTTCCTGATGGGCGTTCGGCGACATCGGCCTCGATTTCGAGCTGCGGTGCCTGATCGCCAATGTGGAGCAGTCGATCTCGGTCGCGACCGATCTGCGCCTGGAAATCCTGCGCCGGTTTGCCCAGCACGCGATCCGGATTCCGTTCCTGCCGCACGATGCCCGGCTGCCTGGGCCGTCCGACGCTCCGGCCTCCGCGGGCGCAGGGCGCCTGAAGCGAATCGGGAACCGGGCGCGCAGTCGGCTCGCGGAGATTTTCGGACGCCGATCAAAATTTCATCAATGCCGCCGCAACGGAACCACGCGCATTCTTTGCAGTGCGGCAAGCAGAGAAGATTTTTCACGCAACTGGTTTTGCAAAAATTCCTGGAGTAAGCTGCGCGCGGGATATCTCGGATCATAAACCGCAAATTCCCGACCCGCGGAGCCGAAGGTTCCGTGCGGCTCGTTCGATCGTATCGGCGAGACGTTCTGGGCGGGACTTAGCGGAAGCCGAGAGCTAAAACCGGCGAAAGTCCGGGGCACAGGGAGGACGTACATGCATATTATTCCTCAGTCGTGGTCGCATCTGCACATACTCGTCAGCGTGTTCCCTTCCTTCGGACTGCTGTTCGTGCTCGGTTTCTATTTCAGCGGGCTCTATGCGGACAACAAGGGCCTGATTCGCACCTGCCTCGTCTTCTTCGTAGGCTTGGCCCTGCTCGCCCTTCCGACCTATCTCAGCGGCGCCCGCGCCGTCGCGGCCTTCTCCGCCGCCCCGAAGCTCGCCAAGGACACGATCAGCCTTTCACTATCAGTGGGGCCTGACGTCCCTGATCGTGCTGATATTGACCGGCGTCATCGCCGCCTTCGAGCTGTGGCGATCCCATAGCGCCGGCACCTCATCCAAGGTTTGGCTCCGCCTGGTGCTGGGCCTCGGCGTTCTCTCCCTCGCCCTGATGATCTTCGCCAGCGGCTGGGAGATCAATCACAGCGAATTGCGGGCGACCGTGATCATTCCCGACGTGTCGACGCCGCCGGAATGGCCGCACGTCCACATGATCATCAACCACTTCCCGACCGTGGGATTCGTGTTCGCGATCGCGTTCCTGCTCGTCGGCCTCGCCACCAGGAACGATCTGATGACGCGCGGGAGCCTCGTGCTGTTCGTGCTGTGCGGCATCGTCGGCGTTCCGACCTACGTCTCCGGCACCGCGAGCATGTGGGCGCTTGACCCAGCCGCCCAAGCCCGACATTTCGAAGGCGGTGATCAATGCCCACCGCGACATGGCCCTGTTGAGCCTGTTCGGGCTCGCGTTCACGGGCGGCGCCGCCTGGGTCGAGCTGTGGCGCACCAAGTATTTCGGACATTTCTCCAAGACGTCGCTCACGCTCGTGCTCGCCTTCGCGATCGTCACGCTCGGCGTCATGGCCGAGACCGGCCATCGCGGCGGCCAGATCAACCATCCGGAGATCCGCGTCGCGACCGAGGTGCTGCCGACCGATCCGGCGGCGGGCGTGACGCCTTGGGTCGAAACGATGATGAACAACGTGGTGTGGTTCATCCCGTGGCAGACCGTGCATTTCTTCGGATACTGCCTGATCCTCGGCTCGGTCCTCGCCCTTACGCTGCGCGTGCTCGGGTTCTGGAAGTCGCTGTCGTTCGCGGCGGTGCACCGGCTGCTGATGGTCGGCTTCCTCGGCGTGCTGATGAACGTCTTCTCGGGCATGCTGATGATGCTCGCCGACAGCTACCGCTACGTCGTCGGCGACGCCCTGTTCGGACCGAAGATGGCGCTGATCACCATCGGCGCCGCCGCGGTGCTCTACTTCTCGGTGTCGGACCGCGTCTGGGGCCTCAAGGCCGGCGAGGACGCGCCGATGGCCGCGAAATGGGTCGCGGGTTTCGTCCTTCTGGCGTGGACCGGCGTGTTGGTGTGCGGCCGGCTGCTGCCCTACATCTGATCGGAGGAAATCCGTGAGTGAAGCTCAAGTCGTCGCGGTCGTCGTCGCGCTCAATGCGAGCGTCCTCGGCCTCGTGTTTCTCGCCTTATATCAAGCCAACAAGGCCGTAAATCGAAGCGGCCGATGAAGCCGGCATGTCCGGACGAAAATAACAGGGAGGGCTGAACAGTGCTCGGGTCGCTGGAAACTTCGCCGTTCGCCGCATGGGTCCGTGAATCGGTGTGGGGCTGGCCGTTATGGCTCAGCGTCCACGTGATCGGGACGGCGGTGGTCATCGGCTTCGTCATCATCGTCAACCTGCGCCTGCTCGGGCTGTTCGAGACGATCCCCTACACCTCGCTGCGCCGCCTGTTTCCCGTGATCTGGGCGGCATTCGCGGTGCAGGTGGTCAGCGGCTTCGTGCTGTGGTCGACCAAGCCGACGCGCTATGTCTCCGACAGCGCCTTCATGCTGAAGATCCTGTTCATCGTGATCGGCTTCGCGCTGCTGGCGTACTTCTATCGCGTGCTCGAGCGCGAAGCGGCGGCGTGGGATGTGAACGGGCGGGTTTCCTCCGCCGGGGCCAAATTCATCGCGCCGACGCTGCTCGCATGGTGCGCCGTTCTCGTCGCGGCGCGGCTCACCGCCTACCTCGGCGCGCTGCCGACGGGCTGACGGGCCGAGGTGCCCACAAAACACGCGGTCATTCCGGGGCCGGCCGCAGGCCGGAACCCGAAATCCAGCCTTTGTCCCCGCAAATACTGATTTCGGCTCCGCGCTGACGGCCGCCAAGCCATGACCGGAAATCCAGAGCTTCGCGGCTCGGCCGTTTCTGGATTCCGGGTTCGCGCTGGCGCGTGCCCCGGAATGACGATCCCTTTTCGGCAGCCGCCCCGGGGGATGTTGCCGTCGGAGCGTTACCCGTAAGCCCGGATTGAGCGGCAGCGAAATCCGGGGCCGGCAGGCACGCGCTGCGGCCCTTTACGGCTTGCGACGGCAACTCACCACGCTTCCCGGATTTCGCTGCCGCTCAATCCGAGCTACGAGCAGCGATCATCTCGCCCCGCCGCTTGGCCCCCGCCACGTCCCCAAAACGAAAGCGCCGGCCAACCGGCCGGCGCTCCGAGACGTCCAGACTGCAGGGTGATTATTCGCCCACCGCGTCGTTCAGGTCGCCGTTGCGCTGGAGCACAATGTTGACGCCGGACTTGGCGAGCGGGGTGGCGCCGAGCTTGAGCAGAAGCTCGGCCGTCTCCTTGCGGTAGCGGCGCGGAATCTGCAGGCGCTTTGCGCCGGCTTCCTTGGTGAGGACCGAGAGCGAGATGCTCAGCGGCGTCTGACCGAGGCCGTCGAAGCTGTCGATCTTGGCGCCCTTGCTCACCAGGTACTCGATGACCGGATTGAGCCCCTGGTAAGTGGCCGAGTGCAATGCCGTCCAGCCGAACTGCCCGACCGCATTGACGTCGACGCCGTGCTCGACGAGGAACTTCGCCGTGTCGAGGGCGGTCGCCCGCTCTTCGAGCGTGCGCGTCCGCTGCACGTCGGTGCCGGCGCCGGACGACAGGATCAGCGCCGTGGTGCCGCCTTTGGTCGCGATCTTCGGATCGGCACCCGCTGCCACCAGGGCCTTGATGGCCTCGAGGTTGTTGACCTCCGCCGCGATCACCAGCGGCGTGGCGCCCTCGAGATTGACCTCGGTGGCGGTCTTGATGGTGGGCTTTTCCTGGTGGAGCCGCTCATTGGGATTGGCGCCGTGAGCGAGAAGCACCTTCACGATGTCCGCGCCCCGCACCTTGGTGCCGTGGTCTTCGCCGTAATCGTTGTCGCGCACCGCCGCATGCAGCGGGGTGAAGCTGTTGTCGTCCTTGGCGTTCGGGTCGGCGCCGTTGTCGAGCAGCACCTTCACGACGTTGATCTTGCCCATCGTGCTGGCGATGATCAGCGCGGTCAGGCCGGTGTCGGGCGCATGATCGTTCGGATTCGCCCCGGCGGCGAGCAGAATGGCCGCCGATTTCGAATCACCCTGGGCCGCGAACATCAGCGGCGTAACGCCGTTCTTGGAGCGGGCGTTCACGTCGGCCTTGTTCTTCACCAACTCGTCGGTGACGTCCGAGTGCTTTTCCGCGATCGCCCACATCAAGGCGGTCTGGCCGCCGTTCGCCTCGTGGACATTGGGATCGGCGCCGGCTGCGAGCAGCGCGCGCACCGTCTCGAGGTTGCCGTCACGGGCGGCGAGCATCAGCGGGGTCTCGCCGGAGTCGAGCGCCTTGTTGGGGTCGGCGCCCGCGGCGAGCAGCTTCTTGATCACCACCGGATCCTTGTTGGCCGAACCGGCATAAAGTCCGGTCGCGCCATATTCATTGGCGGCCTTCGGATCGGCGCCGGCGCCCAACAGGAGCTCGGTCATCGCCGCGTCGTTGCGGGAGGCCGCTTCCAGCAGCGCCGACGTGCCGACCGGACCGGCGACGTCTTCCTTCGCAGCCTCCGACAGCAGCGAACGCGCGGCGTCGAGGTTTCCGGATTTCACGGCGTCCGTCAGCGACAGACGGCCGGTGTCGGCGGCGAGTGCGGCGCCCGCAAGGAACGGCACGGCCATCACTCCAGCCAGTAATGTTGTCCTGATGTTCATGATGCTTTCTCCCGTTAGGAGCGATATTCGTTTGGCGATTTTGGTTCGGCGATTTTGGTTTCAGCGAATTTGGTCCGCGAATGCGGTTCTGATTCGCGTGTCGTGGCCGGAACTGCCCCGGCCACGAAGTCCCTCTCGAAGGACTGCACCCTTGGATGACTGCACCCGCCGTGCGTCGCCGGGCATCGCCCGGCGACGATGAGCGGTTGAACCGCCTTACAGCGTCTTGCGCGGCGCGCCGCCGTCGGCCGACCGCGGCGACGACGTGGCGAGGTCGAGCCTGCCGGTGCTGTCGCCGAGTTGCCCCGAATAGGGCACGCCCGCCTTGTCGAGCATGGTGAGAAGCAGGTTCGACATCGGAGTGCGCTGCGGGAACTTGACGTGCTGACCGCCCTTGAACCCGACGTTGCTGTTGCCGACGAGGAGCAGCGGCAGATCGGAGTAGAGATGCAGGTTCGCGTCGCTGAGACCCGCCCCATAAAGGATCATGGAGTGATCGAGCAGCGACCCGTCGCCGTCCGGGGTCGAACGCAGCTTGTCGAGGTAGTAGGCCAGCATCTTCGTGTGGAAGATGTTGATCTTGGTGGTCTTCGCGATCTTCTCGGGGTCGCCATGGTGGTGGGTGACCGAGTGGTGCGAATCGCCGAACCCGATTTCCGGATAGGCGCGGCCGCTCATCTCGTGGCCCATCTGGAAGGTGACGACCCGCGTCATGTCGGTCTGCCAAGCGAGCACCATGAGGTCGGTGAGCAGCTTGAAGTAGTCCGAGAAGACGCCCGGAACGCCGCCCGGGCCGGCCAGCGACGGCAGATTGCCGCCGTCGCTCGCCTGCTGCTTCTCGGCAAGCTGGATGCGCCGCTCGACGTCGCGGATCGCCTCAAGGTACTGGTCGATCTTGCCGCGATCGGGTCCGCCAAGCTTGCCCTGGAGCCGCTTCACGTCCGCGTTGATGGCGTCGAGAATGCTGCGGTCTTCCGCACGGATGCGCATCCGCGCTTCCGGATCGGTCGTGCCGGCGGCGCCGAACATGCGCTCGAACAGCGCGCGCGGACGGTTTTCCATCGGATTGGGCGTGTTCTCGTTGCGCCAGGAGATCGTGTTGTAATAGGCGCAGCTATACGAGGACTCGCAGGCGCCGACGATTTCCGCCAACTCGGTGCCGACCTCGAGCGAGGCGAGCTGGGTGTACTTGCCGAACTCTCTCGCCGCGAGCTGGTCGACCGAGACGCCGGCCTTGAGATCGGCACCCGAGGTCATGCGCGCATGCGAACCGGTGAGCCACGCGGTAACGGCGCGGGGATGGTCGCCTGCGACTTCGAAATTGAGACCGGCCGCCTGCTGATTGTCGAGGCCCGACACGACGTTCAGGCGGTCCTTGAAGTCGGCCAGCGGCTCGAGGATCGGGGTGAGCTCGAGCGCCCCGACGGCCTTCGGCGCGAATTCGTTGGCGAGGTTCATGATTCCGTTGGGGACCGCGACGAAGCCCATGCGGGTCGGCCGCGGCGTCGCCGCGGCGAACACCGGCGTCATGGCGTCAAGCAGAGGAAGGGCGAACGCTGCACCGGTGCCCTTCAAGAACGTCCGGCGGTGCAGGGACTTCTGGGTGATCACCATTGCTTTAAGCTCCTCTGGTTTGAATCATCTGGAACGGTTTGCTCTTCACGATGCCGAGGATGATTGCCGACCATCGGTAATCATTCGGCTGGGCTTCTCGTACGATCTTGCGGACGACGGGGTAGTCGTATTGCTCGACGCCGCGACCGAGCGCGTAGGTGAGGAGACGCTCGGTGAACGTCTCCACGAACAGGGTGCGCCGCTTCACCAGCACGTCGCGCAGGCCGGTGGGCCCGTTGAAGGCGGTGCCGTCGGGCAGGACGCCGGAGGAGTCGATCGCTCCGGTGCCTTCCTCGCCGTCGGCGTCGCGCCAGCGGCCGAGGCCGTCGAAGTTCTCGAGCGCGAAGCCGAGCGGGTCCATCATCCGGTGGCACACCGCGCATTGCGGGCTCGCCCGGTGCTCTTCCATGCGCTGGCGCATGGTCAACACCTTGACGGTCGAGTCGTCCTTGAGGGCAGGCACGTTGGCCGGCGGCGGGGGCGGAGGCGTGCCGAGCAGCTGCTCGAGCACCCACTTGCCGCGGATCGTCGGCGCCGTCCGATCCGGATAGGACGTCACGGTCATGATGCTGGCCTGGCCGAGCAGGCCCTGCCGCTTCGGATCGGAGATCGCGACGCGGCGGAAGTCGCTGCCGTAGATGCCCTTCATGCCGTAATGCTCGGCGAGACGCTGGTTGACGAAGGTGTAGTCCGTCGTCAGCAGGTCGGCGACGCTGCGGTCTTCACGCAGCGTGCTGTCGATGACGAGCTCGGTTTCCTTCTGCATCGCCTGACGGAGGTTCTCGTCGAAGAACGGGAACGCCGTCGTGTCGGGCTGGATTCCCGAGACATTGCGCAGGAACAGCCACTGTCCGGCGAAGTTCTTGACGAGCGTCTGCGAGCGCGGATCGGCCATCAGGCGCTTCACCTGCGCTTCGAGCGTCGCCGGGTCGGAGAGCCCGCCGCGCTCGGCGACGGCCAGCAGCTCCTCGTCAGGAATGCTGCTCCACAGGAAGAACGAGAGCCGCGACGCGAGCTCGATGTCGCTCACCCGGTGAACGGTTCCGGCGGCCACGCCGGGCGGATCGAGCTCGACGCGGAAGAGGAATTCCGGCGACACCAGGATCTTCTGCAGCGCGAGTCGGACGCCCAACTCGAAGCCGCCGTTCTGGGCGCCCTGCTTGTAGAGTGCAACGAGCTGCGGCAGGTCGTCGGCCGCGATCGGCCGCCGATAGGCGCGGCGGGCGAGATTGGCGATGATCTTTTCGGCGCAAGCCTGCTCGTCGGCCGCCGCGGTCGGATGGCAGATGAAGATCTTCCCGCGGCTTGCCGTGTCGCCCGGGCCTTGCACGTTGAAGGGGCCGGCAACCGAGATGGTGCCGACGCCCTCGAAGAACGTCTGGGCGTCACGCGGCTTCACGATGATGCCTTCCGGCAAAACGGTGTCCTTCAGGAACGCCGCGACGATCGAGTGCGTTCCGGCCTTCACCGGCATCCGCACCTTGAGCTTGGCGTCGGGATCGTCACCGGCTCCCAGGCCCGCCTTGGCATTCGCCGCGACGGTGAAGAGCTCCAGCCGCTTGTCGTCGAACCGCAGGTCGAGCTTGCGATCCTTTCCGAGGCCCAACACGCTGTCGTCCCTGGCGCGCTGCAGGCCGATCGAGATCTCGTACTCGCCGTCGACCGGGAAGCTGTGCTGGACGGCGGTGCCGCCGCGCGACCCGATCGGCATGGCCTCATTCATGCGATCTTCCTGCCGCATGGCGTGCGGGACCGTGTAGGTCTGGAACGTCGTCGGCATGTTGACGTCGCCGACCGCCGACCGGCTGATCTTGCTCGCCGCCAGGAGATAGCGCTCGAGCAGCGAGGGCGACACCGTGAGCACGTCGCCGATATTGTCGAAGCCGTAACCGATGTCGTCGGCCGGCAAGAGGTCCACGGCGTCGATATCGACTGCGAGGATATCGCGGACGGCGTTGGCGTATTCGGCGCGATTGAGGCGATGGAGCGTCGGGCGCCCGGGATTGGGCTTGGTTTCGGATACGCGATCGCGCTCGGTTTCGATTGCCTTGACCAGAAGCTCATAGGTCGCATTGTCGGGCCGCGGCGCGCCCGTGGGCGGCATCTCGCGGCTGCGCAGCTTGCGCAAAACCTTTTCCCAGGTCCCGCCGTCGACGTCGAGATTGGCGAGATCGAGCGTCTCGACGTTCAACTTGGCGCGTGCCTTGGGGCCGGAATGGCAGGTGTCGCAATACTTTTTCCAGGTTCCCCAGACGAGATGCTGGTCGAACGGCGCGGTAGTGGGAGATACGGTTGTTTCCGCCGGGACGACGGTAGACCGCCAAACAACTGCTCCAACTACCGCGATGCCAAGAGCCAGGGCTGAGGTTCGAAACATCGCTTCCTCCGACAGATTTTCGACCTATGTTATTTTGCCGCAGGTTACGACGATGTCCGCATTCTTACAAGGGCGCGACGCTGATGTTGCGGGTATAAAACAAGCGAAAAGCAAACGATCCGCGCAGCCAATTCGTGGGCCGCGGCCCGGCTTTCCGGAAGCCGGGAATGTCCGTGAAATGGGCGGCGGCAATAGAACTCGCCGAATAGTCAGAAAAGCGCGCTAAAGTTTTTTTATGAAAGCTTGGCAATAGGCTCGGCCGCGCATGCGAAGGCCTTTTTGCACTTCGCTCAACCCGCAACATTCGAATTCATGCGTGAATCGCATATCGGTCGCATGTCGGTGGGGCCAGCGGCGCTGCTGCGAAATTTTTTTCTGCCTGGCATGAAGAATTCGGCGGAACCTCGGAGAATAAGGCGAAATCGGTACGCTCCGCCGGCAACTCGAAGCTCGGCACGGCACCGCGGCAAACGGTTTCAAACAAGAACCAATTCTCCCCAGAGGTGTGGCCGCCCAAGTAGTTTAGTGCTGTTTTCGCCGGGTTCCATAAGCAAATCTTCTCCTCTGCCCAAAGAATCGCTTGGCAGTGACGGTGAGAATCGGCCGCGGCTGGCCGCGCTTTTGCGTTCTCCAGGCGGTAACCGGCTGGATTCCGGCCCCGCGTCGCGCAACTTCCAGTGCTATTCCGCGGGCGCCGGGCGCGGCTTAGTTTTGCCGCGTTGCAGCATGCCATAAAAAATTCTTGAGAGGTCCTTTCCGGCCGGAGGCGGCCCGATATTCTGCTACCGTTGCGCCTCGAAGCTTGAAATGCGGATAGCCTCCTCATCATGTACCGTGCCGTTGCGTTTCCACAGCTGTTCGACTGGGCCTTCCGCATTTGTATCGCGCTCGTCGCGGTCGTCTGCGCCTCTTCGGCGTATGCCGAAAAGGGCAAGCTGCGGGAGCGGCTCACCCCTGAAGTCATGAAGGTGGTTTATCCGGCGGGCGCCGAGCGACTCGGTCCCGAGGAGGGCTCGCCGCCGGCGATCGCGGTCTATAAGGGCGACCAGGTGGTCGCCTACGTGTTCTCGACCCTCGATATCATCGCGGCTCCCGGCTACACGACGGTGCCGTTCGACGTCATCGGCGGCGTCGATCTTTCCGGCAAGATCACCGGGGCCAAGGTGGTCTTCCACAACGAGCCCTACATCGCTCACGATGCCGAACGGCAGCGTCGGCTCGACACATTCCTCGCCCGCGAGGCCGGCCGCCCGGTGCGCGGCAGCGCCCCGCCGGGCTTCCTGCAGCCGGACTACGTCGCCGGCGCGACGGTGAGCACGCGCGCCATGCGCGCTGCCGTCGGCATCACCGCCGCGCTGGTGCTGCGCTCGCGCATCGCCAAGCCCGTCGCGTCGACGCCGACGCTCGATGTCGAGACCTTCACCCGCAAATCCTGGGAGGCGCTCATCGCCGCCGACGCGGTGCTGAGCCGGCAGGTGACGTCGGGCGAGGTCGCGGCGGCGCTCGCGGCGGCGGGCGCGCCCGGCGCCAAGCTCGACGTGCCGCTCGGCAAGGACAACGAACTCTACATCTCCTTCTCGACCGCGCTGTTCACGCCGGCCGCGATCGGCGGCAACCTCGTCGGCATGGTGAATTTCGAGGAGTACAAGAAGCGCATGCCGGCCGAAGCCCAGGCGGTCTTCGTCGCCTCCAAAGGCAACTACGATTTTCTCGGCAAGAAGTTCTTCCTCGACTCCGAGGGCCATCGGTTCGACCGCCTGCGCGTCGTCCAGGACGACAAGACTTTCGGCTTCGTGCAGGGCGACTACCAGTTCCTCAATCCGTTCGCCGAAGGCATCAAGGGCCAGCAGGACGCCGGGCTGTTCGCGCTGCCCGTCAATGCCGGCTTCGATCCGCTCAAACCGTGGCGGCTCGAAATCCTGGTCAATGGCGAGGGCCCTGCCGGGCCGGTCACGGTCGCCTTCCCGCTCGACTATAAGCTGCCGGACCTCGATGCCCTCGGCCACGACGACTCAGCCGAACGCCGCGCCCAGGCGGCGGCCGCGGCCCCTCCCGCAGCGGTCGCGGGCGCTCCCGATGCCGACAAGGACAGCGACATCGGGATGTCGCTCGATGCGGAGGCCGGCGTCCCGGCCTGGGTCGATGCGTGGAAGGACGCCAAGGTCAATGTCGCGATCCTCGCGGTCCTGCTGTCGGTGCTCACCCTGATCTTCATCTTCCAGGCCCAGCTTGCCCGCTATCGCCTTGCCCATCGGCTGGTGCGCAACGGCTTTTTGCTGATCGTCCTGGTCTGGCTCGGCTGGACCGCGGGCGTCCAGATGTCGACCGTCAACGTCATCAACTACATGATGGCGCCGTTCAACCACTTCGATATCGGCTTCTATCTCGCCGAGCCGCTGATGGTGATCGTCGCCGCCTACACGCTGATCTCGCTGGTGCTGATCGGGCGCGGCGTGTTCTGCGGCTGGCTGTGCCCGTTCGGGGCGCTGCAGGAACTGCTTGCCCAGGTGTCGCGTGCGCTCCGCGTGCCGCAATGGAATCCGTCGGCGGCGCTGGAGCAGCGCCTGTGGTGGGGCAAATACGTCGCGGCGGCGGTGGTGCTGATCCTCGTCATCACCCAGGTCGACCCGTCGGGCGCGTCGCTGGAAATCGAGCCGTTCAAGACGGCGATCACCTCGAAGTTCACCCGCGCCTGGCCCTACGTCCTCTATGCCGTCGCGCTGCTCGCGATCGGGCTGTTCTCCGAGCGCGCCTATTGCCGCTTCCTGTGTCCGCTCGGCGGCATTCTCGCCGCCCTCGACCGGCTGCACCTGATCAACCTGCTCAAGCGCCGCCCGGAATGCGGCAGTCCCTGCCATCTGTGCGAGCGTTCATGCCCGGTGCGGGCAATCGAGAAGACCGGCAGGATCGTCACCGCCGAGTGCTTCCAGTGCCTCGACTGTCAGGTCGAATACTACGACGACAAGCGCTGCCCGCCGCTGGTGCAGGCCGCGAAGCGGCGCGAGTTGCGCCCTGCCGCCGTCGTTGTGGCGCAGAAGGCGTAACGTCGGCGTCTGTCCATCGTGAGAGCGGATGCATAACCTCTCTCCGCGTGCGGGGAGAGGGCGCAGCGGTCACATCGTCACGACGAGATATTTCCCGTCGACGCTCACCGGGAAAGTCTCCGCCACATAGGGGCCTTCGACGAGGCGCGTGCCCGGCTCGACGTCGACCTTGAAATTGCGCACCTGCACGCGGCGCGGGTCGCACCACGACTTGCCGGTGCGGATATCGTATTCCCAGGCGTGCCAGGGGCAGCGGATCACCTCGCCGACCCGGCTGTAGCAATATTCGCCGGGCGAATGCGACTCGACGAAGCCGGTGGTGATGCCCTTGGAGAGCGGGCCGCCCTGGTGCGGGCAGCGGTCCGACACCGCGAAGAATTCGCCGGCGAGGTTGAAGATGACGATCTTGCGGCCGCGCACCTCGACGAGCTTGCGCGCACCGGCGGCAATCTCGTCGGCGGCGGCGACCACATACTTCGCCGCCATCATTTCTCCCCGTAGGTCGCGCGCGAAATGTCGGGAACGGCAATGCCGCCGTCGATCGCCTTGCAGCGCACGTCCTCAGCCTTCGCCTTGCGCTCGGCGGCCTCGAGCACCTCGAGAATGCGCGCGCGCGGGATGAAGCAGACGCCGGTGTCGTCGGCGACGACGAGGTCGCCCGGCTCGACCCGGATCTCGCCGATCTGCACCGAGCCGTTGATCTCGACCGTCTCGAGACGCCACTTGCCGGTGACCGGGCTGATCTCGCTCGCCCACAAGGGGTAACCGACTTCGCGCGAATGGGCGATGTCACGGATCGCCCCCATCACGATCGCCCCGGCCTCGCCCTGGCGCTTGCCGGTCTGGGCGGAGATGCCGCCCATGTTGGAGATCGCGGAGACGCCCTGGATCACCAGCACGTCGCCGGGGGTCGCGAGATTGTGCGCCTCGAACTCGGCCATGCGGTTGACCGCGTTGGCGGCGCCTTCGAGCGGGTCGATCCGCTGCAGCACGTTGCGCACGGTGAGCGCCGGCCCGACGATGGTGGTGCCGGGAATGGTCGGCTTGAGGATCGACGCGCCGATCACGCCCAGCGGAATGCCGAGCTCGTCCATCGCGTCGGAGATCACGCCGGTCGGATCGCCGATCGCCTTGAAGCGCTCGACCGCGCCCGCGGGCGGCGGCGGTGTCGCCATCATGCGGATGCGATCGGGGGCGATGCGGCCGGTCAGGCGCTTGTCGGGCGGAGCGTTCACGGGTCCTCTCTTGGTGAGCTCTGGTGCTTTGTGGCTCTGGTCGCCGGTCAGTCGAGCCGGATATTGGCGCGGCGGATCACCGCCGACAATCGCGCGGTCTCTTCACGCAGGAAATCGCCGAACTGCGCCGGGCCGAGATCGGCGACCTCGGCGCCCTGCTCGGTGAGCCGCGCGCGAGTGGTCGGGTCGCTGAGCATGTCGTGGATCGCCGCTTGGAGTTTCGCGATCACCGGCGCCGGTGTCTTCGCCGGGGCGAGGATGCCGAACCAGGTGCCGGTCTCGTAGTCGACGCCGCTCTCCTTGAAGGTCGGTACCTCCGGCAGCAATGCGAGGCGGCGCTCGGCCGCGACCGCGATCGCCTTCACGTTGCCGCCGCGTACCATGCCGAGCACGGGAACGACGCTCGAGAACAGCATCTGCACGGTGTTGCCGATGACGCCGAGCGCGGCCGGCCCGCCGCCGCCATATGGCACGTGCACGATTCGCGTGCCGGTCACCGACTGGAACAGCTCGGCGGCAAGGTGTGGTCCCGAGCCGACGCCGTAGGAGGCATAGTTGAGCTCGCCGGGGCGCGCCTTGACGTAGGCGATAAAGGACGGAAGCGCATCGACCGGCAGCGCTTTGCTGACCACGAGAATGGTCGGCACGTTGGCGATCAGCGCGATCGGCGCGAGGTCGCGCTGCGGGTCGAAGCCGAGCTTCGCATAGAGCGACGGATTGGCGGCGAGCCCGATGCTCGCCATCAGCAGCGTGTGGCCGTCGGGCTTGGCGTGGATCGCGGCAAGCGTGCCGACATTGGTGTTGGCGCCCGGCCGGTTCACCGCGACGAAGGACTGGCCGAGCCGCTGGCCAAGCCCCTCGCACATCAGCCGCGCGATGAGGTCGGTGCCGCCGCCCGCCGCGAACGGCACGATGATCTCGACCGGCCGCGTCGGATACTCCTGCGCCCGCGGCGTGCCGGCGCCTGCCGTGAGCAGGCACGCGAGTGCAGCGGCTGCGAGATGAAAACGGCGGAAATCCACGCTCGACCTCTACGTCCTTCACAACCGACCTCATCCTGAGGAGCCTTGCGCAGCAAGGCGTCTCGAAGGATGGCCCCATACGCTGCGGCCCGCGGCCGTCCTTCGAGACGCCTGCATCGAAATCGGCTGTTGCCGATTTCGACACCATCAAGTGCCGAAGTCAGGCAGGCCTCACTTCGGTGCAGGCTCCTCAGGACGAGGTCGGTAAGAGGAGCTTATATCAGCCGCGATCGAAACATGGCTGCCGAACAGTCGCATCTGCCGTGCGTGGCGGCGCGTTGCCCGGCGGCCGGGGCGACGTTACGGTGCCGCCCCCGCGCCAACCGATGGGACATCGCCATGATCGACTTCTACGTGCTCACCAGCCCGAACGTGCAGAAGATTTTCATCATGCTCGAAGAGCTGGAGCTGCCCTACCGCCCCATTCCGGTCGACGTCTGGAAGGGCGACCATTTCACGTCCGAGTTCGGCGCGCTCAATCCCAACCGGAAGATTCCGGTGATCGTCGATCACGAGGGGCCGGGCGGCAAGCCTTACACCGTGTTCGAGTCGGGCGCGATCCTGATGTATCTCGCCGACAAGACCGGCCGCTTCCTCCCCGCCGACATGGCGCGGCGCTACGAGGTGATCCAGTGGCTGATGATCCAGCTCACCGGCGTCGGGCCGACCTTCGGCCAGGTCGTCCACTTCACGCGCTTCGCGCCGCCCGGCAACGACTATTCGGTGAGCCGCCACCGCACCGAGATGCTCCGGCTCTACGACGTGCTCGAAACGCGGCTCTCCGCCGTGCCCGTATCTCGGCGGCGCGGAATATTCGATCGCCGACATCGCGACCTTCCCGTGGACGCGCAATCACGACGCCCAGGGCGTGAAATGGGCCGACCACCCCAATCTCGGGCGCTGGTTCGACGCGATATCGGCGCGCCCCGCGGTGAAGCGCGCGCTCGCCAAGGTCGACGCCGTCGTCTCCAGCCGCGACATCGCGACCGATGAAGTCAAGGACCGCGTCTTCGGACGCGGCAAGTACGCGCGGTCGTGAGCGGGTGACGCGAATCTACTTGAAGTACTTCAAATCCGGCGCCGGCTGGCCCTTCTTCGACGGCAACAGTAGCCCGTCGCCGCCGATGTAATAGACTTGATTGTCGATCGTGACGTAGTTGTTGCTCTCGCCGCAGTTCATCTCCACCCACTCGACATTGCGACCGCGGCGGTAGCTTTTCATCACCGTCCACGGGCGGGTAAGCGAATTGTCGGTGGTGGTGATTTCGTCGTGCAGGATATCCGGGTTGGCCTTGTCGAGGAACAGGCGTTCCTTGAAGACCGCGTCGCTGTCGTCGGCCATGGGAAGGCCGGTCTGGTCCCAGGTGCGTGGTCCCTTCACGTGGCGGGTTTCGATCTCCAGGGTGTCGAAGCGGCCGTCGCCATCGCTGTCGATCCATTTGCCGATCGAGTAACCCGCGAAGTTGAGCTCCGGCTCCTTCGGCCAGGCGCGGCCGTCGGTGAAGATGCGGCGCGGCATCGCCGTCGAGTCGTTATAGATGATGCGCGTCAAATCCGGCATGATCGCGAATTCCAGCGCCGCGACGCCCGACATCTGGCGCGGCATGCCCATCGGGAAGCACGCATAATGGCGGTCGAGCCCGAAGCCGCCGGCATCGAGGTCCTTCAGGCTCGCCTCGTACATGGTCTGAAACTCGGGCTTGAGCGGAGCCTCCTGCTTGCGGATCGGCTTCGACGGGTCGTAACGCGGCGGCCCGCCATCCGGCGCGCGCCCCCAGATTCCCGTCCAATCCGGGTATTTCGTTTCATCGAAAGCGTAGGCGCTGGGCATTGAGAGCGTGAGCGCCACCGCGGCGGTCGCCAGGATCAAAGCGCGGTCAAGCACGACTGACCTCTTGTGCTGCATGGAGTTCATGGATGGCCATATTGGTGAAGTGTGCCGCGCTCATTTGCCGAGCGCCGCCGCCTTCTCCGCCTCGGTGCGGAGCCTGACATAGCCGGCCTTGAAATAGGGCTGCGCGCCGTACCAGAGCCGGCCCTTGGCGTCGACCACCATGTCGCGGGTGCCGCGCTCGCCATAGGGAGAGGGATATTCCGTCACCTTGCCGGTCTTGGGATCGAGCCTGCCCATGACGTCGATGTACATCGAGGCGTACCAGACGTTGTCGTTCAAATCGACCTCCATGCCGTAAGGCGTCGGCATCGGTCCCGGCAGCTCCCGAGCAGCAGCGCCGCGAGGCCGGTCTTGAGAAGTGTCTTCACTGGGATTCCTCCGCCGAGATTTTTTGTTGGGCGTTGGTCGCGAGAATGCCGGGTCTTGGTTCCGGCAGCAAGGGCGTGCGCAACTTCACCGCGTGTTCATGGATTTTGATTGGGTCTGTGAATTGGCGCACCGCTGCCGCGAAAACGCCAGATAGCGAGGCGATGGTCGCTTCGTCCTGTGGGGGGACGGGCGGGTGTTCCGGCCTCGACGCGAGATCGTCGGGGCCGGAGCAAACGCTGGCGCCAGCCTCTGGCGCGACGGGTATCCTCGGCCCTGACGGCCATCTTGCCGTGATCACGGATTGTGATCACGCACGATCACATCTCAGCCGTGATCACAGCCTCCTCTTTCCCTCCCCGTCTTCGGGGAGGGCAGGGTGGGGCTCTTTCTTGTGGCCTTTTCGAGTTTTCCCGCGCGGCGAGTCAGCAACCCCACCCTGCCCTCCCCGAAGACGGGGAGGGAGATCGCTCACGCCTCGCGCGCGGCTGCTCGTAAGCCTTGAGCCGCGGCAGCACCTCTTTTGCGAACAGCGTGAGGTTGTCCACGGTGTCCTCGTGGGACATCGGGCCGGCATGGCCCATCATGATGAGGTTGCCCATGCCGCCGCAGTATTCGCAGAAGTCGACGATCTGGCCGTAGACCTGGTCGGGCGTGCCCGCGAACATGATGCCGGCGTCGATCAGGTCCTGCACGCTGGCGCCGTGCATGTCGATGAAGCGGCCGTCCTTGGTCATGCTGCGCTGACGCTTCTCGCCGCGCAGGATGCGCATGTTGTCCTCGATCGAGAGATAGCCCGGCGGATTGCGGAATTGCGGCGCGACGATGCCGCTCGAGCGCAGATAGCTTGCGACGACCTCCGCGCGGGCCCGGGCCTTGGCCTCGTCGGAGGCCACCGCGACGAGGCCGAGATAGGCGAAGCGGTCGGCGGCAGGCGCCGGCACGGCCGTTCGCCACGTAGCCTTCGCGATAGGCGTCGAACAGCGGCCGCGTCGCAAAGCCGGTGCCGAGCGTCGCCATCACATAGCCCTTTTCTCCAAGTGTGCGGGCATTGGTACGGCTGCCGGTTGTGCTCCACACCGGAGGATGCGGCGCCTGGTAGGGCCGCGGCCACAAATTGACGTGCCGGTAGTGGAAGGTCTCGCTCTCCCAATTGAACGGCGCGTCGTGGCTCGTCATCGCCTTGAGGATGAAGTCGTGAGCTTCCCAGAACCGGTCCATGGTGCCGACCGGATTCTGGTTCGACACCGGAAACTCGTACGGCACGCCCTTGATGAAGCCCATGTCGAGCCGGCCGCGCGACATGACGTCGATCGTCGCGAGCTCCTCGGCGGCGCGCAGCGGATCGAGCCGGTGGCCGATCGGATAGCCGAGCACGAGCAGGCGGGCGCGCTTCGTCTGGCGCGCCAGCACCGAGAGCGCGACGATCGCGGTCGACGACATGCAGGTCGCGGTCGAATGATGCTCGTTGACCATGATGTCGAGCCCGAGCTCGTCGGCCAGACACCATTCGTCGTAGTAGCGGTGCAGCAGGTCGGCAGCGACGACGGGGTCTTGCCTGCCGTTGGGCAAGTTGACCCGCAGCGAGCCGTCGTGATTCGTCCACGCCGGAAAGTAGGGCTGCTCGGTAAACTGATAGACGCGCATGTGGGGATCAGTAGCGCGAGTTCAGCGCGGCGAAGGCGAGCGCCTGCGCGGCGAACGGCTTCGGCCGCTCGAGATGCGGGAAGTGCCCCGCCCCTTCGATGGGCTCGAACTTCGCCCCCGGGATCGCGTCGCAGAAGGCGCGGCCGTAGCTCTCGTCGATCAGCTTGTCTGCCGTTCCCCACAGCACCAGCGTCGGAATGCGGATGCGGTGCAGGCGCTGCTTGAGCTTGGGGTCGTGCATGTAGGGCGACCAGGCGAAGCGCGCCGCCGTTTCGCGGTTGCGGGCGACGATGCGCAGCTCGTCCTCGCTCATGGCGCCGTAGTCGCGCTCGGCCGCCGCCGCATCGGCGAAGGCCTTTTCGCGAAACTCCGTCTCGGTCATCGCGAACACGTCGAGGATGTCGCGGCTCTCGCGGTCGCCGACCTTGATGCCGACCGGATTGGCGAGGACGAGCCGCGACATCCGCGCGGTCGACTTCACAGCGATCGCCGCCGCGATCCACGCGCCGAGCGAGACCCCGACCACCAGCGTCTGCTCGAGGTCGAGCTCGTCCATCGCATCGAGGTAGAAATAGGCGAGGTCGTCGACGGTCGTGAGCGTCGGCGGCAGCTCGGAGCGGCCGAAGCCGGGATGCGACGGTGCGACGAGCCGGCCGCCGTCCGCCAGCAGCGCGAGCACGGGAGCCGATGGTTCTATTCCGATATGGGGATGGAGGAACAGGACCGGCCGGCCGCGGCCGCGGTCGATCAGTTCGAGCTTTGCTCCGTTGACCGAGATCGACGCGTCGGCCGCAATGGCGGCGTCGTTCATCGCAGCCTGCACCCGATCGTGGTCATGGCCTCCCCGTTTCGTTCTTGTGCGCTCGCGTTTTCCGCAGCGTCTCGCCCATGGGTATCGGCGACGCGCGATTTTGGCAATGTCCCCGCAGCCTTCTCCCTCTCCCCGCACGCGGGGAGAGGTTCAGCCGCCCGCTCCCGAGGTGTGAAGCGATATGCTGTCGACGTGGTTGCCCGCCGGGCACCGTTCGGCTTAATCGGTCTCCGCCTTCGGGAGATCACAATGGCCGAGCCTGCATTCGAGCTGCGCCCCGCACTCACCTATGCGACCCACGACGGCGTCGCCCTTGCGGGCGACCTCTATCTTCCGAAACCGCCAGGCTCGGCGCCGGCCCTCATCGCCATCCACGGCGGCGGCTGGCAGCAGGGCGCGCGCAGCACGTTCCAATACTGGGGGCCCTATCTCGCGACGCGCGGCTATGCGCTGTTCGCCATCAGCTATCGCTTCGCCGCGCAAGGGCAGGAAGGCGTTCCCCGAAGCGGTGCGCGACGTGCTCGCGGCGATCCAGTATCTGCGCGGCAACGCCACGGCGCTCGGCGTCGATCCCGCCCGCATCGCCCTGTTCGGCGCCTCCGCCGGCGCGCACCTCGGCGCGCTCGCAGCCTTGGGAGGCCGCGCGCCCGCGCTTGCCGGCGGCTATCCCGACGATTCCCAGGCGAACATCGACACCACGGTCAAGGCGCTCGTTGGTGTCTACGGCGTCTACGACCTCATCGAGATGTGGCAGGCGTATCGCCTCAACAGCCCGCTCGACAACAACATCGAGAACTTCATCGGCACATCGCCGATGGAGAACCGGCAGCTCTATTTCGACGCGAGCCCGGTGAGCTACGCGACCTATGCCAACAACAAGACCGCGGTGCTGCTCGCCTGCGGCACCGAGGACGACCTCGTCGACCGCAAGGCCCACACCGACGCCTTCCTGCGCGCGCTCAAGCAGGCCGGGTTCTTCGCCCGCACCTGCATCGTGCAGGGCGCCGGCCATTACTGGGTGAGCGACCCGCTCGATGAGCCGGGGAGCTTCACCGGCTTCTTCGCGCCGCGCCTGCTGCGATTCCTGGCGGAGAAGCTGTGAAGACGGCGGTGTAGCCGCGCTGTAAACCGTTTCACTTGTAACTAGAACTGTTCTAACATCGGCGCCGTGACCCGTCGAACCCCCCGACGGGGAAAGTCCGGAGCGTTCCCATGGCGCAGATGCAACAGGACTCACGGCAGGAAACCAAACCCGAGAAGTCCGCAAAGCCCGCGGAGCGCGTCGACACCGCGCTCGGCTATCAGTCAGGCTTCGGCAACGAGTTCTCGACCGAGGCGATGCCCGGCGCGCTCCCGGTCGGCCGCAACAGCCCGCAGCGCGCGCCGTACGGGCTCTATGCGGAACTGATCTCCGGCACGGCCTTCACGGCCGCCCGCCACGAGAACCGCCGCACCTGGACCTACCGCATCCGTCCCTCGGTGGTGCACAAGCCATACAAGCGCATCGACAACGTCGCGATGCGCACCGCGCCCGTTCGACGACGTCGAGGCGACGCCATCGCAGCTGCGATGGAGCCCGTTCCCGATCCCCGAGGCGCCGACCGACTTCGTCGAAGGCATCGTCACCATCGGCGGCAGCGGCAATGCCGCCGAGCAGACCGGCATGGCGGTCCACGTCTATGCCGCCAACCGCTCGATGACCGACCGCTACTTCTACAACGCCGACGGCGAGATGCTCATCGTCCCGCAGCAGGGCCGCGTGCGCTTCGTCACCGAGCTCGGCGTGCTCGAAGTGGCGAACGGCGAGATCGCGCTGATCCCGCGCGGCCTGCGTTTCCGCGTCGAGCTGCCGGACGGCCCGTCGCGCGGCTACATCTGCGAGAACTACGGCCAGATGTTCCGCCTGCCGGAGCTCGGCCCGCTCGGCTCCAACGGGCTCGCCAATCCGCGCGACTTCCTCGCTCCGGTCGCGGCCTATGAGACGAAGGAGACGCCGTGTCTCCTCGTCGCCAAATTCCAGGGCAACCTGTGGGCGGCGGAGATGGCGCATTCGCCGCTCTCGGTGGTCGCCTGGCACGGCAATTTCGTGCCCTACAAGTACGACCTCTCGCGCTTCATGGTGATCGGCACCATCAGCTTCGACCATCCCGATCCGTCGATCTTTTCCGTGCTCACCGCGCCGTCGGACGTTCCCGGCACCGCGAACATCGACTTCGTGATCTTCCCGCCGCGCTGGCTCGTCGGCGAGGACACCTTCCGGCCGCCCTGGTTCCACCGCAACGTGATGTGCGAGTTCATGGGGCTCCTCAAGGGCGCCTACGACGCCAAGGCCGAGGGCTTCCTCCCCGGCGGCGCGAGCCTCCACAACACCATGTCGGCCCACGGGCCCGACGCCGAGACCTTCGAGCGCGCGAGCGCAGCCGAGCTCAAGCCGCACAAGCTCGAGGACACCATGGCCTTCATGTTCGAAAGCCGCTTCGCCATGCGGCTCACCCGCTACGCCATGGAGTCCTCGGAGCTCCAGCACGACTATTTCCAAGGCTGGCAGGGCCTGAAGCGGCGCTTCCCGGGAAACTGATCCGCCTTCTCTCGCAGCGTGACGCACTTTCCCTCCCCGTTTGCGAGGAGGCAGGGTGGGTCTTCGTACCTTAACCGGATCGGAACAGCGCGCTGTTGGAACCCCGAACCTGACGCCGGAATCCTGGCCTACGCGGTATTATCTGAGCCTTCGACCTCGTGGGTGAGCGTCCTCAGGCGGCGGGTGTCTTCCGCCGCTTCGGCCAGCAGCCATTTCCGAAACGTCATAATCTTTGGCGCATTCGACGCGGCCTTCGGGCAGACGATCCAGTATGTGTTGGGCATCCGCAAGGCGACATCGATCGGTTTGATGAGACGGCCGTTGATCATGTCCCATGCTGCCAGTGCCGTGCGCGCAAGCCCGATACCCTGTCCGTCGACGGCAGCGTCGATCAACATGCTTGCGCGATTGAAAACCGGACCGCGCGCAACGGGATCAGCGACGCCGGCGGCTTCGAACCATCTGGTCCAGGCAGTCGAGTCGTCGAGGCGCAGAAGCGGAAATTTCAGCAAGTCGGAGGCCGCCGTAATCCGTTGACGCCCCGAGAGAAGCTTCGGGCTGCAGACCGGAAAGAGCCGCTCGGAGCACAGGCGCACAACGTCGAGCCCGGGCCACTTCCCGTCGCCGTGACGAACGGCGAGGTCGACATCCTCGCGCACGAAGTCGACCTGGTGCATCGTCGCGGAAACGCGAAGATCGATCTCCGGATGGCTTTCGGCAAACCGGCCGAGCCTGTTCACGAGCCATTTCGCGGCGAAGTCGGGTGACGTGCTCACCGTCAGCACTCCCGAGCCGCGGCCCTGCACGAGGCGTTCGGTGCCCATGGCGATCCGGTCCAAAGCATCGCGGATCACCGTCAGGTATTCGCGGCCGGCCGGGGTGATGACCAGCCGCTGGCGTTCGCGACCAAAGAGCGTGATGCCGAGCGAGACCTCAAGCGCCTTGACCTGCTGGCTCACCGCGCCCTGGGTGACGCACAGCTCGTCGGCAGCCCGCGTGAAGCTCTCATTGCGGGCGGCGGCTTCGAAAGCCTTGAGGGCATTCAGTGGGGGCAGCCGGCGTGGCACGATCGGATTATCATGAGAAAAACTACGGATGTCCAGAGGACGGTCTGCCCGCCATTAGCCGCATCTGATCCTAAAGTGGCTTAGATTTTCTAATGATCAGCCGAGAAAAGATGTGTTGTGAACTCGCCCGCGCGGGAGTAATCCGGCCACGCTTCCCAAAGTGAAGCGATCGGGCCCCGCGCAGCCGCCCGACGCCTGAGGACGCTGCCGTCCCAAGTGCTGCTCCATCCCCTGACGGGGAGGAGCCACTATGAACGACCAAAGCGTCGCCAGTTCGCTTCAGACATTCTCGCCCGCTACCGCGGTCAAGCCGGTCGCCCGCCCCATGGCGGCGCGGACCACGCTGCTGCTCGAAGGGCCCATCCTGCCCACGCTGTTCCGGCTTGCCGCACCCAACGTCATGAACCTCCTGGCGATCGCCGGCATGATCACCTTCGACGGCCTGTTCCTCGGTCGCCTCGGGCCGGATGCGCTCGCCGGCGTTTCGCTCGCCTTCCCGTTCGTCATGCTGATCCAGCACACCGCGGCAAGCGGCATGGGTGGCGCGGTCTCGTCCGCAATCGCCCGTGCGCTCGGTGCCGGCAAGCGCGACGTCGCCGACGCGCTCGCCTTTCATGCGTTTGTTCTCGCACTCGGTCTTGCGGCGGCCTTTTCGGCGGTGCTGCTCGTCGCCACGCCGTTTGTCTTTCGTTGGATGGGCGGGCACGGCGAAATGCTGTCCGCCGCCCTCGCCTATGGGCACGTGACCTTCGGCGGCGCGGTGTCCATCTGCATGCTGAATCTGCTCGGCAACGCGGTGCGCGGCACGGGCAACATGGGCCTGCCCGCCGCCGTCATCGTCGGCGCCGTGATCGCGCACGTCCTCATTTCGCCGGTGCTGATTTTCGGATGGGGGCCGGTGCCGGCACTGGGACCGGCGGGGGCCGGATGGGGACTGATAGGACCGTTCGGCGTCGGCAGCATCGTGCTCGCCGCCTACCTGCGCTCGCCGCGCTCGCTGGTCACCCTGTCGTTCCGCGGCGCACGCCTGCAATGGCGCCTGTTTGCGGACATTCTCAAGGTCGGCGTGCCGGGACTGCTCAATACGACGATCACGAATCTGTCCGTCGTGCTGTTGACGGGAATCGCGGGAAACCTCGGGAGGGACGTCGCGATCGGCTACGCGATGGGGGCGCGCCTCGAATACATCCTCATTCCGCTCGCGTTCGGGTTCGGGACCGCGATCGTCGCCATGGTCGGCACCAACTGGGGCGCCGGAAAGTACGATCGCGCCTACCGGATCGCGTGGACGGGCGGAGCCACCGTGGGCGTGGCATGCGCCGCCATCGGGCTGATTGCCGCGCTGTTTCCGCAGCTGTGGATGGGACTGTTCACCGACGACGGCGAGATCGTTCGCGTCGGCGCCTCGTACCTGCAGATCGTGGGGCCGATCTACGGCCTCTACGGGCTCGGGATGGCGCTCTATTTCGCGACGCAGGGGTTCGGGAACGTCATCTGGACCGTGACCGCCAATGCCGTCCGCCTCCTCGTCAGCGCCGGGAGCGCGCTCGTTGCCGCGCGCTGGCTCGATCTCGGCGTCACCGCAGTCTTCGTCGGAATCGCCGGCGGCTTTTGCGCCTACGCCGCGCTGACATCCGCGGCGGTACTGCGCGTCAAGACGCCCGCAGCCGGACAATGAAGGAACCCCTTGGAACGGATCAAACCGGAAGGAGAACGAAAATGCGTCGATCAATCATGTGCGCCCTTTTGGCGAGCAGCTCGGATGTCTCACCGTGACAGCGTCCGTTGGTGCCGGACCGTGTAAGCCTGACCTCGCCATCACGGACGTCCGCTTTTCAGAGATGCAACCGCCGAGCATGGAGCGGAAATGGACCGCCGTCGTTTCGGTCGATGCATCGCACTGTGCGGCGAACACGGCAGGTTACTTCGAGATCGTGTTCAATCGCGCTGCTGGAGATCGGACCCGACCTCGAGTTTCGCGAGCAGTTCGTATGGATGCCGCCCTCGGTCAAGGTCGGCGTCGATTTCGGGGCCTACGAAGCGGTGGAGCGATATCGGATCGACAACATCACGCCGTGCGCATGTCGCGATTAGCGAGCTCCCCGGCCGTACGCTTACGAGCGGTCCGAGACGACTTGACAGATAATCGAGGATCCTTGACCGCTCGTCTGGCTCCACTCTCATGCCGTAGCTGATCATTTCCTCGATCGCCGCATCCCAGCCGTCGCGCGTCAGCCCCTTGGCGGCGATGACCATGCTCAGATCGTGGCAGGTTTGACAGGCGCGCGAGACGAGATCGCGATCGGGCCCCGCCGGCAATTCGAGCCGCTGGGCACCGGCCGTTGCCGCGGCCAGGACACTCGCCGAAGCCGACGACCAGCAAAAAGAGCAACCTCCTCATGTCCACTCCTCTCCGCATCCAGGAATTGGCAACGCCTTGGCTCTCGTGACGGCGCTTGGCAGCTTCCCCTTATGGCTTGAAGTCCTCGCACGCGTCGTCTTGACCCTCGTGGTACGCAAGACACTCCTCTCGCGTCACCTTGCCGTGTCCGACGATGCGCGCCTGGAGATATTCGATGACGTCGTCGATCTCTTCCTGGCTCAGCATTCGCGGAGTCGGCTGCAGGTTGCCTGGTCGGCTGCCCGGACGCTGGCCGTAACAACCCCTCACGACATAAGCGCCCTCGTCGAACGACGGCATGCCGTCCCCGGACGTCCGCACGTTATCGTCTGCCTCAGCGCCGCGGTGTCGAGGCGCGTCGTGCGCAAGTCTGCGCCGATGGGAAAATCATCGTCGTCCGGATTCCCGTCTGCAAACTTGCCGTGACAATCCGCGCATCCGGCGGTTTTCCAGGTAGCCAAGCCCGCCGTGACGCGAGTGCCGTCCTGACTGGAGGCGATTGCCGAGGTGACCAAAGCAGCAACACCGAACACGACTGATACAGTTGCGATCGTGAGATGCATCGGCTCCGCCTACTGAAATTCGCCGCACATGTCTTCCTGACCATCGTAGTAGGCCAGACACTCTGTCTTGGTGATTCTCCCGTGACCGACGATACGTGCCTGCAAGTACGTGACCACTGCGTCGATTTCGTCGGAGGTCAGGGTGCGTGGCGTCGGGTAAAGGCCGACTTCGCCGCTGCACATCGCCGCTTTCTCGTCGAAAGCGGGCATTTCCGCCCCGGGCTTACCGCAGCTGATAACTTTTTTGAGAGCTGCCGCGTCGAGACGCGCGGTGCGCAAATTGGCACCTGTCGGCGCTTCATCCCGATCCTTTTCGCCGTTTGCAAAGGCGCCGTGGCAATCAGAGCAACCGCTGGATTTCCACACCTCCAATCCAGCTTTCACCTTGTCCCCGCTCTGCGCGAACGCGACGCTGCAGCCCACTGCGATGGCAGCGACCACTGCGGCGGTACGGCGTGTCCACTTAGATCGGCCCCGACTCGCACAGCTCAACCTCATGCCCAACGACATCATCGGTCTCCAATTTCGCGATCTCGGTTGCCCTTCTCTGCCGGGCCGTCAATCAATTGCGGGGTACGGGACGCTGCAGCGTCCCCTCCGAGGTCGCTCCCATTCCCTCGCGACGGAACTCGACGTTCTTTCCCGACATCCAGACCTGATAGCAGCCACCATCATCCTTTCCGCGATCGACGCAGATTTCGTCTCGCGCCACGCGCCACGTCCCTTCTTTCTTCTTTCCCATCGAAAACATTTTGAGCGTGCCGCCGGCGGCGAACATGTCGGCAAAGTGCACGCTGTCGGTCATTTCCATGCCAGAAAACTTTGCACGGATTTGCGGTCCCGAGAGCTTCTGGAATTTCTCCGCGGCCTCGCCACTCTCTCCCGCGCCAAACGATGTGAGCATCAAGGCGACGACGATCCGGTTGTTCATCGGACATTCCATTGCTGCTCGACGTCTCACTGCCTCACGCCCGAGCCAGATATCTCGCCGAAAAGCCGCTCCGCTTTGTCCCAGCGTAGCGCGCCGATGAACGCGTCCACGTAGCTACCGGCCTTGGCACCGAAGTCGATGTGATAGGAATGCTCGTACATATCGAGCGCGACGATCGGGGTTCCGCCGGCGATCGTGTGGCAATGGTCGGAGGCCCACTGGTTGACTAGCTTGCCGTCGCGCGGAGACCATGACAGCAGCACCCATCCGGAGCCTCCGGCGAGCGCCTTTCCCAAGGCGGTGAACTCGGCGAGCCACCGCTCGTATGAGCTGAAATCCCGCACAATCGCTGCCCGCAGCCCGAGTCCAGGTTCGTTTTGATCTCCCAAGCCGTCAAAGAACAGCTCGTGAAGGATCATCGAATTCATAGCGATCAGCTGCTCGCGCTTGAGTCCGTTGAGCAGGTACCCCGCTGCACTTTCATAATCGAGATCGGCGAGCCGCTCCTCGATCAGGTTCAGCCTTTTGACGGCACCGCAATAGTTGTTCTCGTAATGGCTGACGATCAGACGCTCGGACATTCCCTTGACCCGAGCCGGATCGCACCCGAGTGGCTTTATGGCGTACGGCATCATTGTGCTCCCCTGCCGTTTGACGGCCACAGCCCATGCGCGGCGGGGCTCTCTAGCTCACGATCTTTAAGACAGTATTTGCTGGCTCTCGGTCGAGGAGACCCGATCATCGGCCAGGCACGCTCCAGCGCTGCTTGGGCTGATCTCCGAACCCTCGAAGGAAATGGGAACGACCGTCGATGGGTCGATCGCGACCTTCGCTCGGCTAGTGACGAAAATACATTGGGTGGGACGTGGCTCGACGACACGATGCGCCCTCGCGTTTGCGTTGGACGCGATACTTCGGCGTGTCGCCTCGTGGCGAGACCGCGTTCGCCATACGCAAACTACAACGCGATCCGCGCATCGATGTCAATCGACCGAGATGGCACGTGACCGCTGAGCCGCCGCACCCCGCGCAACTACAGCACGATCATTTCCAAGGCTGGCAGGGACTGAAGCGGCGCGTCCCAGGAAACTGATCCGCCTTTCTCTCGCGGGCGTGACGCACTTTTCCCTCCCCGTCTGCAGGGAGGGAAGGGCGGGGTCTTGCTTGGCCGTTCCACCCCGGAAATCGGTGCGATAGCACCGCCGAGCACCGTCCCTCGGCGCGAAATCTACTTTGCATGGGGTTGTTCCTCGGAAATGCGCCGACGAAAAAACCCCCGCGGGCGGAGCGTGGCGGCCACGACTCGTCCCATGCTGTATAAGACCCTCGCATTCACGGCCGTGCCCGAGCGCTTCATGATCCGCATCAACGACCATCTGAGCCTCGACGAAGGCGAGATCAGCGAGAGCTTCATCCGTTCCTCCGGACCCGGCGGGCAGAACGTCAACAAGCTCGCGACCGCGGTGCAGCTGCGCTTCGACGTGCGGCACTCGCCGTCGCTGCCGCACGAGGTGCGGGCGCGGCTGGAACGGCTCGCCGGCAAGCGGCTGACCCGCGATGGCGTGCTGGTGATCACGGCGCAGCGCCACCGCACCCAGGAGCGCAACCGCGAGGATGCGCTCGATCGCCTCGTCGAACTCGTCCGCGCCGCCGCCGTGCGGCCGACGCCGCGCCGGCCGACCCGCCCGACGCTCGGCTCCAAGGTCCGCCGCCTCGAAGGCAAGAAGCGCCGCTCCGACATCAAGGCCGGGCGCCAGGGCAAGCCAGCACTTGATTAGCCACCATCAATGAACCTCGTCCTGAGGAGCGTCCGCAGGACGCGTCTCGAAGGACGGCCACAGGCCGCAGCGTGTGGGGCCATCCTTCGAGACGCCGGCTGCGCCGGCTCCTCAGGATGAGGTTTTGGGAGGGGGCGCTATTGCAATTGGCTGCTCCCATCGTCCGCCGCGCTTGCCTATGATGGCGCCCTTAGCAACCTGAGTCGCCGCCCCATGCCGGTTCGCCAGCTCGACGCCGCCGTCATCAACCGCATCGCCGCCGGCGAGGTGGTGGAGCGGCCGGCGAGCGTCGTCAAAGAGCTCGTCGAGAACGCGCTCGATGCCGGCGCGACGCGCATCGATGTCCTCACCGACGGCGGCGGCCGGCGGCTGATCCGCGTCGCCGACGACGGTACCGGCATGACCCGCGACGACCTCGTGCTCGCGGTCGAGCGCCACGCGACCTCGAAGCTCAATGGCGACGATCTCCTCGCCATCGCGACGCTCGGTTTCCGCGGCGAAGCGCTGCCCTCGATCGGCGCGGTGGCGCGGCTCGCCATCACCGCGCGCCACGCGGGCGAGCCGCATGCCTGGGTGATCGCGGTCGACGGCGGAGCGAAGTCGCTGCCGCGGCCGGCCGCGCTCGGGGAGGGCACCTGCGTCGAGGTGCGCGACCTCTTCTATGCGACGCCGGCGCGGCTCAAGTTTCTCAAGACCGACCGCACCGAGGCCGAGGCGATCCGCGACGTGGTGCGGCGCCTCGCCATGAGCCGGCCCGACGTCGCCTTCACGCTCGCCGGCGAGGAGCGCGCGCCGGTCACCTGGGCGGCGGCGCTCCCCGATGCGCCGGGAAGGCTCAAGCGGCTCGGCGATGTGCTCGGCGCCGACTTCCGCGCCAACGCGATCGAGGTGCGCGCCGGCCGCGACGGCCTCGCGCTCGAAGGCTTTGCCGGGCTGCCGACTTACAGCAAGGCGAACGCGCTCGGGCTTTATCTCTTCGTCAACGGCCGCCCGGTGCGCGACAAGCTGATGCTCGGCGCGGTGCGCGCGGCCTATGCCGACCACCTGCCGCGCGACCGCCATCCGGTGGTGGCGCTGTTCGTCACGATCGAGCCGCGCGAGGTCGACGTCAACGTGCATCCCGCCAAGACCGAGGTGCGGTTCCGCGATGCCGGCCTGGTGCGTTCGATGATCGTCGGCGCGCTGAAGGAGGCGCTGATGCGCGACAGCGCGCGCACGGCCTCGACCGGCGGCGCCGCGACATTGCGCGCGTTCCGTCCCGAATCCGCCGCGGCCGGTGCGCTGGGACTGGGCGGCGCCTCTGGGGCGGTATCCTGCGAGCGACGGCGCGACCGCGCTTGCAGATGCGCTTGGCCATGCGCCTGCGGGCTTTGCCGAAGCGGCGCAGGCGGCGTTCGAGGTCGGCGGGCCTTCCGCGGACGCCCGCATGCACGAGGTCGACGTCGAGCCCGATGCCATCGACCGGCCGCTCGGCGCCGCGCGGGCGCAAATCCACGAGACCTACATCGTCGCCCAGACCCGCGACGGCATGGTGATCGTCGACCAGCATGCCGCCCACGAGCGGCTGGTCTATGAACGGATGAAATCGGCGCTCGAAAGAAGCGGCGTGGCGCGGCAGATCCTGCTCATCCCCGACATCGTCGAGTTGGACGAGGCGGACGTCGAGCGTCTGCTTGCGCGAACGGACGAGCTCGCGCGGTTCGGTCTTGCGATCGAGAGCTTCGGTCCCGGCGCGGTCGCGGTGCGCGAGACGCCGGGCCTGCTCGGCGAGATCGACAGCGTGGCGCTGGTGCGCGACCTCGCCGAGCACATGGCGGAATGGGATTCTTCGTTGCCGCTCGAACGGCGATTGATGCACGTCGCGGCGACCATGGCCTGCCACGGCTCGGTGCGCGCCGGCCGGCGGCTCAAGCCGCAGGAGATGAACGCGCTGCTGCGCGAGATGGAAGCGACGCCCAACTCCGGCCAGTGCAACCATGGCCGCCCGACCTATGTGGAGCTCAAGCTCGCCGACATCGAGCGCCTGTTCGGGCGAAAGTGATTTTCCCTCCCCGTCTTCGGGGAGGGCAGGGTGGGGGCTTAACCTCTCCCCGCGTGCGGCGCGTGCGGGGAGAGGTCGGATCGCGAAGCGATCCGGGTGAGGGGGCGGTTTCGCGAGTCTGAGCGTCAGCGGAGAATTTCTGAGGCTCAAACTCGCGAAACCGCCCCCTCACCCCGACCCTCTCCCCGCGCGCGGGGAGAGGGGGCACGCCGAGCGCCGTTCGACGCAATGCGCAAATGCGACAGCAGATCGGTTGCAGAAACACGAGCGGCAATGACGACCATAGGCACCACGTCGCGAAGTCACTAAACTCCCCGCCAAATCGGATCAGGAGAACGCCAATGTCGCGCGCCGCCCTCGTCGCCAGTCTCGCCGCCGCGCTTTGCGCGACCGCCGCGCCGTCGCTCGTGACCGCGCAGGAGTGGCCGACGCGGCCGATCACCCTCGTGGTGCCGTTCTCGCCGGGCGGCGGCGTCGACATCTCGGCGCGGCTGCAAGCCCAGGCGATCAGCGACATTCTGGGCCAGAGCGTCGTCGTGGAAAACATCGGCGGCGGCGCCGGCATGACCGCGGGCGTCCGCGTCGCCCATGCCGCGCCCGACGGCTACACCTTCATGATCGGCAATGCCGGCACCCATGCCTTCACGCAGACGCTCTACAAGAAGCCGCTCTACAATTCGGTGACCGATTTCACGCCGGTCGGGCTCGTCTCCGAGTCGCCGCGCATCGTCAATGTCCGCAAGGACCTGCCGGTGAAGAACCTGCAGGAGTTCATGGCTTGGCTCAAGGCGAACGAGAAGACCGCGCAGTTCGGCTCGGCCGGCGTCGGCACCGGCACCCATCTGCCCTGCGTGCTGTTCAATCTCGCGATCGGGGTGAACATCACCAACGTGCCCTATCGCGGCGCCGGCGCGATCATCCAGGATTTGCTGGGCGGTCGCATCGACTACATGTGCGACACCATCCAGACCGGCGCGCAGCTTGCGAAGCAAGGCTCGGCGAAGCCGGTCGCGGTGCTCTCGGCGCACCGCGTCGCCATCGTCCCGGAGGTGCCCACGGCGGCGGAGCAGGGGCTGCAGGGCGTCGACGCGTCGGTGTGGAACGGGTTCTTCCTGCCCAAGGGCACGCCGGATGCGATCGTGCGCAAGCTCAACGCGGCGATCAACAAGTCGCTGGAGAACCCGGCGCTGCGCGCGCGCCTCGAAGAGCTCGGCCTCGAGATCGTGCCGCCGGAGCAGCGCACGCCGGAATACCTCGCCAAGTTCCTGCCCGAGGACATCGCGCGCTGGGCGAAGCCCATCCACGCCGCCGGCATCAGCGCGGATTGAACAGAGCGACCGGGGTTGCCGCCATCCTGAGCGTCATCGCCGGGCTTGTCCCGGCGACCCCGCTCAACAGAGCACAGCCGCTTCGATCCGCCCCGCCGGCAATGCGACAGCACTTCGAAAAGGAAAACGCCGTGCTCCCGCTGATCGGGGTCGCCGGGACAAGCCCGGCGATGACGCTCAATCATCTCAAGCGTGCTAACGCCGTCGCCGCCGGCGTGATCACGGCGCGGCATTCGCCGAAGCCGATGCGGGCGAAGCCGCTCTTCGTGCAATGGCCGCGGAAGATCACCTCGTCGCCGTCGGCGAGGTAGCCGCGCGTCTCGCCGTCGGGCAGCGCGATCGGCTCCTTGCCGCGCTGGGTAAGTTCGAGGAGGCTCGCCCAGCTCTCGCGCGCCTCGCCCGACACGGTGCCCGAGCCCATGAGATCGCCGACCTCGAGGTTGCAGCCGTTCGAGGTGTGGTGCGCGATCATCTGTGCCACCGTCCAGTAGACGTCGGCGAACGAGCCGCGGCTGAGCCGGAACGGCGGCGCGCCGGCGCTGCGCATCTTCGCGGTCAGGAGATACGCTTCCATCACGATGTCGAGCCCGCCGGCCTCCTGGTCGGCCGGCGCGGTGAGGTGCGGGAGCGGCGCGGGGTCGCCCGCGGGCCGCGCATAGGCGCGGGTGCGGTAGGGCGCGAGCGCCGCCGTCGTGACCACGAAGGGGGAAACGGTCGTCGCAAAATTCTTCGCCAGGAACGGGCCGAGCGGCTGGGATTCCCAGGCCTGGACGTCGCGCGCCGACCAGTCGTTGAGGAGGCAGAAGCCGAACACGTGATCGCCCGCGGTCGTAATGGGCACCGGTTCGCCGAGCGGGGAGGGCGTGCCGATGTAGAAGCCGAGCTCGAGCTCGTAGTCGAGGTTGTGGCTCGCGCCGATAGACCGGGGCCGGCTCGTCGGGGCGCTTGGTCTGGCCGTGAGGCCGGCGCACCGGCGTGCCGCTGACGCGCACCGAGGAGGCGCGGCTGTGATAGGCGACCGGCACATATTTGTAGTTCGGCATCAGCGGATTGTCGGGGCGGAACAGCCGTCCGGCATTCGTCGCGTGAAAGATCGAGGCGAAGAAATCGGTGAAGTTGCCGATCCGCACCGGCAGCATGAGCTCGACTTGCGCGAGCGGCGTGAGTTGCCGTGCGACGTCGTCACGCCGCGGCGCATCGTGCCGCAACAGGCGCGACAGGCCGGTCCGCAGCGCGGCCCAGGCCTGCGGCCCGCGCTCCATCAGCGCGTTGAGGTGCGGCGCCGCGCAGGCGGACGCTGCAGCCGCGGCGGCGCCGTCGAGGAGGCTGGCGCACGCCGCGACGTCGAGGATTTGGTCACCGATGGCGACGCCGACGCGCGGGTTCTCGCCCGGCTTTCGGAATACCGCATAGGGCAGGTTCTGGATCGGGAAGTCGCCATCCGGCGCATTGGCGCTCGCCACGAAGCTGCGCAGTGCGGGATCGTGAGTTTCATCGAGGTTCATCGCGACACCTGAAGGAATGATTTGGTTACGTGACGAGGCGATCCAGTTGAACGGGGCCGCATACACGAAAGATCATGGCCGGGCTTGTCCCGGCCACCCCGATCATATGGCACGGCCGTGCCCAGTTATCGGGGTCGCCGGGCCAGCCCGGCGATGACGCACAAAGGAAACGGGCGTCCCTACCGCGGCGGCGTTTTCACCAGCTCCGTCACCTGTGCCGGCGCGAGCGGCTCGCGCAGGTATTTGAGCTTCACCGCGTCGCGCAGGATGCCCGGCATGTCGGCCATCTGGTCGGTCTGCAGCACGTCCTTCGGATAGAACTGCGCGATCGTCTGCTTCACCAGCTCGACCGGCTTGTCGATCTTCTTTGCATACAGTTCGACGGCCTTCGGATCTCGAGTACATCCAGTCGACCGTCTCGCGGTACGCCTTGACGAAGCGGGCGGCGACGTCGGGGCGCTGCTTGAGGAAGTTCGCGTTGACGACGGTGACGCGCACGGTCTGGCCGCGCAGCGAGGGCGCGTCGCTGCCGCGGGCGATGAGGCGCAGCCGGCCGTCCTTGACCTCCTGCAGGCCGATCGGCGGCGCCGACCAGCCGATGTCGATCTGGCCCGACATGACCGCGGTGAGCGTCGCCGGCGGACTGCCGGTCGGCGTCGGCTTCGCCTTGAGGCCGAGCTCGTCGACGAAGGCGAGCACGAGATTGTGCGAGCTCGATCCGTTGGTCGAGTAGGCGACGGTGTTGGCGGGCGTCGCGTCGGCGAGCGCCTTGATCGGGGAATCCGCGCGCACGTACCAGAAGAGATCCGACGAGCCGGTGAAGGCCGGCGCGAGGATGCGCACCGGCGCGCCGCCGGCGAACGCCCGCATCGCGCCGGCGACACCGACCCCGATGCCGATGTCGGCGCTGCCGGAGATGATCGGCTGCAGCGTCTCGCCGGCGCCGGCGGTGCCAAAGGTCTCGAGGGTGAGGCCGTATTTCTTGAAGATGCCGGCGTCCTGGCCGAGCGTCGGCGCCTGGTTCTCCCAGTTGTTGATCTGGCCGATCGCGACCTTCACCGTGTCGTCGGCGCGAAGCGGCGCCGGCGCGAAGGCCGGCGCGGCGAGCGCCGACGCCAATGCAAGACCGATGAGTGGAGCACGGTTCATCTGCGTTTCCTTCCCTTCGCTGCGCGCGGCTTTGCCGCGACTTTTTTCTTCACGGCTGCCGCTTTCGGCGCGGCCTTCTTCGCTTTGACTGCCGGCGCCGCCTTCGGTGCCGGCTTGGCCTTCGCTGCCGCCTTTGCCTTCGGCGTTGCTTTCGCGCCCGGTGCCGCCGGCATCTCGCCGCGCTTTTCGAGCCGCGTCGCCCAGTATTCCCACGCGCGGGTGTGGGTGTTCGGCCGCGTGTAGATCTCCTGGGCCATCGCGATCTCGCCCGGAGTGAGCGGGCCGAAATTGCCGAGCCGCTTCGCCTCGGCGAGGTAGCGTGCATTGTCGCAGGAATAGATCGAGCGGAAAACGAGTTCGCGCAGGCTCGCGCCGACCACGGTTGCGCCATGTCGACGCATCAGCACCATGCGAATGCTTGCCGAGCGCGCGGGCGAGCGAGGCGCCTTCCTCGGGCTTCACCACCAGGAGATTGGTGTCGCCGAAGTCGTCGCGGCTATCCCAGAACGGCACCACCGGGCCCATTGCGGCGCCGAGGTGAAACACCGGCACCATCGCCTCGCCGCTGATGGCGAACGGCATGATCGCCGCCGCGTGATGGTGGCACACCGCGATCACGTCGGGCCGCGCCTTGTAGATCTCGCCGTGAATGACGCGCTCCGCATAGAGCTGCACGGTCGGCGGCTCGACCGGCTCGGAAGTCGAGGGTGAATTCGAGAATGTCCTCGGGCTCGACCAGCGCCGGCGCCCGCGAGCGCGACAGCAGATAGCGGTCGGGCCGCTCGGGATGGCGCAGGCTGACATGGCCGAAAGCGTCGATCACGCCCTCGTAGCCGAGAATCCGGTTGGCGACGGCAACCTCATGACGCAATTGCGCAGATGTCTGGGGCACGGGTATTTCCTCTTCCGTTGGGCGCGCGGCCGGGTGCGAAGCAATGCCGAAACGCGATGCGGCAAGGCAAGCGACTCTCCCTCTCCCCGACTTCGGGGAGAGGGTGGCGGAGCGATAGCGAGGTCGGGTCGGGGTCCGCGAGCTCAAACTCGCGAGCGAAGCCCGCACCCGATCGCTGCGCGATCCTACCTCTCCCCGCACGCCGGGGAGGGAAGTGAGTCGCTCGGCCGCGCCTACCTCGTGCCGCTACGCCCAGCAGAATGTCGGCCATGGTGCCGGCCTGCACGGCGAACATGTCGGTGCCGGTGACGATCGTGCAGCCGCGCCGGCGTGCTGCTTCGAGAAGCGGCGTCACCACCGGCCGGGTGATGAGGTCGGCGACGCATGCGGCCGGGTCGAGCCGTTCGACATCGACCGGCAACGGATCGTCCGGGGACATGCCTACAGGTGTCGCATTCACCACGAGGTCGAAGCCGGCCGGGTCCGCGGTTCCGGCAGTGACCGTTCCCGGATGGCGCGTGGCGAGCCGCCCGATCAGGCTGTCGCGCCGTGTCGCGTCGACCTCGGCGATCGCAAGCGTCGCCACGCCAGCCTCGAGCAACGCGAGCGCCACCGCCGAGCCGGCGCCGCCGGCGCCGATCAGCAGCGCGCGCCGGCCCTCGAGCCTGCATCCGGCCTTCTCGAGCGCGGCGGCCATGGCGACGCCGTCGGTCATGTCGCCGCGCCAGCGCCCGCCTGCGATGCGATAGAGCACGTTGACGCTGCCGAGCACGCGCGCGCGCTCGGACACCTCGTCGCAATGGCGCAGCGCCGAAAACTTGTGCGGAATGGTGACGACGATGCCGTCGAGGTTGCGGATGCGCTTTGCCGCCGCCATGAAGCCGTCGAAGTCCTCCGCCGTGACATGAACGGGAACGCAGACCGCATCGACCTTGCGGGCGGCGAACTCCGCGGTGAGCCCGGCCGGCGACTTGGTCTGGCCGACGGGATCGCCGACGATGACGTGGAGCCGGGTTTCGCCGCTGAGGGTTGGCATCGAGGACCGGAGGAACGTGACCGAAAAGAAAGCGAGATGGTTGTCCGCGGCGCGGTTTACCTGCGTCGGAGTGCACGCGCGAAAAGTTGCAGACTTCTCCGACAGGATCGTGCTCGAATGCAAGAGCTTTGGCGTGAGCCACCGCGATATGAACACCGGTGGCGTGAGGCACCGTGGCGTGGCAAACACGATCTGAAATGAGACGCCCTCCAGGGAACATGCGAGGGGCGAGCGCGCGAGGGTGCCGATGGCCAGTCATCCCCTGATCGACATCTATTGCCACATCTATCCGGAGGCGTTCTTCCAGGAGATGACCAAGGTTTCGCCGCAGACGGAGAATCTCGGCAAGCGGCTGCGCACCATCACCAAGCTGTTCGATCTTTCCGAGCGCTTTCGCGAGATGGACACCTTCGGCGACTACCGGCAGATCATCTCGCTGCCGAACCCGCCGATCGAGGAGATCGCCACGGGCGCGACCGGCGCCCACCTCGCGCGCGTCGGCAACGACGCCATGGCCGAGCTCTGCGCCAAGCACCCCGACCGCTTTCCCGGATTCGTCGCCGCGGTGTGCGCGACCGACGTCGAGAGCGCGGTCGCCGAAGCCACGCGCGCGGTCAACGACCTCAACGCCTGCGGCATCCAGATGTTCACCCCGCTTGCCGGCCAGCCGCTCGACGGGCTCGCCTTCGCGCCGCTGTTCGCGGCGCTCGCCGCGTTCGACCTGCCGATCTGGCTGCATCCGGCGCGCACCGCGGCGATGCCCGACTACGCGAGCGAAGCGAAATCACGCTACGAGATGTGGTGGTGCTTCGGCTGGCCCTACGACACGTCGGTCGCGATGACGCGCCTCGTGTTCTCCGGGCTGTTCGACCGCCATCCCGGAATCAAGATCGTGACCCACCATTGCGGCGGCATGATCCCCTATTTCGACGGCCGCGTCGGCCAGGGGCTCGACGTGCTCGGTGCGCGCACCACCGGCGAGGACTATTCCAACGTGCTGCCGTCGCTCAAGCGGCCCCACCTCGATTACTTCAAGGAGTTCTACGCCGACACCGCGATGTTCGGCGGCAAATACGGCATCCCCTGCGGCCTCGATTTTTTCGGCGCCGACCACGTGGTGTTCGCGACCGACACGCCGCTCGGCCCGATCGCGCCGACGCTCGCGGTGATCGACGGCCTCGACCTCGACGACGAGGCGCGGCGCAAGATCTATGTCGGCAATGCCGAGCGGCTCATCAACAGAAAGCTCGCGTGAAGAGTGAGAATGCTACTCGCTCCTTGGACTCGCAAGCTTGCCGACAGCGGTTTCGAGTCTCTTTGTCGCACTGACAAGGTCATCGAGCAATTTCTCGTCGATATCTAGCCGACCTTCATATGCAGCCAAGTTTCGCTCGTTGTGCGCCCTCAGAAAGATTCTGAGATCAGCATTGTCCGTGCCCAACGTGTGAACGAGTGCCTGAAACACGGTAGTCCGATCTTCGGATCGATAGCCACGCTGTCGAAGCGCGGCCAGCGCAAATTTGTGAGCTGCTTCGATGGCCAGATCGAATTGGCTGTCGGAATCTATGCTTTTGTTCTGAGCGTCGGTCAGCCCTCTGCGTGCCGACTTGACCATTCCATCGTATTCCTGCCGCGAAGCAGCCTCGACCTTGAGCCTCCCGATCCTTACGAGGTTGTCGAGTTCTTGGCTGCCCATTCCTGAAGGTCCTCTTCGGAACCGATAATGAAGATTTTAGGAGACCGGCTGATCTTGTTGAATACGGATCCTTCGTCCGATGCTTTGCGATGCCAATCCTTCGGAGAAAAAAACAACGGATTTAGCTTTCGCCCAAGCGTCGTCTCGGCATTTTGAGCCGCCGTGTAGAGGTCGGAGTAGTTCAAGTCGTCTCCGATGACGACGAGGTCGATATCGCTGCGAGCGGTGTGGTCCCCCTTGCTACAGAGCCGAACACGAAGGCGCTCTTGATCCTGTCCGCATAGGGTTGGAAAGATTTCTTGATCGGCTCGGCCAAGCCGACGGTCTTTTCGACCAGCCCGCGTAGTTCTTCAAAAATCGGGGCAGCATGGTTCGCTCGGTAGTGCTTCTGGTTGCCGATGCGTTCGACCGACACGAGGCCGCTCTGCTCCAACTTCGACAATTCGCGTGTGACAGCACCGACTCCGGAACGAACGTTTCGCACGATCTCCAAAGTGTAGAAGCTGCGCTCGGAATGACCGAAAATGAGCGCGAGGACGCGCTGTTGTACTTTTGAGAACAGCGCGTCGGACAGGCTTATGACTTCGCGGTCCATACCCATAGTGGGAATAATAATACCCAAAGTGGGTATAATTCAAGGTCCTTCGACCTCACATCACCTGCCCATCGCGCGCGGGGTGACGATCAGGTCCATGATCCTCCACTTGTCGTACTTGTCCTTGGGAAGCTCGGTGAAGGGCTGGCAGTCCTCGAGCGCTTTCACCGCGATCTTCATCAGGGCCGACGACTTCGGGGAGAAGGTCGCGTCGAGCATCCCCGGCGGCTCGGCCAGCGTGCCGTCCGGCTTGAAGTAGACCCGCATCACGACCTTGATCGGATCGCCGGGCCCGATCTCCGGCGGCAGGTGCGAACACGAGCTCACATGGGCGCGGAACGCCGCCGTCTCGTCATGGGGCGCCATCGCCGGCGTGGGGGAGGGGGCGTCGAGGCCGCCGCCGAGGCCGCCGCCCGGCAGCGTGAGCGGCAGCGCGAAGACATCGCCGGGGTTCGGCTGGGTCCGCGCCTGCTCGGGCTGCGGCTGCTGCTCTTCCTTCTGCGCGTCCGGCGGCAGAATGGGCTCGTCGGCCTTGAGCTGGGTCTCGGGCTGCGGCTCCTCGGGCGGCGCTGCCTGCGGCTTGGTTGCGGCAAGGCTCGCGGTGCGCTGCGGCTTCGCGTCGGTCGTCGTCTTGTCCTGCGGGGCGGGAAGCTCGAATTTGGGCCGGTTCGACTCCGCCTGCGCACTGCCTTTATCGGACTTCGAATAGGCCTCGGACCCGTTGGTCGTGGATTCCTCCGCGGTCCCGTCGATGTGCTGGGCTTGTTCCTCCTGCGGCTCGTTCTGGGCTTGCTGGGTCGGGGGCGGGGGCGCCTCCTCCGGGGGGACGAGCTCCACCGTCATCGGCTCGGGCGGAGGCGGCCGATCGCTGCCCGCCCCGAAAACGAGGAGGCCGACCAGCAAAATCGCCAAATGCCCGAGTACCGAAAACACCAAATCCGGGCGAATAAAGCGCCGCACCCGGTTCATTGGGTCAAGCCACCCCCCGATTGATCACCCCGGCGCCATTTTAGCCGCAGCACCGCCGGATTGCATTTCTTATTTCGTTCCGCGGAGCACGCAAAGCGGCCGTTTCTTCAGGCATTGTCGCTTATTTGCAAGGCAGAGCGCCGATCGGAACGGAGGCTGCGCGGGCGTCCGCGGTAACGCGGGTGCCCTTATTTTCCCATTGGACGCAGAGCTTTAGCGGAAGCGGGCGTTAGCGTTCGCCCGCCACCGGTCCGAAGTCCTTCGGCGGCTTGCGGTTCCTGGTCGCTGCCTCGTAGCCCGCCGCGATCCGGATCAGGAGAGGCTCGCTGAACGCCCGGCCGAGAAAGTCGATCGAGACCGGCAGTTCCACCGCTTTCGGCGGCAGGAACTCGCCGGCGCGCTTGCTCCCGTCGGCCCCCCGCACCACGGCGCGGTCGTAGACTTTGCTGGCGAACCCCGCCGGCACGGCAATGGCCGGGTAGCCGGAGTTTGGGCTCAGCCGCGGGGTGAGCGGCGCCCGCAGGTCGACCACGCGCTCGACGGTGCGCTCATAGGGCTCGCCGTCGATCATCACCGTCACCTTGTCCTGAACGGTCTTGAGATTGATCGGCTCGACCGGCTCGCCGAGCCGCGGGGCGAGCACCGTCTTGGTCGGATAGACCAGCGCGTCGAGCCTGTTGTCCGCCATCACCTTGTTGATGAGCATCTGCAGCACGGTGCGGTCGGCATGCCAGCCGGTGATGTCGAGCGCCGTGATCGGGATCTTGCGCGTGAGCTCCTTGCCGTCGCTCTTGCGAGTGAGCCGCTCGGTTCGGGTGACGAGCGCTTCGAGCCGCACGTTGCCCGGCGCCGCCACGCCGTCGATCGGGGGCACGCGGAAGAAGGTCGATTTCGCGATCAGGTCGGCGACGCTGCCGATATTCCTGTCGCCGCGGTCACGCAGATAGCGGTTGAGAGCGAACAGCCCTTCACCCTGGGTCGGCGGTTCGCGCTCGGCGATGACGCGGAGCGTGAGATCGGGCGGTAGCTTCGCCGCGTTGCCGGCGATCGCGACGCTCGCCGCGACGAGATCGGTGCCCGGCGGAAACGCTTCCTTGAACACTGCGGCCAGCGTGCCGGCATCGAGGGCGGGCAGGATTTCAGCGAGCGCGTCGGTGAACAGCGCGCCTTCCGGGCCGGGATCGACGAGCGTTGCGCCGGCTTTGGCGAGATCGCGCAAGGCGTTCTCGACGACGGCGACGGCGTCCTCGTCGGCCTTGGTGTGGACCCGCATGAACTCGCGCACGACGCCGAGCCGCACGCCGGTGAGGTTCGCAGCGTCGGCAGGTCCGCATAGGGCCGCACCTGCCCCTCGCTCGCCGCAGTCGCGGGATCGCGGGGGTCGTAGCCGGCGACGGCGGCGAGCACGGTCGCGGCGTCCTTGACGGTGCGGCACAGCATTCCGGCGCGGTCGCGGGTGAGCGAGGCCGGGATGAGGCCGCCGCGGCTGACGAGACTGTGGGTGGCGACGATGCCGACGAGGCTGCCATTGGCGGCCGGATTGCGCGCCGACGGCCCGGTCTCCTCGCCGATCGCGCAGGTCACGAGGTTCGCCGCAACCGCAGCGCCCGAGCCGCCGCTCGAACGCCCGGCGCTGCGCGTCGTGTCATAGGGATTGCAGGTCGTGCCGCCGAACGTGCTGCGGTCGCCGGCGGCGTATTCGCCCATGTTCGCCTTGGCGAGAATGATGGCGCCGGCGGCGCGCAGACGCGCCACGATCGTCGCATCGCGCGGCGGCCGGTCGTTGGCATAGTCGGCGGCAGCGCCGCTGGTCGAGCGCATGTCGAAGGTGTCGAACTGGTCCTTGATGGCGAACACCACGCCATGCAGCGGCCCCTTGAGACGACCGGTGCGGGCGAACTCCTCGTCGAGTGCGCGGGCCGTTTCCAGCGCGTCCGGCATCGCGGGGTCGGCGTCGACGGTGTCCGTCTTCGACCGCTTGCCGCGGATGTTGAGCGTCATCAGGGCGCCGACCTTGCCGGCCTTCTCGATCGGCTCGATGTCGCCGAGCACGTAGCCGTTGGCGTCCGCGGCGCCGGTGACGCATTGGCCGTTGTAAGCGGCGATACGCCTGAGGTAGAGGCCGACGAGCTCGGTCGCTGTGAGCTCCTTCGCCAGGATCGCGCGATGGATATCGGCGATCGTCGCCTCCTGCAGGTGGAAATCGGCGTGCGCGGCGAACGGACAAAATGCGAGCGCGGCGGAGATCACAACGGTGGAGATCGATATCCGGGTCATGTCGCGGCCCTTCCTGGCTGGCGGCACGGCGATCACGATACACGTCCCGCATCGTGCTTGGAAAGGCGCCATCGTCCGGTCCGGCATCAAGCCTGGAGAGGCATGACTTGGCCGCAGGCGAGCCCGCCCGGTGCCCGCGTTGACTTCGCCAGGCGATGTTCCGATAAGACCTGCCAAAGCCTGATAGCCGCGATCGAGGGGAGGAAGCATGAGCGCTCCGCAGCTGCTGGTACATGACAAGAAGGACACGGTCGGCGTGGTCGTGGTCGAGGGACTCGACCGCGGGCACCGACATGCTCTGCGTCGTCACCGCCGACGATTCGTCCTTCCGCCTCAAGAGCCGGATGGACGTGCCGATCGGGCACAAGGTCGCGCTGACCGACATCAAGTCCGGCGACACGGTGTGGAAGTACGGCCAGGACATCGGCAAGGCGGTCGCGAACATCGCCAAGGGCGATCACGTCCACGTCCACAATCTCAAGACCAAGCGGTGGTGAGCGCCATGGCGAGCAACGGCAAGTCCAACCTGAAGTTCTGGGGATACCGGCGCGAGAACGGCCGGGTCGGCGTGCGCAACCACGTCGTCATCCTGCCCCTCGACGACCTCTCCAACGCGGCCTGCGAGTCGGTCGCGAACAACATCAAGGGGACGCTGGCGATCCCCCATGCCTATGGCCGCCTGCAGTTCGGCGAGGACCTGGAGACGTTCTTCCGCACCATCATCGGCACCGGCGCCAATCCCAATGTCGCGGCGGTGGTCGTGATCGGGATCGAGGACGGCTGGACCGGCCGTGTCGTCGACGGCATCAAGAAGACCGGCAAGCCGGTCACCGGCTTCGGCATCGAAGGCTCGGGCGACATCATGACGGTCGCCAAGGCCTCGCGGGTCGCCAAGGACTATCTGCAGGCGGCTTCCGAGCTCAAGCGCGAGGAGTGCGACTTCTCCGAGCTGTGGGTCTCGACCAAGTGCGGCGAGAGCGACACCACGACCGGCCTCGCCTCCTGCCCGACCGTCGGCAACATGTACGACAAGCTGATCCCGCAGGGCATCTACGGCGTGTTCGGCGAGACCTCGGAAATCACCGGCGGCGAGCACCTCGCCAAGGCGCGGGCTGCGACCCCGGAGATCGGCGAGAAGTGGTACAAGGTGTGGAAGGCCTACATGGACGAGGTCATCGAGCCGCACAAGAAGGACGACCTCTCGGAGTCCCAGCCGACCAAGGGCAACATCGCCGGCGGCCTCACCACCATCGAAGAGAAGGCGCTCGGCAATCTCGAGAAGATCGGGCGCACCAGCACCTATATCGACGTGCTCGAGCCCGCCCAGGCGCCGGCCAAGGGGCCCGGGCTCTACTACATGGACACCTCGTCGGCGGCCGCCGAATGCGTGACGCTGATGGCCGCGGCTGGCTATGTCGTGCACACCTTCCCGACCGGGCAGGGCAACGTCATCGGCAATCCGATCGTGCCGGTGATCAAGATCAGCGGCAATCCGCGCACCGTCCGCACCATGTCGGAGCACATCGACGTCGACGTCTCCGGCATTCTCCGTCGCGACATGACGATCCCCCAGGCAGGCGATGCGCTGATCGAGATGATCCAGCGCACCGCCAACGGCCGGCTCACGGCGGCGGAAGCGCTCGGACACCGCGAGTTCGTGCTCACCAAGCTCTACCGCAGCGCCTGAGCGGCGCGCGGGATGCCGACGCTCGCGGTTGCGGAAGCTGAAACGCTCGTCGCCGCGACGCTCATGCGCTGCCGCACCGGCGACGACAACGCGCGCTGCGTTGCTCGTGCGCTGGTGGCGGCGGAGGCCGACGGCCTCAAGGGCCACGGCCTGTCGCGGCTGCCGAGCTATGCGGCGCAGGCGAAGGTCGGCAAGGTCGACGGCTTCGCCGTGCCGCAGGCGAGCCGGCCACGACCCGGCGCGGCGGTGATCGATGCCGGATACGGGTTTGCGTTTCCCGCGCTTGCGCTCGCGGAGACGATCCTGCCGGAGATGGCGCGTGGCGCCGGCATCGCCTGTGCCGGCATCACGCGCTCGCATCACTGTGGGGCGGCCGGCCATCCGGTCGAGCGCCTCGCCGAGGCGGGCCTCGTCGCCATGCTGTTCGCCAACACGCCGGGCGCCATCGCGCCGTGGGGCGGCGCGACGGCAGTGTTCGGCACCAATCCGATCGCGTTCGCCTGTCCGCTGCCCGATGCACCGCCGATCGTGGTCGACCTCTCGCTCTCCAAGGTCGCGCGCGGCAACATCCTGGCGGCGCGGCAGAAGGGCGAACGCATCCCCGAGGGCTGGGCGCTCGATGCGGCGGGGAAGCCCACCACCGATCCCGCGGCCGCGCTCGCCGGCACCATGCTGCCGCTCGGCGACGCCAAGGGCACCGCGCTCGCGCTGATGGTCGAGCTGCTGGCCGCCGGCCTCACCGGCGCGAACTACGCCGCCGAGGCCTCGTCGTTCCTCGATGCACAAGGGCCGCCGCCGGGCACCGGGCAGCTGATCATTGCGATCGATCCCGCGGCGTTTCCCGGCGGCCTCGCCCATTTCGCCCGCCTCGCCACCGCGATCGAGGCGCAGCCCGGCGCGCGGCTACCTGGCGCGCGCAGGCTCGCGCTGCGCGCCAAGGCGCAACGCGACGGACTTGGCGTGAGCGACGCGCTGCTGCGCGAGATCGAGGCGCTCTGATTTCGTCTTTGACGTACTCGTCGTCGCTCCAGGGGATTCGCGAACGGATGCAGAGCCGGCAGGAATGTCGGATTGAAGCGAGTGTGCTTGGCGGAGTGCCACCCCGTTGAAGGGCGACATCTCCGCCGTTTTCTCAAGTTGTCGGCGTCGCGTTTATTACTCGGCGCCGAGATTCTGGATAGACCATGGGCCGGGGACGTTAGAAACGAACGAGCTGCTCGCGTTCAATACGGAGGTGCCGTTCATCTCCCACATCGCCACGTTGCCCGACGTGTCCTGCCACAGGATGTCGCTCGTGCCATCGGCGTTGAAGTCGCCGGTGAGCTGGATCGACCATTGGCTCGGCACATTGGAGACGAACGAAGTGTTTGTGTTCAACACAGCGGTGCCGTTCATCTCCCAGATCGCGACATTGCCCGAGGAATCCTGCCACAGGATGTCGCTCATGCCGTCGCCGTTGAAGTCGCCGGTGCCCTTGATCGACCATTGGCCCGGCAACGGTGGCGACGAACGAGCTGTTCTGATTCAATATGGCGGTCCCATTCATCTCCCAGATCGCCACGTTGCCGGATGTGTCCTGCCACAGGATGTCGGCTTTGCCGTCGCCGTTGAAGTCACCGGTGCCCTTGATCGACCATTGGCTCGGCACGTTGGCGACGAACGAGCTGTTCGGGTTCAACATCGTGGTGCCGTTCATCTCCCAGATCGCCACGTTGCCGGACATGTCCTGCCACAAGATGTCGCCCATGCCGTCGCCGTTGAAATCGCCGGTACCGACGATGCTCGAAGTGGTGGGCATGTTGCCGACGAACGAGCTGTTCGGGTTCAACACCGTGGTGCCGTTCATCTCCCAGATCGCGACGTTGCCGCTGGTGTCATGCCAGAGCAGGTCGGCATAACCGTCGCCATTGAAATCGCGCTGGCCGACGATCGCCCATTGGCCCGGGACGTTGGCGACGAACGAGCTGTTCGGATTGATGACCGCGGTGCCGTTCATCTCCCAAATCGCGAGATTGCCCGAGGTGTCGCGCCAGGCGATGTCGCTCTTGCCATCGCCGTTGAAGTCGTGGGTCCTGGTGGGGCAGAGCGTGTTGGCGAGGCTCGTATCGGCGATCGTCGGCATCAAGGATGCCAATACGTTCGATGCGCCGGCGAGCGAGATCAGCCCGGGCGCGTCCGAGGCGAGCAGGAAGCGCTGCCCCATGGCCTTGTTCGCCGCCCGCGCGACGACGCAGGTATAGCCGAGATGGGTGCCGTAGCGCTCCTCGAGCGACAGTCGCGGATCGCCGTTCGTCATGCGGTTCGCCTTGGTGTCCCAGAAGGGCCAGAACGCGCCGCTGCCGCCCGCACCCGGGATGACCTGGCCGGTGTACCAGCCGACCGAGGTCAGGTTCCAGCCGACGTAGGTGCCGATCGGCGCCTGGCCAAGCACGGAGGGAATCCCGCCGACCTGGGTTTCGTTGCCGTCGGCGTCGACCTTTGGCGCGTAGACCGGCAGCACCTGGGTGATGTTTGGCGGCTGGATTGTCGGAATCCCGGTCTGGTTTGCGTAGTTCTCCAGCGGGCCGAAGTCGTAGACGAAAGGCGGCCATGCCTGGTCCCCGGCAAAGGGGAATCCGGGAATGGTCGGGAATCCTTCCGCCGCCTTGGTGTTGAGGACGAGCTGTCCGCCAGCCAGCGACGGATAAGTGACGCCGGCCGCGCTGGGCGGCATCGGCGTGCCGTTGAGGAGCATGCCGATGAAGGCGGCCTGCAGCGCGTTGTTGGTGTAGGTCAGCGGAATGGGATCTGACGGATAGGTCTGACCCGTCGGCGGAGTGATCGAGCCGGGGGCGGACCACATGAAGCTGACCGTGCCGCCGCCATGAGTGGCGCCGGGGGAATAGTACCGATAGACGTTCGGCGGCAGCGGAATGTCGGCGACGCAGGTAAAGCCGCACAGGCTCGCATGCATCTTTTCCGAATAGATTTCAGCTGAGCCGAGAGTCTCGAGCACCTGCGGACAGGTGCCGGTCGCGGTGCATTTGTGGAGCATGCCGTCGGCCGGAAGATTGCGGGCGAGGTTCGGATAGTCAGCCCACCACACCGGGGCTTCGTCGCCGCCCATGTAGAGATACATGAGGTTGTTCGGCTGGCCCCAGCGGATGTTCATGACCATCATCCGCCCGTCGATCTGCGGCCAGGCGCCGTCGAAAACAATGCGGCCGCCTTCGTCCTCGTTGAAGCCGTAGAAGACCAGGCCGTGGATGAACGCGGCGGACTGTGACCCGCCGACCGTCATCGTCGCTGCTGATGCTTCCCGCGATCGGGTTGGAGCCGCCGCCCGGGGCGGTCGTGCCGTAGCGCAGGAACGAGCCGAGGTCGCGGAACGCGGCGAAACCCACCCCGAGCACCAGCGGGTTCGCCGCCGTATAGACCACCTCATAGAGGAGGTTCGGGTTGAAGGTCTGGCCGTTGAGGCAGATGTAGTTCGGGTTCGGCGTGCCGGGCCAGCCGCTCGGGCAGAAGGCCCAGGCCCATTGGGCGCTCGGGATGAGCGTCTTCGGGCCGGTTGTGCCGTTGAAGGTCTGGGTCGCGACGGTCCACAGCTGCGCCTGGTTGGTGTCCGTGCTGACCGGTTGATAGGGCACGAAGGCCGGTCCCTGGATGGCCATGTGCGACGTGCTCGTCGGTGCGCTTCCGGCTGCCAGCGGGCATCCGGCCGGGCCGGTGCAGACGTGGCCGTAAACCTTGCCGGTAATGGTGTTGGTGCCGTTCGGCGGATTGCCGTCGACGGTTGCGACCGGCACCTGGACGACGAAGGCGGCAAGGCCGGTGGGCGCCGTGAAGAACGGGTACGAGGCGCTCGGTGTGCCGTATGGCCCTGCGTTGAGGTCGACGCACGGATAGGGCGGCACCGTCCCTGTCGAACACTGTGCCAGCAGGTCGGGCTGCCAGCCGCTCTGCACATAGGTCACGCCGGCGATCAGCGCGTTGGTGTTGATGGCATTGTTGCCGCGGTTCGGCACCTCGTGGATCATCAGACCGTTGCGCGCCGCGGGGTTCGTGGGCGTGACGATCGAGAAGTCGGCTACGTAACTGACGAGGCCGCCGCTCTTCGGCGCAAGATTGATGTCGGTGATGACGGCGTTGAGCGGATGGGTCGGCGAGATCAGGCCGAAGACGCGGCCGGTGTAGATCGTGTAGCTGACCGCGGGACCAGGGGTCGAGCTGCCCAGTGGGATCGGAGTGTAATTTGCGGTGTTCGTCTGATCGATGACGATCTGCTGGACGTAGGCCTCGCTCGGCGAATTCCAGCCGATCATCGCGCCGAGGAGCGCGAGCGCGGGCACGAGTCGCGACAACAGCCGTTTCCTTGTTGGTCTCATCTTCAAGTCCTCCCTGGATATGGCTTGGGTGCCGGCGCAAACGGGCGATGGCCGCCGAATTGGCGGCTCATGATCTGGCGCAGCTATTTTTTGGTGGGAACAACCGAGGCCCGCCGAAGCAACGCAGGGCCGTACTCTAAAAAACGCGTGCCGCTGATGCTGCAGTCCGGCCAACGCCACCGGCGCTGAGGCGCAACGCCTCCGACGCCGGACACACCCAGTGACGTCCTCCCAATGCTTATTTATCGCCGGCCCTGTGCGGACCGGCGTACGGGAACCGTATACGAGTGAAGGGGGCCGTCAAGCAACCGGATGGCGCTGCTCGGCCTCCTTGGGCCGGGCAGCGTCGAACTTGGAATAATAATAACGTCGGCCTTCGGGCTAACCGAAGACGGGGAGGGAATTCACGCTTCAATCCGCCGTGTAGAAGCGCATTGCGGGCGGCACGAATTTCGGCCGCTCGACGCCGACCAGCGCCGGGCTCTGGAGAATGTCGGTGTTGGGGAATTCCTTCATCGACGTCATCATCTCCTGGAACGGCGGCATCGCCAGCATGAGCGCCCAGCCGCTGTCCTGGCCCGACCACCGGCCGGGCGAGCTCTTGAGCACGCCGGCGGTCGGCGGTGCGGCGCCGTTGAACATCTTGTCGTAGGCTTCGCCGGGGTCCTGCTTGAGGTTGAAGATCGCCGGCACTTCCAAAGTGAGCTGCGGGCCGAGCCAGGTGTCCTTGGCGGTCCAGATGAATTTCCAGTCGCCGGAGCGGATGCCGAGCACGTCGACGCCTTCGATGTAGATCATCGACTCGCGCGCCGAGTCCGCCTTGCCGAGGAAGAACTGGCTGTTGTCGAAGCCGTCGAAATAGATCGGCTTGCCGTCATTGCCGACCCAGCCGCCATGCGGCGGCGGGGTGATGCCGGCGAGCGCCGCGGCGGTCGGCCAGAAGTCCATGTGCGAGGTGATGCCGTCGGTCTTACGGCCGGCCGGGATGTGGCCGGGCCACGAGACGATGGTCGGCACCCGCCAGCCGCCCTCGTAGCCGGTGCCCTTCATGCCGCGGAACGGCTGGTAGCCGGCATCGGGATAGGCGTCGATCCAGGCGCCGTTGTCGACGGTCCACAGCACGATGGTGTTCTTGTCGATGTTGGCGTCGCGCAGCGCCTGCAGCACGGTGCCGGAATTGGCGTCCATCTCGATCAGCGAGTCGAGATACATGCTCGCATGCGAGCGGCCCTTGTACTCGGGCGCGACGTTGGTCGGGTTATGCATCTTGGTGAAGGCGACGTACAGGAACATCGGCTTCGTGTCGTTCGCGTGCGCCTTGATGTAGGTCGCCGCATCCGCCGCCTGCTTCTGGTCGATGGTCGCGAGGTCCGAATAGGTGAAGTGCTCGACGACACGGCGCGGCGCCTGGCCGGTCTCGCCTTCCCACATGCCGTCGTTCACCTGCGCCCAGTAGGCGGCCATGAACTTCGGATTGTCGCGCGGGAAGTCGGGGTGCAGGTTGGTGTCGGTATAGGCGTAGACCCCGGAATAGTAGGCGAGGAAGTTCTTCATGGTATCGAAACCATGATTGATCGGCATCGCGTCGACGGTGTCGCCGAGGTGCCACTTTCCGGAGAAGTAGGTCTGGTAGCCGTTCTTCTTGAAGAACTCGGAGATGGTCGGGATCTCCGGGCGGAGCTTGTTCGGATCGCCGGGCGCGATCACGACCGAAAGCGCGGAGCGCACCGGCAGGCGCCCGGTCATGAACGAGGCGCGGCCGGCGGTGCAGCTCGCCTGGCCGTACCATTCGGTGAAGGTGGTGCCCTCGGCGGCGAGCCGGTCGAGGTTCGGGGTCGGGGCATTGCGGGTCTTGCCGCCGCCATAGGCGCCGATGTCACCCCAGCCGGTGTCGTCGGTCATGATGACGACGACGTTCGGCCGCTTCTCCTGCGCCTGTGCGCATAACGGCAGCGATGCCAAGCTCAGTCCCGCGGCAAAAACGGCCGCGTAGCGCCGGTAACCATTCATGGAAATGCATCCTCGGGTTGGACGGAAACGGATGTGTCCTGTCGTCGGCCGGTGGCTGCAGCGGCCGGTCCACGCACGCCTTAATGGACGAGGGTATCGGTAACGTGAAGGCGACCAGAAAGCGCGGGGTTTCTCGGACGGTCTTGGTTTCCAGGATGTTGCCGAGCGCTCGCTGCTGTTGGCGCGGCGACGGCCTCGTCGCGAGCAATTGCGTTGATGCGGGAAATCGCCGCACTAGGGTGGCGCCGGGCGCCGTGGTTCTAGTCGATACAATCCCGTCACAAACGGCCGGATATCATAGCCACGGTTCGCCGCTCGGGAATCATTCCATCGTGCCGGCGGTACCCTGAAGATCGGGACCGTCCCATCGGCTCCGCGTTTTCCGGCAATTTCCGTGAATTGTTCGACGAAGGAAGCCCACATGAAACGGCATGCAGGAATTGCGCTTGGCTCGGCATTGTTGGTTGTCGCCACTTGTGCAGCGCACGCGCAGACCATCTATCCCTTGAACCGCGCGGAAATCCTCGTCGGCGCGAAATTCGACCTCAAGGTCGAATTTCCCGGCGCGCCGTCCGCTTCTGCGATCCGCGTAAGCATCAACGGGGCCGACGCGGCGGCGGTCCTCGGCAAGAGCGCGACTGTGGTCGAGCGCGAAGACGGCGGCAGCCATTCGGCGTACTGGATTCGCGATGCCGCGCTCGATCGGCCGGGTCGCTACGTGGTCGAGGCCGCCGCCGGGGACAGCCGGGCAAGCGTCACCTGGGACGTGTTCAACACGCCGGCCGCCACAGCCAAGAACGTCATCCTCTTCATCGGCGACGGCATGACCATCGCCCACCGTACCGCGGCGCGCATCCTGTCGAAGGGCCTGGTCGAGGGCCGCTACGGCGGTGAACTCGCCATCGACGACATGCCGAACATGGCGTTGGTTTCGACCTCCGGCACGGACTCGGTCGTCACCGACAGCGCCAACAGCATGACCGCCTATACGACCGGGCACAAATCCTGCGTGAATGCGCTCGGGCGTCTATTGCGCCTTGAACAAGAACACGTTGGATCATCCGCGCGTCGAAACCATCTCCGAGATCGTCAAACGGCTGCGCGGCATGGCCGTCGGCGTCGTCACCAACACCGAGATCGAGGACGCGACTCCTGCCGCCATGGTCGCGCACACCCGCCGGCGCGCCGACTACGAGGACATCGTGACGATGTTCTTCGCGGCGCAGCCCGAGGTCATCATGGGGGGAGGCTCGCCCGATTTCCTTCCCAAATCGGCCGACGGCAAACGCGCCGACAATGTCGACTACGTCGGGAAGTTTACTGGGGCGGGCTACAAATACGTTACCACTGCGACGGAGCTTGCGGCGGCGCGAAATGCGCCGAAGCTGCTCGGGCTCTTCAACACCGGCAACATCGATGGCGCGCTCGACCGCTTTTTCCTCAAGAAGGGTACGGTGGCGAAATTTCCCGACCAGCCCGACCTGACCGATCAAGTGCGGGTCTCGCTCGATATCTTGTCGCGCAACGACAAGGGCTTCGTGCTGATGGTCGAGTCCGGGCGCATCGACAAGTACAGCCACTCGCTCGATTGGGAGCGCTCGGTCTACGACACGATCATGCTCGACAACGCCGTCAAGCTCGCCAAGGACTTCGCGGCGGGGCGCAACGACACCATGATCGTCGTCGTCGCCGACCACGCGCATCCGACGGCGATCGTCGGCACCTATGACGACGGCCGCCCCGGCCAGCAGCTGCGCGATAAGCTCGGCACGTACCAGAACTCCATCGTGCCCAACTACCCGGCTCCGAATGCTGCCGGATATCCGGACAAGGTGGACGTGTCGCGCCGCCTCGCCTTCATGTTCGGAGCCTTCCCGGACTATTGCGACACCGGCCATCCCCATCTCGACGGCGAAAACGTCCCGGCGGTTCGCGGGGCCGGTTCGGACTTCGTGGCAAACGAGAAGTACTGCGTGCCGGGCGCTGCGCGCCGTACCGGAAATCTCCCCTTTGACGTCAATTCCGGCGTTCATTCCGCCGACGATGTCGTGCTGACGGCAATCGGACCGGGCGCCGAGATGTTCCATGGCCGCATCGACAACACGCGGGTGTTCCGCATCATTGCGACCGCCCTCGGGCTCGGCGCAAGTTGACGTCGGCCGAGGGACCGTCGAGTGTTTCGGGATGATCCGGCCTCCCGGATCATCACAGGAGATCTGCCATGCCGAAGTCGATTGCACTCGCCCTAACCGTCGTCGTCGCTCTGGTCTCCACCAGCGCGCTGGCGCAGAACGCGCCGGCGTTCGAGAAGAAGAACTACAATTATGCCGAATGGGCGAAGGGCCGCTTTTCCGAAGTCGTCACTGCGACCGGGCCGGCCAAGATGATCTTCCTCGCCGGCGTCGGCGCCGAGGACGAGAACGGCAAGCCCGGCGATATCCTGCACAAGGACAATTTCGTCGCCCAGTGCAAATATGCCTATGACAAGATCAAGCGGCTCCTGGACAAGCACGGCGCCGGCTTCGGCGACGTCGTCAAGATCGTCTCCTACGTCACCGACATGCGCTACCAGGCCGACTACGGCAAATGCCGCTCCGAGGTGTTCGGTGCGACGCCGCCGCCCGCCCACACGCTCCTCAACATCGTACAGCTCGCCTGGCCCGGCATGTTGGTCGAGGTCGACGTCACCGCGATGGTGCCGTTGAAGTAGCGCCGCCCGTCACCGCGGGCGGCCGAGGACTATTTGCCGGACGCGAAGCTCTTCACCACCGGGGTCCATTTGTTCACTTCGTTCTGAAGGAACGTGGTGAACTCCTTCGGCGTCATCGCCTGGGTCAGCGAGGCGTCGCGTTCCATGGCGGCGCGCACCTCGGGCTTCGCCATGGCGTCGTTGACCGCCTTGTTGAGCCGCTCGACGATCGCCGGCGGCAGTTTGGGCGGTCCGGAGAGCGAGAACCAGGCGGTCAGCACGAGATCGGGAAAGCCGAGCTCGGCGAAGGTCGGCACGTCGGGGAATTCCGGCAGGCGTTGCGCGGTCGAGATCGCGAGCGGGATGAGCTTGCCGGCGCGGATGTGCTCGAGCGTCGTCGACCACGTCATGCTGCCGATCTTCACATGGCCGGCGACGAGGTCGATGATCGCGGTGCCGCCGCCCTTGTAGGGGACGTGACGCAGATTGATCTTCGCGTGCGAGCCGAGATACTCCGCCACCACGTTGCCGACGGTGCCGAAGCCCGGCGAGACGTAGTCGAGCTCGGTCTTTCCCTTGGCGGCAAGCGCAGCGAACTCGGCATAGGTCTTCACGCCGAGCGAAGGGTGCGCCACGAGCACGATCGGCGAGCCGCCGAAATAGGCGATGTGGGTGAAGTCGCGCACCGGATCGAAGGTCGCATTGGCGTTCACCACCGGGCCGAGCACCTGGTAGGGCAGGCCCGACACGACGAGCGTGTAGCCGTCGGGCGCGGCCTTCGCCACCGTCTCCGTCGCGATCATGCCGCCGGCGCCGGGCCGGTTGTCGATGACCAACTGCTCGCCGAGCGCGGCGCCCAGCGGGGTCGCGAAAGTACGCCCCATCAAATCGGCGGCGCCGCCCGCGGAACTCGGGACGACCAGGCGAATTGGTTTGGTTGGCCACTCGGCGGCGTTCGCCTGCGGCCCGGCGGCAAGCACGAGGCCGGCCAGCGCCACCACGAAAAACGTCAGTCTGCTCATGATGCTTCCTTGTTTCCCGGTGTCTTACCCTGATTTTCTGCGGCTGGAAACACTGCGCCCTTCGGGCGCTTGGCCGCACGGCGGCGCTCGGACTTTGGCCTTGCCCTGGCGTGGCCGCCGCGGTGCTGCATGGCGTCGACGCCGCGGATGCAAGCCTCAACACGCGAGCGTGATTTATGATCGCGCGCTCCTCCCCCCATATTACCGGCGTGCCAGCCCCAATGAACCGTATCCGTACGACCGTGGCGCTTTCCAACGCGACAACGGTTGCCCCTTTGCGTCCAAGTCGGCGCCGCCGACGCTTTAACAAGAGGAGCAGATGAATGACGACAGCCACTGCAAAGATACACCGCAAGGACCCGCTCGCGACGCCGACCGACCTCGGGGCCGATGCGGTGCGTGATCTCTCCGGCGCGCTCACCAAGATGCTCGCCGACATGTTCGCGCTCTACGTCAAGACCAAGAATTTTCACTGGCACGTCTCCGGCCCGCATTTCCGTGACTACCACCTCATGCTCGACGAGCAGGCGGACCAGATCTTCGCCACCACCGACCCCATCGCCGAACGCGTGCGCAAGATCGGCGGCACGACGCTGCGCTCGATCGGGCAGATCGGCAAGATGCAGCGGATTCTCGACAACGACGCCGATTACGTGACGCCGCTCGACATGCTCGCCGAGCTGCGCGGCGACAACCTGCAACTCGTCAAGGCGCTGCGCGAGACCCACGAGCTGTGCGAGAAGTACAACGACGTCGCGACCGCGAGCCTGATCGAGGTCTGGATCGACGAAGCGGAGCGCCGGACCTGGTTCCTCTACGAAGCGAGCCGTCACGGCGAACCGCGCTGACCCGCGCGGCAAGACCTGAGGTTTCGCCCACTTCTTGCGCCCGACGGTGACCGGCCGTCGGGCGCGACCGTCGTGATTTCCCGCCATTGCTGGTCGACGGACCGGCACTGGACTTATCACCCGTTTCGTGGGCTCCATACCCCCGCGTCATTCGACTGCGCGACGGAGCCGGGTCCAATCCATGAGCACGGGCAGCACCAAACCCTCGCCGCCAGCGGCGTCGGGCGCCGGCGAGATCGGCCTCGCCGCCGCGGTGTCGATCGGCATCGGCGGCATGGTCGGCGCCGGCATCTTCTCGATCCTCGGCGTGGTCGCCGCAGCGGCCCACAACGCCATGTGGCTCGCCTTTGCGATCGGCGGCGTGGTGGCGCTGCTGTCGACCTATTCCTATGCGAAGCTCGGCGCGACGTTCCCGTCCGCCGGCGGCGCGGTGCATTTCCTGGTCAAGAGCTTCGGCGACGGCATCTTTGCCGGCGGGCTCAACCTCTTCATGTGGCTCGGCTACATCATCTCGCTCGCGCTCTACGCGACGGCGTTCGGCGGCTACGCCGCGACCTTCGTGACGGAGACGCCGTCGCCGCTGCTGCTCAAGTCGCTCGCCGTGGCGTCGGTCGCGGTTCTCACGCTCGTCAATGCCTTCGGCGCCACAGCTGATGGGACGCTCCGAGACGGCGATCGTCGCGATCAAGGTGGCGATCCTCGTGCTGTTCGCGGCGGTCGGCCTGTGGTTCGTCAAGCCCGGCAACCTGTCGCCCGCGCTGTGGCCGGAGACGAAGTCGATCCTGTTCGGCGCCGGTGTGCTGTTCATCGGCTACGAGGGGTTCGGGCTCGTCACCAATGCGGCGGGCGACATGCGCAATCCGCGCACGCTGCTGCCGCGGGCGCTCTACACCAGCGTCATCCTGGTGATCGCGCTTTATCTCGTGGTGTCGCTCACGGTCTCCGGCAATCTCAGCGACGCCGAGATCGAGCGCGCCAAGGACTACGCGTTGGCGCAAGCCGCGCGGCCGTTCCTCGGCGAGTTCGGTTTCCGGCTGATCGCGATCGCGGCGTTGTTCTCGACGGCGTCGGCGATCAACGCCACGTTGTTCGGCTCGGCGAACGTCTGCTACATGATCGCGCGCGACGGCGAATTGCCGCGCGACCTGTCGCGGACCGAATGGCGCGGCGCGACCAACGGCCTCCTTCTCACCGCGGCGCTCGTCGTGGTGGTGATGCTCGCCTTCGACCTGTCGGGCATCGCCATGATGGGAAGCGCGGCGTTTCTCCTGATCTACGCCGCGGTGAACGCCGGACATCTGCGGGTGCGCGGGCAGACCGGCGCCAATGCCGTCATCGTCTGGCTCTCGCTTCTCACCTGCCTCGTGATGTTCGTCATTCTCGCCGTCTACACTTGGCAGCAGCAGCCGGCGGCGATCGTCGCGCTCGTCATCATCGCAGCGGCGTCCTTCGTCGCGGAATTCGCTTACCGGCGCTGGACCGGGCGTGTGATCAAAGATCTCGGCCTCGATCGCCGGGCCTGAGCCTGATCGTGCCGGCGACAAAAAAGGCCCCGCAAATGCGGGGCCAAGTCGGGGAGGAACCGGTCAGAAATCGAAGAGAGCACGCAAACCCGCTTCACTGTGCCGCGGGCTCGTTTGCCGTGCCGTACACGCGGTCCGGGTTCTCATAGGCTTGGTAACCCTGCGCGTGAGAATAGAAAGTGCCGCGGTTGTCGGCCTTCACGGTCTTGGCGACGGCGGCGTTCGCGGCAAGGGCGGCGAGCGCGAGCACGGTGACGAAAAGCTTCATGGCTGATATCCTCTGGTCTCGAAAAATGTGAACTGCCAATGAAGTCACCTTAGCTGGTGCCCCGGAATTCCCGCGTGAATTGCATCACAGACCTTCAAAAATATCGGTTCGCTGAACGGCGGCCTGATCGACAGCCTCATGGGCAGCGACGGGTCGCGGCGCTCGTCTCCGGCGGATCGCGGCGGCTCGTCGCGACAGCGATGGTGCTGTGGGCGACGGCGTTCGCGGCATTCGCCGAGACCGAATATCCGGAGCGCACGGTCCGCATGCTGTTCGGCTACGCGCCCGGCGTCGATGTCGTGGCGCGGCTGCTGGCCGACAAGCTCAGCGACGCGTTCGGCAAGCCGGTGATCGTCGACAACGTCACCGGCGCCGGCGGCGCCATCGCGGCGGACCGCGTCGCGAAGGCAGTGCCCGACGGATATACGATCGCGGTGTTGGCCGGCGGCAACATCGTCGTCAACGGCAGCCTCTATCGCAAGCTCCTCTACGACCCCTTGAAGGACCTCGCTCCGGTCACGCAGGTCTACGCCTATCCCAACGTCCTCGCGGTCAACAACGACGTGCCGGCGAAGACGCTCGCAGAGCTTGTCGCGCTCGCCCGCGCATCGCCGGGTAAGCTGACCTACGGACATTCGGGGCTCGGCACGTCGCCTCACCTCGCCGGCGAAGTCTTCAACTACATGGCGCACATCGACGTGCAGCAGGTGCCGTTTCGCGGCTCGTCGCTGATCGTGACCGACCTTATGGGCGGCCGGATCACCATGAGCTTCATTCCCCCGGTCGCATCGCTGTCGTTGATACGGGAAGGCAAGATCCGCCCCGTTGCCGTGACGTCGCTGACGCGTGCGCCGTTCCTGCCCGACGTTCCAACCATCGCGGAGTCCGGATATCCCGGCTTCGACGTGACGGGATGGTTCGGCCTCGTCGCACCGCCGGGAACGCCTGTCGCCATCATCGACAAGCTCAATCGCGAGACCGTCAGGATCATGACGCGGCCGGAAATCCGGGAGAAGCTCGAGAGCATCGGCATCGTCCCGCTCGTGAACACGCCCGCCGAGTTCGGCGCCTTGATCAAGAAGGAATCGGCCTACTGGGCGGAGATGATCAAGAACACGGGAATCAAGCCGATCGAATGAGTTTGCCAACGCACCCGATCGATCTGCGTATCAGGGTGATGGAGGCTCGAGACCGGCTCGCCTGGGCCGAGATGCGCGCCGCGCTGTGGCCCGAGGAATCCGCACAGGAGCACACGCACGGCATCGACGACGTGCTCCGGAGCGATCGCGCCTGGGGGTTCATGGCGGAGGTCGACGGCGCGCCTGCCGGATTCGCCGAGCTTGCGATCCGTGACTACGCCAACGGCTGCGCCAGCCGGCCGGTGCCGTTTCTCGAAGGCATTTTTGTTCGGGAAGAATTTCGTCGGCGCGGAATCGGAGCTCGGCTCGTGGCCCACGTAGAGCAGTTCGCGGTCGCGCGCGGCTTTACCGAGATCGGTTCGGACGCGGAGATCGCAAACCTCGCCTCGCATGCGGCCCATCGCAGCTGGGGCTTTGCCGAGACCGAACGGGTCGTCTATTTCCGCAAGGTGCTGGGCGGCGCGTAGAGCACGTTGGATCGAGCCAACCCACTCCTCGTCATCGCCGGGCTTGTCCCGGCGACCCCGATAATGGGGCACGGCCGTGCCTTGCTAAGCGGGGTGGCCGGGACAAGCCCGGCCATGACGCTCATGCGAAGCTGAAGCTGCACAAGGTGCACCGGGCGCAGCACGTCACCCCGCCGGCGGCTGGATGTCGAAGCCCTGATTGATCGCGGCGAACATCTGGTAGAAGCCGGACACCACCACGATCTCGACCAGCCCCTTCACGCCCCATTGCGCCGCCGCCGATGCCTGAAGGTCGTCGGGCACCGGCTGCCAGGCCATGGTCTTGGCGAGGATCGCGCCGAGCAGCACATAGGGCTCCTGCGTCTGCGGCCGGCCGGCGCCGACTGCGTCGACGACATCCGCCGGCAATCCGGCGGCGAGCGCGTGCTTCACGTGGTCGTGCCATTCGAACGCCGCGCCGGTCGCGTGGGCGACGCTGAGCACGATGAATTGGTACACCGGCCGCGGCAGCACGCCCTCGAACTTGAGATAGAAGCCGAGCTCCTCGATACGCCGCGCCAACTCGGGATGGTTGAGGAGCGCGACGTAGGGGCCGCCGAAGCCTTCGCCGCGCGCCTTCCGCTTCGCCGAAATCGAGGCGAACAGCGCGCGCGCCTCCGGCGAGAGATGGGTCGGGTCCATTTCCAGCACGGACATGACGAACCTCTATTCGTGGCAGAATCTTATTCGTGAAACGACCAGGCGCGCGCGCCGGCGACGAAATCATAGACGGGCGTCGGACAATCCTTGTCGGTCTTGACGTCGATGAGCGCCGTTTTGCCGGACGCCAGCGCCTGCTCGAAGGTCTTGGTGAGCGCGGCGGGATCGGTGACGGTGAAACCCTCGGCACCGAGCGCCCGGGCAAATCCCGCCCAGTCGTGATCCGGGATGCTGGTGAGCTCCGACGGCAGCGGCCCGTACTGATGCGCCCGCAGCCACACGTTCCCGAGCGCGCCGTTGTTGAGCACGAGGTAGATGATCGGCAGGCCGTAGCGCGCGGCGGTCTGGATCTCCATGCCGTGCATCTGCATGCAGCCGTCGCCGGTGATCACCGCGACGCGCCGCTCGGGCCTTGCGATCTGCACCCCGACGGCGGCCGGAATGGCCCAGCCCATCGGTCCGAGATTGGTCGCCGAGATGTAGGTCCGGGGCTCGTAGGCCTCCCAGTAGTGTCCGGCGAAGGCACGGTGCGCGCCGGAATCGATCAGGACCACGCCGTCGCGCGGATAGACCTTGCGCAGCGCCGCGATGGCCGCGGCCGGGTGGATCGGCCGCGTCGGCCGCTCGCGATTTTCCACGTCGTAGAGCCGCGCTCCCTGCTTGATCGTGGCGAGCCACGCCCGCCGCGATGCCGCATCGGCGGCAAGCGACGGCACGACGGCGTCGGCCTCACTCTGCATCAACTCCAGGAAGGCTTTGCTGCTTCCGAGCACGACATGGCTCGGCGTGCCGTGGGTGGTCAGCGTCTCCATGTCCGTGTTGACGTGGATGATGAGGGTCTTGCCCGCCGTCCGTCCGCGCAAGGTCCAGTGCATGGTGTCGCGCTCGTTGAAGCCGGAGCCGAGCACGATCAGCACGTCGGGGGGATCGCCGAGGATCGCCCCCGTCGCATGGCGGGTGCCGGCATAGCCGAACACGCCGAGGGAGAGCTCGTGGTCCTCCGGGAACACGCCCTTGGCGCGCAGTGTCGTCGCGACCGGGATCGACCACCGTTCCGCAATCGCCTTGAGGAGGGCTGCCGCATCGCCGTGCTCGACGCCGGCGCCGACGAGAAAGGCGATCTTCGGCTTGCCACGCAGGGCCTCGATCGCGGCAAGCGCGGCGGGTGTGCTCAACGGCGCGACCGTTTTGAAATAGGGGGCAATCGGGGCGTAATCCGCAGCGGTGGTCCCGACCAGCGCATCGTGCGTCAGCGACAGGTGCACCGGACCCTCGGGCTGCGACCACATCACGGTCAGCGCGCGGCGGAGCGCGTGATCGAGGGACCGTGGCGACGTCACCGTTTGCGACAGGCGCGTGATCGGCTTCATCACGGCGGTGTCGTCGAGCGTCGTCTGGCCCGCGTCCTGGAACTCGCCGAGCCCTTCCATGTCGACGGGTATCTCGCCGGACAGCACCAGGACGGGGGAGGCATCGGTCTTGGCGGCGGCGACGGCGGTCGCCATGTTGGTGAGGCCGGGGCCGCCGATGCCCAAAACCGCGCCGAAGCGGCCGCTGGCGCGAGCATAGCCGTCCGCCATATAGGCAGCGCCTCCCTCATGGGCAGCCACGATGGGACGCAGCCGCGGCACGCGCGCGAGCGCCGGCAGGAACGGATCGACGAGGCCGCCCGGCACCATGAAGAGGTGCGTCAGTCCCTCCTCCGCAAGGGCGTTCAGCACGAAGTCGCTACCCACGGTCATGGAAGAACTCTTGCGTCGTTGGGGATGAAGTTCGGCACAGGGCGCGCGCGATGACCAAGGGGGCGTTCCGCCGCTGTCGGGCGTGGCACTTGCGTGACGGCTGCGAGTCGGTCGCCCCGCATCACGCGCAGAGCGACGTTATCATGTCCGACATTAAGGAATTTTGCGCCCGTTACGAACGATGCCGGCCCTGTAATGTTCGGTCCGACCATCGATAGCGAGAACCACGCAAGAAGCGGCCGGCTTGACCCTTCGTCGCGCCGTGACGGCTTCAGAGTTATCCACAGCCCTCGCTTGCAACACTTTGAGCAAAAAGCCGAATTGATCGGTAGCCAAATGGACGCCAAGGCGGCCGGTTTTGTCATCAAATTGTGATGTTGGGATGTGACAGGCTGGTGGCGGGCCCTACCGATGGTTATATTGGGGACCTCACCACTAACCCCACCGGGTGTTCTTCCGATGTATGCCAGCCTTGATGACGCCACTGCCATCTATGCTCGCGCGTGTCGCGCTTGGTATGGCAAGCGGGCGCCGCGAGTCGTCAAGAAGCGGATCGAAGAGCTCAAGCGCGCCGGCGATGCAAAGGGCGTCGAGGCCTGGACTCAGGTTGCCGACAAGCTGACCGTGCTGCAGCGTCAGAAGCAGGTCGCCTGAGCTTTCTCCCGTTTTCGTTCGAATGCACGCGATGACGCGTGCACGCGATGACGCGTGCGCGGATGGCGCGCGCGTTTCTTGCCGTGTGTCGTGGCGCGTCGCTATCATCGCGCGCATACGCAGCACGGGAGGAACCAGCATGCACATCTATTACGCAGTCATGATCGCGATGGTCGTCGGGGCCGCGGTCGGCGCCGGCGCGGTCACCGCGCTCAACGCGCAGTCGACGCCGAAGGCCTACATCGTCACCGAGGTCGACGTGACCGGCAACATGGACGTGTTCCTGAAGGACTATGCGGCGCACGTTCAGGCGACCGTCGATCCGTTCGGCGGACGCTATCTCGTCCGCGGCGGCCGCAATGTCGGCATCGAGGGCGATCCGCCCAAGGGACGCATCGTGATCTCGGTGTTCGACAGCTTCGAGAAGGCGCAGGCGTGGCGCGACTCCCCCGAGTACAAGAAGATCCTCACGGTGCGCGAGCGCGAGGCGAAGTCGCGCATGTACATCGTCGAAGGTTTGCCGGGCGTGCAGTGAGTGCACCGCCCTCCGGCCGGCGGCGCTCCACGACGCGCGACTTTGTCCGGCGGTCACCTATACACGGCCTTTCAGAGTTTCATGTATGAGCGAGGCAGCTGATCCAGTCGACAAATTCGACCGGTCGCGTGCGGGCGAATACGAGCAGCAAAGCCGCATCGCGCTGGCAGGGTACGACGCCTGTCACGAGCTCGTCGCCTGCATTTTGGCGGCGGCGCTTGGTGGAGTATCCGACGCGCATATTCTGATCGCGGGTGCCGGCGGCGGCGCCAAGGAAATCGTGACCGCCGCTGCGCTGGAGCCTGGCTGGCGCTTCACCGCCGTTGATCCGTCCGCGCCAATGATGGAACTGGCCGTCGCCCGTCTCGAAGAGCGTGGCCTGCTCGCCCGAACGACGGTTGTGCTTGAATGCCCCGTCGCGAGCGCGGCGAGCGCGGCCGGATCATCCGGCAGCGCGTTGCCGCGCCAGACGATGTGCAGGTCCGGGCGCACCAGGATGAGATCGTGCCCATAGACATCGCGGGCGCGCGTGTCGACGAGATCGAGCGCCGCATAGGGCGCGCCGCGCGCGGCGAACGCTTTGCCGAGCGGCGCGACATCGGCCGATCCGGCGAACCGCAACAGCGTGTAGCCGTGGCCGTAGCCGACGCGGTCCTGCACGGCGGTGCCGTCGGCGAGCCAGACATGGGGCAGGCGCACGCCGGGCCAGGTGCTCGGGCACATAGTCCATGAACTCGTGGGGCGGCCCTTCGCCGGGCTCCGCCGCGATCAGCGGTGAATCGACATAGCGATAGCCGAGCTCGGCGCCGAGCATCTCGTTGGTCTTGCGCTGCTCGACATCGGCGACGCCGGCGAGCGCGGCGCGGGTCTCGGCGCCCTCCGGCGTGTTGTCGCGGATGTTGGGGCGCCACATCGCGCGCCACTTGCGCCGGCCTTGCGAGGCGAACCGCGACGCCGCGACGTTGCGCTCGCCGACCTGCCGGCGCTCGATCGCGTAGGAGCGCAGCAGGTTCGGTCCGCCCCAGCCGGCGAGCGTCGCCGCGAGCTTCCAGGAGAGATCGATGGCATCGCCGCAGCCGGTGTTCATGCCGAGCCCGCCGGTCGGGATGACGAGATGGACGGCGTCGCCGGCGAGGAAGACGCGGTCGGTGCCGTAGCTGTCGGCGACGCAGCAAGTTCTGGCGCCAGCGGCCGATATGGATCGTCTCGAACGGCAGCGGCATCGCGATGGTCTCTTTGAACAGCGCGACCATGTCGGCGTCCTGCTCGACCACGCCGTGCAGCGTGAAATGCTTGGTCGAATCCTGCACGATGAGGAAGGTGTTGCGGGAATCCGCCACGTGATAGTGCCGGCCCTTGCCGATCGGGATGCGCTCATAGAGCCCGTCGCAGCGGTAGAGCGCCTGGCGCAGCTCGAGCAGATTGCCCTCGCCGGTGAGCCCGATGCCGAGCTGCTTGCGCACCGTGCTCGCGCCGCCGTCGCAGCCGGCAAGATAGCGCGCGGTGATCTCGGTCACGCCGCCGGCGCCGCGGAGCTTTGCCGTGACGGAATCCGGATGCTCGGTGAACTCGAGAAATTCCGTGCCGTAGCGCACCGTCACCGACGGCAGCGTCTCCGCGACCGCCTTCAACAGCGGCTCCAGCGTGTATTGTGAGATGAGCTGGTAGGGTTCGAGCGGCAGCGACGCGTCGGTCGAGGCGGCGATCTCGCGCTTCGCCGCGGCGACCGACGGGTAGGGCAGGTGGAGCAGCGGCGGTTCCAGGATCGAGGTGACGATGAACACGTCCATCGGGCATTCCGCCGGCAGGCCGGCGGCGCGGATGCGGTCGGCAAGTCCCATGCGGCGGAAGATTTCCATGGTCCGCGCGTTGCAGCGCTCCATCTTGGGCAGGAACTGCGGCGCCTCCTTCTGCTCGACGAGCGTGCAGCGCACGCCGCGCATGCCGAGATCGACGGCGAGGGTGAGCCCGACCGGCCCGGCGCCGACGATCAGAACGTCCGTATCGACCATGGTAACCCCTGAAGCCTGCCGCGCCGCTTGCGGTGCGGCGCGCGAATGGATTACCCGATCTGGCGGCGGCGACCAAAGGAGAAAACGCTGCGGGAGTGATTGCTTTTTCAAGGCCCCGATCCGGCCGCGCCGGGTCAGCGGCGCCGGTGCAGCCCAGCTCGAGAAAGATGCGAAGACATGAAAATCGTAATTCCCGACGACTACCAGGACATGGTCGACAAGCTCGCCTGCTTTTCGCTGATCAGCTCCCACGACGTCGTGCGCTATCGCGCGCCGGCCCGCGATCTCGACGAGCTCGCCGCCCGGCTGCAGGACGCCGACGTCGTCGTCGCCATCCGCGAGCGGGTCGAGTTCTCGCGCGCGCTGCTCGAGCGCCTGCCCAAGCTCAAGCTGCTCGCGCTCGTCGGCCGCAACGCCAGCACCATCGATTTCAAGGCCTGCACGGCGCTCGGCATCCCGGTGTCGACCGGCAAGAGCAACTCGCCGGACGCGCCTGCCGAGCTCGCGCTGGCGCTGATCGTCGCGTCGCGGCGCAACATCGCTCTCGAAGCGGAGCGGATGCGGCGCGGCGACTGGCCGTGCACGCTGTCGCATCGCCTGCGCGGCTCGACGCTCGGCATTTTCGGGCTCGGCGCCATCGGCTCGCGGGTCGCCGCCGGCGGTCACGGCCTCGGCATGAAAGTGCTGGTGTGGGGCCAGCAGGGCTCGTTCGAGCGGGCCCGTGCCGCAGGCTACGATGTCGCCGCGAGCAAGGAGGACCTGTTCGAGCGCGCCGACGTGCTCTCCCTCCACGTGCGGCTCAAGCCCGACACCCGCGGCATCGTCGGCCCGGCCGAGCTTGCGCGCATGAAGCCGACCGCGCTCATCGTCAACACCTCGCGCGCCGAGCTGTTCGCGCCGGGTGCGCTGGTCGCGGCGCTCGCGGCGGGGCGTCCGGGCTATGCCGCGGTCGACGTCTACGACGAGGAGCCGGTGATGGGCGGCAACCATCCCCTGCTCAAGATGCCCAACGCGCTCTGCGTGCCGCATCTCGGCTGGGCCGAGTGGGACAATTTCGAGCTCTATTTCGGCGAATGCTTCGAGCAGATCGTCGCCTTCGAGAAAGGCGAGCCGATGCGGCTCGCCAATCCGGAGGTGAAGCGGCGCGCCTAGAGCATGATCCCGAAAAGTTGCAGACTTTTCAGACGAGATCATGCTCAAAGTCAAGAAGTTCAGAGTGCAGTCCGAATTCAACCAGAATGGATCGCACTCCAGCACGAGATGCGGCGTGGCAAGCACGTGCCGTGCGAAGTATTCATCGCCCCGCCATTGCTCTGTCATCGTAACGCAAAGAAAGTGGCCACATCTGCGCTGGAACTCTCTCCAACACGGGGCGCCCTTTCATGAAACGCAATCTCAAGAGCGCGACCGCCTTGGTCGCCGCATCCAGCCTGTTGCAGCCCGCGTTGCTCGTCGGTGCAGCCGCGCAAAGCCTTCCGCTCGTGACGGCTCAGCCGAATCCCCCTCCGGCTGTCGCCGCCCTACTACAATGCGAATCCCAGCGTCGTCCCTTACGCAAACATCATCCCGCTGCTGCAGCAGCAGGTGAAATATGTTTTCGTGATCTTCAACGAGAACCATTCGTTCGACAATGAGTTCGGGACCTTTCCGGGCGTCAATGGCATCTACTCCGACGGGCTCAACCCGCGGTCTCCCGCCAACACTCCCGGCTTCACCCAGACCTACCAGGACGTGAACGGCCACAGCGTCACCGTGCAGCCGTTCCTGCTCGGCCCCAAGCAGAACGCGACCTTCCGCGACAGCGTCGATCATTCCCACACCGGCCTTGCCACGAAGATCAACGTGGTCAACGGCGTGGCGCAGATGAACCAGTTCTCGTTGGACGAGTACAACAAGTACGCCAAGGCCGGAAACATCGCGAGCCAGAAGGAAGGCACCGAGTTCGCGCGCCTGGTGATGTCGCACATCGATTGCAACACCATCCCGTTCTTCTGGCAGTACGCCAGCCGTTTCGTGATCTTCGACAACATCTTCGCCACCGAGGATACGCCGTCGACCCCGAACGCGGTCGCCATGCTCGCCGGCCAAGCCGGCGAGACCCAGTGGGTGAAGCATCCGAGCACCGACGGAAATCCGACGGATACCGGGATCACCGCCCCGTACAGCGGCACGGTCTTCAGCTACAACAGCAACGGACCGGTCACGAGCACCACCTATTCGGGGACCGGCCCGACCCAGGGACCGCCGCTCGTGAACGATCCGCAGCCCTGGTGGGGATCGGTTTTCGATGCCTCCGGCAACAACATCCGGCAGCCGAATGCGCCGAAAGAGTTTTGGGGTCCGACCAATATCGGGTCCAACCTGACTTTTGCGACCGTGCCGTTGACCCTGATGGGCAGCAACATCACCACGACCACCAATCAGGACTTGAACCCGGCCTTCGACCTGCCGGACATCCAGCAGGACATTCCCTTCATCCAGTCGCTCAATCAGCCGCAGGTTGCCTGGCGCTGGTATCAGAACGGATATGACGCAGAACCGAACGACAGCAACTTCGCGCTCCCGCACACGAACTACGTCAGCCATCACAACGGCGCGCAGTACTTCGGTTATCTCGCCAACAATCCCGCAGAGCGGGGCAACTACCGCGGTGAGAACGACTTCTTCACCGACATGGCGAACAACGCCCTGCCGACAGGCGGCGGTGTGTTCTACATCCGCGGCGGATACTACAATCTCAAATATCCCCAGCAGACGCCGCCGATTCAGAATCCGAGCTATCCTCCGGGCGGCCTGACCGCCGCCGACATCGCCGCGATCAATCTCACCAAGTCCGGCGACGACGATCATCCGAGCTACTCCGACAGCAACCTCAGCGAATCGATGGCGGCCCGCGTGATCAACGCGATCGCCAGCAACCCCGAGATCTGGGCACACAGCGCGATCATCATGACCTATGATGAATCCGACGGCTTCTATGATCACGTGCCGCCGCGCATCCTGAGCTACGGTCCCGACAAGCTGCCGCTCTCGCGCGGGGTGCGTGTGCCGCTGATCGTGATTTCGCCGTTCGCCCGCGCCGGCGCGGTGTCGCATGCCGAAGGCGACCACAATTCGGTCATCGAGACGATCAACGCGATCTTCGGTCGACCGGCCTTGTCGACGCTTCCCGACGAGGCGCAAGCGCTCGCCCAAGGGAATTCGGCCTACTTCAACCAGTTCGGGCCGCCCGGCTTCCAGCAAAACTATCTCGGGCCCCGCGACACCAACTCGCCGATCACCGACAGCCTGCTGTCCGCCTTCGATCCGCAGAAGCTGTTGGGCCAGGTGCCCCCGTTGCCGGCCTCCTACGCGATGATCCCGAGCAATGTCATCGAAACGCTCCCGCATTATGGCGGCAACGGCTGCCAGGCGATCGGGATCACGCCGGTTGACCAAGCTCTGGGCATCGTCAATTACATCCCGCCGGGCTTCAATCCATTGCCGGCGACCTTGCCGGCCTACAGCCATCTTCCCCTGGTCTCACATGACTTCAATGGCGCCGGCACCAGCGACATCGCTTGGCGCGACACCTCGGGGAATACCGCGATCTGGCTGATGAACGGCACCGCGGTTACTCAATGCAGAGCAGCTCGTTCGTCACCAATGTCCCGGGCCAATGGGCAATCGTCGGCCAGCGCGATTTCAACGGCGACGGCAACGCCGACCTGCTCTGGCGTGATACCAGCGGCAACGTGGCGATCTGGGAGATGAACGGCACCGCAGTGTTGAACGCGAACACTTCGTTCGTCGGCAACGTCCCGACCAATTGGAGCATCGTCGGCACCGGCGATTTCAACGGCGACGGCTTTGCCGACATCTTGTGGCAGGACACGTTGGGCAACTTGGCGCTCTGGCTGATGAACGGCACCACGGTATTGAACCAGAGCAGTTCGTTCGTCGCCAAGCTGCCGGCCCAATTGGTCCGCCAAGGGCACCGGCGACTTCAACCGCGATGGCTTCACCGACATCCTGTTGCAGGACACGTCCGGCAACGTGGCGATCTGGGAGATGAATGGGACCTCCATCCTGAACCAGAGCAGCTCGTTCGTCGCCAACGTGCCCAGCCAATGGTCGATCAAGGGCACCGGCGACTTCAACGGCGACAGCAAAGCCGACATCCTGTGGCAGGACACGTCGGGCAACGTGGCGATCTGGGAGATGAACGGCACCGCCGTATTGAATCCAGAACAGCTCGTTCGTCAGCAACGTGCCGAGCCAATGGTCGGTCCAACTCACCGGCGACTACAACGGCGACGGCATGAGCGACATCGTGTGGCAGGACACGTCGGGCAACGTCGCGATCTGGGAGATGAACGGCACCACGGTGTTGAACGCTGCCAATTCGTTCGTCTCCAACGTCCCGGGCCAATGGTCCATTCAGCGTCTCGCCGCGGAGTAATAACCCGCGGTGCCGGCCCGACGAGCAAGCGCTCGCGGGCCGGAGGGAGGCAAAGGCCAAGCCGATCGAAGGAGCGGAAACGCAAATTCGACGGCGGCTTTTGCCTCGGACCGTTTGCCTTATGGACCGTTTGCCTTAGACGGTTCGCCTTAGAACGACGGAAATCGCCTATGTCTTGCTTAGGTGTGTCTTGCCTACGTGCGTGGATGGTCCTGGTATTCGTTGCCGCATACGCTCCCGGTCTTCACGCCGGGAGCGTACTCGACAAGGTGAGGGAAACCGGGGTCATCCGGTGCGGCGGCGAACCGCGGCCGGGCATGGTCGCGCTCAGACCCAATGGCATGGCGACCGGGCTTTTTCTCGATATCTGCCGCGCCATCGGTACCGCCGTGTTCGGGCCCGAAGGTCGGTTCGAGTTCCACCAATACGACGCGGCCAACGCCTATGATGGCGTGCGCGACGGTAGTGACGATGTGTTTTTCGTCGATGCGACGGAAATCATCGAGCAGCATTTGGCGGGGATTGTCGTCCCCGGCCCGGCCGTGTTCGTTCAAACAACCGCCGTCATGGTGGCAGAGCCATCGCCGGCACAGCACGTGCAGGATTTGGCCGGACAGCCGATCTGCTTCCTTCAGGGCACCAACGCACACCGCCATCTCGAAGCGTGGTTCGCCGCCCACAAACTCGAATTCGTGCGCATGGCCTATCAGGAAGAGGTCGAGCTCTACGACACCTACAATGTTCAGGTTTGCCGGGGGCTCGCGTCCGAAGTGACGGAGCTCGCCGAGGTGCGCCTCGACGGCGGCGTGAACAACCTTCAGAGCCGCATTCTCCCCGAACCGCTGGCCGCGTTCCCGATCATGGCCGCAACGGCGACCAAGGATGCGGAATGGGCGGCGCTCGTCGCCTGGACGGTGCACACTCTGATGCGTGCCGAGGTTCGGACGGCCGAATGGGCGGCGGGAGGCCTCGACTCGCTGCAGGTCGAGGCGCCTGAGCTCGGGCTTCCCAAGGATTGGCAGAAGCGCGTGGTCGACGCCGTCGGCACCTATGATGATATTTATCGGCGCAACGTCGGCGACGGCTCACCGTACAAACTGCCGCGAGGCTTGAACGCGTCCTGGCAGGCCGGCGGCCTCGTGGCGCCCCCCTATTCGGAATGATCCCCCGCTGCGCGTCTAGCTTGCGCTGTTGATGGACCAGCTGCGCCGCCGCCGGCGATAGGCTGTATTCAGCCTGCGCTTCGAGCAGGCTCCAGCACTTGCCGCCGAGCTTGTCCTTCCAGGTCGCGTAGACGTCGGAAAGCCGCGCGCGGAACGGTGCGCTTCTGCATCCCCGTCGAACGCGGGCGGCGCTGCGCTTCGCATGAAGCGCGCGGCCTTGACAGTATCACGAGCGCGGGCCCACGCTGACCCGAACTCGCGGCCGAGCATCGCGTGCCGACAATGAGCACCGACTACGACCGCCGAGCAACCGGGAGAAACGTCATGTCGCCGCGGAACAGAGTTACGATTCTGGCTGGGACTTCGGTGATTGCGCTTGCGCTCGCGAGCGTCCCGATTTCGATCTCGATGACGCCTGCGGCGAACGCGCAGGAGGTCAAGCAGCAGACCACCGAGACGGCGAAGACTGCCACCGTCACGCCGGTGACCCAGGACATGCTCGACCGCGCCGCGCTCGACGCCAACAACTTCCTCCATACCAACGGCGACTACACGCAGCAGCGCTTCCATCCGGCGAAGCAGATCACGACGGCCAACGTTGCGCGGCTCCGGCCGGCCTGGATCTTCCAGACCGACGTCAGGGAGTCGATGGAGACATCGCCGATCGTGGTCAACGGCGTCATGTATGTGACGACCTCGTTCAGCCACGTCTATGCGCTCGACGCGCGGACCGGCGAGCAGCTGTGGCACTACAAGCACGACATGGGGCCGATCACGACCTATTGCTGTGGCCCCAATAACCGCGGCGTCGCCGTGTCCGGCGACAAGGTCTTTCTGGCGACGCTCGATTCCAAGCTGGTGGCGCTCGATGCCAAGACCGGCAAGCCGGTGTGGCGGACCACCATCGCCGACCCCGAAGCGGGCTACAGCGAGACGATGGCGCCGACCGTGGTCCGCGACAAAGTGCTGATCGGCACCAATGGCGGCGAATACGGCATCCGCGGCTTCGTGCGCGCGTATAACGCCAACGACGGCAAGCTCCTGTGGAATTTCGACACCACGCCGGAGAACTCGGTCGGGGTGTGGGCGGAGAAGGACGCGACCGGCCGCGACATGCACCGCAACATCCCCGCCGAGAAAGAGGCGCTCGCCAAGAATGGCGATCCCTACAAGACGTTGGGCGGCGGCGTCTGGCAGAACCCGGCGGTCGATCTCCCCGCCCACCGCATCTATTTCGTCGTCGGCAATCCTTCGCCCGACCTCGACGGCGCACAGCGGCCCGGCGACAACCTCTACACCGACTCGCTCGTTTCGCTCGATCTCGAGACCGGCAAATACGTCTGCCACTTCCAGTACATCGCCCACGACGTATGGGACCTCGACGCGGTGAGCCCGCCGGTCCTCATCAACGTCCGTGACAAGACCGGTAACAAGATCGTTCCGGGCGTGATCCACGCCGGCAAGACCGGCCACATCTACGTTCACGACCGGCGGGACTGCAGCCTGATCCGTTTCTCCGAGGCCATGGTGCCCCAGGAGAACATGTGGACGCTGCCGACGCCGCAAGGCGCGCGCATGCTGCCGGGCGCCAATGGCGGCGTCGAATGGTCGCCGATCGCCGTCAATCCGACGTTGAGCATGGCCTATGCGGTCAACCTGCACCAGCCGATGAACTACTTCGTCGAGAGCTCGCCTTATCCCGGCGGCAAGCTGTGGCTCGGCGGCGCCTTCAAGGTGATCCCAACCGAACAGCAGGCCGGCAACGTCACGGCGGTCGACTACAACACCGGCAAGATTCGCTGGCAGGTGAAGACGCCGCAGCCGATGATCGGCGGCGCGCTCGCCACGGCCGGCGGTCTCTCTGTTTGCCGGTGAAGGCAATGGCTGGTTCCGCGCCTATGATGCGCGCAACGGTCGTGTGTTGTGGAGCTTCAACGCCGGCGCCGGCGTCAACGCGCCGCCGTCGTCGTACACGGTGAACGGCAAGCAGTACATCGTCGTCGCGGCCGGCGGCAACGTGCAGCTCGACTACAAGCGCGGCAACAGCATCATCGCATTCACGGGGGAATGATTGAGTGACGTGAAGCTCACGCGGCGTCTTCGCGTGCGTCGCGGGCGCATTCGATCCACGCGTGCCTCGTCACCGGCGACGTCCCGCCTTGCGGGAGCCGCGCTCGCAGCGGCGCTCGCCGTGACCCCGGCGCTTGCCCAGACGATCGAGGAAAAAGCGCAGCTCTGCGCCGGCTGTCATGGCGCCAACGGTGTCCCGACCGACAGGTCGTGGCCGGTGATCTCCGGCCAGCAGCTCGGCTACCTCTATCTGCAGCTGCGCGACTTCAAGAGCGGCGCCCGCAAAAGCGAGGTGATGGGGCCGCTCGCCGCCGCGCTCGACCGCGACGAGATGATGGCGCTCGCGGGCTATTTCTCGAAACAGCCGTGGCCCGATCTGCGCCAGCCGCGCGCCCCGGCCGCGGTCGCGGCGCAGGCTGTCACCGCGAACACCGCGACCGGCTGCACCGGCTGCCATCAGGGAGCGTATCAAGGCGAGGGTACCCAGCCGCGACTTGCCGGGCAGACGCAGGAGTATCTGCAAAGCACGATGCTGGCGTTCCGCGACAAGAGCCGCGGCAACAATCCCGGCATGACCGACCTCATGCTCGCGACATCGGAGTCCGACATCGGGGCCCTCGCGGCGTATCTCGCGGGCCTGTGAGTTTGCGCGACTGCCGAGCCTATTGCGCGCCCAGAGCGGCGCGCACCGCGTCGTTGGCGGCAAGCTCGCGCGCCGTCTTGCCGCCGCCGTCCTTCACCTTGGGATCGGCGCCGTGGCGCAGCAGCGCCGTCACGACCTCGGGATCGCCGCGCTCGGCGGCGATCATGAGTGCGGTGCGGCCGCGGTCGTCGACGGCGTCGAGCGCTGCGCCGCGCATGATCAGGAGGTCGGCAACGTCGATCGCTGCGCGCGCGCCCACGCCGTCCTCGTGGCCGGCCGCCCACATCAGTGCCGTAAGACCGTGGCCGTACGACGCCGTAGCGTCGACGCCGGCATCGAGCAGGCGCCGCGCCACGGCTTCAAAGCCGCGCGCGGCGGCGTAGACGATCGGCGCTTTGCCGGTCGCATCGACGGCGTCAGGGCGGGCGCCGCGCGCGAGCAATGCTTCGACGATGCGGTCGTTACCGCGATAGGCGGCGGCCGCGAGCGGCGTGACCTCCGCATTGCCCGCGAGGTTGGGATCGGCGCCGTGTTCCAAGAGCAACGCCACGGTGGCCTGACGCTCGCCCTCAGCGGCGCGGTAGAGCGCTGTCGCGCCGGCGAGATCGCGGGCATCGATGGCGGCACCGGCGGCGAGAAACAATTGAACCACCGCGACGCCACCGGCGCGCGCCGCGTGCGCGAGCGGCATGGCGCCGCGGCGATCGCGTGCCGCGAGCGAGCCGCCGGCAGCGATCACGCGCCGCGCCAGCGCGAGGCATCCCTTCGAGGCGGCCGAAAACAAAGTCGCATTGAGTTCGACCGATGTGATGTTGGCCTTCGCCGTGTCGTAAGCGACCTCGACGTCCCGGCAGTCGCCTTCAGCCGCAGACGACCGCCCCTCCGCGCCGATAAGAACCGCGAAGGCGACGAAGGCCGCAGAGGCAGCAACCGAAATCCCTCCCCGGCTTCGGGGAGAGCAGGGTGGGGTTCTTCCTGTTGTCGGCCGGGTCACCCTAATCGTTTCTGCTCGCACCCCGCCGGACCAGAGGTCAGCTTGCGGCAAGCAATGGTGCCAAGCTCATGCCGGCGCCAACTTCATCATCGCCAAAGCAGCACGACCAGCCGGTCCGTACGGGATGTCCGAAAGATTCGCCCATCGCAGCGTGTGTGTAATTCTTCCCTTCGATCACATCTACAGTCTTGCCCGACTGCCGGAGCGCAGCCGCAAACTCCCGGCTTTGTCGCTGGAAATCGGGCGTTTCCAAACTGCCGTAGGCGACAGTGACGGGTGCAACGATTTTGTCGATATGACGCAACGAGCTCATGGACTCGATCATTGCATCCGTGAAGTTGACATATGTGCGACGCCACGAGAGACGTACCGGAGTCAATTCGAACATCCCGCTGATGCAAAGCCCACCCTTCACGATCGTCGGGGGCACGCCAAAGTCCTTTTCCCAATCGGTCACCAAGGCGACGCCACAAAGATGACCCCCAGACGAGTGGCCGCCGATATAGATGCGATCCGGATCGCCGTCGAAGCTCGCGGCGTTTTTGTAAACCCATGCAATTGCTCGGCGCACTTGCGTCGCGAGCACAGCCAAATCGCCCCCGACTTCTTTGACCGAGGCGAAATCAGGCACGACGTAATGCGCCCCCGCGTTGGTGAGCATCTCCGCGGCATATCCCGAAGTTGAAGGCCTTTTGAAGAAACCAATTGCCGCCGGGGATGAAAACGAAGATCGGCGCCTTTGGACGATCGGTGCGAAAGATATCCAGCTTTTCGATTTCCGTGGGTCCATAGGCGACCCGGCGTGGTGCACCGAGGCGAGTCCGTGCGGCCTCGCTATTGGAGGCGAGGCGAGCATACGTTTGACCATCGAGCGGTTCATAATAGGACTGATCATATGCGGCATCGAGTTCGATCTGGTCGTAGTCCATGAAGACAGCCGGGCCCTTGTGATGCGGCGGCGGTCCGAGCCGGCATTCCTGCGCCATCGCAGGGGCAGCTATCATCGCCGCCGCGGATCCGAGAACCGAGCGTCGCGAGAACTGGCACACGGTATGAAATGAAATTGGGCATATCGCCTCCCGCAGATAAAGTATCTTCGGCTTGCGGCGCGCGATGCGTTGTCCCGAAGCCGGCGATCGAAAGGCTCTATCCCAGCTTGCCGACCTGCGCTTCGAGCAGGCTCCAGCACTTGCCGCCAAGCTTGTCCTTCCAGGTCGCATAGACGCCGGAGAGCCGCGCGCGGAACGGTGCCTGGTCGATCTCGTTGAAGGCGAGGCCGCGGGCGACGAAGGTGTCGCGCAGGCTCGCATTGAGCTTGCCCTGCTCGTCGCGCTGCTGGCGCACGAACTTCGCGACGTTGCGCGTGATCACCGCCTTGATGTCGTCGGGCAGGCCGTTCCAGGTGGCGAGATGCGCCATCTGGTTGAAGCCCGACCAGCTGTGATTGGTCATGCTGACGTATTTGACGACCTCGTAGATCTTGAACCCTTCGAGGATGACCAGCGGATTTTCCTGGGCGCCGACCTTGCCGGACTTGATCGCGTCGTAGATCAGGTTCGCGGGCGTGGTCACCGGCTCGGCGCCGAGCGCCTGGAAGGTGTCGAAGATCATCTGGCCCGGCGGCACGCGGATCTTCACGCCGGCAAGATCGTCCGGCTTCATCACCGGGCGCGCCACGGTGGTCACCTGGCGCATGCCGTTGTCGAAGCCGGCGACCGGAAAGAGATGCATGCCCTTGGCCGCCATCTCCTCGCCCACGTAAGCGCCGAGCGCTCCGTCGATCGCCGCATGGGCCTCGGGTGCCGACTTGAAGGCGAACGGCACCTGCTGCGCCTCGGCGACCGGCACCACGGTGCCGATGATGCCGCCCATCAGGGTGAAGAACTGGATTTCGCCCGCGATCAGCATCTTGAGCGCGGCCGGATCGCCGGCGACGAGCTTGTTGTTCTCGGGGTAGACCGTCGCCTCGACGCGCCCGTTGGTCTCGGCGCGGATCGCGTCCCACATCGCGACGAGATTGCGATGCAGCGGCACGCCGACCGCCTGGTTGTGATACTGGGAGAACTTGTAGTCGGCAGCGCGGGCGCGCTTGACGATCAGCGTCGCGCCGGCCGTGCCAGCGATCATCGCGCGCCGGGTCAATCTCGTCGTCATGCTTGCCGTCTCCCGTTCATACTGCGGCAGCGGCAGTGGCGCCGGCCGCGAACTTGTAGCGGAGAGCGATCGGCTCAGGTCCGATCGCCCAGGGTCAGCGTCTTGGGGCCGCGCTCAGTTCGGCGCCTTCGACGTCAGGTAGGCCGCGATCGCGATCATGTCGCCGTCGGAGAGCTTGTCGACCACGGCCTTCATCAGCGGGGTCATGGCGCCGGTGCGGGTCCCGATCTTGATGTCGTTGAGCTGGCGGTAGACGTACATCGGCGAGCGGCCGACGATCGGCGGAACATCGCCGAGCCCCTTGAGGTCGGGGCCGTGGCAGATGTTGCAGGGGAGCGTCTTGCCGCCGCCGCCGGTGGTCACCAGCGCTTCGCCCTGCTTGATGCTGCCGACCGGTACGTGCGCGACGAATCCGGTGCGCGGATCGCGGCTCTCGGCGCTCAGATCGTTCTGCGGCAGCTCGATGATGCGGTTGCCGATCGGCTCGGTGCCGCCGTGCTCCTCCGGAAAGCGCATCGCGCCGTTGCCGAGATAGGACTTCGGCACGGTGTCGGTCTCGACCACCTTGTACCAGACGACCGGCGTGAGCTTGGCGAAATACTCGGCGGTGATCTTGTAGTCCTCTTCGGTCAGGCCCTTGGCGATCGGAATCATCGAGGTGGCGCGGGCGCCCTTGCGTGCGCCGCTGGTGAACTCCGCGAGCTGGCGCATGAAGTAGCCCACCGGGAGGCCGGCGATGCCCGCCGAACTCGGGGTGTCCGGCGCCGCTCGTCAGGTGGCAGAGAATGCAGGCGCGGGCATTGGTTTCCTTGCGGCCATGAGCGACGACGTCGGGCATCGGGCCATGATCTTGCGGATACCAGTCGGGCGGGTTGAAGCCGTCGTCGATCTGCGCCTGGGTGTACTGCTTCGTGCTGCCCGGCAACTGGATCGGCTTCGTCGCATCCGGCGGCTTCGGCGTCGGATTGACCGGATAGGCCCATTCCGGCAGGTCCGCGGCCAAGGCCGGCGATGCCAGCAATCCCAGGACGGCAAGAGAAGCCAGCGCCCTCATCGTCGATTCTCCCTCTCGTTGTTGTCGTTTCTCTATGCTGAGCGGCGCCCATGACCGGCTCTCAGCGGAGACCGTAGGGTGGGCAAAGCCAACGGGTCCGGCCTTCGACCGGCCCGATGACAGGCTCCGCGTGCCCACGTGAAACGCTCGGCACGCGCGGCGCATCGGCGCGAGGTACGCGCCTTTGCCCACCCTACGGTCTGTCGCGAGCGTCTGCGGAATTTCGAAAGCAATATGGCCGGGCGCGTGCCCGGCCATAAGCGACGAACGATGCGAAGCTGCGCTCAGTAGGGCGGCTTCGACGTGAGATAGGCGGAGATCGCGATCATGTCCTCGTCGCTGAGCTTGTCCACCACGCCCTTCATCAGCGGCGTCCACTCGCCGTTGCGGGTGCCGATCTTGATGTCGTTGAGCTGGCGGTAGATGTACATCGGCGAGCGTCCGGTGATCGCCGGCACCTGGCCGAGACCCTTGAGCTCCGGGCCGTGGCAGACCGCGCAGGCTGTGGTCTTGCCGCCGCCGGTGGTCACGAGCTCTTCGCCCTTCTTGAGGCTGCCGACCGGCACGTGAGCGACGAACCCGGTGCGCGGGTCGCGGCTCTCGGCGCTCAGGTCGTTCTGCGGCAGCTCGATGATGCGGTTGCCGAGCGGTTCGGTGCCGCCGTTCTCGACCGGGAAGCGCATCGCCCCGTTGCCGAGATAGGACTTCGGCACGGTGTCGCTCTCGACCACCTTGTACCAGACCGGGTGCTTCATCCCGCCGAAGTATTCGGCGGCCGCCTTGGTGTCCTCGGCGCGAAATTCGCCTTGGCGATCTGGATCATGATGCCGCCGCGCATGCCCTTGCGGGTGCCGGCCTTGAACTCCTCCATCTGGCGCAGGAAGTACGCGACCGGCAGACCGGAAATGCCGGCCGAACTCCGGATGGCCGCCGCCGCTCGTGAGATGGCAGAGCGCGCAGGCGAAGCCGTTCGGCTGGCGGCCAGTGGCGACCACCTCCGGCATCGGCGGGTGATCTTCCGGATACCAGTCGGGCGGGCCGAACCGGTTGTCGATCTGGGCCTGGGTGTATTGCTTGGTGCTGCCCGGAAGCGCGATCGGCTTCGTCGCATCCGGCGGCTTCGGCGCCGGCGCCACAGGATAAGCCCATTCCGGCAGCGGCTGTGCCGGCGCTTGCGCGTAAGCCGCAACCGGCAGCACCAGCAGCCCGAGCGCGGCGATCGAAACCAAAGCCCTCATCACGTAACCCCTCTCGTCTCTTCTCCTTGTTTCGAGCAAACGCCGGCCGCTCCGGTGCGCTTCGCGCTTCCGAAACGAACGGCGCGGTATCATTGTAGCATGCGCAGAAGAAAGTGCAGCGGTTTAGAACGCCTCAAACTTAGCGGATCGAGGGGAACACCGTCGCAGCGGCGATCGCGATCAGGGCTGGCGGCCCATCCGCAGCATCGACCATTCGAGCGCGAGTTGCTGGCCGAGATCGAGCTGGGCCCGCGTCATCTTGGACGCGACGGCGTCGCGAAGCCGCAGGAAATACTCCCGGTTGCCCTTCGGCGCGCGCGCCGCCGCAAGGTCGAGCCACTTGTAGGCGAGCACCACGTCGCGGGAGACGCCGAAGCCCTTATCGTACATCAGGCCGAGCAGATACTGGCCGGTGGGATCCCCGTGCTCGGCGGCGAGCAGATAATAGTCGACCGCGGCCGGCCATGACTGTGGAACGCCGAGCCCGTGCTCGTACATGTAGCCGAGCAGCGCCTCGCCGCGCGGGATGCCGCGCCGCGCCATCGAGCTGGCGCGTCGCACCGCCGTCGCAGGATCGCCGAGAGGCGGCGATCGTGCCTTCGTCGATGATCCCATCGTCCGCCGCCTTCACCGGAGTGGCGAGGACAGCTCCGAGCATCGCAAGGCCAGCGATCAGCTTCACAGAATGCTTCATGGCTTCGTCCATCCGAGGTGCAGCATCGGTCGGGGCGCTGCGGCTCACCATTGCGACCACCCGAAGTCCAGCGCCGAAAGAAGTTGCGGCAGCAGAGTCTCGCCGAGCCAGGCGATCCAGATCGCCGGCGCGAGGAAGAGACCGAACGGCAGCCTGGTGGTCGCGCGGATACTGCGGCCCGAGATAAGCCATCGTGCGAGGCAGACCGCGAGCGCGGCGAGTGCCGCGATCTCGAAAGCGAGCGGAATGCTCGGCCAGTCGAGCCACGCACCGGCGACGCCGGCGAGCTTGACGTCGCCCAATCCGATGCCCTCGCGTCCGCGCAGGCGCCGGTAGGCCGCCCACAGGGCCGAACAGCGCGAGCGCCGTAATGATGCCGCGCAGCGCCGCGGTCATCGGCGGCCGCGCCCGGTGCATCGGGAAACTCCAGCGCCGCATCGACGAGACCGAGGGCGAATGCTGCCGCGCTGAACTCGTCGGGAATGATGAAGCGGCGCGCATCGACCGCGGCGATACCGATCATCAGACAGGCAAGGCCGGCGCCGGCGAGGCCCCGCCAGCCCGGCATCACGGTCAAGCTTGCCGCCGCCATTGAAATCGCGGCGATCGCGATGGCGATGCCCTCGGCCGTCAGCGCGGTTCCGCGCGGCGCCGAGAGCGAGGTGAGCCAGCGTGCCGACATCGCCGTTCCCGCCGTCACCGCAACCGCGGCGCAGGGCCGACATAAGGCGGCGCCGGCGCCAGCGTGCCCTTGAGCTTGGTCCGCAGCTCCTCGGCCACATAGGAGGCGTCGAGGCTGTCGCGGATCACCTGCGGCCGGATGAAGATGATGAGCTCGGTGCGGGTGATGTTGTGCCCGGTATTGCCGACGACGTTGCCGAATCCGGGGACCTGATCGAGCAGCGGGATGCCGGCGTGGTCGGTTTCCTTCTGCTCCTGGATCAGGCCGGCGAGCAGCACGGTCTGGCCGGTGGCGACGGAGATCGAGCTCTTGACCTTGCGCTGCGAGATGGTCGGCGTCAGGTTCTGCGCCGTGCTCGAGCCGCTGTTCGAGACTTGGCTGATCTCCTGCTCGATGTCGAGGCGCACATTGCCGTTGGCGCTGACCCGCGGGACCACGCGCAGAATGATGCCGGTCGAGCGATAGTCGATCGTGTTGACGACGGTGTTCTGGCTCGTGAGCACGTTCGCGCTGCCGGTCGAGATCGGCACGTCGTCGCCGACCATCAGGGTCGCCACCTGGTTGTCGGTGACGACCAGCGACGGGTTGGACAGCACCTTCACGTCGGTGATCGAGTGCAGCGCGTTGATGATGACGTTCGGCTGGCTTTGCGAGCCGACCAGGAAGTTGAACCCGGGGAAGGTCTGGCTGATGAAGGATGACGCGGCGGTCGCGACGCCGGTCGCACTCACGCCGGCGGCCGTCGGGGCCGCGGTCGAGGTGGTGTTGAGCAGGCCGAGCTTGCTGTTCTGCAGAAAGAACTGGACGCCGTAGGAGAGCGTGTCGTTGAGCTTGACTTCGGCGACGGTGGCATCGATCGCGACCTGCAATTGCGGGCGGTCGAGCTGGCCGAGCGTGCGCAGGATGAGCTGGTAGTTCTCGTTGCTCGCATAGATCAGCAGCGAGTTGCTGGAGGCGTCGGAGGTGATGCGCACGCCTTCGAGCAGCGGCTGATTGCTGCCGCCGCCGGCGCCGCCGGTGCCGCCCATGCCCATCATGCCGCCGAGGCCGGCCATGCCGCTGCGTCCGTCGCTGCCGCTGGCACTGGCGCCGTTCGATTGCCCGATCGTGCTCTGGAAGCCGGATGAGCCGCCGCCTCTGCCGCCGCTCGACGACGACGACTGCTGCTGCCACCGAAGCCGGAGCTGGAGCCGCCGGAGCTGCCGCCCGTGCCCGACTGGCTGCTGTTGCCGCCGCCCAGCGACAGGCGGTCGGCGGCGGAGCGCGGCGCCACCGATCCCGGCGTGTCGAACGAGGTCCCGCCGCCGCCGACGAAGATTTCGTTGAGCACCTTGGCGACCTGCTTGGCCTCGCCGTAATTGACCCGATAGACGTGCACGCCGGTGCGGTTGGTGTCGGTGGTGTCGAGCCGCTTGATCCAGGTCTCGGCGGCCCGCAGCAGGTCCGGCTTCTTGGTGACGACGAGGATGCCGTTCATCCGCGCCATCACCTGGAACTTGACGTTGCCCTGGCTCATGCCGCCTTCGCCGGAGTCGAGAATCTTCTCGAGCTCGGCGACGATCGGTTCGGGATTGCTGTACTGGACCGGGAAGATGCCGACCGACTGCCCGCGCATCCAGTCGGCGTCGAAGCTGAGCGCGGTCTCCATCGTGCTGCGCCGCTCCGGACCGGTGCCCTGGATGAGCAGGAGGTTGCGTCCGGGATCAGCGCGCACCATGCCGGGCCGGGTGGCGAAGCTGTCGAGCAGCTTGACCAGCGCGCCGCCGGATATGTAGCGCAGCGGAAGCACGGTGACGCCATAGCCCGCCTCGGGACGGCCCGCCACCATGTCGGTGTTGCCGCCGCCCACCGCGTCGCCCATCGGGATGATGCGATATCCTGAGGTGTCGCGGATCAACACGACGTTGCTCATGCGTAGCGCGTTCTCGAGCACGAACAGCAGATCGTTTTTCGGCACCGGCTTGCCGGACGAGAGGCTGATCGATCCCTGCACGCGCGGATCGATCGAATAGCCGACGCCCATGATGTCGCCGAGCACCGCCTTGGCGACCATCGTGATCGGCGTGTTCTCGAAGTTGAGCTCGTAGCCCTCGCCACCGGCGGCTCCGGCGCCGATGCCGCTGCCGGCGCCGCTGCTCAGCTGCCCGACCGAGCCGGTCGCGTCGCTTGGCGGGAGGACGCCGGTGTAGATGACCGGCTTTGCGCGCTGGCCGTTGTTCGGGCTGTTTTCGACCGGCTGCGGTGAGCGCGGGAGAATGTCGAGCGCGCGGATGCGGTCGAAGACGTCGGGCGTTTTCGCGTCTTCGGTGGCGACAGGAAGATTGGTGCAGGAGCCGAGCGCAGCGAGCGCGAGCGCCCACAGCAGGGCGCGCGAACCGCCACGAAGCGATCGCCGCACGTCGAGGATCTCACGGTCCCGTGCCACGTACTGACGCCAGCCCCCTGTATGCCTGCTCTTGGGCGCAGGCAGCGACCGGATCAGCAAGATGGCAGGTTTCGAAAAGGCCCAGCGCTCAGCCGCGCTGTGCAATCCCGGCGCCCCTAACACCCCAACCGCCCGGTCTAATGCCCCCAAAACAGGCTATGCTCTCGTAGCCTGCATGTTTTGTATCTTCTAGAGTCTTTTTCTCGAGGGGAAACTGCCCCCTAATTGTGGCAAATCCTGTATCACGGCGTCCTTATCAGAAAATGTGGCAGCGGGGGTGCGGCAAAGCTGTGAAGTCGCGCCGCGGCGAGCGTGCCGTCCGGTGCGCCGATCGCGCGGATTCGCATTGCCTTTGCGGGAGTTGGACGACGAAGCGACGGTGTGCACAAGGGCCTGCCTCGAAACGACGTGCGGCGCGGCGTCGGCCGCCGGAGGCGCTTGATGCTCGCGATAAAATATTGCGTCGACGCGGCGCCGGCTGGCGATTCGACGCCGGCGCAGCGCGACCGCGCCGCCCGGTGAATATTTCGACGCACGTGATCGAGAGGCAACGATCGGCCGAACACGACAGGTTGGAACTATTGCAAGAGTCCCGGCGACCGAGCCGCTACTGATCATAATGAAATCGCAATTCGGTGGCTCGAATGCGGCCGGGAGCGCGCCGAAAAGCCGCCTCGGGGGGTGCATGGGGATCGACGTCGCGCACGAATTCGCGAACCATTTGCGCAGCAAGAATCATCTTGCCGGCGAGGTTTCGCTGCGTGACGGCACCGCGGCCGGCAACGAGCGCACACTTCAGAAATTGTGGGAGTTGACCGAGCTCTCGGCGAACGATTTCGCCGACGAGGTCGCGCACTTCTTCAAGGTCCCGCGCATTCCGCTGCCCGATCTGCTTGCGGCCGAGCCGCTGGTGAAGCAGTTCTCGCGCCGCTTCCTGCGCGAGATGACGGTCTTTCCCTACCGTACGGCAGATGGGAAGACCATGCTCGCCGTCGCCGATCCGAGCGACACCGCCGCCGTGCGCGCAGCCGGTATCGTTCTGGGCGACGGGATCAACGTCGCCGTCGCCTCGTTCGAGGACATCACCACCGTCCTCAACCAGCGCCTCGGCGAAGAGGATGCCGCGACGGCGACCTCGGCCGATGTCGCGCCGCAGGTCGCCGAGGACGACATCGAGAGCTTGCGCGACCTCGCGAGCGGCGCGCCGGTCGTTCGTGCGGTGAGCGATCTCTTCGAGAAAGCCTACGAGCTGCGCGCGAGCGACATTCACATCGAGCCGTTCCGCACCGGACTGACGATCCGCTTCCGCATCGACGGCCTGCTCCGCGTGATCCCGACGCCGCCCGGCGTGCTGCCGCAGGCGATCATTTCGCGCATCAAGATTCTCGCCGGCCTCAACATCGCAGAACGCCGGCTGCCGCAGGACGGCGCGGCGCGGGTGCGCCTCGCGCGCGTCGAATTCGACGTCCGCGTCGCCATCATGCCGACGCAGCACGGCGAATCCGCCGTGATCCGCCTCCTCGCCAAGGACCGCGGACTGATCGGCATCGAGAAACTCGGCTTCGCGCCGAAGGACGAAACCAAGCTGCGCGAGTTCCTCGCGCTACCGCACGGCATCATCATCGTCACCGGCCCGACCGGCAGCGGCAAGACGACGACGCTCGCCACCGTGCTCAACATTCTCAATGAGCCGACCCGGAAAATCCTCACCATCGAGGACCCGGTCGAATACGAGATTCCCGGCATCAACCAGTCGCAGGCGAAGCCCGCGATCGGGCTCACCTTCGCCGCCGCGATGCGCGCCTTCGTCCGCCAGGATCCGGACGTCATCATGGTCGGCGAAATCCGCGACGCCGAGACGGCGCACATCGCCATTCATGCGGCGCTCACAGGCCATCTCGTGCTGAGTACGCTGCACACCGAGACCGCCGCGGCGGCAGTGCCCCGCATGCTCGATCTCGGCTGCGAAGGGTTCCTCCTCAAATCCACGCTGCGCGCAGTGCTGGCCCAGCGCCTGGTGCGCCAGCTGTGCGATCGGTGCAAAAAGCCGAAGACGCTCACTGCGGCGGATATCACCGCCGATCCGCGTTACGGCATGCTGGGGTTCAAGGCCGGCGATACGCTCCACGAGCCCGGCCGCTGCGAGCGCTGCGGCGGCAGCGGCTATCGCGGCCGAATCGGCGTGTTCGAAGTGCTCGCGGTCACCGATGAGATCCGCGCGCTCGTCACCAGCACCACCGACGCCAGTTCGATCGACAAGGTCGCGATGGCGGCCGGCATGACCACGATGTTCGACGACGGTGTCTACAAATGCCGCGCCGGCCTCACCTCTCCGTCGGAGGTGCTGCGCGTGACCACGACACGGTGACGGCATGCCGAACTTCCGCTACCGCGCACTGACCCAAGGCGGCGAGATCGTCAACGGATCGCTGGCGGCGGCGAACGCGCTCGAGGTCGCGCAACGCATCGAGTTTCTCGGGCTGTTCCCGATCGAAACGGTGGTAGAGGAGGGCGCGGGCGGCGGCGGGCAGTTCTCGTTTGCCTCCTTCAACGCGCCGCGCGAGCAGGACGTCACCATCTTCACGCGCGACCTCGCGCTGCTGCTCAAGGCGGGCGCCCGCCTCGACGACGGCCTCGAGCTCCTCGCCGGCGACAAGGACATCGGCAAGCTGCGTTCGGTGGTTGGGAAGATCCGCGCGGCCGTGCTCTCCGGCGAGAGCTTCGCCGAAGCGATCGGGCATCATCCGACCCTGTTCTCGCCGCTCTATATCGCGCTGGTTCAGGTCGGCGAGACCTCGGGCAAGCTCACCCAGATTCTCGAAGTGCTCGGTGCCGAGCGCGCCCGCAACGAGGCGACGCGGCGCAAGCTTACCGATTCGCTCAACTATCCGGCGTTCATTCTGCTCGCCGCCTCCGCCGTGCTGATATTCTTCATGCTGGTCGTGCTGCCGCAATTCTCCACGGTGCTTCGCGACTTCAACGCCAAGCCCGACGCGGTGGTCGCCACGTTGCTGGACCTGTCTGATCTCATCCGCGGGCACCTCATCGAGTTCGCGATCGGCACCACGGTCGTGGTCGTCGGCGGGTGGGCCGTGTTCCGCCGCCCCGACGTTCGCGGTGCGATCATGAACGAAATAGCGAAGGTGCCGGGCATCTCGACGGTGTTCAATTTCTATCGCACCGGGCTGTTCTGTCGGAACCTGAGCATTCTGCTCGGCAGCGACGTCACGCTGTCGGCGACGCTGCGCATCCTCGTCGACATCATGGCGGTGAGCGGCCGCCGCGAGCCGTGGGTTGCGACCTCCGATCGCGTCCGCCACGGCGGCAAGCTCACCGAGGCGCTCGTAGCGACGGCGATCCTGCCGTCGATGGCGATTCGCATGCTGCGCATCGGCGAGGAGACCGGGCAACTCGCGGTGCTCGCCGGCCGCGTCGCCGATTTCTACGAGGCCAAGCTGCAGCGCAGCCTCGACCGCATCGTCGCCATCATCGGCCCGGTGGCGATCATCACCATCAGCATCGTGGTCGGCGGCCTGATCGTCTCGGTCATGACCGCGCTTCTTTCCATCAATCAAGTCGTCGGATGAAAAAAACAGGGAAGGCACATCATGAAACGCATCGGCTGGAATTTGGGTAAGCCCACAGGCAAGCGTTCGCGCAAGGCTCTGCAGCGCGGCTTCACCCTCGTCGAAATCCTCGTCGTGATCACGATCATCGGCCTCATCATGTCGTTGGTCGGCCCGCGGGTGCTCAACTATCTGAGCGACTCCAAGGTGAAGGCGGCGAAGATCCAGATCCAGAGCTTCACCAGCGCGCTCGAGCTGTTCTATCTCGACGCCGGTCGCTATCCGACGAGCTCCGAGGGTCTCACCGCGCTGGTCAAGTCGACCGGCGGGCTCTCCGCCTGGAACGGCCCCTATCTCAAGGGCGGCGCGGTGCCGAACGATCCGTGGGGTAAGCCCTACGCCTATCGTTCGCCCGGCGAACGCAGCCCGTTCGAGATCACCTCGTTCGGCGCCGACGGCGTCGAGGGCGGGACCGGGCCCGCGGCCGACATAACGACCGCGTCGAATGAATAGGCCGCGGGTCACGCGGGACGGTTTCACGCTTCTCGAAACCGTCTGCGTGATGGCGATCATCGCGATGCTCGCCGCGGTAATGCTGCCTCTATTGCCGCGGGCGACCTCACGCCCGCGGCTCGAAGCTTATGCGATGGAAACGGCCGCGCTGCTCAATCGTGACCGCACGGCGGCGATGAGGAGCCGCCTCGCGGTGTCGACGAAGGTCGACGGCCGTTCGATCCGATCCGGTTCGAGTCCGCGCGTCGTGCGCATTCCGGACGACGTGTCGATCGACGCCGTGCTGCCGCAGCGTTGCAACGAAGCGCCGGCGCGGCAGACCATCAGCTTTTTCGCCACCGGCATGTCATGCGGCGGCACCATAACGTTGTCGCGGCTCGGGGCGGGCTTCGAGGTTCGGGTGAACTGGGTGACCGGAGGGGTCGAGATTGTTCCGCGCCGGGTCCTGTGAGGCGCGGTGTTGCTTGATGTGCGGCGTTGCTTGAGTGCGGTGTGGCTTGAATCCTCGGCGCAGCGCCGATAGTTCTCGTCGGATGTTTCGGAGTGGGGTGGAATGAACAGGCTCCGGCAGGTCAGCGAAAGCTTCTCGCGGTGGATCGGTGCGGTCGCCGCGACGGTGCATGCGCTGCTCAACCGCTGGAGCCCGCAGCGCGTCGTCCGTCTCACCGAAGGAGAGCAGGGCACCTTCGCGCTCCAGGCCGTCGGCGACGCCAAGGACCTGATCCTGCCGGACCAGCAGATCGTCATCGCCGACGGTGCGATGACCGGAAGTCCTCTCGGCGGACTGGATGACGTGGCTCCGCGGCAGCCGCGCCGAGGTGGTCCTGAACCCCGGCCGCTTCATGTTCCGGCCGCTCGAGCTGCCCAAGCGCGCCAGCGAATTTCTCGACGGCATCGTCCGTGCCCAGATCGACCGACTCACGCCGTGGAGCGCGAACGAGGCCGCCTACACCTGGACTCCGCCGGTCGAGGCGGCGAACGATCGCATCCAATTGACGGTGGCGGCGACCGCGCGGTCGCAGGTGACGCCGTATGTCCGCGCGCTCGCCGCCCTCGGCGCGGCCTCGGTCGTCGTGTCGACGGTGCCGCAGGATGCCGGCGTCGGTGCTCTCAAAGTCTTCGAGCAGCGCAATGGCGGCTCGATCGAAGTCACCCGCATACGACAGATTCTCATGATCGTCTTTCTCGGCGCCGCGGCGCTCGCCCTGGTGTCGAGCGGCGTGTCATCGATCCTGACGGACAGCCTCGACAGCGAGCAGCAGGACCTCTCCCACAAGATCACCGCACGACGCGCCGCGATGCGCAGGAATGCGGATGGCGGCGCGCAGCGTATACTCGAGCGCCGCAAGCAGACCACGCCGGCGAGCGTGATGGTGCTTGAAGCGCTCTCCAAGGTGCTCCCCGATCACACCTATGTGCTCGAGCTGCGAATCGAGAACGGCAAGGTGCAGGTGACCGGGATCACCAAGGACGCACCCTCGCTGATCCGGCTGATCGAGCAGTCGCCGCACTTCGAGCATGCGGCGTTCTTCGCGCCGACCACGCAGTCGCCCGGCGAGCCCGGCGAACGCTTCCACATCGAGGCACGCGTCAAGCCTCATTTCCGGGTGGACGCATGAACAACGCGTGGAAGCTCATTCAAGGCTACATTGCGCGCGTCCCCCATGGCGCCGCGATCGGCTATGTCGTGCTGGTGCTGCTGTTCGCCTTCATGACCCTGACATCGGTCTCCGACGTGCTCGATCGCCGTACGTCGGTCGCCGAAGCGGCCGAGACGCTTGCCCAGCTCGAGGGACGTATCCCGAAGCGCGGTAACGCCGATGCGGGCGGTGTCACCGGCTCGCCGGTGCTCGAAGGTCCGACCGTGACTGTGGCGGGGGCGGTGCTGCTGCAGCGGGTCGCCGGCGCCATTACCAAGGTCGGCGGCAACATCCTGTCCTCCCAGGTCGACCTGCAGGGGCCGCAGGTCAAGGACGGTTTCATCAGCGTGACCGCGAATTGCGACATCGAGCAGCCGGCATTGCAGCAGTTGCTCTACAATCTCGAGTCCGGAATGCCGTTCCTGTTCGTCGATCAGCTGGTGGTGCAGGTGCCGACGGCTGCCAGCGGCGCGCCCGGCGGGGCCAAGGCGGCGGAGACGGTCAAGATGCACGTCCTCATCTCCGTCTCCGGGCAATGGCTGGCGGCGAAATGATCGCACCCTCCGCACTCTCGAGATTGATCGGGGCGCTCGCCCTCGCGTCGGTGCCGCTCGTCGCGGGATCGCGCAAGCGCCCGACACGCCCGGCGTTTCGGTGCGCGCCGATCTCGGGCCGACCCCGCGCATCAAGGCCGGCGAACCCGAGCGCGCGCCGCCGAGCGGAAATCCGCTGTGGGCAATTCCGCTCAAGGATCTGAGCGACACACGCGAGCGGCCGATTTTCACGCCCTCGCGGCGCCCGCCACCGCCTCCGGTGGTCGAGAAGCCCTACGTTCCGCCGCCTCCGCCGCCCGTCGCGACGAAGCCGCCTCCCGAACCGCTGATGTTGTCGCTCCTCGGCACCATCGCCGGCGACAGTGCCGGCGTCGCGCTCTTCATGGAGAAGAGCTCCCAGGAGGTGGTTCGGCTGCGCATCGGCGAGGCCCATCAGGGTTGGGTGTTGCGCTCGGTGCACGGCCGCGAGGCCATGCTCGAAAAGGACGACCGCAAGGAGACCGTCACGTTGCCGAACCCCGGGGACGCCGCCGGTGGAGGCGCGCCGCCCAACGGAGCCGCGCCGCCCGGCGTGGCTGCAATGCAGGGAGTGCCACCCGCGATGCCGGGGACGCGGCCGAGCCGGCGCTAGTTGGTGCGCCGCAACCCCGCGGACGGGTGATTTTTTTCGCCGATCCCGCTCACCCTCGAAGACAGCGCTCCGAATTCCCGTAAGGCCCTGAGTCGATCAACTGCCGCACGGCAGCGTGAGGCTGTGCTCCAAAGCGCCCGTCATCGAAGGCGCCCGTTCCATTGCCCCCACGATCGCGATAGGCTCGGCGCATCTCGCCCGCGACGAGGCGGATTGTCGAAAGCCGAAACAAACCCGCGAATGAACCCCTGGCCTTTCGAATCCCGCCTCAGTTCGCTTGTCGTGCCCTCGCTCGTCCTGGCGCTGCTCACGCTCGTCGCTCTGGCGCTCGTCTCTCCGGCGCTCGCGGAAAAAGGCAAGCTGCGCGAGCGGCTCACCCCCGACGTGATGGCGATGGTCTATCCGGCCGGCGCCGAGCGGCTTGGGCCCGAGGAAGGCTCGCCGCCAGCCATTGCCGTCTACAAGGGCGACAAGGTGGTGGCCTATATCTTTTCGACCGCTCGACATCATCGCCGCGGTCGCCTATGCGCCGATCCCCTACGACGTGATCGCCGGCGTTACGCTCGACGGTCACATCACCGGGGCGAAGGTCGTGTTTCACCGCGAGCCCTATGTCTACAACGACCCGGTGCGGCAGCCTCAGCTCGACACTTTCCTCGCGAACGAGACCGGGACAGCCGCTGGGCGGCAGCCCGACCATGATGCGGCCGGATTTCGTGGCCCAGGCGACGATCACGGCGCGCCTGATGCGGGCCGGCGTCCACGACACCGCGAGGCTGGTGCTCGCGACCCGCGTCGGGCGGCGCGCCGTCGCCGAGCCAACTCTCGATGCTGACGCCTTCATCCTGAAATCATGGAACGAGCTTGTCGCCGACGGATCGGCGGCGTACCTGCGCCTCACTTCGGGCGACGTCGCCGCCGCGCTCGCCAAGGAGGGCAGGCCCGATACGGCACTCGACGTGCCGCTCGGCAAGCCGGACGATCTCTACAGCGAGATCTTCTTCGGCCTGATGACGCCGGCCGCGATCGGCGCCAACGTGCTCGGCGTGCGCGGCTTCGAGGACCTCCGCACGCGCGTTCCACAGGGCGCCCACGTCATCTTCATGGCCTCGAACGGGCCCTACGATTTTCACGGCACCAGCCATTTCTGGAAGGCCGACGGTTACCGCTTCAACCGCGTTCGCATCGTCCAGGGCGACCGCACCATCGGCTTTGTCCATGACGACTATCAAAGGCTGCTCACCGGCGCCGCCGAGGGGCTGCAGTCGCATCGCGATGCCGGCCTCTTCACCATACCGGCGAGCGCAGGCTTCGACCCGGTGAAGCCATGGCGGCTCGAGTTGCTGATCAATGCGGCGGGGCAGCTTCCCGCACTCGTCATCCCGATCGAATACAAGCTGCCGGCCTCGCTCGTGCTCATGCCGCCGGCGCCGCCGGTGGATGCGCGCGCCGCAGCGTGGATCGACGCCTGGCATGATGCCAGAGCGAACGTCGCGATCCTCGCGGCCCTCCTCATCGCGCTCACCGCGATCTTCGCGTTCCAGGACCGGCTGTCGCGCGCGCGGCGCGCGCACCGCCTCGTCCGCAACGGCTTCCTGCTAATCGTGCTGGTGTGGCTCGGCTGGACCGCCGGGGCGCAGCTCTCCATCGTCAACGTGATCAGCTACATCCAGGCGCCGTTCCGGGGCTTCGGGATCGGCGTCTACCTTGCCGAGCCGTTGATGGTGATGATCGCCGCCTACACGCTGGTGTCGCTCATCGTCATCGGCCGCGGCGTGTTCTGCGGCTGGCTGTGCCCGTTCGGAGCGTTGCAGGAATTGCTCGGCCAGCTTTCGCGCGCGCTCGGCGTGCCGCAATGGAATCCGTCGCCGGCGCTCGAAAAGCGTCTGTGGATGGGCAAGTACATCGCGGCCGCCGCGGTGCTCGGGCTCGCGCTGTTCGCGCCCGACGGCGCCGGATCGGTGACCGAGATCGAGCCGTTCAAGACCGCGATCATTTCGAAGTTCACCCGCGCCTGGCCCTATGTGACCTATGCGGTCATCCTGCTGCTGATCGGCCTCTTCTCCGAGCGCGCCTATTGCCGCTTCCTGTGCCCGCTCGGCGGCGTGCTGGCGGCACTCGACCGGCTGCATCTCGTCGATCTTCTCAAGCGGCGCCCCGAATGCGGCAACCCCTGTCATCTCTGCGAGCGGTCCTGCCCGGTGCGGGCGATCGAGCCGTCCGGCAAGATCATCACCGCCGAATGTTTTCAGTGCCTCGACTGTCAGGTCGAATACTACGACGACAAGCGCTGCCCGCCGCTGGTGCAGGCGGCGCGGCGCCGCGATGACGGCAGGCTCGGTGCCGCAGTGCCGGCCGCCGGTGACGCTGCGCACAGCGGAATGAGCGACGGGTTCATCCCAGAAAGCTGTCGCCACGGGCGTCGCAATTTCTGACATCGGCCAGAATCCGGACCGGAGGCTACAGGCTCGCTTCTGGTGGTCGGCGGCCCCATTACCTCTCTCCCTTCCCACGTCCGGAAAGGTCGGTTAGCTTTGGCGGCGCTGCAGCACACACGAACGTCGGCTAGAGGTGGGTGCTATGTTCAAGCCAAGGAGTTGGAACGCCGCCGGATTTGCAATAGCGTTGCTCGTCATTCCAGGTATCGGCGCGAGCGGAGCTGCCGCGCAGAATGCTGTTCACTACCGGTTTGCCTATGATCAACCGCGAACCACGGGTTACGGTGTCGCGGCCGATATTTTTTCCGACAAGCTCAAGGAATTGAGCCGCGGAGCCATCCTGATCGATCAGTTTCCCGCCTCCCAACTCGGACAGGAGCCGCAGGTGCTGCAGCTCCTCAGGTCGGGCGGTCGACATCGACTTTGCCATCACCTCCACGGCCAACACGGCTACGGTCTCGCCGCAGGCCGGAGTGATGTCGCTGCATTTCCTGTTCCGCTCCGAGGACCATGTGAAGAAGGCGATCGCCGACCCGAAGGTCGCGCAGGCGGTCCGCGACATGATCGAGGATACCGTCCAGGGCGCGCATGTGATCGGGTTGGCGACGCTCGGTCTGCGCAGCCTTTACGGCCGAAGGAGGTGCGCAAGATCGCCGATTTGAAGGGCCTGAAAGTCCGCGTCCAGGCAACCGCGACCGAGGACACGATGTTCCCGGCCTACGGCGCGCAAACCGTCCACATGCCGTTCGGCAGCGTCTACACATCGCTGCAGACCGGACTGGTGGACTTCGCCGAGAATGGCGTCAACATCTATCAGGCCAACAAACACTACGAAGTCGCGCCCGTGCTCTCAATCAGCGAGCACGAGGCCAATAACAGCGTGGTGTGGATCAGCGACAAGCTTTGGTCAGGCCTCAGTGCCGAGCAAAAGCAGTGGGTGCGTGCCGCCGCCGACGAGGTCAATCGGGTGCAGCCGGGCAAGGCGTTCGATCTCTGGAGTGAGCGGCCTCGCTGGTAGGTCAAAGGCAGCCGGGCAAGGCGTTCGATCGAGCATCAATCGGCGACGCGGCTCAAGACGATGGGCGTCAAGGTCGTGACCGATGTCGACAAGTCGGGGTTCTTTGAGGTCGCGCAGCCCTATCTCGACACGCTGTCGAAGCAGCTCGGCACACACGCGATCAAGATCCGGCAGCTGATCGGGGCGATCAACTAGACTGGCGTGTGAGGGTGCGCGACCGCCGGCGGCGGCTGAGGCAGGCGGCGGAAGTCCCAAGTGAAACGCTACGATGTGCTGATCTCCCGAAGCCAGCGCCATCTCAAATGGCGGGCGTTGGATCGCCTGGAGCAGCTCCTGATGGCGCTGTGCGGAATCTCGCTTGCCGCCTTCACCACCTCGGTCACGCTCGACATAGCGACGCGCAGCATCGGGCATCCGTGGCTTTGGCTCCAAGAGGTGACTTCGACGTTCTTCGTCTATGGCATTTTCGTGGGCGCGGCGGCTGCGACGCGTCGCAATGATCATCTCCATCTCACCGCGGTAGCCGAAACGCTGCACGGCACGCCGCGGCTTCTCGTCGAGACCGTCATTCGGCTCGTGGTGCTCGGCGTGGCGCTGTCCCTCGTCTATTTCGGCGAATAATCTCCGGTGTGGCCCATCAGATGCACGAACTGCTCGAGCCACCGCCCACGATCGTTCACCGGCTCGCTGGCGTTGTATTCCAATTTCGTATCGTCGGTGTTGAAGAAGCTGCTGACACTGGGATGGCCCGCGCGATCGGCGTGGATCAGCTTGCCGTTCTCCCGCACGCTGCATCGTCCCCAGATGTGCACTTCGGGCTTCGGCGCCAGTTCGCTCGTCGGCAGTTCGACCACCATCGAGAAGACGTTGGCTTCGGTATTCGAGTCCACGCCGGTCCACGGTGACTTGCCGGTCAGATGAGGCTCGGTGAAATTCCGCTTTCCCCTGATGTCGAACAAATTCTTGATGCCGTCGAAATCGAAAAAGAAGGCGTCGCTGCGACTGCCGGCGAAGAATGTGTAGTCGCCTGCCTTGACGATGTTGGGCCTGGGCCCGAACGAGACCTCCGCATCGGCGACGATCTTCTTCCCGACGGCTTCGACGGAGCGGGACTCGGCGCCTTTGGCCAGAAACACGCTGAAAGTCTGCTTGCCGTCTTGCGGCTTCGCAAACACGTAGCTGAGCGCGATGTCCGTGAGCAGGTCACCGTCGTTGTCGATGTTGAGCCGGTAGATGGCGTCGGGATGGAGCGCATCGGCATTTGGATTTGCATTGAGAATGATCACAGTCCTCGACGGGTCGGTCGGGGACTGGAACGCGTAGAGATCGCACAGGTCGAGCCGCTGGTCGCCGAGCGGAGGGCCGAGGCTCAAGCCGGTAAAGTGGTTCGACATTTTTTCTCCTTTGGGGACGAGAGAGAGTTGTCGTTCGACAGGACAGTAACAAACGGTCGATTGAATGTCGCCGCGTTATCGGGCCACAAGCCAGCCCTGCAGTGGTCGAATCGGAGCGCAATCGTTTCGGGATCACGCTTCTCAAGTCCGCGAGTTCCGCGACGCCGACGCCGGATTGCGCTTCTTGGCGCCGGCCGCGAGGCAAACCACCTCGGAAAATTGCAGGAGCTGCCGCGCGAGAGGGCTCGTCTTGCGCCAGATCATGCCGATGGTCCGCGACGGCTGCGGATCCTTGAAGCGGGCGACCGACACCCCCGCCGAGCGGGTCTCCACCGGAACCGCCATTTCGGGGATCAGCGTGACGCCGATGCCGGCGCTGACCATTTGAACGAGCGTCGACAGCGAGCTCGCGTCCAGCACCTCCCGGGGCGGCGACGATTGCATCTTGCAGAACGACAGCGCCTGATCGCGAAAACAGTGTCCCTCTTCCAGCAGCAGCAGCCGCATGGCGCGCAGCATGCTGGCGCTCGGCACCGGGGTTCCCTCGTCCTCGCCCGGCCGGACCAGCAGGAAATGTTCCCGGAACAGCGCGACCTCGGCCAGCGAAGGTTCCGACACCGGCAGTGCGACGATCGCGGTATCGAGCCGACCGTCCCCGAGTTCCTCGATCAGCTTCTGCGTCACCGTCTCGCGGACGTGAATGTCGAGCTCGGGATGCATGCGCGACAGGTTCCCGACCACCTTGGGCAGCAGATAGGGCGCGATCGTCGGGATCATGCCGATGCGCAGCCGGCCGACGAGCCGGCCGCGCGACGCCCGCGCGAAGTCTCCGAGCTCGTCGACCGAGCGCAAAATGTCGCGCACGCGCCCGGCCGCCTCTTCGCCGAACTTGGTCAGCGCGACCTTGCGGGCGTTGCGCTCGAGCAGCACGCTGCCGAGCGCCTCCTCCAGCTCCTTGATCTGCATCGACAAAGCCGGCTGCGAGATGGCGCAGGCTTCCGCCGCACGGCCGAAATGGCCGTGACGGGCAAGCGCACTGAAATAGCGAAGTTGCCGAAGGGTGACGTCTGCCATCAGAAAAACTTACTGCAGCGATCACTAAAGTCAACTTTACCTGATGGGAGGCGTTGGCTAAATTGTCGTCAAGAAGGAAGACAATGGCAGTCACGAAAAACAACAACAGGAGACAGTGATGGATGACGTGACCAAGTGCCCGTTCTCGGGGCGCACATTTCATACGAACCGAGACTGGTGGCCCAACCAGCTGGACCTGGCGGTTCTCCACCAGAACTCACCCCAGTCCAACCCGATGGGCAAGGACTTCAACTACGCCGACGAGTTCAAGAAGCTCGACTACAAGGCCCTCAAGAAGGACCTGCTTGCGCTGATGACCAACTCGCAGGCCTGGTGGCCGGCGGACTTCGGACATTACGGGCCGCTGTTCATCCGCATGGCCTGGCACAGTGCGGGGACCTACCGCATCGGCGATGGCCGAGGCGGCGGAGGCTCTGGCACGCAGCGTTTCGCGCCGCTCAACAGCTGGCCGGACAACGTCAACCTCGACAAGGCGCGCCGGCTGCTGTGGCCGATCAAGAAGAAGTACGGCGACAAGATCTCGTGGGCGGACCTGATGATCCTCGCCGGCAACGTCGCCCTCGAATCGATGGGCTTCAAGACCTTCGGTTTCGCCGGCGGGCGCCCGGACGTATGGGAGCCGCCGCAGGACATCTACTGGGGCCGTGAGGGCAAATGGCTCGCCGACGAGCGCTACAGCGGCGACCGCGAGCTTGAGGGCCACCTCGGCGCCGTGCAGATGGGCCTGATCTACGTCAATCCGGAAGGCCCGAACGGCAACCCCGATCCCATCAAGGCGGCGAAGGACATTCGCGAGACGTTCCGCCGCATGGCGATGAACGACGAGGAAACGGTTGCGCTGATTGCCGGCGGCCACAGCTTCGGCAAGACCCACGGCGCTGCCGATCCGAACAAATATGTCGGTCCGCTGCCCGAAGGCTCCGACATCGAGGAGCAGGGCTTCGGCTGGAAGAACACTTTCGGCACCGGCAGCGGCGGCGACGCCATCGGCAGCGGCCTGGAAGTCATCTGGACCACGACGCCGACCAAGTGGAGCAACAACTTCTTCCAGAACCTGTTCGGCTTCGAATGGGAGCTGACCAAGAGCCCGGCCGGCGCGCATCAGTGGAAGCCGAAGGGCGACGCCGGCGCCGGTACGGTGCCGGATGCGCACGACGCCTCGAAGCGTCATGCGCCGTCCATGCTGACCACCGACCTCTCGCTGCGATTCGATCCGGCCTACGAAAAGATCTCGAGGCGCTTCTTCGAGCATCCGGATCAGTTCGCGGACGCATTCGCCCGGGCCTGGTACAAGCTCACGCACCGCGACATGGGTCCGCGCGCCCGCTATCTCGGCCCGGAGATTCCGGCCGAGGAGCTCATCTGGCAGGACCCCGTTCCTGCCGTCGACCACAAGCTGATCGACGACAAGGATGCGGCTGCGCTCAAGGAGAAAATCCTGGCGTCCGGCTTGTCGATCTCGCAGCTCGTCAAAACGGCATGGGCGGCGGCGGCGAGCTTCCGTGGCAGCGACAAGCGCGGCGGGGCGAACGGCGCGCGCATCCGCCTCACGCCGCAGAAGGACTGGGACGTCAATGAGCCGGCAGAGCTTGCCAAAGTCCTGCCTAAGCTTGAGGCGATCCAGAAGGAGTTCAACGGCTCGCAGTCCGGCGGCAAGAAGGTCTCGCTCGCCGACCTGATCGTGCTCGGCGGCAACGCAGCCGTCGAAGCGGCTGCGAAGAAGGCCGGACACGACGTCAAGGTCCCGTTCTCTCCGGGACGTACGGATGCGTCGCAGGCGCAGACCGACGTCGAGGCGTTCGAGGTGCTGGAGCCCGTCGCCGACGGCTTCCGCAACTACGGCAAGAGCCAGCCCTACGCGTCGACGGAAGAGCTGCTCATCGACAAGGCGCAGCTCCTGACGTTGACCGCGCCCGAGTTGACGGTCCTCGTCGGCGGCTTGCGGGCGCTGAACGCGAACTACGGCAAGTCGCCCCACGGCGTCTTCACGAACCGTCCGGAGACGCTGACCAACGACTTCTTCGTGAACCTGGTCGACATGGGCACGGAGTGGAAGGCGACGTCGGACGAGAAGGAAGTGTTCGAAGGGCGTGACCGAAAGACCGGCAAGGTGAAGTGGACCGGCACCCGTGCCGACCTCGTGTTCGGCTCGAACTCCCAGCTCCGGGCGCTTGCGGAAGCCTACGCCCAGGACGACGCGAAGGAGAAGTTCGTCGATGACTTCGCGGCGGCGTGGGCCAAGGTGATGAACGCGGATCGCTTCGACCTCGCTTGATTGCGGCGAATTCGCAGCGGTGTAGGCGCAAATAAGCAAAGCGCATTGCGCCACTTCTATTCGGCGCAATAAAGCGATTGCGCCCTACGATCATCCATGAAACGGCGGGGCCGTAAACCGGCCCCGCCGTTTTTGTGTCACTTGGCCGGCTCCTTCTGCTGGCGGCGGCGCAGGTCGGCGACGAGATCGGCGAGGCCACGATCGTCCGGTGCGAGGCGTGTGAGCTGTGCGGCATAGTCGAGCGCCGCGGCGATGTCGCCGGCGTCGCGGTTGAACGCCAGGAGTGCGAGCAGCGTGTCGCGGTCGTCGGGATGCTTGGCGAGGTTGTCCTTCAGCACGGCCAATGCCTCCGGGCCGCGCCCGGCTGAATTGAGCCCCACCGCGTACACATAGGCATAGCGGGAGCGGTCCGGCTCGAGCGCGGCGGCGCGGGCGAGCTCGGCGAGCGCGTCGTCCGGTTTCTTGAGCCTGGTCAGCACGAGCCCGAGCGCGTGGTGCAGCCCGGCATCCTGCGGCGTCGCGGCGATCGCCGTGCGCAGCGCTGCCTCGCCGTCGGCGTCGCGTCCGGTCTGGCGATAGAGATCGGCGAGATTGATCGATGCCGGCACGTAGCGCGGGCTCAAGGCGAGCGCCGCCTTGTACTCGACCTCGGCATCGGTCGAAGCGCCGCTGCCGGGCATAGAAGCTCCCCAGCGCCGAGCGCGATTCGGGGCGGTCGGCGTTGAGGCGCTGTGCGGCCACGAATTCGTCCGCGGCCTTGGCGAAGCGTTCGCGGTCGGCCGGAGGTTGTGACGCCGGCGGTACGGCGGCAAGCAGCGCCGCCGCGCGGATGCGGACACCGCGGACGGGATCCGACAAGAGCGGCGAGGCGAGCGCCCACTGCCGGTCAGGCGGCAGGCCCTCGATCATGTCGAGGGCGCCGACCCGCACCATGGGATCGGGATCGGCGAGCGCCGTCCGCGCGATCTCGAGTGCCGCCAGCGAGGCCGCGGCATGCAGATCGGCCAGCGCGCCCGCACGGGCAAAGGCCGGCGTCGCCTGATTGGCGGCGACGGCGGCGAGTTGCGCCGACGCATCGGCCCCGCCGTCCCAGGCGGCGCGAAAGGCCGCGGCGTAATTCTGGAAGCCCTTGCGGTTCGGCCCGTGCCAGCTCGTGATCGCCGCGGCCGCCCATTCCGGCGACTTGTCGGCGTGGCAGTCGTTGCAGGCGTTGGGCGTGCCGAGCGTCGCCGAGAGGTCCGGGCGCGGAATGCGGAAGCTGTGGTCGTGCCGGACGTCCACCACCATGTAGGTGCGCGCCGGCATGTGGCAGGAAATGCAGGTCGGCGCCGGATCGACGCCTTCGTGGTGGCGATGGGCGACGGACGCGTATTTCTCAGGCGCGTGGCACTGCGCGCAGACCTCTGCGCCCGGCGCGCGAAGCTTTGCGCTGTGCGGCTCGTGGCAGTCGCTGCAGGTCACGCCGGCCGCGAACATGCGGCTCTGCTTGAACGAGCCGTAATTGTAGACCTCGTCGCGCATTTGACCGTCGGCGACATAGAGCCCGCGCGACAGCGGCGCCACCACATGGGTGTCGGACAGCGGGCGCCCCGGCACCCAGTCTTCGGAGAATTCGCCGCGGCGCGCATGGCAGCGGCCGCAGGTCTCGACCTCCTTGCGCGTCGTCGCCGGCGTGAAGTTGCGCGCGGCATTGCCGGTCTTCGGATCGATCGACCAGGCGACGCCGCGGCGCTCGTCGAACCGCGCCAAAAGCCCCATACGGGGATCGTCGCTCTTGCCGAACGGCCACCAATGATCCCTCGTGTGGGCCCAATCCACGTGGCGCGAACCTTCGCCGTGGCACGCCTCGCAGCCGACGGTGATCTCGGCGAAGTGCGTCGCGAAGCGATCCTTCGCGGCGTCGTAGTTCTTGCGCACGCCGGTCGAATGACACTCGGCGCACATGAAATTCCAGTTCTGATTGAGCTTCGTCCAATGCAGGACGTCGTCGTGCTTGATGTCCTCTTCCGGGTAGAGGTGAAACCAGCGCTGGCCGCCTTGCGCTTTCGGCCGTGCGTCCCAGGCGAGCGAGAGCGCCTGCACGCGGCCGTCGGGAAACTCGACGAGGTACTGCTGCAGGGGATCGAAGCCGAAGGTGTATTTCACCTCGAAGGTGGCGAGGTTGCCGTCCGGCCCGTCGGTCTCGACGAAAAACTTGCCGTCCTTGCGGAAGAACCGCGAGTGCACGCCGTGATAGTCGAAGCTCGCATCGTTGAAATCGCCGAGCACCGTGGCGTCGGTCGCGTGGGCCATGGCGTGGGCGTGCTGCGACGCGTGCCAGAGCGTGGCCTCGCTGCGATGGCATCCGGCGCAGGTCTCGCTGCCGACGAAGGTTGGCGTTGCCGCGACGTCGGTGCGGGATGCGAAGGGCGCGTCCCGCAGGCCGTCGGTCGCGAGATAGAGCGCGACGCCGCCTGCGATCAGCAGCGCGACAGCGACCGCGGCGAGGATCGCCATGGCGCGTCGGCGTGGCGGCCGGGCCTGTGCGGTTTGCGGTGGTGGCGCCGGCTCGCGCTTCACCGCAGCGAGTGTCTCGCTCGGACGTCCAGGTCCACGTTTGCTCGGAGGCTTGCCGGGTTTGCGCGCCAACGTTACCGCCTCTTTGGCATGCCCCCAGGGAAGCATCGCCGTAGGACTCTGCGGTCCGTCCGCGACGCCCGTCCCTATCAGACCTGACGTAAGGATGGCAATTACGGACCGATGGCGCGCTGCACCTCGGCGAGGGCCGCGTCGCAGGCGGCCTTGTTGCCTTCGGCGTCAGCCTTGCGGGCGCGCGTCATCCCGGACTCGATCGCTTCCACCGTCCGCGGCGACAGGTCGCCGAGCTTCGCTTCGGCCGCGGCAATGGAGTCTGGCGTCGGCTGGCGATGGTCCGTCGCGGCGACGCTTTCGCGCGCGGTCGGCCCGCCGCGGGCCGCCAGAGCGAGCTTGGCATCGAAGCGTGCTTGCGTCGCGTCGATCTGCACCGTGCAGGGACCGGCATGCGCCGCGCCTGCACAAGTGGCGAACATCGCGGTGAGCGCCAGCAATCGAAGGGGCCACATGGCCGATCTCCTCGTGCGCGACCGCGGCCGGGCCGATCCCGGGGGTCGCGAAACGTCACGGATAGGGTACCGTCACGGATAGGTTGCCGTCACGGGTAGGCTTATGTCGGGTCCGTGTGCGGCGCAAGGCCGCGCGGTCGGCCTCGTGCGGCGACCACGCGGCATGGTTTGCGCGAGCTTTATTGCGCGTGCGCCGCGATCTTCTTTTCGAGCTCTGCCTTCAAGGCTTCCAGATTGAAGCTCGCGCCCTTCTGCATCGGCGGGTAGTCGATGAAGGTCTGAGCGTACTTCCCGACTTCGTCCTTGACGAAGACGAAGCGCCAGAACTCGTAGGTGTACCAGCTTGCGAAGTTCAGCGATGCGCCGATGCCGGTGCGCTCGAGCGGATCGAGGCGCAGATTGGTGAGGATCGGCCAGTCCATCTTCACCGTGCCGCCGAGCCAGCCCTGGGGCTGATCGATGAAACGGTACTTGAAGTCGTTGATCCGCACCGCGCCGAGCGTCGACTCCGCAAAGTAGAAGATCTCGTTGCGCTTCGTCTTGCCCTTGCCGGTGAACAGGTCGGTCTGGTCGTAGCCGTCGAGATAGACCTTATAGGTGCGGTCCCCGATCGTTTTGCCCTTCTTGAGCTCGTCAGCGATGTTGGCATTTCCGGCGAGCGAGACCAGCGTCGGGAACCAGTCGAGCCCGGACACGATCTGGTTCTCGACCTTGCCTGCGGGCACCTTGCCGGGCCAGCGCAGGATCATCGGGACGCGGAAGCCGCCTTCCAGCACGGTGCCCTTGCCGCCGGCGAACGGGGTCTGTCCGCCGTCCGGCCAAGTGAAGTTCTCGGTGCCGTTGTCGGTGGTGAAGGCGATGACGGTATCGTTCTCGATGCCGCTATCCTTGAGCTTCTGCATCACCGCGCCGACGACGTCGTCGAGCTGCGCCATGCCGGCTTCCTCGATCGTCCAGCCGTTCTCGGAGTTGCGCATCTTCTCGTATTTCTCCGAGAGATGCGTGACGACGTGCATGCGCGTCGGGTTGAGCCAGATGAAGAACGGCTTGTTCGCGGCCCGCGATTTGTCGATGAATTTCACCGTCTCGGCGAGGATTTCGTCGTCGACCGTCTCCATGCGCTTGGGACACAGCTCGCCGGCATCCTCGATGCGCTGCTTGCCGATCTTGCCCCAGCGCGGCTGCACCGTCTGGTCGTCGACGGTGGTCGCGTAGCTGTGCAGCATGTTACGCGGGCCGACGGTGTCGCGCAGGTTTTGCGGATAGTTCGGATGGCAGGGGTCCTCCATCGCATCGAGGTGATAGAGGTAGCCGAAGAATTCGTCGAAGCCGTGCACGGTCGGCAGGAACTGGTTGAGGTCGCCCAGGTGGTTCTTGCCGAACTGGCCGGTCGCATAGCCCATCGACTTGAGCACCGTCGCGATGGTCGGAGCCTCGTCCGGCAGGCCGATCGGCGCGCCGGCCTGGCCGACCGTGGTCATGCCGGTGCGGATCGGCAGTTCGCCGGTGATGAAGTTCGCGCGGCCCGCCGTGCAACTCGCCTCGGCATAGTAGTCGGTGAACCGCATGCCCTCGGCGGCGAGGCGGTCGAGGTTCGGCGTCCGGCCCGACATCATGCCCTGGTTGTAGGCGCCGACGTTGAACCAGCCGATGTCGTCACCCATGATGACGATCATGTTCGGCCGCTGCTGCTGCGCCGACGCCGGCCACGCCGTCACGACGATGGCGGCGAGCAGCGCGAGCGCCACGAGACATAGCTTCTGTATGATCTTCATGGTCTTGCCCTCTGTGAGGAAGTAGGCCGAGGCCGACATTCATCGGCTGTTGCGGGTAAGCGAACTATGCGAATCCGGCAACGGCTCCTGCCGGAGTTCTCGCTTATGGATAAGAAAATCAAATGACGACTTAAAATACTCATTCGAACGCGAAGATGCGCTTCCAGTCGTTCTTCATGCTGATCACCGTCCAGCCGCTCTTCTTGGCCTGGTCGTAAAGCGCCTGCGTGAAGGTGCCGACCTTGCTGTCGGGAAGGCCCATCGCCGGCCCGTAGGCGTATTCGCGGGCGGCATCGTCGTGCAGCACCAGCATCTCGAGCCGGGCGCCGCTCCCGGCCGCGGTCCATTCCAGCATGTCGCGGTCGCCGGTCGAGTTGCCGAACGCCGCGAACGGGCGCCGCCCGATCACGAGGTTGATGCCTTCGGGCTTGCCGGCATGATCGTCGACGAACAGGAGCTTGGGCTCCTTGGTGAGCTCAGGCTTGCCGTCCTTGCCGTGACCGAATTTGGTCGCGAGCGCGGTGCCCACCACCTGCTCCGGCGGGACGCCGTAGACCTTCTGCGCGTAGACCCGCACGAAGTCCTGGCCGCCGCCGGTCACGATGTAGGTCCGATACGCGTTGTTGCGCAGGTACGCCAAGGCCTCGATCATCGGCTGGTAGACGAGATCGGTATAGGGCCTGTTCCAGCGGGGGTGCCGCGCGCGTTCGAGCCAGGTCCGCACCTCGGCGCCGAACTGCTCGACCGTCATGCCGGTCAGCGTGGCGAAGGCGATCTTCTCGAAGTCCTGCGCCGAAAGCTTGGCGATCGCCTCGCGGTTTCCCGACAGCACGGTCTTGAACGGCTCGGTGTTCTTCAATGCGGGCTTCTGCGCCACGACCGCCGGGACGCGCTCGAGGCAGAACACGAACTGCGTGTAGATCGGGTGCTCGACCCACAGCGTCCCATCCTGGTCGAACACCGCGATGCGCTCTTCGGGGGGGACATAGCTCGGGCTCGTGCGGTCGATGGTCGCGCGGACGAAGTCGAAGATCGCCTGCTTCGCCGGCCCGTCGTTCCACGACGGCAGCGGCCCGGCCTGCGCCGCGGCCGGGCCGAGCGTCCCCGACGCCGCGGGGAGCACGGCGAGGCCCGCGAGCACGGCGCGGCGGCTCAGCGCGGGCGGCAATCCCTTCTCGTCGCTCATGGCCGGTCTATCCTTCATCCTTGATCCAGCGCGCGGGCCGGCCCTGGTCGCTGAGGAAATACAGGATGCCATAGGCCGCGATGGTGCCGTCGACGATCGCGGCGCCGAGGTACCCCTTGCTCCAGGGCTGACCGAGATTGCTCAGGAAGAGATAGACGATGAAGCACTTCTCGAGCGTGCAGAACAGCATCGTCTCGAACCGCAGCCACGGGCGAAACGCCGCGGCGATCATCAGCACGCCGATTCCGAAGATCATGAAGCCCCAGTGCCGCAGCGCCGGCACGCTCGCCGGCGTGTAGTCGACGATGCCGCCGAAGATCGGCGTGAACAGGCCGATGTCGACGGCGAACAGGATCGAGGTCGCGGTGATCGCGCCGGCGATGACGAGATACCAGGTGATCGTCCTTGCTATGAAGGCATTCAAGATCGCCATCTGTCGTCTCCGGGCCGGCGTTGGGCGAGCCAGCTTGCGTCCAATGATAGCAGAGTCGCGGGCGCTCGCGGCTTGCGGCCGCCGGTCGCCTCCGCATAATGAAGGGCGGTAAAGAGCTTGTGACGTCGGAGGAGGAAACGATGAGGACCGAACGGTCGACCCGGGCGACGGCGCATGTGCTCTTTGTCGTCGCGACGCTGATCGGGCTCGCGGTGCCCGCGGCCGCGCAGGACTGGCCGACGAAGAACATCACCGTCATCGTTCCGCTCGGCGCCGGCAGTGCGACCGACGTGATGGCGCGCGTCGTCATGGACCAGGTCGGCAAGCAGCTCGGCCGCACCATCGTCGTCGAGAACCGGCCGGGCGCCGGCGGCACGATCGGGGCCAACCTGGTCGCCAAATCGGCGCCGGATGGCTACACCGTGCTCGCCTACGGCGCGCTCTCGATCGCGAATGCGCTCTATTCGAAGATTCCCTACGACACGCTGCGCGACTTCGTTCCGGTGATCGGGCTCGGCCAGCAGCCGCTCGCCGTGGTGACGTCGCCCGCAAGCGGCTACAAGACGCTCGGCGACCTGGTCGCGGCGGCGAAGGCGAAGCCGGGCGCGCTCAACTACACCTCGGCCGGCATCGGCTCGGCGTCGCATTTCGGTGCGGAGCGGCTGCTGGCGAGTGCCGGAATCTCGGTCCAGCACATCGCCTTCAAGGGGGCTCCGGAAGCCATCACCGACATCGTCGCCGGGCGGGCCGATTTCAGCATCCAGCCGTTCACGGTGTCGCTCGCGCTCATCAACGACGGCAAGCTCGTCGCGCTCGCGGTGAGCGCGGCAAAGCGGGCGGCGATCAAGCCCGACGTGCCGACGACCGTCGAGGCCGGCCTGCCGGCGGATTCGTTCTATCCGTTCTGGAGCGGGCTGTTCCTGCCCGCGGCCACGCCCCGCGAGATCGTCGAGAAGCTCCACACCGAAGTTGCGGCGGCGCTGCGGGCGCCCAATGTGCGGGCCCAGCTCGACAAGCTCGCCGTCGAGCCGCTCGACATGAACCTCGACCAGTTCGGAAAATTCTTCCGCGACGACGTCGAGGCGAATCTCGCGCTGGTCAACGCCGCGCACATCCCGCGGCAGTAGCGCTCGGACCGTAGGGCGCAATCGCTTATTGCCCCGCTGCGGGTCATGGGCGGCGCAATGCGCTGCGCCCCGTCGCGCCCTACGGGATGTCATTGCTCACATCGCCTGCAGATAGATCGTCCGCGAGTAGTGCGGCACCGAGGTGATGGCGAGGAGCTGCTCGTTGCCGTCGAAGATCGGCGCGAGCCGCGGGCCGGTCGCCTTGAACGAGAAGTTGATCGCCCGGTCGACGCCGGTCGCGGTCGAACGCACCACGTCGGCGCCCTGCTCGTAGCGATAGACGCGGAAGAAGTCGGGCTTCGCCGCCGAGTGAAGTTTCGCTTCGACCTTGCCGCGCGCCGGCGTGCCGCGGATGAACTCGAGAGCGACGGCGAGCGCACTGCCGTCGGTGCCCTTGGCCTGCCAGGATTCCTTGACGACCTCCTTGCCGTCGGGATCGGTATGCGAGGTGCGGTCGATGGTGATGTCGGCCGGTCCGAACACGCTGTAGGGCCCGGGAACACCGGCGGGCACGGTGAAGCCGTTGAACACGATCGCCACCGCCTCGCCCGTCGCGGTCTTCTTCGCCGGCATGTTGATCACGACGGCGTTGCGGGGCGGCATCGGCTTGCCCTCGGGGTCCTGCACCATGATGTAATCGATGAGGGTGATGCCGAGGTTGGAGCCCTTGGCGGGTCCTGCGGCGGGCGGGTTCGATTCGAAGCCGGGCGGCAAATACTTCTGCACGACCGCATCGGGGACCTTGAAAGCCAGCAACGTGCGCACGCTGGCGTCGATTGCCGAGGGCTTGAGGTTATCCTCGGCGAGCGCCGGCGAAGCGGCGAGCATCAGCACGGCAACCAGCAGCTTGCGCATTCTTGTTCTCCCTGTTGGATCGTGAAACGATATCACAGCTCGATCGTACCACAGAATTTCCTCTACTTTCCCCCCGTTTCATAAATCCCTCGTATATCACGCTTTCTGTGGTAACGTGTTTCCGTCACGTTCGGTGACCTTCCGTTCTGGTGGTGCCCCGGTGGTGCCCTGGAGCGCCGGGATCGAGGATGGAATGGCCGGCCAGAAGATCACAAAGCGGGTTGTCGATGGCCTGGAGGCTAAGGCGCACGAGTTCACTACGTGGGACGAGCAGTTGATCGGATTCGGGGTTCGGGTGCGCCCGACCGGCGCGATGTCCTACGTGGTGGCTTATCGGTCGAATGGGGGGCGTGCGGTGTCGAAGAAACGCCTCACCATCGGGGCGGTCGGGAAACTTACGCCGGACGAGGCCCGAAAGGTCGCGCAGGGCGTCCTGGGTGCGGTGGCGCACGGCCGCGATCCTGCAGCGGAGCGGCGCAAAACCAAGGCGGCCGCCGGCAACACACTCCGCAGTGTCATCGAAAACTTTCTCGCCCGCGGAGCGTTCGACCGCGAGATGCGAAAACTGCGCACGGCCGATGCCCAGCGAGCGATCTTTGCGCGATTGGTCTATCCGCTCCTCGGCGAGCGGCAAATCGACGAGATCAAACGCTCGGAAATCGCGCGCTTGCTGGAATCCATCGAGGACGAGCGCGGTCCGCGCATGGCGTCGCTGACGCTGGCCTACCTGGGCCGGGTGATGAATTGGCATGCCGCGCGGGAGGACGACTTTCGCTCGCCGATTGTGCGCGGCATGGCCAGGGCCGCGGCCACCAAGCGCGATCGCGTGCTGTCCGACGACGAGCTTCGCGCTTTCTGGCGCGCCGCCGAGGGGTGGGACCATCCCGTCAGCCGGATGCTCCAATTCATTCTGCTGACCGCGACGCGTCGCGACGAGGCGGCCGGCATGCGGTGGGACGAGGTCGAGGCGGCCACGTGGACGATCCCCGGAGGCCGCTACAAGACCAAGCTCAATGTCGCGCTGCCTTTGTCCGGGGCCGCGCTCGCTCTCCTCGCCGCCGTCCCCCGGGGTTAAGGAGCACGTGTTCGGTACGACGAACGGTAAGATGGCCCTTGGCAGCCTCGCGAGGTCCAAGTCAAGAATTCGAGGGGCTGATGCTGTCCGAGCTTCGTCGCGCGGCCGCTGAGCGCGGCGACAACCCCGAAAAGGTTGTTCGCGATCGCTGGACGATTCACGACCTGCGCCGCACTGCGCGCTCGCTGATGACGCGCGCCGGCGTTTCGCCGGATCACGCGGAGCGCGCCCTCGGCCATGTCATCGGCGGCGTCCGCGGGGTTTACGACCGGCACGCCTATTTCGAGGAGAAGCGTGAGGCCTTCGAGGCGCTGGCGGCGCAGATCGAGCGGATATTGAGCCCACGGCCGAACGTGGTGCCAATGCGGCGGGAGCTCGGGCCGCGATGACCGATCCGGATCACGCCGAGCTATCCGAGGCTTTCAAGAAATTACTGTCGAGAGGTAGGATGCGATGCCGAACTCGATGGCGATGCGCCGTGTGGCGACAAAACAGAGCCGCTAAAAGGGCGGAAAGCGAGATCCACATGCCAGCCGTTCAAATTGCGAGGCGTGGCTTATGAGAATGGCGAGATGTAGGTGACTGTTGATCCGAACAATACCGGGAAACCATTAGAAGGGGATGGAACGGCACGTGTAATTAAGCGCTTCGCTTCTGTAGTGGGGCTGGGCCGGCCAGCCGTCGCATCGCACTTTATCCGCCGCGACGCTTGTCTCGCTCACACCCTTTCGGGCCGTGGTGGTGATTGAATGTCTATCGATGATCGGGCTATCGATCGCATTCTTGCCGCGGTCGGTGAGCGAATTGGTGCCGGCGACATCGACAGACCGGCCCTGCGTGAAGCCCTCGAAAAGGCATCGACCGGAGAAACACCTTGACAAAAACCGTCCGGGTCCGCATGCTCAGGCTTCCTCAAAACAATTGGCGCGGATCCACAAGGCAGCAGAGCGCTCTTGTCATTGCTGACAGAAGACAATGATGCAGCCGAGTGGGTAACGAAAATGGTGCCGGAAGCGGCATCGAATGTTCGGCGACTGGGCATCAAAATCGATGCTTTAAAGCAGACACTTGATAAATTCGCCAGCGACACGTGAGCGATTTACCCCCGCCGCGTTCCGACAGCGGCCGAATGGCTTGCTGGCGTCGAGCTGCCTTGCATCTACGAAGAATATTTTAGCCAGAAGGCAGGTGTCTCGCGAAATCCGAAGACTGGCGAGCCCAGCGGGCCGGCTGTGCGGTTCCTGAAGGCTCGTTCTGGACCGAAATCGGGGTGCCGTTTGCACCCGAATCCATTGCGAAGGCGATGACCGAGTGTAGGGATCTCCGCAAACGTCGTCGCCTCGTTCGAGGGAGCGAGCGCGACATTGGGCAAAAGTGACCCCGAAAAGATCTTTCGCCCAACGTCACAACGTGCTTAGTCACGAGCTTAACTTCCGCCATTAGCCGGAACGTTCCGGTCAAAACTGGTGGTGACATCATGGATCCTCAAGAATTCAAGCAGTTCAAAATGCTGAACGCGCCGGCAGCGGCGGCGTATTGCGGTTCCAGCGCATCGACCTTCGCGAAGCTGCGGCTCTACGGCGGCGGCCCTATGTTCCTGAAGCTCGGGCGCCGCGTCGTATACCACCCTGACGATCTCGACCGGTGGCTCGCTGAGCATCGTCGCGCTTCGACTTCCGAATGTGCACCGGCGAGCCTTCCTTGCCGCCCCACATCCGATGCAGAGGTTGCCGGCGACCGTGGCGGGGGCGAGGTTGCTCAAGTGGCGCGCAGCATCCGGCCCGGCACCCGCTTGCAGAGTTCGGCAATCCAGTGGGGGCGTTATGAGCGGCACCGCCACGCTACTGCCACCGATCGGCTCTCTACTGGTCGCTGGCTGCTTATAGCGAGCGGCAAAGGACCAGCAGTCGTCCAGCCGAGCGAGCGCCAGATAGGCGTTACCGTGAGGGAGTACCGGGCGTGGCTCGCCACGCGATCGGCATGACCCGTGTCCCCTCGAAAGCAGAGGCTCGCGGGTATGGGCAGCGCGCGATCTCGGGGCACTGTGCGACCGGGCAGCCCGCACCTCCCTGAAATAACTTGGATCACCAATCCGCTCGACCGCTCGTCATCGTTGCGCGCGTTCTGCTCACCGAGGGCATCGATTCGTGCGTCTCGCATCATGATGCGCCCTGACGGCTCGTCCAGAAACTCTTAAACCTTCCACAGGAAGGAGTTTTAGGCACATGCGCGCAAAAATGGAGAAACCCGACATTCGCGACGCCCGGACCTCCAGAAGGTCTTCGCAAAATGATTATTCTAAGCTTACTAAATCGCCGACGAAAAGTAAATTCCCGCTGGCCGCGCTCGACGCGGCTCTCCTTTACGCGACCAAGTTTGACTGGCACGTTTTCCCGGCACGGCTTGCCAAAGGCCAGAAGTCTTCCCACAAGTCTGCAGAGCACAGCGGCGGCCGCGCCTGGGGCATGACGAAAGACCCCGCCGAGATCGCTCGGGACTTTAAAAAATGGCCGAAGTGCGTGGGTGTCCCGACCGGCGCGATCAACGGCATCGTGGTCATCGAGGCTGACACGATCGAAGGCCATGGTGTCGACGGTCTTGCGTCCCTGGAAGCATTGGCGGGCAAGAGCGGCGAGTTCCCCAAAACCCTCATAGCTCGCAGTCCGTCCGGCTCGATCCACCGCTATTATCGGCACCCGGGCGGCTACATAGGATCGACGGCCTCGAAGCTCGCGCCCGGCGTGGATGTCAAGGGCGACGGGGGCATGGTGATCGCACCTCCCTCGATCAGGCCTGACGGCCTCGCCTATGAGTGGCTGAATTGGGGTACGCCGATCGCCGACCTTCCTACATGGTTGGCGGAAAAGCTCGCCAGCGAGGCGCGCCCGGCCGTGGTGGTGCCTTCCAACAAGCCCCCTCCCGAGCCCGAAGAGATTTCCAAGGCTCTGGCCGTGATCCCCAACGACGATGTCGATTGGGAAGCCTGGAACAAGGTCGGCATGGCGATCTACGCCTCGACGGATGGCAGCGACGAAGGAAAGGCACTCTTTGCGAGCTGGTCAGCCAAATCGATAAAACACGATCTCAAAAAGCTCAATGCTAAGTGGAAGCTGTACGACCGCAGCCCACCGACCCAGCTCACTGCCGGAACGTTGTTCTTCATGGCCAGCGAGGCCGATCCTGACTGGCGTGACGAACCCCACGATGAACCTGAGGAGGGGTCCGCAACACTGGAAGGGATAGAGCTTCACGAGGAGGCAGAAGACACGGCGCCGAAGTTCTCCGAGGAAGAGCTGGCCCTCCTGTTCGCCACCAAGTTCGCCGACAAGCTGCGCTTTGTCGAAGCGTGGGGCAGATGGGTGATCTGCAGGAAGTCAGTGTGGAAGATCGACGAGAAGCGTCGCGTGTTCACCCTCGCTCGGGATCTGTGCCGCGCCGTCGCGAAGACAGCCAAGAAGACCGACGCCAAACGGATTGCGAGCGCGACGCACGATCTGCTGTGGTCTGCTCTCGCCCAGGAAGATCGGCGTATCGCCGCAGACGCAGATCAATGGGATACCGATCCGTGGCTACTCAACACGCCTGGGGGCGTCGTCGATCTTCGAACCGGGTTCATGCGCCCGAGCAGGCCTGACGACTACATGACGAAGATCACGCAGTCACGCCTGATCCGAAATGCAAGACGCCGATGTTCGACGCCTTTCTCAAAAGGATCGCCCCCGATCCAGAGCTGCGCGCGTTTCATCATTCGGAAGTACGGCTACTGCCTTACGGGAGAGACCAGAGAGCACGCGATGTTCTTCAACTACGGCGAAGGCCGCAATGGTAAGACGACGCTCATGTCGATGATCAGCGCTATCATGGGCAGCTACGCCATTGGGGCGCCGATCGAGACGTTCACAGAGAAGAACCGAGACGGTCATCCGACCGAACTTGCGCGTCTGCAGGGGGCACGCCTGGTCACGGCGAATGAGACAGAGGAAGGGCGTCGCTGGAACGAGAGCACGCATCAAAGAGCTGACGGGCGGCGAGACGATCACAGCGCGTTTCATGAAGCAGGACTTCTTCACGTTCAAGCCCCAGTTCAAGCTTGAAGTGGGCGGTAACAATAAACCGGGGCTGCGGTCGGTCGACACCGCGATCCAG
>CAWCCG010000036.1:0-83859 GCA_963793985.1 uncultured Alphaproteobacteria bacterium | reverse complement strand
TTGTTGCCTGTTCTTCGTTCGTTCTGGTTAAGCTCTACGGGTTCGCGCCGGCAAATGCCTGCGCGACATCCGCGATGAGGTCGTCCGGGTTCTCGATGCCGACTGATACTCGGATCAGCGCCGGCGTGATTCCGATCTCGCGCTGCGCCTCGCGCGTCAGCCCCGAATGCACCGTCGTCGCGGGATGGCAGATCAGCGACTCGGTGCCGCCGAGGCTGACCGCGAGCTTGAACACCTCGAGCCGGTTCAAGAAGGCGAAAGCCTCCTTCTCGCCGCCCTTTACCTCAAAGGAAAACGTCGAGCCGGCGGACCGCGACTGCCGCTCCATCAGAAGCCGTTCGGGATCGTCCGCCGGGAGCAGCGGCGGATAGTGCACGTGCGCGACCTTGGGATGCTCGGTGAGGAACTGCGCGACCTTCGCGGCATTGGTGGCCGAGCGTTCCATGCGCAACGCCACGGTTTCGAGCGAGCGGCTGAGCATCCAGCAGGAATGCGGATCGAGTTGGGTGCCGATGGCGCTGCGCAGCGCGCGGATCGGCTTGAGATGGGCACGCGAGCCCATCACCGCGCCGCCGATGAGGTCGCTGTGGCCGCCGACATATTTGGTCAGCGAATAGATCGAGAGATCGGCGCCGTGGGCGAGCGGCGCCTGGAACACCGGGCCGAGCATCGTATTATCGCAGGCGATGATCGGCCGCGACCCCTGCGCGGTGCCGATCGCTTCGGCGATCCGCCGCACCAGCGCGATGTCGACCAGCGTATTCATCGGATTGGACGGCGTCTCGATGAAGATCATGGCGACGCGGCCCTTCGCCATGGCGCGGTCGGCCGCAGCGCGGATCGTCGGCCTCGTCGAGCCCATCGATGAAGCCTTCGGCTTCGATGCCGAACGGCGTGAGCGTCTTCTCGATCAGCACCTCGGTGCCGCCATAGAGCGGACGGCTGTGCAGGATCACTTCGCCCGGCCGCAGATAGGTGAGGATGGTGGTCGAGATCGCGGCCATGCCGGAAGAGAACACCAGCCCCTGCTCGGCCTTTTCGTAGACCGCGAGCCTGTCCTCGACGATTTCGAGGTTGGGGTGGTTGAAGCGGGAATAGACGAGCCCGGAGCGGCCTTCCGGCGGCGGCTCGCGGCGCCCGGCGGTGTAGTCGAAGAAGTCGCGGCCGTCCTCGGCGGAGCGGAACACGAAGGTCGAGGTCAGGAACACCGGCGGCTTCGCCGACCCTTCGGAAAGCGCGGGATCGTAGCCGTAGCCGAGCATGAGCGTCTCGGGCTGCAGGGTATGGTTGCCGATCTGGAGCTTGTGGTAGCGCGCGCTGTCCATCGTGGTGTCTCCGTGACTGGGGTTGGAGCAGACTTTAGAGCACGTTCGCGTGAGATGTATGCAACACCGTCATCGCCGGGCTTGTCCCGGCGACCCCGATAACGGGGCACGGCCGGGCCATATTGATCGGGGTGGCCGGGACAGAGCCCGGCCTGACCTGTGGGGAGGCGCTCTCCCGCGATAGCGACAAATCTCCGAACGCGGCGCGAGGTCGTCGCGCGTCACTCGAACGCCTTGCCGCCGAGGTAGACGGCCGCGATGTCGTGCATGTTGGCGATGTCGTCGAGCGGGTTCTTCGCGACCAGCAGGAGATCGGCGGCCTTGCCGACCGCGAGCGTGCCGAACTCCTTGTCGATGCCGAGCGCTTCCGACGCGTTCCCGGAGAACGCCTGGATCACCTGCATCGGCGTGAGCCCGGCCGCGACCATCAGCTCCATCTGGCGATGCTCGAAGAAGCCCTGGATGAAGAAGCGGTTGAGGTCGCCACCGGAATCGGTGCCGAGCGCGATGCGCACGCCGGCATCCGACAGTTTCTTCAGGTTGATCTTGTCGATCTCGAAGGCCCGGCGGTTCGCCGCGAGCGCGGGATCGTTCTTCTGCTCGTCGCGCTTTTTCGTGCGCAGCTGCGCGAGCCGCTCCGCCGACAGCCCCTTCTGGAAGAACGGCGTGTCGATGAAGGCGGGCTCGTCCGCGAACACGAACATCGCCTCCTCGCGCGCGAGCGTCGAGATCACGGTGACGTTGCGCGCCTTGAGCTTGGCGATGAAGTCGTCCTCGATCACGGCATCGCGCACATTGTGGGCGAGAATATTCACGCCCTCGTCGACGATCATCTTGGCATCCTCGTATTCGAAGATATGCGCCATCGTGATCTTGCCGTGCTTGCGCGCCTGGTCGAGCACCGCGGCGCAGAATTCGCGCGTGAGCTTCGGGTACTTGCCGTTCTGCGCGTCGATCCAGACCTTCACGAAGTCGGCGCCGTGGGCGACGATCTCGTCGACCTTGGCGCGCCCCTCCTCCGGCGTCTTGGTCTCGGAGCCGGGGATGAAGGGCGGCGACATGAAGCGGTATTTCACGGTCAGGATGCGGGCGCCGCGCAAATCGCCGGCACGCTGCGCCGCCTTGAACGCGACGATGTCGTCCTGGTCGAAATACATGCTGGTCGTCGTGGTGACGCCGTAGAGCGCGTACTGCCGCAACTGCGGATCGCGCGGCGGCGGCCCGACATGGCCATGCGCATTGATGATGCCGGGCACCACGAACTTACCCGCTGCGTCGACCACTGCGGCGCCGGCGGGAACCGCCACCTGCGCCGACGGGCCGATGGCGGCGATGCGGCCGCCTTCCATGACGATGGTGACGTCGCGACTGCGGCGGCGCGCCGGTCCCGTCGATCAGGTTCGCGTGGGTGATGGCGGTCTGCGCCGTGGCGCCCGAACCGAACATGGCGGCAAACACGATCATCAAGAGAGTTATTCGCATGACGCCCTCCCGTGTCCCGGCGCGATCTGCGCATGGTGGCCGGTGCGACCGGCTTGCAGCTGTGGAATATTACTGATAATTGCCCCGCGGGCTTGCGTCGACGCAGCCTTTATTTCAGCGGCAACATCGGAGGCGTCCCATGCGCAGGCACCGCGATTTCGACGATCTCCCCTGCTTTCGACACGACGCGTAAGCGACGGAAGTCGTTCCCTTCGGAGACTCATGTCAAACGGGGCACGCGCGTCGTCCACGGCGACGTCGAGCTGAGCGAAAAGCTCGGCCGCAACGATCTGTGTCCTTGTGGCTCCGGGCGGAGATTTCAAGCACTGCTGCATGAAGTCCGGACGCCATGACGGCGCTAACCGGGACGATTACTTTCAGAGAGTAGCGCCGCCAGCAGGCGGCGCGCCTTCTCTTACGAAAGAAGCGATCCGGGGATTGCGTGCGGCAACCGTCTGATTTACCGCTCGGCCCGATGACCCATAAGCCGCCCACCCTCGCCGATTTCCGCCGCATCGTCGTGAAGGTGGGCTCCTCGCTCCTGATCGACGCGGCGGCCGGTTGCGTGAAGCAGGGATGGCTCGCCTCCCTGGTCGCGGACGTCGCCCGGCTGCACGGCGAGGGGCGCGAGCTCCTCGTCGTCTCGTCGGGCGCGATCGCGCTCGGCCGCTCCGTGCTCAAGCTGCCGCGCGGCCCGCTCAAGCTCGAGGACAGCCAGGCCGCGGCCGCGGTCGGCCAGATCGAGCTCGCCCGCACCTGGTCCGCGGCGCTCGCCCATCACGGGCTGAGCGCCGGCCAAATCCTGGTGACGCTCGGCGACACCGAGGAGCGCCGGCGCTATCTCAACGCGCGCTCGACCATCACCAAGCTGCTGGAATGGCGCGCGGTGCCGGTGATCAACGAGAACGACACCGTGGCGACGAATGAAATTCGTTACGGCGACAACGATCGCCTCGGCGCCCGCGTCGCCACCATGGTGAGCGCCGACCTGCTGGTGCTGCTCTCCGACATCGACGGGCTCTACGACAAGCCGCCGGGCACCAACGCCGACGCCAAGCTCGTGCCCGTGGTCGAGCGGATCACGCCGGAGATCGAGGCGATGGCGGGCACTGCCAACTCCGAGCTTTCGCGCGGCGGCATGCAGACCAAGATCGAGGCCGGCAAGATCGCGACCACCGGCGGTACCCACATGGTGATCGCGTCGGGCCGGGTCGATCATCCGCTCCGCGCGGTCGCCGACGGCGCGCCGTCGACCTGGTTCCTGACGCCGGTCAATCCGGTGACCTCGCGCAAGAAATGGATCGCCGGCTCGCTCGAGCCGAAGGGCGTGCTCACCATCGACGCCGGCGCGGTGGCAGCGCTGCGGCGCGGCAACAGTTTGCTGCCCGTCGGGCGTCGTCCGCATCGACGGCCAGTTCGCCCGCGGCGACGCGGTGATCGTGCGCGGACCCGACGGCGCCGAAATCGGCCGTGGCCTCGTCGCCTACGACGCCGGCGATGCCGACAAGGTCAAGGGACGCCCGACGAGCGACATTCTCCTGGTGCTCGGCATCGAAGGCCGCGCCGAGATGATCCACCGCGACGACCTCGCGCTGGGGCGGGGGTGATGGCCTGATCCACTCCCCTCCGCTGTCATCGCCCGGCTTGACCGGGCGATCCAGTAACCACCAGACTGCGGATCGGGGCACGGCGCTAACCCCATCTGTGGCTCAAGGGGTTACTGGATTGCCCGGTCAAGCCGGGCAATGACAGCGATTGGGACAAGCGAAGTCAACCGCCACAAGGACGCAGCGTGACCATTCGACAGAACTCGGGCGCAGCACTCACGGCCCGCACCGTCGGCTTCGTCCTGCTCGGCCTTGCGGCGCTCACCGGGCTCGTCTTTGCCGTGGCACCGGGCATCGACCTCGCGGTCGCCGGTTTCTTCCACCGTGTCGCGGTGCACGACACCATGCCGCGCCTCTTCCGCGCCATCGAGATCCTTCGCAAGCTGGAACCGGTGGTGACGATGCTCGCCATCGCGCCGGCGGTCGCCGTGCTTCTCGTCAAGTTGTTCTGGCCGCGGCGGGCGACGATCATGCCGGCGCGGGCGGCGCTGTTCCTCATCGTGTCGCTCGTGCTCGGGCCCGGCCTCCTGGTCAACACCGTCCTCAAGGACCACTGGGCGCGGCCACGGCCGGGAATGGTCGCGAACTTCGGCGGCGACATGACGTTCAAGCCGTGGTGGGATCCGCGCGGCACCTGCACGGACAACTGCTCCTTCGTGTCCGGCGAAACGTCCTCGGCGGTGTGGCTCGCCGCGCCCGCGCTGCTGGTGCCGTTGCCGTGGCGCTACGCCGCCTTCGCCGGCGTCGCCGTCTACGCGACCGGCATCGGTTTCATGCGGCTGCTGATGGGCGGCCACTTCCTCTCCGACGTGCTGTTCTCGGCGATCTTCACCGGCCTCGTGATCTGGACCGTGCACGGCAGGCTCCTGCGCTGGCGCATGCCGCCGACCGACGCGACGATCGACGCCGCATTGGAGCGCGTCGGCAGTGCGCTGCGCGGTGCGGGGACGGCGGTCGTGCGGCGGGTCGTTACAACATCACGGAGCTTGCGCCCGTCGCGCGGCGAGCCGACCTCGCCTTCTTCCTGAGTTTCTTTGATGACCTCATCCTGAGGAGCGTCCGAAGGACGCGTCTCGAAGGATGGCCACAGGCCGCAGCGGTTGGGGCCATCCTTCGAGACGCCTTGCATCGAAATCGGCTGTTGCTGATTTCGACAATTATGTAATGCCGAAGTCAGGCAGGCCTGACTTCGGTCAAGGCTCCTCAGGACGAGGTCTGAAGAGTGGCGGGAGTTAGAATATAGGCCGCGCGGGTTCGACTACTTCGCTCGCGCCTTCGCCTCGGCGATCAGCGCGACGATGCGCGCCGGGCTGACCGGCGCCTCGTTGATCTTGACGCCGAACGGGGCGAGCGCGTTCTCGACCGCCGCGATGATCGCGGCGATCGCCGGGATGGTGCCGCCCTCGCCGGCGCCCTTCATGCCGAGCGGGTTGAGCGGCGACGGCGTCTCCGTGTGCACGATGTCGATCGGCGGCATGTCGGTCGAGCCCGGCAGCAGATAGTCGGCGAAGGTCACGCTGCGCGGCCCCGCGCCCTCGTCGTGGACAAGCCGTTCGAACAACGCGTTGCCGATGCCGTGGGCGACGCCGCCGACCACCTGGCCTTCCACCACCATCGGATTGATGACGGTGCCGCAGTCGTGCATCACCGTGAAGCGCACGATCTTCACCGCGCCGGTGTCGATATCGACCTCGACCTCGGCGATGTGGGTGCCGTTGGAATAGGTCGACTGGTCGGGCTGGAAATAGGCGGTGTTCTCGAGCCCGGGCGGCAGCCCGCCGGCCATGGAGAAGCCCGGCATCCCGATCGACTTCACCGAAATCTCGCGAAAGCTCTTCTTCATGCCGGGGACGCCGCGCACTTCGGCAAAGCCGTCGCGCAGATCGAGGTCCTCCGCCGACACCTCCATCATCTCGGCCGCGATCTGCTTGATCTTCTTTGCTACCTCGCGCGCCGCGATGTGGACCGAGGAGCCCGCATTGACCGCGGTGCGCGCGGCGAAGGTGCCGACGCCGAAGGCGATGTCCTTGGTGTCGGCGGTGGCGACGGTCACATCCTCGTAGCTCACGCCGAGCTCGTCGGCCGCGATCTGGGCGAGCGTCGTCTTGTGCGACTGGCCCTGCGGCGTCGCGCCGGTGTAGAGCACGATCTTGCCGGTCGTCGCGACGCGCACCGTCGCGCCCTCATAGGGGCCGAGGCCGGTGCTCTCCACCGCATTGCTGATGCCGATGCCGAGATAGCGGCCGGCGCGGCGCGCCGCCTCCCGGCGGGTCGGGAAGCCGGCGTAATCCGCGGCTTCGAGCGCGCTCGCCTGGGCCGCCGGATAATCGCCGCTGTCATAGGTGACCGGGCGGCCGTCGCGGAAGATGATGCCGACCTTGTAGGGCATCTGCTCCGGCTGGATGAAATTGCGCCGCCGCACCTCGGCGGGATCGAGGCCGACCGCCTGCGCCAGCCGGTCCATCATCCGCTCCATCACGAACACGCCCTGCGGACGGCCGGCGCCGCGCACCGGCGTCGTCGAGATCATGTTGGTGTAGACGGCGTTGAGCTCTATTCTGTAGTTCGGGATCACATAGGGCCCGGGCACCGTGGTGGCGGCGATCCAGGGGAGCACCAGCCCCCACGGCACGAAGGCGCCGGTGTCGTGCACGAGGCGGCCGCGCAGCGCGAGAATGCGCGCATCCGCATCGACCGCGAGCTCGAGGTCCCAGAACTGGTCGCGCTCCTGGTGGGTGCAGAGAAAATTCTCGCGCCGGTCCTCGATCCATTTCACCGGCCGGCCGGTGAGGCGCGCGCACGCGGCGACGCAGGGGTATTCGGGATAGATCGCGCCCTTCGGCCCGAAGCCGCCGCCGACATCGGGCGTCACCACGTGCATCTGGTTGTCGTTGAGATCGAGCACGTCGAGGAGCCCGCGCTTGATGCGATGCGAGCCCTGCGAGGAGATGTAGACCGAGTAGGCGTCGGCGATCGCGTCGTAGCTCGCGACGAGGCCGCGGCATTCGAGAAAGAACGGCCCGCCGCGGTGGATGAAGATGCGCTCGGCGACCACATGCGCGGCCTTGGCAAACGCGGCGTCGGTATCGCCCACCGTGATCGGCACGCGGGCGGCGACGTTCGACTTCGACCCCGTGTGAGCGCGCGGGCTCGCCGGCTCCATCGCGGCGACGCAGTCGTACACGCCGGGCAGCGGCTCGTAATCGACCTCGACCAGCGCGGCGGCATCCTCGGCGAGGTAGCGCGTGTCGGCCACCACCACCGCGACCGGCTCGCCGGCATAGACCGTCTCGGTGCTCGCCAGCGCATAGGGCATGTAGAGCTCGGTGATCGCCGGGCTCGGCACGAACAGCGGCAGCGCGTTGCGGCGCAGTTGCTCCGGCAGGTCGGCGAAGGCGAGCACGAGATGCACGCCGGGAAGTGCGCGCGCCGCGGCGGTGCGCACGGCGCGGATTTTTGCATGGGGGTGCGGGCTGCGCACGAAGGCCGCGTGCAGCGTGCCGGGCAGGCGCACGTCGTCGACAAAGCGGCCTCGGCCGGCGAGCAGCGCCGGGTCCTCCTTGCGCTTGACCGCCGCGCCGAACCATTTCGCTCCCATCGGATGCTCCCCGCCGCACGCTTTTCGATTGTCGTTGTCTTTGTCGCGGCGAGACCGAACATAGAACGACAAGCAAAATAACATCAACGTCATAGCGCAGGGGCTGAACGGCGGGCCGCGCTCCGTGCTAAGATAAGGCGATGGAAACGCCGCAAGAGAGGCGTGCCGTCAGCCCGCGCGGCAAAGGGCTCATTCGATTTTCGCTCTTTGCGGCAGCGGCCTTGGCCGTTCTCGCCGTGGCCTCGCTGTTCGGCATCGCCCGCGACTACGCTTACCTGCATGCGACGTTGCTCACGGGCACGCCGATGGGAAACTATTACGCGCTCGGCGAGAAGCTTGCCGCGCGCGCCCGGCGCGGCCACGGCACGCTCGATGTCGTCGCGACCGCCGGCTCGGTCGACAACATCGAGCGCATTGCGGACAACGCCAGGCGCTGCACCACGATGTTCGGCTTCGTGCAGGCGGGAACGCCGGTCCCGTCCGGCGCGCAGCTCGAAGTGCTGGGGCGTCTGCCCGAGCCGGAGTCGCTCCTGCTGTTCGGCAAGCGCGGGCGCGCCTTCCCGACTTTTGCCGAGCTGCGCGGCGCTTCGATCGGCATCGGGCCCGAAGGATCGGGCACCGCCTATCTGATGCGCCAGCTGTTCGAAGATGCCGATCTCAAGAATCTCGGCGTCCGCCTCGCAACCGGCGAGTTCGCCGACCAGGCGGAGCTGGTCGCACAAGGCCGCCTCGACCTTGCGGCCGTCGTCATGGCGGAAGACGCCGCGTTCCTGCCGGACGCCGTCCGCAAATACGATCTCGACATCGCCGCGCCGCGCGAGCTCGAAGGGCTGATCAAGCGCCATCCCTGGCTCGACATCGGACACATCCCCGCCGGCCGCTACGACCTCGAGCGCCCGTCGCCCTCCGCCGACCGGCTCGTCGCCCACGTCGACACGCTGGTGGTGACCGATGCCTGCGCCCGGCGCGCCGAACGGGTCGCGCTCCTCACGCTGCTCAGCGCCGAGCTTCCGGGCTTCCTGCGCAGCAATCCGCCGAAGTCCGCCGACACCATGGCCGGTTTGACGCTCGCGCCGGAAGCGCGGCCGTTCTTCGTCTCCGGCGAGCCGGAAATCGCCGACCGCTACTTCCCGTGGCTCGTCAACCTGATGTCGCCGGTCTACTGGGTCTACCTCGCGATGGCGGTGACGATCCTGTTCAACGCGATGCGCGGCTTCAGCCGGTTTCGCCTCTGGCGGATCGACGCCGCGCGCGAGAAGCTCAAGGCGCAGGTCGATGCGATGGTCGGCCCCGCCGTCGGTCGACGCACAGGCGGCGCCGACCAAGGAGGCCGCTGCGCCTGCCGAAACCCGCGCCGACGCTGGAGCGCGTCACCGCGCAGCTCATGGAGCTGCGGGCGCGCTGTCAGCGCTACACCGGCTCGATGGTCACGCCGATGGGCGACGAGATGTTCTATCGGTACCAGGAATCGCTGATCAACGAGCTCCTGCGCCGGGTCACGGAGGCGCGAGCGGCGTAGGTTCCACTAGACTGGTCATGGCCGGGCTTGTCCCGGCCACCCCGATATGGGCACGGCCGTGCCCCGTGATCGGGGTCGCCGGGACAAGCCCGGCGATGACGGCGTCTGCGTGCAGTCGTGCGCGTGTTGCAACAGCCTGCGGCAAAATCCATTATCCCGCCGCGCCCGGGATCGTCTCGGGCGCCACCGAACACCAGCAAACACGATGCTCGACAAATCCGCCGACGCCCCTGCCGCGCACGCGCCGCACCGCCCCGCGCTCGACTTTCAGGCCCATCTCGCCGATCTCGAAGCGCGCGGGCTTCTCGTGCGCATCGATCGGCCGATCAACAAGGACACCGAGCTGCATCCGCTGGTGCGCTGGCAATTCCTCGGCGGCATCCCCGAGAACGCGCGACGCGCCTTCCTGTTCACCAATGTCGTCGATGCCAAGGGCAAACGCTACGACATGCCCGTTGTGGTCGGCGCGCTCGCCGCGTCGCCGGACATCTATGCCGTCGGCATGGGCCGCAAGGTCGAGGACATCGGCGCGGCGTGGATGCAGGCGATCGCCGAGCCGATCCCGCCGGTCATGGTCGAGGCCGCGCCCTGCCAGGAGGTCGTGATCACCGGCGATGCGCTGCGCCGCGCCGGCGAAGGCCTCGCCGCGCTGCCGGTGCCGGTGTCGACGCCGGGCTTCGACGCCGCGCCCTATCTCACGGCGACGCTGTGCGTCACCCGCGATCCCGACAGCGGCATCCAGAACATGGGGATGTACCGCGCCGCGCTCAAAGCGACCGACCGGCTCGCGGTGCGCATGGTGGCGCGGCCGAGCGGCGGCGCCGGCGGCTACTACCACTGGCTCAAATACCGCACGCTGCGCGAGCCGATGCCGATCGCCATCGTGATCGGCTGCGCGCCGGTCGTGGCGTTCACCGGGCCGCAGAAGCTCGCCATCGATCTCGACGAGCTCGCCGTTGCCGGCGGCCTCGCCGGCGCGCCGATCCGCATGGTGAAGTGCCGCACCGTCGACCTCACGGTGCCGGCCGACGCCGAGATCGTCATCGAGGGCGTCATCGATCCGGAGAAGCTCGAGCCGGAGGCGCCGTTCGGCGAGAGCAACGGCTATGTCGCGCTCGAAGCCTACAACATGCCGATGCAGGTGACCGCGATCACCCGCAAGCGCAACGCGGTGTTCGCCTCGATCATCAGCCAGGTGACGCCGAGCGAATCGAGCGTGATCAAGAAGGTCGCCTACGAGCCGCTGTTCCTCAATCACCTGCGCAACACGCTCTCGATCAAGGGCATCCGCGCGGTGGTGATGCACGAGCGGCTGACCAATCTGCGGCCGGTGATCTTCCTGCAATTCGCGGCGGAGACGCCGCGCACGGAAGTGTGGCGCGGGCTCTCCGGCGCCTCGAACCTGATCTCGAACTGCGGCAAGGTGGTCGTCGCGGTGAGCGAGGACATCGATCCCCGCAGCACCGACGCGGTGTTGTGGTCGCTCGCCTACCGCGCGAACCCGATCGAGGACGTCCACATCACGCCCTATCGCGGCGGCGTGCAGGGCGCGCAATACGGCCCGCGCAGCGCGGATTCGACGCATGCTGATCGACGCCACCCGCAAACGCCCGATGCCGCCGCTCGCGCTGCCGGCGCGCGAGTTCATGGAGCACGCGAAGTCGATCTGGGAGGAGCTCGGCCTGCCCGCGCTCACCGTGCAGTCGCCCTGGCACGGCTACACGCTCGGCGACTGGACCGAGACCTGGGAAACCTTCGCCCGCCGCACCATCGCCGGCGACTGGGAGGCCACCGGCCGCGAGACGCTCGCGCGCCAGCGCACCGGGGTCGCGCCGGAGACGCCGACCAAAGAAGGCTCGGCGAAGATGGGGGAGTAGCGCGGAGCGCCGCGCTCCCACGTCGGGCAGCGGCCCCACTGCATCGCCCATTGAGTTGCGCGTCATCGCCGGGCTTGTCCCGGCGACCCCGATCATGGGGCACGGCCGTGCCACGTTAAGCGGGGTGGCCGGGACGAGCCCGGCCATGACCATTTTCGCGATGACGGCGTTGAACGTGCCGAACCAGCGAAGAGCCGCGCCCGCTCACTCCAGCTTCACATTGGCGAGCCGCCCCACCTCGCCCCACATCTTGGTCTCGACCTCGATGGTGCGGGCGAAGTCCGCGGCGCTGCCGCCGACGGTGGGCGTCGCCATCGCCTTGAACTTCTCCTGCACGTCGGCCGACTGCATCATCTTGCGAAACTCGCCTTCGAGCTTCTTGACGATGCCGGGCGGCGTGCCGGCGGGAACGAAGATGCCGCTCCACAATCCGACGTCGATGCCGGGAACGCCGGCTTCGGCCAGGGTCGGGACCTCCGGCAGGTCGTCGAGCCGCTTTGCCGACGTGACGGCGAGCGCGCGCACCTGGCCGCCCTTGACGAGGGGCGTGGTCGGCGGCGGGTCGGCGATGGTGAGGACCGACTGCTGGGCGATCACCGCCACCAGCAATTCGCCGCTGCTCTTATAGGGGATCGCGGTCGAAGGCGCGCCGGACTTGAGCTTGAAGAGCTCGGTCGCGAGCGTGAAGGCGGACGACGACGTCGCATAGTTCGAGCGGTCCGGATTGGCCTTCATCCACGCGACGAGCTCCTGCACCGTCTTCGCGGGATGGGACGGATAGACCGCGAGGATGAGCGGGAAGCTCGCCAGCATCGACACCGGGGCGAACTGCTTCAACGTATCGTAGGGCGGCTTCACCGAGATGGCGGGGATGATGCTCATGGCGCCGCTTGCGCCGACGAGCAGCGTGTAGCCGTCGGGCGGCGCCGCTGCCACCGCCTCGGCCGCGAGCCGGCCGCCGGCGCCGACCTTGTTCTCGATGATGACCGACTGGCCGAGGCTTTCCTGCAGCTTCTGCCCGACGATGCGCGCGATGATGTCGTTGCCGCCGCCGGCAGCGAACCCGACCACGATCTTGATGATGCGGTTCGGATAGGACGCGGCGGGATCGTTCTGCGCTTGCGCCACGCCGGCGAAGCCTGCCATCGCCGCCGCGAGCGCAAGGACCCGCGCGCTCCCTCCGAGCTTCGCCCACATCGTCGCCTCCCGTCTATTCGGCCGGCACCTGCGTGAGGCCGGCTCGCCTGCGCGGTGTGCCTCCCGACAGCCGGCGGTGCAGGCGGTCGAGCATGAGATAGATCACCGGGGTCGTATAGAGCGTCAGGATTTGCGACACCGCAAGCCCGCCGATGATGGTCATGCCGAGCGGCCGCCGCAGCTCGGCGCCGGTGCCGGTGGCGACGAGAAGCGGCAGCGCGCCGAGCAATGCCGATAGCGTCGTCATCAGGATCGGGCGGAAGCGGTGGAGGCAAGCCTCCTCGATCGCCTGCTCCGGCGAGAGGCCGCGCCGTTCTGCCGCAACGGCGAAGTCGACCAGCATGATGCCGTTCTTCTTGACGATGCCGATCAGGAGAATGATGCCGATGAAGGCGATGATCGACAGCTCGGCGCCGAATGCCGAGAGCGCGAGCAACGCGCCGAGGCCGGCGGACGGCAGGGTCGAGAGGATGGTGAGCGGGTGGGCGAGGCTCTCATAGAGCACGCCGAGCACGATATAGATGCCGATCAGCGCGGCGATGATCAGCACCTCCTCGGAGCCGGCGCTCTCCGCGAACACCTTCATGTCGCCGGCAAAGTCTGTCCGCAGCGTGTCCGGCAGATGCATCTCGGCGACCGCCTCGTTGACTAAGGTGGCGGCGGTCTGCAGCGCCACGTCCGGCGCGAGATTGTAGGTGATGGTCACCGCCGGATACTGGCTCTGGTGGTTGACCGACAGCGGCGTGTTCGACTTCGCGATCCGCGCCACCGCGGAGAGCGGCACCTGGGTGCCGCCGGCGCCGGCGACATAGACCTGGCGCAGATCGGACGGCTCGCGCTGGTGGTCCGCATCGACCTCGAGGATCACGCGGTACTGGTTGCGCTGGGTGAAGATCGTCGAGACCTGGCGCTGCGAGAACGCATTGTTCAAGGTGTTGTCGATGTCCTGCACCCTGACGCCGAGCCGCGAGGCGGCGGTGCGGTCGATGATCACGTCGGCCTGGAGCCCGCCCTGCTCGCGGTCGGTGGTGACGTCGATGATGCCGGGGATGTGCCGGAGGCGGTCCTGCACCCGTGGCACCCACAGCGCGAGCTCCTCGGTGTCGGCATCGATCAGGGTGAACTGGTATTGCGACCGGCTCTGCCGGCCGCTGACGTTCGGGAAGCTGCTGCGCCGGCCACATGTAGACCCGCACGCCGGGGATGTCCTCGAGCTTGGCGCGCATGCGCTCGACCACGGCCTGGGTCGACGCGCCGTCACGCTCGGCGGGCGGCTTGAGCGAGATGAACACCCGGCCGTTGTTGACGAGGCCGCTCCAGGTGGTGCCGCCGACCGAAGAGCCGAGCCCGGAGACGGCCGGGTCGGACAGGATCACGTTGTCCGCCCGCTGCTGCAGCTCGATCATGGTGCGGAACGAGATGTCGGTCGAGGCGACCGACACGCCGCCGATGAAGCCGGAATCGTCCTGCGGGAAGAAGCCCTTCGGTGTGTGGACGTAGAGATAGACGGTGAGCGCGATGGTCAGCACCAGCCCGATGAGGGTGAGCGCGCGATGGCGGATCACCACCGCGAGGCTGCGGCCGTAGGCGCGCGCCATCGCGGCGAGCGCGCCTTCGATGAGCCGGTCGAACCAGGTGGCGTCGGTGCTCGGCGCGGCGCGCACGTAATGGGCGCAGATCATCGGCGTCACCGAGAGCGACACCAGGGTCGAGATCACGATCGCGAAGACCAGCGTCACCGAGAATTCGCGGAACAGCCGCCCGGCGACGCCGCCCATGAACAGCAGCGGAATGAAGGCCGCGACCAGCGACACGCTGATCGAGATCACCGTGAAGCCGATCTGCTGCGCGCCGTCGGCGGCCGCGCGGAACGGGGTCGCGCCTTTCTCGAGGTGGCTGAAGGCGTTCTCGATCATGACGATGGCGTCGTCGACCACGAAGCCGACCGACACCGCGAGCGCCATCAGCGACAAATTGTTGATCGAGAATCCGGAGAGCCACATGGCGGCGCAGGTGCCGGCGAGCGACAGCGGCACGGTGACGCCGACGGCGATGGTCGGCGTCAGGCGGCGCAGGAACAGGAACACCACCAGCATCACCAGCACCACGGTGGCGCCGAGGGTGAGCTGCATGTCGCGCACGCTGGCGCGGATCATCTGGGTACGGTCGGACAGCACCGAGAACTGGACGTCCGGTGGAATCCAGCGCTTGAGCTCGGGCAGCAGCGCCTGGATGCGGTCGACGGTCTCGATCACGTTGGCGTCGGCCTGCTTGGTGATCTGGAGGAGGACGGCGGGCTGGCGGTTGTACCAGGCGGCCGAACGGCTGTTGCGGGTCGATTCCTCGATGGTCGCGATCGAGCCGAGCAGCGTCACCGCGCCGTTCGCGGATTTCACGACGATGTCGCGGTATTCGCGGGGGTCGCGCATCTGCGCGTTGGTGGCGATGACCTCGGCGACGCCGTCGCTGTCGAACACCCCGAGCGGCCCGGCGGCATTGGCGTTGACGATGGCGAGGCGCACGTCCTCGAGATTGATGCCCATGGCGGCGATCGCCGCCGGATTGACCCGCACCCGGATCGCCGGCTGCTCGGCGCCGTTCACCGTGACCTGGGCGACGCCGTCGATCTGCGAGATGCGCTGGGCGATGACGGTGTCGGCGATGTCGTAGATCGCGCTGACCGGCCGTTTGTCCGAGGTCAGCGCGATGATGAAGATCGCCCACGCGTTGGGGTTCGCCTTGCGGAAGCTCGGCAGGCTCGGCAGGTCGCCCGGCAGATCGGCGACGGCGGCGTTGAGCGCGCCCTGGACGTCGCGGGCGGCGTTGTCGATCTTGCGGGAGAGGTCGAACAGGATCGAGATCGAGGTCGCGCCGAGCGAGCTCGTCGAGGTCAGCTCGATGACCCCCGGTATTTCGCCGAGCCGCCGCTCCAGCGGCGCGGCGACGGTCGCCGCCATGGTCGAGGGATCGGCGCCGGGGCGGTTCGCCGACACCCAGATCGCCGGGAACTCGACGTTCGGCAGCGATGCGACGGGCAGGAAACTGTAGGCGACCGCGCCGGTCAGGAACACGCCGACGGACAAGAGTATCGTCGCGATCGGGCGGAGGATGAACGGCAGGGAGACATTCATCGCCCTACTCCGCGGCATCTCGCAGATAAGTCGGCACCGCGGCCGGTGCCGGCCGCGCCGGCGCGCCGCCGAGCTTGGCGCGGACGCGATCCATCGCGAGATAGATCACCGGCGTCGTGTAGAGCGTGAGCACCTGGCTCAGCAGCAGGCCGCCGATGATGGTGATGCCGAGCGGGAAACGCAGCTCGGAGCCGGTGCCGGCCCCGATCGGCGAGCGGCAGCGCCCCGAGCAGCGCCGCGAGCGTCGTCATCATGATCGGGCGGAATCGCAGCAGGCACGCTTCGATGATCGCCTCGCGCGGCGTCATGCCGTCGCGTGCGCTCGGCGTCGAGCGCAAAGTCGATCATCATGATGGCGTTCTTCTTCACGATCCCCATCAGCAGCACGACGCCGATCAGCGCCACGATGGAAAGGTCCTGGCCGAACCACATCAGCGCGAGCAGCGCGCCGACGCCGGCGGACGGCAGCGTCGAGAGAATGGTCAGCGGGTGGACGAAGCTCTCATAGAGCATGCCGAGCACGATGTAGATCGTCACCGCCGCGGCGAGGATCAGCCACGGCTCGCCGGCGAGCGAGCTCTCGAACTCGGCGGCGTCGCCGGCATAGCTGCCGCTCACCGTCGCCGGCATGCCGATCTCGGCCTCCGCGGCGGAGATCGCGGCGACGGCGTCGCCGAGCGAGGCGCCGGGCGCGAGATTGAAGCTCAAGCGTCGCCGCCGGGAACTGCTCCTCGTGCATGATGGCGAGCGGCGCGGTGGTGCGCTCCAGCGTCGCGACGATGCTCAGCGGCACGAGATTGGTCGACGCCGTCGGCAGGATCGGCAGGTTCGAGGTCGCGCTGGACAAGGTCGGCTGGGTGGTGACGGCGCCCGCCGGCAGATAGAGCTTGGAGAGCGTGCTCGGATCGCGCTGATACTCCGGCATCGCCTCGAGGATCACGCGATACTGATTGGCCTGGCCGAAGATCGTCGAGATCTGGCGCTGGCCGAAGGCATCGCTCAGGGTGTCGCTGATCGCCTGCATGGAGATGCCGAGCCGGCCGGCCTTCTCGCGGTCGATCTTGACGTTGAGCAGGAGCCCGCCGTCCTGGATCTCGGAGGCGACGTCGCGCAGAAGCGGATCGCGGCGCAGCCGCTCGACCAGCCGGTCCGCCCATGACGTGACCTCGGCGGCGTCGGCCCCGGTCAGGCTGTATTGGAACAGCGCGCGGGAGGCGCGGGTGCCGATCTGGATGTCCTGCACCGGCTGGAAGTAGACGACCACGCCGGGCACGGTGGCGACCGCGGCCTTGAGCCGGTCGATCACCTGGGTGACGAAGCTCGACCGCTCTTCGCGCGGCTTGAGCGAGATCGCGAGCCGGCCGGCATTGGCGGTGCGATTCATCGGCGTGACGCCGACCACCGAGACCGCGCCGGTGACGTCGCGATCGGCGCGCACCGCCGCGACGACCAGCTGCTGCAGGCGCTGCATCTCGGCGAACGACACTTCCGGGCCGGCCTCGGTCACCGCGGTGATGAGCCCGGTGTCCTGGATCGGCAGGAAGCCCTTGGGGATGATGATGTAGAGCCAGACCGTCGCCGCGAAGGTCGCGATGGTCACGGCGAGGGTGAGCCGCTCGTGGCGCAGCACCCATTTCAGGCTCGCGTGATAGGCGTCGACCCAGCGGCTCACCGCGCCGTCGAGCAGGCGGGTGAGCGCGTTGTGGCGCAGGCCGCCGCTGTAGCGCAGCAGGCGGCTGCACATCATCGGCGTGAGGGTCAGCGACACGATCGCCGAGGTGACGACGGCGACGGTCAGGGTGAGCGCGAACTCGCGGAACATCCGCCCGACGATGCCGCCCATGAACAGCAGCGGAATGAACACCGCGACCAGCGACACGGTGAGCGAGATGACGGTGAAGCCGATCTCCTTGGCGCCGGCGAGCGCGGCGTCGAACGGCTCCTCGCCGTCCTCCATGTGGCGGACGATGTTCTCGATCATCACGATCGCATCGTCGACCACGAAGCCGGTGCCGATGGTGAGCGCCATCAGCGACAGATTGTCGAGGCTGAAGCCGAGGAACCACATCACCGCGAAGGTCGCGACGAGGGAGAGCGGCAGCGTCACCCCGGCGATCACCGTCGCGCGCACCGAGCGCAGGAACAGGAACACCACCATCACCACCAGGGCCACGCTGAGCAGCAGCGTGAACTGGACGTCGTGAACGGAGGCGCGGATGGTCCCGGTGCGGTCCTGCACCACCGTGAGGGTCACGCCCTTCGGCATGGCGCGCTGCAGGCGCGGCAGCTCGCGATAGAGCCGGCGCACGGTGTCGATGACATTGGCGCCGGGCTGGCGCTGGATGTCGACGATCACCGCGGGAAGCGTCTGGTACCAGCCGCCGACCTTGGTGTTCTCGAGCCCGTCGACCACGTTGGCGACGTCGCTCAGAATCACCGGCGCGCCGTTGCGGTAGGCGACGATCAGCGAGCGGTAGGTCGCGACGTTGGTGACCTGGTCGTTGGCGGCGATGGTGTAGGACTGCTGGGCGCCGTCGAACGAGCCCTTCGGCCCCGCCACGTTGGCGGACACGATGGCGGTGCGCAGGTCTTCGAGCGCCAGGCCGTAGGAGGCCATGCGGGCGAGGTCGGCCTGGATGCGGATCGCCGGCTTCAACCCGCCCTGCACCGAGACGTGGCCGACGCCGGTCACCTCGCTCAGGCGCTGGGCGATCATGGTGTCGGCGAGGTCGCTCATCTGGCGGACCGCGATGGTCGGCGAGGTGAGCGCGAGCGTCATCACCGGCGCATCGGCCGGGTTCACCTTGGCGTAGGTCGGCGGATAGGGAAGGTTGCGCGGCAGGGTCGAGCCGGCGGCGTTGATCGCCGACTGCAGGTCCTGCGCCGCGCCGTCGATGTCGCGGTTGAGGTCGAACTGCAGCGTGATCTGGCTGATGCCGAACGACGACGACGACGTCATGGTCGAGAGCGCCGGAATCTGGCCGAACTGGCGCTCCAGCGGCGCGGTGACGAGCGACGCCATGGTCTCGGCATTGGCGCCGGGAAGCTGCGTCGTCACCTGGATGGTCGGGAAATCGACCTGGGGCAGCGACGCCACCGGAAGCAGCCAGTAGCCCAGCATGCCGCCCAGCATCACGGCGACGCCGAGCAGCGACGTCGCGATCGGCCGGGCGATGAAGGGGGCAGAAACGTTCATGGGGTGGCAGTCGACCGCTTCTGCGACGCGCTGCGCGGCGTCGCGCCGGCTGGTCGCGGCGGGCCGCTCGGCCGAAGCGGTGCCGTTGGTGGTCGCGGCGGCGCTGCGCCGGCGCAGCCGGCGTCGCCTGGCTTGCTGCGGTCGCCGTGTCGCCCTGCCGCGGCTTGTCCTCGGCCTGCGCGGCCTTGGCGGGCGGCGCCTTCGGCTCGGCCTCGGCGGTCGGGATCGGCCCCTTGCGGCGGCGCTCGCTGCCGGCCGGGCGCTCGATCTTCTCCTGGGTGCCGATGGTGATGCGGGTGCCGTCATTGAGCTGGGCGAAGCCCGTCGTCACCACCCGCTCGCCCGCGTCGATCCCGTCGGTGAGGACGGCGCGGACCTCGTCCTGCTGGGACACCGCGACCGGCCGCACCGAGACCGTGTTGTCGTCGTTCGCGACGTAGACGAAGGTCCCGTTGGGGCCGCGCTGGACGGCCGCGGTCGGCACCACGGTCGCGTCCTTGAGCGTATCGACCAGGAGCTTCACGTTGACGAACTGGCCCGGCCAGAGCTGCAGGCTCTCGTTGGGGAATTCCGCCTTGAGCTTCACGGTGCCGGTGGTCTGGTCGACCTGGTTGTCGACGACGACGAGCTTGCCGTGGTCGACCACGGTGCGGTTGTCGTCGGCGAGCGCCTGCGCATCGAGCGCGCCCTTGGCGAAGGCGCGGTTGACCGCGGGCAATTCCTGCTGCGGCAGAGTGAAGATGATCGCGATCGGCCGGATCTGGGTGATCACCACGACCCCGGTGGTGTCGGTCGCATGAACGATGTTGCCGGCGTCGACGAGCCGCAGCCCGGTGCGGCCGGCGATCGGCGCGACGATGCGGGTGTAGGAGAGCATCGCCTTGGCGTTCTCGATCGCGCCCTGATCCGCCTGCACCTGCGCCTCGAGCTGAGCGACCAGCGCCTTCTGGGTGTCGTATTGCTGGCGGCTCGTCGAGTTCGTCGCGGTCAGCTTGGCGTAGCGGTCGAGATCGATGCGCGCGTTGCCGAGCAGGGCTTCGTCCATCGCCCTCTTGGCGATCGCCTGGTCGAGCTGGGCGCGATAGATGGTGGGGTCGATGTCGGCGAGGACGAAGCCCTTCTCGACGTCCTGGCCTTCCTTGAAATTCACCGCGATCAGCTTGCCGTCGACCTGGGCGCGCACGGTCACGATGTTGAGCGCGCGGCTCGTCCCGACGCCGTCGAAATAGACCGGGACGTTCTCCTTGGTCGCCGCGGACGCGAGCACCGGAACCGGCGTGTCGGCGATTGTTGCCGCCGCGTCCGCCACGCGCGGCTTTGCTCGCGCCTTGCCAGCCGCTCGGCAGGTATTGCGGGGCATAGAAGTAGACGGCGCCACCGAGGACGAGCGCAAGAATCGCGAGGAGCCCGACGATGCGGGCCGTCCATCGTGCCTTGCGCACCGGGGTCGCGGCGACCGGTGGGTCGATGCGTTCGATCTTCACGCCGGGGCTGTCTCCCTGTGCGGGGCGGCACGCCGCATCCCGCACTGCGATGAGCTTGCCGGCAGGTTCTCCCTCGGCGCGCGCTTGGCGGCGGCCTGCCGGTGATGGGCGAAGACTAGCCCATAAGCAGGCGCCGCGCACAGGGGTTGACGACGCACCCCTGTACCGTTCGCACAGGCGACGTGAGACAGATCGGAAGTTCGGGCCGGGAGCGCCCGGCTCTCCGTCACGGATGAAGCCGGGGCGGGAGCGGGAGCCGCTTACGACTCCTCGTGATGCTCGCCGATGTGATACTGCGCGTAGAGCTCGAGGCCGAGGCGCTTGACCAGCTCGAGCTGGGTCTCGAGGAAGTCGATGTGCTTTTCCTCGTCCTTCATCAGCTTCTCGAAGAGATCGCGGGTCACGTAATCTTTCACTGCGTGACAATGGGTCGCCGCCTCCTCGTAGAGGGCGCGGGCCGACATTTCCGCGGCGAGGTCGCAGTCGAGCACCTCCTTGACGGTCTGGCCGATATGGAGGGGATCGAGCACCTGCATGTTGGGGAAGCCGTCGAGGAAAGATGATGCGGTGCACAAGCTTGTCCGCGTGCTCCATCTCCTCGATCGATTCCTTGCGCCAGATCTTGGCGAGCGTGTTGTAGCCCCAGTTCTCCAGCAGCCGGTAGTGCAGCCAGTACTGGTTCACCGCGGTCAGCTCATGCCGCAAGGCCTTGTTGAGATATTCGATGACGGTTGCCTCTCCGCGCATGTGCCCTGGTTCCTCTTGCTGCTCGCCGGGTTTAGCAGAGGCAAATTATAACAATTCTAAACTGGACGCCAGCAAAAAAGGCGGCGGCGCACGTGGCGCATCGCCGCCTGTCCCCAACAAATGCAAGACTGGATTGGAATTTTTGAGCCGGCTGCGCCTTCGCGCTACCCAGCCGCATCCGGCCGGGACACGCCTCAGACCCGGATTGGCCGGGCAGCAGGGATTGATCGCTTCGTCGATGATCCGGCGGATGGTCCGGGCGCACCGTCCGCACTCGGCGCTGCAGCCGAGGCAACGGTAGACTTCGCTGGTGCCGCGCGGCGTGCGTTCGGCTGCGACCGAGCGGACCTGCTGGTCGGAAATGACGTTGCACGAACACACGATCACGACGCGCTCTCCCGTGCGATCGGTAGTTCTCGCTGCTGCTGTTATCCAGTCGCCGTGCGACCGAACCGACCGACCCTTATTTGATGCCAGCGCGGAAACGCCGCCGCAAGAACTATGATATGAAATCGTTCTAATCTGTTAAGTGTAGCAATTCTAATCTGTTAAGCGGCCGCGGCGGCGACCCGATCGGTTAGGCTCGCAGGTGTCCTCTGCGTCCGCTGCCGCCCTCCCGTCGCGCCCGTCGGGCGCAGATGAGCCGCCTCGCCTTCGTGCGATTGGTGACGGCCTGGGCGATCGCGATTCTGCCTCTTCTTCATTGCCGTTCTTGCTCGCGCGTCGCCTCTGGCTGAAGGCGCCATGGACCGCGGGGCGGGCATTGGGTACCCATGGGCCCCTTTCCCATAGAGGCGCATCCATGACCGCTGTTGGCGTGAGTTCAGGCATCTTCCGCGACATCTTTTCCACCGAGCCGATGCGGCGGATTTTCGCCGACGAAAACCGCGTCCAGAAATATCTGGACATCGAGGCGGCGCTGGCGCGCGCCCAGGCGCGGCTCGGCATCATTCCGCAGGAGGCCGCGGAGGAAATCTGCCGGCACTGCGACGCCAAGGAATACGATTTCGCCAAGCTCAAATCGCAGACCGAGCGGATCGGTTACCCGGTGCTGCCGGTGGTGCAGCAGCTCGTCGCGCTGTGCCGCGACGGCTTGGGCGAATGGTGCCACTGGGGCGCCACCACCCAGGACATCACCGACACCGCCACCATCCTGCAGATCCGCGAGGCGCTCGACCTCGTCGAAGCGGACATCGTCGCGATCTCGGATGCGCTGGCCGCGCTCGCCAAGCGCTACCGCGACACGCCGATGGCCGGCCGCAGCAACCTGCAACAGGCGGTGCCGATCACCTTCGGCTACAAGGCGGCGACCTGGCTCGCCGCCTTCGACCGCCACCGCCAGCGCTTGAAGGAATTGCGGCCGCGCGTGCTGGTCGGAGAGTTCGGCGGCGCCGCCGGCACGCTGTCCTCGCTCGGCAACCGCGGCCTCGAGGTGCAGGCGGCGCTGATGAAGGAGCTCGACCTCGGCCAGCCGGAAATCGCCTGGCACACCGTCCGCGACCGCATCGCCGAGGTCGGCTGCTTCCTCGGCCTCGTCACCGGCGTGTGCGGCAAGATCGCCCTCGACGTGAAGCTGATGATGCAGACCGAGGTCGAAGAGGTCTACGAGCCGTTCCACGAGGGCCGCGGCTCGTCGAGCACCATGCCGCAGAAGCGCAACCCGATCTCCTCGGTCTACATCACCGCGACGACCTCGCTGGTGCGCCAGCTCGTCGCCGCGTTGCTCGACGCCATGGTCGAGGACCATGAGCGCGCGACCGGCCCGTGGGAGATCGAGTGGATCGCGGTGCCGGAGATCTTCAGCCTCGCCGCCGGCGCGCTGGCGCAGACGCGCTTCGTGGTCTCGGGCCTCGTCGTCGACGAGAAGAAGATGCGGGCGAACCTCGACATCACCCGCGGGCTGATCGTCTCCGAGGCGGTGATGATGGGGCTCGGCCCCCATATCGGCCGGCAATACGCCCACGACCTCGTCTACGACATCTGCCGGCAGGTGATCGCGACCGGGCGCCCGCTGCTCGACCTGCTCGCCGAGAACAAGGAGATCGCGAAGCACCTCGACCGCGCGGCGCTGGCGAAGCTGTGCGATCCCGCGAACTATCTCGGCCAGGCCGGCGAAATGGTCGACCGCGTGCTGGCGCTGCGGGGGAAGTAGGGCGTTCCGTCCAACGGAGCGCGCCAGCACAACCACCGTCATCGCCGGGCTTGACCCGGCGACCCCGCTTATCGAGGCACAGCGCAGCCACGCGAAGCCTGACCTGCGATGTGGAGCGGCCGTGCCCTCTCGATCGGGATCGCCGGATCAAGTCCGGCGATGACGCCCGGAGTGAGGAGGTGACGGTTCCGCTGCGCGACTACGCCCGCTTGCGCTCCTTCGCCTCGGCCGGCTCGAAGAAGTCGGCGAGCTGCGCCACCGGATTGTCCGGGGTCTGCGGCGCGCGGAGCGCCGCGGCGATGTCCTCGTAGAGCTTGGCGATCGCCGCATACATGTCGCCGCCGGGCGTGCCGTCGCCGACGAAATGGCCGATCTCTTCCATCTCCGCGACCCAGCGATAGGCCTTCGGCGGCATCCGCGGCACCTGGCGGGTGAGCCAGGCGAGGAGTTGCGGCTGGCTCATCTCGAGCTCCTTGTGGAGCGCCGCCGCCGAGCCGCCGCGGGTGGCGCCGAGCACCATCGCCACCGCCACCGCAGTGAACCCCTTGGTGATGCCGCCATAGGACATCTTCAGCGCCGAGGCGGCGCCGATCGGCCCGTCGAGGAAGGGAAACGGCACGCCGAAATCGCTGAGCTTCGACACTTCTCTCGCTGCGGGACCTGAGACGTAGATGCGGGTGCCGGTGTGGCCGGGCGGCGGCGGCAGGCCGATGATGCCGCCGTCGACATACCGGGAGCCGGAAGCCTTCGAGCACCGCGCCGATCTCGACCGCGGTTTCCGGCGAGACCGCGTTGCAGTCGACATAGATCGGCTTCTTGCGCGAGCGCGCGAGCGCCGGCTTCATCCGTTGGGCGAGCGCGACCGCTTCACCCGGCGGACAGATCGAGAGGAAGAAATCGGCGTCGGCGACGAGCGCATCGTCGTCGGCGACCGGCACCATGCGGGCCTTCTCGGCGCGCGCCACGCTCGCCGCCGAGCGACCGGCAAGCGAGGTCGTCACCCTTACGCCGTGCTCGCTGAGCCGGGCGCCCACCGCTGAGCCCATGTCGCCTGCCGCAATGATCGCAACCGTATAACTCATGATGGAGGTCCCTGTTGTACCGGCTTGGCGCAGGAGATAGCACAAACGCGGCGCGGCCGCCGCTCACGTCACCATGCGCCAGTACTCGTTCAGCCAACTCACGTCGCGAGGCGATCGGCCATCCAGTCGGCGGTCTGCAGGCGCCAGCGGTAGCCGCGGTTGTTGGCGACATGATTGCCGTCGGCGATCAGCATCAGCTCGACCGGGCCAGAGGCTTCGCGGGCGAGCCGCTCGGCATCCTGCCACGGCACCAGCCGGTCCTGCTTGCCGGCGACGATGCACAGCGGACAGGTGATCGATTTGGCCACGTCCTTGAGCGACAGCGTCGCCGCATTGCGCTTGGCGGCAGCCTCGTCGGCACAATGGCTGCGGACGCGGAACGTCTCGCGGGTGAGTTCGGGGAGCCGATCCCAGCAATCGAGAAAGTCGAACGGGCCGGACAGCGCGATGCAGGCCTTGAGCCGTTTCTCGAACGCCGCCGCGCGCGGCGCGTAGTAGCCGCCGAGGCTCACGCCCCACAGGCCGATTCCGCGCGGTGTCGAGATCGCCGCGGGACATCGACGAAATCGACCACCGCCGTCACCGCCGTCTCGTAGTTGCCGCGGATCGGAAAATCGTATTCCGCCTCGCCCTGGCCGGGGCCGTCGAACACCAGCGTGGCGATGCCGCGGTCGAGAAACGGCTGCTCGTAGGCCGCCGTCTCCTCCTTGCAGGAGTCGAGCCCGCACGCCATCACCAGCACCGGCGGGCGCACCGTGCCGCCCCATCTCGTTCCGGCCGGCTTGCGCAGGATGCCGGCGAGCGCGCGGCCCTCGAACGGGATCGCGACGCGCTCGCCCACCGGAACGAGATGAGGCAGCGCGAGGCGGCGGCACTCGACCGCCTTCATGTGCGCCGCTTTCATCTGCGCGACGTCGTGCACGAACAGGAACTTCGCGAAGTGATAGTAGACGCCGGCGCGCTGCAAATGCTCCCCGGCGCTCAGATGCTTGCCGGCCGCGAGCGCCTCGCGGCCCATCTCCTCGTGAACAGCGGCCCGCGCCGACCACGCCTTGCACCAGTCGTTCCAGTTCGCGATCGACGCCGTCACTTCCTCGAAGTCGGTGAGCGACACGCCGTTGGCGACGAACCGCGGCCCCCAATGCGAAATGGCGGAGGCGATCAGGGCATCGGTCATGTCGGGTTCCCGGTTGGAGAATGGCGAGACGCGTCGTTCATAGTGCAGAGTCGCACGTGCAGGCGATGGGCAACGTGAGGTCGCGTCGTTGCGCGCCGTGCCCACCCTACGCGAACCGATACTACGGCCGTTTCCTGATATCGATTTCGCAAGGTCGTTGCTACATCGGCTTGCGTACCAACGGAGGAACCAACATGATCGCCGTCATCTTCGAGGTGTGGCCGAAGCCGGGTTGCCGGCAGGCCTATCTCGACATCGCTGCCGAGTTGCGCCCGCTACTCGCCGAGGTCGACGGGTTCGTCTCGGTCGAGCGCTTCGAGAGCCTCACCGAGCCCGGAAAAATCCTCTCGCTCTCGGTGTTCCGCGACGAGGCGGCGGTGGCGGCGTGGCGCAAGCTCGAGGCCCATCGCCACGCCCAGGCGCGCGGCCGCAACGAGCTCTTCGCGCGCTATCGCCTGCGTATCACCGGCGTCATCCGCGACTACGGCATGGATGCACGCGAACAGGCGCCCACGGACAGCGTGAGCCTCCACGGATAGGCGGTTCTCGAAGCGCTTCGATAGCGGGGTGCCGCGACGTGCAAGCGCTGCTGGCCACCTGCGCGCGATCGCGCAAGTCAAGTCTTGACCGATCATCCGCTCACGCTAGAACGCCGGTGGCTGCAGCGGCGGTACGGGACTCAACGTGCAATCCGAAACGCTGACCTACTCCTCGCCAAGCGATCCGCTGTGGAAGCGCTGGGCGATGCGCGCCATCGAAGATTTATCGGGGCGTCGCGGCCTGCTCCCGGTCTACTACCGCTGGCGCCGCGACGTTGCCGGCAAGAGCCCGCGGATGATGGGCGAGCTCCTCGATATGGTCGGCGCCAGGATCGAGCTCGACGCGCCGGCCTGGCCGCCCGTGCTGCCGGCGGATGCACCGCTCGTCATCGTCGCTAACCATCCGTTCGGCATCGGCGACGGCATCGCGCTCCTCGCGCTCGCCGAACAGCTCGGCCGGCCGTACCGCATCCTGATCAACGCCGATTTCATGCGCATGCCGGAAATCCGTCCCCATGCGTTGCCGATCGATTTCTCAGGCACGCCTGCGGCGACCGCGGCCAACATCCGGACGCGCCGTGAGGCGCGGCGGCTCCTGCAGGACGGCATCACCATCGTCGTCTTTCCCGCCGGCGGCGTCGCGACCGCCGAGCAGCCGTTCGGCAAGGCCGAGGAACTGCCCTGGAAGTCGTTCACCGCGCGGCTCATCCAGCTCACCGAGGCGGCGGTGCTGCCGGTCTATTTCGAGGGGCAGAACAGCGCGCTGTTTCACCTCGTGAGCCGTTACAGCCTGTCGCTGCGGCTCGCGCTCCTCGTCTCCGAGTTCCGCTATTGCGTCGGTGCGACCATCAAGACCCATGTCGGCGACGTCGTTCCGTTCGCCGCACTCGCGGCGCGGGCCGACCGCAATCTCCTCACCGAGGAGCTTTATGCCCGCGTGCATCGGCTCGCTCCCGGCGCCGCAGGGCTCAGCCCTGTGGAACTCAAGGCGCGGCCGGCACATTTGCGGCGACAGTTTCCGTGGGACAAGCGCCGGTAAATCGGCACCGGCGGACAAATTGCCTTCTTCGTATTGTCGCACGACTCGGCTAACCCTCTAGGAAACCGAAAGACGTTGAGGGAGCGCGCGAAGAGGGCGCGTTTCGCCGTGATCACAGAAATGATGATAGGGGCCGGCGCCGCGACCGTCGGCGGGGTTGCCTTCACCCGTACGCGCCGCGCCAAGTTGTACCGCGAACTCTCCGGCCGTGTTGCAGCGATCACCAGCACGCATGCGCTGGACATGGGAGCGGCCCAGCGTCGGGCGCTTCCGAGCTTCGACAAGCGCCTCGCGGTCCTGCCGGACTTCCTGCCGCCGCACACGCTTGCAGCGCTGCGCGCGGAGGCGGAGCGCCTGAGCGACCCCGAACGCAACTACGTGCCGACCCACAAGAAGGGCGGCACCATCGCCTACGAGACGCTGATCCAGACGGCACCCGGCATCGTCTCGCTTTATCACGCCTCGGATCTTCTCGGCCTGGTGTCGCGCCTGGTCGGCGTCTGGGTCGGGCCGACGCCGATCCACGACCAGAGCTCGCTCTCGCTTCTGGTCTACAACAAGCCGGGCGATCACATCGGCTGGCACTTCGACCACAACTTCTATCGCGGCCGCCACTTCACGCTGCTGCTCGCCCTCGTCAACACCGGGCACGCGGCCGGTGGCCTGAGCCACGCCGTGTTGCGAGCCCGCCTCGACGGCAAGGAGGTCGAGATCAGCACGGCCGCGAACACCCTCGTCATCTTCGAAGGCGCCCTGGTGCAGCACGACGTCACGCCGATCCGCGACGGCGAGCGGCGGGTGATGCTGAGCATGACCTATTGCAACGACCCCCGCGCCCATTGGTGGCAGGCGGCGGCGCGCCGCGTGAAGGACACGGCGTTCTACGGCGTGCGGGCCCTCTGGACCTGATCCTCGGGTTCCATTCGTCGCCGTTGAAGGCAAGTGGCTGTCGAAACCACCAGCTTGCGCCCATCCTCGGCTAATCGTAGAGAGCATGGCTGCCGGCGCGTGTGCGGTGGGGCTCTGGCACGCGAAATGCACGAACTTCGCATCATCACGTCCTCGTCATCACGTTCCCGTCCCACTGGATATTGCACGCACCCGGACTCGCTGATACCGCAATGGCGCCACGGACACCCGTTGCCTGCATCTGCCGAAACGGGGGCACCCTTCCCGCCACTGGAACACACGGTAAATCCAATCCACATGCCGGTTTTCCGGTTTACTCGCCCTGAAACCGCTTTAGACTTCGAGGCGACGCGCGCGATTGCGTCGGGATGGTCATGCTTGAAGAAATCAAACGGTTGTTTGCCGAGCTCAGCGGCGGCGGCAAACACGACAGTCATTTTGACAGCGATGATTACCGCGTCGCGGCCGCGGCCCTGCTGGTTCACGTAGCGACCCTCGAAGGCGAGTTGTCCGAGACGGCGCGGGCGAAGCTTCGCGCCTTGCTCAAGTCGCAATTCGACCTGGACGATGCGATGACCGACGAGCTCATCGACACCGCGGTGACGGCCGACAAGGAAGCCGTCGATTTCTATCATTTCACCCATCTGCTGATGCGCAGTCTGAACGAAGGAGGCCGCTTGAAGGTAGTTGAGATGTTGTGGGAAATGGTATTCGTCGACGGGGGCGTCAGCGAATTCGAGGACAATGTGCTGTGGCGGGTGGCCGATCTCTTAGGAATCTCACCCCGTGACCGCATTGCTCTGCGCCAGCGTGTCGCTGGCGAACAATCGAGCGCGGAGGACAAATGAAGGAGTCTGCCCCCACGACGCGTCGGGTGGTCGTCGTAACCGGTGCTTCGGCCGGGATCGGCGCGGCACTGGCGCGCGTGTTCGCCGAGCACGGCCATGAGCTCGTGCTGATCGCCAGGCGCGAGAGCAAGCTCGATGCGCTTGCCGACGAAATCGCTGCCGGTGGACGGCCGCGGCCGTTGGTGCTGGCGATCGACCTCGCCCAGCCCGAGGCCGGCGCCCGCATCAAGGCGGAGCTCGCGGCCCACGGGCTCGAGCCCGAATACATCGTCAACAATGCCGGCTTCGGCCTCGTCGGCGAGGCCGCCCAGCTCGACCATGCCGAACAGCTCGCCATGATCGACCTCAACATCCGGTCGCTCACCGAGCTGTCGCTCGCCTTCGCCGACACGCTGGCGCGCTTGCGCGGCGGTATTCTCAATGTCGCGTCGGTCGCCGGATTCATCCCGGGCCCCGGCATGGCGGTCTATTACGCGAGCAAGGCCTATGTGCTTTCGTTCAGCGAAGCACTTCACCACGAGCTGGCGCGGCGCGGCGTGCGGGTGAGCGTGCTCTGTCCCGGACCGGTGCCGACCGAGTTCCAGGCCCGCGCCGGAATTCCGCGGGTCCCGTTCCCGCGCACCGGATTGCCGCGCGTGGTCGGCTCCAATGCGCTGACCTGCAGCGCCGAGGAAGTCGCCGAGGCCGGCTATGAAGGTTTGATGCGAGGGCGACGCGTGGTGGTGCCGGGCGTCGCCAACAAGGCGGTCACGATCATCACGCGACTGTTGCCGCGCCGCTTCGTCCTCGAGGCGGTGGCGCATTCGCAGCTCGTGCGCCGGCGCCGGACCAACCGCGTTCTCAAGAAGGCCATACGGGAAGCCCCGTGAGGCCTTCGGAGACGAAGCCGGTCCTGGTCGTCCTCCATCAGGAGAATTCGACACCCGGCCGGATCGGCCATTACTTCCAGTCGCGCGGCGTCGGCATGGATATCCGCCGCCCGCGCTATGGCGATCCCCTCCCCGATACGCTCGCCGACCATGTCGGTGCCGTCATCTTCGGCGGCCCGATGAGCGCCAACGACCCCGACGATTTCGTGCGCACCGAAATCGAATGGATCAAGGTGCCGTTGCGCGAGGAAAAACCTTTCCTCGGCATTTGTCTCGGCGCGCAGATGCTGGCACGCCAGCTCGGCGCGAGGGTCGACTTCCATCCCAATGGGAATGGCCGAGGTCGGCTATTATCCGATCCGCGTCACACCGGCGGCGAGAGACGTGATCGAGACGTGGCCCGCGGTCGTCTACCAATGGCACCGCGAGGGTTTCGACCTGCCGGCCGGCGCAGACCTCCTGGCTGAGGGCGATCTCTTCAAGGTCCAGGCGTTCCGCTACGGGCCGGCGGCCTACGGCATCCAGTTCCATGCCGAGGTCACTCACGCCATGATGTGCCGCTGGACCACCCGCGGCCACGAGCGCATGACGCTGCCGGGCGCGAAGCCCCGCGCCGACCATTTCGGCGATCGCCCCGTCTACGATCTCGCCATCCGCACCTGGCTGTTCGATTTCCTCGACCGCTGGCGCCGCCAGGGGCCGGAACATCGGCCAAATTCACCTTCGCGCTGGCTGATCGCCCGTTGCGAGCATGGCGCGGCGTCACCGCTCATTTCTCCTCTTTGAGGGCCGCGACGACGCGTGCGGTGAACGCCTTGGTGCCGAGCGGCCCGCCGAGGTCGCGCGTGCGTTGCGCCGGGACCGCGATGGTCGCGTCGATCGCGCGGACGATCGCCTGCCCGGCGGCGGCGAAATTGGCGCCGGCGCCACGCTCCTCGAGCCATGAGAGCAGCATCGCCGCCGACTCGATGAGCGAGGAGGGATTGGCGAGGTCCTTCCCCGCGATGTCCGGCGCCGAGCCGTGCTGGGCCTGGGCGACCGCATAAGTGTGGCCGGCATTGAGCGAGGCGCCGATGCCGAGGCTGCCGGCGATCTCGGAGGCCTCGTCGGAGAGGATGTCGCCGAACATGTTGGTGGTGACGATGACGTCGAACAGGCCGGGATCGCGGATCAGCAGCGCCGCCATCGCGTCGACCAGGCGCTCTTCGCAGGCGACGTCGGCATGGCGCTCGGCGACCCGCCGCGCGCAGGCGAGGAAGAAACCGTCGGAGAGCCGCAGCACGTTCGCCTTGTGGACGACGGTCACCCGCTTTTTCCGCCGTGCCGCGAGCGAGAACGCCGCCTCGACGATGCGCTCGGAGCCCTCGCGCGTGATCTTGCGCACCGAGAGGGCGACGTCGGGGGTCGGCATGAACTCGCCGGGACCGACATGCATGGAACGGTCGGCGTAAAAGCCTTCGGTGTTCTCGCGCACGATCACGAGATCGATGTCGCGGCCGCAGCGCGGCGGCAAGCCCGGCCGCGACCGCGCCGGCCTGATGTTGGCGAACAGGTCGAGCCGGCGGCGCAGTTCGCCGGACGGATTGAGCCCGCCTTCGGCGACCGGCGGATACTCGTTGTGCGACACCGGTCCGAGGATCACGCCCGCGGCTTGCTTCGCCCGCTCGATCACGGCGTCTGGTGTCGTGGTGCCGGAGGCGCGAAGCGCGGCGAACCCGATGTCGGCGGTCTCGTACGACAGGCCGAGCTTGAACTGCCGGTCGGCGGCGTCGAGCACCTCCATGGTGGCCGCGACGATTTCCGGGCCGATGCCGTCGCCGGGCAGCACCAGAAGCGTGGTCCCCGAAGGGGTCTTCGTATTCACAGCAAAATCCTCCTCGACGCCGTCGCGCCGCCTCCCGACGCGGCCGACAGCTCGCGGCTCTGTTTGGCGAAGCCACGCCATGACTTCAAGAGGCTGTCGCGCCCTGCCCTGCCGAAAGCGTCGGCGGCGACCTGGGGGCAGGACCTCAGGCCGACGCGCGGGCGCGTTCGCGCTCGGCTTCGGCGAGCGACGCCACGACGTCGCGCATTTTCTTCGTCGCCTTCCAGCCGAGAAGCCGCTCCGCCTTGGCCGGGCTTGCGCTCGAAAACGTAATGTCCAGCGGGCGCAGAAAGGTCGGGTTGAGCACGACGTGGTCGCGCCAATCGAGCCCGAAGCAGGAAAACGCCGTCGCCACGAAATCCTCGAGCGTGTTGGTTTCGCCGGTGGCGATGACGAAATCCTCCGGCGTGTCGCGCTCGAGCATGCGGCCCATGGCGTCGACGTATTCCGGCGCCCAGCCCCAGTCGCGCGCCAGCATCAGGGCGCCGAGATTGAGTGAATCCGCCCGGCCGCCCGCGATCTCCATCGCTCCGCGAATGATCTTCTGGGTCACGAAGCGTGCCGGCCGCAACGGCGATTCGTGGTTGAACAGCAGCCCCGAGCAGGCGAACAGGCCGTAGGCTTCGCGATAGTTGGCGACCGCCCAGAACGACGCCGCCTTGCCGACCGCATAAGGGCTGCGCGGGCGGAAGGTGGTGTGCTCGTCGGCGGGTCGATCATTCTCGGTGTTGCCGAAGCACTCGCTCGACGCCGCGTTGTAGAACCTCGCATCGAGAGGCAGGAACCGCATCGCCTCCATGATGTTGATGGTCCCGTGCATGATGCTGTCGATGGTTTCCACCGGCTGCTCGAACGAGAGCCCCACCGACGACTGCGCCGCCAGATTGTAGATGTGCGCCGGGCTCACATTCTTGATCACGGTGACGACGTTGCGGAAGTCGCCGAGCACCGCCGAGTGGCACGTCACCTGCTCGTAGATGCCGAGCCGGCGCAGGTTGGCGTAGCTCGAGCTCTCCTTGTCGCGCGACGTGCCGTGCACCTCGAATCCGCGCTGCAGCAGCGACTGCGCGAGATAGGCGCCGTCCTGGCCGGTGACCCCGAAGATCAACGCGGTTCTCGGCCTGGGCTTCATCCGGGGTTCTCGTGCGCGACCGTGTGTACGTGCGCGGGCGATTGCGCCCGCCCGGGCGCGGGAAACCCCGCACGTGGACGAATTCTCATCGGGGTCGCTACAGCAGTCGGAATACGGCGAAGGATGGCGGTGAAGCCGGGATGATCGCATACCCCGCAGGCCGGCGACAAGCAGACACCGCGTCGCGACGTTGCCGCATGGTTAAATATGATTTTGGTATCAAATGGTCCCGATTTGCTTTTCGCACGAATAGTCGGCAGGCTCGGATAGCGTCACGCGACGACCTGCTGCCATCCCACGTTCATTCCGCAATATTCGCATGCTTTTGCCCGCCGATGCTGCCTCCACGTTCAGACTGCCATTCCAAGTCCGGCTGCCATGCGCCTCGATGCCATTGCCATCGGTTACGATCCGCCCGCGGACGTCAACGTCGTCATCGAGGTTCCGATCGGCGGCGAGCCGATCAAGTACGAGATGGACAAGGCGGCCGGAACCCTCGTGGTCGACCGCTTCCTCCACACGCCGATGCGCTATCCCGGCAATTACGGGTTCGTGCCGCACACGCTTTCCGACGACGGCGATCCGATCGACGTGCTCGTCGCCAACACGCGGCCGATCGTGCCGGGCGCGGTGATCAACGTGCGGCCGATCGGCGTGCTCAAGATGCAGGACGACGGCGGCGGCGACGAGAAGATCCTCGCGGTGCCGACGCCGAAGCTCACCAAGCGCTACGCCCATGTGATGAATTACACCGACCTGCCCGAGATCACGCTCCAGCAGATCGTGCACTTCTTCGCCCATTACAAAGACCTGGAGCCCGGCAAATGGGCCCGCATCATGGGCTGGGGCGACGCCGAGGAAGCGCGCCGCCTGATCGCCGAAGCGATCGAACGGGCCAAGGACCGAAACGAGTGACTGAAACGACTGACTGAAACGACGAACCGATACGAAAGGGTGAGAAACTCATACGAAAAGGCAAACAAACCGATACGAAAAGGGGGACGAAACTGGCTTCTCCCAGAGATGAAACGTCAACTTCGACGTAGTAAAATGCACGGCATCATCCCCCTTCGGGAGGAAGCCCATGCCCTTTACCCACATGCCCTTCATCCGCGTATTGTCGTTTGCATTCCTCATCCTGGGCATGCTGGCGCCGGCCGCCGCCCAGCAGCCCGCCCCGACACCCGTCGCCGTCCAGCCCTCGGGGTCGAGACTTCCCGCCTGCAATACCTCGATGATCGTCGGCACCTGGCAGGCCGCCTTCGGTTACGGCGCGCCGATCTACGGCACCGCGCAGAACAACGGCTTCTCCTGCCCGCTGACCATCGCCGCCGACGGCAAGGTCACCGCCGGGCAATGCACGCTCGGCAGCAGCATCACCGTCTCGCCGCTTCCATCCGGCGTGGTCAGCATCGACAACGCCTGCCACGTGGTGGGCTCGCTCACCTTCGGCTACTGCAACCCGGGCCGCTCCTGCGTCAACTCGTGGCAGATGACGGTGTCGCTGTGGCGCTCCGGCGACGGCAGCCGCCTCACCGGAACCCAGGTCCTCACCTGCCCCAAGTGCAAGAGCGTGCAGGAGCCCGTTACCTGGGTGTCGCCGTTCGAGATGGTCGCGGGACAGTAGGTCGCGGAGCTGCGTTCGCGGGCGCCGATCGCGACGAAGCAAGCAGGTCTTGGTTGCCCTGAACTTTGGAGTCGCTTGATCTTTAGTCGGGCTGGTCTTGGTGGAGCCGAGGGGATTTGAACCCCTGACCTCCGCAGTGCGATTGCGGCGCTCTCCCAGCTGAGCTACGGCCCCTGCCGGCCGCGCGAGAAGCCGCGGGCGCAAGAGGCGGCCATTTACTGGCCCGCCTGCCGCGGTGTCAAGGATCGGCGGGCCGGCGGCGCGCTCGGATATTTTGCGATATTTTTCGCCTGTGACGCCATGCCCGCGCCGTGGCGAATTGCGCGCGGACACGGCTTGGGGCATGTTGCGCGCCGGAAAACCAGCCCCTCAACGATCATGCCGAAGCTCAGCCGCCGACGTTTCGTTGCAGCGTCCGCCGCCTCGGCCGCCGGTGCGGCCGCACCCGCCTGGGGCGCGACCGGTCCGGACGCCGAAATCGTCGTCATCGGCGCCGGCGCCGCGGGGATCGCGGCGGCGCGCCGGATCGCCACGACGCGGGCGCGGGTCATCGTTCTCGAAGCCACCGACCGCATCGGCGGCCGCTGCTTCACCGATACGACGACCTTCGGCGTCCCGTATGACCGCGGCGCCCATTGGATCCACACGCCGGAGCTCAGCCCGGTCGCGGTGCTCGCGTCGACCGTCGGACTGGACGTCTATCCGGCGCCCCCGGCGCAGAAGCTCCGCATCGGCCGCCGCAATGCCCGCGAGATCGAGATGGAGGACTACCTCTCCTCGGTGGTACGGGCGAACCGCGCGATTCTCGAGGCTGGCCGCGGCCGCGCCGACGTCTCCTGCGCGGCGGCATTGCCCAAGGACCTCGGCGACTGGCAGCCGACCGTTGAGTACGTGCTGGGCCCGTTCGGCTGCGGCAAGAACCTTGCCGACGTCTCGGCGGTGGATTTTTCGAAGTCCGCCGAGCGCGACGTCGATGCGTTCTGCCGGCAGGGCTTCGGCACCCTCGTCGCAAAGCTCGGCCAGGGCGTGCCGGTGCAGCTCTCGAACCCGGTCAAGGCGATCGACCTCTCCGGCCGCGCCTATGTCGAAATCCGCACCGCGCGCGGCACCATCACCGCGCGCGCGGTGATCGTCACCGCGTCGACCGGCGTGCTGCTCGATAACCGCATCCGCTTCGAGCCGGAGCTGCCGCGCCGCTACACCGATGCGCTGCAACGCCTCACGCTCGGCAGCTACGACCACATCGCGCTCGAGCTGCCGGGCAATCCGCTCGGCCTGGCGCGCGACGAGGTGGTGTTCGAGAAATCGAGCTCGGCGCGCACCGCCGCGATCCTCGCCAACGTGGCGGGCACGACGCTGTGCATGGTCGAGGTCGGCGGCAAGTTCGGCCGCGAACTCTCGGCGCAGGGCGAGCCGGCGATGGTCGAGTTCGCGCTCGAGTGGCTCACCGGCCTCTACGGCTCCGAGGTGAAGAAGGCGGTCAAGCGCACCCACGCGACCCAGTGGAACAGGGAGCCGTGGGCGCTCGGCGCGTTCTCCTCCGCCGCGCCGGGCGGCCAGCCCGCCCGCATGGCGCTCGCCGAGCCGTTCCGCGACCGGCTGTGGTTCGCGGGCGAAGCGGTCCACGAGACGCTGTGGGGAACCGTCGGCGGCGCCTGGGCGTCCGGCGACCGCGCGGCAACGCAGGCACTGCGCAAGATCGGCGCCGTCGCCGAGCCGCCGCCCGAGCCGCAGGTCACCGGCGGCGGCCGCCGGCGGCGGTAGGCAAAATCGATGGTCATGGCCGGCTTGTCCCGGCCACCGCGACTTATCGAGGCACGGCCGTGCCACATGATCGGGGTCGCCGGGACAAGCCCGGCGATGACACGTTGTGGAGTGGCCGCGCTACCCCCGCAGCACGCCGCCGGTGCGTTTGCCGACCTCGGCGACGATCTTCGCCGCGACCGCGTCGATCTCCTGGTCGGTCATGGTCTTGTCGCGCGGCTGCAGGGTGACCGCGATCGCGACCGACTTCTTGGTCGCGTCGATCACCGGCCCCTCATAGACGTCGAACACGGTGACCGCCGTGATCAGCTTGCGGTCGACATTCTGCGCGGCGCGCACGAGGTCGGCGGCCTTCACGCTGCGGTCGACGATGAAGGCGAAATCGCGCGTCACCGGCTGGAACGGCGACAGCTCGAGCGCCGGCTTGGCGCGGGTCGGCTTCGCCTTCGCCTCGGGGATGCGGTCGAGCACCACCTCGAAGACCGCGAGCGGCCCCTCGGCGCCGAGCGCTTCGAGCGCCTTCGGGTGCAGCTCGCCGAACCAGCCGAGCACGTTCTGCGGCCCGATCTGGATCGTGCCGCTGCGGCCGGGATGGAGCCACGGCGGGCCGCCCGGCACGACCTGGAGCGCCTGCACCGGCGCGCCGGCCGCGGCGAGGACGGCGAGCGCATCGGCCTTGGCGTCGAAGGCATCGACGCTGCGGCTGCCGGTTGCCCAGCTTCGCCCGGCGCCGGAAATCTTGGCGAGGCGGCAGCGCACGCCGCCCGCGGCCGTCTTCTGGTCTTCGGGGCGATCGCCCAAGAAAATCTGGCCGATCTCGAACAGCGCCGTGTCGGGATAGCCGCGGTCGGCATTCCGCTGCGCCGCGGCGACGAGGCCGGGAATGACGCTCGGCCGCATGTCCGAAAGCTCGGCCGCGATCGGGTTCGCCAGCGCGAGCTCCGGCTTGCCGCCGCCGAACAGCACCGCGGCCGGATGCGAGATGAACGACCAGGTGACCGCCTCGACGAGGCCGCGCATGCCGAGCGCGCGCCGCGCCTTGCGGGTGCGGATTTGCAGCGGCGTGAGCACCGGCTCGCGCGCGGCTTCACCGCGCTCGAACGGCATCAGCGGCACGGTGTCGACGCCGACGATGCGCACCACCTCCTCGACGAGGTCGGCGGGGCCGTGCACGTCGGGGCGCCAGGAGGGAACGGTGGCGCGGATCACCGGGCCGTTGTCGCGCAGGCCGAAGCCGAGCCGGCCGAGCACGCCCTCTACTTCGCTGACGGGCAGCGAAATGCCGGCGAGCCGCTTCACCTCGTCGAGGCGGAAATCGATCACCCGTTCCGCGATCGGCAGCGCGCCGGCGACGACGGTCTCCGTCGCCGTGCCGCCGCAGAGATCGAGCACCATCCGGGTCGCAAGTTCGAGGCCCGGAACCATGAAGGCCGGATCGACGCCGCGCTCGAAGCGGTAGCGCGCATCGGAGTTGATGGCGAGCTTGCGGCCGGTGTGGGCGATGGCGAGCTCGTCCCACAGCGCCGACTCGATCAGCACGTCGGTGGTCGCCTCCGAGCAGCCGCTCGCCTCGCCGCCCATGATGCCGGCGAGCGATTCGACGCCGGCATCGTCGGCGATGACGCACATGGTCTCGTCGAGCGTGTAGGTCTTGCCGTCGAGCGCGAGCAGGGTCTCGCCCGGCTTTGGCGCGGCGCACCACGAGATCGCCCTTCACCTTGGCGGCGTCGAACACGTGCAGCGGCCGGCCGCGGTCGTAGGTGATGAAGTTCGTGATATCGACCAGCGCATTGATCGGCCGCAGCCCGATCGCGGTGAGCCGCCGCTGCAGCCACTCCGGGCTCGGGCCGTTCTTCACGCCGCGCACGAGGCGCAACGCGAAGCCGCGGCACAGCGACGGCGTCGCGCCGAAGTCGAGCCGCACGCCGACCGGGCACGGCCCGTTGCCGGCGACCGGCTTGATCGGCTCGTCCTTGAGCGTCCCGATGCCGGCGGCGGCAAGATCGCGGGCGATGCCGTGCACGCCGGTGGCGTCCGTACGGTTCGGCGTCAGGTTGATCTCGATGACGGGATCGTCGAGATGGGCCCATTCGGCATAGCGCGCGCCGAGCGGTGCATCGGCCGGCAGGTCGAGAATGCCGTCGTGATCGTCCGAGATCTGCAGCTCGAACGGCGACACCAGCATGCCGCGGCTTTCGACGCCGCGAATGGTGCCGATGCCGAGCGTGATGTTCTTACCCGGAATGAACGTGCCCGGCGGCGAGAACACGCTGATCATGCCGGACCGCGCATTGGGCGCGCCGCACACGACCTGCACCGGCGCACCGGACCCGGTGTCGACCATGCAGACGCGCAGCCGGTCGGCATTGGGATGCTGCTCGGCCGAGATCACGCGGGCGATGGTGAACGGCGCCAGCGCCGCCGCCTTGTCGGTGACGCTCTCGACCTCGAGGCCGATCATGGTCAGGCGATCGACCAGCGCGGCGAGCGTCGCGTCGGTCGCAAGATGCTCCTTGAGCCAGGACAGCGTGAATTTCATGGCACGACCCCGGCGCGTTGCACTCCACCGCAGCGGTGCGCCCCTCCCCCGCTTGCGGGGGAGGGTTGGGGAGGGGGAACGCGGCGGCTTCTCGTCGCGCCGAGCGAGGAGGCAGACTCAGCAAGCCCCCTCCCCGACCCTCCCCCGCAAGCGGGAGAGGGGGCGATGGAGCCGGCGCGCATGCGAGAGCCGCGCGGCAATCGTGGGACGGCCGACGGCTCTCATCCGCTCAGCCCTCCGGCGAGGGTGGGGAAATCGAGCGGGCGGAAGCCGTAGTGGGACAGCCAGCGCACGTCGGCCTCGAAGAAGGCGCGCAGGTCGTGCATGCCGTATTTGAGCATGGCGATGCGATCGATTCCCATGCCCCAGGCGAAGCCCTGGTAGACGTCGGGATCGATGCCGCAGTTGCGCAGCACATTGGGATGCACCATGCCGCAGCCGAGAATCTCCAGCCAGTCGTCGCCCTCGCCGAAGCGGATTTCGCCCTTGTCGCGGCGGCACTGGATATCGACCTCGAGCGACGGCTCGGTGAACGGGAAGAACGACGGCCGAAACCGCATCTTCACGTGCTCGACCTCGAAGAAGGCCTTGCAGAACTCCGCAAGAATCCACTTGAGATGCCCGAGGTGCGAGCCCTTGTCGACGACGAGGCCCTCGACCTGATGGAACATCGGCGTGTGGGTCTGGTCGCTGTCGCAGCGATAGGTGCGGCCGGGGCAGATCACCCGGATCGGCGGGCGCTGCGCCAGCATGGTGCGCACCTGCACCGGCGAAGTGTGGGTGCGCAGCAGGAGCCGCGAGCCGTCGGGCTTCGGATTGAAGAAGAACGTGTCGTGCATCTCCCGCGCCGGATGGCCTTCGGGAAAATTGAGCCGGGTGAAATTGTAGTCGTCGGTCTCGATGTCCGGACCTTCCGCCACCGCGAAACCCATGTCGGCGAAGATCGTGGTGAGCTCGTCCATCACCTGGCTGATCGGGTGGATGCGGCCGGCGTCCGCCGGCGCCTCGGGCAGCGGCAGGGTGACGTCGACCGTCTCGGCGGCGAGGCGCGCTTCGAGCGCGGCGCCCTTGAGCGCCTCGCGCCGCGCCGCGATCGCCGCGGTGATCCGGTCCTTGAGACCGTTGATCAGCGGGCCGCGCTCCTTGCGCTCGTCCGGCGACATCTTGCCGAGCGTCGCGAGCAGCGCCGAGATCGAGCCCTTCTTGCCGAGCGCGGCCACCCGCACGGCTTCGAGCGCCGCTTCATCGGAAGCGGTCTCGATCATGCGCGTGAGCTCGCCTTCGAGGGCGGAAATGTCGAGTGCAGCAGTGTCGTTCATCGATGCCTCGCAGACCGTGTCGGCGCGCAGACATGCGGCTTCCTCCGCCGCGATGGCGGAGGCGCGCCGGTTGCTCTCCAGGGGCCGGAGAACGTCAGGCCGCGAGCGCGGCCTTCGCCTTGTCGACGATCGCCTCGAATGCGGCCGGCTCGTGGATGGCGAGGTCGGACAGCACCTTGCGGTCGACCATGACGCCCGCCTTGTCGAGCCCGGAGATGAACCGGCTGTAGGTCAGTCCAAAATTGCGGACCGCTGCGTTGAGGCGCTGGATCCACAAGGCGCGGAAGGTGCGCTTGCGCCGCTTGCGGTCGCGAAACGCGTACTGGTTCGCCTTCTCCACCGCCTGCTTGGCGATGCGGATGGTGTTCTTGCGCCGCCCGTAATACCCCTTGGCGGCTTTGAGGACCTTCTTGTGTTTGGCGTGGGCGGTGACGCCGCGCTTGACCCGGGCCATGGCCGGTCTCCTTTACGATCGATGAAATCCAAAATGCTTGGCTGTGCCGCGCCGGGCGCGGCCGGAGGGCGTCTAGCCCTGGACCAGCCAGTATTTCTTGATCCGGTCGCCATCGGTCTTGAACAGCACCTTGGTGCCGCGATGGTCGCGGATCTGCTTCGTCGACCGCTTGATCATGCCGTGACGTTTGCCCGACTGGGCGAACAGCACCTTCCCGGTGCCGGTGACCTTGAAGCGCTTTTTAGCGCCCGACTTCGTCTTCAACTTGGGCATTTGGCTCTCCTTCGAGCGGCACAATGGGCCGCAGACCGGAAATTCCCGGTGATGCTCTTTTCGAGCGTGCTGATTGAGCACTTCGCCGCCGCCACGGCAGCCCTTTAGCCGGGCAGCGGGGAGGCGGCGTTATGGCAGAGAGCCTGGCAAATGGCAACCCGGCCGGATGGTCGCGCACGGCGAAGCGTTCGCGGCCGTAGCCCGGGTTGAGCGCAAGCGAAACCCGGGGCAGCCGTTGAAATCAATTCCCAGCGCCGACCCGGATTTCGCTCACGCTCAATCCGGGCTACGGCTCTCGGCTACAGGTTCGGCAATAGGCCGCGCGATCAGCGCGGCGCCAAAATCATGATCATCTGCCGCCCTTCGAAACGGGCGTCCATCTCGACCTTGGCGAGCTTTTCGGTGTCGCCCTTGACGCGCTCCAGCAGCCGGGCACCCAGCTCCTGGTGGGCCATCTCGCGGCCGCGGAAGCGCAGCGTCACCTTGACCTTGTCGCCTTCCTCGAAGAAGCGCTGCATGGAGCGCATCTTCACGTCGTAGTCGTGATCGTCGATCATCGGCCGGAATTTGATTTCCTTGACCTCGACCACTTTTTGCTTCTTGCGGGCCTCCGCCTGCTTCTTCTGCTCCTGGAACTTGTACTTTCCGAAATCGAGGAGCTTGCACACTGGCGGGGTGGCGTTGGGCGAGATCTCGACGAGGTCGAGGCCCGCCTCTTGGGCGATGGCCAAAGCCTCGGAGATCGGTACAGTGCCCCGGTTCGACCCGTCCTTGTCGATCAAATGGACCTCGCGGACGCGGATTTCTTCGTTGGTGCGCGGCCCATCCTTCGGGGCGGGCGCGGCAGCTCTCATCGGACGACGAATGGCTCAACTCTCCTCTTGCTATTGCGACTAACGGCTACCCCGCGACAGCAGCACGGATGCGGCGTCGACGGTCATGCTACGCGGAAGCCCATGAAGATTGGTGCAAACGGTCGAATAGTCAACGGTTTTGCGCAATCTGAGGCAGTCCGTCCGCATTGCACTGCGGTATCCGCCCTTGCTTCCTGAAAATGCCAGCGGCGTGCCGCCGCAAGGCTCACCGCGGCGGGCGGGCGATATCGGTATAGATCGAGAGCATCTGCTCCGGTGCGCCCGGATTGGCAAACAGCTCTTTGACGCGGTCGCGGCCGCGCCGGCCGACGGCGAGGCGGGTGGCGTCGGAAGCGGACAGCATCCCGATCAGGGCCGCGGCCAACGCATTGTCGTCGCCGCTGCGGAAGCGCCAACCGGTCATGCGGTCCTCGGTGACCGCCGGCGGCGCCAGCACCGTATCGGACCCGGCGAGGTCGGAGACGATCGCCGGGCGCCCCATCGCCATCGCCTCGAGGAGCCCACGCTGCGGGCTCTCCAGCTGGACCGCGGCGGAAACGACCGCAGTCGCAGCCATATAGGCCGCCGGTCCGTCCGCCGGAGGCCCGGCGACGCGGAACACGTCGGTGGTCTTGGTGGCCATGACGAGGTCCCACAATTCGCCGCTGTAGCTCGAATGGCCGGTGTCCTCGCCGGTGAGCACGAAGGCGAAATCGCGCAGCCCCATCTCCTTGAGCCGGCTCGCGGCGCGAACGACGACATGGTGGCCCATGCGGCGCAGGATGCGGCCCACCACCATGATGACGCGGGTGTCGGGCCCGGCACCCCAGGCCGCGCGGGCGGCGGCGATCCGGTCGGCGGAGACCGAGGTGGGCTCGAAGCGCGCCACGTCGACATGAGACGGCACGACGACGAGGCGGTGCGCCGGCACGTGATAGCGCTCGGAAATCACGTCGGCGATCTGGTCGCTCAACGCGATCACCTGCTCGCCGCAGGCCATCACGCTGTTGTAGGCGTGCTTGAGCCGGTTCTGGTCGCGGAATTCGGCGTACCAGGTGGTGACGAAGGGCACCCTGGTCATACGGGCGGCGGCAAAGGCGCTCCAGCCCGGCGCACGGGCGAGCGCATGCACCACCCCGCAACGACGCTGGCGGATGAGCCGCGCCAGGGCGATCGGCATTGTGGGCGATGACCGCCGGGTTGAGGCTTGCCATGTCGAGCTGCACGAACTGGGCGCCGCGGGCAGCGAGCTCGCCCTCGAGCCGTCCGCCGGACGAAACCACCAGCGCCCGGTGCCCGGCCGCGGTCAAGGTGCCGGCGAGCTCGACGGCATCCTCATCGGCCGCGCCGCCCTCGAGCGTCGGCACTACGATCATGACTGTTAAAGGAAGCCGGGCAAATGCCGGCGCATATGCGGTGGCAGGCGCCCCCGCAAAATTGGCGCGTCCGTCAAGCAACGTACGCGACACCGTCGTAATGTCGGCCACTTCCCCCACCCCGTTCCTTCTCGGCCCCAGTAGCGACCCGGATCGCAACGACCCTGTCGCCTTTCGCTGGTTCGCATGACGCCGGAGCTGCCGACCGCTGTCACGCGAAAAGCCAAGTTCCATCCCCAGCCTGCATCATACAGCCCTCTCACACTGTCGCGCAACGGCCTCACAAAATAAGAATTTCCGGGGATGCACATGAAAAAAACAAAATCACCTCGTGACCACTGCGCGGACGGCAGACCGTGACACCTTCAATGACACCTCCAACAATACCTCCAGCAGCGACACCACCGACTTCGGCGACCTTCCTGGAGGTCGGGCCGGACGGGCGGCGGATTGCGGTGCGACAGCGCCCGGGCGCCGGCCCGGGCCTCGTCTGGCTCGGCGGCTTCAAGTCCGACATGGGCGGGACCAAGGCGGTCGCGCTGGATGGTTGGGCCGAGGCGCAGGGCCGCGGGTGCCTGCGCTTCGATTATTCGGGCCACGGGGAATCCGGCGGCAGCTTCGCCGACGGCACCATCTCCCGGTGGCTCGCCGAGAGCCTCGCCGTATTCATGGCGTTCTGCGAGGGGCCGCAGGTGCTGGTCGGCTCCTCGATGGGAGGCTGGATCGCACTCCTGCTCGCCCGGGAGCTGCGCCGCGCCCCCTCGCCCAAGGCCTCGCTCGCCGGAATGGTGCTCGTTGCGCCCGCGCCGGATTTCACCGAGGCGCTGATGTGGAAGCGCTTTCCCGAAGAGATCAGGCGCGAGATCGAGACCAAGGGCGCCTGGGAGCGGCCATCGCAATATTCGAACGAACCCTACCTCATTACCAAAGGCCTGATCGAGGACGGGCGCCGGCATCTCCTGCTCGGCGGCCTCATCGAGACCGGCTGCCCGGTGCGCATCCTGCAGGGCGTGCAGGACCCCGACGTGCCGTGGAGCCATGCCGTCGAGCTCGTCTCACGGCTCTCCCAGGACGACGTCGTGCTCACCCTCGTCAAGGACGGCGACCACCGGCTGTCCCGCCCGGAGGACATCGAGCGGCTGCTGGTCGCCGTCGCGGAGTTCGCGTAGGGGATTTTTCGCGGCCGGCGTTTTCTGAGGAACAACCCCATGCAAAGTAGAAATTCGCCGGTTTGGCGCTCGATCAGCCTCGCCGGCCTTGATTCTGAGCATCATCTTTGTCCGAAAAGTCTGCAACTTTTCGGGATCATGCTCTAGCTCCCGAACACGTCGTAAAGCCAGTCCGCGACCCGGCGGTTCAACGCCGAGCGGTTCATCATCTCGCAATGGCTGCCGGCGCCCTCCGCCGCGCTGAACCGGACGAGCGCCTTCGGGCAGCGCAGGGCCTCGAAGAGATCCTGCGCACTGGCCGCCAACGGGTCGCTTTCGGCCTGCGTGATCAGGGTCGGACAGCGGATGAGCTCTGCCCGGCCGTCGAGCGTGAACGCCATGATACAGCGCAGAAAATCGCGGAGGTTTTCCACGCCGTTCACCCAAAAGCCGCGCTGAATGATGGTCCAGCGCAGCTTGCGGTCACTGGAGATGGCCTGCCACATCTTGTCGAGCACGGCCTCGTCCATGTGCGCAAGATCTGCCGCGGCTTCGGGCGGGACGCCGAGCTTTTCGCAGAACGCACGAATGCCGGAGGCCATGCTCCACAGGCCGGGATCGGCGATGCACGCGGCAAGCCGGTGCTCTCCCGACGCGGCGCGGGGTGCGAGATATCCGCCGAGACTCCAGCCGGTGAGCGCGATGCGGGCCGGATCGACGACCGGCAACGTGAGTGCGAAATCAACGACGGCCTTGATGACCGTCTCCCAATCGGGGCGCAGGGGCATGCCGTGCTCGATCAGCATTTCACCCTGCCCGGGGCCGTCGAAAAGCAGGCAATGGTATCCGCGCTCCGTCATCGCGACGGCGGAGGCGAAAAACATGTCGGTGATCGCAGCGTCGTAGCCGTTGGTGCAGATCACCAGCGGCCGCACTGCCGTTTCATGGCCGACGGCGGGAATGAGGTAGGCCGGCAAAGACGTGCGCTCGAACGGGATGCGCAGCGGCTCCACCGGAGAGTCGCGAAGGGCGAGAGCCTTGTTGAAGGCATCGATCTGCTTATCGAAACGCCGCAACGAGGCGAGGATCGACGGGCCGTCCGTAGAGCGGATGATAGGAGGCCCCATAAAAGCAACTCGCCTTGAGGAACAACTCGCGAGCGCTCGCCCTTCGCCCTCGATCCGCAAGCGTTTGCGCCTCGCCCGCCAGCCGGTCTGCCGCGGCGCGCCAGGCTTCGTAGAAGGCGGTGTCATCCCCATCGCCGACAGCAAGCCCGACAGCAGCAATCTCGCCGAAATCGGCGCCTCCATAGGGAATGTAAGCCAGCGGCCAGCTTCCGAAGTCGTCATGGAGCTGGTCCTTGAAGATGAGCCCCATGTCGTTCCTCCCGGCCTTTCGGTGCGATCACGCGATCCATACATCGCGCGTTCTGAGCCGCAAAATCCACGGGACTCATGCTGAGATCCGCGAAACTTTTTGGACCTCATCCTGAGGAGCGTCCGTAGGACGCGTCTCGAAGGATGGCCGCAGACCGCAGCGCTTGGGGCCATCCTTCGAGACGGCGCACCGAAATCGGCTGTTGCCGATTTCGACGCCATTAGACGCCCTAGGTGCCGAAGTCAGGCAGGCCTGACTTCGATGCGCCTCCTTAGATAAGGTCGGAAAGGGATTCGCTGCCGCTGGTCGCGGTGGCGGAGTTCGCGTAGGGCGCTTTCGCGGCGTGACGCGTTTTGTGAAGAACAACCCCATGCAAAGTAGAAAATCGGCGTCCCTTGGCGCCGACACTATAGCCAGATACCCCCCCCGAAACGACGGCGAGCATAATCGGAACTCAGGGCATCGTCGCCAGGCCCTGCGTTGCCCCGTCTTGTCACATCATCGATCAGCGCTTTGGTCGCGCACTTTTGTCGGCCGCGGTTGGGGCCGCTTCCATGCGTAAGTATCTGATCGAGTGAGCGGTGCCCTCGAACGCGACGCATTCTCATAGGGAGCGCTGGACGTAGGTTGATGAACACCGCCCGGCGACGGCCCGGACTTTGTCGACGGGGGCGCACCAGACGGGAGCGCACGGTTGGAGGCTTGCGTGGGCTCCGACTTTGGCGGAGGCGCTGGCGCAACGGCGCGAATCTGCTGGGGCCTCGCCATGGGGCGCGGCGTCTCTGACCGGAGCGGCCGGGCCGCGACTTGCGACGGGGCAGGTTTCAGCCCGCTTGGGCGGAGCATGCGATCGGCAACCTGCGGCGCGTCGGGCTTTGCGAGCGGCGCGACGGAGCGAAGCGATGGCGCGGGAGTTGCCGGAGGCGGCGCGACGGGGCGAAATGCGTAGGAAGCCAGCGACGGTCCAGGCTTTGCCCGCGGCAGAGGTACGCCCGCGGCTGCAATAGATGAACCCAGCTCACGCGGCACGAACATGGCCAAGCGTGCCGACTGCTGGATGCGTCCTGCGATCTGGCCGGCCTCCTCACCGGCACCGAAAAAGAGATCGGCGCGGGCGGGGCCGACGATCGCAGAGCCGGTATCCTGCGCGATCATGAGGCGTCGGAACGGCGCCTGGCGGCCGGGACTCGTCAGCGGCAGATCAGCTTCGATGAAGAACGGCGTGCCATATGCGTGCAAGGCCTTGTCGACGGCGATCGATCGCCCCGCGGTCAGCGGAATCCCCTGGGCGCCGATCGCCTCGCGCTCATCATTCAATCCAACGATACGAAAGAATACGACCTGCCGATTCTGCCGGCGGATCATCCTGGCCGCCTCGGGATTGTCGTGCATCCATTCGCGAATGCGCTCGGTGGAGATTTCTTGCCGCGGCACAAGGTTGCGCTCGATCAATACCCGTCCAACGGAAGCAAAGGGATAGCCATTATGGGCATCATAGCCGACACGCAGCAGGGTCCCGTCTTCGAGCCGAATGCGCGCGGATCCCTCGATCTGGATGGACAGCGCCTCGGCGGCGCTGCGCAGCCAGCAGATTTCGAGGTGCTGCCCATCGAGCGCGCCACCCTCGATCTCGCCGCGGTCATAATACGGCACGAGTTCGCCCGTCGGCGTCCGGCGGAAGGCGCGCCCCGTGTTGGGGAATGGGGCGCCGTCAGCGACTCCTGGCGCCACCAGGTCGCTCGGGCGGCGATACAACGGTACGGAGAAATCCCGGGTCGGAAATCGTGATCCTTCGACGATCGGCTCATAGTAGCCGGTGAGAAAGCCGGCGGAATCGCCAAGCTTGCGGATGCGTACCGGCACGAAATTCGTCTCGAAGAACTGTCGTGCTGTCTTTTGATCAAGCCGTCCGGCTGTAACGGCGCGGGCACACACTTGTTCAAGCGCGGAACGTATCGGCCGGGTGCCAGTTGCGAAACCAGGTTGGGAACCAAGTGGGGAGCCCGCAGGCGGACGAGATGCGGGTCGCTTGCTGACGTTACCTATCTTGCTGACGTTACCTATGACGTGAGGATGCGTGGGCCGAACGCGTGCTGGTGGGATCGGTGCGGAGTCCGCGCGAAGCGCACTCGCGCGCATGATTGGCCGGCAGCTCGCGTAGAACGTCGCATAGGCGCTCGCGTGATCATCGCTACTCCAACCGTCGAGACCGCCCCAGTCGATCGGCTCCAACGCAGCGTTGGGAATTTTGAGAGACCCTGAGGGCTGCTCGACCGTTGGGCCGTCCTTCGGCAAGGGTGCATCAACGATCCGGCGGGTCTCCGCGCGACGAACTTCCGATGAAGATTGACGGCGCAGCTCGATCCCTTCGGCCCCGTCGGCGATCACAAGCGCTGCCGGCAGAAACAGGAGAGCGCCTCGTAGCCGCATCGGCTTGGCCCATTCTCGGCGGAACTCTGAACTATTCTCGCGCCGGACCAGCGCGGCGCTGGCACTCGACATCACGATTAACCAATTCAATCGTGGCACTTCGTTGCGCCGCCGGTGACCAATGTGCGGTGCCTGCCGAAACTTGCCCACCGTTGCAGAATGCCCACACGGCGCCGTGGAACTGCGCTCGAAAACTGATGGTGTCGGATCGCAACGGAACCTTTGGAGGAGAAACGTTTTCCCGAGAAGACGCATTCGAAGGGAACGCTTTCACGGTTCCAAAGTTTGCTTGGCGACGTTGGACCACCGGGCGAGAGCGAAGCCCCCCGGTCGTCTCGACGTTTAACTCGGCTGGCGAGGAGCGGCCGGGGATGAATAGGGTTGAGAGGAAACGGTGAAGAGGAAAACTGTGTAGCGCATCAACTCAAGCCCGGTCCGAAAGACCGGGCTTTCTGTTTTTTGGTACGCTTCGGCTGTTGCCTCCCAAGTCGGAGGTCTGCGGGTCTACTCAATACGTCCCCGGATAGCTGCCGCCGTCGATCAGCAGATTCTGGCCGGTGATGAAGCCGGCGTTGGCGCCGCACAGGAAGGCGCAGTAATCGCCGAGCTCCTCGGGGCGGCCGAAGCGGCGCGCCGGATTGCCGGCGGCGCGGGCGCGCCAGAGGTCCTCGAAGGTCTTGCCGCTCTCGTCGACCATCGCCGCGACGTGCTCGCGCTGGGCATTGCTGTCGAAGATGCCGGGCAGGAGGTTGTTGACGGTGACGTTGCGCGCGACGGTCTCGCGGGCGAGGCCGGCGACGAAACCGACGAGACCCGAGCGGGCGCCGTTCGAAAGGCCGAGCTCGATCTGCGGGATCTTCACGCTGCGCGAGACGATGTTGACGATGCGCCCGAAGCCGCGCGCCATCATGCCGTCGACGGTCGAGCCGCATCATCTCGATGTGGCACAGCATCATGGTGTCGAGCGCGTCGATCCAATCCTCGCGCGTCCAGGTGCGGAAGTCGCCGGGCAGGCGGCCGTCGGCATTGTTGATGAGGATATCCGGGGTTGGGCAGGCCGCGAGCACCGCCGCACGGCCTTGCGGGGTGGTGATGTCGGCGGCGACCGGCGTGACGGTGACGCCGGTCTCACGCCGCGATCTCCAGGGCGGCCGTCGTCAGCGCGGCCGCGCCTCTCGCGACGATGGTCAGCGTCACGCCTTCGCGGGCGAGCGCTGCGGCGCAGGCCTTGCCGAGCCCGCGGCTCGCGCCGCAGACGATTGCCGTTCGGCCGCGGATGCCGAGATCCACGGGCTAGAGCGCTGTTCGGATGAGGCGTACCCACCGTTGTCATCGCCGGGCTTGTCCCGGCGACCCCGATCATGTGGCACGGCCGTGCCTTGATAAGCGGGGTGGCCGGGACAAGCCCGGCCATGACGCTCTTGTGAAAACTGGACATGTTCTAGGCGGCCACCGCCGACAACGGCTTGAGCTTGTAGCCGTAGCGCTTGTCGAGGCCGAGCTCGGCGACGATGCGCAGACCCTTGGCGAGCGCTTCGCCTTCGAGGTTGGAGAGCGGCTTGCGCAAATCGCCGGCCGGCATGCCGAGCGCCTTCATCAGCGACTTCACCGCCACCGGGTTGATCGCCGAATAGGTGAAATGGAGGAGCGGCAGCAGGCCGAGATAGGCGTTCTTGAAGCCCTCGGCCTCCTTGTAGCTCGTCCACGGCGTCGAGATGGTGGCGAGCTCGGCCGGCGCGACGTTGCCGGTCATGTTGGCGGTGCCGTGGCCGCCGAGGCTCATGGTCGGCACCACGAGGCCGAGGTTCGGGCTGTCGCAGCACATCACCGAGACATCCGGGCGCGCGGCGAGCACCTGCGCCACCTGGCCGACCCGCGCCGTCGATTCCTTGTGCACGACGATGTTCGGATGGCGGAAGATGCGCAGCAGGTGATCCCAGTGCAGGTCGCTCTTCACCCGCGGCGGATTGTTGTAGATGCCGAGCGGCAGATCGGTGGCATCGGCGACGTCGAGGAAGAAGCGCTCGATGTCGGCCTCCGGCGCGCAGATATAGGCGGGTGCCGCGAGGATCGCGCCGTCGGCGCCGTTCGCCTTCGCAAACCGCACACTGGCGATGGTCGCTTCGGTGTTGTTGCCGGTGCAGCCGTAGAAGATCGGCATGCGCGGCGTCTTCATCTTCGCGGTCTCGACGATGATCGCCTTCTTCTCCTCCGGCGCCAGCATCGAGGTCTCGCCGGTCGAGCCCATGATCAGGACGGCCGACGTGCCGTGGCGCTCCTGGAAGGCGAGGAGGTCGCGGAACGCGGCGAAGTCGACCGATCCGTCCTTGTTGAACGGCGTGATCAGGGCGACGAACGAACCGGTGAGCTTTGCGGCCATCAGGGTCTCCGAAATCCGAATTGGGCGCGATGCTACACCATCCGCACGGCATCCCAACCGGTTCTTTGGGCTACATCGCCTCGCCCATGCCGCGGATGCGCCGCGCCATGGCGCCCATGATGTACTGGGCGAAGTTCGGCACCTCGTCGACCATGAAGCGGAAGCGCCGCTGGTCGATCAGCGAGACCTCGCAGGCCTCCCGGACGCGCGCGGTCGACGAGCGCTGGGCGCCGTCGATCATCGACATGAAGCCGATCGCCTCGTTGGCGCCGCAGGTCTCCACCACCGTTTCGCCGATCACCATCTCGATGACCCCGGACTGCACGATGTACATGCAGCTGCCGGGATCGCCCTTGTTGAAAATGATGGCGCCGGCCGCATAGGTGACGGTCGCACCGGCACCCCGGGCAAATGTGCGCATATCAATTTGGCCGTGCATTTCCAGAAATCTCCTTCGGCAGACGGCTCCGGGCCTGCGCGCGCAATCGCGAGGCACCGCCAGCCGCAATGGGCGGCCGAATATAACAATTTTATGACACTTGATTGCAAGAGCCGCCGCGGCAAGAGGGCGTGCCCGGCCGACTGCTGGGAGCCCTCAAATCTTTATGGACCTCATCCTGAGGAGCCGCGAAGCCGGCGTCTCGAAGGATGGCCCCAAGCGCTGCGGTCTGCGGCCATCCTTCGAGACGCCCGATCTCGGCTGTTGCCGATCGACTCCATCAGGCGAATAGGCAGGCCTGCTTCGGGTGGGGCTTCAGACAGGTTTCAGAACTGCAGGCTCTCACTTCCCCAGCACGACCTTCGGCAGCCACAGCGAGATCGCCGGGATGTAGGTCACCAGCATCAGCACCGCGAACATCACCCCGTAGAACGGCCAGATGCGGCGCATGACCTGCTCGATCGTGACCTTCCCCACGGCGCAGCCCACGAACAGGATCGCGCCGACCGGCGGGTGGCACAGGCCGATGCCGAGGTTGAGCATCATGATCATGCCGAAATGCACGGGGTCGACGCCGAAGTTGGTCATCACCGGCAGCAGGATCGGCGTCGAGATCAGGATCGACGGCGCCATGTCGACGAGGCAGCCGAGGATCAGCAGCAGGATGTTGATGAGGAAGAGAATGACGTTCTTGTCGCTCGAGATCGTGAGGAAGAACGCCGTGATCTTCCCCGGCATCTGGGTGAGCGCCATGATGTAGCCGACGCTCGAGGCGCAGGCGATCAAGGTCATCACCATGGCGACGGTGCCGACCGTGCGGTGGATCAGCGCCGGAAGGTCGCGCCAGCGATAGTCGCGGTAGATGAACATGGTGACGAAGAACGCCCAGACGCAGGCGACGGCGCCGGCTTCGATGGCGGTGAAGACGCCGGCGAGGATGCCGCCGAGGATGATGGCGAGCGTGATCAGGCCCCACAGCGCTTCGAAGGTGATCTTCACCGCCTCGCGCACCGGCACGCTCTGGCCGCGGGGGTGGCCGTCGCGGTAGGCGATGACGACGCACAGCACCATGATCGAGAAGCCGAGCAGCAGGCCCGGCACGACGCCCGCCATGAACAGGCTGATGATCGAGATGGTGCCGCCGGTCGCCAGCGAATAGATGACCGCGTTGTGGCTCGGCGGCACCAGGAGCGCCTGCACCGAGGCGGTGATGGTCACGTTGGTCGCGAACACGCGGGGATAGCCGGCCTTCTCCATCTGCGGGATCATGACCGAGCCGATCGCCGAGGTGTCGGCGACCGAAGAGCCGGAAATGCCGGAGAGGAACGTGGTGGCGAGCACGTTGACCACCGAAAGCCCGCCGCGCACCCGGGTGAAGCCGACCAGCACGTCGGCGAAGGCGACCAGCCGCCGCGCCATGCCGCCCTCCGCCATGATGGCGCCGGCCAGCACGAAGAACGGGATGGTGAGCATCGCGACCTTGCTCACCCCGTCCGATATTTTCAGCATGACCGCTTCGAGCGGTATCCCGATGTAGATCGCGCCGGCCATGGCGGCGAGCCCCAGCGAATAGGCGATCGGCACGCCGATGATGAAGCAGGCGAACATGGTCATCAGCAGAATGAAGATGTCCATGGCGCGCTTGCGATCAGTCTCAGTGCGATGGCGGGAGGGCGTGGGCCGGCGTGGCGGCGAGCGGCGGCGCGATCAGGCGCTCGATGACGAACAGCAGGAGCGCGGCGCCGCCGAGCGGGATCGGCAGGTAGGTCACGCCGACGGAGAGCGAGGGGAAATCGGCGATCGAGTTGTTCCAGGTCGCCTCCACGAGCTTTTCGCCCCAGATCACCATGAACACCGCGAACACCCCCATCAGCCCTTCGGCGACGAGATCGGCGATCCGGTGCAGCGCCGGCGGCAGCATGTCGACGAAGAAGGACACGTTCATGTGCTGCCGGCGGCGATAGCAGGCCGCGGCCCCGAAGAAGGTCAGCACGATGGTGAGCAGCACGGCGGTCGGCTCGGGCCACGACGCCGCCTGGTTGATGACATAGCGGGTGTAGACCGCCCACGGGATCACCGCGGAAATCAGCACCAGCGACGTGCCGGCCACGGCCACGCACAGAAGGTAGAGCGCGTCCATCGCCTTGCGGTAGGTGGCGATCATGGGGGGCAGGCGTTCGGTGTTCGAGGAGATGGCGCGGGCCTTTCTTTCCCTCCCCGTCTTCGGGGAGGGCAGGGTGGGGTCTTCGGGCGCGCGATCGAAAGAGCCCCACCCCGCCCTCCCCGAAGACGGGGAGGGAGAAGACTTACTCCGCCTGGACGCGCTTGATGATCTCGGCGAAGCGCGGGCCGTACTTGTCCCACACCGGCTTCACCGCATCCTGGAACGGCTTCTTGTCGGCGATTTCGATGACCTGGATACCGGCGGCCTTCGCCTTGTCCATCGCCTGCTTCTCGTAGGCCGCCCACAAGGTGCGCTCCTCGAGCTGGGCCTCGCGGGCGAGCTTGCGCACCAGCGCCTGATCGTCCTTCGACATCGTGTTCCAGGTCCGGCGCGAGAACACCAGCATTTCCGGCACGATCAGGTGCTCGGTCAGGGTGTAGTACTTGGCGACCTGGAAATGATTGTCGAACACGAAGCTCGGCGGATTGTTCTCGGCGCCGTCGATCACCCCGGTCTGCAAGGCGCTGAACACCTGATCGTAGCCCATGGCGACGCCGTTGCCGCCCAGCGCATTCATCATGTCGACGAACATCGGATTGCCGATGACGCGGATCTTGAGGCCCTTGAGGTCGGCAAGGGTGTGGATCGGCCGCTTGGTGTCGTAGACGCTGCGCGCGCCGGCATCCATCCAGCACAGGCCGACGAGCCCCGCCTTCGGGTCATTGGTGACGGCATCGAGCAGCTCCTGGCCGATCGCGCCGTCGATCACCTTCTGCATATGGGCGGTGTTGCGGAACAGGAACGGCAGGTTGATCACGTTCGAGCGCGTCGACCACCGGGCCGAGCGCGCCGACGCTGACCCGCGCCATGGCGAGCGCGCCGATCTGGGCCTGCTCGATCGCCTCCTTCTCGCCGCCGAGTTGCATGGCGGCGAACATCTGAACGCGAGAGCCGGCCGTTGGTCGCCTGGTCGAGCTTCTTGCCGAGGTTTTCCACCGCGACGACGGTGGGATAGCCGACCGGATGGACATCCGAGGTCTTGAGCACGAGCTTTTGCTGCGCCACTCCCGCGCGGGGAAGGCTGCTGGCGGCTGCAACGCTCAAGGCGCCGAGCACGACTGTTCGTCTTTGCATGGTTCCTCCCGGTCAATTGTGTCGGCCGCTTCCCGCCGGCCTTCCGCTGCTCGGGGCGGGGCTCGTCAACCTAATCGGTTGATGCCAGCGCCTCGGCATGCTACTTGTCAGGTCATCATATGACCACACCACCCAGCATGGCAAGGCCACTTTCCAATCGCGACGCCCCTGCGGCATTCCGACCGCTCCCTGCGCAGCGCAGTCTTGCGCATGCCCTGATCGAGCGGCTTACCTCTGATATCACGAGCGGAAAGTTCGCGCCCGGCTCGCGGCTGCCGACCGAGCAGGAGATGATCGCCTCGCTCGGGGTGAGCCGCACCGTCGTGCGCGAGGCCGTCGCCGCCTTGCGGGCGGAGGGGCTCGTCGTCACCCGCCAGGGGGTCGGCGCCTTCGTCGCCGCGACGCCGGGGCGGCCGTTCCGCATCGAGACCAGCGATCTGCATTCGCTGCGCGAGGTCGTCGAGGTGATGGAGCTGCGCACCGGCATCGAGATCGAGGCCGCCGGCCTCGCCGCCGAGCGGGCGACGAAGCCGCAGCTCGCCACCATCAGGGAGGCCTATGAGGCGATCGAGCAGGCGATCGCCAGCGGCGAGGGCGCCATCGACCAGGATTTCGCCTTCCATTGCAGCATCGCGGCGGCGACGGGCAATCCGCAATTCGTGAGCTTCCTCGAATACCTCGGCCGCTTCATCATCCCCCGGCAGACGATCCGCAGCGCCGACCGTTCGGCGGAACGGCGCGCCTATCTGCGCAGGATCCAGGACGAGCACCGCGAAATTCTCGACGCCTTGCGCGCCGGGCAGACGGCGGCAGCGCGCGCCGCCATGCAGCGGCACATGCTCAACAGCCGCAAGCGCTACAGCGGCCTCGCCGAGCGCGAAGCGTGAACCCTCGAAGCGTGAACCAATGACGGTAAAGACGGTCCTGATCACCGGCGCGGCGGGCGACGTCGGCAGGCGGCTCGCGCCCTTGCTGGCGGATGCCTACCGCCTGCGGCTGAGCGACCTCAAAGAGCCCGCCGGGATGGCGTCCGGGAACGAGTTCGTGCCGGCGGACCTTTCCGATCTCGGGCAGGTCGAGAAGGCGGTTGCGGGCATCGACGGTATCGTCCACCTCGGCGGCTATTCCATCGAGGGGCCGTGGGAGACGATCCTCTCGGCGAACATCGTCGGCTGCTACAACCTGTTCGAGGCGGCCCACCGTCACGGGGTGGAGCGCATCGTGTTCGCCTCCTCGAACCATGCCGTGGGGTTCTATCCGCGCAGCCATAAGATCAGGACCGACGTGACCTTGCGGCCCGATACCCGCTACGGGGTCAGCAAGGCGTTCGGCGAAGCGGTCGGCGCCCTCTATGCATTCAAGCATGGGATGCGGGTGACCTGCCTGCGGATCGGCAACGTCGCCGACGCGCCGGTCGACCGGCGCCGCCTGTCGATCTGGATCAGCCCGACCGATCTCGCCCAGCTCGTCCGCATCGGCCTCGACCACCCCGACATCAGGTTCGAGGTGTTCTACGGGGCTTCGGACAACGAGCGCGCCTGGTGGGACAATTCGAATGCGCGCCGTTACGGCTATCGGCCGAGCGGTCGCGGCGAGGCCCATAGCGACGCCGCGCTCGCGGCAGACGCCGGCCGTGCGCCCGATCCGATCGCCGACTGGTATCAGGGCGGGCCGTTCTGCAGCGACGAATATGACGGCGATGGTTATCTCGCCGAAAAATAAGCGCGTCTGCATAAGTCGGCGACATATCTCGCTCGAAACAGAACGCAGCGGTCGTGGTATTTCGGCAACACGACCCCGAAAAACGCTGCAGTACCAATATTTCCGATTTGCTGCGCGCACGGTTAATGAGATCATCTCGCTTGGTCTGCATTCATATTTTTGCGGGTGGGGCGAAGAATATGAGAAACCTGATTCTCGCGGCAGCCGCGGCTGCCGTTGTTGTTGCTGGCTGTGGTGCCGGCCTTTGCGGACGAGGCTCCGGCCGAGCCCAAGCGCGTGTGAGGCACGTCGAGCGCGCAGCGCCCGTCCGGGCGGCGCCGGTGCGATCCGCTCCGGCCCAGGCGAATCCGAGCTGGACCGGCGCGCAGGTCGGCGGCCAGGGCGGCGTCTCGCCGATGTCGCAAGGCTTTGCCGAGCCCGGCTCGCACCTCTTCCCGTTGGCTGCGCTGCGTTTCGCTCGGCTCTGTGCTCGGAGACGCCGTTCAGCTTCACCGGCGACAAGACGTCGGCGACCGGCGGCGGCTTCGTCGGCTATCGCATCCAGTTGGGCACCATGGTGGTCGGCATCGAAGGCGACGCAAACGCGAAGAGCGCGTCGAGCTCCTACACCTCCTCGGACTCGAATACATTCCGCTACGAGACCTTCACCGGATCGGTGAAGCAGGGCGCCGATGGTTCGATCCGCGGCCGCTTCGGCTTCCTCGTCACCCCGTCGTGGCTGGTCTACGGCACCGGCGGTGTCGCGTTCGGCAGCGTGAGCGGCTCTTACGGTTACACGGCTAACAGCTTCGGGTGCTGCGCGTCCGCGACCGGCGGCGGCTCCTGGAGCACCACCCGGTACCGGCGCGACCGGCGGCGCCGGCGTCGAGGCCCTGATCACCCAGTCGCTCACGCTGCGCCTCGAATATCGCTACACCGACCTCGGCCGGTTCTCGGAGACCGTGCCGATCTCCACCGTCTGCGGCGGCACCTGCAGCTCGCCTTCGAGCGCCGCGTCGATCAGCCTGCACCCGACCTTCCAGGCGGTCCGCGTCGGGCTCGGCTACAACTTCTGACCGACGGCTCTATCGCTGTCAGGTCCAACCGCGGTCCCACGGGACCGCGGTTTCTTTTTTGGCGGCATGGGACGAGGCCGTAGCCCGGATTGAGGGCCGTAGCCCGGGTTGACGCGAAACCCGAGGGCAGCGTTGCGACGCGACGCAAGGTCCCCGGGTTTCGCTGCCGCTCAACCCGGGCTACGGTCTGCCACGGTCCCCTGGCGCAAGTTGCCGCAGCGACGGCGGGGACCGGTCACCGGAAACGCGGGGTTCGATACAAGCGACCGCAGTTGCAATGCACTGCGGCCACCATTGAACCTCAACGGGCCGGGCGATCCCAAAGGGCATGGCCCGACGTGCCCGAACGCTGGCACGCCGCGCCGCAACAGGTAGAATTCGCGCATCGGGGGGCCGCACGCCGCGGGTTGCCGCGGAAAGGAAGACCCCATGTTTTGCCCGGTGCCGGCCCGTTCCGCAGCCGTTTTCGCCCTATCGCTTGTTCTCGCGACCGCCGGTGCGGGCCTTGTCCCGGCGCGCGCGCAAGATGGCTTCGCCGCCGCGAACCCCCTGGTGTCGCAGGCGCGGACCCGAATCGAGCAGCACCGCTACGACGAAGCGGCCGACCTCTACCGCCGTGCGCTCGCGATCCTGGAGAAGGACCCGGACAAGAACCGGCCCTATCTCATCGACACGCTGAGCAATCTCGCCCGCACTTACGAATTCCAGAGCCGCTATGTCGAGGCGATCGAGCTGCGCAAGCGCGTGGTGGCGCTCGGCGAGGCGACGGTCGGACGCGACAAGGGCGTCGGCCTCGCCTCGAGCCTGAACGACCTCGGCATCGCCTATTATCTCCTCGGCCGCTATGCCGAGGCGGAGCCGCTCTACGAGCGCGCGCTGATGATCCGCGAGAATGCGCTCGGGCGAAACCACCGCGACGTCGCCATCAGCCTGAACAACCTCGCCCGCATCTACGAGCGCCTCGGCCGCTACGACGATGCCGAGGCGTTGCACCGGCGCGCCATCGCCATCGAGGAGAAGGCCGCGGGCGCCGGCCGCGAGCTCGCGGTGAGCCTCAACAACCTCGCCCTCGTCGACCTCAAGGTCGGCCGGCCCGGCGAAGCCGAGCAACTGACCGCAGCGCGCGCTCGCCCTGCAGCAGAAGATCCTTCCCGCCGGCGACGCCGACGTGGCGCAGAGCCTCAACAATCTCGCCGTGGCCTACCGGCAATTGGGCCGCGCCGCCGACGGCGAACCCCTGCTCAAGCGCGCGATCGGCATCAAGGAGCAGATTTTCGGCCCGAACCATCCCGAGGTCGCCTTCCACCTCATTCCGCTCGCCAATGCCTACGTCAATCTCGGCCGCTACCAGGAGGCCGAGCCGCTCTACCTGCGGGCGCTCGACATCCGTCTCAAGGTGTTCGGGCCGGACCACATGGACGTCGCCTCGGTCATCAATTATCTCGCGCGGCTCCAGCTCCTGATGGGCCGCACGACGGAATCGATCGATTCCTCGCGCCGTGCGGTGCGCCTCGTGGTCAATCGCCTGAACCGCGACGCCGGCAGCCGTTCGGCCCCGGAGATCGCCTCGCTGCGCGATTATTTCGACCAGAACATCGCCACCTTGCAGCGCGCCTCCGAGCAACGGATCGTCGGGCCGGAAGCCGGCGGCGAGGCGTTCGAGAGCGCGCAATGGGCGAACCAGTCGACCGCGGCGACCGCGCTCGCCCAGATGGCGGCGCGATTCGGCGCCGGCAACGATCCGCTCGCGGCGCTGGTGCGCCAGCAGCAGGACGCGGTGAGCGAGTTGCGCATCCTCGACCGCAGCCTGCCCGCCGAAATCGCCAAGCCGGAAAACCAGCGCGATCCCAAGCGCGAGGAGACGATGCGGCACCGCGCGGCCGAGCTCTCCGCCGAGGTCGAGCGGCTCAACAAGGACATCGCGGCGAAGTATCCCGAATACGCTTCGCTGGTGAGCCCGAAACCGATCGCGGTCGCGCGGGTCCAGCAGCTCCTCGGCCCCGACGAGGCGCTGGTGTTCTTCCTCTCGAGTGCGGCCGACACCCAGGTCTTCGCGGCGACCCGCGAGCGCTTCGTCTGGAAGACCATTCCGGTCGGCGCCGACGCCATGGCGGCGAAGGTGACGCAGCTGCGCCAAGGCCTCGACGTCAACGACCTCCTCAAGTCGATCGACGCCGGCAAGCCGGTGCTGTTCAATCTCGGCGTCGCCTACGATCTCTACCAGACGCTGCTCGGTCCGGTGGACGACGTCATCAAGGACAAGCGCCACCTCCTCGCGGTGCCGACGGGCGCGCTCACCGCGCTGCCGTTCCATGTCCTGGTGACGGCGCGGCCGCCGATCCCGGCGCCGCCGATCGAGGACGCCGCGAGCTATCGCAACGCCGCCTGGCTCATCAAGCGGCAGGCGGTGAGCGTATTGCCCTCGGTCGAGAGCCTGCAGGCGCTGCGCGCCTTCGCCCGCACCAGCACGGCGCCGCTGCCGATGACGGGATACGGCGACCCCGTATTCAAGGGCGGCGAGCCGACCCCGGCGCCGAACCAGCGCGGCCCGCAAGGCAAGACGCGCGCCTATACCGACTATTGGCGCGGCGCGAGCGTCGACCGCTCGCGGCTCTCCCAGGCGCTGCCGCAGCTCGACGACACTGCGGACGAGCTCAAGGCGGTGGCGGCAAAGCTCGGCGCGCCGCTGAGCGACCTGCACCTGCGTCAGGAGGCGAGCGAGACGTCGGTCAAGCGGGCGAAGCTCGCCGACTACCGGGTGATCTATTTCGCGACCCACGGCCTGGTCGCCGGCGAGATCAAGGACGTCGCCGAGCCGTCGCTCGCGCTGACGCTGCCCGCGCAGCCGACGGCCCTCGACGACGGCCTGTTGACGGCGAGCGAGGTGGCGCAGCTCAAGCTCAACGCCGACTGGGCGGTTCTCTCGGCCTGCAACACCGTCGCCGGCGACCGCCCGGGCGCCGAGGCGCTCTCCGGCCTCGCCCGCGCGTTCTTCTATGCCGGCGCCCGCGCCCTCCTCGTGTCCCACTGGAGGGTCGCGTCGGGCGCTGCGACCAAGCTCACCACGTCGACCTTCGATTTCCTCAAGGCCGATGCGAAGGCGGGACCCGCCGAGGCCCTGCGCCGGGCGATGCTCGCGTTCATCGCCGACACGTCCGATCCGCTCAACCCCTATCCGGCGCTGTGGGCGCCGTTCGAGGTGGCCGGCGAAGGCGCGCCGCGCTGAGAAAATTCGACTCCCTGTGTGACGAAGATCACGGACCAAAAGCGGATTCCGGGCGAACCTCTTGCCACGGTCCTGCAACAAACCCTCACGGGGAATACTCAGGGAGAGTCGTCATGAACCGGTTGAATGGCGTGTTGGGCGGCATTCTGGCCGCGGGTCTCGTCGTGGGTTTCTTGGGCTTCCTCTCGATCGGCTCCGCCGCGGCGGGCGACGTCGTCTCCAGCCAGCAAATTCTCGATGCCCTGACCGCGGGGCCGAAGCCGACGTCGATCACCGACCGGCTGCGCACCACCCGCTCGCCGACCTTCGATGACCGCGACTACAAAGTCGCCAACGCGCAGTCGATGCCGGCGATCGATCTCCAGGTCTATTTCGACTTCGACTCCGCCGAGATCACGCTCGAGGCCGAAGGCCAGCTGCGCGAGCTCGGCAAGGCGCTGTCCGATGCCAAGCTCAAGGGCGCGGCGATCTCGATCAACGGCCACACCGACGGCAAGGGCAGCGATGCCTTCAACAAGCGGCTCTCCGAGCGCCGTGCGGCGTCGATCAAGACCTATCTCGTCGACAACTTCGGGCTGACGGCGTCCAACTTGCGCACCGTCGGCTACGGCAAGTCGCGGCTCAAGAACACCAGCGATCCCTTTGCCGCCGAAAACCGCCGCGTCGAAGTGGTGAACATGGTGGGACAGGCTCAGGCCCAGCGCTGAGCATCAACCACCTGATCAGCAGCGAGAGGTTGTGCTCCCCCCCTGACAAGGGGAGGGAGGTCATCGCTCTCACGCCTTAGATTTCCCTTCTCCGCTTGCGATACAGGAGCGACGTGCTCCGCGCGCCGCAGACCAGCCCTGCTGTGGCAAATCCGCTCTTTCGCTGATCGGCCGCGGACTGCTGTAACGGTGCCCCGATAGCGGACGTTCGTCCGTGCAGCGACAGCAAGCCGAGGGAAAATGCCCACCGATCTGGCGGCAGACGCACTGGGAGTTCATCTCCGGCGCGCTGGTCGGGTTTTCGCTCGGCCTCGTGGGCGGGGGCGGCTCGATCCTATCCGTGCCGCTGATGATCTACCTCGTCGGCGTGCCGAGCGTGCATGTCGCGATCGGCACCACCGCCTTCGCCGTGGCGGTGAATGCGGCGGCGACCCTGATTTCGCACGCCCGCATGGGAACGGTGATCTGGTCCTGCGCGGGAGTGTTCGCCCTTGCCGGCATGGTCGGCGCTTATGGCGGCTCGAGTTCTCAGCAAAGTCGTCGACGGCCAGAAGCTCCTCGTACTGTTCGCGCTCCTCATGCTGATCATCGCCGCCGTGATGTTCGTCCGCCGCTCGGTCGCGGGCGATCCCGAGGTGAAGCTCACCCGGAAGAACTTCCCGAGGCTGCTGGGGACCGGCTTCCTGACCGGAGCGCTGTCCGGCTTCTTCGGCATCGGCGGCGGCTTTCTCATCGTGCCCGGATTGATGTTCGCGACGGGAATGGTGATCATCAACGCCGTCGGCTCCTCGCTCGTCGCGGTCACCGCGTTCGGCGCCACCGCGGCCTTCAACTACGCGCGATCGGGCCTCGTCGACTGGCGGCTCGCCGCCGTGTTCATTCTCGGCGGCCTGTGCGGCGGGCTCGCCGGCGGCCGGGCCGCGAAGGTGCTCGGCGCGCGGCGCGGCGCCCTCAACATGGTGTTCGCGGGCATCATCGTCGTGGTGGCGCTCTACATGCTGGCGCGCAGCCTGATGTGAGGCGGAAATGCCGGAGCGATTCGTCTTCGAGATTGCACCGTCGGAGCCGATCAGCGCGCTCGTCTATGCGGCGCCGGCGGACGCGCCGAGCGTGTCGCTCATTCTCGGACACGGCGCCGGGGCCGGCCAGAACAGCGCCTTCATGGTGAAATTCGCCGCCGCGCTCGCGGAGCGCGGGATCGAGACCATCACCTTCAACTTCGCCTACACCGAAGCGGGGCGGCGCGTGCCCGACCGCAACGATCGCCTGGAGGCCGCCTGGCGGCGGATGATCGCGGCGTATCGCAGCGGCGAGTTCGGCGCGCATGCGCGGCGGCTGGCGATCGGCGGCAAGTCGATGGGCGGCCGCATCGCCTCGCAGGTCGCGGCCACAGAGGGCGAGAGCCGACCGCGAGGGCATCGCCGGGCTGGTGTTTCTCGGCTATCCGCTGCATCCGCCCGGGCGCCCGGACAAGCTGCGATCGGCGCACCTGCCGCAGCATCCGCGCGCCGATGCTGTTCGTCCAGGGCTCGCGCGATACTTTCGGCACACCGCAAGAGCTGCGACCGATCCTCGAGACGCTGAATGCACCGGCGGAGCTCACCGTGATCGAGGACGGCGACCACTCTTTCAAGGTCAGGAAAACGGCGCCGCTGTCGCAAGCGGCGGTGTTCGACTTCATGCTCGACACCGTCGAGCGATGGCTGCGTGCGCTTGCCTGACATCCGCTATCGTGAACGGTTGCCGCCACCCGCCGGCTTGTCTATCTTGCGTGTGCGGATCGCGGGGCCATCCCGGCTCTCCCCCGAACCGGTTTCGACCGGATGGGCCGTAACCCCGTCGCCGCACATCGGAGGAACACCACGCCGGCATGACGGTGAACAAGACAAATCCTGCCGTCCAACGAGACGCTGCCGTGGGTCGGAGACCATCAGGGGAAGCACATCATGAAATTGCAATCGGTCACTACGCTCGCCGCGCTCGCCTTGGCTGTCGGCACGGGCGCCGCGCTGGCGCATCACTCGTTCGCCATGTTCGACGCCGAGCATCCGATCGAAGTCACGGGCGTGGTGAAGGAATTCAGGTTCGTCAGCCCGCACACCCTGCTCATCCTCGAGGTCAAGGGCAAGGACGGCGCCAGCGCCGAATGGATGCTCGAGGGCGGCGCGCCGGGCCTGCTGGTCCGCGACGGCATGACCAGCAAGAGCCTCAAGCCGGGCGACGAGATCACCGCCAAGATCAATCCGCTGCACAGCGGCGCCGCCGGCGGCTCGTACCAGCCGATTCTGCTCAAGTTCAAGGACGGCCGCCCGGTGGTGGCGCCGAAATAAGCCGCGATCAGCGTTGGCAGGCGGCTCGTCCGGTATCGGCGCTGCTGGCAGCGTCGGGCCCTGGCGCATGAGCCGTCACGTTGGCGCCGTCACGTTGGGAGGTAGGACATGCCGTTCGGACGCATCACCGTTTCCATTGCGCTCGCCACTGCGCTCCTCGCCGGTACGGCGACCGCGCAGCAGCCGTTCGACCAGAAGAAATATCCGGACATCGCCGGGCAGTGGCAGCGGGTCGGCCCGCTCGGCGTGTTCGATTCGACCAAGTCCGCCGGCGCGCGGCCAGCAGGCCCCGCTGACGCCGGAGTACCAGGCGATCTTCGAGGCGAACCTCGCCGAGGTCGCCCAGGGCGGCTCGGGCGACGACCCCGTCCACACCTGCATCCCCGAGGGCATGCCGCGGGCGATGAATCTGGTGCTCCCCATGGAGGTGATCATCACCCCCAACACCACCTACATCCTGATGGAATATCTGAGCATGCTGCGCCGGATCTACACCGATGGGCGCCCCTTCCCGACCGACGAGGAGCCTTCCTGGATGGGCTATTCGATCGGCAAATGGATCGACGAGGACGGCGACGGCCGCTACGACGTGTTCGAGGTCGAGACCCGCAACCTGAAGAACCCGCGCACCTTCGATCCGAGCGGCCTGCCGGTGCACAAGGACGGCGAGACCGTGGTGAAGGAGCGCTTCTACCTCGACAAGCAGAACCCGGACCGGCTCTACGACGAGATCACCACCTACGACCACGCCCTCACCAAGCCCTGGACCATTCTCAAGACCATGAAGCGCGAGCACCATCCGGTCTGGGTGGAGTCGATCTGCGCCGAGGGCAACGTCCACGTCATGATCGGCGGCGAGCAGTACATGCTCGGCAGCGACGGGCTGCTGATGCCGTTCCGCAAGGGTCAGCCGGCGCCCGGACCTGAAGCACTTCAACGAAAACAAGTGAGCCGGCGGGGCCCAACGAGCGGGCATGCAACGATGATGGCCGCCGGTCGGGTGACCGGCGGCGAATTCCACAGAAAAGTTGCATTCTTATCTATAATCACCTCCAGGTTGCGCTATGATGCGCCGACCACCTGAGAGAGTGAAATGCCAACTCCGGTCGAGATTTGCTTCGTAAAGATGGGCGATGGCTACCTGGGCCACCGGATCGAGGGGCTCGGCGGCCTGTTCCGCGACCGGCCCTGGTACCTGTGCGAGAGCAGCCTCATTGCCGAGGCGGAGAAGCCCGACGCGACCCGGATCTGGGACTTCTATCTCCTGAACGGCGCCGAGACCGTTCCGCTGACCGTCGCCGTTCGCGGCGGGCGCAAGCACCTCGCTACACCCGGGGAAAGCGCCCCGTCGGCCAGGCTCGTTGCGTTGCCGCCCTTGCCGCCGGCCTGGGAGCGGCGTTGCGCCTGACCCAGCCCGGAGAATGAGGTCGATCCTGCGTCTTATGACTGCGGGATGGCGATGCCCGCCTCGCGGTAGTAGCGCAGCGCGCCGGGATGAAACGGCACCGGAGAGCCGCGGACCGCGGACACCGGCGTGATCTCGCGCGCGACGCCGCTCGCCGATGCAAGCTCATCGCTGCGCTCGAGCAGCACCTTGGTGATCTCGTAGGCAAGGTCTTCCGCCATCAGCTCGTGGGCGACGAACAGCGTCTCCGCGGCGGCGGCGGGCACGTCGTGGTCCACGCCGAGATAAGTGCCCTTCGGGATCGAGCCGGCGAAATAGAATGGCCCGTACCGCTCGGTGATCTTGGCGACGGCGCTCCCGGTCGGCACGAGGCGAGGTCGCGCGCGGCGCATCGCCAGTTCGCGAACGATGGGGGACGGCAACGCGTCGTCGATCGCGAACGCGTCGAGCGTGCCGTCGAGAAGCTGCTGCGCCGCCTCTCGTTCATCGAGCTGCGCGCGGACACGGAGATTATAAGGGCGAGACGCCATGGGCCTCGAGCACGCGAAGCATCTTGAGCTCGGTCTCGCTGCCGGCCATTCCGACGGAGAGGCGGCGTCCCCTGAGGTCGCGGACCTCGGCGATGCCGCGGTCGGCGAGCGTCACCAGATGGAGATACTTGGTGTGGGCACCGAGCAGGTTGCGGACCGCGACACGTTTCGGCAGGCCGGCGAGCCGGCCATGCGCAGCGGCCCACGCCATGTCGGCCTGCGCCAGCGCGAGCTCGATCTTGCCCTCTTGCAGAAGCTTCATGTTCTCGGCAGTGCCGGCCGTCTGCGGCGCCATGGCGTCGAGGTCGGCGCCGTATTTCGAGATGATGTCGGCCATCGCCGTGCCGAGCGGATAGAACACGCCGCCCTTGCCGGCGGTGCCGATGAAAAGCTGCGTGCGCGCTTGCGCATGCAGCGCCTTCGGCACGAGGCCGCTCATCAGCGACGCGCCGAAACCAACTCCGGCGAGCTTGATGGCGTGCCTGCGTGTCATGTTCGACATTCTGTTGTCCTCGACAAAGGAATCCGTTCGGTTGTTATCCGTCGTCAATGCGACAGCTTGATTGAGGCTCGGACGTACACCGTCCGCCTTGCGAAAGTCATCGCTCTGGGGAGCGATCGAGCACGAAAACGCGGAGTTGGTATCCGCCGGATGAATCATGCTCGGTCTCGCGAGGCGTGTTTAGCCGACCGGCCGCGGCTTGTCTCGTGCAAACTGGACAGCAATGTGGCGTCGGACGCGACGCATTTACGGACCCTCCGCGTGGGAGAGGACGTGTCCGCAGGGAACCTTGAAAAGCCTTCGATTTGCATTCGATCGGCTTGTCGAGCGGTTTGTTCCCCGTCCGTTCTTTCGAATTTGTGAAGATATGCAGTGCCTGAAGCGTCGACGCGGGCGTCAGACCTGCCCAAAGGAACTCAAAATTCGAGTACTTTCACGAAAAACCGACTTCAAGCGCCGTGCCCACCACCTATCGGAACTCTTCCAATTGGCGATAGGTCCCGCCAAGGTGCCTCGCGGCCGCGGCACGCACCGATGGGCTTGCCGCCTGCCGTTTGGCCTCGCTGTCGGGGGTGAACGCGAGGAACGGGCTCTTCGCATCGAGGCGGGCGGCCTCGACCATCGCCGCGCGGTCGCTCTCGGAACAGGCGATACCGAAGTGCGGCAGGATTTTCGTCCACACCGCCTGTGGCAGATCGCGGTAGTCGACGACGAGACCGCCATCGGCGTGATGGGTGAGGACCGGAGCGCAGATGGCGGCGAGGACGCGCGCGTAGTAGTCCTCCCGCGGCTCTCCCGCGTACGACGCTATTGCCGCCAAATGATCCGGGCCGAGCATGCCGGGGATCATGTGGATTCCCGGCATCTTGAGCTGGGACACCAGCACCTCGACGGGGTCGCGACAGAGAAAGACCCAGGGGACGTCCGGAAATGTCGCACGGAATAGCGGCAGCGCGAGTGTGTGCCAGCAATCCAGTTTGACGAAGGAATTCGTTTCGCCGCACCGCGGTTGGCAGAGCGCGGCGATCACCGCCGCGAGCCAGCCGCTATGTTGTCCGCGCTCCAGATCGGGACGAGCATCCGAGGCTCGCACCACGGCGTCGATCGGAGCGGCTTCGGAGATCACCAGATTGCGGTCGAGCGACGCGAGCATTGCGGAGACCAGTGTCGAGCCGCAGCGCGACATATGGAAGATCAGCCCGCTCGGCCGCAGGGCCGGACGATCCTTCAGCCATTCCGCAAGCGCCGTGATCGGCGTGCAATGATGAAACAGCCGGTTGAACGGCTTGGAGAGGCAGCGCTGCACGCTTCCCTCGAAAAAGGGGTCCCGCAGCCGCTCGTATCCGAAGTGCGACCATTCGAGCAGGAGCTCGTCGCCCCGCCAGAACGCCGCGGTCGGCAGCCATCCCGCAGGGGGCGGCGGAGTTCTGATGCGCTCGCCGCCGAGCGCACCGCCGGCCGCCTCGATCCCCGGCAGGCGGAACATTGCCCGTGACAATGTCTCCGCTTCGAGTTCGATACCGCATTGACGCGCCGTCTCGATCGTCAGCGCTATGAATTCACCGATGTCGTCCGGAACGCGCAGTCGCTCCTGCAGCGCCACGTCGCACAGAACGCGCGCGCAAAACCCATCGAGCGAAGCGAGAGATGACACGCTCTGTGCGACCGACGATCGCGGCCGGTCCGCTGGATGGTCCTCATTCATCGGGCAGTTTTGCTCCGAGCGCAATTCGGCGACAAGTTCGTGCGCGCCGCGACGGATCCGCGACACATCGCGAAAGCCTTGCTAGCATGCGCTCATGTCTGAGCAATTTCCTGATCGCTTGCGACTGCCGTTGAACTTCGACCCCGATCTCCTGGCCCGCGACCTGCGCGGCCTGACATCGGTCGAGTGGATCGATCATTTCGTCAAACAGAATTATGACGGCAACTGGAGCGTGATCCCGCTGCGAGGAACGGCCGGAGCCCGGCATCCGGTGATGATGATCTATTCCGATCCGACGGCGACGGCCTTCGAAGACACGCCGATGCTCGCATCCTGCGCCTATTTTCGCGAGGTCCTGGCGGCGTTCCGCTGTCCGCTTCAGGCGGTGCGCCTGATGCGCTTGACGCCCGGATCGCGCATCAAGGAGCACACCGATCTCGAGCTCGGCATCGAGCACGGAACCGCGCGCATTCACATCCCGGTGGTCACCAATGACGATGTCGAGTTCTACCTCAACGGATCGCGCGTCGTGATGACGGCGGGGAGCGCGTGGTACCTGCGCCTGTCGGACCCGCACAGCGTCTACAACAAGGGCGACGCCGAACGCGTGCACCTCGTCATCGATGCCGAAGTGAACGATTGGATGCTGACGATGTTCGAATCCGTGCTGGCCAGCTCCTAGTCGGCCTGTCACTCAGGCGCGGGTCGTCGTGCGCGGCCCGGAAAAAAGCGTTCTGGCGCTTGTCAGGAGAAGCAGATCTCGAGCGCGCTTCCGTCGCTTCCGTCGATGACCTGGGTGACCAGAAGGTCATGCTGGCCGATCGCCGGATGAGCGACCGGCAACAGTTCCGATCTGATCGGCACCTCGTGCGGCAAGGAGAACACGAGGGCGAACTGCTCCCGGAAGCGCGATCCGCTCCGTCCAGCGCGGCGCACGTTTCGGAGCACGACCTGGTAGGGGCCGACGTCGAACGACTGGCCGACCAGCGGCTCGAAATGCTCCGGAGCCAGTTTGGCGAGATCTTGCGTCATGTCGGGCTGGCCTTTTTCGCTGTGAACCGCATTCGCCTCGCGACTGCGCGCCGCCGGCGCAGCGGCCGCTGATCGTGGCCTTACGAGCGCCGCACCCGCAAGGGCCGCGGCGGCGATGAGACGCAGCGCATCGCGCCGGCTGGTCTCTCGGTGCTTCGATGTTGGCTCGTCATGAGTGCTTCCTCGTGCGTTTCACATCAGCTCTCGACTGCCGGACGGTGAATTTGCGCCTGCCGCTGCGCGTCCGGATGTCGCCACTCCATCACCCGGTTGGGCCCTTCGAGGCCGATCTCCTGAAAGCCCAGCTGGCGATAGAAACGCTGCGCCCGGCTGAGGTAATGAACGCACAGGCGAACCGGCTTGCGCCTCATCGCGGCGTCGAGACAGAGCCCGGTCATGACGATGCGGCCAATTCCGCGCCCGCGAAACTCCGGCAGGATCGCGATGTCGAGCACGCGGACTTCGTCATCGCGATAGTCGACATAGAGCCGCCCGATCGGGCGATCCGTCCATTGGATGATGCCGTAATGCGCGGTGCCGTGGTTCGCGAAATAGAAACGATGCTGGGAATCGTACTGCTGCGCGATGACCTTATGATAAAGCTCGGCTTCTCCGGCCTCGAGCAGGGAAGCGAACTCCCAATGCCGTTCCGACTGGTGCACGCGCTTGAGAAAAGCCTCGTCGCTGTCCTTCGCCGGTCGCAGCGAAATGTCCGCGGGATTGATCGTCGCCATGAGCGGCACCGAATTCCATTCGTGAGCCGGCCGACCGTAATGCAGTCCGCCCGGGCTTGCCAGTCCCGCGGCTCACTGCATTTTCGCCGGCCGCTGCATGTCGCGCGAAACGGACACCGCATCGATCTAGTTGCGCGACGGAAATATCCCTTGCAGCGCGATGATGAAGTTCAGGACCAGAAACGGCGACACCGTCTGCACCTGCGGCCTGAAGCTGACCGAGGCGGAAACCGTGGGACTGGGAGCGCTCGGAAGCGAAAGGCTCGAGAAGCTGAGCGACTCCGTTCCACCCTGCTCTCCCAAAACGTACTGAGACAATCCGGGCCCCTGACCTTGATGCACCGGCATGCGGCTCTGAAAGTTCGGCAAGGCGAAGTTTGATTGTGCCGTTGCCACCGTAGAAGGTTCCGACAAGCGAGAACAGCGCCGTGTTCTGACTGATGGCGAGGATTTGCCCATTGGTCAGCGCCCAGCCGCGCGGGGCAAAATTGCCCGCGAACAACCTTATCTCGGCGAGGAATGGTTCCGACATGCCCCTCTCCGTTCGGGCGGTTGCGATCGCCTAGTTTCGCGACGGGAAGATGCCCTGCTAGCGCGATGATGAAGTTGAGGACGAGGAACGGCGACTCGGTCGCCAAGTACGGCTGATTCCCAATGTGCGCGGTCACCGGCGAAACCGGGGACTGCGGGATCTGCACGGTCTGCTGGGTGACGCTCTCGATCCCGCCATAGCTGCCGAGAGTGCGCGCGGTAAGTCCGCTACCCTGTCCGGCATGCATCGGAATGCGGCCCTGAAGATTCGGCAGCACGAAATTCGACGTGCCCGTTGCCGCCATAGGTGGTTCCGAGAAGGGAAAACAGCGCCGTATTCTGGGTGATCGGTATCGTCTGGCCGTTGGCCAGCGCCCAGCCCCTGGCGGCAAAATTCCAGCCTACGATCCTGATCTCGCCGAGGAACGGCTCAGCCATCGGCTTTTCCTGTCATGATGCACGAAGGCGCGCCCCTCGCGTGCAGCCTTCATCCAATCTAAGGTCTCGGGCCGACCTCGGCGGTCGTCGCCCCAATGGACGACCCCTCGCGCGGCTTCGATGTCTTCAGTTCCTCGACGGAAAGATACCTTGCAAAGCGATGATGAAGCTGACCGCCAGGAATGGTGAAATCGATTCGACCGGCGAGGACCGGGAGAGGCCAGCGCCTGGATGGGCGCGACCGGCGAGGATGGAACCTGAGGCCGGCGGAAAGGTGACCGTTTCCGCGCCACCGGTCTGACCGATCGTGCGCGATGACAAAGGACCAGACGCCCTGGCCCATATGCATCGGCATGCGACTCTGGAGGTTGGGCAACGCAAACGTTGTCTGCCCATTGCCGCCATAGGTGGTTCCGAGCAGCGCGAACAATGCGTTGTTCTGGCTGATCGCCAACAACTGGCCGTTGGTGAAGGCCCAACCTACCGGGGCAAAGTTGAAGCCGACCATTTTGATCTCTCCGAGGTACGGATTGGCCATGATGATCGCCTCTCTCGCCGCTCGTCTTCGCGAAGCACACTACTCCAGCATCGGGCCCGTTCAAATTTTTATTTTCGGCTTCCTCGCGACAAACCGAGTTGGACGGGCGTGACCCGCACTTACTTCGCGGGCCGCGGCATTTGCCGTGCAGCGGGTCTGGAGCACCGGGAGCTCAAGGGCATGGCAACAGCCGATGCCACCCCCCACAGCTTGCAAAGCGTCCGACAGGCCGTATGATTCGAGGTCCGCCCGACCTGCCCGAAACCTGCAGGTGCCGACAATGATTTCGTTCGATCCGCAGTTCGCCGTCGCCGGCTTTCTCGTCGGCGCGCTGGTCGGATTGACCGGTGTGGGTGGCGGATCGTTGATGACGCCGATCCTTATTCTGCTGTTCGGCGTCTCGCCGGCGACCGCCGTCGGGACCGATCTGTTGTTCGCCGCGGCGACCAAGACCGTCGGCAGCCTCGTGCACGGCTTCAACCGGACGATCGCCTGGCGGGTGGTGTTGCGGCTCGCGGCAGGAAGCCTGCCGGCGACGGCATTGGCACTCTTCGTGCTCGCGCGGCTGCACATGACCGCCGGCGGTGCCCGCGTGGTCATCACCGCCATACTCGCGGTCGCGCTGCTCTTGACCGCGGCAGTGCTGATCACCCGCGACCGCATCTCGGCGCGCTATGCCGACCGCCTCGCCACCCTGGACGAGCGATCCGTCGCCGTGCTGACCATTGCGATGGGCGCGGTGCTCGGCATTCTCGTGACGTTTTCGTCGGTGGGTGCGGGGGCGATCGGGGTCACCGCGCTGGTACTGCTCTATCCGCGCATTCCGATGGCGCGAATCGTCGGCTCCGATATCGCGCACGCGGTGCCCCTGACGCTGGTCGCCGGCCTCGGCCATGGCGCCATGGGTTCGCTCGACCTGCACGTGCTGCTCTCGTTGCTGGTCGGATCGTTTCCCGGAAATCTTCGTCGGCAGCTGGGCCTCTTCACGGGTGCCCGACGTCGCGCTGCGCTACGTGCTTGCCGGCGTGCTGATCATCGTCGGCACGCGGCTCGCGCTGAACATTCCGCTCCACGCGACGCCGGATGTCGCCGGGATCGAGCATTCCCACTAGGCGCGCTTGGATGGGGTGATCCCACTTCGCCATCAGGCTCGTCGAAGATCCCGATTGCAGCGTCATTCGAGGCGGGCGCGCGCCCTCTCCCGCTTGCGAGACCTTTTCAGAACTGGCCGCGTTGGGGAGAGGGTTGGTTCGGGACAAAGCGGTCGCCTTTGATCCGCGCGCGAGCGATGGCTGTCGCAGGGCGCCGGCTTCAGGCGGGGGCAAGGCGGGGCGTCGTCAGAACGACCAGGCGTTTGAGATTGAGGGCGGTGCACAGGAGCGTCAGGTGAACGGCGTTTCGGGCGAGGCCGCGATAGCGAACGCGGGTCCAGCCGCACAGCCGCTTGAGCTTGGCGAAGACCTGCTCGACCGGAGCGCGGCGCCGACCGATCGCGGTGTTGTGCTGGATCTGACGCGGTGTGAGCGGATGGTGCTTGTTGGCCCGGTGCATCATCCGGTCCTTGATGCCGCGGGCCCGCAGGTCGGCCCGCCGCCGCGCGCTGGTGTAGGCCTGGTCGCCATAGAGCGCAGCTTCATCGCCGCAGATCAAAAGATCGGCCGGCTCGGTGTCGTTGACATTGGCCGCGGTCACCAGCTGCCGGCGGATGATCCCCGAGCCCTGGTCGACCCCGACATGGACCTTGTACCCGAAATAGCGGCGGCCGCCCTTCTTGGTCCAGGCCGCATCGGGATCGAGCGGGTCGCCAATCTTCACCAGCTTGCTGGAGGCCGCTCCTTGGCCGCGCCGCTCGCCTCAACCGGCTTCGCCTCGCTCGGCGGCGTTGCCGGTTCGGCTGGCGACTGTTCGGCCGGCGGTTGTTCGGCCGGCGGCTTGGGCCGCTTCACCGCCGCGTCGACCAGGCTGGCGTCGAGGCGATCAGCGTGCCCTGCCGCACGATCAGGCCCAAGCTGTCGATCTGGCGGTTGACCTCCTCGAACACACGATCCGCCAGGCCACGCTGCCGCAGCGTCTCGCGGAAGCGATGGATCGTCACATGGTCCGGCGTCTCGGCGTCCAGCGCAAAGCCGCAGAACCGGCGGAAACTCAGCCGATCCTCGATCGACGCCTCCAGGGCGGGGTCCGACAACCCATGCCATTGCTGCAACAGCAATGCCTTGAGCATCACCACCGCCGGGTAGCCCGGTGCGCCGTAGCGCGATCCATGCACCGGCGACAGCAGCCGCGCGATCGCCGACCAGTCGATCAGTTCATCGAGCCGCTCCAGCGTCGCGTTCCTGCCGGCTCCCGCCACCAGACTGTCCGCCAAGCTCAGTTGACCCAGCGACCGCTCCGCCATCCGCTCGATCCCCAGATTTCACCTTCCCAACAGAATCACGAACCCCTACTTCTGAAAAGGTCTCGCAAGCGGGAGAGGGAGCAGAAGCCGTGCATCACTGGGTCGGCGTCACCGAATCCCAGAAGTCGCAGTGGCGAAGCGCCGAATATTGCGCATCGGTCAACGTCGACAGGCCCGAAACATCCTGGATCAGCCAGGCCGGCGCATCGGTGTTGGCGGTGTAGCGCGGCCACGGATTATTGCCCGATCCGTTTGGATTGCCGGTCTTCGCAAAGTTCGCCCAGGCCGAGACGAGTTGATCGGACAGCTTCGCCTGCTGCGGGTTGAGCGGATGGGGAGTGCCCAGCGGTCCGCCATGCCAGAGCGGAAACACGTATTGGATATCGGCGGTGTGGTAGGCGAGCGCCTCCATTCCCGGCATGTCCGGGAAGAAGAACGGCGCTGTCCGGTCGGCGAATTCGTAGGCATAGACCGGAATCTGCGAGACAAGGATTTTGTCGAGCCTTCGCTGATTGCAAATCCCTGAGTCGGTGCCGACCCGATCCCAGGCGAGTTGCGGGCTCTTGAAGGCGGCGAGCGGGTAGACCGCGAGAACCTTCGCCGCAGTCCCCTCAGGATAGGCCGGCGGCACGTAGGTCGTGCTGACGTATTTGAGATATTGGTCCGCCGTCGGCGGGGTGCGGCGCGCATTGTCCGTGTTGGAGAAATACTCCGTGATGGCGAGGCCGAAATTCGCCTCGTCCGCCGTATTCCCATTGATCAGCGGCACCTTGTTGAACCGGCCCTTGGCGAACAGCGTCAACGGCTGATCGGGAATGATCTCGCCGTCGACCAGGCCGCGCCCGGTGATGAACTTGGACTGGGTGCTCGCCGTACCGGCGAGCTCTTCGATCTTGGCCGCGGAGACGCTGCGCAAGCATTTCGCAACGTCCGGCCCAGTGCCAGAGCCGCAGCCGGCGGCTTCCGCGAACGCGACACCAGTCGCCTCCGCCGCCGCCTTGCTCGGCAAGGCGAAGGCCGAGCAGAAGCTCTGGCAAATTCCGCGGTGGAACAGGCCAGCGGCAAGCGGCGACACCATGTGGACGCCGGTGTCGACGGCGCCCGCCGACTGACCGCCGACCGCGACGTTGTCTTTGTCGCCGCCGAACTTCGCGATATTGCGCTCGACCCATTTCAGCACGGCCTGCTGGTCGAGTATTCCGTAATTGCCGAACGGATGGCCTTCATTGTCGAGCGCGGGATGCGCCAGAAAGCCCATGAGGTTCAGGCGATACTCCATGGTAACGACGACGGTCTTGCCGTCTGCCGCGAGCTTGCTGCCGTCGTAGCCGGGCGTTTCGCCGTCCACATTGCCGCCGCCGTGAATCCAGACGATCACCGGAAGCCGTGCCGATGGATCGAGGCTCGGCGTGAAGACGTTGAGATAGAGGCAGTCCTCATTGTTGTTCGGCGGGCCGGAGAACACACCGAGCGTCGTGACGAAGGCGCAGATCGGGGCGAACTCCGTGACGTTGCGCACGTTGCTCCACGACGCGTGATCCTTCGGCGGACGCCAGCGCAAATCGCCGACCGGCGGCTCGGCATAGGGAACGCCGAGGAATTTGGTGACGCCGTTCGCGACGAAGCCCTGGACCGGGCCTTCTTTCGTCTCCACCACTGGGCTCAATGTCTTCTGCGTCGGCTGAACTTGCGCAGCGCCCACTCCAGGCCACGCGGCGCACAGCGTTCCGAGCGCGACGGCTAAACCGAGACTTGTCTTTGTCGATTTGTTGCGTGGACATGCATCGGCGGACAGCGCCGTTCGCAGCTTCGAGCGCATGGCTTCCTCCCTGGTATCGCCACTCGATGTGGAGGCTAACAGGTTCGCCGACGGGCGGTCTTCACGAAAATTCACCGCCGGGTTGGGCACTGCCCCACGAGGCGATGGTGGGCTGCCGCGGCGCCGCGAAAGCCGCTACATTGCCCTCGGCTTTCATCCCGGCTCGCGCCGGATGATCGACCAGAGCATGATCCCGAAAAGTTGCAGACTTTTCGGACAAGATCATGCTCAAAAATAAGGAGTTCTAGAGTGCGATTGATCGCGCTCTAGGGAATCCCTGATCAACCGTGCGGAACATGGCAAACTGTGACCTCTGATTCGGGGACACGGCATGGATGCGCAGTTGAGCTTTGCGTCGCTGGACTTCGCGAGCAAGAAGAAGCGCACGAAGCGCGACGTGTTCCTGGCGGAAATGGCAGCGGTGGTACCGTGGCCGATGTTAGAAGCGATCATCGAGCCCTATTATCCGAAGGTGGGCCCGCAGGGCGGCCGACGGCCGTTCCCGATCGCCATGATGCTGCGCATCTACTGCTTGCAGCAATGGTACTCCCTGTCCGATCCGGGTGCGGAGGAAGCGCTATACGACATTCACTCAATGCGCGCGTTCTGCCATGTCGAACTTAACCGCGATGCGATCCCTGACGAGACGACGATCTTGAACTTCCGGCATCTGCTCGAGGCGCACGGATTGACGAAGGCCGTGTTCGAGGCGGTAGCGGATCACCTCGAAGTGCGCGGCACATTGCTGCGCGGCGGCACGATCGTGGATGCGACATTGATCGCCGCCTCGCCCTCCACGAAGAACGCGGCGGGCCAGCGCGACCCTGAGATGCGCTCGTCGAAGAAGGGAAATCAGTGGCACTTCGGCATGAAGGCGCACATTGGTGTCGATGCCAGCAGCGGGCTTGTCCATACGGCGGGTGTGACCAGTGGCAGCGTGCATGACGCGACAGTCATGGACCGGCTGATCCGCGCTGACGACACCGCGGTTTATGGCGACAAGGGTTACGCCAGCGGCGCCCGGCGGCGCGCGGCCGAAGCAGCAGGCGTGCTCTGGGCGGTGAAAGAGAAAGCCCGAACCGGACGCCGGCTGACGGTCCGCCAGCGCGCCAGCAATCGCCGGTTCGGCAAGGTGTGCGCGAAGGTCGAACACGTGTTCCGTGTTTTGAAATGCCAATTTGGCTACCGCAAGGTGCGCTATCGCGGCCTCGCAAAGAACGCCGCGCAAGTGTTCTCGCTGCTGGCGTTCGCCAATCTCTACCTCGCTCGTAGGACACTAGCGTCCGCGTGAGGATAAAGGGGAAAAAGCCCCGCCGCGCGTCACCGCCTAGCTCGAAATCTGGCCAAAACACCCTTGTTCACGGCCGTCGCCGCCCGCAACCGCGTTGATCAGAGTTTCCCTAGAAATGCAGCACGGAGGAATTTCATGATCATCGCACGCGCGCTCACCTGCGCGGCTCTTGCATTCGCGGCCCTGCTCGTTGCGCCGCTCGCCTCGAAGGCCGAAGCACCGGGGCTGAAGGTCAGCCGACGGCTCTCGAGCAAGGGGCTGGGAATGAGGACGGGCATACGGCGACCGGTCACAGCTAGGGGCACGGAATTGGACCCTGCCCCAGGACATGCAACAACACCTCGGGGATGGATTTGTTTCCGGCCGGTTACCCGACGTGCGCGTCGGCTGATCGAACCTGTGGCCTTCGGTTTCGGACAGGAGGGCCGAGGTAGGCGAGCTACGATGCCGAGCGATGGGGATCCGCGGCATCTTTCTCGTTGGAGCGACCACCCTGGCGCTCACCCTGGGGGTGGCGTCGACGGCGAGCGCCGACACCTTCTGCGTCGAACACGCCGGCTGTCCCGGCCTGGACCACAACTTCACGAAGATTCAGGAAGCGATCGCCGCCGCCGACGCGAACGACCCGGCGACGCCCCCACCGACCCCGGACACCATCCTCGTCGGCGACGGCGTCTTCCATGAAGCGGTCAACGACGGCGGCGAAAACCCGGTCGACATCGTCGGCTCGGGCCCGCGTGCGGGTGGCGAAGGGACGCTGATCGAGCGCGACCCTGGCAACAACCTGAGGACCGTGCAGCTTGGCGTTGCCCTCGGCGGCCGGGCGAGCACGATCAAGGACCTCTCGATCCAGGTCGCCTCGGGCAACCAGAACGAAGGCCTGGTGGTGGCCGGCGACGTCGAAAGCGTGGACGTCACGGCGACGACGACCCCGTCTCCTCCCACCAGCAGCCGCGGGATCTATATGAACGGCAACGGCGCGACGACCATCGCTGACTCCAACATCGACTTGCCCGCCGGCTCCCTCGGGCTCCTCGTCCGCCTCGCGAAGGTGGAGGGCACGACGATCAGGGCGACGACCGGCATCTCCGGCGCCGCGACAATCCACGGCTCGACGATCGAAGCCAATGTCGGCGCGCAGCCCGAAGAACTGATCTTCGAAGACTGCGTGATGCGGATCTCCGGCGCCAACGGAGTCGCCTTCAAGGTGATCGGCGAAGGCTTCAATTCGTTCAACCGGCTCAAGGCCCGTTATGTGACGCTGCTCGGCGACTCCGACCCGAGTTCGTTGGCGGTCCTCGCGCAGGCTGCGGCCTCGTCTTCTTCGAGCAACTCCGCCGAAGTCGAAGTCCACAACTCGATCATTCGCGGCTTCGGCACGAACTTCCGGCGAAGCGGCACCAACATGGGCGCCTTTAAAGGAATAGCGAACCTCACCGTGTCCTATTCCGACTACGACAAGCTCATCCCGGCGGAAGACAACGGCGGTGGCGAAGGCATATTCGATGAATCGACCGGGAACATCTCGGCCGACCCCGGCTTCCGCTCGGCTACGGACCTCCGCCTGGCCGCCGGCTCGGCGCTGATCGACGCCGGGGATCCCGCCACTCCCAACGACGAAGGATTTCAGCCGGAATCGAAAGTCGACTTCACTGGCTTCTCCCGGAAGTTCGACGGCAACGGCGACGGCGTCGCCCGTTCCGACATCGGGGCCTTCGAGTTCCGCCCCGAACCCCCCAAGCAGACCGCGAGGCCCGACAAAACCCCGCCGAAAATCACCGTGGAGGCCAAGCGGGTGCAAAAGGGCTCGAAGCTGGTCAGGGTCCAGGTGACCAGCGACGAGGCGGCCACACTGGAGGCGACCGGCACCGTCAAGCTCCCGAAGCTGCGGAGCAGCCCCTCCTCGGCGAGCGCCGCCACGAGGAAGCCGCGGATGCTGCCGCCGCTGTCGGCCTCGATCGCCGCCGGTCAGACGATGACCCTGAAGCTCCCTCCGGCAAGGCCGTCCAGCGCCAGGTCAAGCGCGCCGAGGCGAAGGGCAAGAAGCCACGCGTGACGATCGCCTTGGCGGCAACCGACGCCGCCGGCAACCGTTCCGCGGCAACGGTCAAAGTCAATCTGAAGGGCAAGAGCAAGAAGAAGCGCTAGCGCCTGGCCCGATGGCCGCTGTTCGTGAAGCGCGCCCGACAGGATTCGAACCTGTGACCTTCGGTTTCGTAGACCGACGCTCTATCCAACTGAGCTACGGGCGCTTGTGTCCCGCATATGACTGGGATTTAGACGCCGATTTCGGCGCAGCCGCAAGCAGGAGGCGGGAATTCTAGGGCTTGGCGTGGTGCTGTTGCTTGTGCCGGACCTGCGGTCGGACGCTGAAGGTCGTCGACGTCGATTCGCCGGGGCCGGGCTTGGCGACCACGGTGAGCCGCTGCCAGCGCCCGCTGTGGGCAGCCGAGCGGCCGCGGCGGTTGAGCCGGATCGCGAGCGCGCCGGCGCGGTCGGTCGGCACCGCATAGGAACCTGAGCCGAGCCGTGTGCCGTTCGGCCGCCGGAGGACGAATTGGCCTTCGCAGAGATCTGAGGCGACCCCGCCGAAACAGGAGACGTGGACGCGAAGGGTGTTGGCTCGCATCGAAAACCGGTTGTGAAGGAGCTTGAATTCGAGCGGAGCCAGTTCGATTCGCCCGATCGTGCCCTGCTTCACGATTTCCATCATGCAGCTGCCGCCTCCCCCATTGCAGATGCCATTCCCCGCCGCCGCGTACCACAGCGCATTGGAACCGCCGGGGGCAAGATCCAAGACCCTGCCGCCCCCGCCGGCCGGCAGCTCGACGCGGGAGAGGCGGCCGTCGATCGTCAACCGGCCAAGGTCCGCATACCCCGTGCCGATGAACCAGAGCCGTTCGTCGGGGCCCTTCAGCAGCGGCGCCCCGCCATTCTTGATCGGAGATTCGGCGAGCGCTCCGCCGTCCATGCCCAGCTCCCCGAGACCGGTGTAGCCCGCGTACCAGACGCTACCCGCCCAGCCGACGGCAATGGCCTGAGGCTGCACCGCGACGGGATATTCGGAGATCGTCCCGCCGGGAGTGATGCGTCCCACCCGTTCGGCATAGGTCTCGGTGAACCAGAGGTTCCCGTCCGGTCCCGAGATGATCTGGTCGAGGCCCGATTCCTTGCCCGGGAGGGGAAAGACGGTGAGCGTGCCCTGCATCGTGAGCCGGGCGATCTCGTCGGCACCGCCGGGCGAGCTGGCGGTCAGCCACAGGTTCCCGTCCGGGCCGACAACCATCGAACGAGGACGGATGAGCTCGGGGAAACTTTGCGCGGTGAAGGTCCCGTCGGTAGCGATCCTGCCGACGGCACCTTCGCCGAGGAACCACATGGCGCCATCCGGCCCGGCGGTGATTTCGGTCGCGAACCTGCCCAGCGGGGGCGGCAGCGGGTAGTCGGTGACTTTCCCGTCCGGGGTCATGCGACCGATCGCGCCGGTCTCCTTGGTGCTGGACACCGGATGGCCGGCTTCGCCCTGACTCTCCGTGAACCAGAGGTCACCTTCGCGACCCTGCGCGAGCGAGGTGGGAGTGATATCTCCCGGCGGCAGCGGGAAGGTGGTAATCCGCGCCGGGCTCGGCGGCATTGACGGCGCCGTCGCCGCCGAGGCGGCCGGCGCGGCGCCGACGGCGATCAGCACCGATGCCGCGCAGCCGAGCAGAATGGACCTCCCCCTGCCGATCATCACCCGCTGAAACCGACCGGGCCGGCGGAAGTTTCGGCGGCCCGGACGCTCAGGCCGCGGGCGGAAACCGGTGACGGGTGTGGCTGAAGTTGCCCTTTCCAAAAGCAAGGACCTTTGCCGGCCGCACCGCGAAGACGTGGGCGATGCGCTCAGCGTCGGAGTGGCGGAATCCCTCGGCGACGGGCTCGTACCGCCAGGAGCCGTCCCACTTCTCCGCCCAGGAGCGCGCCAGGTCGTCGAGCCTTGCGATCTCGGTGACCCGCTCGGCCTCTCCCTCGACGACGACGTCAAGCCCCCCCTGCCAGTCGTTGCAGCCGGTGCTCAGTGCCACCCGCGGATTGGCCTCCAAATTGAGTGCCTTCTGCTCGTCCGGACCGGTGCAGAAGTGCAGTGCGCCGCTGAGCCAGACGGCCACCAGGGGCGTCACGTGCGGACGGCCGTCGCGGCGAACCGTCGAGACCCAAAAGAGCTGGGCGTCGCGCAGGATCCGTTCGGTCTCCGCCCAGGGCGTCGGCTCTGCCTCGGGTTCGCTGAAGCGCTGGTCCAGCTCGGTGATCACGTCCTCCATCTTCTCCTCCTTAGCTTCATCCTCGGTTCCACCTCATACTGAAGCGCTAGCGATGGGCCCCGACACGCCCGAGTCCGGCAGCGCAAGCCTCACCTGGCTGGGGCACAGCACGGTCCTGATCGAGATTGCCACGGTCCGCCTGCTCACAGACCCCATCCTGCGCAACAGGGTGGCCCACCTGCGTCGCATCGGCGGGCCGGCGATCGTCCCCGACCGGGTCGACGGAGTCCTGATCTCCCACGCGCACCACGATCACCTCGACCCTCCGTCGCTGCGCCTGCTCGGCCGCTCGACTCCGATCGTCCTTCCCCGAGGCGCCGGCGGGATGTTGCGGCGTCGAGGCTTCGGCAACCTCACCGAGATCGAGGCCGGAGAGGAAACCGAGATCGGCGGAGTGCAGATTCGCGCGACACACGCCGAGCACCGGCCCGGCCGGGGGCCGCTCGCCCCCCGCTCGCCCGCCGTCGGCTACCTGGTCGGCGGTGGCGCTGCGGATCGGAATCACTGGCGGGCCTACTTCGCCGGCGACACCGACCTCTTCGACGACATGGAGAGCCTGGCCGGCCGCATCGACGCCGCTCTACTGCCGGTCGCCGGCTGGGGCAGGCGAGTGCCGGCCGGCCACCTCACCCCCGAGCGAGCAGCCGAAGCGGCCCGGCGGCTGACGCCGACGGCTCGCGATCCCGATCCACTGGGGAACCCTCGCCGAGGCCTGGGTCAGACGCAAGGAGCCCGACCGCGCACCGGCGCTCGAGTTCGAGCGAGAGGCTCGCGGAGCTCGCCCCGGCGATCCGAGTCGAGGTGCTCGAGCCCGGGCGCCTCGATCGAGATCTAGACCGCCGGCTCGCTCACCTGGAGCTGCTCGCGCCAGCCGCGCAGCAGCTCGTTGACGGCCGCGGCGCCGACGACCGGCCCGGTGGGAGCTGGCAGGCCGTCGGGGAAGAGCAGGAACGGCCTCGTCTGCGGTCCGCCGAGGCCGCCGTGGAAGCAGATCAGCTCCTCGAAAGCGCAGCCCTCTTCGAACTCCGGGTCGTAGAAGCTGCCGATCAGGATGTCCGGGACGTTGCCGAAGCCGTCGCTGCGCAGCAGGTGGTCGGGGGCCGTCTCCGAGAACGGGCGCGAGCGGATCGTCCCCCTCGACCCTGCGCTCGGCGAGGTAGTGGGCGCCGTCGGCGCCAAGCGCGACCGCCCCGCGCTCGCCGAGCGGACCATCAGCCAGCCGACGTGCGGGTGCTCGCGCAGGGCCGGGATCAGGTCCGGGTGGCGCTGCTCGATCTCCTCCAGGGTGAGTCGCCTCGGCTCTTCCATCAGGTAGATCAGGCCCAGGTTGCCGGAGCCGAGCACGATCGCTTCTCTGGCCGAAGACGTCGGCCTTCTCGCTCGTCCTCTGAACCGAGGCCGGTCGCCTCGCTGACCGCGTGCCCGACCATGGCGCTCTGCTCGTCGCCCCCGGCTTCCGCGGTCACCTGCTGCCCGTCGAGAGAGCGCTCGACCAGATCGTCGAGGCCGTAGCCGTTGCGCTGCTTGAAGGTGGCTCCCTGGGTCTGGCCGTGATCGGAGAGGACGACGATCTCGTAGGGACGCGCGGCGTAGCGGCGGGCCTTCTCGATCCGACCGAAGCGCTGGTCGAGCTTGCGCAGCGCCTCGAGGGTGTCGGCCCGCTGGAGCCCCGAGTGGTGGGCGACCTCGTCGTAGCTGGAGAAGGTCGCGTAGACGGCGGGGCGGCCGCGCATCATGTCGGTGAGCACGCCGAAGACGATCAGGTCGCGGACCACCACGCACATCGCCGCCCGCAGAAAGCGGATAGATGCCGCCGCGGTGACCGCGTGGGAGGCACGTCGCGGCGCCTCGCCTGAGCGGCGGCGGACAACTCGATCGCCACCTCCCAGAAGAACTGGACCAGCGTGCGGGTCACGTTGAAGCCGTTGGCGAGAAACGCCCGGTAGCCGGGGTTGGCCCGCTTCTCATCCTCCATCCGGCTGACCGTCAGGATCGTCTCGTCGGCTTCCCCCGCGAGCAGGTTGCCGCGGCTCGTGCCGCCGTCGCGGAGCAGGCCGATGCCGCTCGAGAGGCGCCGTTCGAGCTCGGCGCAGTCGGCCGGCGCCGAGCAGCTCATCGTCCGCCCCGTCTCCTTCTCGACCCATCTGAAGGCGGGGATGTCCTCGTTCGAGCCGAGCAGGATGCCGGCCTGGCTCGCCCCGGTCTGCGAGGAGAGATCGGGCTCCCACTCGCTGAGCCGGTAGCCGTCGCGCCGCAGCCAGCGCTCCATGTTCGGCGCGCTGCCGTCGCGCATCGCCTGTCGCAGCACCGGGGAATGCCAGGCCGTCGATCTCGAGGAAGATGATTCCCGGGGTCGTCGGTGTCGGGTTCGAGGCCCTGACGCCGAGCGACCCGCTGGATCAGCCGCAGCGTGTACTCGTCCTCATCGCTGGTCCCGAGCAGCGGTCTCGAGCAGCAGCGAGAGAGCGGCGATCCCCACCGCCCCGAGGAAGCGCGGCGCCAAGGAGTCGACGCCGATCGCACCCGAGAAAGCATTGCTGGTCAGCTTCAGAGCGAAGGCGTCGACGACCAGGATCGAGAGGAACCCGGTGACGAGAGTGAACGGGAGTCGCAGGGACGCGATCAGCGGCGGGAGCACCGCGTTGATCGCCGCGATCGCGGCCGCCACCAGAAAGGCGCCGCCAAAGCCATCGATGTGGATGCCGGGGAGCAACGCCGCGGCAACGTAGACGGAGAGCGCCGACACGACCCAGGAGATCGCCAGGCGAACCGGTCGCACTCGCGGCCTCGCGGGCATCAGTCGCCCTCCGATTCGATCGCGGCTATCGCCGCCTCGATCGAGGGGTAGAAGTGATCTTTGTCGAGTGTGTCCATCAGCCCGTAACGCAGGGTCAGCTGCTTGAGGCGATCGCGCAACTCGACGAAGGCAAGGTGGACCCCGGAGGCGTTCAGCTCCAGGTCGAGCTGCTCGAGCATCTCGGCCGCGGTCACGTCGACATCCGTGATCGCCTCGCACTGGAGGACGATCCAGTCGGGCTGGCGCTCGAGCGCGAGCCGCCTGATCTCCTCGCGGAACCTTCCCGCGTTGGCGAAGAAGAGCGGCGCCTCCCAGCGATAGACGACGATCCCCTCGGGCTCCTCGGCGTCGGGGTGGACGGTCACGTCATGCCATCCCTCGATGCTCTCCGGGCGCCCCAGAACCGCGCCGTGCGGCCACCAGTTGCGGCGAAAGAAGAGGATGATCGCCAGCAGTACCGCGACCACGATCCCCTGCAGGACGCCGAGCAGCACGACCCCGGCGGTGGCCACCAGGGAGACGCCGAGCGCGCTTCTGCGCATCTCGTAGTAGCGGCGCAGGAGGGGCAGGTTCATCAGCGACAGCGCCGCGGCGATGACGACCGCGGCGAGGGCGGCCTGCGGCAGGTCGGCGAGCAGCGAGTTGAGGAAGAGAAGAAGGGCTGCGACGAGGCCGGCCCCGACCAGCCCGGCGAGTTGGGTCTTCGCCCCCGACTGCTCGGCGACGGCGGTCCGCGAGCCGCTGGT
>CAWCCG010000035.1:0-83730 GCA_963793985.1 uncultured Alphaproteobacteria bacterium | reverse complement strand
CAAGCTCGTTGCAGGTGAAACCGAGAAGTGAGGCAAGGTGATCCGCGCCGTAACATAAAGGCGGAGTGAGCCGGACCTGCCGAGATATTCCATAACGTCTCGTTGCGCGCTCAGACTGCCTCGTCCTGGCCGGAGAAAGGCTGCCGAATGCCTCCGACGTTCCGGCCCCGGGGGGAAGCTCAACCGAAGCTCACCAAGGGCCGCCGCGATCGACGGGCCAGACGGGCCGGCTGGGCTGCGGCGTCCGCTTTCACACTGCGGACATTCCATCTCCTGGGCTTGGGGCAGCAACGGGCCGGGGACTGCCTCAAAGACTACACGCCGTCCCTATCTTTGGCGCCGGAAACGCTGTACGTTGACGTACGGTCAAGCTGATTGCCTTGACTGAGAGCTGCTCAAAAAACGGTGACTTCCCGAGATCGCCGCTTCCTCAATTCGGCAGCACTGGTGCCCATCGGCAGGCGCAATTTTAATATTGAAATGCATGCTTTGATTTTAACACGGAGAAAACTCCATGGTTCGCACATTCATTATTGCCGCGGCCTCGGCTGCGGTCCTTGCGCTCTCGCCAATGGCTTTCGCACAACCAGCCAAGTTCGGCACTCCGGATGGGCCGAAATATCCCGACTGGAGAGGTCAATGGGTAGGGTTTTTTTCTCCTCAACTTTCGGCCAACGGTCCTGGCCAGGCATTCGCAGGTTGGGACCAGACCAAACCTTGGGGATTGGGACAACAAGCGCCGCTGACACCGGAGTATCAGGCGGTTTTAGAGGCAAGCCTCGCGGATTTGGCTAAAGGCGGTACAGGCAATTTCCCTACTACCCTAGGTCGCGCGCGCGGTATGCCAAACATGATGATGGGCTTTGATCCGCAGGAATACGTCATCACGCCACATACCACCTATATCTTGATCGGTGGAGCTGACCACTATCGCCGGATCTTCACCGATGACCGTGATTGGCCCACGGAAATTGAGCCAACCTATGCGGGCTATTCGATCGGCCGATGGATCGACGAAGACGGCGATGGCTATTACGACCTACTCGAAGTCGAAACACGCGGCTTCAAGGGGCCCAGGGCCTATGAGGAAACCGGCCTACCTCTACACATCGACAATCAGTCTATCTTCAAGGAGCGCATCTACCGCGATAAGGCCGATGCAAATATCCTTCATGACAAAATCACGTCGATCGACCATGCTTTGACGCAGCCGTGGACTGTGGACAAACGATACGTGCGCAAACCGAATCTGCTTGCGCAATGGGCAGAGGTTTATATTAACGATAACAACGCCCACATTGCCATCGGTAAGGAAAACTATTTCTTGAGCGCGGATGGGTTCCTGATGCCCTCCAAAAAAGACCAGGCGCCGCCCGATTTGCGTTATTTCAAGCCGACGCATCGGTAATTGGGCATCTCGACGCGGGGAGCTTCGGCGCTGAAAAGCCCAATCCGATCGGGAGCCTGTTGCCAGATGTCACCTACAGCTGCGGACATGCCGCCGCGGGGCCCTCGGCAGCAAAAGGGCTACTTCCGGACCCCGCCCCTCTTGCTTGCTCTCCAAATCGAGGTAATTTTGTTGACTGGTGTCGGCAAGTGGCCAGCGGAATGAAGTCTCCGGGTCAAGGGCGCGGCGCCCAATTGGCAGTTTGGGACAGGATATAACTTCGAGAGGATTAGTCAGATGCGCATAATCAACACCGTTTTGTGTGCGTTATTCACTGTCGGTTTATGCAATGCGGCATGGGCTGCGCCAGAGGACGAGGTTCATGCCCGATTAGAGCAATGGATCGCGACCTTCAACTCCCACGACGCCGATCGGCTATCGCAGCTTTATGATCAGAACGCTCGGCTGCTTTCGACGGGAGGGAACGAGAAGCCGCTCGATGGGAGAGAAACAATACACGTCTACTTCATCCCATTTATGAAGCGGGGTGATACCGTGGCCCTCGATCACGATGACGCCGTTAAGGTCTTCTCGAACATCGCGGTCGAGACGGGGTACTATCACTTCAATATTGTTCCCGACGGTAAGCCGGATGTTTGGGTGGCGCGCTATACATTCGTCTTCGAAAAGAAGGACGGGAATTGGGTCATTCTTCACCAGCATTCATCGAGGGTCCCGAACCTAACGGCTGCGCCAGTTCGATAGCTTTTCGGGTATCGATGCCTGCTTAAGGTCAAACTCTTCCTACCGTTCGGACGCTCGAATGTCTCCTTTGCCGATTGCGGGCATTGGGGGCGCTGAACGTTGCTCTAGCATCGCCCAGATCAGTACGGCCAACCGTGGCGCCGATTTCGCTCCGCGATCTCAAGCGCCATCGCCTCTTTACCCTCCGGACGCATCAGTCACTGCGAACCCGTACCGTTTTTCCCCTTGCCGAACGGCGTTGAAAAGCCTCGATTGACATCCTTCTTGAGGCAAGTCGCCTGAGGCATCGACCGTGCCGCGCGTTGCATTCATTGATGCCGCCCTTGCCCTTAGCGAACCCAGCCAGCGGCTCCGCCTTATCTTTGTACATCGCAGCGTACCGCAAAACCCTCGACCATTTGCTTCGGGTTCGTTTGTCCACTCTGGCCCGGTCGGCCGTGCACCGGATTATCGCCGCAACCGGACTGGTGCTGGTCAACCGGCCGCGATAAAGTCCCGACGTCTCCCCCGCGACCGGGGCGCCAACGACATTCTTCCAATCCAAGCGAGGAACCGTCATGCGGTCACTTGGTTCGCTTGTTCTCGCTCTCCTGCTCGCCGCGCCGGCCGCCGAGGCCGCGACTATCGCCGGCAAGGTGACCGGACCTGACGGCGCGCCGTTCCGCGGTGCCTTCGTGCAGGCCCGCCACGCCGGCCTCAAGATGACAGTCAGCGTGCTGTCCGGTAATGACGGCCGCTATATCGTCGAGAATTTGCCCGCCGGCGAGTACCGCGTGCTGGTCAAGACGGTCGGCTACAAGGCCGATGTCAAGGCGGGCGTGAAGGTCGAGGCCGACCAGAACGCCGCCTACGACTTCGCCCTGCAGAAAGCGCCGATCCGCTGGACCGACATTTCGATTTATCAGGGCGCGGTGCTGCTGCCGGATGCGCGCGGCAAGAAGACCCTGTTCGACAATTGCATGAGCTGTCACGGCTTCCAGTCGAAGATGGCGGCGACTGTCCGCGACGAGGACGGCTGGCGCGACCGTGTGAGCTTCATGCGCGAAGCGATGCGCTCCTCGCTTGCTGACCGCCAGGGCTTCAGCGACGAGCAGGCCGAGGACGTCATCTCCTATCTCACCACCATGTTCGGCGAAAACTCGCCGATGCCGAAATCTCCCGCCGATCTGCCCGCCTACAAGGACACGCTGATCACCTTCAGCGACGAGGCGCTCAAGATCGTCTATGTCGATTTCGAGATGCCGGGCCCCAACCGGTTCCCGTGGACCGCCAACCCCGACAAGGACGGCCTGTTCTGGATTCCCGAATATGGTCAGGCCAACAAGGTGGCCCGGCTCAATCCGGTGACCGGCGAGATCAAGGAGTTTCCGGCGCCCAATCTCGGTCCGGCCCTGATCCACTCGGCTGTGCCGGCGCCGGACGGGTCGGTGTGGATCACCGAGGCCGGCTCCAAGAAGCTCGGGCACTGGGACCCCGTCACCCAGAAGATCACCGAGTACCAGGATGAGTGGCGCAAGCACACTATCCGCATCCATCCTGACGGCTCGATCTGGTCGACCGGCGGCCTCACCCGTTTCGATCCGAAGACCGGGACCTATATCCACATCAAGGAGGTGCCGACCTCCTACGGCATCGCCCTCGACCAAAAAGGCAATGTATGGTTCACCGAGATGACCAAGACCGGAGCTATCGGCAAGGTGGACCCGGTGACCTTGAAGGTGACGAAGTACATTCCCCCGACCCGTGAGCGGCCGCGCCGCATCCAGGTGGACGACAACGGTGTCGTGTGGTTTTGCGAATACACCGACGGCAAGATCGGCCGCTTCGATCCGGAGAAGGAGCGGTTCACCGAGTTTCCACTGCCGCATCCACGTTCGGCACCTTACGCGCTGGGTATCGCATCTGATCATACGCTGTGGTATTCGGCCGAGCACCGCGACGTTATCGGCCGGCTCGATCCCGAAACCGGCAAGGTGACAGAATTCCCGATGCCCTATGTGGACAACGGCATGCGCGACTTCTTCCTCGATAAGGCCGGCCACTTCTGGTACGGCTCGCCGCCCAACAACCGCATCGGCTATTTCTATCTCTCGACGCGTCAGCGCAACGCCGACGCGCGGTGAGCTTCGACGAAGTCATCCTCTGGACTGCGGGTTCACCGCTGCGCGGCGCCCGGAATAGCGATACGGACCCGTCCAAGAAAAAAAGGCCGGCTCCGCGAGGGGCCGGCCTTACTATTCAGGCGATGCGCGACCCTACAGCCGCTCTGCCGGGCGGCTTGGCGACCGATCAGATTGAACCGCGCCTTCTGCTCGTCGCTCGGCGAGTGTAGAAGTCGTCGAGCCGGTCACGTGGCGGCCGGGTCTCAACTCCACCATACGCGATGCTGGTAAGAGGGTCGATGTACCAGAAAATCCTGCTTCCATCCAACCGACTCGGTAGCCTGATGATGTTGCCCCCGCGCAGCAGCGTGGGCATGGAGCGAAGGCCGCCTCGTGAAGCTTGGATGCGGAGGAACGATGGTGACCCTCCACGAGCATCCGACTGACGTCTCAGCCGATGATACAGCGCCAGCGTCTATCGGACCAAGCGCCGCTTCGTGCTCGGTAACCTGGAGGCGGCGCTCAGCGAAGAGCCGCGCCCTGGTGCGGACCGTAAGCTTTCCGGCAAAGAGGAGGCCCTGCTGGTCGCGACGGCCTGTTCGGACCCCCCCAAGGGCCGCGCCCGTTGGACTCTGGAGCTCTTAGCGGGTGAGTTGGTCAGGCTCACCGAGCACGACGACATCTCCCGCGAGACCGTACGCCGGCGCTTGGCCGAAAACGAGCTCAAGCCCTGGCGCAAGGACATGTGGTGCATTCCGCAGGTCGATGGCGAATTCGTTGCCCGCATGGAAGATGTGCTCGACCTCTATGCCGAAGCTCCCGATCCGAAACGCCCGGTGGTCTGTTTCGACGAGAGCCCGACCCAGCTCATCGGCGAGGTACGCGAGCCGATGGCGGCCAAGCCGGGTCAGCTTGAGCGCTACGACTGCGAGTATAAGCGCAACGGGACCGCCAACCTGTTCATCTTCCTCGACGTGCACCGACCCTGGCGCAAGGTCAAAGTCACTGACAGCCGCGCCGCAGTCGACTTCGCCGCCCGCATGCGTGATCTCACGGATGTTTACTTTCCCAGGGCAGAGCGCATCCGTGTGGTGCTGGATAATCTGTCGACCCACTCGGTCGGTGCCCTTTACCAAGCCTTCCCTCCGAGCGAAGCCCGACGCCTGTCACGCCGGCTGGAGTTCCATTTTGTCCCAAAGCACACCAGTTGGTTGAACATGGTCGAAATCGAGATTGCCGTGTTGCGCAGCCAATGCTTGGACCGCCGCATCGACAGCCACAGGCGCCTTGTATCCGAAATCGCTGCGTGGGAGGACAGCGTAATTTTTCTCGTGCCCGCACCAAATGGATGTTCACAACCGAGAAAGCCCGCGCCAAAATGGCCAGAGCCTACCCTAAACTCTCAGCCAAAGAGTCATAATCACTGTGACGAGGTACTAGCCGCTTTTGGTTTGATCAATCCCTGGCAGCAGATCGAAGCCCGGTCCCATTGTCTTCATGGACAATGCGCTCGGCCGACGCCAGATGTTCCTCCTGCCGAATGCTTTCGAGGCTCCGCCAATGACCCATACGAAGGCGCCATCCCGCGCGCCGGTTTGCGGCCCGTCGCCGCGAGCGAACAGCGACGCATTGACCTGCCGTGTTATGACGCGTGCCCGATATCGGTGACCGGTAGATTGACAGTGACTTTTTGGCCGTCACGCAACAGCGTCAGCTTGATCGTATGACCGACCCCTACCTGCTCGAGTTGATCAGTCAAATCTGACATGCTCTGCACTGGTTGGTCGTTGGCGCTGATGATAACGTCACCAAGCGTTCTGGAACTGGGATCGACGCCGCGCAACCCCGCGCGTTCGGCCGGCGAATCTGGAACGGTGCGTAATATGACGACGCCTTCGACGTGCAACCGGGTTGCGACTGCCTCGTCCGCCCCGACGATGCCGATCCCGGGAGTCGGCACGTGGCCTGTCCGAATGAGCTGGGGCACCACGCGGTTCACAACATCGATCGGAATCGCGAAGCCGATGCCGGCATTAGAGCCGGATGGCGAGATGATTGCGCTATTGACGCCGATCACCCTGCCGCTCGGAATCGAGCAGGGGACCGCCGGAATTGCCGGGATTGACCGCGGCATCAGTTTGGATGACATCGGATACCTCCCGGCCGGAATTGGTCGGCAGGCGGCGCTTGAGCGCGCTGATCACGCCAGTGGTCAACGACTGCTCCAGACCGAACGGATTGCCAATCGCATAGGCGAATTGGCCTACCTGTAGGTCCGCAGACCTGCCCACGGCCACCGGCGGGGGCAGCGAACCCGGATTCCGCAGCCGGATCACCGCGAGGTCGTAATTAGGCGCCGTGCCGACGACGTCAGCACGGACGACAGTGCCCGACGACAAACGCACCGCGAGTTCTGCTGTGCCCGCGACGACGTGATTGTTGGTGACGATATCGCCTGCCTCATCCCACAGAAACCCCGTCCCCGACTGCACGCCGGTGCCCTCGCCCTCCTGACCCGACGTTTCGGCTTCGGATTGCTGCCCAACCACCTGCACCACAGAGGGCGAAACGCGCTGGAACAAGGCAATCGTGGCGCGCTCGGCTTCGGAGAGATTTCCACGCGCCTCGACCGGCCGCGGCGTCGTTGCAGCAAACATCATCCGCGTGATGTACGGTTGGGCCACCTGAGCGGCCAACAGCAACAGGACGATTGATACTGCGATACGAAAGAACCGGCCGTTCATGGTCACCTCCTGGGGGAGTTGTGCTTCCTGAGGACCTCACGAAACATGTTTTGTACGGGCTTGGTTCCACAACCGCGGGGGCGTCGATTGCGACCGCGCAAGCGTCGATGCGGTCTATCGCGGTCCGCGACCGATCTCAGGCATTAGTAGCTGAAATCCCGACAGTTGATGAGGCCCGGTTGCCGAGATTTTACGTGCCATTCTGGGTCGCCCTGCGGGCGGCGAAGGGCACGCCGAAGGATGTCATAGCGAAACTCAATTCGGCGGCAATGACTGCCTTGGCAGGCCCGACAGTGAGCCGCTACTGACTGACCCCGGGTTTGAGATTTATCCCCGCGACCAGCAGACGCCTCAGGCGCTTGCCGCCTATCAAAAGGCCGAAAACAAGAAATGGTGGCCAACCGTCAAGGAGTTCGGGTCAAAGCGGAGTGACACGGTCCGCCGGCCGTATATTGCGTAACGTTTCGATATGCGAACGCTGGTCGGTCGGCGACCGGTCAGGGTCAAACTGAGCCTATCGACCGCCGCGATTGTCGCGACAGCGCCGGTTGAAGGGAGGGTGCTAAAAATCGACCATCCCAGTGGCTCTCGGTGTTGGCGGTCCCAAGTTGAGTTGAAAAAAGAGAAGGTGACGAAAGTGATGCGAGCGGCACCTTCTCTCTCTCTCATATGATCTTGCTTCTCGTTGAGAGAGAAAAGAATTGAAAATCGTCACTTTCGTCACTGCGACCACCAACACAAACCGACGTGGCTAAGCGTGGACCGCCGGATTGAATTTCTGGTCATCCGAGCGGCCGGAAAAATTGTGCACATCCGCCAATTTGCCTTGCAAAAGGTTCTGCCAGCGCCGCTTTGATGGCATCATACTGCACCGATACGCCTCTCGTAAATGGTCCTTAAAGGACTCACCCATGGCCCTCAAATCGATATCGATAGGAAGGCCAAGTCGAGGCAGCGATCCTCGAAGAAGTGAGTGCCCGCAGAAGCGAGCTTGAAGCTGAGATGCCGAAGCTGCGGTCCCAGAAAGTCGGTGGCTCCCCGCCAGTGTTGCCCTCACAGACCAAAAACGAACAGCATCGTCTGCTTCCGCATCTCGCGAAGCTCAAGCGTCATTGAGTTGATGTTGAGCGCGTTGCGGTTCAACCCCGATTTGCATCACGACGCAATTGTCTCCCGTTGACCTCAAACGTCATCGGGGGCGCGTTGAGCGCGGGGCCTGTCCCTGCGTCGCCAGAGGCGTTCGGTGTAAGAACCGGGCCGTTGGACACGGTAGTGCTTGCCGAGATCGGGGCGCCATCCGCAGTTGCATAAGACGAACTCTGTGCCGGGCTTCGTCCACCATGCGCGGAAGGCGCGAGAGTCCGGGAGATTGTGGACGAGGATGTGTCCGGCCGGGGACAGCTCCTGCGTCGCGAGGCGATAGCTATCAATTAATTTCGCAAACCGATTATTATGCACGGTCCTGCATCCTGCTCGATTTGACAGACAAAGGTACCGCACATCGCGAAAAGGGGAAGCGAGGAGCAGGGGCTCCGCGTCCAGCAAAATGAAAAACCCCTTCATTGGCGGTGGGGGCTTTCGTGCCGGGGGAGGGGGAACGCGGCCTGCGGACCTATTGCAATGCGCGAGATGTCGGGTGTTCCTAACTCCCGCGGAACACCTTCTCCGCCGTCGCCAAAGCGAGCTTTCGGGCTTGTCTCTGAATTTCCGAATCGTCGTAGCGGCCGATCTCAACTCCGTTGCGATCAACGCAAAATCCGGGAGCTAGAGAGGTACGCCGCGATCTCACCGCCCGGTCGGCAACGGCTGTGTAGGTGTAGCGTCTCCCGGTCGGCTTGAACAAAACCGAGACGGCCGGTCTTTCGGGCCTGATGGTCACCCGGAAGTTCGAAGCCTGGAGCAGGGACATGTCGGTTCTCTCGATCTAAGTCGTTAATCATTTTCATGAACAAAACGTGAACTGTCAAGATTGTCGAGCGTGTCCTGCCGGGCTTGTCGGGGCTGCCCAGCAGGGCCTGCCTAGCGGGCCTTGGCTACCGTCCCTAGTCCGCGTCGCCGGGCTTTGCATCGAGCAAAATGAAAGCCCCCAACGTTGTGCCAGAGGGGGCTTTCGGTTCGTGGGGCGGGGCACTTGGGGTAGGGATCGCGGCCCGCGGACCTACGGCAATGCGCGAACTGGTCCGGTGTTCCTCGGTCTCTAGTGGGTGCAATCCAGAAAATCTGCGCCGCGTCGCGGGCTTCGGGTCGCCGTTATCGATCACCGCGGTATCGAAGCGCCTTGTCGAGCCAAGCGTCTACGGCCGGCGGTCCCGCAGCCTGCCGCCTCCCGCACTCCACACGAGCAGCGCCCAACCGCCGCCACCCGTCATGAACCTAATCAACGTTTGGCGCTACCAAGCCTCCGGGCCCAGTGTGTCAGGGGAATATCCAAACGTGAACCAAATGACGTTAAACGCTGCGCGGGAGGCGTTCAAGAGAGGCTATCTCGACGCTTGGTCGATACGGGGCGACGGGCTCGCCCCGCCGGTCCCTGCCTATTCGGTCGAGCCGGGCGAAGACCCATATCGGGCAGGCGTAGCACGTGCGGTGCGAGATGCCGCAAGGAAGGCGCTCGCGACGGCCACGGGAAGGCCGGCAATGGAGATTTGGTTCAATAGCGTCTTGCGGCGCGGCGCCGACGGATAGTGGGCGCCTTTCATCGATTGAACGTTCGTGCCGTTTCGGTGCCGCACGACTCGCACCGGGTAGACGACGCGGACAGCTCATCCGTATGCGGAAGCAGTCTCAATTGGGACCATCGCTTCTCTGCACCCCGGACACTCGACAATCGGCAAGGACGTGCCGCACTCTGCCATGTGGTGTTGGCAGCGCGGAGCGGGAAGGCGGCTCGTTCGTGACGTCGTTCATTGCTGCAGGATGTTTGGAGCAAAGCCATCCGGCGATCCGATTAGCAGATCGACGCGCCTGGAAATCCGAACCACGCGACCAGAGGAGTTTGCATGTCCGACTGCCTGCATTGTGACATCCACGAGATGTTGGAGAGCCACCTACAAGGCGAACAAGTCGAATCTGGCGGAAATCGCAGCCAGGGTTACGGAAGTGCTCGCCGATCTGATCCTGATGGCTCCTCCTGCCGAGCGGCACACGCTGATGGCTGACGTTCTGGCAAACCTTGGAGGGATGGTGCTGGAGAAGAGCCAAGAGCCCGATCCGACCAACCCGCGCCGTTCGAGCCATTGATGATTCCAGATCCTGCGAAATCGCCGCTTCAGATCGATCTCACTTATGCTTTTTGATTCAACTCAAGCATGTCCTGCAATTCCTGCGCCTCCTTTTCGGCAATCATCAGCCGGCGGATCAATGAGGTGCACAATTCTTGACGCGCAACATTTACGGCTTCGCTCGCACTGGTCGACAAATCGGGCCGTAGCTCCTGCATCCTCCGGCGCAGCCCGTCGATTCCCTTTCGGACCGAAGATAATATCCTCACATGTTCTGCATTGTCATTGAATGCCATCTGTGGCGCCTCCCTCACGCCTGCTTCTTCTATGTGGCGTATGCTTCCAGACTTTGCGGATGGCTGCGACACTTTAATCCGATTTGAGCCTCCATTGGTGCGTGAGTTTTGCCAACTGGCTCATCCTCGAGAACGCCCTGACGGCGCTTGACAATGTCGCACGCTGTGGCCAGATGTTAACCGTCGGTTCATAAATGTTCGCGTCAAGTTGGTGGGCGCCGCGTGACGGCTGAATCGATTGGTTCCAAAAATCGATGACATCGTTTTCGGGGCTGCGAGCGTGATCGGCCACGAGCGACGATGGCACACGCTCCATCGAAGGTAATTCACTCCTTTTCGTGGTTCCGCTGAACAGCGCCCATTTCATCTACCACTATCAAGGAGAAAGCTATGCAGAATGGCCGCGTGAGCACGCGCCGACCTCGACCGGTGGGGTCGTTTACCGCGCGCTCCAAGAGAACGAATACGAATGCTGTCCACTCGGGCTCGAACGGGTTTCAAAGCGCCCAGAGGAGCTATGAGCGATATCTGGCGCTGGCCCAAGAAGAAGCGCGATCCGGGAATGTCGTTGGGGCAGAAAACTACTACCAGCACGCGGAACACTATTTCAGATTGATGTCTTCAATCCGAACCCCGACATAGAAGACGTCTTGCGAGGGCTCCTTCGCCACGGTTGCCTTTTTGCCGGCATTCTAAGCCTCTTTGAATTCGGACGGGGCAGACCAATTGCCATCAAGCGGTAGATCGCTGCGAGACCCATTTCTGGACAAAATGTCCAAAAACTCTGAAGGCCATTGGTCAGCATTGTTGGTCTGGATGGAGCTTAGCGAACTGGGATATCTCCGATGATTTTGACCACCCACGCTGTTGTTGGAGCAGCCCTCGCGAGCTTCGTGCCGTCGCATCCCGCGGTCGCCTTTGTCTTGGGCTTCGGTAGTCATTTCATCTTGGACGCAATTCCACATGTTGACTATCCCATCAGGTCTCGTTCCGTAAATCCCAAGATCGGGGCGCCTATGGCGTTCGACAGGGCGCTTCTTCAGGACATCGTCACCATTGGCTTTGATGGCTTGTTCGGCCTAGTGGCGGCGCTCTTTCTCTTCAGCTCCGCGACGAACTTTTGGGCGATTCTCATGGGGGCGGTTGGGGCGATACTACCGGACCCTCTCCAGTTTGCATTCACTCGGTGGCCCCATGAGCCTCTTCGGACGCTTCAGCGTTTCCACCTGTGGGCTCACTCAAAAAAGAAAATTGATAGCGTCGTCTTTGGCGCCAGCACCCAAGCAGCTTTCGTCGCTTTGGTCGTCGGACTAACGGTCGCTATTCATCAGTGGCATCTTTGATGCCGCTATGGCCATGGTTCGCGGTGCTGGCTGATGCGAGACGCAGGCGAGATCGTGCCGACGTGTCTGGAGGCGTTTCCGCCCGGATGAACCGCCGATCACCGTGCGGAGCGATGGCGGTTCGTATCGTTACCTTGGAAGCTCGCCTATTCCTTAAATCGGTAGCCAACACCGTACAACGTATCGATCATGTCGAAGGTCTCGTCGGCCTGTCTGAATTTCTTGCGCAGGCGCTTCACATGACTGTCAATCGTTCGATCATCGACATAAGTCTGATCATCGTAAGCGGCATCCATCAGTGCATCCCGGCTCTTGACCACACCAGCACGGGCGGTGAGCGCCTGAAGGATCAGAAACTCGGTGACCGTAAAGGCGATTGGTTGGCCTTTCCAGGTGCAGAGGTGCTTTTCCGGGTCGATTAGGAGATCGCCGCGCTCTACCACCTTGGCTTTGTCGGTATCCTTCGACACCGAAGGCGCCCCGCTACCGAAACGACGCAGCACGGCCCTCACCCGCTCGGCCAGGAGGCGATGGGAGAACGGCTTCCGAATAAAGTCCTCCGCACCCATTCTGAAGCCCAACAATTCGTCAAATTCCTCCTCCTTGGAAGTGAGGAAGATGACCGGCAGGTCGGACTTCTCGCGCAGGCGCCGCAGCGTCTCCGTGCCGTCCATGCGGGGCATCTTGATGTCCAGGATCGCGAGATCAGGTGCGCTCCTGCTGAAGCCATCGAGCGCAGAGACACCGTCCGTGTAGGTCACTGTTCGATAGCCCTCGGCCTCAAGAGCCATAGAGACAGAGGTCAGGATATTGCTGTCGTCATCGACGAGCGCGATAGTCGGCATTGATCGTCCCCCCAAAGAAGCTTCGGCCTCACCCCGCGAGGCCGTCACAGATGCGTCGGTGATGATGGCGATTCGGCGCGCAGTCGGTCAGGCGAGCAAGAATTTCGCGGACTGTTGCGCAAAGAACACTTTCAGAAGAGCGCGGAGCTTGCTGTGGCGTACCCGGACAGCGCTGTGACATTTTGTGCTGACCGTCCTCATCGCCCATATGGTATCGACAGCTGGGGGTGGCGAAAGGCAAGAATGGGCAAGGTCACGGGCAGCGATGCGAAGAACACGCTCTATTGCTCTTTCTGCGGGAAGAGTCAGCATGAGGTGCGTAAGCTCATTGCTGGGCCGACGGTGTTCATCTGCGATGAATGCGTTGAGCTGTGCAGGGACATCATCCACGAGGAGACCAAATCCGCGCTCGTCAAATCGCGTGACGGCATCCCGACGCCGAAGGAAATTTGCAAGGTTCTCGACGACTACGTCATCGGGCAGAACCATGCCAAGAAGGTGCTCTCGGTCGCCGTCCACAATCACTACAAGCGGCTCAATCACCAGACCAAGCACAATGACGTCGAGCTGGCGAAGTCGAACATCTTGCTGATCGGTCCGACCGGCTCGGGCAAGACGCTGCTCGCCCAGACGCTGGCGCGCATTCTCGACGTGCCCTTCACCATGGCCGACGCGACGACGCTGACCGAAGCCGGCTACGTGGGCGAGGACGTCGAGAACATCATTCTCAAGCTGCTGCAGTCGGCGGACTACAATATCGAGCGGGCCCAGCGTGGCATCGTCTACATCGATGAAATCGACAAGATCAGCCGCAAGTCAGACAACCCATCGATCACCCGCGACGTGTCAGGGGAAGGAGTGCAGCAGGCGCTCCTCAAGATGATCGAAGGGACCATCGCCTCGGTTCCTCCGCAGGGCGGTCGCAAGCACCCTCAGCAAGAATTCCTGCAGGTCGATACCGCCAACATCCTGTTCATTTGTGGAGGCGCCTTCGGCGGCCTTGAGAAGATCATCTCGGCCCGAGGCCGGGCAACCTCTATTGGATTTGGAGCTACCGTGCAGGCCCCGGAGGACCGCAAGGCTGGCGAGATCTTCCGCGAGGTCGAGCCTGAGGACCTGCTGAAGTATGGCCTGATCCCCGAGTTCGTCGGGCGCCTGCCCGTGCTCGCTACCCTAGAAGACCTCGACGAGCCGACGCTCAAGCGCATCTTGGTCGAGCCGAAGAACGCGCTTGTCAAACAGTACCATCGGCTGTTCGAGATGGAGAGCATCGCCCTCAGCTTTGCCGAGGAGGCGTTGAGCGCCATCGCCCGTAAGGCGATAGAACGCAAGACAGGGGCGCGAGGCCTACGCTCGATCATTGAGAGCATTCTGCTCGACACCATGTTCGAGCTGCCAAGTTTGGAAGGCGTCACCGGAGTGGAAATCACGAAGCAAGTCGTGGAGGGAACAGCGCCTCCGTTGCATATCTATTCAGATCGCTCAAATCGAACCGGCGACGCAATCGCTTGAGCCTCAAGAGACGGGACCCCTGCAGGGACGATCCCAGTCCATGACGTAAGTGAGCTGCTTGCGTAGCCGCTTGGTTACGATCTCGCCTGATGGGGTACCATCCCATTCCCGCCTGGAAAACGAAGCGAGTGAGAACAAGTCGATTTCCTGGACAAAATGTCCAAAAAAGCTGAAGAGCATCCTCCATCCTCATTGAGCTTAAACCTCAAAGGGCCGTTCTGTGCCACCTCCCCGCGTACCGATTTTTGACGGTCACAACGATGCTCTGTTGCGTCTCTATCGCCGATCCGGGACCGATGGATCGCGCGCGTTCCTCGAAGGCGAAGAAAAGGGGCATCTGGACCTTCCCAAGGCGATTGAGGGTGGCTTTGCGGGAGGTCTCTTCGCCGTCTTTGTGCCGTCGAGCAAACCGAGTTCCAAGACTGCCACCGCCCCTTCTCCGGGCATCGCGGGTGAGACCGCAGTGACATCAGCCGTTGATTTGGCGACGGCGCAGAGCGTGATGTTTCGCATGGTCTCGCTCCTTCTCCGGATCGAGCGCGAGTCGCATGGCCGTGTTCGTCTCTGCCGTACCGTGAGCGAGATCCAGCAATGCATGGAGCAGGGCGTGCTGGCACCCGTTCTTCATATCGAAGGCGCCGAGGCAATCGATCCGGGATTTGAGGTTCTGGATGTGCTGTATGCGGCAGGGCTACGTTCTCTCGGTCCCGTATGGAGCAGACCCAATCCCTTCGGGCATGGCGTTCCCTTCTCGTTTCCATCGTCTCCAGACACCGGACCTGGACTGACGGATACGGGCAAAGAGTTGATTCGCATTTGCAATCGATTGGGCGTTCTGATCGATCTGTCGCACCTCAACGAACGCGGGTTCTGGGACGTAGCCGCGATCAGCGACGTGCCTCTCGTCGCCACCCATTCGAACGCCCATGCCTTGAGCCCACATTCGAGAAATCTCACCGACAAACAGCTCGCCGCCATTCGCGACACCGGCGGCCTGGTCGGCGTCAACTTTGCTACCGCCTTTCTGCGCCCCGACGGCGCCCGTGATGCCGAGACATCTATTGACCGCGTCATCGACCACCTCGAATACATGGTGGAACATGTTGGGGAGGACGGGGTCGGGCTCGGGTCTGATTTCGATGGCGCCAAGATGCCATCGGGGCTGGGCAACGCGGCCGGGCTGCAGAACTTGGTCGGCGCGATGAGGACCCGCGGATTCGATCAGGCGCTGATCGACAGGGTATGCTTCAAGAATTGGCTGCGGGTGCTGGGACAGACCTGGAGAGAGACGGGTTAGACAAGGCGCGAAATCTCGCTGCTCCCTGCGGCGCCAGCTGATAACAAGCCCAGAATTCGCGGAACGTTCGCGTCATGCAAGCACTCTTCATCGGCCAAAATCGCCTATTCACCGCCCGACGTCGGGGGCGTGGATCGAGCTGCAGAAGATCGTCGGTGCGAAAGACCGCTCTGGTACCATGCAAGGAGGCGCGCTGTAAATTGGTCGGGCCCTCTGCCAATGTCTTGGCGGAAACCTCGCAGGATGGGTCGATGACAAAGGCTGGGACCTGAGACAAGTCAGCCTCGACCCTCCACCGAAATGTTGGACATTTTGATCAGTCGGGGCACAGCCCGGATGAGGCGTGTCCCTCCGGTTTTTGCGTTCAAGGATGCGCAACTTGCCCACCCTTGGGTTTGCCAGCGCGGGTCAAGGCATAGGCCAGGAGGCAGAAGGGTGGGCAAATTGCCCACCCTTCTTCTTTGTGCGCGCAAGCGTTCCCCGCCTCGCTTGATCTACTGCACCGTCTTGGCGAGATCGGCGAAATTGCCGACGCCGCCATGGCCGCCCGCCATGCGGTCCATCTGGATGCCCATCTTCTGGACGCCCTTCACCAGCGCGGTCGTGCCGGGATTGGCCGGCGGAATCTGCGGTGCCGGGCTCCAGATGTCGGTCACGAAGCCGAGCTTCGCGTCCGGGATGTAGGGGATGATGTAGCCGGTGGAGTGCGGATTATCGAGCGAGTAGGCTTCGATGGTGCGGCCGCCCTCGGTGACGCTCCACTTGCCGTCGACTTCCTCGACCTTCGGCGGCACCTGCTTGGTCCCGTAGGGATTGAGCGTCTCCGGCGCCGACAGCACCTTGCGGTAGAAGGCGCCGTCGCCCTTGCCGACGACGATGGTCGCCCCCGCAGCCGCGAAGGCGCGCAAGCCGCCGATGTGATCGATGTGGTGATGGTCGAGCAGCAGGTATTTCCATGGCTTGCCGGGATATTTCTGCTCCGCGAGACCCATCACGATCTTCGACTGGCCGTCGTCGCCCGGCGCTTCGACCGCGATTAAGCCGTCGTTCGTTGCGACGATCAGGGTGTTGTGCGACCCGCCGTTCACGAAACTGATGTTCGGGGCGATGTCCTGGATCTTCAGGCTGCCGCCATCGGCCGTGTAGTAGGCATCGGTGTCGAGATAGAAGCCGTTGCCCATGCGCCGCAGCACCCATTGCCAGCGCACATTCTCGACCGGTGCCGGCGCCGCCGCCTTGCCGCGCAGCTCCGCCGGAATCGCGAAGGCGTCGGCAGGAAGGGCCGAATTCACGGAAGCTTCCGTCAGAGTGGTGTCGAAGATCTTCAGTCCATTGATGGTGATGACCTGGTGGAACGGCACCTTCACGCCGTGGCCGGCATCGCGCCAGTCGGACAATGTCTGATCGTAATTGGAGTCGCCTTCGATCACGTCGAAATCGCGCGTCCTGACGACCGCCGGCAGGCCGGTCGCCGGATCGAACAGCACGATGAAGGTGCCGTAATTGCCGCGATACTCGACGGCCGGATAGCTCTTGCCGTCGACGGTCTGCGCCGGATAGTCGGACACCCGCCCCGGATTGGCGTGCATCTCACTGACGACGTTGTTGCGCTCCAGTTCGCGCAGCTCCGCCGTCAGCCTCACCCCGGACATCGTATGCAGGGGCTTGTCGGCCGGGCCGACGGCGCGGGCCGGCGTCCCGTTATTGATATCGACGCCGGTGACATAGCCGCCCATCTTGCCGCCGATCTCGTTCGAGAACACCTCGGTGTAGTCGCGCATTCCGCCATTCGGCTTCGGGCGCACCCAGTCCACGCGGTAAAGTCCGCGCCCAAGGTCCGCACTCTCGGTGAACGTCGAGACGCCAAAATCGCCCGTTTCGGGCTTGTAGGCGTCTTCGGATTCGCCCGGATCCCAGGTGTGCATTCTGCCCTTCACGACAAGGGTGTTGACCGCGTTCGTCAGGCCCATCGCCTTATATGCGGCGTCGACCAGCTCTTGCGGCGAAGCCGCCGCGGCCGAGACGGTGCCCACGCCGATTCCGAGGCCGATCGTGGCAGCGGAAAGCAGCAGGGCAGCAAGCGTTCGGTGTCTATACATCGAAGTCCTCCTCCTTTGCGCTCCGGCGGGGTCCGGAGCGGCTTGAACCAGTCTACAACACATGTGGCATTTACATTTGGGCGGTCGGTGGCGGCCCTTCTCGGAAGCCTGGCACCGGATGAGCCGCGGCGGCTTTCGGATGAAGACCGGAAGCGGCTGACCGGCCCGCCGGCTTCGCCGCAGCCGCTGAACAGCGCGAGAGCGGCCGCACCAGTCGAAAGCCGCGGCGGGTGAAAAGTCGCACCAGCGTGCCCGCCTGGCGTGCCTGGAGGCGGTCGCCGCCATGTTTGATCTAGACAAGCCGCAGAAGTTCAAGCCGGCCCGCCAGCCGAAGCCGCCAGTAAGCTCCAGAACCCGCCGCCGCCGCAAGCCCGCGTTCAGGGTCACGTTGACTGTCCACCCGCCGCGACGCGAACGCCCTCACTACGGGGCGGCGCACCCTGGCGACGCGGGCACGCAGGCAGCAAAAAATAAGGCGGGGATGTTCCCCCCGCCTCACGTTGATGACCGTTGCTCGAAGCGAGCCGGTCGTCGAGCTATCGACGACCGGCCAGTTCCCGCTTACGGGTCAGCATCGTCGCCCTTCGGCCCGGGCTCAGCAACATCGTCCGCCGCGACGACTGCATAGCCGAGCTTCCGTTCGACGAAGTCCCGACGACGCTCATCCGACATCGGATCGTAAATGGGCGCACAGTACTGATCCCACGCTTGATCCAACGCTGAATCCAAAGCGTCGAAATCCTGTGAGAGGTCGGGCGCCGGGCTGTCGCCATCCGCGCCGGACGTGATTGAGGGACTGCCGATCAATGCCTTCGCGGCCATGGCTGGAGTAACGGGGTCATTCGTTACCGCTTCCACTGGACCGGGGCCGCCGGGTTCCTGATCGCCTTCCGACCGTCCCCCGCCATCCCCGGGGCCGTTCAGGGTGATGGTCTCTTCCGTCCCCTTGGCGGCGTCGGGGGTGGCCTGGTTGTCCACCTCCTCGGCGGGGGGCGCGCCGGGCTCCTGATCAGCGGCCGAGAGCTGCTCCCCTGCATCGCCCGGTATCGAGCCGTTCGAGGTATCGGTTTCGTCGGCACTCTCGGTGCTTCGGTCGCGCGTCAGCTCATAAAGCTTTGCGAGCTGAAGTTCCTCCGGCTCGGCGCCGATGGCCAACAACTGCAGCCTGACGTTCAGGTTGAGCTTCCGGATCTCGACCTTCGCCTTCGCGCAGATCGAGGCGATTATGGACGCGCGCTCGACGTCGCGACGCGACACGCCGAGAACCCGCCCAGCCCGCGAAAACCCTTTGTCGTGGCGTTGGTGCCCGCCGACAGGGTGCGCATCTTGCGCAGCCTTTTGCTTGACCAGCTCGACCCACCTCATGATTGCTTCGGCCCAGTCAAGCACCGAAAGCTTGGGCTGGTTCAAGACCTGGGCGAGCTGCCAAAGCTCGGCGTCGATATCGTCCAGATGCAGGACTACGCCCTCTGCGCTGGCGAGACCATGCTCCTGTAACGCAGCGAGTTCACAGGGATCGCTCAGGAGGATGAAGTAGTACTCTTTGGCCCACCTCACGTACAGCGGGGTTCTCACGTGCGTTACTTGCAGCGATTCCGCATACAGTTTGACGCGCTTCGGATCGGGCTTACGTTCGGGCGGCGCGATCATGTCAAAGGGAATCACCTGGGTAGCGAATCCAATTCTCTCATCATTCAGCAATGTGAAATTGATCATACGGCTCAACAAATCCGGCGCCGCCGCGATTTCCAACTCGCCGGGTGAGCACGTCGGTCGAAACGCGAGCTTGCCGGTTGAACTGAAACTCCGCGGCAACGGCACGTACTCGCCGGCGCCGCATACGGTGATGCCTTCTTCGACTGTTAACGTGCCGATGGGTACATCTTCTTCTGGAACGGTAAACAGCAAAACGTCTTCGTTCTTGGAGGAAAAAATCACCGTCCGAGGCACGCCGAATTTCTTCTCCAACTCGGCCCATTTGTCCGGTCGACGGCTCCACGGTTGTTCCGGTTGTCCCGCGCCGGTCAACTTCAATTTCACCGCGATGATGTTCGGCGCGCCGGTCGCGATCGCCGCCTTTGCCTTTGGCCACTTCGTCCAGTGATCACCAATGACCGCAGGATCGGTCGTTGCCTCAGCTCTTGGGTGCGCGCCCGGCGTCGGGCAGTTTTCGTCGCCGCACGTACACTTCTTATCCTTCCGACGTCCGTGCATCGGGACCACCGGGATGTCGTTACTTACGCAGCGCAGCGCAACCTCGCGCCGCTCTGTCTCCATATCTGATATACTGGACGTCATATCTAGATTGCTCCATACTATTTTGGCTGGTGCTTGTGTTCGTTCCCGCCAATTCGGTCACCGGTATTCACCGCGATTGCGCCAAAAGTGTCCTGTTCCGCCGTGCTGTGAGCGTGGCGGCTTCTCGGACCGGGGCATGTTCATTGGCGCGTGACAGCGCCCGCAGCTCCTCCTCAGGTTTTGCCGCGCGATCGGTCGGCGTCGATCAGTTCCATTTCGCTCTTGATCGCGCGGTCGTCGGTCAGATGTCGCTCCGGACCGGTCGGCCGCGATCCTCGGCGACTACGTCCGCATTCTTCGTTTCCAGCTCGACGATCATCGGCTCGGAGGCTCGGAGGTTGAGCGCACACGGCGCGCGGACATGAAGGCGTCCAGATCAGAGCGGCGGTACCTTATTGCCTTGCCGATCCGACAGAAATGCGGACCGCCACCGTACACACGGAGCTTGGCCAAAGTGCTTGGCGAGCTGCGCAGATATTCGGCCGCTTCGCGCGGGGTTAAGTACGCTTCTGACACCGCTTGCCTCGCTCACGGTCCGGGTGACCTCGTTCGAGCGCAGCTTGCCATATTTCCGGGTGGGTTCTGCGGGACAAGAATGACGGACGCATTCCGATTCGTGTCCCGCTCTCCCGGGCGGAGGTTCAGCGGTGCTTTGGTCCGTGCCGCTTCGACTCGGGTGCTGGTTGTCGACCGGCCGCAATTGGTTCCGGAATTTCGCCAATGTAGAAAAAAGGCTCTGGAACGAGGGGATAGATACCTGCAGCCCTTTCCCCAAGAACCCAAGCTACCATGCATTGCATGTCGCTGGGATTAGAAGGTAGGACCGTCGTAGCCTCGACATTTCCCAACAAACGACAAATGAAACCTTCAACTTCTTTCGGATTAACGTCGAAAGAAACGATGATTGACTCTCTCGCCCTTTGGATCGATTTCGAAAGTGCTCCCTCAGAGTGGGTCGGCTTGTTTGCCTGTAGCGCATGGTCTTGCAAATAACGTATAAGTCTAACAAAGGGCGATGAACGGGCACGGATACCGGAGGGAAGATCGTGCGAATCCATGATTATGGTCATCAATACGACCCACAACGACCATGCGAGACCAGGTCGCTGACCGAATGTTTCATTAGATATCTTTTGATCGATGAGATTGCCCGTTTCTATGATCGAACTTAAACATACTCTGAGAAGAGAAAAGTCGTCACCTTCCTGCACTTCAGCAAGTTGGAGCTGTAAGTTGGCCAAAGCGGTTCGATGCCGGTAGTGGGGCTGGTACTCGGGAAGCCACATGTGAGCCGAAAATAACTCTGATCGTAGCTGTTCGGCGAGAGCAGTGAGCTGCTTAAGTTTTTTGGTTGTAGCCCCCCCGAGTGGAGGGGCCGACTGTTCTCCAGCCCACCTCAGAGTGAGGAGTAATGTTGCCAAGCTGATTAAGTCGCGAACCTTTTTTGGTAATTGCTTTCCATAGACGGTGTTTGCTTCCATAGCGGCCCAATGTTCGTCTCCAAAAACAACGAAATGACCATCGGTTTTGGTTCGAGGAAATTTCGCCTTCGTCATATTATGATCCTGTTTTAGGTGTCTCGTATTTGGACTGTTCGCACTTCGGGGCCAGGTCAGATGTGAAATTTAATGTGATGTTTGCTCAAGGCCACTAGAGCGCGCATTTCTCGTTCTCCAAATCAGCGAAAGTTGTTATGCTGCAACGACTTTACGCACATTCGAGGAGGGCCCTCTGCTGTAAGAGTGTAGCACGCAATCATTTGATTTCGGAACCATGTAGGATCGCCGTGTAGAAGCAGCATTCGATGCCGGATTAGGTGTCAGGTCCCGGAGTGTGGGGGAATCAGTCAAACTGATCCTTCATTCCGGGAGGGACTATGGTCCAGATACTTCACGGCAGCGCCACGACCACGCACGCCGTCCGAGCTGCGATACAGCGATCGAAGGCTCCGCTCAAAGAGCTGGCCGCCCAGTACGGCCTGAACCACAAGACCGTGGCCAAGTGGCGCAAGCGAGCATTCGTGCACGATGCGGCGATGGGGCCGAGAACGCCACGCTCGACGGTGCTGTCGGCCGAGGAGGAGGCGCTGGTTATCGCCTTCCGCAAGCACACGCTGCTGGCTTTGGACGACTGCTTGTATGCGCTCCAGGCGACCATTCCGCACCTGACGCGTTCTTCCCTGCATCGCTGCTTTAAGCGCCATGGCATAAGCCGGTTGCCTGAGATCGCCGGCGAGAAGCCAGCCAGGCAACCCTTCAAGGCCTATCCGATCGGCTACTTCCATATCGACATCGCGGAGGTCCGGACCGAGGAAGGCAAGCAGCATCTGTTCGTGGCCGTCGACAGAACCTCCAAGTTCGCTTTTGCCCAACTCCACGAGGCTGCCAACGTCCACACTGCAGCGGCTTTCCTGACGGCCCTGATCGATGCTGTTCCGTACCAGATTCACACCGTGCTCACCGACAATGGTGTGCAGTTCGGCGACATGCCATCGCGCCGATCAGGGCCGACCGCTCGCTATCGGCTGCACATGTTCGACCGCATCTGCCGCGAGCACGCCATCGAACATCGTCTCACCAAGCCCAACCATCCATGGACGAACGGCCAGGTCGAACGAATGAATCGTACTCTCAAGGACGCCACGGTCCGGCGATATCACTACGACACCCACCGGCAGCTCGGAGAACACCTCGCCGCCTTCTTGGAAGCGTATAATTTCGCCAAGCGGCTCAAGACCCTTCGAGGGCTCACGCCTTACGAATGCATCTGCAACGCGTGGGCAGACGACCCGGCTCGCTTCCGATACGATCCAACCCACCTCATTTCGGGACTGAACACCTAGTCACCTCCGAAGAGGGAGGGCGCTGCTTGGAGCGACTAATCGAGCGATCCGAAATGATCAACCGACTTGCGTTGCGCTTTCACGACGAGCGGCATCCTGAATACATCGAGCATGAGATTGCGACTGCTCGGTCAACGGGTGTTCGGGATCGTGTCGGCTACGAGGATATCAACAACCACTAAGAGCTGCGCACGATGCAAAGATGGCGATATTGGCGGACAGCTCACGAGACGGCGCCAGGATCGCGCGCCGGGTGCTGGCAAGTCGATGTTGAACCGGCCGGAGCTGGGCATAAGATCAGCTGCAACAATCCAGTGGCGATCGAAGAATCTTCCGGTCGCTGAGAAAAATGCTTTCTGGGTTGTCCGAGCGCCGAAATCATGCGCTCGCTCTCTGTGTGCTGGCACGCGCCTGTCAAGTGGTGACCATGTGATGACCGATGGCAAACAGATAGACCACGGTCACTAACGAATCCAAAATAACTTATTGAAATTATTGGTGCCCCTGGCCGGACTCGAACCAGCACGATGTTTCCACCACCTGATTTTGAGTCAGGCGCGTCTACCAATTCCGCCACAGGGGCACGGCGCGCGGATCATACCGGCGGTTCGGGCGGGGTCAACGGCGGAATGGCCCCGGTTGAAAGGGCGCTGACGCATTCGTGATGCCGCCGCTCGCCTGCGCAATCGACAGGGGCCATAGGAGGGGCTATCGGGACGCCAGGGTAGCGCGAGCGTCAGGTGGGTGCAGGCGGCCGTGTGCCGCGGCGACGCGGAGCTGGCGTGAAGAAGCGGGAGCGGATAGGCGCATGCAAGCTTCGATACATTCACGGGAGCCGGTCGCGGCGGCGGCGCTCGTTGCCGTCGGCGGCGCGGCCACCATCCTCGGCGCCTACTTCTTCCAATACGTGCTCAAGCTGCCGCCGTGCCCGCTCTGCCTCGAACAGCGCGTCGCCTATTACGTGTCGATCCCGCTCGCCGTCGTGCTCGCCTTCGCCGCCGCGAAGGGCGCACCGCGGCAGCTCGTCGCTGCGGGCTTTGTCGTCATTGCACTCGCCATGCTGTTCAACGCGGGGCTGGCGCTCTTCCACGCCGGGGTCGAATGGAAATGGTGGCCGGGCCCGCGTGAATGCTCGGGGCCAATCAACGACCTCGGCGCCGGCGGCGACCTCCTGAGCCAGCTCCAGGAGATCAGTGTCGTTCGCTGCGACGAGGCGGCGTGGCGCTTTCTCGGCCTCTCGCTCGCCGGCTACAACGTGCTGATCTCCTACGCGCTCGCCGTCATCGCGGCGTGGGGCGCGGCGATGGCGTGGCGGGCGGGGGCGAAGAAGGCTTAACGCGCGGCCATTGCAGCCGCAGCCTTCCACACGGAGTTCATTCCGGGGCACCGCGCAGCGGTGAACCCGGAATCCAGAGCGGCTCTGTCGTTACCCCCAAGCAGCGCACTGGATTTCGGGTTCGGTGCTGCGCACCGCCCCGGAATGACGATTTCGTTCGGCGCTTCCCCCGCTCACACCACCACCGGGGCCATGATGCCGGCGGGGAAAATCTCCTCGGGCTTGGCGAGGCGGTGGGCGATGCCCTGCTGGTGGCAGTAGGCGAGGAAGGTCTCGAGTGTCGGACGATTCTCCTCGATGCCGAACGGGAAGGGATCGCCGTCGAAGAGATCGCGCATCTTGCGCGCATAGGTCGGCAGCCACGGTAGCGGATAACGCGACACCGCGGGGTCGAGCAGGCGCTCGAGGCTGCGGCGCTTGGATTCTTCGAAGGCATTGTAGAGGTTGCGCGCGATCCAGGGATTGTCGGCGAGTAGGCTGCGCTTGATCGCGATCACATGCATGATCGGAAACACCTTGGTCTTCGCGTACTGCTCCTCCTCGCGTTCGAGGAAATCGGGAAACAGCCGCGTGACGTCGGGGTGGCCGCGCAGAAAGCAAGTGGGCGGCCGCGCGATCAGCGCGCAATCGATCTCGCCTGCGGCGAGCATGTCGCTCAGCGACTTGTCGGCGACGCGGGTGAGCTTCAGCCCGGCCGGCAGATCGAGCTCGACCTTCTCGATGCGGCCGGCCTCGTTGGCGCCGGCCTGATACCAGTGAACGTCGGTGAGCTTCACGCCGACGTCGTTGTGGAGCCAGCCGCGCATGTAGACGGCGGCGGTGTGCGCCCATTCCGGCGAGCCGATGGTCTTGCCCTTGAGGTCGGCTGCGGTTTTGATCCCGCTCTTGCGGTTGACGTAGAACGAGCCAAAGCGAAACAGCCGCGAGGCGAACACCGGAAGCCCGATGATGTCGGGGTTCTCGCGCGTGACCTGGGCGGTGAACTTGGCGAACGAGAGCTCGGTCACGTCCCATTCGCGGTTGAAGGTGAAGCGCGAGAAGATCTCGTGATGGCCGAGCGTCAGCCAGGTGTGGTCGATGCCCTGCGCTTCGACGACGCCGGTGCGGAAGTCGCGGAAATGATCGTAGTCGGTGGTGGCGATGGTCAGCTTGACCTTGTGCATCGGCTTTTCCTCCCCGGCGTTATTGTTCGACGCGTCCCGTTCTTACGACGAGCCCCAGGGCTTGTGGGCGTGGTCGACCGGATGATCCTCGACGAGATGCGCGCAGCCGGCCTTGTGACGCCCAATAGCGCCAGGCGCGCCGGGTCTCGAGCGAATACGGCTTGTAGCCGGCGTTGCGGGCGGCGATCTCGCCGTCGTGCAGCGGCTTGATGTCGGGCGAGAGCCGCAGCGCGTTCATCTGGGCGCGGGCGTTGCGCGGCACGTACACCGCCATGCGCACCACTTCGATGAGCGAGCGCGCCGCCGCGGAGAAGCCGTGCCCGCGCATCAGGGTGACGTTGTTTCCGCCGAGGCAGCGCGCGAGGTCGCGCGCCTGCTCCATGTTGGTCACCAGGAGATTGGTGTCGGTGCCGAACCGGTCCGCCATGTCCCACACCGGCACCGTCGCACCCATGAAGCTGCCGGAATGGATCACCGGACGCAGCGCCACCGGCGCGATGGTGAACGGCAGCACGTCTTCCGAGTGAGCGTGGACCACCGCCTGCACGTCGGGCCGCGCCTCGAAGATGCCGCCGTGGATGAAGCGCTCGTGGTAGAGCGGCCGGCCGTCGTCGCGCACCGGCGTGCAATCGAGGTTGAGCTCGACGATGTGCTCGGGCTCGACGAGCTCCGGCGCCATCGAGGTCGCCATGAAGAAGCGGTGCGGATTGTCGGGATGACGCACGCTCACATGGCCGTAGGCGTCGACGACGGCTTCGCGGGCGAGAATGCGGTTCGCGACGACGAGGTCGCGCACCAGGGAGGGAATGTCGGCCATGGCAGTCCGTGGAAGCAAAATCCGGGGCCGGGACTGTAGGCCATAACCGGTTCCCGGCGCCAATGCGGCGGTGCCGCTCGGCGGCCGCGCTCGCGAGCCTTACGGCTCGAGTTCGCTGTCCCAATAGAGGTAGTCGAGCCAGCTCTCGTGAAGGTAGTTCGGCGGGAACAGCCGGCCGTTGCGGTGCAGGTGGTGCACCGTCGGCTGGAACGGCATCTGCGAGGGATGCATCCCGGCCTCGTGGGGGGTCAGGTTGGCCTTGCGCAGGTTACAGGGGGAACATGCCGCGACGACGTTGATCCAGGTGGTCTGGCCGCCGCGCGAGCGCGGGATCAGATGGTCGAAGGTGAGGTCGTCGTCGGAACCGCAATACTGGCAGGAGAAGCGGTCGCGAAGGAACACGTTGAACCGGGTGAAGGCGGGATTGGTCGACGGCTTCACGAAGGTCTTGAGTGAGACCACGCTCGGCAGCAGCATCTCGAAGCTCGGGCTGCGGACCGTCTTGTCGTAGTTGGCGACGATGTTCACCCGGTCGAGAAACACCGCCTTGATCGCGTCCTGCCAGGACCACAGCGAGAGCGGATAGTAGCTCAACGGACGGAAGTCCGCATTCAGGACCAGGGCGGGAAATCCGCTGGGCGATACGTGGGCGTTCACTGCAACGCTCCCGAACCTCGTACTCTCATCTTCGCTGCAGAGCAGCACCCCGCGGCTACTTTATAGGCGGAGGTTACAGCAATGTGAAGCGTGGCGGCAACGGCTGTGCCACAAGGGGTAGGCATGCGGCGCTCGCACGCGATCACCGCTTCACTCCGAATCGACGCGCCAGGAACTCGCCGCCCTGGCGCAGGCCCTCCTCGTCGATGCCGTGGCCGAGACCGGAGGAGAGGTGCCATTCCACCGGCGTGTCGAGCTGCGCGAGATACTCGGCGGACATCAGCAGCGCCTGGGCCGGAATGAGGTCGTCGCGGTCGCCATGCAGGAGGAGGATCGGCGGGCGCGCGCGCACCTCCGCCTTGATGGCCGCCGGCTCGGCGCCTTCGGGGAGCACCAGCAGCCCGGAATAGCCGACGATCGCCGCCGGCGCGACGGCGCGGCGCAGGCCGACATGGAGCGCCATCATGGTGCCCTGGCTGAAGCCGACCAGGGCGAGCGCCGACGGCGGCAGCTGGAGCCGCCCGAGCTCCGCATCGATGAACCGCTCGAGGGTCGGCGCGGCCTTGTTGACGCCGATCCAGCGTTCGTCGGGATCGCGAAAGGTCAGCGGAAACCATTGCCGGCCGACCGGCGCCTGGCCGCACGGCTCGGGCGCGTGGGGCGACACGAAGGCGGCATCGGGCAGCGCCGTCTGCCACACCCGGCCGAGCTCGATGAGATCGTTGCCGTCGGCGCCATAGCCGTGGAGAAAGATCACGAGCTGTCGCGCCGGCCCGCGGGAGTGCGGGGCAAGGCGTGGGCCGTTGAGTTCAGCCATCGATCCTCCAGGCGGATTGGGGCGGCGCGCGTTCGTCCGCGCTTGCCGGCCTGTTGCGACAGGTTCCGCAAGCGCGCTTGCTTTTCCGACGGGAGCGGCGGCGAGATCAAGTGGCTTTCGCGTCCGGCGCGGTCGCGAGCGGCGCTCCGTCGCGCCGTTTGGCGGCCCGGTAATAGGCCCACAACAGGCGCGCCGCGACGCCGCGCCAGGGGCGCCAGGCCTCGGCGAGTACGATCGTCTCCTTCGGCGACGGCCGTTCCGGCAGCGCGAAAGCGAGCCGCGCGGCCTCCTGCAAAGCGAGGTCGCCCGCCGGCCAGGCGTCGGGATGGCCGAGGCAGAACAGGAGGTAGATATCGGCCGACCACGGCCCGATGCCGTGGACGGCGCACAGCGCCGCGTGGGCCGCATCGGCCGGCATCTCGGGCAGCGATTCGCAATCGAGCCGGCCGCTGGCGATCGCCTTCGCGATCTCCTTGATCGCGCGAATCTTCGGCGCGGAGAGGCCGAGCGAAGCGAGCCGCGTCGCGCGGGCGCGAATAAGCCGCTCCGGGGTGAAGGGATCATAGGCCGCGGCCAGCCGGCCCCAGATCGCGCTGGCGCTCGCGGTCGAGAGCTGTTGCGAGACCATGATGCTCGCGAGGCCCGGGAAGCCGCCCGCTCGCCGGCGCAGCGGCAACGGTCCAGCCTGCGCCGCCACCGCGACGAGGCGCGGGTCGGCGCCGAGCAATGCGGCCAATCCGGTTGCGATATCGGCTTCGGTGTCGATGCGGGTCATGGCGAGTGTCGAGGGATCGTCAACGGTATCTTTCCGGTCGGCCGGATGTAAATATGGTCGCGGTCGGCATGGCGCCGCCCTTCCATCCCAGCATGACAGCCGTCTTCCGATTTGCGCCGAGCCCCAACGGCTACCTGCATCTCGGTCATGCCTATTCGGCGGTGCTCAACGCCCGCATGGCCGGGGAGGCGGGCGGCCGGCTCCTGCTCCGCATCGAGGACATCGACGCGACCCGCTGCCGGCCGGAATACGAGGCGGCGATCTTCGAGGACCTGCGGTGGCTCGGGCTCGACTGGGAGGAGCCGGTGCGGCGCCAGTCGCAGCATCTTGCCGCCTATGCCGAGGCGCTCGAGCGCCTCGCCGCGCGCGGGCTCATCTACCCGAGCTTCGAGAGCCGGGCCGAGATCGCGGCCCTCGTCGCCGCACGCGAGCGCGACGGGCCGTGGCCGCGCGATCCCGACGGTGCGCCGCTCTATCCCGGCACCGCCAAGGCCTTGCCGCCGCGAGGAGCGCGATCGCCGCATGGCCGCGGGCGATCCCTATGCGCTGCGCCTCGACATGGCGGCGGCGCTTGCGGCGATGGGAGCGCCTTCGCTCGCCTGGCGCGAGACCGGCGCCGGCCCGGGCGGCGAAACCGGCCTCGTTCCCGCCGACCCGGCCCAGTGGGGCGATATCGTGCTGGCCCGCAAGGACATTCCGACGAGCTACCACCTCGCCGTGGTGGTCGACGATGCCCTGCAGGGCATCACCCATGTGGTGCGCGGGCAGGACCTGTTCGCGGCGACGAGCCTGCATCGGCTGCTTCAGATTCTCCTCGTACTTCCGGAGCCGATCTATCATCATCATCGCCTGATTCTCGACGGCGACGGGCGCAAGCTGTCGAAATCGACCCGTGCCACGGGGTTGCGGGAGCTGCGCGCGGGAGGGGCGTCCCCCGCAGACATCCGCTCGATGATCGGGCTCGCCTGACCGGCAGCACCCGGACTCGAGGACACGTGGCCCGCTATCCTGCCTGGGGGCGGTCGGACAGGGGAAGGAATGGCCAAGTCCACATCGAAGTCCACATCGAGGTCGCGTTCCAAGGCGAAGGCCGGCTCGCGTCGCGGACCGGCAAGCGCGCCGCCCTGCGCGCAAAATCCGCGGTGAAGCGCACGCCTGCGCGCGTCGTCGAAACCGCGCTCGCGACCTTCGCCCACGACATCCGCACGCCGCTCACCGGCATCGTCGCGTTCAGCGAGCTGCTGGCGACCTCCGGGCTCGGCGAGCGCGAGGGGCGCTGGGTCGAGGCGATCAAGGACCTCGCCGCGCATCTTGCCGAGCTGACCACGCTCGCGGTCGAGGCGGCGCGGGCCGGCAAGGGCCGCCTGAAGCTGCGCCGCGAAGTCTTTGCGCTGCCGCGCTTCGCCGCGCGGCTCGCCTTCTCGCTCACCGCGCGGGCCGAGGCCAAGGGCCTCGCCTGCGACACCAGCATCGGCGAATTGCCCGACGAGGCCGTCGGCGATCCGGCGCTGCTGCGTGCCGCGGTCGAAAATCTGATGGCGAATGCCGTGAAGTTCACCGAGCAGGGGCGCGTCGGCCTCGCGATCGCGGCGACGCGCGATCGCCCGCGGCAAGCTGCGCCTCTCCGTCACCGTCTCCGACAGCGGCATCGGCATCAGCGAGGCCGAGATGCGCCGGCTGTTCCGGCCGTTCGCCCAGGCGAGCGAGGAGATCGCCGAAAAGTTCGGCGGTGCCGGGCTCGGTCTCGTGCAGGTGCGCCGTCTCGCCCGCGCGATGCACGGCAACCTGAAGGTCGAAAGCGAGCCGGGCCGCGGCAGCGCGTTCCGCTTCACCGTCGTGCTCGACCGGCCGGCCACGGAGGCCGCGCAACACGCGCCGCCGGACGTCGAGCCGCTCGACATCCTCTGCGTCGAGGACAATCCGTACGGCCGGGTGGTGATGAACGCGCTGCTCACCGAGCTCGGCCATCGCGCGACCTTCGCGGGGAGCGCCGAAGCCGCGCTCGGCGCGCTCGCGGCGGGGCCCGCCGATGTCGTGCTGATGGACGTCGCGCTTCCCGAGGTCGACGGCTACGAGGCGACGCGGCGCATCCGCGCGCTGCCCGGGGAGGCGGGCCGCGTCGCCGTGATCGGCGTCGCCGGCGAGGAGACCGACCCGGCGGCCCAGGCCGCCGCCGCGGCCGCCTCCGGCATGGACGCCTGCCTCGTCAAGCCGCTGAGCCAGCGCATGCTCGCCGACGCGCTGGCGCGGGTGAGGGGAGAGGCCGGCGCCGCGGCGACGGGTAGATCAGGCCTCCCGCTTCGCCCAGGCGAGCGCCTGCTCCAGGCGGTCGTTGCCCCAGAACAGCTCGCCCGATGGCGTCACGAAGCTCGGCGCGCCGTAGATGCCGTGCGCGCCGGCCTCGTCAGTCGCGGCGCGCAGCGCGGCCTTGTTCTCGGCGGACGTCGGCCGCGGCCAGCGTCGCCTCGGCGTCGAGGCCGCAGTCGCGCAGCAGCTGCGCGATCACGGCGCGATCGGCGATCGGCTGTCCTTTGGTGAACTCGGCGCGGTAGACCGCGCGCGAGAACGCCGGCCGCGTCGCAGTCGGGAAGTGCGGTCGCGACGCGCGCGGCGAGCAGGCCGTTCTGCGGAAACGGCTCCGGCCGCGTCGGCGGCGGCAGGTCCATCAGCACGCAGTGACGCTCGATGTCGCGCCACATGTTGGCGCCCTTCGCCGCATAGACATTGAACGGCGAGGATTGCCAGCCCTGCGCGACGAAGATCGGCCCGAGCAGGAACGGCCGCCAGTCGACCTCGACGTCCGCCGCCGCGGCGAGCGCCTCGATGCGCTCGGCGGCGAGCCAGGAATAGGTCGAGGCGAACTCGTACCAGAAGGTGAGGACTCGGCTTCGGCATCGGAGTCTCCTCGGCGTTCGCGTTGCACGATCTTCGCTTCACGACACCGTGTTGCCCGTCACTGTCATCGCCCGGCTTGACCGGGCGATCGCAGTAACCACCGGAATCTCGTCGGGCAAAGTCTCTGCCACATCGACATCACGGGGTTACTGGATTGCCCGCGTCAAGCCGGGCAATGACAGTCGAGGCGATGATGCGCGATCAGAAACGGCGAGGCGCCTGCCCATCAGGCCCTCACTCTCCGGCGCCGCGGCGAGCGCCGTCGCGAGCACGCCGACATCGGGCAGCTTCTCGCAGCCGAGCACCAGCTCGGCGATGCGCTGGACCTCGGCTTCGCTGCGCCCGCGCCGCGTCAGCTTGCGGAACTTGTCGACGACGTCGTGCTCGCTCGCGAATTTCTGCTCGCTGCCGCGCGGCGCTTCGACGGTCTCGGTCTCGCGCGTGCCGTCGGTGAAGTGGACCTCGACCCGCACCATGTGGCGCAGCTTGGCGCCGCGCGCGGTGATCGCGGGGTCGTGCACCGTCTCGACCTTGGCGGCGAGCGCCATGCGGCGGGGATCGGCGACCACGGCGTCGGAGAACTGGTCGACGAACACGTCGCCCTCGGCGAGCAGCGTCGCGACGCAGAACGGCAGGTTCATCTGCGCCGAGGTGAGGCTCTGCGGGCGGTACGGCCAGCCGACGTGATCGACGGTCGCCTGCGAGCCGTGGACCACGATCTTGGCGACATCGTCGGCCTTGAACGGCCGGCGCGCTTCGATGGTGCGGATGGCGTCGAGGGTCGTGTGGTTGCTGCCGACGCAGGAATAGAACTTGAGCGCGACGCCCATGGTCTCGAAGCGCTCGCCGAGACCCGACGTGAGCTCGGCGAGCTTGAAGCGGTCGTTCGAGCGCGAAAGCGTCGTGCAGAAGCCGCCATATTCGCTCTCGAACACGTCGGTGATGCCGGTGAAGCCGCCGTCTGCGAGGAGCGCGCCATAGAGCCCGCTCTGCGCCGCGCGCCCGGCATGCATGCGCTTGACCATGGCGCCGTATTGCGCCGCCATCAGGCCGCACGCCTGGGTGCCGGCGATGCCGAGCGCGTGCACGGCCTTCTCCGGCGACAGCCGCAGCGCCGCGGCAGCGCCGGCCGCCGCCGAGAACACGCCGACGGTCGCGCCGGAATGCCAGCCCTGGGCGATGTGCTCGGGTCCCATGCAGAGGCCGACCCGCGGCCCGATCTCGTAGCCGGCGACGGCGGCGCGCAGGAAATCGCGCCCGCTCATGCCCGGCCGCATGTCGACGACCGCGAACAGTGCCGGCAAGGTCACGGCGCCGACATGGAGCACGCCGGCGCGATGCACGTCGTCGAGCTCGAAGCTCTGCACCAGCGTGCCGTTGACGAGCGCCGCATGCGGCGCGGAGAGCCGCCGTCCGGTGCCCCACACCGCGCAGGCCGGTGTGGTGTCGAGGCCGGCGAGCGTCTTCAGACAGGATCTCGCTCCACGGCAGGCTGGTGCCGAACATGGCGCAGCCGAGCGAATCGAGGATCAGGAGCTTGATCCGCGCGATCACCTCGGGAGGAATCTGCTCATAGGCGAGGGAGGTGACGAAGTCGGCGATGCCGCGGGTCTGCGGATTGTCGGCGGAGGGTCCGTGGCTCATGACGCATACTTCTTGTCGCGGGCGATGAAGGTGTCGGTGCCGATGATCGCCTCGCGTTCCTTGAACGAGGCCATGTCGTCGATCATCGCCGCCGCGCTGCCGTCGCGCGCGATGGTCGCGAGCACGCGCTGCATCGCCCGGATGGCGGCGCGCTGGGTGTCGCTCGGGATGATGACCACGTGGTAGCCGAATTCCTGCAGCTTCGGCACCGCGACGAGCGGCGTCTTGCCGCCGTGGAACATGTTGATGAGCTTGTAGCCGGGCAGCCGTTTGGCGATGTCGGCGATCTGCTGCTCGGTGGTCGGCGCCTCGACGAACACCATGTCGGCGCCGGCCTCGATATAGGCCGCGGCGCGCGCGAGCGCGGCCTCGTAGCCTTCGACCGCGATGGCATCGGTGCGGGCGATGACGATGAAATCGGGATCGGTGAGGGCGTCGCGCACGGCGCGCAGCTTCTGCACCATCTCCGCCGGCGGGAACGAGGCCCTTGTCGTCGTAATGGCCGCACTTCTTGGGGAAGGTCTGGTCCTCGAGATGGAAGGCGGCGACGCCGACGCGCTCGAAGGCGCGGGCGGCGCGCTGCGCGGAGAGCGCGTTGCCGTAGCCGGTATCGGCATCGGCGATCACCGGGACGCCCACCGCCTCGACGATCTCCGAGAGGCGGGTCAATGATCTCGTCGGGCGAGATCAGGCCCATGTCCGGCACGCCGGTGCTGCGCGCGATGGCGCCGCCGCTCGCATAGACGGCGGGAAAGCCCGCCTGCTCGACGAGGCGCGCGGAGAGGCCGTCGTAAGCGCCGGGCGCGACCACGATGCGGTTCTCCCTCAGCATGTTCTTCAGTCGGGTGGTGGCGCGCACGCCTGAGCCTCCTCTTGCGTTCGGGGCGATCATTGACCGTCGCGGCGGTCGCTCCTAACATGCGAGAAAACCAATATCCAGGAGGGTCCCATTCGCTTCTCGGCCGCGGCGCCGCGGGCAAATGACGGCGGCGGTCCGACAGCCTCGGAGCCACTCCTCAAGGTCGACGGCGTGACCCTGCAGTACAAGACGCCGCACACCCTCGTCACCGCGACCTATCGCGTCGACTTCTCGGTCGAGCGCTCCGACCGTTACGTGCTGCTCGGGCCGTCCGGCTGCGGGAAATCGACCCTGCTCAAGGCGGTCGGCGGCTACATCCGCCCGACCGAGGGCCGCATCACGCTCGACGGCCGCGAGATCATGCGGCCGGGACCCGACCGGGTGATGGTGTTCCAGGAGTTCGACCAGCTGCTCGCCTGGAAGACCGTCAAGGAGAACGTCGTGTTCGCGCTCGCCAACGGCGCCCGCCTCGGCGCGCGGGAAGCGGAGGAGAAAGCGCGGCACGCGATCGACAAGGTCGGGCTCGGCCGCTTCGCCGACGTCTATCCGCACATGCTCTCCGGCGGCATGAAGGCGCGCGTCGCCATCGCCCGCGGCATGGCGATGGAGCCCGCGATCCTCCTGATGGACGAGCCGTTCGCCGCGCTCGACGCGCTCACGCGGCGCAAGATGCAGGACGAATTGCTCGGCCTGTGGGAGGAGACGCGGTTCACCGTGCTGTTCGTCACCCACGCGATCGAGGAGGCGATCCGCATCGGAAGCCGCATCCTGCTGCTGTCGCCGCATCCCGGCCGCGTCCGCGCCGAGCTCGGCTCGACCGGCCGCGACGACGTGCACCCGCTCACCGGCGCGCGGCTGTCGGATTCGATCCATCGGTTGCTGTTCGGGGAAGGGGCGCGAGTGGGGCGAGTGCGAGGCAACGTGATGCCGGCGCTCGTGCGTGCGCTCGCGCATAACACCGCATTCAATCTCAAGCGTCATGCCCCGCGAAAGCGGGGCATCCAGTCAACCCCGCGAAGCATGGAGGTGACTGGGACTTTTCCCACTGAGAGTCCGGTGGTTCGACTGGATCGCCCGGTCAAGCCGGGCGATGACAGTGTTGCGAGGTGGGAGAGAGCGAGGACATCCGCATGCCGCGCGAAGATTTCATCCGCGAGACGCTTGCTTCCGCCGATGCGGCCGTCGTCGAAATTCCGCTCTCGCCGTGGCAGCGGCTCGCCAATTCGCCGGCGGCGCGAAAAGTGTTCGTGCTCGTCGCGCTGGCGGTCGTCTGGGAAGTCTATGCGCGCTGGCTCGACAACCCGCTGTTGTTTCCGACGCTCGGCGCGACGCTCGAAGCGCTGTGGGACGGCTTCGCCAGCGGCGAGCTCGAGGCGCGCAGCTGGGTGTCGCTCAGCGTGCTGCTCATCGGCTACGGGGCCGGCGTGGTGCTCGCCTTCACGTTTGCGGTCATCGCCATCACCTCGCGGCTCGGCAACGACTTTCTCGAGACGCTGACCGCCATGTTCAATCCGCTGCCGGCGATCGCGCTGCTGCCGCTCGCGCTGCTGTGGTTCGGGCTCGGCATCGGCAGCGTCGTGTTCGTGCTGATCCACTCCGTGCTGTGGGCGGTCGCGCTCAACGCCCATGCCGGGTTCCGCGCGGTGCCGGAGACGACCCGCATGGTCGGGCGCAATTACGGCCTCTCCGGCCTCGCGCTGGTGTGGAAGATTCTTCTCCCCGCGGCGTTTCCGAGCATCCTCGCGGGCCTGAAGATCGGCTGGGCGTTCGCCTGGCGCACGCTGATCGCGGCCGAGCTCGTGTTCGGCACCACCTCCGGCTCCGGCGGGCTCGGCTGGTACATCTATCAGAACAAGAACGCGATCGAGATTCCGAACGTGTTCGCCGGCCTGCTCACCGTGATCCTGATCGGGCTCGTGGTCGAGAACCTGGTCTTCCGCGTCGTCGAGGCGCGCACGGTGCAGCGCTGGGGGATGCAGCACTGAGGTCTCTTCGGCTCCAGCTTTCGGGTGTCGGCGACGCTATCTGTTTTTGCGAATGTCCGGGCTCACGAAGCTTCGAGGAGTATCCTTCGATGCTGTCGCCGCCGATCGCCGTGTTCCGACGCGGCCGCTCGCGAGCTTGGCGCGGGCATTCCGAGCGCCGCGTCCATGCGTCTCCCGTATCGCCGCCCTCGACTGGACGCGGATCGCGGCCGATCTCGATGCCCATGGCTGCGCCGTCACCGGGGCGCGTGCTCACCCCCGCCGCGTGCCGCGCGCTCGCGGCGAGCTTACCAGTCAGACGCCCTGTTCCGCAGCCGCGTGATCATGGCCCGTCACGGCTTCGGCCGCGGCGAATACAAGTACTTCGCCGATCCGCTGCCGCCGGATGTCGCGGCGCTACGCGACGGCGCTCTATCCGCCGCTCGCCGCGATCGCCAACCGCTGGAACGCCGCGCTCGGCGTCGAGCGGCGCTTTCCCGATGCGCACGGCGACTTTCTCGCCGAGTGCCACGCCGCCGGGCAGGTGAAGCCGACGCCGCTCCTGCTCGAATACGGCGAAGGCGACTACAACTGCCTCCACCAGGATATCTATGGCGAGCACGTGTTTCCGCTGCAGGTCGCGTTCCTGCTGTCGCGGCCGGGTGAGGATTTCACCGGCGGCGAGTTCGTGCTCACCGAGCAGCGGCCGCGCATGCAGTCGCGCGCCGAAGTCGTTCCGCTGGAGCAGGGCTGCGGCGTGATCTTCCCGGTGCGCGAGCGGCCGGTGCAAGGCACCCGCGGGGTCTACCGCGTCAACATGCGCCACGGGGTGAGCCGGCTGCGCAGCGGCCGGCGCCACACGCTCGGCATCATCTTTCACGACGCGAAGTGAGCGCGCGGCGACGCTTACGTCTAGGGCGCCGGCGAAATCCGCGAAGCGCGCGACTGCAGCGCACGAATCCGCTCGATCAGGCTCGCCTGGCGTGGCGCGGCCTCGCCATTGCCGTTGGCCGGCTCGGAATGCACGGGCGCATCGGCGCCTTCCACCTTCTCCGGCGCGACGGTCAACTGCGCGATCTGGGCGGCGATGTCGCTGATCTGTTCGCGCAGCAGGGCAATCTCGCCCTGCTCGGCCTTGCGGGCGGTCTCCGCCTCGCGTTGGAGCGCGGCAACTTCGCCCCGCGCAGCCTCGGCCTCGCGGTTGAGCCTCGCATGCTCGCCCCGCGCGGTCTCCGCCTCGGTCTTGAGCCTGTCGATGCTCGGCTCGCCCAGTGTCCGTCTCGCCTGTGAGCCTCGCGATCTCGTCTCGCGCGGTGTCCGCCTCGCCGTTGAGCCTCCCGATCTCGGCTCGCGCGGTGTCCGTCTCACCGCTGAGCCTTCCGATCTCGGCCTGCGCGATCTCCGCCTCGCCCTTGAGCTTGGCCATCCCGACTCGGGCGGTCTTGAGATCGCCGGTCAGCCCGGCGTTGGTCTCGCGCAACTGACGCTCCGTCGCCGCCGAGCGCTCGCGCAGCGAGGCGAGCTCCGCACGCACGAACGGATCGATATCGTCCTGCGATGGCTTGGCCGCGTCCGGGTTCGCCTCGGCGAGCTGATGCTCCAGGCTTTCGAGACGGAAATTCCGCTCGATCGCGGCGCTGGTGAGCGCGGCGAGCTCGGTGTCGAGCTTCGTCTTCTCGGAGTGCCAGGCCTTCGTCGCGGTGTCGTGCTCGGACCGGAGCGCGGCGACTTCCCGGCGCAGCCCCTCGACCTCGCCGTCGCGCTGGCTCAGCGTCCGTTGCAAATCTTCGGTCTGCTGCTCGAACGCCTGGATGCGCCCGGCGCGTTCGGTGAGCGTGGACTGCGTGGCTCGCGATCTGTCCGTCGAGCGAGGTCTTGTGGTCGTGCCACGACGCCGAGGAGGCCGCGGCCTCGTCCCGCAGCATCGAGATTTCCTGGCGCAGCGATTTGGCGTCGCCATCGCGCTGCGTCACCATGTGCTCGAAATCGCCGAGGCTGGCGCTCGGCATCTGCGATCCAGCGGGCGCGCTCGGCGAGCGTCTGCTCGCGGGCGGCAAGCTCGGTTTCGAGCGCACGTTTCTCGTCTGCCCAGCGGGCGCTGGCGGCCGCGCCCTCGGCCTGCAAGGTGGCGATGTCCTGGCTGAGCGCCTGGGCGGTGGCGTCGCGCTGGCCGGCCAGCCGGTCGCTGTCCGCCGCTCGCCGCTCCAATTCCCGCATCTGGGTCGACCGTTCGGACAGCACGTCGTTCGCGCTGCGCAGCTGGGTTTCCGCGGCGGCTCTCGCCGCGGTCAGCCGCTCGCCGGCGGCGGCGATCTCGTTGCGCGCGGCGGCGAGCTGGTTGCGCAGATCCTGCGCATCGGCCTCGAGCTGATACAGCATCCGGTTCTGCTCGGCGATGCGGGCATCGCGGTCCTGGATCAGGTCGGCGCTGGAGGCGAGCTCATGCTCCATCCGCGCCACCTGCGGGTTGAGCAATTCGATGGCCTGGCGCGCCTGGTAGAGGTCCTTGTGGGCGCCTTCCGCCGTCGACTGCTCGCTCAGCAGCCGTTGCGCGGCGGCGTCGCTCACGTGCTGAAAGTCGCCGATCTGGGACTTGAGATCCTCGACCTGGGTCTTGAGCACCGCGATCTCGACCCGCTGGGTGTCGGCCGCGTGATTGAGCGCGGCGATGATGCTCGCGGCGTGGGCGATCTCGGCGTCCTTGCCGGCGAGCGTGTTGGCGGTCGCCTCGAGCGCGGTGACCTTTTCGAGGCTCTCCTGCTCCGTCTGGGTGACCTTGCCGCCGAGCGCCTTGACCCGTGCGGCGAGCTCGTCGGTGACGGCGGTCTTCTCCAGGAGCTCGCCCTTGAGCAGGTTGATCCCCTCGTTCTTGCGGGCGATCTCGCTCAGCTGGGCGGTCACCTTGGCCTTGAGCTGGTCGATGCTCATCTCGAGCCGGCGCGCGTTGAGCGCGAACTCGGCCCGCAGGTGGTCCTTGTCGGCCTGGATTTCGGTCATCGACACCGGGATGGCGTCTTCGAGGCGGCGCTGGGTAAGGCGGACGGCGCGCTGGTGGACGAAGGAAATCAGGATGATCGCCAGCAGACACGCGACGAGAAAGCCACCCCCGAAATACATGATCGATTCGATCATGGACGCCACTCCTGCCTTCCGCCTCGGTTCACGGCGGAGTCAGAGGTTTCTGAACCCGCAGTCGCGCGCATACGCCGCGTCGGCGACGCGGCACACCCCCAGCCCGGGCTCGCTTGCCCAGCCTCGCGCGTGAGACGACCTTGGTCAGAACAGGTTCTTGGATCAGAACGGGTTCCAGGTCGACTGCGGCGTGAATTTCAAATAGCCGAGATTGGCCCCCAATCGCAACCCGACCCCGGACCGGATCGGGACCAGGACAATATTATTCGAGGTCAATGCCGTCATCCCGAAGCCGCCGATGAAATAGGCCGATCCGTCGATGCCGGCGAAGCGCTGGTAGATCGCGTCGGTGGCGGGCAGGTTGTAGATCAGCATCATGGTTCGCGCGCCGTCCCCGCCGAAATCGTAGCCGACCGTGGGACCCTGCCAGAACACTTTGAGATCGCCGGCATTCTTGGTGTAGAGCATGCCCTCGCCGTAGCGCAGGCCGCCGATGAAGGCGCCGCCCGCCTCTTCGCCCAGCACGTATCCGTTCGGCAGGCCCCACTGGCTCACGGCCTTTTCGATCACGGTGGCGAGGCCGCGCGAGACCGTGCCGAAGAACCGGTGGCCGGCGTTGACGAGCTCGCCCGGCGTAAAGCCCGCAGGCTGATTGGGCGGGGGCGGCGGCGGTTGGCCCGGAACCGGTTGCGCCGGAACCGGCTGCACGGGTTGGGCCGGCGACTGGCCGGGCCACGACGCCAGGACGACCACGGCGACCAAAGCAAGCACCCGTAAGCCCGTGCGCATCGCGCCCTCCCAAAATGGCGATCGAACGGGGCGTGCGGCAGCCGTTAGGAATTGTTGCCCACCCTGACACGATTGCCCCGGATCGCAGTCCCCGAATCAAAAATACCCTCGGGCAGAACTATGACCGCAGCGCGGCGCGGCAGACACAGGGCGGGGATTTCGGACAACTTTTCAACGCTTCGCGCCCGCGGGCGCCGCGATCTGCACCAGCGCGGGGTCGCCCCAGGCGATGAATGCATCGATCCGGTAGTGCGCCGCCGCATTGCCGTAGCGGATGCGGCGCGCCCTGCGGCCCGGTGACCGTCCCGCCGGCCGCCTCGACGAGCGCGTGGCCGGCGGCCACGTCCCATTCGCAGGTGGTGGCGAGGCGCGGGTAGATGTCCGCCGCCCCCTCGGCGACCCGGCAGAACTTGAGCGCCGAGCCGCACGGGAGCCGCGTCGTCACCCCGAGACGTTCCAGCAGGGCCACCGTTTGCGGATCGAGATGGGAGCGGCTGACCGTCCCGACGAGCCCGTCCCGGGGCGCCGCCCGGGTCCGGATCGGCTGCGCATCCCCGATCCGGCCGGCGACGAGGCGCAGCCGCTCGGCCCCGCGGCCGGACACGCCGCGGTAAATGCGTTGCCGCCGCGGGCACCGCGAGGAAGCCCGCGACCGGGCGCCCGCCCGCGACCACCGCGAGGTTGACGGTGTATTCGCTCGATCCCGCGACGTACTCCTTGGTGCCGTCGAGCGGATCGATCAGCACGAAGGGATCGCCGGGGAGCGCTGGGAGGCTCGCCATCTCCTCTGCGACCACGTCGACCCCCGGCATCAGCCGCGCGACCGCCTCGACGAGCAGGGACTGCGAGCGCTCGTCGGCGGCGGTGACCGGCGTCGCGTTGGACTTGGTGCGGACATCGATTGCATCGCGCCCGATGGCAACGATCGCCTCCGCGGCATCGGCCACCGCCCGGGTGAGCCCTTCGACCAACGCACGATCAAGCATGACGGCTTGCCCACACTTTCTGCTGCCCGCCGCCTTGGCGGTTGTTGCGCCGCGGTGTATCACACGCGACCCTCACGCAGGCGGCCCGTGAGTCGCGCCCGCGCGCCCGCAAATACCACTCGATTGCGGAGAATTCGATGTCTGCACCCATTTCGTCCACCTTGACTCCGTCCGCCGAGCCTCCGTCCGCCCCCTTTTCGCTCGAGGCCCTCGACCTCGCCGCCCTGCTGTGCTCGCGGGTCTGCCACGACCTGATCAGCCCCGCAGGCGCCATCGTCAACGGGCTCGAGGTCCTGGAGGAATCGAAGGACGAAGAGACCAAGACCTTCGCCCTCGACCTCATCAAGAAGAGCGCCCGGACCGCGTCCGCGCGGCTGCAGTTCTGCCGGCTGGCGTTCGGCGCGGCAGGCTCCGCCGGGGCACAGATCGACACCGGGGACGCCGAAAACGTCGCGCGCGGGTTCATCGAGGACGACAAGATCAAGCTCGCCTGGGGCGTACCGCGGGTGCTGCTTCCCAAGAACCGCGTCAAGCTCGTGCTCAACATGCTGGTGGTCGGCGCCCAGGCGATCCCGCGCGGCGGCGTGCTCACGGTCGAATCCGAAGGGACCGCCGAGACGATGACCTTCAAGGTCACGGCGAAAGGTCTCAACGCCCGCATCGCCCAGGCGGTGCCCGACCTGCTCGCCGGCAATCCGGCGGGCGGCGCGGTCGACGCCCATGCGATCCAGCCGTTCTATACCGGCCTGCTGGCGCGGCATTGCGGGCTCGGCGCGACGATCGAATCCGAAGGCGATGCCGTGGTCGTCGCCGCGCGCTGAGCCGGGAACTTGTCGGAAAATCAGCGCCGCCGGCCGGGTCGTCGCGACATCCCGCGGTTGCCGAAACCAAACCGAAACCTTTGTGGCGCAAGGTGCCGCGCAACGCTTGCGGCGGAGGTCGGCTCCGTATCGCGGCGGTGTGCCGACTTTTTTGATCACCGACCTCGTTGATCATCGGTCCTGCGATTCGTTTTCAACGACCTCTTTCGCCGGGCCAGACCTCCAGGTGTCAGACCAAGGGCGGCACAGGCTCGACGCAGGGGAGAAAACGATGAAGACCTGTCTCGTGGTCGATGATTCCAGCGTCATCCGCAAGGTCGCGCGCCGCATCCTGGAAGGGATGAAATTCGAAATCTCCGAGGCGGAGGACGGCGTGCAGGCGCTCGACATGTGCCGGATCGGGCTTCCCGACGTGGTGTTCCTCGACTTGAACATGCCGCGGATGGACGGCATGACCTTCCTCAAGGAAATGCGCAATCTCCCCGGCGGCTCGCGGCCCAAGGTCGTGTTCGCCACGACCGAGCGCGACATGGCGCATATCAACCAGGCGCTCCGTGCGGGGGCCGACGACTTCATCATGAAGCCGTTCGACCGCGACAGCATCCAAGCCAAATTCCATCGCGCCGGCCTGGTCTGACAGGCGCGAGGCTGCGCCGCTTGGCGGCGCGCTACTCCTCCTTGTAGCCGTATTGCGGGGCGTTGCCGCTCGCGCCGTAATACTTGAAGGGGAGGAACTTGCCCGACATCGTGATCCGGACGCGGTCGCCGCGCGGATCGGGCTGGCGCTCCATCTCGAGATCGAAGTCGATCGCCGACATGATGCCGTCCCCGAACTCCTCCTCGATCAGCGCCTTCCAGGCCGGCCCGTTGACCATCACGAGCTCGTAGAAGCGATAGATCAGGGGATCGGTGGGCGGCATCGGGGTGCCGCGATGGGGCACCTCGTTGAGCATCGCCTGCTCGGCTTTGCTCAGCCCGAACAGCTCGGCGGCCTTGGCGGCGAGCGGCTTCGTGAGCTTCATCTGGCCGAGCAGGGCCCCGGTGATGAGCATCGGCGACATGCCGCCGATCTCCTTGCAGATGTATTTCCACGTCCAGCCCTTCTCGCGCTTGATGTCGAGAATCTTTTCGGTGAGAGCGGCGCGGTTCATGGGCATCCTCCTTGAGGCTGCCGCGAGGGCAGCCGGGGCGTCGTTGTATTTGCGAGCGATATGGGCAAGCGAGCAATCGCCGTGCCAGGACCAATCGCGGATCGGCGGGACACGCGGCAGTGCGGCCGCAAACGAAAACCCCGCCTTGCGGCGGGGTCGATGCGTCTGGACGCGGGTGCGTCGAGCGTCAGGCCGGGATGCGGGCGTCGTCCTCGGTCGGCTCGCGCAGCACGTAGCCGCGGCCCCACACCGTCTCGATGAAGTTCTTGCCGCTCGAGGCGTTGGCGAGCTTCTTGCGCAGCTTGCAGATGAAGACGTCGATGATCTTGAGCTCGGGCTCGTCCATGCCGCCGTAGAGATGATTGAGGAACATCTCCTTGGTCAGCGTCGTGCCCTTGCGCAGCGAAAGGAGCTCCAGCATCTGGTACTCCTTGCCGGTGAGATGGACGCGCTGCGACTGGACCTCGACCGTCTTGGTGTCGAGATTGACCACGAGGTCGCCGGTCTGGATGATCGACTGGGCGTGGCCCTTGGAGCGCCGCACGATGGCGTGGATGCGCGCGACGAGCTCGTCCTTGTGGAACGGCTTCGTCATGTAGTCGTCGGCGCCGAAGCCGAGGCCCTTCACCTTGTCCTCGATGCCGGCGAGGCCGGACAGGATCAGGATCGGGGTCTTGACCTTGGAGACCCGCAGTGCCCGCAGGACCTCGTAGCCGGACATATCCGGCAGGTTGATGTCGAGCAGGATAATATCGTAATCGTAGAGCTTGCCGAGGTCGACGCCCTCTTCGCCGAGGTCCGTCGTATAGACGTTGAAGCTCTCGGACTTGAGCATCAGCTCGATCGATTGCGCGGTAGCGCTATCGTCTTCGATCAGTAGAACCCGCATGCCAGTCCCCTATCCGCGCCACATCCGGCTCAGGTCGGCCTGCCGCTCGGGGCGGCCATGAGAAAACGCCTTGGGACAACTGATTCGAAACCTTAACGAACTATGGTTAACAAATCCTGATTCCACTGCGCAAGCACCGTTGAGCGAATTTTGATCAACGTGACCCAATGCTCTGGAATTGAAGGATTCTCCTAGCATCGTCTGGCTCGAGTCTGACTTTAAGAACCAAGGTTAACTGGCTCGCATGACTCGCCCGGAGGCAAATCGTAGTGGTCCCGTGAACGGTGGAGTAATCATTAACGATGCGGGTAAACACGACGTTAATGGCATCAGCGAGTCCGCTCATCTGTCAGCATTTTTCTTGCGCGATGGCGGCGGCCGTTCGGTCCTCCGCCCGCCCACGTCATGTCATCGGGCGCGAGCTCAGCGGCCTAACGCCATCCCCGGCCACAGAATTTCGGGGGTCGATGGAAACCGAAAACTAACACTGTCATGCCAAGGTCGCGTCCGTTGGGGCGTTGCAGGGCGCGTTGGTTGCGCCGGCGTCTGCGGCCGCCGACGTTTGTGGGAGTCCGAGCCGATGAAGTCGCGTAACACACTCATTCGCCTGAAGAAATTCCAGGTCGAGGAGAAGCGGCGCAAAGTCGCTCAGATCGAAGCCATGATCGCCGACTTCCAGCGGATCGTGAGCGATCTCGACCGCGAGATCACCGCCGAACAGGAGCGCGCGGGCATCCACGACCCCGCCCACTTCGCCTACCCGACCTATGCCAAAGCCGCCACCGCCCGGCGCGACAACCTCACCCGGTCTGCGGGCGAACTCGCCGTCCAGCTCGAAGAGGCGAAGATCGCGCTGCATGAAAGCTTCGACGAGCTCAAGAAGGTCGAGCAGATGGACGAGCGCGACCAGAATCGCGACCGCCCGCCGGAGGAGCCTCGCCCCGATATGGATCCGCTCGGCTCGCTGCGCGCGCGAGGCGCCGTCGCCTGAGGACCTCCCGTTTCGCCGCGCGAAGTGGGGCGAACATGCGCAAGCCACCTTTAGAGGACGCCGCGCCCAACTGACGCCCGGCGCCGCGTGCGTCCCTTTCCGTCTCGACGGGAACGCCCCGACCCGGCAATAATCCTGCCGGGAAGCGAGGCGATGGGCACTCAGGGCATGCTGACCTCGCCGGAACTCATCTGGCTTCTGGCTGCCGTCGCCAAGGGCGACGCGGTCGCGTTCGAACGCGTCTATCAGGCGACCGCGGCAAAGCTTTACGGCGTGGTGCTGCGCATCGTGCGGCGTGCCGATGTTGCCCACGAGGTGATGGTCGAGACCTATCTCAAGGTCTGGACCACGGCGGGGGAGTTCGATCCGGCGGCGGCTTCGCCGCTCACCTGGATGCTGGCGATGGCGCGAAACCGCGCGATCGACCTCGTCCGCGCCGATCCTGAGAACTTCGCCGACGAGGACACGATGATCGTCGCGCCTGCGCCAGCCGATCCCTCGGCGAGGCCGATGAGTGAAGAGCTCCGGAAGCTGCTCGCCTGCATGGGCCGCCTCGAGGAGGAGCGCCGGCGCCTCGTCCTCACCGCCTATTACGGCGGCCGCAGCCGCGACGAGCTCGCCGCCGAATTCCACCAGCCGGTCGCCGCGATCAGGTCCGGGCTGCGCCGGACCCTGTTCGACATCCAGGAGTGTCTCAAGGCATGAGTCCGGATCTCCGGGACGCGCCGCGCGAACAACCTGACGACCTCTCGCTTGCGCTGTCGGAGGACATGCTGGCGGCCGAATACGTGCTGGGAACCCTCGGTGCGGACGAGCGCAAGGACACCCAGGACCGGATCGCGTCCGATCCCGCCTTCGCCGCCCTCGTCCGGCTCTGGGAGCGCCGGCTCGGCGAGCTTCACGTGCTCACCGCCGACATGGAGCCGCCTGCAGCCCTGTGGGACGCGATCAAGGAGAAGCTCGCCGGGGTCGCGCCGAGCGAGACCGTGCGCCTGCCGGACCCGACGCCGCCGGCACCGGCGCCACCGCCGCCCGCTCCCCCGAACGTCCGGGTCCTGCGGGCGCGGGCCGCGCGATGGCGCACCATCGCCGTATTCACAGGATCGCTCGCGGCGGCGCTGCTCGCCTTCATCCTCCTGCCGAAATGGGGGCTGCTGCCGCCCGCGCTCTCGCCCAAGCCCGCCGCGCCAGCCTCGAAGCCAGTCGAGCCGGGCTCGCGGTCGCACTACCTCGCGGTGCTGGAGCGCGACGCCGTGGCGCCGGCCTTCGTGCTCGTCGTCGATGCCACCGCGCACAGCCTCACCCTGCGCCGCGTCGGCGCGCCGCGCGAGCTCGGCAAGAGCTACGAGCTGTGGCTGATATCGCCCAGATTGCCGGCGCCCCGCTCGCTCGGCCTCGTCGGGCCCGGCGACGTGACCGAATTGACCGACGTGCTCGCCGACGATCCCGCCCTGATCGGCGAAGCGAGCTTCGCCGTCTCGCTCGAACCCGAAGGCGGCTCGCCGACGGGGGCGCCGTCGAACGTGGCGTTTACGGGCAAGCCGATGGAGGCGAACGCCTTCGCGCGGGAGCCTGGGGCGCAGTAGGAGGGGTCTCAGGGGGTCTGCTAGCCGAGGTGCCGCCCGCGGTGTCACACCCAGCGAACGCACCTATTTAGAAACGTTCTAATTTCCTGCGGCGTTCAAGGACCCTGCACGATCCGGTTAAGCAAAACGAAAGGGGGGTGCGCCCTACTGCGGGCCCGGCCGCGCAAATGCGAGAAGACCACATGGACGCGTTCAAGAGGTTTCTTCGCGACGAATCCGGCGCAACCGCCATCGAGTACGGTCTAATTGCTGCAGGCGTTTCGATTGCGATCATCACGGTCGTCAACAGGCTCGGTTCGCAGCTGAAATCGACGTTCACGATCATCTCGTCGAACTTAGGGACGGCCGGCAAATAGGTAGACCGCCGGCAGATGGCCGGCCCCGCTAATCATCTTCCATCTTCGGACCGCAACGCGAGTGTTCTCGTCGTGCGCTCCGGATCACACCGCCCAACAGGCGCAGCCGAGCGCGCCCCAGAACGTCCTCAGATCGCTGACCGGCGGCGAGCTCGACCAGGCGCGCGCGTGGGCGTGTCCGTGGATGTTGCAGCTGTTGGCGCAGCCGCAAGTCATCGCCAGTTTGCGATCCGACAAAGCCCTGCCGGCACCCTTCGTGTCGCCCCACGCGGCATAACCGCCAAAGCTACGGGCCGGTGACCAGTCGGGCATGGCCGGCGGCGGCGGCGAAGTGTCGAGCGCAGCGAAATCGCCGGCGCCGTACACGACTTTCCCGCCCACGATCGTGAGCTCGGATGTCGTGTCGGCGATCTCATCCTCGGCACATGAGAAATAGTCGCGGTCGGGGACGATCAGATCGGCGAATTGTCCGGCCTGGATCCGCCCCTTTCGGCCCTCTTCGTTGGAGAACCACGTGACGTTCTCGGTCCACATGCGCAGCGCCGTCTCGCGGTCGAGACAATTGCGCCGCGGATAAAGTCCGAGACCGGCGACGGTCTTGCCCGTGACCAGCCAGGCGAGCGAGACCCAGGGATTGTAGGACGCAACGCGCGTGGCGTCGGTCCCCGCCGATACCTTGACGCCGGCGCCGAGCATGCGGGCGATCGGCGGCGTATTTTCTGCCGCGCCAGGACCGTAACGCTCGACGAAATATTCGCCCTGATACGCCATTCGGTGCTGCACGGCGATGCCGCCACCGAGTGCGGCGATCCGCTCGATCGATCGGTCCGAGATCGTCTCGGCGTGATCGAAGAACCAATTCAGGTTATCGAGCGGGATATCCTGGTCGACCCGCTCGAACACGTCGAGCGCACGCGAGATCGTCTCGTCGTAGGTCGCATGCAGCCGCCACGGCCAGCGGTTCTGCGCGAGGATGCGGATGACGCCGTCGAGGTCGCTCTCCATTTCCGGCGCCATATCCGGACGGGGCTCGCGGAAGTCCTCGAAATCGGCCGCAGAGAACACCAGCATCTCGCCGGCACCGTTGTGACGGAAGAAGTCGTTCCCGTCCTGGTACGTCGACGTCTTCGTCCAGTTGAGGAAGTCCTCCTTCTCGGCCTTCGGCTTCTGGGTGAAGAGATTGTAGGCGATGCGGATCGTGAGCTGCTCGTCGCTGGCAAGCTTCTGCACGACGGCATAATCCTCCGGATAATTCTGGAAGCCGCCGCCGGCATCAATCGCGCCGGTGACACCCAGCCGGTTCAGTTCGCGCATGAAGTGCCGGGTCGAATTGAGCTGGTACTCGAACGGAAGCTTCGGGCCCTTGGCGAGCGTCGCGTAGAGGATCGCGGCGTTCGGCTTCGCCAGCAACAGTCCGGTCGGCTGACCGCGGGCGTCGCGAACGATCTCGCCACCGGGCGGCTCGGGCGTGTCCTTGGTGTAGCCGACGACGCGCAGCGCTGCGCCGTTGAGGATGGCGCGGTCGTAAAGATGCAGCAGGAACACCGGCGTGTCCGGCGCCACGGCGTTGAGCTCTTCGATGGTCGGCAGGCGCTTCTCGGCGAACTGATGTTCGGTGAAGCCGCCGACCACCCGGACCCATTGCGGGGGCGGCGTGACCGCGACCTGACGCTTGAGCATGCTCATCGCATCGGACAGCGAGCGCACCCCGTCCCAGCGCAGCTCCATGTTGAAGTTGAGCCCACCGCGGATGATGTGCAGATGGTTGTCGATAAGGCCGGGCAGGACGCGCCGGCCCTCGAGGTCGATGACCGAGGTGCGCGGGCCCACGAGCCGCATCACCTCCGCGTCGCTGCCGACCTGGATGAATTTCCCTTCTCGGATCGCGACCGCGCTCGCGGTCGGATTGGACCGGTCCAGAGTGGTGAACAGACCGCGGTGCAGGATCAGATCAGGTGGCGATGTTTCCGTCATCACGGTTCCTCCGATCGTCGATGGCTGCGGCGACGCGCCGAAGATGGGCGCCTCGACCGATGCGCAGCACCGTCAGAGGTAACCTTGGTGTAGCCGCCGGATGATGACGAAGGAGGACGTATCTCGCTGGCCGACGCAGAAAGGATGTCGGCTCGGTCCGCCGCTGGACCTGTTTGCCGGAAAAACGACGCGCGCTCTGTCCTATCAGTAGAGGTAATTCGTCGTCTTTTCAGCGCTTGCATTCCACTGCGATGATGTAACCGAGACCACCGCCGCCGAGGCGGCCAGGGCGAAAGCGAGCGAAAGGCAAATCAAGGTCTTCATCGTCGGCTCCGAATTAGCGCCTACGACACTGCACCTGGCCTGTTTCCTCCCGATTTCGTCCAGTGGGAGAAATCGTTTCGTTGCCGTCCAGAATGAAATCCCGAACTCGTCGCGTCCCTTGCTCGGTCCGTGCCGAGGGGTCCCCTCAATCGATATCCGGCGCGGGGGCGGTCCCTCGCAAAAAAAAACGCGCCTGGGGAGGCGCGTTTTTGGGGGGGTAGGTGGGTGGGTACTGGGTAGGTAGGGTAGGTACGCAACGCGAACTACGCTACTGGGGGGTAGGGTACGCTTACGGAACCGACTGACTACGCTACAAACTCGGTACGCTGGTGAGCTACGCGATACGCGACACTTCGATACGCGACGCTACGCTGGGGGTACTGACGCCTGGGGGCACAACTGGGTAAGCGGGCGAACTCAGCGAATGACGGTGATGATCGCCGTGGGTGACTGCCATCGGCTGGCCGGCCTTCAGGGCCGGGCCGGAAGCGATGTAGCCGGTCTCCAACGAGGTCCGCGCGGCGATCGCCACGACCAGGAAGACGATGGAGGCGACCAGGGAAACGGCCACGATCTTCAAGTGGGTCACCCGGTCGGCGGCATAGAGCGAAGAGTTGTTCATGTGTCGATTTCCCCCGATTTCTGTAAATTTAGTCCTTCCGGCCGGCCCCGAGGTTCAAATGGCGTTAACGCGTTCCTAACTTTTTCGCGACCTGTCGCCACGCCGACTGAAATCTCTTGTTTATTCAGATGCTTGCGTACGCTGGTCCGAGCCGGTGGAGCCCGCACCGGGCCGCCTCGTGCCATAGTGAATGGTGGCCGACCGGGGCGAATTCAACCGGTTGATCACGGATCGTTGATCGGCCGACGGGTTCCGCGGCGAGAGTTGCCGCGGGACAGCGCCCGTCCGCGGCGTATTGAATGTTTGGCGGACGGGTGCGAACAAAAAGCAGCCACCGCGATTCGCAGGCCCACGGGGACCCTTGATGCTGACCCGGCTTTCGATCCGAGACATCGTCCTGATCGACCGCCTCGACATCGACTTTGCGGCGGGCCTGTCCGTGCTCACCGGCGAAACCGGCGCCGGTAAATCGATCCTGCTCGATGCCTTTGCGCTCGCGCTCGGCGGGCGCGGCGATGCCGGCCTCGTCCGCCAGGGAGCCGAGCAGGGCCAGGTGACGGCCGCCTTCGACGTGGCGAGCGACCATCCGGCCCGCGCGATCCTCGCCGCGAACGACATCCCGGCCGAGGACGAGCTCATCCTGCGCCGGGTGCAGCTCGCCGACGGCCGCACCCGCGCCTTCCTCAACGACCAGCCAGTCGCGGTGCAGGTGCTGCGCGCGGTCGGAGCGGCGCTCGTCGAAATCCACGGCCAGCATGACGACCGCGCGCTGGTCGAGGTCGCGACCCACCGCCGCCTGCTCGATGCCTATGGCGGGCTCGACGCGCGAAGCCGCCGAGGTGGCGCGGCTATGGTCGCTGCGCCGCGCCGCGGAGGAGGAGGTCGCCCGCCATCGCGCCGAGGTCGAGCGCGCCCAGCGCGAGGCGGACTGGCTGCGCCATGCCTCGCAGGAGCTTGCCGAGCTCGCGCCGGAGCCGGGCGAGGAGACCTCGCTCGCCGGCCGCCGCACCGGCATGATGCAGGCGGAGAAGGTCGCCGAGGATTTGCGCGAGGCGGAATCGGTGGTGGCGGGCTCGCAGTCGCCGGTGCCGATGCTGGCGGCGGCCGTGCGGCGGCTCGAGCGCCGCCACGCCCAGGCGCCGCTCTACATCGAGCCGGCGGTGAAGGCGCTCGATGCGGCGCTCACCGCGCTCGACGAGGCGCGCGGCCATATCGAGCAGGCGCTCGCCGCCGCGGCCTACGATCCCCACGAGCTCGAGCGCATCGAGGAGCGGCTGTTCGCGCTGCGCGCTGCCGGCCGCAAATACATGGCGCCGGTCGACGAGCTTGCCGCGCTCGCCGCGCGCTATGCGTCGGACCTCGCGCTGATCGATGCCGGTGCGGCGCGGCTCGCCGCGCTGGAGAAGGAGGCGAACGCCGCGGCCGAGCGCTATGCGGCGGCGGCGGCAAAACTTTCGGAACGGCGCCGGCAGGTCGCGGAAACCCTCGACAAGGCGGTGAACGCCGAGCTCAAGCCGCTCAAGCTCGAGCAGGCGCGGTTCTCGACCGCGATCACCACGACCCCCGACGCGCCGATGGCCGAAGGCATCGACCGCGTGGAGTTCTGGGTCCGCACCAATCCCGGCACTCCGGCCGGGTCCGCTGATGAAGGTCGCCTCGGGCGGCGAGCTTGCCCGCTTCATGCTGGCGCTCAAGGTGGTGATCGCCGATCGCGGCTCGGCGCCGAGCCTCGTGTTCGACGAGATCGACACCGGGGTCGGCGGCGCCGTCGCCGATGCCATCGGCGTGCGCCTCGCCCGGCTCGGCCGCCGGGTCCAGGTCCTGGCGGTGACCCATGCGCCCCAGGTCGCGGCGCGCGCCGGCCACCACTACCTCATCACCAAGGATGCGCTCGCCAAGGGGCGCCGCACCGCGACCCGCGTCGCCGAGCTCGAGCCGGAGCGGCGCCGCGAGGAGATCGCGCGCATGCTCGCCGGCGCCGAGATCACGGCGGAGGCCCGCGCCGCCGCCGAGCGGCTGATCCGCGCCGCGGCGGGCTAAGCGCCTTCCCTCCCCGACTTCGGGGAGGGCAGGGTGGGGCTCTTGCTTGCCTGCTCGCTGCGCTCGCGCACCCCACCCGACCTCGCTATCGCTCGGTCACCCTCCCCGAGCCGGGGAGGGATAAGCGGTCGCGGCCCGCCGACCCCAAGCGAAAAGGGGCCTTCGCGCGCGCCTCCGCCTTCTGCTAATCTCCGCCCGCAATCCTTGGGAGGAAACACAAAATGCCGGCTCGCTTTGCCACCCTTACCGCGACCGCCGCCGCGGCGGCGCTCCTCGTCGTCACCGCGCCGTCTCGGGTCGCGCGCCGAGACCAAGCTCGACTACGAATACTTCAAGGCCAAGGTGCAGCCGATCTTCCTCACCAAGCGGCCGGACCATGCGCGCTGCGTGATGTGCCACGCCGGGGCGAACAACATGCTCCGCCTTCAGGAGCTTTCGCCCGGCGCAACGACCTGGAACGACGAGCAGAGCCGCAAGAACTTCGAGACCGTCTCGAAGATCGTCGAGGCCGTCGACGATCCGCTGCAGAGCAAGATCCTGATCCATCCGCTGGCGCCGGAAGCCGGCGGCGACGCCTTCCACAACGGCGGGCGGCAGTTCGCCGACAAGAACGATCCCGCCTGGAAGACCATCGCCGAATGGGCGAAGGGCGCGACGCTGGCGCCGGCTGCGAAGTAAGCCCTTCCGGAGGACGTCATGTCGGTTCGTATCGTCACCGCGCTCGCGGTTGCGAGCGCTCGTTCGCGTCGATGCCTTTCGTCTCGCGCGCCGCCTCGACGCTCGACTACGATTACTTCAAGGCCAAGGTGGAGCCGATCTTCCTCGAGAAGCGGCCCGGGCATGCGCCGCTGCGTGATGTGCCACGCCGAAGCCAACAATCAGCTGCGGCTGGAGCGGCTCCCGGCCGGCCAGCGAGACCTGGACCGAGGAGCAGAGCCGCAAGAATTTCGACACGGTGTCGAAGATCGTCGAGGCCGCCGACGATCCGCTCGCCGAGCAAGATCCTCATCCACCCGCTGGCGCCGGAAGCGGGCGGCGACGCCTTCCATTCCGGAGGCCGGCAGTTCGCCGACAAGAACGACCCGAACTGGCAGACGATCGCGGCGTGGGCCAAAGGCGCGACGCTGGCGCCGGGGAAGAAGTAGCAGCGCGTTCGAACCGCGTCATCGCCGGGCTTGTCCCGGCGACCCCGATATCGGGGCACGGCCGTGCCATATGATCGGGGTGGCCGGGACAAGCCCGGCCATGACCCTGAGGGAGCGGCATAGCGGCGCGCCAGCAACCAACCCGATCCCCAAAAACAAAGATGGCCGGGCTTGCCCGGCCATCTTGATTCCAGAGGCTTCGTCAGTTGACGACGAGCGCGTCAGTTGGTGACCATCGTATTGATGCGCTTCGGCACCTCGCCGACCGGGATCGACTTGACGAACTTCATGTTCGGCGCGTCGACCACCGAGATCGAGCGCGAGCCGGCGTTGGAGATGTAGAGGAACTTGCCGTCCGGCGTGAAGGTCGTCCAGTTCGCGACATCCGAGAGCGACCCGTTCTTTCCGGCGACCTTGTAGCCCGGCAGCTCGACGCGGCCGACGTTCTTCGAGGTTGTCCAGCGAATAGGCGTAGACCGCGTTGTTCGGGATGCTCGTCACCCACAAGGTCTTGTTGTCGGGCGAGACGCTGATGCCGTGCGACGGCTCGTTGGTGCGGTAGCCGCCGTGGTCGAACTGCTCGGGCGGCTCCGGCAGCGGCACCTTGGTGACTTCCTTGCGCTGGGCGAAATCGACCACCGAGAAGCCGTTGAGCTCGGACATCTGGATGAAGACGCGCTTGGTCGAGCCGTCCGGATTGGCCTCGATCGCCATCGGGCGGACGCCGAGGTCCATCTGCAGGTCCCAGGCGAGCTCTTCCTTGTCGAGGTCGAACGCATAGAACTTCTTCGACGGGATCGAGCCGCCGATGACGTACTTGCCGTCCGGCGTGATGTAGACGTTGTGCAGGCGGCCGCCGCCGTTCGGGATCCACTTCTTGAGGGTCATCGTCTTGGTGTCGACGATGTCGAGCCCGCCCTTGCCGCGGGCGATGGCGATGGCGACCCGGTCGCCGTTCTTGCTGACCGCGATGTTGTTCGGCCGGTCGGTCAGCTTGATTTCCTTGATGAGCTTGCCGGACTCTGCGGTCGAACACGTCGAGCGAGGCGGTTTCCTCGTTGCTGACATAGACCTTCGTGCCGTCCGGCGAGAAGTTGACGCCGTGGGCGCCTTCGATGTCCTTGATTTCCTGCACGACGGTCTGGGTCGCGGGATCGATGACGTGGATGCTGTCGCCGGCGCTGTTGGTGACGTAGATACGCACCATGCCTGCCGAAGCCGGCAACGACGCGAGCGCCAATGCGAGGAACGGCATCGCGTATTTGAGGTAAGTTGAGGCCTTCATTGGACCCGCGCTCCTTGGATGTGATTGCACCCACAGGTTACGCGGACGGCCGCGGCTAGACAAGGTAGGTCGGGAAGTGCCATTGCCGCTGGGCCGGCCCATTCGAACCGATCGATCCGATGCCCGCCAAGGACCCTTCGCGCATTCCCCCCGACGCGTTGACCGCTGCCCAGGCCAAGGCCGAGCTCAAGCGGCTCGCCGCCGAGATCGCGGCCCATGACAAGCGCTACTACCAGGAGGATGCGCCGACCGTCTCGGATGCCGAATACGACGCGCTGCGGCAGCGCAACGACGCCATCGAGGCGCTGTTCCCCGACCTGGTCCGGGCCGATTCGCCCAGCCGCCGGGTCGGCGCGGCGCCGACGGGCAAGTTCGCCAAGGTCCGCCACGCGGTGCCGATGCTCTCGCTCGGCAACGTGTTCGACGACGAGGAGGTGGTCGATTTCGCCAACCGGGTGAGGCGGTTCCTCGGCCTCCCCGCCGACGAGCCGCTCGCCTTCACCGCCGAGCCCAAGATCGACGGCCTGTCGTGCTCGCTGCGCTACGAGGGCGGCGACCTCGTCAACGCCGCGACCCGCGGCGACGGCTTCGAGGGCGAGGACGTCACCGCCAATGTCCGCACCATCGGCGAAATTCCGGAGCGGCTCGCACGGGAACCGCAACCCCGACATCTGCGAGGTGCGCGGCGAGGTCTACATGGCCCATGCCGACTTCTTCGCGCTCAACGAGCGCCAGGCGGCCGAGGGCAAGCAGGTCTTCGCCAATCCGCGCAATTCCGCGGCCGGCTCGCTGCGCCAGCTCGACCCGGCGATCACGGCGAGCCGGCCGCTCAAATTCTTCGCCTATGCCTGGGGCGAGATGAGCGAGATGCCGGAGGAGACCCAGTTCGGCATGCTCGAATGGTTCAAGGGCCGCGGCTTTCGCGTCAATCCGCTGACCAAGCTCACCCGCTCGGTCGAGGAGATGCTCGCGGTCTATCGCGACATCGAGACCCGCCGCGCGACGCTCGGCTACGACATCGACGGCGTCGTCTACAAGGTCGACCGGCTCGACCTGCAGGAGCGGCTCGGCTTCGTCTCGCGCAGCCCGCGCTGGGCGACGGCGCACAAGTTCCCGGCCGAGCAGGCGACCACCATCCTCAACGGCATCGACATCCAGGTCGGCCGCACCGGGGCGCTGACGCCGGTGGCGCGGCTCGAGCCGGTGACCGTCGGCGGCGTCGTCGTCACCAATGCGACGCTCCACAACGAGGACGAGATCGCCCGCAAGGACGTGCGGATCGGCGACACCGTGCGCATCCAGCGCGCCGGCGACGTCATCCCGCAGGTGCTCGGCGTCGTGCTCGAGAAGCGGCCGGCGGATGCGGAGCCTTACGTGTTTCCCACGGTCTGTCCGGTGTGCGGCAGCCACGCGGTGCGCGAGGTCAATCCGCGCACCGGCAAGGAGGACGTGGTGCGCCGCTGCACCGGCGGCCTCATCTGCCGCGCCCAGGTGGTGGAGCGCCTGAAGCATTTCGCCTCGCGCCTCGCCTTCGACATCGAAGGCCTGGGCGACAAGCAGATCGAGCTGTTCTTCGAGCGCGGCTGGATCAAGGAGCCGGCCGACATCTTCACGCTGGCGAAGCGCAACCGCAGCATCCGGCTCGAAGAGGAGGAGGGGTTCGGCGATCTCTCGGTGCGCAACCTCTTCGCCGCCATCGAGGCGCGGCGCACCATCCCGCTCAACCGGCTGCATCTTCGCGCTCGGCATCCGCCATGTCGGCGAGACCAACGCGAAGCTGCTCGCGCGCCATTACGGGACGATCGAGGCGCTGCGCGACGGCGTCGCTGCCGCGGCGGCGGGGCCGGAGTCCGAGGCCTACCAGGACCTCAACGCCATCGACGGCGATCGGCGAGGTGGTGGCGGACGCGATCGTCGAGTTCTTCAAGGAGCCGCACAACCGCGAAGCGCTCGACCGCCTGCTCGACCAAATCACGGTCACCGCCGATGGAGGAGGCGCGGAGCGATTCGCCGGTCGCCGGCAAGACCGTGGTGTTCACCGGCTCGCTCGAAAAGATGACGCGCGACGAAGCGAAGGCGATGGCCGAACGCCTCGGCGCCAAGGTCGCGGCCTCGGTGTCGAAGAAGACCGACTACGTCGTCGCCGGGCCGGGCGCCGGCTCGAAGCTCGACAAGGCGCGCGAGGCCGGCGTCAACGTGCTCACCGAGGACGAGTGGCTCGCATTGGTCGAGGAGCGGTGAGGCTTCGTCTCGAACACGCTCGCCCGCGACGATGTCAGTGCCCGGCTTGACCGGGCAATCAGTCGGTCATGGCCGGGCTTGACCCGGCCACCGCGCTCGTGAGGTACTGCCGTGCCACCTGCTCGGGATCGCCCGGTCAAGCCCGGCGATGACAGCGCGTGGGATGGTGACGCCAGCCGCCCCTACCGCACCTTGAACACGAGCTTGCCGCGCAGGTGGCGGCCCTCGCTCACCTTGTGGGCGGCGACGGCCTCGGAGAGCGGGTACGTCGTGATCTCCGGCGGGCGCACCGCGCCGGACTGCACGAGCTTCACGATCCGCTCGAGATGCGGCCGGTCGCGCTGCACGTCGGGCCGCAGCGAGCGCACGTCGGCGCGCGGCGAGGGTGGCGCCTGCGGGCCGGAGCCGATGAAGGCGGCGCGGCCGCCGGGCCGGATCACCTCGAAGCTCTTGTCCGCCACCACGCCGCCGACGGTCTCGAACACGGCATCGACGTTCGACACCACCTTGGTGAAGTCGGTCGTCGTGTAGTCGATGACCTCGTCGGCGCCGATCGAGCGCAGGTAGTCGTGGTTCTCCTTGCGCGCCGTGGTGATGACGCGGGCGCCGATGTGCTTGGCGAGCTGCACCGCGAAATTGGCGACGCCGCCGGCGCCGCCCTGGATCAGGATGGTCTCGCCGGGCTTGAGCTTGATCGTGTCCTCGATCGAGACGAGCGCGGTGAGGCCGGCGAGCGCGAGCGCCGCGGCGTCGGCATCGGAGATGTCGGCGGGCTTCTTCGCCACGATCGCCGCGTCGATCGCGATCTTCTCGGCATAGGCGCCCTCCTGGCTCATGGCGCACACCGCGAACACGGGATCGCCGACCTTGAAGTCGCGGACGCCTTCACCGACGGCGCTGACGACGCCGGCGAAGTCGCGCCCGAGCACGTAGGGAAACTCGGTGACGCGGTAGGACTTGCCGGCGCGCACCTTCCAGTCGGCGCCGTTGACGCTCGCCGCGTTGATGTCGACGACGATCTCGCCCGGCTTGGCGACGGGATCGGGCAGCTCTCCGTATTTGAGAACCTCGGGCCCGCCATGCTTTTCGATGTACACAGCTTTCATTGTTGTTTCCTACACGACGTTGTCTTCTAACAACGTGCCTGAACGACGTGAGCGGCCGGTGCGGCGAATGCGCTCCTACATCGGCTCCCCCCTTTGGCCTATAGTCGCGGCACCGGCAAGGAGGAAATCATGAAGAGGATCGTGGTGGCGTTGTTGTGTTCCTGGTGTGGCTGTGCTGCAGCCCAGACCGCGCAGGAGCTGATCGACAACGGCAAGAACAGCGAGAACGTCACCACCTTCGGGATGGGCTACAATCTCAACCAGTACAGCCCGCTCAAGCAGATCAACACGTCGAACGTCAAGCGCCTGGTGCCGGTGTGGGCGACGAGCCTCGCCAACGAGGCGGGCGAGCTCGGCGCAGCCGACCATCTACAACGGCGTCATGTACGTGGTGAACGGCAACTGGACCTACGCGCTCGACGTCGCGACCGGCGAGATGATCTGGCGCACGCCGGTCGAGTACGATCGCGGCGCCGGTGCGCATCTCCTCCTCGGGCATCATCTATCGCGGCGGCGCGACGATCTACAACGGCAAGCTGTTCCGCGAGTCGATCGACGCCCACGTCATCGCGCTCGACATGAAGACCGGCAAGGAAATCTGGAAGTCGCAATTCGCCGACTTCAAGGAAGGCTACACCGGCATCATCGCGCCGCTGATCGCGAACGGCGTCGTCGTCACCGGGGTCGCCGGCGGCGACCGCACGACGCGCGGATTCCTGATCGGCTGGGATCCCGACACCGGCAAGAAGCTGTGGCAGCGCTACACCATTCCCGCGCCCGGCGAGCCGGGCTCGGAGACCTGGCCCAAGGACCAGCCCGACGCCTGGAAATACGGCGGCGGCGCCACCTGGCAGAACGGCTCCTACGATCCCGAGCTCGACCTCGTCTATTGGGGCACCGGCAATGCCGAGCCGTACAATCCCGTCTATCGCGGCGGCGCCGACAGCCTCTACACCGCGAGCGTGATCGCGGTCCGCCCGAAGACCGGCGAGCTCGTGTGGCACTACCAGTACATTCCGAACGAGAGCTACGATTTCGACGGCACCGCCGAGCCGGTGCTCGCCGACCTCACGATCGACGGCCAGCCGCGCAAGGTGCTGTTCTCGGCCAACAAGAACGGCTTCTTCTACGTGATCGACCGCACCAACGGGAAGCTGATCGCCGCGAACCCGTTCGTGCGGGTCACCTGGGCGAGCGGGGTCGATCTCAAGACCGGCCGGCCGGTGCTCACCGACATTCTCGAGCGCGCCATCAAGGGCGAGACCGTCGAGATCTGGCCGTCGCGCGGCACCAACGCGTCGCTGATGGCGTTCAGCCCGAACACCAAGCTCGCCTACATCAACACCTGGGAAATCCCCAGGATCATGAAATACACCAAGCTCAACTTCGTGATGGGCCAGGGCTCGACCGCGGTCGAGACGAGCTTCCCGTTCCCGAAGCCCGACGAGCCGTGGGGCTACCAGATCGCGTTCGATCCGCTCACCGGCAAGACCGCGTGGAAGGTGCCGGTCAACGGCACGATCATCTCCGCCGGCATGCTCGCGACCGGCGGCGGGCTCCTGTTCACGGGCCGCATGAACGGCGACTTCACCGCGCTCGACCAGGCGACCGGGCAGACGCTGTGGAAGTTCAAGACGAGCTCGGCGATCAACGCGCCGCCGATCACCTACACCCACAACGGCCGGCAGTACGTCACCGTGCTCTCCGGCGTCGGCGGCGTGCTCAACCGCGTGATGAAGGTCGCCGACAAGGTGCCCGCCGGCGGATCGGTGTGGACCTTCGCGCTGATGCCGCAGTGAAGGATCGGCGTCGAGGCGTCGGCATCACATCGTGACATCGAAGCATCATCCAGCATCATCGAAGTAAACTGCAGCACATGAAGTTCATCGCATTGATCGGCCTCGGCCTCGCGCTCACCGGCGCGAGTGCCGCGGCGCAGACTTTCCCGCCCGACGAGATCAAGAAGGGCGAAGCGTTGTTCGCCGCGAACTGCGCGACCTGCCACGGCATCCGCATGCGCAACCCGGAATGGGCGTTCGACCTGCGCAACTTCCCCCATGACGCGCACACGCGCTTCGTCAACTCGGTGACCTACGGCAAGGGCGGCATGCCGCCGTGGGAGGACGCGCTCAAGCCCGAGGACATCGAGGCGCTGTGGGCCTACGTCGTCGCCGGCGAGCCGTCGGATTGAGCGCCACCAGACCTGTCATTGCCCGGCTTGACCGGGCAATCCAGTAACCCCTGCGCTGTCGATGTTCTGAGACTTTGCCGCACGAAGTCCGGTGGTTACTGGATCGCCCGGTCAAGCCGGGGATGACAAGGCTGGCGCTACCTCAAAATCTCCAGCGTCAGCGGCTTGAGGCGGAAGTTGTTGCAGGAATTGAACAGGATCGGGCAGTTGGAGATGGCGACGATCTGCGGCATCAGGGCGGCGAGCGTCATGTAATCGCCCGGCTTGCCCTTGGGCGGGCGGATCTCCCACTTGCCGTCGGCGTCGTAGGCGACCGTCATGAAGACGTTGAAGCAGGCATCGACGTTGAAGCTCGAGCGGTCCATGCCGTAGCCGCGGACCGCCATTTCGAGATTCGACTGGCAGCTCGGCGCGCCGACCCCGACCGCGCCGTAGCGGGCGACGTTGAGGTGCTCGCTGCAGTAGCCGCCGCCGCAATAGTTCTCCGCGGTGAGATCGTCCTCGATCTTCCACATCGGCCGCGTGCGGTTCGAGTAGAGCACGTCGGGCGCGGTGAGCCTCCAGTTCAGATTGACCGCGCGGCTCGAATGCATCGACAGGAGCTCGCCGACGTCGTCGCGGTTGAACGAGATGAAGTCGGCGACCTGCTCGCCTTCCGGCTGGGTGAGCCGCAGGCGCTGGCCTTCTTCGACCTCGAAGCTGATGTGGCCGGCCGGGGCGAGGGTGATGGGAACGCCGGGAGTGAGAACCGCAGTTGCGCGCGTCATGCAGAATCGGACCTTGTTTGCTAGTCTTGCCCCGCCACCATAGCATGGCCACCGCAGTACGGCTGATGACACGCGGGCCGCAGAGAGGCGATCGATGAGCCAGCATCATGATCATGACGGGCAGGGCGCCCATCACGGCCACGCTCATGATCACGACCATGATCACGACCATGATCACGATCACGATCACCGCGGCCACGATCACCACGGCCATGATCACGGCCACGGCCTCGGGCCTTCGTGGCGCGCATGTGCATGTGCCCGACAATTTCGGCAAGGCGTTCGCGATCGGCATCGCGCTCAACATCACCTATGTGATCGTCGAGGCGGTCTACGGCTTTCTGAGCAACTCGGTCGCGCTGCTCGCCGATGCCGGGCACAATCTCGGCGACGTGCTGGGGCTCCTCGTCGCCTGGATCGCATCGGTGCTGGTCACGCGCGCGCCGTCCGCCCGCTACACTTACGGGCTGCGCGGCTCGTCGATCCTCGCCGCGCTATTCAACGCGGTGTTCCTGCTCATCACCGTCGGCGCCATCTCCTGGGAGGCGATCCTGCGGCTCGGCAATCCCGAGCCGGTGTCCGGCGTGACGGTGATGATCGTCGCCGCCATCGGCATTGTGATCAATGCCATCACCGCGGCGCTGTTCGCCTCCGGCCGCAAGAGCGACCTCAACATCCGCGGCGCGTTCCTCCACATGGCGGCCGACGCGCTGGTCTCGGCCGGCGTCGTGGTCGCGGGCCTCGTGATCATGCTGACGGGATGGCTGTGGCTCGATCCGGTGGTGAGCCTCGCCATCAACGCCGTCATCGTGTGGGGGACCTGGGGCCTGCTGCGCGACTCGGTCGGCATGTCGATGGCCGCGGTGCCGCCGCACATCGATCCCGCCGAGGTGCGCGGCCTGATCGAGGGCCAGCCCGACGTCGCGAGCCTGCACGACCTCCACATCTGGCCGATGAGCACCACCGAGATCGCGCTGACGTGTCACCTCGTGATGCCGGGCGGGCATCCGGGCGATGTTTTCATCCACCGGCTGGCGGAAGAGCTCTCGGTCAAATTCAGGATCAATCACGCGACGGTGCAGATCGAGATCGACCAGCACTGCGCCTGCGCGCTCGCCCCGGATGACGTGGTGTAGCGGGATATCGCAAGAGCAGATTCCTGTTCGGCGATCCGCGGTCAGATTTGGTGCTCCGTCGAATGGCACCCACCGTCATCGCCGGGCTTGTCCCGGCGACCCCGATAATAGGGCGCGGCGGTGCCTCGTTAAGCGGGGTGGCCGGGACAAGCCCGGCCATGACCACTCCTCCGCACGCAATAGTGCGCTCAAATCACGGCCGCGCCAGCGTCGCCGCGAGGCTCTCCTCCGGCGGCGGCAAGCCCAGCAGCTTCGCCGGATTGACCTTGTACATGAGGTCGAGCTCGCGCTGGGTGACGCCGTGGGCGCGCAGTCCGCGCGCGGTGAGCACCAGGCAATCGGTCGGGTAGACGTTGCCGGTCTGGCCGCAGTCGGTCGACACGATGATGTGCTCGGCGCCGACCTTCTTGACGAACGCCGCGCCCTTCTCCCGCTGCTCCTCGGTCTTGTAGACGTTCGAGGCGGTGAGCTCGATGAAGGCGCCGAGCTGGCCGGCCTCGGCGAGCTGCGGAATGTCGCCGGGATGGGTGAGCAGCACCTGGAGGCCCTGCTTGCGGCCTTCGCGGGCGAGCAGCAGATGCTCCTCCGGCGTCGCGTGTCCGGTCGCGAGCACCATGCGGCCGTTGCTGTCGACCGTCCTGATCTTGGCGAGAATGCCGATCAGGTGCTTCACCTCCGGCAGCAGCTCGCCGTTCTTCGACACCGCGATGAAGGGCGGCGTCCCTTCCGGCATCATCAGCATCCACGGCCGCGTCTTGGCGAGGTTCTCGCGGTCCATGCTGCCGGGGCGCGTGGTGGCGGTGATCGAATCGCGGGTCGGCATCTCGTAGATGCGGCCCCAGCCGCCCTTGATCTGGCTGTAGTGCTCGAGCGCGGCGACGTTGACGCCGCCGGTGGCGTAGTTCGAGGCCATGCGGCCGAACACCTCGAAGCCCGGCGCGACGTGCTTGCGCATGAGATAGGCGGCACCGGCCGAGCCCGCGTCCTGATGGGTCTTGAACACGAAGCCGCGCATGCCGCGTGCCTTGGCGAGGTTGACGGCCTCGATGACGTCGATCGCGCGGATCACGCCGCTCGTCCCCGGCGCATCGGGATCGACATGGACATGGACGTCGATCGCGCCGATCAGCGAGGGATCGGTGAGGCCGAGATCGACCGGCCCGCGCAACGGATCGACCTTCCACTCCTCGCCGCTGTCCTGGGCGCGGCCCGCTGACGGCGCGAGCGCCAGCGCGGCGCCCGCGAGCAGCACGCATGCGAGTACGCCCGGCCACGCGAATGCACGCGACGTCTGCGAGTTCCTCATGATGTGTCCTCCCATTTTTGTTTGGCGCTTCGGCCTTAAGAATTCTAGTCCGACCGTCATCGCCGGGCTTGTCCCGGCGACCCCGATAATGTGGCACGGCGGTGCCTTGTTAAGCGGGGTGGCCGGGACAAGCCCGGCCATGACCATTCCATATGGGCTACGAAGCTCCTTCTCACCCCTTCTTCGTGCTCTGCAAGAACGCCAGCAGCAGCTTGCTGACCACTTCGGGCTGCTCCTGCTGCACCCAGTGGCCGGCGCCGTCGACGAGGGTGAAGCTCACCATGTTGGTGCAGGCCTTGGTGCGCATCACGTCGACGAGCCCGGGCGTCTGGTAGACGCCCCAGTCGCTCTTGCCGGCGATGAAGCAGGACGGCACGTCGATGGTGCGGCCGGAGAAGGTCGCGCATCTCGGCGATGCTCTTGGGGTCCGAGCCGCGGCGCACGCGATAGCCCTGCAGCGCGCCGTTGAAGCCGGTGCGGCGATATTCGGTGGCGTAGACCTCGACCTCCGCCTCGGTGAGCCATTTGCAGGCGGCGATCTCCTCGGGTGTCGGCATCGCGGAGGCGGCGGTCGCCGCCATGCCCTTGTCGAGCTCCATCACATAATAGGTCGGGATCTTCGCCATCTCCTCGGCGGTGCGCGCCTTGAGCGGGAACGGCTTGTTCCCTTTCCAGTCGGCGCTCTTGTAGTGGTAGTAGGCGCGGAAGAAGTTGTGCAGGCCCTGCGGCGCATGGAGCATGTCTTCGTTGGCGCCCGCCTTGCGCTGGTAGTTCTGATAGTACTTGCGCGGCGGATTGAGCTTGGCGAGCTCGGCATCGAGCTCGTCGTCGTCCACGCCGGCGGACGCGGCGGCGCCGCGCCGTTCGCGGTGTTGAACGGCAGCGCCGGCGGGCCGCCGAACGGCGAGCTCATGATCGCGACCGACTGGAAGACGTCCGGCCGGATCAGCGCGCCCCATGACGCCACCGGCGCGCCGGCATCGTGCCCGACGACCGCCGCGACCGAGCGGTAGCCCATCGCATAGACGAGCCCCACGGCGTCGCGCACCATGTTGAGGATGCGGAAGCTGTCGGAATCGGCATCGAAGGAATCGTCCCAGCCGAGCGTGCGGCCGTAACCGCGCTGGTCGGGCGCGAACACGTGATAGCCCGCCGCCGCGAGCACCGGCATCACCTTGCGCCAGCTGTAGGCGAGCTCGGGAAAGCCGTGCAGCAGCAGCACCGCCGGCCGCCCCGGCGTCTCGTAGCCGGCTTCGAGAATGTGCACCGTGAGGCCGTTGACGCCGGCGATGTGGCGCGCCCGCACGCCGGGCGGCAGCGTGTCGTTGCCGTAGGGCGGCAGCGTCGAGAAATCGGTGCGCACGATCGCCGCGCGCGCCTCGCGCTGCGCGAGTGCGAGGCCGCCGGCCACGGCGGCGGAAGCGGTCACGAACAGGCGGCGCGACAGCGGGTGGGATTCGTCGGTCTTGTTACCTTTGGGCTGCATGGTCTCTCTCCCTCGTTCGGAGGGAGATTACGCCAGATCGCGTCTTTGGCGAAGGGCGGTTGTAGCGACGTGCGGTTGTGGCGACGCCGCTTCATGCTGCACGCATGCGGCTTGCCCTTTGGCTGCGGAAGGACCATGTTCGCGTCACTGAGCTTGCATTGATTTGATCCGGTTCCATCGAAGCAGCGGCCAACCGATTACGTGGCCGCCGGGCCTCGGACGACATCTGAAGACGAGACATCTGAAGACATGGAGGACGACATGACCCGTTTGATCGAGGACATGGACGCGACGCCGCGTCGGGGTTTCTTCGCGCGCATGGCCGGTGCGATGGCGCTCGGGCTCGCGGGCTTCGCCGCGGCACCGCGCGAGGTCGAGGCCGCAGCCAACGCATCGGATTGGCCCGGCGCGCTCAAGGGGCGAAATCGCCAGGTGGTGGATGCCTACGAAGCCAACGCGGGATTCCCGCTGGCCTTCGTCCACACGTTCCTGTTGCCGAACGATCCCGCCGATACGTCGGCACTGCTCGTGCTGCGGCACGGGGCGTTCCCGTTCGCGCTCGAGAGTGCGATGTGGCAGAAGTACAAGATCGGCGAGGCGATGAAGATCAACGATCCCGAGACCAAGGCGCCGGCGGTGAAGAATCCCTTCTACAAGCCGAAGTCCGGCGCGCTCCTCCTCGACGACATGGCGGTCGACCGCCTGCTCGCCAAGGGAGTCATCATCGGCGCCTGCAATGTCGCGATGACGGTCCAGAGCAAGATGCTTTCGGGCAATGCCGGCGTGACCCCCGAGGAAGCGTACAAGGAATGGGCCGCCAACATCATCCCCGGGATCACGGTCATCCCGTCCGGGACCTGGGGCGTCAACCGCGCCCAGCAGGCCGGCTGCTCCTACTGCGCCGGCGGCTGATCCACTCGCGTCTGGCGGTTGATCCAACTGCGTCATTCCGGGGCCGGCCGCAGGCCGGTACCCGGAATCCAGAACTCTCTTGAATCCAACTCTTCGCTAAGAAGACTGGATTCCGGGTTCGCGCGAACACGCGCGCCCCGGAATGACGACGCATGTTTCTTGTGCGGCCCAAATGACGCCGCCTCGGAATGACCACGAAGTTCTCCCTGCGGCCCAGCCGCTTCGTGGCTTTTTTGCGGCTCACGTCACGCCAGTATTGCGTTTGATGCGGGTATCCGCCGCTTTCATCCGTGCTATAGTTCGAGCAAGGGTGTTCGAACGGGGGGTGCTTCAATGCACGGAAGCATTGGTCGCGCGAAACTGTCGTCGTCCGCCATGTCGGACGGCAGCATCAGGATCGCGGGTCGCGACGAGGTCGCGTCGCTGCAGCGCTGGCAGTCCGCATTCGCCGGCGAGCGCAAGGACCGCCGCTACTACGAGCTTCTCGAAGATACCATCGAAGGATTCGACTACGGCTATCTCGTCGCCGGCAGCGGCGACAGCGTCGAGCGCCGTCCAGCCTTACTTCGTCATCGACCAGGACCTCACCGCCGGAACCGGTGCGCAGGTCCAGCGCATCATCGGCGCGATCCGGCGCGTGTGGCCGCGCTTCATGCGCGCGCGCACGCTGATGGTCGGATGCGCGGGAGGCGAGGGGCATCTCGACGGCAGCGAGATGGTGCAGGCGGCGACCGCCGAGCTGCTCGCCGGATCGCTGCGCCGTATCGCCCGCGAATTGAAATGCGTCATGGTCGTGCTCAAGGAGTTTCCGGCGAAATATCGCGGGCCCTTGGCTGTGATGCAGCGCGCCGGCTTCACCCGCATTCCCTCGATGCCGATGACGACGCTCGGCATCGACTTCAAGAATTTCGACGACTACGTGAGCAAGTCGCTGAGCCCGCGCACGCGCGGCAAGGTGCGGCGCAAGCTGCGCGCCGCCGAGCGCGTGACGCCGCCGATCACCATGAGCCTCGTCGACGACGTCAGCCCGATCGTCGACGACATCTATCGGCTCTATCTCGCGGTCTATGACCGCTCGCCGATGCAGTTCGAGAAGCTCACCAAGGAGTTCTTCTGCGAGATCACCAAGCGCATGCCCGACAAGGTGCGCTACTTCGTGTGGCGCCAGGGCGAGAAGATGATCGCCTTCGGCCTGTGCACCGTGAACGGCGAGACGATCTGCCACGAATATGTCGGCTTCGACTACGACGTCGCCTTCGACGTCAACCTGTATTACGTGGTGTTCCGCGACATCATCGGCTGGGCGATCAAGAACGGCTACAAGCGCTTCTACAGCGGCAGCCTGAACTACGATCCGAAATGGCATCTGCGCCAGTCGCTCTATCCGATCGATCTCTATGTCCGCCACACCTCCGGGACCGATGAACGCAGTGTTCTCGCGGCTGCTGCCGCTCCTCGAGCCGACCCGCTCCGATCCCGATCCTCCCGAATTTCCACAATTACCAGGAGATGTGGGGCGACGAGGCGACGGGCGGCGTGCGGGCGCCCAAGAGGGCGCGGCCGTCCGCTGCCCCGCTGGGGGACGAGGCCACGGCCGAAGCGCTGACGGCCGATCGAGCGTGGGCAACGACTGGGGCGTCGCGCTAGACTCGGGCGCGATGCCTCCGCCCGCTACGCCTCATCGCATCTCTTTGATCCCGCCGCCACCGGGCCGCTCGCCGGCGTGCGCGTGCTCGACCTGTCGCGGCTCGTCGCCGGCAACATGCTTTCCCTCCAGCTCGCCGATTTCGGCGCCGACGTCATCAAGGTCGAGCCGCCCGCGGGCGACCCGCTGCGCGACTGGCGTGACGGCGGCAAGGAGCTGCACTGGAAGACCTATGCGCGCAACAAGCGCTCGATCGTGCTCAACCTCCGTCACGACGGCGCGAAGGACGCGCTGCTGCGCCTCGTCGCCGACCGCGGACGTCCTGATCGAGAACTTCCGGCCGGGGACGCTGGAGGAGATCGGCCTCGGCCCCGAGGTCCTGCAGGCGAAAAATCCCGGCCTCGTCATCGTGCGCGTCTCGGGCTTCGGCCAGACCGGACCTTACGCGCCGCTGCCGGGCTTCGGCACGCTCGTCGAGGCGATGAGCGGCTTTGCCGCCCGCACCGGATTTCCCGATCGCGAGCCGGTGCTGCCGCCGCTCGCGCTCGCCGACATGATCGCCGGCCTCTACGGCGCCTTCGCCGTGGTGACCGCGCTGCGGGCGCGCGACGGCGATGGCAAGGATCGGGCCAAGGCAAGTCGAGGTCAGGTGATCGACCTCTCGCTCCTGGAATCGATGTTCTCCGTGCTCGGCCCGGAAGCCGCGATCTACCGGCTCACCGGCGTCGTCAAGGAGCGCGTCGGCAGCGGCTCCAACACCTCGGCGCCGCGCAACGTCTATCGTTGCGCCGACGGGCAGTATGTCGCGCTGTCGGGCTCGACGGGGACGATGGCGCGGCGCGTGTTCGAGGTGATCGGACGCGCCGACATGATCGAGGACGAACGCTTCCGCACCAATGCCGCGCGCGTCGAGCACCGCGCGCTCGTCGACGAGGCGGTCGGCGCGTGGTTCGCGGGCAAGACCCGCGACGAAGCGCTCGCGGCGATGCGCGCGGCGCAGGTCACCGTCGGGCCGGTCTACACCATCGCCGATGCGGTCGCCGACGAGCACTTCCGCGAACGCGAGATCATCGTCGAAGCCGACGACGCCGAGCTCGGCAGCGTGCCGATGCACAACATCGTGCCGCGCCTGTCGCGCACGCCCGGCGCGTGGCGGCGGCCGGCGCCGCGGCTCGGCGAGCACACCGACGCGGTCCTCGCCGAGGCGGGGCTCGATGCCGAGACGATCGCGCGGCTGCGGAAGGAAGGAGGCGCGGCATGACCCAATGGCTTCGCACGGAGTGATCGGCGTCGCACTCGCCTGCATCGCGGCACATCCGGCGATGGCCGCGTGGCCGGACGACCGGCCGATCGAGATCATCGTCGGCTTCCAGGCCGGCAGCGGCCCCGACCTGCTGGCGCGGCGCATGGCGCCGGTGCTGGCGAAGCGGCTCGGGGGAAAGGCGAGCTTCGTCGTCAGCAACCGCACCGGCGCCGGCGGCGAGATCGCGCTCGGCGCGCTCGCCCGCGCCGCGCCTGACGGCTACACCATCGGCACGCTCACGACGCCGTCGTTCATCGTCATTCCGCTGGTCAAGAAGCCGCAATACGATCCCGCCGCCATTCTGCCGCTGGCGCGGGTGGTCGACGATCCGACCCTGGTGGTGGCGGGCGGCGCGAGCCCGCTGCACGACCTCAAGGAGCTCGTTGCGCGCGCGCAGGCGGCGCCGGGATCGGTCGCGATGGGCCACAACGGTGTCGGCACCAACGGCCATCTCGCCGCGCTCGCGATCGAGGTCGCGGCCGGCGCGAAGCTCAACGACATTCCGTTCAAGGGCACCTCGGAGTCGCGCACCGCGCTGCTCGGCGGCCATGTCGACATCGTCGGCATGAGCGTGTCGGAATTCGTCATGGACCGCGAGGCGGTCGGCCTGTTCAAGGGGCTGGCGCAGCTCGCGCCCGGGCGCGCTGCGGCGCTGCCGGAGGTGCCGACGGCGAAGGAGCTCGGCTTCGACATCGTGATCTCCTCGGAGCGCGGCTTCGCCGCACCGCGCGGCCTCGCGCCGCAAATCGCGCAGCGTCTCGCCGATGCGATCGCCGCCGCGGTCGACGATCCCGAATTCCTGCACGGTTCGAGCAGCGACGAGCTCGCGCTCGCCTATCTCTCCGGTCCCGCCTGGGAGAAGAGCATGGCGGACCGCCGCGCCCGCTACGAGGCGATCTGGAAGGCGGGGATGGCGAAGCCGTAAGCGCGGCGCGTAGGGCGCAATAGCGCCAGCGTATTGCGCCGCCAGCTGGCCCGAGTGGCGCAATAAAGCGATTGCTCGTCAATTGGGTTCGAAGGCCCGCGGCCGGGCGCACCGAAGCCGTGAATCTTCTACCCCTCATCGACAATTTCAAAGTGTATGAGCCGCTTCGACGTAACGATCGGTTATTTTCAACGGTTCACCTGATTGCGGACGGCAATGCGATAGCTTGGGGGAACGACGAGAGTATCGATATGGCCGCCACCTCGATTGAACGCATGGCAGAAGAGGCGATGTCAGCCGACGATTTCGCCGCCTTTTTGGAGCGCAATAGACTGACACACCAAGGGGCCGCTTCGGCACTCGGAAGAAGCCGGCGTCAGATCGAGTACTATCTGAGCAAGGGTGTCATTCCTCGTATCATAGCGTTGGCTTGCTATGGATACGAGGCTCGTAAGAAGCAGGAAAAAAAGCAGGGTGTCCTGCAAAGCAGGCCGTTTCCGACACTGAGGAAAAGGCGGGTTAAGGGCGCGACAGCGTGGGCACGGCGCTGCGCGCCTTTGCCCACCCTACTTTCCGAGCGGCGCCGTCGCCTTCTCGAGCCACGCACGCGTCGCGTCGTCGAGCAGCGGCGCAGAGCTCGGCGCGCACTTTCGCGTGGTAGGCGTCGAGCCACGCGATCTCTCCCGCATCGAGCAGGCTCGTGTCGATCAGGCGCCGGTCGATCGGCGCGAGGGTGAGCGTCTCGAACGCGTTGAGCGGCTTGTCGGCGCCGGCGACGGCCGGCGCGGCGGTGACCAGCACCAGGTTCTCGATGCGGATGCCGTAGTCGCCGACCTTGTAGTAGCCGGGCTCGTTGGAGAGGATCATGCCGCGCTTGAGCGGCGTCGTGCCGAGCTTCGAGATGCGCGGCGGTCCCTCGTGGACCGAGAGGTAGCTGCCGACGCCGTGGCCGGTGCCGTGGTCGAAGTCGAGGCCGGCCGCCCACAGCGGCGCCCGCGCGAAGCTGTCGAGCTGGGCGCCGGTGGTGCCCTCGGGAAACGCGGCGCGGGCGATGGCGATGTGGCCCTTGAGCACGCGGGTGAAGCGGTCCCGCATCTCCGCCGTCGGCTCGCCGACGATCACCGTGCGGGTGATGTCGGTGGTGCCGTCCTCGTACTGCGCGCCGGAATCGACGAGATAGATTTCGCCCGGCGAGATCTTCCGATTGGTCCGGCGGGTGACGCGGTAGTGGACGATGGCGCCGTTCGGGCCGGAGCCGGAGATCGTCGGGAACGACACGTCCTTGAGGAGATTGGTGTCGCGGCGGAACGTTTCCAGCGCCTCCACCGCGTCGATCTCGGTGAGCCCGCCCGCCGGCGCGGTGCGGTCGAACCAGGCGAGAAAGCGCGTCACCGCGGCACCGTCGCGACGATGGGCGGCGCGGCTGCCGGCGATCTCGGTGTCGTTCTTCACCGTCTTCATCGCCGCGATCGGATCGGCGCCGCGCGGGCGCCTTGCCGCCGTGCCCGGTGATCGCCTGCGCGATGGCGGACGCCGCGGTCGCCTGATCGAGCTGCACGGTGCGGTGCGCGGTGCCGAGCGCAGCGACGTCGCCCTCGAACGCCGCCGGCGGCCGGATCTCGGCGAGGCCCGCGAGCGCCAGCCTTGGCGCCGGCGGTCACGCGATCGTCCTCGACATAGAGCCGCGCCGGGCCCTCTGCCGGAATGATCGCGAAGGCGAGCGCCATCGGCGTGTGGGCGACGTCGGAGCCGCGGATGTTGAAGGTCCAGGCGACCGCATGGGGATCGGAGACGACGAGCGCGTCGGCCTTGAGCTTGGCGATCTCGGCGCGGATGCGCGCGAGCTTGTCGGCGGCGGCCTCGCCGGCATATTCGAGGCCGTGCGGCACCACCGCGCCATGGGGCGGCGCCGGGCGGTCGCGCCAGATGGTGTCGATCGGATTGGGCGTGGTCGCGACCAGCATGGCGCCGACGGCGGCACAGGCCTTGGCGAGACGGTCCGCGCCCTCGCTCGAGTGCAGCCAGGCGTCGTAGCCGAGCTTCTGTCCGGCGCGCAGGTTCGCCTCGATCCAGGCGCTCGGCGGCTTCTCGACGAGGTGCTCGATCGTAAACAGCGCGCCGTCGACCTGGTCGTGCGCCTGGATGGTGTAGCGGCCGTCGACGAACAGCGCGGCCTTGTCGGCGAGGATCACCGCGGCACCGGCCGAGCCGGTGAAGCCGGTGAGCCAGGCGAGGCGCTCCTCGCTCGGCGGCAGATATTCGTTCTGGAACCGGTCGGCATGCGGAACGACGAAGCCGTCGAGCCCGCGTCGCGCGAGCTCTTCGCGCAGCGCGGCGACGCGCGGCGCCGCGGCTGCCGCTTCCGGCGGATCGTCGAAGGTCTGGAACTCGGCGTGGAACGGGCGGGCGGTCGGTTTCGTTCATGGCGCTGATCTTAAGGGGACTGGGGCCTGCCTACAATTCGCGGAGATCATCTCGATGACGGCCGCCGCAGCACCGGCCGCCGTTGCACCGGCCGTCTCAGCACCGCCGTCTCAGCACCAACGTCATCCAGCCTTCGAGCGGGATGCGCCGTTCGAGCACGAGGCCGTGGGCGCGATACGCGGCGAGCGCGGCGTTGGCCTGGCTCGGCAGCAGGCCGGACAGCACGACGAAGGCGCCGGGCGCGGCGAGCGCGGCGATCGGCTTCGCCAGCCCCTTGAGCGGGCCGAGCAGGATGTTGGCGAACACGAGACGATAGGGCGCGCGCGTTTCGGAAGCGGCGGTCGGCGAGGCCGCGGGCGTGAATGATGGCGAGTGCCGGGACGCGGTTGAGCCGCGCGTTCTCGCGCGCGAGCCGCACGCTCACGGGGTCGATGTCGCCGGCGATCACCGCTCCGCGCAACGCCCGCGCCGCGGCGATCGCGAGCACCCCGGTCCCGGTGCCGACATCGAGAACGCGCCAGCCTCCGCGTCGGCGGTTCGGCCGAGGAATTCGCTCAGACGCGCTCAGACTCGCGAAACCGCCCCCTCACCCCGACCCTCTCCCCGCGCGCGGGGAGAGGGGGCGCAGGCGTCGCGCGCGAGCGTTTCTTCGCGATGGCGTCGAGCGCGAGGAGGCAGCCGCGGGTGGTGCCGTGATGCCCGGTCCCGAAGGCGAGCGCCGCCTCGATCTCGATGCCGATGCGGTTCGCCGGCACCCGCGCGCGGTGATGGGCGCCGTGCACGAAGAAGCGGCCGGCCCGGACCGGCGGCAGGCCGTCGAGGCTCGCCGCGACCCAGTCGCGGGCGGCGACCGGGGAGAACGCCAGGGCTTGCCCGGCGGCATCGCCCGCGAGGTCGGCGACGAGACGGCGGACCGCCGCCTCGTCGGGCGCGTGCTCGAAATAGATTTCGACCGTCCAGGCGCGGTCCGCCGCCTCGAAGGCGGCAATGGCGGTCTCGCCGGGATCGAGCGCCTCGGTGAGGCCGTCGGCGAGGCGCTGCGCGGTCCTGCCGTCGGTTTCCACAGTGGCGAGGATGGTCGAGGCGAAGGGCTCGTTCATGCCCCTCGTTTCCCCCGCCGATGCACAGGCTGTCCAGCGTTTTTCCAGTAGCCTGTGCACGGGAAAAGCTGCGCTTGTGCACGGGAAAACGATTGGGCTTCGTGCCGCGGCGCCGGTGGTAAGTTGCTCGGCATCACGCGGCTTTCTCCTGGGACGCCGCAAGCCGGCATGCCGACGCGCAGCGACGCCGTGTCGATGGCGATGGCTCGTCAGGCGAGGTCGTCCCCGGTCTCCCCCCACACGGCGTTCCCGCTTCTTCACAGGCTGATCCACCGGTTATCCCCTCGTTTTCCAACAGGGGGCCATGCCGCCCGCGCGCCTGACCGCGGCGGATCGGCCATGCTATGCAGGCGCCCCCGAACCGGCGGCAGCACCGTGCGAGGCGACGTGCAAGGCGATGTGAAGAAACCGAGCCTTCATGGTCTCGCGCATCAGCTCGGCCCGGTGCTGATCGTCGGCGTTGATGTTCAGCGTCTCGGACATCGCGGGGAAGTACTCGCTGGAGACCGGCAGCGACGTTCTCACGCTGCTGTCGTTTCGCAGTGTCATCGGCATCGGGCTGCTGTTCGCCTGGATGCGGCTCGCGAACGCGCCCACGGCGCTGCCGCCGCGCCTGAAGTGGATTTCGATCGGCCTCGGCCTGCTGCTGACCGTCAACCTGTTCTGGGTCTTCAAGGCGATCGAGCTCGTCCCGGTCTCGATCGCGATCCTCACCTACTTCATCTATCCGCTGCTGACCGGCCTTGCCGGCGCGGTGACCGGGATCGACCGGCTGACCTGGCGCGGCTTCGCCACGGCGGTGGTGGCGTTTCTCGGGCTCGGGCTCATCATCGGCGCCAATCCCGTGCAGCTCGAGGTGTTGGGGCTTCTCGCGGCCGTCGGTGCCGCGTTCACCCGCATGGCGATGCTGCTGATCACCCGCGCGACGCTCGTCGGCGCCGATGCGCGCCTCGTCACCTGGTACACGCTGTGGTCCTCGATGGCGGTGTTCGTCGGCCTGTCGCTCGTGACGTTGAACTGGCAGGCGCCCCACACCGCGATGGGATGGGTCGCGTTCGTCGGCCTCGGCTTCACCACCACCATCGCGATCCTGACGCTCTACGTTTCGACCCAGCGCATCGGCCCGTTCCGCACCGCGCTCTTCATGAACATCTCGAGCCGCTGATCACGGCGATCTTGAGCGCGATCCTTCTCGGCGACCGGCTGACGCCGCTCCAGATCGCGGGCGGCGCCGTCATGATCGCGGCGCTGTGCGCATTCCAGTTGCGGCGGTAGGACGGCCCAGCACCTCTCCACGCCGTGCGCCGTTGTGTCGTTTCGGTAACGACGTCGCTGTCATATTGCGCGGAGGCGTTTCGCGTTCTTGCGAATCAACCTTCGATGGATTCAAGTTTGCGCGACACGGTGCGAGCGCCCCGATCGGGCGCGCGCCGGTTTTCGAAATCGTGCGATCTCCAGGGCGGCGCCGCCGCTCGCGGGGCGTCGTCGATTCACCCGTGGGGGGTGCGCCATGGTCGTCATCACCGTTGCGTCGCGCAAGGGCGGCTCGGGCAAGAGCACGCTCACCGCCAATCTCGCCGCCTTCGCCGAAAAGATGTCGCGGCGTTGCCTTCTGATCGACGCCGATCCGCAGGGCTCGCTCAGCCTGTGGCACCATCTGCGCGGGACCGGCGAGCCGTCGCTGCGCAAGGCGTCGCGCGGCATCGAGCACATCGTCGCTGCCGCCAGGGAAGCGGGCTTCGAATGGGTGTTCATCGACACCCCGCCGCAGATGACGAGCATCGTCGGCGACGCCATCCGCGCGGCGACCCTCGTCATCATCCCGGCGCGGCCGTCGGTGTTCGATCTCGACGCGGTCAAGGAAACGATCGCCTTCGCCCGCGTGCGCCGCAAGCCTTATGCGGTCGTGATCAACGGCGCGCCGGCGGTGCGCGAAGGCCAGGAATTGCCGCTGTGCACTTCGGCGCGGCAGAGCCTCGAGGAGCTGCGCGCGCCGGTGTGGTTCGGCCAGATCACCCACCGCACCACCTATTCGCTGGCGCTGGCGGACGGGCAGGGCGCGCGCGAGTTCGACGCGGAATCGCAAGCCGCGTCCGAGATCGAGCGCCTGTTCGCCTCGATCGACCGCTCGGTCAAGGCGATCCAGGGCGAGTACGCCCGCGCGAGGGCAATGCACCGCAGGGCGGCGTAGCGCGGTTCGGCATAGCGGTAACCCGGAGTGCGCCTAGATCAAGCAAAGCCGTCATCGCCGGGCTTGTCCCGGCGACCCCGATCATGTGGCACGGCCGTGCCCTGTTGAGCGGGGTGGCCGGGACAAGCCCGGCCATGACCATTGGTGTAGAGGCTCGTGCTCCGGTCGCCGGCATGAAAAAAGCGGCGCAGCAAGGCTGCGCCGCTTCGCTTTGCGTGCTGGTCGCGCAGCTTACTTCAGCTCGGCCGCGACCTTGTCGATGCCGGCCTTGGCGCAGACCTCGTCCTTGTCGCCGCCCGGAGCGCCGGACACGCCGAGCGCGCCGATGGTGTCCTCGCCGACCTTGATCGGGAGCGCGCCCTGGGCCGGCACGATGTTGGTGAGACGCAGCGCGCCGGGGGTGAGGTTGTCCTTGAGCGACGCGGCGAACTCGCCGGACGGGCGGCGCTGGGCCTTGGCGGTGTAGGCCTTCTTCATCGAGTTCTCGAGGGTGTGCGGCCCGGTGCCGTCGCCGCGCATGGCGACGATCACTTCGCCGTTGCGGCCGACCACGTTGGCGGACACGTTGTAGCCGTTCGCCTTGCAGGTGGCGATCGCGGTTTCCGCCATCGTCACCGCCATCAGCATCGAGATGTCCTTGTGGGTGACGAGCTGTGCATTGGCGGTGCCGGCGAAGCCGAGGGCGCCGGCGAGCGAAAGTCCGGCAATCATGATGGTCTTCGACATGTTGACTTCTCCCAGATCGATGCCGCGATGCGGCTTATGGGGAACGAGATGCGATCGATGCCGCCGGTGGCGGCTCGATGATTGAGATTGAGGACGCCGCTTACTTCAGCTCGCCCGCGACCTTCTCGATGCCGACTTTGGCGCAGGCCTCGTCCTTCTCGCCGCCCGGTGCACCGGAGACGCCGATCGCGCCGATGGTCTCGTTGCCGACCTTGATCGGCAGCGCGCCCTGGGTCGGGACGATGTTGGTGAGCCACAGCGCGCCGGCATTCGGGTTGCCCTTGACGCCTTCGGCGAATTCGCCGGACGAACGGGAGAACGTCCGCGAGGTATAGGCCTTCTTCATCGAGTTCTCGAAGGTGGCAAGGCCGGCGTTCTCGTTGCGCATGGCGACGATCGTCTGGCCTTCGCGGCCGAGCACGTGGACGGACACCGCATAGCCGTTGGCCTTGCAGGCCTCGACCGCGGCAACTGCGATCTGCGTCGCCATGCCGAGCGACAGATCCTTGTGGGTGATGAGCTGTGCGTTGGCCTGCGATGCGGCGCCGACCGCAAGCGTCGACGCGAGCGCGATGCCGGCCGCGTGTTTCACGATGTTGGACATGAGGAACCTCCCAAGTTGGCAGCCGCATTGGCCCGCGGCCTGGGCGACACACTAGTCAATCCATCCGGATTTGCATCAGGATTTCGAAGGTCGAGGCGCCCACTCTTTCGGCAGGCCCGGCCCGGCCGTCGAGCGACGGCGCCCTCATACTACGGGATTTGAACGGAATTGTATCAGCCGCGTCGGCGCGTCGGTGCGCTCCATTGCCGTACCCACCGTGGACCACAGACCAACGGACGCGGACAGGCAGCCGCGCATCAACCAAAGCGTGAGCCGCCGCCGCTGGAAGCTCGCCGCTGGAAGCTCATGGCGCGGCGGTATATGCTGCGCCTCCCACCACCGGACGAACCACCGCGCCGCGCCGATTGCTTCGAGCGCGACGCGGCATGTCGGGCTTCGTCGAAACGAGGAGAAGGCATGCAGCCGGCGACGCTCAAGCAGCGGATGTTTCGCACCGCGTTCGACTGCGACAGGGCAGAGCGGGCCGCCCTCATCGATTTCATGAAATTCCTGTCGGACAACGATGTCCAGGACACGCTGCCGAACCATCCGCTGGGGCCGTCTTCGGCCTGGATGTGGTGGGGGAGCGAGAGCTTCATCGGCTTCGGTCCCTCGCGCGTGCTGCTGCAGACCGGGCATCGTTTCGCGATCTCCGAGCCGACCAAGCGCCACAGCCGCAAGCCGTGGGCGTGCAGACGACTGGAATCTGTCCAAGATGGAGAGGGAATTCCGCAAGCACTATCCTTCCTTCGTCGTTCCCGAAGCGCACCGGCAGCTGCACGCGCTTCATCCCGGTCGTCTATCTTCGCACCGTAGAGGCGGTCGCGCTTTCCGGCCTTCCGACAGCGACGAGCCTGCTCGAAATCGGTGCCGGAGCCGATGTGCACGTCGCCTATCGGCACCTGCTCAATCCCGCGATGAAGACCACGGTCATCGACCTGCCCGAGGCGATCTGCGTCGGCTATGTGCTGTTGCGCACGCTCGGCATCACCGTGGACCTGCCGCAGCAGACCACAGGGCGCCGCGGTGACCATGCGCCTCCCGAGCCAGGAGGTCGGCGGCAGCTACGACTTCGTGTTCAACATGGGGTCGTTCCAGGAGATGAATATCGACACCGTGAACCGCTACATTGCGCTCGCCCACAAGCTCCTGGTGCCCGGCGGACGGCTGCAGTCGCTCAATCTCAAACAATCGAAGCAATTCGCCGACACGCGCGATGATCGATTCGATCTCCGCGCGTTCTCTTCCGTGTCGCGGACGCCGACGCCGCTTCATGATGCGATCACGCTCCGCCGCGAATGGACGTCGTTCTCGACGGTCGCGATCAAGTAGATGGAAAGCCGGAACGGGCGCTCATCCGGCGGTGGTGATAACGTCCCTGCCGATGACTTGCCTCGCGACACCGACGGCGCGCAGATCGGGTGCGATCGGCGCCCTGCGCAGCGCGTGGACCGCGCCGACCAACCTTATCGGTCATGCGCTGGCCCGGATATTGGGCTGCGGTAGACCGCAGCGCATCGGCGGTGAGGCAACGCGCGCGTCGCTCTATTGCCTGCCAGCCGGACGTCTCACGGCGTGGAGCGCCGTCGCGATCGGGCACGTCATCATCGTGGAGCCGGCCTTGCTCGCCAGACACGGCCGATGGCTCCTCGCTCACGAGCTCTCCCATGCGCGCCAGCACGATTGGCTGGGTCCGGCCTATCTTCCCGCTCACGCCACGTTGCTCGCGCTGAGCGCGGTGATATCGCTCGTTCGCCCCGTCGCCAGGTTCTCGCGCTGGCATGCGTATAATCCGCTGGAGCGCGTCCTGATCTGCGTGCCGATCGACGCGCTTGCAGCGCCGACACCCCCGCAAGGCACTCTCGCCGACGATGTTCTGGAGGCCTTCGGCCTGCGGGACTGACCCCTCCTGGTGCCGGGAAGGGACGACGGGATGTCCCGAGAACCGAGCGGCGTAAGACTTGTCCTTGATGGCCGTTCCCATTCAACCGCGGCAGCGATAGGCTGCGGCTTCAAGGAATTGCCGTTGAAACGGCGGGAGTTGGCACATGCCGATCAGTGAGAATGCTCGCGCCGCCGCGGCCATTCACCGGAAATTGCGAGCGCTTGCCGCCGATATTCTCCGACCCGGCTGCGACCGAAAGCGAGAAAGCGAATGCCGAACGGCTGAAGGTGCGCCTGGAGGATCAACTCGAGCCACGGAAGCGCCCCCCGAGCGCGCATGGACGAGCCTCATGTTCAGGTTGGGCCAGGGCGTCAAGGAGGTCACATCCGCGCCGGCTCCAAAGGGCGACTGGACGGATCATGCCTTCCGGCTTGGCAGAATGTTCCGCAAGGGATTGAAGAAGTAGCGTCCGACCTGTGAGCTACGACGGCTCGGCAAATGCCGCGCCATCGCCCGTACCGCCCCTGAGGTCGACCAGCAGCGCTCCGCCGTTCCGGCCGCGCCTCACACGCCCTTCGGCAGCTCGCCCTTGTAGTTCTTGTCGTAGAACTGCGGCTCCATCCGGTTGGCGACGCCTTCCCGCGCCAGGATCTCGTTGTATTCCTTGACGATGAACGGGTCCTCCATCCAGTACGGGATGGCGCTGCCGCCTTCGGTGATGTCCATGCCGGTGTAGTCGGTGTGGGTTTCGCCGGGCGGGCCGGGCTCGCGGCCGGGATTATACGGCCCGAACCACGCGGTGAGCCGCAGCGGCTCCTGGGAGCAGCCGAAGTGCTGGTGGTTCCAGCGCGCTCCGCCCGGTGCCGCCGAGACGAGGCCGACCGGCTCGTAATCGACGCGCTTCACGAGATGGGCCTTGCCGTCCTTCCACGGATTGACGCCGGCATGCTCGGGCCACGTATAGGTGTAGCCCTTGCCCTTGATGCAGACGAGGATCGCAGCCGAGGTGTGGGCGTGCGCCTTGGAGTAGCGGCCGTTCTCGTGCTGGCCGACCCAGAGATAGAACGTGTTGCCGGTCATGAACGGCTCGACGCGGCGGAAGCCCGGCGAGCGGCGGTTGTCGAGCGGCAGGTCGCAGTTGACGATGTCGGGGATGAAGTTGGTCCGCCGCATCGCGAGCCCGCGCACCGGGTCGGGCTCGATGTCGTCCTTGTACTTGTAGAAATCGTCGGCGCCGCTGAAGCGGTCGCGGAACTGGTAGGGGCAGTCGAAGATCGCGCCGACATTGTTGATGAGGTTCATCAGGTTCGGCGCGGTGGTGCCGGCGAGCAGCAGCGCCGGGCTCGAGCTCGCGTTGACGATGCGGTGCATCGCGTTCACGGGGATCGAGAACAGCGAGCCCTTCTGCCATTCGAACACGTGGCGCTTGGAGTCGGCGTCGAGCCACACCTCGGTGGTGCCGCGGCCTTCGACCACGAAATAGATTTCCTCGTAGAGATGCTTCTCGGGATTGAGCGCGCCGGCGCCGGGCACCTCGACGACATAGCAGCCCCATTTGCCTTCGGTGCCGTAGAGCTGGATGTAGGTGCCGCGCCCGCCGAGCCGCTTCCACGGGGCGAGCGGCAGGTTCTGCACCTTGCTCACGCCGATGTCGCGGAACACCGGAATGCCCTCGGCTTCCATGAACAGGTCGTAGGGGGTCTTCGGACGCCCGAATTTGCCAATCCCGCCCGCTTGCCGGCGGTCGGCTCGTGCCAATGGCTTCCGGGAACGTCATGCATGGGGGTCGTCCTTGTTATCCTTATGTGCCGGCCGCGATCATGCTGGCTTTCGCCAATTCGGCAAGCGGTATCCTCGGCGTGCGACGACGCCGGCCGTCGGCAAACACCCCTCCCCGCCGCGGAAGGTGCAGGGGGCGAGGGCAGGCCTGCGCGATCACGCCCGCAGCGCGATCAGCATGTCCTCGATGTAGTCGACCGCGCTTGCGATCACCAGCATCAGCGACCATGGCCGCAGCTGCGAGAGCGTCTTCGACAGCATCTCGTCGCTCGCCGAGGGAGCGCCGAGGATGAGGCCGGTGGTGGTGATCCGCTTGAGGCTGCAGGCCTCGCCGATCAGCGCCGCGGCCTGGGCGTTCTCGCCGGCGGTCGCCACCATGACGACGAGGTCGGCGCTGTCGACCTCGTCGACGAGGCTCTTGGTGCGGCCGGCAAGATCGCTCAGCCAGCCCTGCATCGAGAAATTGCCGGCGGCCGGCGTGGCTGCAAACGACGAGGCGGTGAAGAACGTCGCGCCGTGCCATGCCTTGCGCGCCAAGTCCTTGACGATCGCTTCGCTCGGCCGATCGAGCGCGATGACCTTGACGCGCTTCGGCTTCGAGTTCGGCGCGTCGATGCGGTAGCGTTTCGCCCATCCGTTTCCGCTTGGCCTTTAGCTTTTCTCGATATAGCTCAGGGTTTGCAGCGTATCGGTCGCGATATTGCTTATTTATACGATCCCTGTTTTTTTGCTGCCACGTCTTTACGAGCGCACGCTGCTTGGCTTGGTTTCTGTCTCGCCAGCGCTTCTTGGCAGCTCGGGCCAAGACCTTCTGAGCTTCTGTGAGAAGGCGATACGGTTTTTGCATTCCGCCGGCAAACTTAGAATTGATGGGTGCAAACGTGAAGTCTTTTTGCACTCGTTAGTAACGCGACACGCTAAATGGCGCGCTCCAATCTGTCCGCTTTTGTGCTCTCCACACTGCAACGACAAAATGATTTACGAGATTAAATCCACTGCGAATTCGTGAATCGCCCTTTCCAGTTCAACAAACGCAGTCAGCTTTTCGTCGGCATGCACAATGAAGCGGTGTCCGTCATCGCGATGGGCATCTGCAACAAGGCGTCATGTGATCGGCTGCAGTGCTCGGCGTATCCGATTGCATTCGTGACCGCATTCGGCCCGGGTGCTTCCGAAGGTGTTCCCGCCTTCGCGAACTTCTGACCAAGAGTCGCCCGAGGAGGAAAAAGTCGTCGTCGCAAGACGCAACGATCAGCAGTTTTCGGGTGATACGCACGCGCGCGAGAGAGGGAGGAACTATTCGCCGATATCGCAGGGCCGCGCTTTTCTTTCTGGGCGCGGCCTTTCCCTTTTCCGGGCCGCCATTTTTCAAATACTACGCGCGAAGAGGCGCGAGTATGATTGCGCCGTCGTTGCCAATCGCTTCGACCGGGCAACCCTCCATCGCTTCTTGGCAGAGCGCTTCCTCCTCAGGGGTCTCTGGTTGCTTGTAAACGTAGGTATGACCCCCGTCGTCGTTGCGTTTGAAACTGCCGGGTGCCGTTTCGCGGCACAAATCGCAGTCGATGCATTGATCATCTACATAGAATGTCCCCGCTACGTTTTCGGCGTATTTGTTTGCGACATCGGCCATAGTTTTTACGGTAAAAGTGGAGTTCAACATTAGCTAGAAACGCTCTCGGCGCAATTGAATCGACGACGCGAACAGAATCGCTGACGAAGCCCGCGAATTGATTAAGCAGTAACCGCATTCACTTTGTGTAGCCGATTGCATTGGTGGCAGCGTTTGGACCGTCATACCACAGCCGACCCAACGGCAGCGCAGCGGAAATCAGTTCGACACCGCATTTATCTTTGCGCGTGCGGACTTCGTAAATGTGTTGTGAGCTGGTCATCACAGCGGCCAGCCGGTTGGGCTCCAGCTATTGGTTGGATGTGATGCCTTGCTTCCAAAGATCACTGAAAGAAAATCCGGGAAAAGTAAATTAGACCACAAAGTCCGGCCAGGAGCGGGGGAAGTCCGAGCCAGCGGAAACGCTCGTGTCGTAAGATTGCGATGACACCACATGCGAACGCGCACAGCGAAACAACCAAAAAGCTGCCGATTAGCTCGCGGAGGCCAGGCAGCCAATCTCCACGCGCGCGATCTGCAACGGTAGCAGCTCTCACTATGGGATATGCGACAAGCCATGCCACGCACGGAAGGATCCAAGAGCCAACGCCAAAGATAGGCTTCTTCCGGCGACGTGGCCGATTTGCAACATCACTCGCAGCATCTTGTGACTCCGTCATCTAACGAGAAAGAGATAAGCCACGGCATGGCGTCGTGGCAAACACGCTGAGGTCGTATCGCGATGGGGCCGTTGGCTTCATCGATTGGTTAGATGGTTGTGCTGTCACAATTTGCCATAGTAATCCGTGATATCGAAGTAGAGCGTGTGTTTCTTGCCGTCAGTGGTAGTGAAACTCATAATGTCGAACAGGCGCTTATTGTGCTGCACAGATTTTACGCCAATGGAACGCCACTTCCCGAAATGTTTGGCTATGTAGTCATGCTGGGCACCTACTCCCGCGTGGTCAGTGGGTGCCTTGACCACAATCGCTTTTGCAAACGACGAGCCGTCACACTTCACGTCCGCCATGCTCTAGGGCCTTTGTTTGCTGCGCGATCCAACACGTAGCCAGAGAGTGGAGACGCGCTGGCGAAACTAAAAGCTGACGCGCCCCCACTGGAATTTTAGGTAGTGGGTCAGTTCGAAATCTAGCGTATAACCCACGCGATCACCAAGCCGACCAGACCTATGACAAATATGATAATGCCTAGTTGTGGAGAAACGCCAGACATCCAGAGGGCAATTCCTATAGCTATGACGGCGAATCCCCACCGGTGGATGTTCTTCATAGTCCCAAGTTTGGCCTTACCAATATGACGTTATCTACTCCGACCTGAGCGAGAATGACGCTGCGCCGGGTGGCGCGCCCTAGGCTGCTTGATTCCCATTGCTTGCTGGAAAACAGCAGAGGCTGTTTCCGCGAAATCGCGCTTTTCCCTATTCTGCTGTTTTTCGATTTGCGCTTCGATTTGGGCATGTCGAATCCTGCCACAGATCAACCCTCCGCGAAATCCTCAAGTTCAAACTGACCCACTACCAAATACCGTGAGAGAATCAGGATCGCGTCATTCGCGTCACAATAATTCCGGTCACGATACCACCGACGCAACCGAGGCTCAGCCACAAGGGCAGGTGATGCAATGCGACACCCAGTGCAGTTCCGACGCCTGCGCCGATCGCGACCGATAGGCCAAGTTTGTTCTTCCGATCAGCCATGGTTTTTGTGTCCACGCGTCGACAATATCCAGTCCCGCGATTGAACAGTCAGCTTTGCCCGCTATTCACCACTGCCCGCAAGGCGCAATTGCGCGAGTGAGGCGTATGAGCCGCCACTCAGGTTCGGGATGATGGTAAGTTCCAAGGCAGCCACGTCTTCCAACTCGACTCGGTATTCCTCGACCTCCTCTGTGGCGCCCGATGGACTGAAGTGATACTGCTGGCGCACGACATCGCGCGATGAGCCGTCTGCCGTTGGCGACCAACGCAGGACGAACTCCTGCGTGCGCTCGTCCTTCTCTTCTCGAAAAAGCAGGCGGATGCGAATAAGCCTCTGCGGCACTTCGAAGAGGAGGCGGATCGTCTGTTCTCCTGGGCTTTCCGCGCGCCATCCTGTTGCGCCAATAGTCAACAGCGCTGATTCGATCGGGTGCGCTGCGTCTTCCGATGTGACTTCGACTCGGGCTAGGGCTTCCAAGTCGAGCCAGCCGGAGTTCGCTTCCGGGCTTTCTCGCTGCGGTTGAGAACTGATTCGTTTTCGCATTGGTTTTTATCCTTTAGATCGTCCCAGCCGACTCCAACGTGGTCTATAGCTGCTTCCTGGCAAGTCTGTTCATGTGCTGGAGTTAAAGCGGTTGCAGCGTCGCTGATTCCCGACGCGGCGCGAAAAAATCCTCAGACCGTAGAAAACGCCCGGCTGAGTTTCGATACTGCCTGCGAGCTTGCTTTCGCGGCAGCCTCGACGAATGGGAACGCCTCATGGGAGCAGTTGCGAGGCGGTGAACGATTGCAGCACGCCTATCGCTTTTACCAGGAACACAGGCTCAGCGTCCGGAGCCTCAAAAACTTCCCAGCTCCAGGGGTGCGGTCTGATTTCGATTACGGTCATCGCGTGTGGCCAGCGG
>CAWCCG010000034.1:0-64590 GCA_963793985.1 uncultured Alphaproteobacteria bacterium | reverse complement strand
AGACGTCCGCCAAACAAGTAAAATTCCCTGAAAAACAAGGTATATTTCGTCTAATTACGTCCAGATTCGCGTCTTGACAGCCTGACCAAGCGTGGGGGCATAACTGGGGGCATCGTCCCTCTCAAAGGTCCATGCCCCCAAATGCTAACCGAAGGCCGAGATACGTTGCCGCGAAACCGCGCGAGAAGACCTACAAGCTGTTTGATGCCCGCGGTCTATACCTCGAGATCACCCCGACCGGCGAGCAAGCTGTGGCGTCTCAAATACCGCCACGATGGACGAGAGAACCGACTAGCCCTGGTCGGCCCATCCCGACACCACGTTGAAACACGCGCGCGAGCGCCGCGACGAGGCGCGCCGGCAGCTCGCCGCCGGCGTCGATCCGAGCAGCCAACGCCAGGCCGAGAAGCTCGCGACCGCGAATACCTTCGAAGCGGTCGCGCGCGAATGGCTGGCGCTGCAAGAGAAGAAACTCGCGCCGACCACGTTCGCCAAGGCCGGATGGACCTTTGAAACCCTGGTGTTCCCGTATATCGGCTCGCGTCCCATCGCCAAGCTCGGGGCCGTGGATGTGCTCAAGGTGCTCAAGCGCATCGAGGGCCGAGGTATTCACGAGACCGCGCATCGTACCCGCCAGCGCTGCGCCCAAGTGTTTCGCTATGCCGTGCAAACCGCACGCGCCGAGCGCGATCCGACGGTCGACCTCAAGGGAGCGCTGGCGCCGGTGGTCTCCGAACACCACGCGGCGATCACGGAGCCTGCCCGCATCGGTGAGCTGCTGCGCGCCATCGACGGCTATGCCGGGCACGTGGTCACGGCGTATGCCTTGAAGCTCGCGCCGCTGATGTTCGTGCGACCCGGTGAATTGCGCCATGCGGAGTGGACCGAGTTCGATCTCGACAGCGCCGAGCCCCTGTGGCGCATTCCCGCCGAAGAAATGAAATGCGCGAGCAGCATGTCGTGCCGTTGGCCAAGCAAGCGCTGGTGCTGCTGCGCGAGCTCCACTCGGTGACGGGGCGCGGCCGGTATGTATTCCCGTCGCTCCGCAGCGGCTCGCGGCCCATGAGCGAAAACACGGTGAACGCCGCACTGCGTCGCATGGGCTATTCCACGGAGGAGATGACCGGCCACGGATTCCGGTCGCTGGCCTCCACCTGCTTGAACGAGCAAGGCTATCACCCTGACCTGATCGAATTGCAGCTTGCGCATGCCGAGCGCAATCAGGTGCGAGCGGCCTACAACAAGGCGCAGCGCCTGCCGGAACGCCGCAAGATGATGCAGGCGTGGGCGGATTACCTTGACGGGCTGCGCGCGGGCGCGAACGTCGTGCCCATCAAGCGCATGACTGGCTGATCTGTGACGTCCAGTGCTACCCCGAGGAGTAGCTTTTAGGCTACAATGTCTAGAGGTCCGCGAGTACCAGACTGCCGAGGGCAAGACCCCGCTGACCGAATGGTTGCGGGGATTACGGGATGGCGCGACCAGCGACCGCATCGTCGCCCGACTGGATCGGCTCAAGGCAGGCCTGCTCGGCGACTGGAAGAGCCGTCGGCGGCGGAGTCTGTGAATTGCGGATCGATCACGGCCCCGGATACCGCGTGTACTACCCGCAAGACGGTAAGACGCTGATCCTGCTGTTTTGCGGTGGTGACAAGAGCACACAAGCCAGGATATCGAGACAGCCCATGCGTACTGGAAAGACTACAAAGCTCGCCCCCCCAAGCCGCCGTTCAGCGCGGCGGACCACCTCCGAACCGAGGTCGACGTCGCCGTATACATTGAGGCGATGCTCGCGGACGGTGACGCGCGCGCGGTTCCCGTTGCGCTGCGCACCGTGGTCGACGCCGTGGGCGGTATGGCAGCACTAGCAGACAAGACCGGACTCTCCCGCGAGACGTTATATAGGACACTTTCTGAGCGCGGCAATCCTCGACTCGATACCCTTGCGGTAATCTTGGCGGCTTTTGGATTGCGCTTGACGGTCCAGCCGGCGCAGAAGTCTCGTTCGCGCCGTAGCGAGCCACGCCCTTCACTGGCGTGATCGTCGATACGGACGAGGGCCTCGTAGGGGGTTTGACCATTAACGTTTCGTCGTCGACGGCGGTAGTGTTGTTGAGCTTCCGCTATTTAGGCGGAATGCAGGATAGCCTCCAGCTTACTCGGGCCACATTGTGGCCCATGGCTTGTACGGAATTCTTGAAAGCACGGGTCTCGCCGGAGATCAAACTCCGGACGAAGGCTGTCGCAGATCTCGAGTTCCTGTCGGAAGCGGCGTGGCTGAAACGCCTCGTCCTTAGGGAGATCCGGGCGTGCGATGCCGCGCGACGGCGAAGGCGAATCTTCCCGGGGGGTCGGGATTCGTCACCCAGGCAAGACGGCACTCGGGCGAGTTGGCGACGGGAAGCCGATGTTCGTGCGATTGAGAAACGAGGAGCAAACCGTTGCTGGATGCCCGTGCCCAGGCGCGTGGGACTGCGCCCGGCGACCTACGCGTCTGTCCTTCTGCGATCGCACATGCGCCAGCTCACGCCGCTGCCTAAGGACGAACTCCTAGCGCTCAAGCGCAGCATTGCGTTGCTCGCGTCCATTGGACGGAACATCAACCAGATTGCCAAGGTAGCTAACCAGGGTGGTCGGATCGCGGATGCTGCGGGCGCGGAATTTCGGGCTATGCTCAAGATATGCGTAGCTTTGCGGGACAACACCAAGGCGCTTCTCAAGGCCAATGAAGCCAGCTGGGAGACGGGGCGTGCCCAAGCGGACTTTTAGGATTCGAGACGGCGAACCGTTGCTGGACATCGTGAGCTATGGCCGCGGCGGGCGTGAGGCGAGATCGGACCCAGATTGACGCCGACCCACCTGGAGCAGATCCAGCGGACCGTCCGGCGGACGCCGGAAGTGGTCGTGAAGGTGCTCCCACGCGCAAGCAACGATCTTAAGGCAGTAGGCAAACACTTGGACTATTCGGGCGCAAAGGGGAACTGGAACTTGAGACCGATGACGGTGAGCGCTTGGGCGGGCGGATAGGAAAGGATTTGTTAGATGACTGGGATCTCGACATCGACGACGTGCGGCGCCAAGCAAACCTCGCCGCCACGAAGGGTAGAAAGGCGCCGAAGCTCGTCCACAAGCTCATGTTCTCGATGCCGCCTGGAACGCCTCCAGGCAAAGTGTTGGGAGCGGTGCGAAACTTCGCGCGGGAGGAATTTTGGGGTCAACACCGGTACGCTTTCGTCTTGCATACGGACGAGCCCCACCCTCATGTCCATCTCGTGCTGAAGGCGATCAGCGAACAGGGTGTGCGCTTGAACGTCAAGAAGGCCACGCTGCGCCACTGGCGCTCGGAATTTGCGCGAAACCTAAGGCTGCTCGGCGTTGAGGCGAATGCCACCGAACGAGCAGTACGCGGCGAAAGTCGAGCGGCCAAAAAAGACGGAATCTACCGCGCTGGTTTGCGGGGCGATTCCACATATGTTCTCGCACAAGCCGATGCGGTTGCCGCTGATCTGCTCAAAGCGCACGCCCGAGTCGACCCCGGAAAACGCAAACTTGTGGAAACACGGCGCCAGGTCGTAAGCGGCTGGCAAACTCTCGCCGAAAATCTTGTAAAGGATGGCAACCAGGAGCTCGCCCGTGACGTCCGACGATTTATCGACGCGATGCCAACGGCAATGAGTGATAAAGAGATCATCGCAGCTGAGCTGCTCCGACAAGCGCGCGAACCACGGGCCAAGGATTCGCTGGTCCGTTGAGAGCATCAACAGCTGCGCGGTTGAGTAGTTTCGGCCCGTCGAGGGAATGCCTCAAAGGGCTTTGCCGCCCATTGAAGAACCATCGGACCAATTTGTGCGCCAGTTCATGCACTATTGACGGCGGAGCGAGCTTACAATGAGGGTACGGGTGCGCACTGGATTCGGGGCGATGGATGACACATTCAGGGAGGATTTTGGTGAGGCTCACTGCCGCTCGGCTCGCTTTCCTATGGTGTTTCGGGGCGAACCGCTGCGGACGGTGGTTTTTGATGAGTGGGGGCTAGATAATTGCGCGCCGAATAAACTTGACCATTCGCTCTTCCCGCCCTTCGGCAATCGACGTGAGCGCTATTCGACAACTCCATAAGCTGTACCGAATGCTCGCACACAGGCATCGGCGGTTGCGCATCGCAGTGTTTGAAGAAGTTTTCGCTTCATTAGTGCGCTCAGCGAAAAACAGTCATCTGGCGCTCCTACCGAAGAGACGTGCCTCGGAACTGGCGACTGCCTTAATTGCCTGGATTGCGGCACGTCCGCGAGTAGAACACGATTATTGGCTCGCGACCACGTACGCTCGCACGCTGACAAGCCGGCAGCGCCGAAAACAGAAACCTTGACCCCGCCGCGACTCACGGATGAGATATCGATTCACCTTGAGCAGTCGGGATTAGACTGGACAACTGCTAAGATTTTGGATCCGGCATGCGGCGGCGCTGCGTTTCTCGCCCCTATAGCAACGAAGATTGCGGCCACTCTAAGGAAGCTCGGCCGATCACACTCGCAAATCTGCAGGCACATTGAGCGCCACATCTGCGGCGTCGAACTCGATCCAGTGCTGTGTCGAATCAGTAGGTTGGCGATTCGTCGTGCGATAATTGACGTTACAGGTATGTCTGGTCGAGGGGCGCGCGTGCCGATTCTCAACGGAGACGCTCTCAGTCAGGGAGAATTGGCGCCCAAGCACTTCGATCTGGTTGTTGCCAATCCACCGTTTAGAAAGATCTCCAAGTCTGAACAAGAAAGTCTCGTCTTGTCGTGGCCATTCCTTCGGGGAGGCCAGCAAAACCTGTATTCCGCATTTATGGGTCTGTGTGTTTCGAAACCGAATGACTCGCAAGACTGCCGACGATTTTCATCCGCAAGCGCTGAAGTTGTTCGATCAGTATGTGCATGGCCTGCTTTCGCGACGCGACTTTCTGCAACGCGCGGCGCAATTCGCCGCTGCGGGCGTTACCGGCGAAGCGCTGTTGACGGCGTTGAGCCCGCGCTTTGCCGAGGCGCAGCAAGTGCCGGCCGACGACGCGCGGATCAAGACGCGCTACGTGGAATGTCCTTCGCCGAAGGGCTACGGCAAGGTGCGCGGCTACCTGGTGCGGCCGGCGAAGGCCGAAGGGCAAGCTGCCGACGGTACTCGTGGTGCACGAAAATCGCGGCCTCAATCCGCATATCGAAGACATCGCGCGCCGGCTCGCGCTCGACAGATTTCATCGCGTTCGCGCCGGACGCGCTGTTTCCGCTCGGCGGCTATCCCGGCGACGAAGACAAGGCGCGCGAGCTGTTCGCGCAAGCTCGATCAGGCGAAGACGCGCGAAGACTTCGTTGCGGCGGCAGACGTTCCTGAAGCACCTGCCCGAAGGCAACGGCAAGCTCGGCGTCGTCGGCTTCTGCTACGGCGGCGGCATCGCCAACTTCCTGGCAACGCGCGTGCCGGATCTGGCGGCAGCGGTTCCCTTCTACGGCGGCCAGCCGGCCGCGGCCGAGACGCCGCGAAGATCAAGGCGCCGCTGCTCCTTCATCTACGCAGGAGACGACGAGCGCATCAACTCGGCTGGCCGGCCTACGAGCCGGCGCTGAAAGCCGCCGCACGTCAAGTTACGAGGTGTTCATCTATCCCGGCACGCAGCACGGCTTCAACAACGACACCACCCCTCGCTACGACGAGGCCGCCGCAAAGCTGGCGTGGAAGCGCACGATCGAGTTGTTCAACAAGCATCTGCGCGCCTAGAAACGGAAAAAGGTGGCAGGTTCCTCTTCCCGGCGATTCACGGAAAATGAACCCGACCTCATCTTCATTTTGGAGCGACGCTATGTCGTCGAACGACCGACTTGCAATCGTGACCGGCACGAGTTCCGGACTCGGTGCCGCGATCGCGCTGGCCCTGCTCGCTCGAGACTGGACGGTGGTCGGCATGAGTCGCAGGCGGCCGGATATATCCTCGCCGGGCTATCGGCACATCGAAATCGACCTCGGCGATCTGCCCCGACTGCGCGAAATCGCGGAGAATGAACTCGCGCCGATCGTGGCCGAGCCGACGTGGAGCCGTATCGGCCTCGTCAACAATGCTGGCGCGATCGGCTCGATGCGCGCACTCGAACAGGCCGATCCGCTGCAAGTTGCATCGGTGTTCGCCGTCAATGCGATCGCGCCGATTTTCCTGACCGGTTTCGTCGTCCGCACTGCGCCGCCGCCGATGCCGCTGCGTATCGTCAATGTATCGACCGGCGCGGCCGTGCAGGCGATTCCCGGAATCGGCGACTACGGCAGCAGCAAGGCCGCCCTGCGCCTGGCCAGCATGACGTTCGCTGCCGAACTCGCGTCGAGCGAGCGGCCCGGCGGCGCGAGGCCCGAACACAGCGATCCTCAGCTACGCGCCAGGTGTCGTCGACACGGCGATGCAGGAATCGGCGCGCGCAGATCGCCCGTGGAACCGGTTGTTCGTCGACTTCCACGCGCAAGGCAAGCTTGTTCCGGCCGATGCGCCAGCGCGCGAGGTGGTGGAGTTCCTTTCCGGTGACGGCGACAAGCCTTTTCTCGAACGCCGCTTCGGCGAGAATAGAAGTGGCTGACCTGACCGATACCGCCGAAGAGCGTCAACTACGGATGGTCTCTCGGAATCGGTGCTGGCGATGCCAAGCGAAGTCGTGGACCGGACCCGACGACGCCGCCTGGGTTGCATTGTTCCAGCCGGCGCTTGGATCGATCGCACGCGAATCGTTCGCACTCAGATCGATCGCACTTGGATCGGTCGCGCTTGGATCGGTCGCACTTGGGTTCAATGTCATCGCGAGACCCCACCACCCCGGGCATCAATGCGCCTGTGCCGATAAACTCGTTATGGCCCCAGCTCGGAGCCGACGAGCTGGGGCCCTTGCCCCTCCGATCTGAAACCTCAGATGGAGTTCCACTGCGAGAGCGAGCCCGAATTCGCTTCTCGCCCACCGCAACGCTTAACATCCAAATACCGATCAGGTTCCATTGCCACGGAAGTTCCTTTCGCCTGCTGCAATGAAGGCGTTTTGCGGCGCGCTGCATTGACAGTGACAGGCGACAAAAGCCGCATTTACGGCCGGCGGCGGCTTCGGACGGGATGATTGCGAAGCGTCAGAACGATACCGTCGCGGCGAACACCAACAGGATGGCGGCGCTGAGCGCGCCCATGACGGCGAGTGGAATGACGTCCTCGTGGTGGCTTTTCATCGTGACCCCCGCGCTGGAGTTCACCAAGGAAAGCGTTTGATCACCGATGCGGTTCGAAGGAACCAGAATTTTTTCGCGCCACCGGCGCTGACCCGAATTGGGAACGACATTCCTTTTTGGCGACGCGGAACCGTTTTCAGAACGCTGCGTTAGAGCGGTAGTGGGGTGAGGAACTTTTAGCGATGCCACCGAAGGTGTATCGGAACTACGCTGTCGAGTGTCTCAGATGTGCGGCGATAGTGACCGATCTCGAGAGCAGATCGTCTCTCTGGCGGATGGCGCTTGCCTGGGCCGATCTGGCGGACCAAGCTGAACGCAACAGCCGAAATGATGTCGTGTATGAGCCACCCGACGGCGGGCGGCGCGAGGCGTAGGCCGGTTCCTTCGCCCTCGCTGCGCTCCAACATGGTCCCAAAACCTTTCCATTTGTCCCGATCGGTTGACGGAATTGCCGATTAGCTTGGAGCTTGTCCTTGGCCTCCTCAGGGACCGGGCCGATTGCGACGGGAAGCAACACACCGATCGCAGTCGGTCCTTCGCTCTTCAGGGCAGGATCAGCGCCGCCGAGTCCTTCGGCCGGAGCTCGGTTGCCGTACTCCCCGAGCGTCGACAAGACCTACGCCGTGAGGTCCGCGTAGGAGAGGAAATTCACCATTGCGCCGGGCGCGATTTCCGTCACCTCCTCGCCGAGCTCGACAAGCCCGTCGGTCTCGGTGAGTGATGTGATGACGCCGGCGCCGTCGCGGGGAAATTTTACCGCCTCGATCCCATCGGCGGAGGCGCGCAGGCTCACACGAACGTATTCGCGACGGCCGCGACGCTTGCGATAGGGGAAGGCGGCGCGCACCGGCAGCGCGAGAAGGCGACGCGGCGCGGCACCGGCAAGGCGCAGCAGCAGCGGCCACACCACGCACACGAAGGTGACGTAGACGGCGGCCGGATTGCCCGGAAGTCCGGCGAAGGCGGCATTGCCCTGCTTGCCGGGAACGACGCCCATGGCGACCGGGCGCCCCGGCTTGATGGCGACGCGCCAGAACACCAGCCGGCCGATCGCCTCCACGGCGGCGCGCACATGGTCGGCCTCGCCGGTCGAGACCCCGCCCGAGGTGATGACGAGGTCGTGGTCCGCCGCCGCAGCGGCGATCGCCTCCTGCAGGGCGCCCTGTGCGTCGGGCAGGATGCCGAGATCGGTCACCGCGGCGCCGAATTTTTCCAACAGCGCGCGCAGGAAATGCCGGTTGGCGTCGTATATCGCGGCCGCCGGCCGGTTCGCGCCGGGCTCCACCACCTCGTCGCCGGTCGAGAACACCGCGACCTTAAGTTTCCGCCGCACGCAAAGCGCCGTCACGCCCTGCGCGGCGGCGAGCGCGAGGTCCGCGGGCGTAAGCCGCCGCCCCGCCGGCAGCATCACCGCACCGGCAGGGATATCCTCGCCGGCGCTGCGGCTGTTGGCGCCGCGCTCGAGCCCCTGCGGCACCACGACGACGTCGTCCTCGACGCGGCAGTCCTCCTGCATGAACACGGTGTCGGCGCCCGGCGGCATCGGCGCACCGGTGAAGATGCGGATCGCCTGTCCGCTACGAAGCGCGTGCGACGCCTGATGCCCGGCGAGGGCGCGGTCGACGATGACGAGCCGCGTCTCGGCGTCGGCGGCAAGATCGGCATGGCGCACGGCGAAGCCGTCCACTGCGGAGTTGTCGAACGGCGGCAGGTCGTGCGCGGCGATCACATCTGCCGCGACCACGCGCCCGAGCGCGGCGCCGAGCGCGACGTCTTCGGTCTCGGCGACCGGCGTGACGCGCTCCGCGATCAGCCGCTCCATTTCCACGATGGGAAGCAAGGGCCCGGAAAAGGCGAAGCAGTCGTCGGAGAGTTGGGCCATCAGCGCCCGCTTTCGGCGTCGACCCGCGCGAGCACGGCATCGAGGCTCTCGGCCGATGCGAGCACGAGCTCCACCACCGCCTCGACGTCGTCGATATCGACCACCGGTCGCCCGGCGTCGGGGAACGGAATGTCGGAAACGATGCCGACCACGTACGGGTTCTCCGGATGGAAGGGCGGCTTGCCGACCTCGCTGCGGTAGACTTCGATGCGGGCGTGGTGCGCCGTTTTGAAGCCTTCGATCAGCACGAGATCGACCGGCGACATCCTCCTCAGCAGATCGTAGATGGTGGGCTCGGCCGCCTCCCGCAACTCGTGCATCAGGGCCCAGCGCCGGCCGGACGCGACCAGCACCTCGGTCGCGCCGGCGACGCGGTGGGTGTGGGAGTCCTTGCCGGGCTTGTCGACGTCGAAGCCGTGATGGGCGTGCTTGACGGTGGAGACGGTGAGGCCGCGCCCGACCAGCCGAGGAATGATCTTTGCGAGCAGCGTGGTCTTTCCCGACCCGCTCCAGCCGGCCAATCCGAGAATGCGCATGGGATGAGTATAACCCCAGCCTGCCCGTCTTTGCGCCGACAATACCGTCCTGATCCCCAGGCACGCCTCACGGCGGCCCGAGCACGCCTCACGGCGGCCCGAGCAGGCCGCGCAGCCGCGCGCTCCAGTTCGGCGCGTTCCACGCCTCCTTGATGAGATTCCAGAAGTCCTCGTAGGCGATGACGAACGGGTTCAAGTCCGACGAGCGCCGATGGATGAGCCCGTAGCGGATCTTGATGTCCGGCCGCTCAGCCTGATAGGTGCCGAACAGGTGGTCCCAGATCAGGAGGACGCCGCCGAAGTTCTTGTCGATGTATTCGGCGTTGCTCGCGTGATGGACGCGGTGGGCCGACGGCGTATTGATGATCCATTCGAGCCAGCCGATGCGCGGCACCAGCTCGGTGTGAACGAAGAACTGGTAGGTCAGGCCTGCCGACGCCATGCCGAACACCCAGATCGGGTCGTAGCCGATCCACACGATCGGCAGATAGAACAGCACGATTCCCGACAGGATCGGCGTCCACGACAAGCGGAACGCGGCCGCTGCGACCATGCGTTCGGTGCTGTGATGGACGCTGTGGGAGGCCCACATGAAGCGGATGCGGTGCGAGCAGCGGTGCTCCACGTAGAAGGCGAGGTCGGTCAGGATGAACAGCACGAACAGGCTGACCGGGTTGTGGAACGAAACCGGGATGGTGGTCAGCCGCACCGCATAGACGCCGGCGGCAATGATGCCGAAGACGATCCCGTGGGTGGCCGCCTGGGCCACGACGTGACCGATTGCGACGAGGGTCGACACGCCGGTGTTCTTCCACGAATAGTCGCCGTGGCGCGCCTGGATCACCAGTGCCTCGGCGAGGATCGTGAAAATGAAGACCGGCACGAACACGAGGATGATCGTGTTCGGAAACTTGCTGAAGAGCTCGGAAAAGCTGAGGTAGAACTCCATGGGTCAGCTCCAAGATCGTGCCCGCGTCGCGTGGGGCGGTCTCACCGGCTGCGCGGCGCGGGCGAAGTGCCCTGCATGCGTTCGTCTCTACCACGGGGGATTTTAACCGATCATGTCCGATTCGTTTCGCAATCGTTTCCCGGGCGCCTGAATGGACCTTCATACCGCCGGCCACCGCCGCGGCGTCGTCGCCGCACCCCACCACGCCGCCGCCGAAGCTGGCCGCGCCATTCTCGCCGAGGGCGGCAATGCGCTCGAAGCCATGGTGGCGATGGCGGCCGCGATCGCCGCCGTCTATCCCCACATGAATCATGTCGGCGGCGACGGCTTCTTCCTGGTGCGCGAGCGCACCGGCCGCGTGCGCGCGCTGATGGCGGCCGGCCGCGCTGGCGCGAACGCTCGCATCGCGCTCTATCGCGATGAGGGCTACGACACGATCCCGGCGCGCGGGCCGCTTGCGGCGCTCACCGCGCCGGCCGCGGTCGCCGGCTGGTCGCTCGCGCTCGAAGCGGCCAAGATGGCCGGCGGGCGGATGCCGCTCACCGTGCTGCTCGAAGCCGCGATCCGCCATGCCCGCGACGGCTACGTGGTGACCGCAAGCCAGGCGCGGCTCACCGCCGAGAAGCTCGGTGAGCTCGCCGGCGTGCCCGGCTTCGCCGCGACGTTTCTCGTCGACGGCAAACCGCCGGCGGCGGGAACCGTGCTGCGGCAGCCGGCGCTCGCGGCGACCCTCGACCATATCGCGAATGCCGGGCTTGACGATTTCTACCGCGGTGACGTCGGATACGAGATTGCCGCCGATCTCGCGCGGATCGGCAGCCCGGTCACCCGGGCCGATATCGAGGCGGTCCGCGCCGCGGTCGCCGAGCCGCTGACGCTCGCGATCGACGCCGGCACGCTCTACAACGTGCCGCCGCCGACCCAGGGACTTGCCTCGCTCATCATCCTCGGCCTGTTCACGCGGCTGCGCGTTCCGACCGCCGAAAGCTTCGAGCACGTGCACGGCCTCATCGAAGCGACCAAGCGGGCATTCCGGGTCCGCGACCGCGTCGTCACCGATCCCGATCGCGTGCCGGCGCCGCTCGCGCCGTTTCTCGAAGCGAAATTCCTCGATGCCGAGGCAGCGCAGATCGACCCCCGCAAGGCGGCGAAATGGCAGACCGCCCCCGGTGGCGGCGACACCGTGTGGATGGGGGCCGCCGACGGCGACGGGCTCGTCGTCTCCTACATCCAGTCGATCTATTGGGAGTTCGGCTCCGGCTGCGTGCTGCCGGCGACCGGCGTGCTGATGCAGAACCGCGGCGCGAGCTTTTCCCTCGATCCGCGCGCGCTCAACGCGCTGGCACCGGGGCGCGTGCCGTTCCACACCCTCAATGCGGCGCTCGCGGTGCTGCGCGACGGCCGGATCATCGCTTACGGCTCGATGGGCGGCGACGGCCAGCCGCAGACGCAGGCCGCGATCTTTTCCCGCCACGTGCTCTACCGGGCGCCGCTCGCCGACGCGATCGGCCGTCCGCGCTGGCTGCTCGGCCGCACCTGGGGCTCGGCGGTCACCAATCTGCGCCTGGAAGACGGCTTCGACGGCCACCTCGTCGACCGCCTGCTTTCCGCCGGCCACGACGTCGAGGTGCTCGACGCACGCTACTCCGACACCATGGGCCACGCCGGCGCCGTGATCCTTCACCCCGATGGAACTTTGGAAGGCGCGCACGATCCCCGCGCCGACGGCGGCGCCGCGGGGGTGTGACGAGGTTGAGAGGGATCCCTCCCCGTCTTCGGGGAGGGCAGGGTAGGGTTCTTTTTTCTTGCTCGCTCGCTCGCGGACCCCACCCCAACCCTCCCCGAAGACGGGGAGGGAGAAGAGTGGTCGCAAAGTGCTAGAATCTCTGCATCAGATTCACCGAACTGGCGGTGCCTCAATGGTTGAGCAAACGATCACCACGCAGTGCTGCATTGCCGGCGGCGGGCCGGCCGGGATGATGCTCGGTTTTCTGCTGGCGCGCGCCGGCATCGACGTCGTGGTGCTGGAGAAGCACGGCGACTTCCTGCGCGACTTCCGCGGCGACACCATCCATCCCTCGACCCTCGAGCTGATGCGCGAGCTCGGCCTGCTCGACGAGTTCCTCAAGCTGCCGCATGCCAAGGTCGACCACATGGATGCGCTGTTCGGCAACACCAAGGTCGGGCTCGCCGACCTGACGCGCCTGCCGACCACCTCCAAGTTCATTGCCTTCATGCCGCAGTGGGATTTCCTGAGTTTCCTCGCCGACCGCGGCGCCCGCTATCGCGGTTTCCATCTGATGATGAAGACGGAAGCGACCGATCTCGTCTTCGAGGGCGAGCGCGTCGCCGGCGTGCGCGCGCGCAGGGATGGCGCCGAGATCGAGATCAACGCCGATCTCGTGGTCGCCGCCGACGGCCGCCATTCGACGCTGCGCGAACGGGGCGGCTTCAAGGTGGAGGACATCGGCGCGCCGATGGACGTGTTGTGGATGCGCATCTCGCGCCATCCCGACGATCCGTCCAACGCGTTCGGTCATATCGAGATCGGACGCTTCTTCATCATGCTCAATCGCAACGATTACTGGCAATGCGCCTTCGTGATTTCGAAGGGCTCCGCCGATAATCTGATGAAGCAGCCGATCGCCGACTTCCGCGCCATCGTCCTCTCGCTGTCGCCGTGGCTCGGTGACCGCGTCAACGAGATCAAGAGCTGGGACGACGTGAAGCTCTTGACCGTCGCGGTCGATCGCCTGGAGCGCTGGTACCGGCCGGGACTGCTGTGCATCGGCGACGCCGCCCACGCGATGTCGCCGGTCGGCGGCGTCGGCATCAATTTGGCGGTCCAGGATGCGGTGGCGGCGGCGAACATCCTCTACGCGCCGCTGCGCGACAAGGCGGTGACCGTCGACGATCTGCGCAAGGTCGAGGCGCGGCGGGAGTTTCCGACGCGGGTGACGCAGCGCCTCCAGGTCTTCATCCAGAACCGCGTGATCCGCCGCGTGCTCACCGGCAGCGCACCGCCGGAGCCGCCGCTCGTGCTCAAGCTCGCCCAGTGGTTCCCGGTGATCCAGCGCCTGCTCGCGCGCCTCATCGCCGTCGGCGTGCGGCCGGAGCACATCCACACGCCGGAAGTGACGTAGGCGCGGGAGGCGTGACGGCGCGGTGCTCCTCCCCGTCATTCCGGGGCGGTGCGCAGCACCGAACCCGGAATCCAGAACTCTGGCGCCGTCAAAGCAAGTGCTGGATTCCGGGTTCCGGCCTGTGGCCGGCCCCGGAATGACGGCGTTGAGGATGCGACATACGTCCATGCCGCCTCCGCTTCCGACCCCCTGCGAAAGCCGCTATCGTGCCGGCCCTTTCGGGAATCTTCCCGCCTCGAACGTGTGGAGCACCTCTTGCCAGTGATGTCCGGAAAGCGTGCCTTCCTCGAGCTGTTGAAGCAGGAGGGCGTCGATATCCTGTTCGGCAATCCCGGCACCACCGAGCTGCCGCTGATGGATGCGTTCGCGGTCGAGCACGACATCCGCTACGTGCTCGGCCTGCAGGAGGCCGCGCTGATGTCGATGGCGGACGGCTATGCCCAGGCCTCGGGCAAGCTCGCCGTGCTCAACCTCCATGTCGCGCCCGGGCTCGGCAACGCCATGGGCATGCTCTACGACGCGGTGAAGGCGGCGGCGCCGATCCTGCTCACCGCCGGCCAGCAGGACCTCGAATATCTCGTCACCGAGCCGGTGCTCTCCGCCGACCTCGCGACCTTGGCGCGCCCGTTCGTGAAATGGGCGGCCGAGGTGCACCGCATCGAGGACCTGCCGCGCCTCGTGCACCGCGCGGCAAAGACCGCGCTCGCGCCGCCGACCGGGCCGGTGTTCCTGTCGCTGCCCGGCGACATCCTCAAGTCCGAAGCGAATCTCGATCTGCTCACGCCGACGCGGGTCGCGCCGCGGGTGCGCGGCGATGCCGCCGCGGTCGCGGCCGCCGGCGCGCTCCTCGCGCAGGCAAAGCGCCCGGTGATCATCGCCGGCGATGCCGTCGCGCAGAGCCGCGCCCATGCCGAGCTCGTCGCGCTTGCCGAGCTGATCGGCGCGCCGGTCTATACCGAGTTCGTGCCGAGCACCGCCTCGTTTCCGGCCTCGCACCCGCTGTTCCGCGGCGCGACGGTGCGAACCCAGGCGGCGGTGCGCCAGGTGCTCGATCAGTACGATGTTCTGTTCTCGGTCGGCGGCGATCTCTTCACGCTGTCGCTGCCCTCCGACATCGACCCGATGCCGCCGGGCATGCGCCTGATCCATCTCGACACCGACCCCTGGGAGATCGGCAAGAACTATCCGGCCGAGGTCGCGATCCTCGGCGACCCCAAGAGCACGCTCCCCGAGATCACCGCCGCGGTCGAGGCCGCGATGACCGGTGGCGCACGCGGCGCGGCGCGCGAGCGCTTCAAGGCCGCCTGCGACGCGACGCTTGCCGAACGCAGCGCGCTCAAGGCGAAGGCGAAGTCGCTCGCCGGCAAATCGCCGGTGCAGGCGCTGGCGCTGCTCGATGCCATCGGCGACATGCTGCCCAAGGACGCAGTGGTGATCGAGGAGGTGCTCTCCTCCGCTCCCGGCATCCGTTCGCTGATCCGCAGCGACGATCCGCAGAGCTATTACGGCCTGCGCGGCGGCGGCATCGGCTGGGGCATTCCGGCGGCGATCGGCATCAAGCTCGCGCTGCCGCACCGGCCGGTGGTCGCGCTGGTCGGCGACGGCAGCGCCATGTACACCATCCAGGCACTGTGGACGGCGGCCCACGACCGCATCGCCGTGGTGTTCGTCATCCTCAACAACCGGTCCTACCGCATCCTCAAGCAGCGGCTGCTCGGCGCTGCGCGGCCATGCCGAGCAGGTCGACACCTTTGTCGGGATGGAGCTCGTCGATCCGCCGATCGACTTTGTCGGCCTCGCCCGCTCGCTCGGCGTCGCGGCGGAGCACGTCAAGACCGTGCACGACGCGACCGACCTCGTCGCCAAGGGCATCAAGTCCGACGCGCCGCTGCTGATCGACGTCGATCTCGACCCCGCCTTCAAGCCGATGTGACGACTACGCGAAGTTTGGGTTAGGCGAAATCTTCCGCGCGCAGCTCGATCGGGGTGCCGTGCGGGCGTGCGGTCGGCGGCGCGGTCCCAGGCGTCGTGGTAGCGCGCGAGCATCGCGCGGTCGGTGACGCCCTTCGCCGTGACGAGACGCTCCAGCGCGGCGAGCCAGTGGTGATAATAGGTCGCGCCGGTGTCGGGATCGCCGGCGCGCTGTGCCGCCTTGATCTCGGCGCCGAGCGTCTCGGCCCATTCGCCCCAGGTGAACACGCCGCGCGCCTCGAGGGCGAGGACGATCGCGAAGGCCTGCGCCTCCCACGGCTCGCGAAACACCGGCCCGTCGGCATCGCGGGGAATGCCGGGGATCGCCTCGGCGGCGCGGCGGATGTTGTCTTGATCGGCGCTCATGGGTTGTGTCTCTACTCACGACGACGGGATGTCGCAACAAGCCCGTCATTCCGGGGCCGCCGTTAGGCGGAACCCGGAATCCAGGCTGCGATGAACCGAGTCTCTGGATTCCGGGTTCGCGCTGGACGCGCGCCCCGGAATGACGGGCTTTGATGCTGCGTCTTCCGCCCCCTGCGCGCAACGGCGCTCTTTCACCTTCGTCGGCGAACGGTGTATCTTCCCGCCAGCTTCAATGGCCGCGGTTGGAATCGGCGGCGACGCATCAGAGAAGCGCGCCGCCGGCGCAGGGAGGAATGTCGATGAGGTACTCGATCTGTGCAGCTCTGTTGGCGGTCGCGCTCGCTGCCGCGCCGGCCGCCGCCCAGGTGGTCGATTTCGCCAAGTATCCGAACTTCAAGGGGCAGTGGGTGCGCGTCGGCAATCCGAACAACTGGATCCCGCTTGCCGGGCAGCCGCCGCTCACCCCCGAGTATCAGAAGATCTTCGCCGACATCACCCAGGATCTGAAAGAAGGCGGCCCGGGCAACTGGCCCTCGACCTTCTGCGTCCCGGCCGGCATGCCGGCGATGATGAGCTTCTACGATCCCGGCGAGATCATCGTGATGCCGGACGTCACCTACATCCTGATCAGCCACAACGACGATTCCTATCGCCGCATCTACACCGACGGCCGCGACTGGCCGAAGGAGCCGGAGCCGACCTTTGCCGGCTACTCGCTCGGCAAATGGGTCGACGAGAACAATGACGGCAAATACGACGTGCTCGAGGTCGAGACGCGTTTCCTCAAGCTGCCGCGCGGCTACGACATCACCGGCATTCCGTTCCACGAGGACGGCGAGGCCGTCATCAAGGAGCGCATCTATCTCGACAAGGCCGATCCGAACACGCTCCTCGACGAGATCACCGTGCTCGATCACGCCCTGACGCGGCCTTACGTCAAGCTGCAGAAGGCGACGCGCAATCCCAATGCGCGGCCGGTGTGGCACTCCGACGTCTGCTCGGAGACCAACACGCACATCCGCATCGAGAACGAGCCGTATTATCTGAGCGCCGACGGCCGGCTGATGCCGTCGAAGAAAGGCCAGCGTCCGCCGGATCTGACTTTTTTCAAGACGAAAGCGCGAAATTGACGCCCCGTAGCCCGGATTGAACGAACGTGAAATCCGGGTCTACACGCTCTCCAGATACGGCTCCCACGCTTCGACGGACACCTTGAGCGTGGGGTCGCCGTTTTCGCCCCACAATTCGCGGCCGTCGAATACGACGGTGTAGAGCCAGTGCGGCTCCTCGCCCCGGCCGGCGACGACGGCGTCGGGAAACACGTGGCAGCCGCGCACGCATTCGATCGTGCCGACGTGGCCGCGGACATAGCGTGGCAGGCGCGTGTGGCCTTGCGGATGCATGTTCTTCATCCGCACGCGGTCGCCCGGCTTGAAGCGGGCCGGCGCCGCGGCCGGCCGCTCGAACGAGCCGCGTGACAGAAGCTTCGGCGCCTCGGCCGCGGTGAGCTTGGGCTTCACCGCGGCGGGCGGATGCAGCGCGTGCCCGGCGGCAAGCTCGTCCTCGCCGACGAGACCGTACTGCACCACGAGGTCCTCGAGGCCGAGGATCCATTTCCTGTAGTAGCTGCTGCCGAGATAGACGTCGGCGGGAAGCTGCTCGCGGGAAAATCGGCCGATGTCGATGTTCCACAGGCCGAGTGCGCCCATCGCGCGGTTCATCGCGAGTGCGCGGCCCTCCCACGGCGCGTGGAAGACCGGCTCGTTCGCCTCCGGCTCGACCGCGCCGAAGCCGTGCATGCCGCCCATGTCGTGGACGCCGTTCATGTCCCGGCCTTGGCAAGCTCGGCGGGCGTGAGCGCAAGCCCGGTCCCGATCATCGAGTTGCGGGTGACGAGGCCGGCGAGCTTGTCCTCGCTCCAGCCCTCGGTGCCCGCGGGCCGCATCGGCACCACGATGAAGCGCGTCTCCGCGGTCGAATCCCACACGCGGATTTCGGTGTCGGTCGGCAGCGTCACGCCGAAATCGGCGAGCACGCCGCGCGGATCGATCACGGCGCGGGAGCGGTAGGGCGCGGCCTTGTACCAAACGGGCGGCAGCCCCAGCACTTCCCAGGGGTAGCAGGAGCACAGCGTGCAGACGACGATATTATGCCGCTGCGGCGTGTTCTCGACCGCGACGAGATGCACGGCGCGTCCGCTCGCGACCCCGAGGGAGGCAACGGCGGTGGTGGCGTCGTCGACGAGGCGGCGCTTGAAGTCCGGATCGGCCCACGCCCTGGCGACGATGCCGGCGCCGATGTGCGGCCCGATCTTGGTCTCGTAGGCCTCGACGATGACGTCGAGTGCCTTGGGATCGACATAGCCCTTCTCGGTCAGGATCGACTCGAGGGCGCGGACCCGCAGCTGCATCTCCGAGAGCTCGGAGCCGTGGTCATGGTCGTGATGATGGTGCTGATGAACGGTCATGCGGCCAATTTACAGCGGTCGACCCGGCTTGACTACACTATCTCCATGGCGCCCGATGGTGCGCCCGCCTTCGCGAGGCCGCGAAATCCGGGAGGACTTCGTGCGACGCCTTTCCGCCGCCGTGATCGCGGCCTGTGCGACGATCGTCGCGCCAGCGGCCGCGCAGAACTATCCCGAGCGGCCGATCGAGGTGACGGTGCCGTTTTCGCCGGGCGCCGTCACCGACGTGCTCGGGCGCGCGCTCGCCGAAGGGCTCGGCACGGCGCTCGGCCAACGCGCCATCGTGGTCAACAAGGCGGGCGCGACCGGGGCGATCGGCACGGCGGCGGTGGCGCGCGCCGCGCCCGACGGCTATTCGCTGCTGTTTGCGCCGGCGGTGTCGATCACCGTGCTGCCGCTCTCGAACAAGCAGGTCGGCTACGACCTCAAGGCGTTCGATCCGATCTGCCAGACGTTCAAGAACGAGATGGTGATCGTGGTGAACCCGAATTCGCCGTTCAAGTCGGTCGGCGAGCTCGTCGCCGCGGCGCGAGCGCGGCCGGGTGCCGTCAATTACGGGCATCTCGGCGTCGCCTCGATCCCGCATCTCGCGATGGTGGAATTTTCCCAGGTCGCCAAGGTCGACTTCAACGCCATCCCCTTCAAGGGCGATGCCGACGTCATGCAGCAGCTCCAGGGCGGGCAGCTCGATTTCGGCGCCGTCGTGCTCTCGTCCGCGGCCGGAAGCGGGCTGCGCATCCTCGGCCTGTTCGCCGACGCGCGTAATCCCGCAACCCCGGACACGCCAACCGTTAGGGAGCAAGGCTTCGCGGTGGCGCCGGTAAGCTTCGGCGGCCTCCTCGCGCCGGCCGGCCTGCCGGCGCCCGTGAAAGCGAAGCTCGCCGCGGCCTGCGATGCAGCGGCCCACGGTCCGCTCTATGCCAAGCTCGCCCACAGCGTCTTCCAGCCGACCGATTATTTCGCCGATGCGCCGTCCTTCACCGCCAATCTGCAGAAGGACGTGGCCGACAAGAGCCGGCTGCTCGCGTTGCTCGGCGAGTTGAAGTGATCGGACTGCGGCGCGACACACCTTGCGTGGCCGCAGACAACGCATCGCATCTCGTGCGAATGTCATTCGAGTTCCTCACACCGTCGGTCTTGCGCCGCCACCGGCTTCGGGCGGATAGTTCGCGGGAATGCGAACAGCTGTCACCGCGAAGTCGAGCATCTCAGTCCGCCGCAGCCGGCCGACGGACCTCGACCGGCTGTCCGAGCTCGAAATCCAGGTCTTCTCGATCAACCGGATGTCGCGCCGCAGTCTGCGCTGGCTGCTCGCCTCGCCGAGCGCGGAAGTCCTCATCGCCGAGGCGTGTGCGGAATTCGCCGGCGCCGCCGTCGTGCTGTTCCGCGCCAACAGCAAGATCGCGCGCCTCTACTTCGCTCGCGGTGGTGCCGCGCCTGTCCGGCCGCGGCATCGGCTCGGCGCTGATCGCGGCAGTGGAAAAGGCGGCGCGGTCTCGCAAATGCCGGTTTGTGCGGCTCGAGGTCCATGAGAAGAATCACGGCGCCATCGTGTGCTACCAAAAGGCCGGGTATCAGCAGTTCGACCGCCATCATGAATATTACGAGGACAAGGGGCATGCGCTCCGCTTCGAGAAGCGGATCGCCCCGCGATGACGCCGTGAGCGCGCGACGCCTGAGCCGCGAGGACGCCGTGAGCCGGGAGGGCGTCCGGCCATGACCGGCTGGGTGATCATCGTCGATCAGCCGCGGGACTTCCCCAATGCGGACACGCCGCACAAGGTGATCACCACCAGCGAGTATCTCGCGCGCCCGCGCCTGTTCGACGTGGGCCGGCCGAAGCTCATCAACCTGTCGCGCTCCTACGCCTACCAGTCCAAGGGCTACTACGCCTCGCTGCTCGCCGAGGCGCGGGGCCACCGGGTGGTGCCGACGGTCGAGACCATGCTCGAGCTGCGCGAAGCGAAGCTCTACGAGCACGCGCTGCCCGAGCTCGAGGACTCGCTCAACCGCTGCGCCCAGCGCGCCGATTTCCAGCCCGAGGGTGAATTCAAGCTGCTGGTCTGCTTCGGCCTCACCCGCGACCCTCGCTTCGAGGCGTTCGGGCATCTCCTGTTCGACTGGTTCCGCTGCCCCGCCCTCGAGATCAGCGTCGACACCGGCGGCACGCGCTACGCGATCGAGCGCATCCGCATGCGCACGATCACCCGCCTCGCCAACGGCGAAGCGGCGTTCCTGCGCGAGGCGCTGCACCGCCACACCTCGCGCGAATGGCGCGACCCGAAGGCGCGCACGGTCGCGAAATACGATCTCGCGGTGCTCTACGATCCGACCGAGAAGCTGCCGCCGTCGTCGGCCGCCACCATCAAGCATTTCGCCCGCATCGCCGAGAAGCACTCCTTCGACGTCGAGCCGATCACGCGGCGCCAGCTCGCCGAGCTCGCCGAATATGACGGGCTCTTCATCCGCGAGACCACCTCGATCGACAATCACACCTACCGCTTCGCCCGCCGCGCCTGGCAGGAGGGCATGCCGGTCATCGACGACCCGGTCTCGATGATCAAGTGCATGAACAAGGTGTTCCTGATGGAGCTGATGGGCTCCAACCAGGTGCCGACGCCGCCCACCGTGATGCTCGCCGACGCCGCCGACCTGCCGCGCGCGATGGACCTGCTCGGCCTGCCGCTGGTCGTGAAGATTCCCGACGGCTCGTTCTCGCGCGGCGTCCACAAGGTGACGACGGTCGACGAATTCCGCCGCATTGCCGACGAGCTGTTCGAGGAAACCGACCTCGTCCTGGCGCAGAAATTCATGCCGACCGAGTTCGACTGGCGGGTCGGCGTGCTCTCGGGCACGCCGCTGTTCGTGTGCCAGTACCGCATGGCCCGCGGCCACTGGCAGATCTTGAAGCACCACCCCGACGGCTCGCTGCGCGAAGGCGGCCACCGCACCTTCGACCTCGACCAGGCGCCGCCCGAGGTGGTCGACCTCGCGGTGCGGGCGGCAAAGCCGATCGGCGACGGCCTCTACGGCGTCGACCTCAAGCAGACGCCCGACGGCATCGTGGTGATGGAGGTCAACGACAACCCCAACATCGAGCACGGCATCGAGGACTCGGTCGGCAAGGACGAGGTGTGGACGCGCATCCTGCGCTGGTTCACCGACCGGCTGGAGAAGTAGCGCTCGCTGTTCGCCCGCCTCCCTGACTGGGCCAAGGGCGTGCGCAGGGGGTCGCGGGCAGGCAGGGTCGCGTAGATCGGGCGTGGCCGCCACCTCAGCCTCCCCGCGCCCTGGGGAGGGAGCGATCACGCCCCCGCGGGCCGGCTCCATGGGCCGAGGCGGCCGCCCTTGGGCAGCGCGTCCTTGACGAGCAGCATCTGGCCGATGGTCTCGGAGGTGATGAGGCCGGCGAGGCGGCCCGAGGCGTCGACGACGCCGACGGCGGGCGCGGACTTTTCCTGCAAGATGCGGAACGCCTCGTCGAGGCGATGGCGGATCTCGATCGTCGGAATCTCCTTCACCATCGCCTCGCTGACCTTGGCGTCTGGACCGAGCTCCTTGAGCGCGCGGATGATCTCGCCGCGGCCGAGCAGGCCGACGAGGCGGTGCTCGGCGTCGACCACGGGAAACTCGCCTTGGTTGGTGTGCAGCAGCGTCTGCACCGCGGCGTCGATGTGCTCGTCGGGCGTGAGCGTCGCGAACTCGGTCATCATCGCGACGCTCACCGGCACGTCGCGCGACATCGCCCGCAGCGACACGAGCTGCGCTTCGGAGGCCGCGGCGAGATAGACGAAGATCGCGATGAAGATCAGCAGCGGATTGTAGAACAGGCCGAGGAAGCCGAGGCCGAAGGCGCACCACTGGCCGATGGTCGCGGCGACCTCGGTCGCGCGCACATAGCCGAGCTTGGTCGCGAGCAGCGCGCGCAGCACCCGTCCGCCGTCCATCGGGAACGCCGGGATGAGGTTGAACAGCGCGAGGAACAGGTTGACCTCGGCCAGCCGGTCGACCAGCGAGACGTTCATGCTCTCCACCGCGGCGAGCGTCTGGGCGTCGAAATGCGCCTGCATGAACGCCATCAGCACGAGCGCGATCGCGACGTTGACCAGCGGCCCGGCGATCGCGATCAGGAACTCCTCGCTCGGCTTTTCCGGAATCCGCTCGAGCCGCGCGACGCCGCCGATCGGCAGCAGGGTCACGTCGGGCGTCGCGACGCCGAAGGCGCGCGCCGCGAAGATGTGGCCGAACTCGTGGGCGAGCACGCAGGCGAACAGCAGCACCATGAACACGAGGCTGCCCATGCGCGGCCTGCGGCCCTCCGGACGCCCAGCCGGCGGCAAAAATCCACACGAGGAACAGCAGGAAGGTGATGTGGATCCGCACCGCCGTCCCGGCGATCGAGCCGATATTCACCGACCAGAACATGAGCGTTCTCCGCGCAATCGTGCCGCAACGGATGAGATAAGCCCGCGCGAAGGGGTTGGCCAGTGCGGGGGAACCCGTAGCGACCGTGCCCGGATGAGCGAAGCGATATCCGGGAACGGCGCTCGCCTACGCTGGCGATGCGAACCCGCATGTCGCTGCGCTCATGCGGGCTACAGAGCCCTGCCACCTTGCGCGGCCATGCGGGGCGTGACTTATATCGCGGCCATGGACAAGCTGGGCCCGGACGCACTTACCGCCGCACTCGCAAAGCTTGCCGGCTGGCAGCGGGTGAGCGGGCGCGACGCCATCGCCAAGACCTTCGTCTTCGCCGATTTCAACGCCGCGTTCGGCTTCATGACCCGCGCTGCGCTGGTCGCCGAGAAGATGGATCATCACCCGGAGTGGTCGAACGTCTACAAGACCGTGGTGGTGACGCTCACCACCCATGACGCCGGCGGGGTGACCGGGCGCGACATCGCGCTCGCCGAGGCGATGGAGCGTTTCGCCAAGTGAGCTTTCGCCAAGTGATCCGCGCGGTTGACCGCAAGGTGGCAAACCGCAGGACGCGAAACGCGAGGCGCCAAGGTGCCGCGGCCGTTGAGGCGCCATATCTTGCAAATGCCGGTCGCCCGCCCCACCTGTCGCGCCGGCGGAGGATAGCCATGATCAGCACTGCCTACGGTATGGGCGGCCAGCAGGCCTACGGCGACGCGTTCGACGCGGCGCAGGCGGCGCGCGACGAGGCGCGTGTGCGGCGCGGCTTCTGGCCGAAGCTCAAGCGCAGCGCGGCGCATCTGCCGCTCGCCGAAGAGTTCGTGGCCGCCTACTACTGTGCCTTCGACCGCCGGACGCCGCGCCGCGTCCAGGCGATCCTATTGGGGGCGCTCGCCTATTTCGTGCTCCCCTTCGATTTCGTGCCGGACATGCTGCCCCTCATCGGCTTTACCGACGATGCGGCGGTGCTGGTGACCGCGATCAAGGTGGTGGCCGCCCATGTCACGCCGGAACACCGCGAGGCGGCGCGCGCGCTCCTCGCCCGGCTCCGCGAAGGCGACCGCACCCAGCCGGTCTGACCTGCGCCCGTCCCGGGATACCGGTGCGGGCTTTCTTTTGGTGCGGGCTTTCTTTTAGGATGAATCCCCGCCAGGATGCGGCGAACTGCCTTCACAATGCCACTTTAATGAACAATCGCATTTATTTAGGATCGATCGCCGACCCCCGCAGGCGAGCTCTCATGAAGAGTGCGACCATGCTTTACCGTCATTCCCTGACAGTGGCCCTGGCTGCCGCGATCGCGGCGGCGTGCTTCGGTTCCAGCGCAAACGCGCAGGCGCCCGCGGCGCCGGCCCAACCGGCCAAGAAGCCGCCCGCGCCTACGGCGGCCGCGGCGCCCGCAGCCACTCCTGCCGCACCCACAGCCCCGCAGCCGACGCTGCTCGGCCAGTTCGGCGAGTGGGGCGCCTATACGGCCTCGCCCGGCGGCAAAAAGGTCTGCTTCGCGCTCGCCAAGCCGTCGAGCTCGAAAACGACGCCGCCGAACCGGCCGCGCGACGCGGCCTACATTTTCATCTCGTCGCGCCCGTCCGAGAAGGTGCGCGACGAGGTCTCGATCATCTTCGGCTACGGCTTCAAGCCGAATTCCGATGCCAGTGTCGAGATCGGCGGCGCGAACTACGCCATGTACACCCAGGCCGACGGTGCCTGGGTGAAGAATGCCGCCGAGGAGACGCGGCTGGTCGATGCCATGCGCAAGAGCGGGGACCTCACGGTCAAGGGCACCTCGGCCAAGGGAACCGCGAGCGTCGACGTCTACTCCCTCCGCGGGCTCCCCGAAGCGCTCAATCGCGTCGGCCAGGAGTGCAAATAGCCGGCGTGCAAATAGCCGCGCTGATCGCTATATCTCCGTTTTCCCGGTCCGGCCGGGCGATCATCGAAATGAACCGCGGCGCGCCACGATATGCGCGCCGGCGGCGCTAGAGAGCAGCTTCCATCATGTCCGTCGAGACCGCGGCCGGTGCCGCCCGCCTTCATCGAGAAGGCTCCGCTCGAGCAATACGTGCGGCCGGTCCAGCCGTCGCTCGTCGGCATGTCGCGTGCCGAGCTCGCCGCGGCGCTCGGCGAAATCGGGGTGCCTGCGCCCCAGCGCAAGATGCGCGCCCAGCAGCTCTGGCACTGGCTCTATGTGCGCGGCGCGACGCCTTCGACGTGATGACGAGCGTGTCGAAGGAGCTGCGTGCCGACCTCGAACGTGCCTTCACCCTCGACCGGCCCGAGGTGGTAGCGGAGCAGGTTTCGGTCGACGGCACGCGCAAGTGGCTGCTGCGGCTGCCCGGTGAAACCGGCGACCGGCCCCACGAGGTCGAGTGCGTCTACATCCCGCAGGCCGGGCGCGGCACGCTGTGCATCTCGAGCCAGGTCGGCTGCACGCTCAATTGCAGCTTCTGTCACACCGGCACCCAGCGGCTGGTGCGCAATCTGACCGCCGGCGAGATCGTCGGGCAGATCCTGGTCGCCCGCGACCGGCTCGGCGACTGGCCCGATCGCGAACCGCCGCCCGGCGCCATCGTGCCGACCGACGGCGGCCGGTTCGTCACCAACGTCGTGATGATGGGCATGGGCGAGCCGCTCTACAATTTCGAGGCGGTGCGCGACGCGCTGCTCGTTGTCGCCGACAACGAGGGGCTCGCGATCTCGAAGCGCAAGATCACGCTCTCGACCTCCGGCGTCGTGCCCAACATCGCGCGCACCGGCGATGAGATCGGCGTGATGCTCGCGGTATCGCTCCATGCCGTGCGCGACGAGCTGCGCGACACTCTGGTGCCGCTCAATCGCAAATATCCGATCGCCGAATTGCTCGACGCCTGCCGCAACTATCCCGGCCTCACCAACGCCAAGCGCATCACCTTCGAATACGTGATGCTCAAGGGCGTCAACGATTCGCTTTCCGATGCGCGCACGCTCGTCCGCCTGCTGAGCGGCATCCCGGCGAAGATCAACCTGATCCCGTTCAATCCGTGGCCGGGCACGACGTATGAGTGCTCGGACTGGGACGTGATCGAGCGCTTCTCCGAGGTCGTCTTCAACGCCGGCTATTCCTCGCCGGTGCGCACGCCGCGCGGCCGCGACATCCTCGCCGCCTGCGGCCAGCTCAAGAGCGCGACCGAGAAGCTCTCGGCACGGGAGCGCATGGCGCTGCGGGCCATGGCGATGACGGAGTGATCGGTCGCCTGCTGCTGCGGTTCATCCTGGTTCCGCTCGGTGCGGTGATGGCGCTCGTTGCCGCCGGCGCCCTGATCGCCGTCTCCCAATGGAATGCGTTCGAGACGGTGCTCGCCGCCGATCCGCAGGCGCAGGAGGATTTCTTCTTCGCCTTCGTGGTGGCGGGCCCACTTCTGTTCTCGCTGATGTCGAGCTGGGCGCACTACACCTTCGTTCCGGCACTCGCCGGCGTGCTCGCCGCGGAGGCCTTCGCGATCCGCTCGGTCCTGTTCCATGCCGGCAACGGCGCGGTGTGCGCGCTCATCGGCTGGTCGTTGACGCGGGACCTGCGCGAGGAACAGCATTTCCTGTCGAACCCGACGGTGCTCGTCGCCGCCGGCATTGCGGCGGGCTTCGTCTACTGGCTGATCGCAGGCTGGACGGCCGGGTTCTGGAAGCCGCTGGGCGCCGCCCGCCCGGCGCTGCGGGAGCCTTGACCCGGATTGCCTCGCCGCCTGCCCTGTGTTTTGTAACCCACGCGCCCAGGGGGGCGTGGGCTTGGGAAGACGTCTTGCCGGCATTGAGCGCGATCATCATCACGCGGAACGAGGCGAAGAACATCGCCGCGTGCCTGGAAAGCGTCGCCTTCTGCGACGAGCGCATCGTCGTCGATGCCGGCAGCAGCGACGAGACGGTCGCGATCGCCGAGAGCTATGGCGCGGCGGTGACCACCCATCAATGGGCGGGCTTCGGCCGGCAGAAGAACGTCGCGCTGTCGCTCGCGCGCGGCGACTGGGTGCTCTCGATCGATGCCGACGAGCGGGTGTCGCCGCCGCTCGCCGCGGAGATCCGGGCGGCGATCGCGTCGCCCGTCGCCGACGGCTACGAGATGCCGCGCCTCTCCACCTTTCTCGGCCGTACGATGCGGCACTCCGGCTGGTTCCCGGATTACGTGCTGCGCGCTGTTCCGCCGCGAGAATGCCCGCTTCACCGACGATCTCGTTCATGAACGGGTCGTCTGCCGCGGGCGCATCGCGCGGCTTACGGTTCCGCTCGACCACCATCCCGTGCTCCGGCTCGAGGACGCGGTGGCGCGGGCCGACAGCTATTCGACCGCGGGGGCGAAGATGCTCGCGGCCTCGGACCGCCGCGTCACGTTCATGAGCGGGATCGGCCACGGCCTGTGGTCGTTCCTGCGCGCCTACGTGCTGCGCCGCGGATTTCTCGACGGCCCGGAGGGGTTTCTCCTGGCAGTGGCCAACGCGGAAGGAACTTACTACCGTTACATGAAGGCATGGCTCGCGAGGCGTCGCCATGGATGACCTGATCTCGGTAATCGTCTCGACCTATAACCGGGCGGACGCGCTCGACGCCGTCCTGCGCTCGCTGTCGCGCCAGTCCGACCGCCGTTTCGAGATCGTGGTCGCCGACGACGGCTCGGGCGCGGCGACCGAGCGCGTGGTCGCCGACTGGACCGCCCGCGCGCCGGTCGCGGTCAAGCATGTGTGGCACGAGGACCGCGGCTTCCGCCTCGCCGAGATCCGCAATCTCGGCATCCGCGAAAGCGCCGGCCGCTATCTCGTCTTTATGGACGGCGATTGCATCACGCGGCCGAGCTTCGTCGCCGCGCATCGCCGGCTCGCCGAGCCCGGCTGGTTCGTCACCGGCAACCGCATCCTGATGTCGCAGCGCCTGACGGCGCAGGCGCTCGCCGGGACCAGCGCAACACGGCCCGAGCCGGAGACGTTCGGACCGCTCGAACAACTCGCCCTGCGTGCGCGCGGCGACCTCAACCGCCTCGCGCCGCTGTTGGCGCTGCCGCTCGGGCCGTTGCGCAAGCGGCGCGCGACGGCGTGGCGCGGCGCGAACGGCAGCAACATGGCGTTCTGGCGCGGCGACCTCGAGGCCGTCGACGGCTTCGACGCCGCCTTCACCGGATGGGGCCGCGAGGATTCCGACATCTTCATCCGCCTGATCCGCGCCGGCGTTCGCCGCAAGGACGGTCGCTTTGCCACCGGCGTGCTGCACCTGTGGCACCGCGAGGCCGACCGCTCCGGCCTCGACGGCAACGAGCGTCGCCTCGCCGAGATCATCGGCGGCGACTCCGTCAAGGCGCGGCGCGGCCTGTCGTGGCGCGAGGAGGTCCAGAAATCCGACGCGGTCGTCGGCGAGGCGGTTGTCGGCGAGGCGCGGCGATGACCGTCGTCAACGTCACGAGCGTCGACGATTTCCGGCGCGATGCGCTGCCGCGCATCGCCGACGCTCTCGCCGTTCTGGTCGCGGCATCGCTGCCGTGGTCGACCTCGGCGACCGGCATCCTCACCGCGCTGTGGCTCCTCGCGACGTTGCCGACGCTCACCGTCGAGGCGCTGCGGCGTGAAGTCCTGTCCGCTCCCGGCGGGCTTCCGGTGCTGCTCGCGCTCTTTGCCGCGATCGGAATGGCGTGGGCCGACGTGCCGGCGGGCGAACGCTTCCACGGTGTCGAATCGTTCCTGCGCCTCATCATGATTCCGGTGCTGTTCGTGCAGTTCCGCCGTTCCGACCAGGGCTTGTGGGTCGGCGCCGCGTTCCTGGCGTCGGCGGTCGTGTTGCTCGCCACGTCCTATGTGATGATCAATCTGCCGAATGCGCTCACGCTCGGCCGCGGTTACGGCGTGCCGGTGAAGGACGACATCGCGCAGAGCGGCATCTTCACGCTGTGCGCCTTCGTACTCTTTCGCGTGGCGGTCGACCGGTGGAACGAGGGCCGCCGCGGTGTCGCCGTCGCTTGCGTGGCGCTCGGCCTGCTGTTCATCGCCAACATGATCTACGTGGTGACGAGCCGCACGGCGCTGGTCGTCATTCCCGTGCTCTACGTGTTGTTCGCGCTTCATCTCGGCCTGCGTCGTCGTTCTTTCCTGACGATCGCCGTTTTCGCGGCGGCCGGGCTCGCCGCGCTCGCCATCGTGTGGGTGACGTCGCATCACCTGCGCGCTCGCGTGAGTGTGGTGTCGAACGAAATCACCGAGCACATGGAGACCGGCGCCGACACGTCATCGGGGGCGCGGCTCGAGTTCTGGAAGTATTCGCTGCGCATCGTGAGCGAGGCGCCCGTCATCGGCCACGGTACCGGCACCATCGCCTCGGAATTCCGCCGCCATGCCGACGGGCCGACCGGCGCGACCGCGCGCAACCCGCACAATCAGGTCTTCACCGTCGCGATCCAGCTCGGCGCCGTCGGTGTTCTCATCCTGCTGGCGATGTGGGCTGGTGCACTGGCTGATGTTCACCGGGGGAAGCCTGCCGGCGTGGATCGGCATGGTGGTGGTGACGCAGAACATCGTCGGCTGCCAGTTCAACTCCCACCTGCTCGACTTCACCCAGGGCTGGATCTACGTGTTCGGCGTCGGCGTGTTCGGCGGCATGGTGCTGCGGCGGAACGCCGAGCGGACCGCTCAGCGCGCCGGCCGTCAGCGACGTCGCGCCCATGACCTACGGACCCACCGCTCGCGCTGCCGCCGCGGCCGCGCATCCTCGTGGTGGCGCTGCGCCGGCTCGGCGACGTGCTGTTCGCGACGCCCCTGATCGCGAGCTTGCGTCGCGCCTATCCCGCGGCGCGGATCGAGGCGCTGGTGTTCGCCGACACCGCCGGGATGCTCGCCGGCAATCCCGATCTCGATCGCGTCATCCCGATGCCGCCCGAACGGGGCGCCGCAGCGAGCCTCAAACTCGCGCTGCACCTGTTCAAGCGCTACGACCTCGCGGTCTCGACCCAGAGCGGCGATCGCCCGACCTTCTTTGCGCTGCTCGCCGGACGCCGTCACGTCGGGCCGATCGACGCCGGGCGGCGCGGCGAGCTGCGCCGTCGCGCGCTCACCCGCGCGGTGTTGAACCGGCCCGGGCTGCACCGGCTCGAGGAGATGCTTCGCCTCGCCGATGCCGTCGGGGTTACGCGGGTGCCGCGCCTCGTCTGCCCGCAAGGGGCGTCGCCGCGCAGCTTCGCCGCCGGCGACTATGCGGTCATCCATGCGGCACCGAACTTCACCTACAAGCGCTGGACGCGCGAGGGCTGGCGCACCGTCGCGGCAAATCTCGCCGCGCGCGGCCTCGCGGTGCTCGCCACCGGCGGCCCCTCTCCGGCGGAACGGGCGTTTCTCGACGACGTCTGGGACGACATCCCGGTCGAGCGCATCGACGGCGCGCTGACCTGGCCGGAACTCGCAGCGCTGCTTGGAAAGGCGCGGGTCTTTGTCGGTCCCGACACCTCGATGACCCATCTTGCGGCGGCGAGCGGGTGCCCGACGGTCGCCCTCTACGGTCCGACCGACCCGCGGCTGTGGGGCCCGGTGCCCGCGGCCGGTCTCGACCACATGTGGGAGCCTGCCGGGACCGTACAGCGCCGCGGCAATGTGTGGCTGGTGCAGAATCCCTTGCCCTGCCTGCCGTGCCAGAACGAGGGCTGCGAACGCCATTTGACGAGCTTCAGCCGCTGCCTCGACGAGCTTACCCCGGGGCAGGTGCTGCGGGCCGTGGACGAGGCGCTGGCATTGCCAGACGCCGCGAATGCTGCGATGCCTGTCGGCGCCGCGACGGCCGGCCGGAAGGTGGCGCAGCCCGGCGAAGGCCGGTATGGATGAGGGGACCGGAGCGGCACAGGGCGTGATGTTGCGACTACCCAAATTCACCCCACGGATGATGCTCATCCTCGCGCACGACCTCCTCGCCGCAGTCGCGGCGGTGGTCGCGGCGTTCTACATCCGCTTCGAGTTGGCAGGGCTCACGGCGCGCTGGCACCTTCTGCTGCTTCTCCTGCCCGGCTTCGTGATTTATTCCGCCGGCGTTTTCTCGATCTTCGGGCTCTACAAGAACAAGTGGCGCTTCACCTCGCTGCCGGACCTGATGAACATCATCAAGGTGTCGACGGTGCTGGCGGTCACGCTGCTCGTGCTCGACTATGTGCTGCTGGCGCCGAACATCTACGGCACGTTCTTCTTCGGCAAGATCACCATCGTGCTGTACTGGTTCCTGCAGGTGGCGTTCCTCGCGGGATCGCGCATCGCCTACCGATATTTCCGCTACACCCGCACGCTGCAGCACGCGCGGCGCGGCGCGCTGGCGCCGACGATCGTGATGGGGCCGGCTGCCGACGCCGAGGTGCCGCTGCGCGGCAGCGAGAGCGGCGCCTTCCAGAAATTGCAGGTGGTCGGCGTCCTGTCGCCGTCGCCCGCCGACCGCGGCCAGTCGATCCGCGGGGTGCCGGTGGTCGGCGATTTCGACGACCTCGAACGCGTGGTGCAGGACTTCGCCGATCGCGGCATCGTGGTGGCGCGGCTCGTGATGACGCCGTCGGCCCTGGCGCCGGAGATGAAGCCGGAAGTGATCCTCTCGCGGGCGCGCCGGCTGGGGCTCTCGCCCATCCGCATCTCGCTCGAGGACAGCGGGGAGGCGCTGCGCCTCGCCCCCGTCAACGTCGAGGACCTGCTGCTGCGTCCGAGCGCGAAGATCGACTACAAGCGCCTCGAAGCCTTCGTGCACGGCAAGTCGGCGGTCGTCACCGGCGGCGGCGGATCGATCGGCGCCGAAATCTGCGACCGGCTCGCGACCTTCGGCGTCTCCCGCCTGATGGTGATCGAGAACTCGGAGCCGGCGCTGCACGCGGTGCTGGAGGCGCTCGCCGCCAACGGCTCCGGCGCGGCGATCGAGGGCCGTATCGCCGATATCCGCGACCGCGACCGCATCATGCGGCTCATCAAAGGGTTCAAGCCCGACATCGTCTTCCACGCCGCCGCGCTCAAGCACGTGCCGCTGCTCGAGCGCGACTGGGACGAGGGCATCAAGACCAACGTGTTCGGCTCGATCAACGTCGCCGATGCCGCAGTCGCCTCCGGCGCCACGGCGATGGTGATGATCTCGACCGACAAGGCGATCGAGCCGATCTCGATGCTCGGCGCGACCAAGCGGCTCGCCGAGATGTACTGCCAGGCGGTCGACGGCGACCTGCGCGCCCGCGCCTCCGCGGCGCGGTCCCCGATGCGGCTGATCGCGGTGCGGTTCGGCAACGTGCTCGCCTCGAACGGCTCGGTGGTGCCGAAATTCAAGGCCCAGATCGAGCGCGGCGGTCCGGTCACCGTGACCCATCCCGACATGGTGCGATACTTCATGACGATCCGCGAGGCCTGCGACCTCGTCGTCACCGCCGCTTCCCACGCGCTCGCGCCGAACGCCGGCGACACCTCGGTCTACGTCCTCGAAATGGGCCAGCCGGTGAAGATCGTCGACCTCGCCGAGCGGATGATCCGGCTGTCCGGCCTCGAGCCCGGCCGCGACATCGAGGTCGTGTTCAGCGGCATCCGGCCCGGCGAGCGCCTGCACGAGGTGCTGTTCGCCGCCGACGAGCCGACCGCCGACATCGGCATCTCCGGCATCGTCGCCGCGCGCCCGATCAATCCGGCGCTCGACACGCTGCGTGCCTGGCTTGCGGCGCTCGAGCAGGGCCTCGGGCGCGACGACCGCGAGGCGATCTACCGCGTGCTGCGCGACGCCGTGCCGGGCTTCCGCAAGGAGGCGGTATAGCGAGTTCTCAAAATCGGAAGGGGCGATGATGAGCTCGAATTTCTGGTACCTCGATCGCGATCACACCCAGCGCGGCCCGGTTGGCGAGGACGAATTCGTCAGGCTGATCCGGCAGGGCGTGATCACCCGCGAGACGATGATGTGGACCGCCGGCATGAGCGAGTGGCGGCCGGCCGGCCAGGTTCCGAGCGTCGCCGCCTTGTTCGGCGCGTCGGCACCAGCGATCGGCGCGGGCGCGCCGGTGGTCGGCGCACCGGCGCACCTGCGGTCGGGCGGCGACGGGCCCGCTCAGTTCCGGCGATCCCCGTGTGGGGTTTTTTCTGGCGCTCGGTGGTCACGCTCATCGGCGTGGTCCTGATCATCCCGGCGCCGTGGGTGGGGCCGTGGTTCTACAAATGGCTGTGCGAGCGCATTTCGCTTCCCGACGGGCGGCCGCTGACCTTCTCCGGCAAGCCGGGAGACATCTGGTATGTCTTCGTCGCCTGGGGAGCGTTGATGTGGATCGGGCAGCTCAAAGAGGGCCGATTTGAGCTCGTCACCATCGTGCTGTCGTGGATTCTCGGCGTACTGCTGCTCAAATGGGTCTGCGCCCATGCAAGCACCGCGGACGAGCGTCTCAAGCTTTCATTCGAGGGCGGATACCTGCCCTACATCGGGTGGAACATTCTGCTCGCGCTTTCGGCCATCACCATCATCGGCTGGGCCTGGGTCATGAAGTACATGCTGCGATGGATCTGCCAGAACGTGCGCGGGACGGCCGAATTCGCCTTCACCGGCACCGGCCTCGAGATTTTGTGGAGAACGAGTCGTCGTCGTGCTGCTGAGCATCCTGATCATCCCGATCCCGTGGATGATGCGCTGGTACACGCAGTGGATGTTCTCTCAGGTGGCGGTGCGGACGGAGGCGTAGAGGCCCGTAGCCCGCATGAGCGCAGCGACATGCGGGTCGACTGCGAATGAGATGACAGCAAGCGCCGCTCCCGGATGTCGCTTGCGCTCATCCGGGCTACAGGCTGATTTGCACCACCCTCGTCACATCATCGCCGCCAGCGCCTTCATCGTGTCCCGGTCCGGCCGCCAGCCGGCGGCCATGAGCTTCGCCGGGTCGGCGACCAGCGCGCCGTTGATCTGCTCCCAGTTGGCGCCGCGTCCCGCCGCCGTGAGCGCGAGGCGGAGCAGCGCCGGCGGCACCGCGACGAGGCCGGGCGACTTGCCGCGGCCGCGCCGCAGCGCCGTCACGATCTCTGCGATCGTCACAGGCTCGGGGTCGGCGACCACATAGGTTTCGCCGGCGCAAGCCGCTTCGCGCAGCACGAAGTCGATGGCGGACGCGAGGTTGGCGAGGCTCACCAGCGAGCGCCGCGCTTCGAGCGCAGCGAACGGCAGCGGGATCGGCAGCGCGGCGAGCCGCATCAAGGCGCGGAGGTTGCCTTTGACGCCGGGGCCGTAGACCAGCACCGGGCGCAGAATGGTGAACGGCACGCCGCTCGCCGCGACCGCGCGTTCGGCGGCGAGCTTCGAGCGGCCATAGGCGTCGGTCGGGCGCGGCGTGTCGCGTTCGCTCACCACGTGGTCCGCGGCGGGGCCGGTCTGGGCGCGGATCGACGAGACGAACACGAAACGCGCGACGCCGGCATCGCGCGCGGCCGCGGCGAGCGCGGCGGTGGCGCGGTGATTGACGCGGTCGTAGCGCTCCTCGGCGATGCCGGGTCCGGCATGGGCAATGCCGGCGAGATGGACGACGGCGTCGATGCCGGAGAGCAGCCCGGTCCAATCGACGGGAGCGTCGAGGTCGCCGTGCTGCACGACGGTGACGCGCGGGCCCAAATGCCGGCCTCGCGGCGCCGCCGTTTCCCGAATCGGCGGTCGTGCGGACCGCGGCATGCACCGCGTCGCCGCGGGCGGCGAAGGCAGCCACCACCGCGCGGCCGACGAAGCCGGACGCGCCGGTGACCAGCACCTTCATCGCGGCCCCCGCGCCAGCGCCCGCAGCAGCAGTGCGACCCCGCCGGCGCCGAGGAGTAAGCGCGATGACGTCGAACACGCCTGAGTCGAGCAGCACCGTGACCACGGCGAGCAATACGAGCACAAGGTTCGCCGCGAACACGCGCTTGACCACGTCCATCACCGAGAAGCCGCGCGTCGTCGCGATCTGGTAGAAATGACTGCGGTGGCCCTCGGTGATGCGTTCGCCGCGCGCCCAGCGCCGCCCCAACGTGATCGTGGCGTCGGCGGCGTAATAGAGCGGCAACAGCAGCGCAGCCGCGAGGTGGCCGTTGCCGGCAAGCTGGAGCAGCAGCCATCCCATCACCAGTCCGATCGGCAAGCTGCCGCCGTCGCCGAGAAAGAGCTTCGCCACCGGCCGGTTGAATGGCGCAAAGCCGAGCACGGCGCCGAGAAGCGCCAGCGCGACCAGCGCGGGCGTCTGCGGCACCGCACCGAACAGCGAGAGAATGTAGACGCCGGCCGCGACCGGCACGGTCTCCGCCACGGTGATCCAGTCGATGCCGTCCATGAAGTTGACGAGATTGACGAACCACAGCAGCGCGACGGCCTCGACGGCCCGCTCGACGACGAGCGGCACGATCGGCAGCGCACGCAAGTCCGCCGGCATCGTCGCGACGACGGCGATGACCGCGACGGCCTGCAGCGCAAGGCGCGGCAGCGCCGGCAGCGAGAGGATGTCGTCGGCGACGCCGAGCCCCATCAGCAGCGCCGTGCCGATGGCGAGGGGCGCCAGCGCGACGAGGCCTTGCGTCTGCCCCAGCCCTGCGACGGCGACGAGCGCGACGAAGCCGCCGAGCACCACCGCGACACCGCCGCCCTGCGGCGTCGGCGCTTTGTGGGAGGAGCGCGCGTTGGGGCGCGCCAGCGCATAGCGCGCGAACAGCGGCCGCATCACCACGATCAGCGCGGCGCAGGCGAAGCCGGCCACCAGGATTACCACGAGGTCCGCGAGCCCCATCGCCGCGCCGCTTTTCAGGAGTCGATGAGGCGCCGGTAGAGATCGACGGTCGCCCTGCCGATGAGGTCGGCGCTGAAGCGCTCGTCGACCAGCCGCCGCGCCGCGACGCCGAGCCGGATGCGCTGCTGCGAGGAGCGCGCGAGCCGCTCCATCGCGGCGGCGAGCGCTTCGGGATCATCGACCGGCACCAGAAGGCCGGTCTTCTCGTGGATCGTGATCTCGCGGCAGCCCGGCACGTCGGTGGCGATCAGCGGCCGGCCGCACGCGGCAGCTTCGAGAAGGCTTTTCGGCAGGCCTTCCCGGCGCGACGGCAGCACCGCGACATGGGCGCGTTGCCACAGGGCCGCGATGTCGTCGACCTCGCCGAGCCAGTTGACGCCCGGCTCGCGGCCCCACGACGCGACTTCGAGCTGCGGAATGCTGGCGGGATTGGCCGGATCGGGAGTGCCGGCGAGCAGCAGGCGGCAATCGCGGTTGGTGGCGCGCATGATCTTGAAAGCCGCAAGCAGCGTGCGGACGCCCTTGTCGTCGAGCATGCGGCCGACGAAGGCGAAGGTCACCGGGCCGTCCGGCTCGGGGATCGGGCGGAAGTGATCGGAATCGATCCCGGAGCCGGGAATGATGACGATGTGGGCGGGGTTCACCCCGATTTCCATGAGGAGATCCTGGTCGTCGGGATTCTGCACCAGGCCGACGGCGTGGGGCCGGTTGATCCCGGAACGCAGCAGCCGCGGAACGATGCCGCGCAGCAATCGCGCTCGCCCGCCCGAAGCGATGAAGGCATGGCCGAGGCCGGTGATGGCGTAGACGTTGGCGCCACCCTGCCTGGCGGCGGCGAGGGCGCCGAGCGCGCTCGCCTGCACCGCGACGTGGTGCACGAGGGCGGGCGACACCGCGCGGCGGATTTTTCGCAGCGCCATGACGGTGCGCAGGCTGCGGAACGGCGACAGCTTTCCGCGCGCGAACCGCACGGGGTGCAGCGTGAAGCCTTCGTCGCGGATGGCCTCGCCGTCCTCGCCGACATTGGTGGCGACGTGAACCTCGAAGCCGGCGGCCTGGGCGGCGCGGGCCATCGGCAGGCGGTGCGACAGGAAGTACCAGTCCTCGGTCACGACATAGAGAATGCGCGGCGGCGGCCGCGTGAGGACGTCCATGCGCGATGACCGCCTGACCTGATCCATGTCCCTCTCGGGTTGCGCCGCCGGCAACCGGCAAGCCCGATGCCGGAATAGCATCGACGCGGCGGGCGCAACAGGCTTGACGTTCGCCGGGGGAACCGCTTAGCCCTTGCCGGCATGCCATATTGCGGCTGGTTCCGCGGGCGGCAGACGTCCAAGTTGCGAAAACCGGGGCCGGAAGCGCGCGTGGAGAGAGAATTCGATGGCGGCTGAGCCGATCCTGGTCACCGGCGCCGCCGGATTCATCGGCTTTCACGTCGCCCGGCAGCTCGTCGAACAGGGGCGGCCGGTCATCGGCGTCGACAACCTCAATGCCTATTACGACCCCGCGCTCAAGGAGGCGCGGCTCGCCGAGCTCGCCCGCTGCGAGGGTTTCAGCTTCCGCAAGCTCGACCTCAAGGATCGCGACGGGGTCGCGGCGCTGTTCGCCGATGGCAAATTCACCCGCGTCGTGCACCTCGCCGCCCAGGCCGGCGTGCGCCATTCGCTGAAAGCCCCGCACGACTACATCGATTCCAACATCACCGGCTTCCTCAACGTGCTCGAGGGCTGCCGTCATGCCGGCACCGGGCATCTCGTCTATGCGTCGTCGTCCTCGGTGTACGGCGCCAACACGGCGATGCCGTTCAGTGTTTCGCAGAACGTCGATCATCCGCTCAGTCTCTACGGCGCCTCCAAAAAGGCCAACGAGCTGATGGCGCATTCCTATTCGCACCTGTTCGAGCTGCCGACGACAGGGCTGCGGTTCTTCACCGTCTATGGCCCGTGGGGGCGGCCGGACATGGCGATGTGGCTGTTCGCCGACGCCATTCTCGCCGGCCGGCCGATCAAGCTGTTCAACCGCGGCGACATGAAGCGGGATTTCACCTACGTCGACGACGTCGCGACCGCCGTGGTGAAGCTCGTCGATGTGGTGCCGCAGGGAAATCCTGCCTGGTCGGGCGACGATCCCGATCCCTCGACGAGCTATGCGCCCTGGCGGGTCTACAACATCGGCAACCACACCCCGGTCGAGCTGATGGAGGTCGTCGGCCTGCTCGAACAGGCGCTCGGCAAGCCCGCGCTCAAGGAGATGCTGCCGATGCAGCCGGGCGACGTGCGAGCAACCTTCGCCGATGTCGAGGCCCTGCAGAAGGCCGTCGGATTCGCCCCGAACACGCCGGTGGCGGAAGGGATCAAGCGGTTCGTGGAATGGTATCGTGGGTATCATCGCGTCTGAGGCGCGGTTTCAAGAACAGGGGTCGATTGGAGGGCGCGTTGAACGAGCGGCTGCTCAATCCGATCTCGAATGCCGAGCTCGATCGCCGCTGGGCGGCGCTGCGCGCGGTGATGGCGGAGCAGGGGCGTCGAAGCGCTCGTCGTGCAGAGCAATAACGATTGGCTCGGCGGCTATGCCAAATGGCTCACCGATCATCCCGCCACCAATGGGTATCCGAAATCGGTGATCTTCTACGCCGACGATTTCATGACCGTCGTCGACATGGGTCCGCGCGGCGGCCGCCGCAAGCTCGGCGGCAACGACGAGGTTCATCGCGGGGTCGGCGAAATTCTGACCACTCCGGCCTTCACTTCGGTCGCCTATACCGACGAGTACCAAGCCGAGCTGGTCGCCGGGGAGCTAGAGCGGCGTGGCTGCCGCGCGGTCGCGCTCGCCGGCGGCGGCGCGTTGCCGCACAAATTCGTCACCCGCATCGAGCGCGAGCTCGGGCACCCTCGTCGACATGACCGAGACGCTCGACCGCCTCAAGGCGATCAAGAGCCCGGAGGAGATCGTCGCGATCCGCAAGGCGGCGGCGATGCAGGACGAGATCTTTTCCCGCCTGCTCGCCAAGGTGAAGCCGGGCATGCGCGACACCGACATCACCGCGCTCGCGCAATACGAGGGCCGCCTGCTGGGCAGCGAGCAGGGCCTGTTCCTCGGTACTTCGGCGCCGCTCGGCCAGCGCTCGGGCTTCGCCGACCGCTATCAGCAGGGCCGCACGCTCAAAGCCGGCGAGCACTTCACGATCCTGATCGAGAACAATGGGCCCGGCGGCTTCTACACCGAGCTTGCCCGCACCATGGTGTTCGGCAAGGCGTCGTCCGAGCTTTGCGATGGGTTCGCCGCGATGAAGGCCGCCCAGGACTACACGCTCTCGCTGATCAAGCCCGGTGCCTTGTGCCGCGACATCGCTGCGGCACACGACGACTACATGCGCGCGCGCGGCCTTCCCGCCGAGCTGCGGCTCTACTGCCACGGCCAGGGCTACGATCTCGTCGAGCGGCCGCTGGTGCGCGCCGACGAGACGATGGCGCTCGAAGCCGGCATGAACCTCGCCGTTCATCCCGGCTACGAGACCGACGCGCTGTTCGCGGTGATCTGCGACAATTATCTCGTGGACGCCAGGCCCGAGAAAGGATTTTCGAGCTATGATACGGGACCTCATCCGGAGCGCCCGATGGGCGCGTCTCGAAGGATGGCCACAGCGGCGGACCTCGAGACGCGCTGGACGCGCCTCAGGATGAGGTTTTCAAGGAGCTCATGAAGCCCGTCGTTCTCTCCCTCGGCGCCTTTCCGCCCGCGACCGTGCAGACCCTCGCGGAGCGCTTCGAGGATCATCACTACACCGTTCACCCGCTTCCCGATGGGACGCTGAGCGCCGAGCTCAAAGGCCGCATCCGCGGCATCGCCACCGAGGCGAACCGCGGGGCGACCCGGGCGCTGATCGAGTCTCTCCCGAAGCTCGAGATCATCTCCTGCTTCGGCGTCGGCGTCGACGCCATCGATCTTGCCGCAGCGCGCGAGCGCAACATCCCCGTGACCAACACGCCGGGCATCCTCGCCGACGAGTGTGCCGACCTCGCCATCGGCATGATGCTCGCCTCCGCGCGCCAGATCGTGTTCGCCGACGGCTTCGTGCGCTCGGGCGCGTGGCTGAAAGGGCCGCTGCCGCTCGGCCGCAGCGTCGGCGGCAAGACGCTCGGCGTGGTCGGCCTCGGCGGCATCGGCCGCGCCATCGCGGATCGGGCGAAGGCGTTCCGGATGAACGTGATCTGGCACGGACCGCGGCCGAAGCCCGACGTGCCTTACGAATATGTCCCCGATCTCGTCACGTTGGCCCGGCGCAGCGATTACCTGATGGTGGCGTGCCGCGGCGGTCCCGGCGACCCGCGGCCTGATCTCGGCCGAGGTTCTCGATGCGCTCGGGCCGAAAGGCACGCTCATCAACATCGCGCGCGGCAGCGTCGTCGACGAGGAAGCGTTGATCGCGCGCCTGCGCGACGGGCGGGTCGGCTTCGCCGCGCTCGACGTCTACGAGAATTCGCCGCGCATCCGGCCGGATTTCCTCACCGTGCCCAACGTCATCCTGCAGCCGCACCAGGGCAGCGCGACGATCGAGACGCGCACCGCGATCGGGCAATTGATGATCGACAATCTCTCCGCGCATTTCGCGGGCCGCCCGCTGCTCACGCCGGTGACGTGAATGGGCGCGGCTCGACGACATGCGGGCTCCCTATCCCTCCCCCGTCTTCGGGGAGGGCGGGGTGGGGTCCGCGAGCGCAGCGAGCAAGCAAGAACCCCACCCCACCCTCCCCGAAGGCGGGGAGGGAGACGTGAACCCCGCCGACATCGTCGTCGAGGGTGTGAGCCACCACTATCGGCCGGCGGTGGGGCGGGCGGTGCTGGCGCTGGAGGATGTGTCGCTCGAAGTGCGACCGTCGGAATTCCTGGCGCTGCTCGGGCCGTCCGGCTGCGGCAAGTCGACCTTGCTCTATCTCATCGGCGGCTTCCTCCCGGTCGAATCCGGAAAGATCGTCGTCAACGGCAAGCCGGTCGCCGGGCCGGGGCCCGATCGCGGCATCGTGTTCCAGCACTTCGCGCTGTTTCCGTGGAAGACGGTGCGCAAGAACGTGCTCTACGGCCTGGAGCGCCAGGGCCTGCCGCGGGCCGAGCGCGAAGCGCGGGCGCAGTCCTTTATCGATCTCGTCGGCCTCTCCGGCTTCGAGGACAGCTATCCCTCGCAGCTCTCCGGCGGCATGAAGCAGCGCGCCGCGATCGCGCGCACGCTCGCCTTCGACCCGCGCATGCTGCTGATGGACGAGCCGTTCGGTGCACTCGACGCGCAGACGCGCAGCCTGATGCAGACCGAGCTCCTGAACATCTGGGAGAAGACCCGCAAGACCGTCATCTTCGTCACCCATGACGTGCACGAGGCGGTCTATCTCGCCGGCCGCGTCGCGGTGATGTCGGCACGGCCCGGCCGCATCAAGACCCTCGTCGACACCGCCTTCGACAAGGACGATCCGGACGTCCACCGCAGCAAAGCCTTCGTCGACAAGGTCGACGAGGTCTGGAGCCTGGTGCGCGAGGAGGCGGTCAAGGCGCAGCAGAAGCGCGCGCCATGACCGACACAGGATACGTCGCGAATTGGACGAGCCTTGCCGGAGCTGCCGCTGCGCTCGGTCGCGTGCGCCGACCGCTGCTGCGCTACGCGCCCCTTCTCATCCTCGCCGTCGCCTGGGAGGCCGCGGCGCGGCTGCACCTCGTCTCGACGTCGGCGCTGCCGCCGCTCACCGACGTCGCGGCGGCCTGGCTCGATCTCGCCCGCTCCGGCGAGCTCTTCACCAATGCCGCGGACTCGCTCTACCGCGCCGGCGCCGGGCTCGCGCTCGCCGTCATCGTCGGCGCCGTGCTCGGCATCGCCATGGCGACGTGGCGTCCGCTCGATCTCATGGCGGGGCCGCTGGTCGAGCTGTTCTATCCGATGCCGAAGTCGGCGCTGATCCCGGTCACCGTGCTGTGGCTCGGATTCGGCGACGGCTCGAAAATCCTGCTGATCTTTCTCGGCTGCATGCTCCCGGTGACGCTCGGCGCCTACAACGGCGCGCGCGGCGCCGACCGCCTGCTCTTGTGGTCGGCGCGCAGCATGGGCGCGAGCCGGCTGCGCACGCTGTGGGACGTGGTGCTGCCGAGCGCGCTGCCGGAGCTTGCGAACGGCGTGCGCACCGCGCTCGCGCTGTCCTTCATCCTGCTGGTGAGCTCCGAATTGATCGCGGCGCGGCAGGGGCTCGGCTTTCTCATCGGCTCGCTCGGTGCCGACGGCTCCTACGACGCGATGTTCGCGGTGGTGCTCACCGTCGCGTCGCTCGGCTTTATCGCCGACCGCGCCTACATGGCGGCGGTCGACCGTGCGCTGCGGTGGCGGCAATGACGCGCGCGGCCGTCATGCGCGGGCTCGCGCAGGCCGTGCCGATCCTCGCGCTGTGCGCCGCCTGGGAAATCTTCGCGCGCAGCGGCGCGGTGACGCCGTTCATGCTGCCGCCGCTCGACGAAGTGCTGGTTCGCATCTATGACGATGCCGTCGGCGGCGACCTCCTCCGCAACATCGCCGTCACCCTCTACCGGGCGTTCGCCGGCTTCTTCATCGCGACGCCTCGCCGGCGTCCTGCTCGGCGCCGCGATGTCGCGCAGCGCGCTGGCACGGTGGTTCTTCGACCCCGTGATCTCGGTCGGCTTCCCGATGCCGAAGATCGCGTTCCTGCCGGTGGTGATCCTCTGGCTCGGCCTCTATGACGTCTCCAAGATCACCATGATCGCCGTCGACGCCGTATTTCCGGTGGTGACGGCGGTGATCGCCGGCATCGCCGGTGTCGAGAAGGAACTCGTCTGGTCGGCCCGCAACATGGGCGCGCGCAACGTCGAGATCATGTGGCAGGTGCTGCTGCCGGCGGCGGCGCCGCAGATTCTCACCGGCCTGCAGGTGGCGCTGCCGATCGCGCTGATCGTCGCCATCGTCGTCGAGATGGCGATGGGCGGCTACGGCCTCGGCGCCGCGATGATGCAGGCCTCGCGCTTCGCCAATTCCCGCGGCGTGTTCGCCGGCATCGTCGAAATCGCCGCGATCGGCTACGTCATCGTCAAGCTGATGGCGGCGCTGCGGCGGCGGCTGCTCGCGTGGCATCGGAGGAGCAGGCCGGAGCGTGAGCGGCGGGTGGTCGCAGGCCGCAGACAACGCACCACCCGCACGGTATCCAGAGGGCTCCTTCCTTCGTTCCTTCCCGGAGACGATAAGAGCATGCGGCACCATATGGGTTTGCTCGGCGCGTCTTTGCTCGCCGGCCTGATCGCGATCGTCGTCAATACGCTCATTCTCGAAGCGGCCGATTGGATTCCGCTGGTGACAGCGCGCGGCGGCCTCCTCAAGCTCCTCAAGATCTACTGCTCCGATCCGCTCGTGCGGCTGGGATTGGCCGACCTCTGGGCAAACCTTCATTTGCCCGGTCCCGACACCGGTGTCTTCAAGTCGGGCTTTCACATCGTCGTCGGGCTCTTGATGGCGGTGTTCTACGCCTTCGTGCTGGAACCGATCCTGCCAGGGGCGCCGCTCGCAAAGGGCCTGATTTACGCGCTCCTCGTCTGGCTCGCGAACGCGTTCATCGTTCTGCCCTGGATCGGCGAGGGCATCGCGGGAAGCCGCTATCTCAGCTTTGCCGGAATGCTGTATTTCGCCATGGCCCACACCGGTCTTCTTCGTGGGGCTCGCGATCCTCTATCCGTATTTCCTCAAATCGCCTCGACGTTACCCGGCGCCTGCCTGATCGGCTCCCTCGCCCGGGTCAGGCAGCCCGAGCCGCCCCTTCGCCGACATGCGCCGCCCCTGCGCCGGCACCAGGTGGCCGGCGAGGCCGAGGCCATGCGGCGGCATGTTGTTGTAGACGGTCTCATAGGCGCCGGCGGGCACGAGATAGGTCTCGTGCCAGATGCCGACGTCGCCGTTGCTGGCGACGGCGCGATTGAAGGCGCGCCAGGCCGGGAGGTGGGCGAAGGTGCGATCGGTGGCGTAGCGGTGGAGATGCTCAAAACTGCGCCAATATTGCACGACCATGACATTCGGGAACCCGAAGTGGATTCGTGCATGCAGCAAGCCCAGCTCCGGAGTCCGTTGGAGCTCGGCCAGCATGCGCGGCATCGCGGTGAAGACCGGAAACCATTTGTGGACCTTCCAGACCTTGTTGATGCGCGCGCCGATCAGGAACACGACGAAATCGCCGTCGAGTTCCGCACTGCATCGCTCGGCTCTCACTGCCGTCATGGGACTTATCCTCGTGGCATTGCGCGGGTATGCTCTCGAAGTAAGCACGCCGCAATCGTGATCAATCTCGGCAGCGGCCTCTTGTGCGCCGCGGCATCTTGCGGCGGTGCACCTTGCTGTTTAATTGCTGGCCATGAGCAAGATCGAAACGCAAAAGTCAGTCACCGAAACGCGGCGCGATCAGATCTTTCTCGCGCTGACGCCTGCCGAACTCGAGCGGATGCGCCGGTTCGGCGAATACCGTAGCTACGATGCCGGGCAGGCGCTGTTCAAGATCGGCGAGCGGGGCCACGGCCTGTTCGTCATCCTGTCCGGCTCGATCGATCTCATCCGGGACGACGAAAAGGGCGGCCGCAGGGCGTTTCACAGCCCCGGACCGGGTTCGATGATCGGAGAGTTGGCGCAGCTTGCCGGCCGTTCGCCGCTGGTCGACGGTTATGCCCGCGAGCAGGTCTGCGCGCTCCACATTCCGCCCGAGCGGCTGCGCGCGCTCCTGATCGCCGAAGCCGAGCTCGGCGAGCGGATCATGCGTGCGCTGATCCTGCGTCGGGTCGGCATCCTCGAAAAAGGCACCGGCGGCCCCATCATCGTCGGCCATGTCGGCGACGGCGACGCGCTTCGGCTCAAGGGCTTCCTCACCCGCAACGGGCATCCGTTTCAATGGGTGAACCCGGAGGAGGACGCAGAGGCGAAAGCGCTGATCGAGCGCTTCCATGTCGATCCCGGCCAGCTACCGATCGTGCTCTGCCCGGGCGGGCAGTTGCTGCGCAATCCGAGCGAGCTCGAGCTTGCCCGCTGCATCGGCATGGTGGGACCGATCGATCCCGATCTCCTCTACGACGTTGCGATCGTCGGCGCCGGGCCGGCCGGTCTCGCCGCCGCGGTCTATGCCGCGTCCGAAGGCCTCTCGGCGATCGTGCTCGATTGCCGTGCGTTCGGCGGCCAGGCCGGCGCGTCGTCGCGGATCGAGAACTATCTCGGCTTTCCGACCGGCATCAGCGGCATGGCCTTGATGGCCCGCGCCTACGCCCAGGCGCAGAAATTCGGGGTCGAAACCTCGATCCCGGCGGAGGTGACGAGGCTCGAGCCGGAGGACGGCGACGGCCGCATCGTGCTGCGACTGTCAGATGGTCAGCGCGTCAGCACCCGCTCGGTCATTCTCGCCTGCGGCGCGCAATACCGGCGGCTCACGGTCGAGAACCTCGACCTGTTCGAGGCCGCGAGCGTGCACTACTGGGCCTCGCCCCTCGAGGGCAAGCTGTGCGCGGGCCAGGAGGTCGCGCTGGTCGGCGGCGGCAATTCCGCGGGACAGGCGGCCGTCTATCTCGCCGGCAAGGTCGAAAAGGTCTGGCTTCTGGTGCGCGGCGACGACCTCGCCTCGTCGATGTCGAACTATCTCGTCGAACGCATCGCCGGTCTCCCCAATGTGGAGCTGGTGACGCGCGCCGAAATCATCGGCCTCGATGGGAACGAGGGCCAGCTCGAAGCGGTGCGCTGGCGCCGCCGCGGAACGGATGAAGAGGTGCGACGCGATATCCGCCATCTGTTCCTGTTCATCGGTGCGGCGCCCAATACCGAATGGCTCAACGACTCTGGCGTTGCGCTCGACCCCAAGGGATTCGTGCTGACCGGCGCCGACGCCGGCACCGGTCGCCGGTCGCTGGAAACCAGCCGGCGCGGGGTCTTCGCCATCGGCGACGTGCGCGCGGCGTCGATCAAGCGGGTGGCCGCTGCGGTGGGCGAGGGAGCGCAGGTGGTGGCGACATTGCACGACTTCCTGGTCGCGACCGGCCGCCGCAACGACGTCACCTGGCCATTTGCTCGCATGGCCCGCGAGCCCGGCGCGGGGCTCGCCACCTCGCTGCAACCGGTCCATGATGCGCCCTCGGCATGACCGGGCATGAGGAGCGACACATGAGCAAGGTCACCTATCACATCGTCGAGCACGATGGCGGCTGGGCGTATCGGGTCGACGGCGTGTTCTCCGAGACTTTTCCCACCCACGAAGAGGCGCGCCTTGCCGCTCAGCGCGCAGCGCGCGAGCAGCAGGTCCCCGGTGAGGCGACGACGATCTCCTGGGAAGACAAGAACGGCCGCTGGCACGACGAGCCCTCGCGCGGCGACGATCGCCCCCAGACCGACGTCGAGGGGTGAGCGTCAACGATTTGGCTGAGCGTGACCGTAGGGCGCAATCACTTTATTGCGCCACGGCGATTTCGGGCGGCGCAATGCGCTTCGCTTATTGCGCCCTACGCCCCACCAAGAGTCCGGTGGTTACTGGATCGCCCGGTCAAGCCGGGCGATGACATGAGGGTGGGGCGGGGGCCTGCCGAATCACTCCGCTGCGCACGTTCAATCCTTCAGGTGCTTCTCGATGCGCCGGTCTGGCACGAGCCACACAGGGCGACCGCGATGTAGAGGCCGATCGCGATCCACGGGTGGACGAAGGCGAGCGGAATCGAGAGCGCGTACATCGCGAGCGACGCCTTGCCCTTGAGGTCGTTGCCGACCGCTTCCGCGAGGCGTGAGCTGCGGCCGTTGCGTTTCACGATCGTCCATTGCAAGCCCGTGTAGCTGATCGCGGCCATCATCAGCACGAAGCCATAGGCCGCGGTCGGCCATGCGGTGAAGCCGGCCTCATCCATCCAGCGGATGACGAACGGCACCAGCGACAGCCAGAACAGCAGGGCCAGATTGGTCCACAGCACCCTGCCGTCGATCTGGTCGGTGACATGCAACATGTGATGGTGGTTCACCCAGAAGATGCCGACATTGATGAAGCTCAGCAGATAAGCGCACAGCAGAGGCAGGCTCGCCTGAACGCCGGCGAGGTCGGGCTCGTGCGGCACCTTCAGCTCCAGCACCATGATGGTGATGATGATGGCGAGCACGCCATCGGTGAACGCTTCCAGCCGCCCCTTGCTCATTCATTTTCTCCGTCCTGACGGCGCAGCATAGGACCGTGGCTGCGCTTGCCAAGCATCGGCTTTCGCGGGACAAAGAGCGGTCGCTCAAGGCTTCAAGACGATCCGGGAGAAACGTCATGCGCCACGCGAGGCTTCTGTCGGCCGTGCTCGCCGTGCTGGGTGTGCTCTTTGTGGGGCACGACCGCGCCGGCGCCGCCGATCCCGTGAAGATCCGGCTGTCCTATATCGTTCCGATCTCGAATTGGGCGCCGATGCTCATGGAGAAGAAAGATCTCGCCAGGAATCTCGGCAAGACCTACCAGCTCGAGATCACGCGCTTCGCCGGCACGCCGCCGCTGATCACGGCGCTCGCCGCCGGCGAGCTCGACGTCGCCGGCTTGACCTATCCGACCTTTCCGATCGCGGTCCAGAATGCCGGCATGAGCGACTTGCGGATCATCGCGGACGAATTCCAGGACGGCAATCCCGGCTATTTCAGCAACCAGTTCGCGGTGCTCGCCGACGGCCCGGTGAAGAAGGTCGAGGACCTCAAGGGCAAGGTGATCGCGTCGAACGCGGCCGGCAGCGCCGTCGACATCGCGATGCGCGCAATGCTGCGCAAGCACGGTCTCGAGGACAAGCGCGACTACACCGTGATCGAGGCGCCGTTCCCGGCGATGCGCGCGATGCTCGGCGAGAAGAAGGTCGACATGGTGCCGGCGGTGCTGCCGTTCGCGCTCGATCCCGAGCTCAAGAAGATTTCGCGCGTGCTGTTCACCACCGAGGACGCCATCGGCGTCTCGCAGTTCTCGATGTGGACGGCGCGCAAAGGCTTCATCGACAAGAACCGCGCCGCCATGACCGACTTCATGGAGGACACGCTGCGCATCGTCCGCTGGTATCTCGACCCCGCCAACCAGAAGGAGGCGATGGAAATCTGCGGCCGCCTGGTGAAGCAGCCGGCGGAGAGGTTCTCCTGGGTCTTCAGCAAGCAGGACAATTACCGCGACCCGAACATGAAGCCCGACCTCGCGGCGCTCCAGCGCAATGTCGACCTCACCCGCGACATGGGTTTCATCAAGGCGAGCTTCGACGTTTCGAAGTTCACCGACCTCGGCCTCGTCGAAGAGGCGTCGAAGCGACTGAAGTGAGGGCGCCGCGGAGGCGTAAATCCCAACCTATGACCTCATCCTGAGGAGCGCGCTCTTGCGCGCGTCTCGAAGGATGGCCACAGACCGCAGCGGGTGGGGCCATCCTTCGAGACGCCGCTTCGCCGGCTCCTCAGGATGAGGTCCCAGATAGTCTCATGGCCTCAGGACGAGGTCAGAGTTAAGAACTACACCCGCTCCAGCGCCCGCGGCGCATCGACGAAGCCCCGGCTGAACCGCGTGAGCTGCGCGTTGCGGATGTGGGCGCGGGCGGCCTGCTCCGCCTGGTCGGGGTCGCGCTTCTCGATCGCCAGCACGATCTTGCGGTGCTCCTCGTCGGACTCCCGGCGCTTGGGCATGCGGAACGTCGTGTGGTTCAACAGCGCGAGGGAGTCGTTGAGCGATTCCAGCGACTGCACCAGGTACTGGTTGTGCGCGGCGTGGTAGATCGCCTGGTGGAACTGGCGGTTGAGCCGCACGATCGCGAGCGGATCGGTCTTCACCTGGCGCAGGTCGCGCTGCAGCCGATTGATGATCGCGACTTCGGCCTCGGTCGCATGCTGAGCGGCGAAGCGCGCCGCCGAGCCTTCGAGGATTTCCCGCATCGCATAGAGCTCGAGCACCTGGTGGTGCGTTAGCTCGGCGACGACAAGCCCGCGCCCGGCGCCGAACATCAGCAGGCCGCGCTGCGCCAGCCGCTGTAGCGCTTCGCGCACGGGAGTGCGGCTCACCCCGAGATTGCGCGCGATCTCCTCCTCGCGGATGCGCACGCCGCGCGCGATGCGGCCGTCCCAGATGGCGTCGCGCAGCGTTTCGAACACGAAGTCGGCGCGCGAGCCGGTGCGCAGCATCGATTCGTCGAAGGCCGCGAAATTGAGCGTCGCGTCAGCCTGTGTCATCGGCGATCCTTCGGCCACAGCACCGCGCCCGGGGTTCGCGCTCCGGCCCGAGCCGGCAACGAAATCGCAGGCGCGACCACTCCTCATCCGATCTCTGTTTACAATTGTATACAGAACAATACAATGGCCCTGCTGATGGGAGGCTTGCGGCGCGAGCGAGGATCGCCGGGCTCGATTGCAACCCGTCCCTTCGGCGCCCCTGCCGTCGTCGGCACCTCTGATGTTGTCGGTACTCTGGAGAAACGCCATGAACATCGCCGCCGCGAACTCGCAGTTTCGGATGCAATATCGCGGCCTGCGCGGCTGGCTCGAACAAGTCGAGAGGATGGGCGAGCTCGAACGCGTCGACGGCGCGCACTGGGACGTCGAGATGGGCGCGATCACCCACATGCTCACCGAGAAGAGCCGCGGCCAGGCGCCGGCGGTCCTGTTCGACAAGGTGCCGGGCTATCCGGCCGGGTTTCGCACGCTCTACGGCCAGCTCTCCTCGATCCGCCGCATCGCGCTCACTTTGGGGCTGCCGCTCGAGCACGACCGCAAGGTCGACATCGTGCAGCGCTATCACCAGCGCATGCAGGACCTCAAGCCGCTGGCGCCGCGCGAGGTCAAGGATGGGCCGATCCTGGAGAACGTGATCGAAGGCGACGCCGTCGACGTGCTGAAGTTTCCGGTGCCGCGCCACCACGAGCTCGACACCGCGCGCTTCATCGGCACCGCGGACTGCGTGATCACCAAGGACCCCGACCTCGGCTGGTTCAATCTCGGCGCCTATCGCAGCCAAGTCTATGACGGCAAGACGATCGGCTGCCAGATCACCGAGGGCAAGCACGGCCGCATCCATCGCGACAAGTATTTCGAGCGCGGCGAGCCGATGAAGGTCGTCATCCTGTGCGGGCAGGACCCGCTGCTGTTCATGCTCTCGTCGAGCCCGCTGCCCGAGATCGGCGAGATGGACATCGCCGGCGGGTTGCGCGGCGAGCCGATCGACGTGGTGCGCGGGCCCTACACCGGTTTCCCGATTCCGGCCGACTGCGAGATCGCGATCGAGGGCGAGACGGTGCCGGGCCGGGTCAGGCCCGAAGGGCCGTTCGGCGAATGGATGGGCTATTATTCAGACGACACGGTGCCGCGGCCCTATGTCGAGGTGAAGACCATCCTCTACCGCAACGATCCGATCCTCACCTGCGCGCCGCAGCACAAGCCGGTCGACGAGACCGGGCTTCTCAAGGGCGTCGCCGGCGCTTCGCAGATCTGGCGCGCGCTCGAAGCGAGCGGCATCCCCGACGTGCTCGGCGTGTGGAACCACGAGGCCGGCCCGGCGACGCGCTTCACTGCGATCCAGATCAGGCAGCGCTATCCCGGGCACGCCCGCAACGCGCTGCATATCGCATCGAACTGCCAGGGCGGCGCCTATGCCGGCAAATGGACCGTGGTGGTCGACGACGACATCGACGCTGGCGATCTCGACCAGGTGCTGTGGGCGATGTGCACCCGCTTCGATCCGGCGAGCGACATCGACCTCATCCAGAAGGCGTGGGCGTCGAAGCGCGACCCGCTGTTCCTGCCCGGCAACTTCAACAACCGCATCCTTGTCGACGCCTGCATTCCCTACGAGAAGAAGCTCAACAAGACCTTCCCGAAGGTGGTCGACGTGAGTGCCGACCTGCGGGCGAAGCTGCGGGCGAAGTTTCCGGCGCTGTTTCCGAGGCATTAGGCGAGCAGATGCGATCGATGCGACCCGGAGAGTCGGCAAATCTTTGCGGACCTCATCCTGAGGAGCCGGCGCAGCCGGCGTCTCGAAGGATGGCCACAGGCCGCAGCCTGTGGGGCCATCCTTCGAGACGGCGCTTCGCGCCTCCTCAGGATGAGGTCCGCGAAGGCCGGGCTCAGTTTGCCCGCCCTACGGGTCTACTCCGCCGTCGCGGTCGTCGAGATGTTGCGCCCTTGAGCACCCCGCGGCCGCGCAGAGCGTCGAGGAGTTCTATCGCGGCAAGACCGTCATCGTCGCCATCGGCTTCAGTGTCGGCGGCGGCTACGATCTCTACGCGCGGCTGCTGGCGCGCCATCTCGGCAAGCACATCCCGGGGCACCCGAACGTCGTCCCACAGAACCGCGAGGGCGCCGGCAGTCAGCGTCTTACGCTCTATCTCTACAACGCGGCGCCGCGCGACGGCACCGTGATCGGCGCCTTCTCGCGCAGCATGGCGGTGGCGCCGCTGATCGACCATTCGCCGTTCGATGCGACGAAGTTCACCTGGCTCGGCAGCCTCTCGACCGACACCAGCGTCTGCATGACGTGGCACTCTTCGCCGATCCGGACCTTCGACGACATGCTGGCGAAGCCTTTCACGGTCGGCGGGGAGGGCGGCGGCGCCGATCCCGACGCCTACGCGCTGATGCTGCGCAACATGTTCGGCGCCAAGCTGAAGCTCGTCAGCGGCTATCCCGGCACCAACGAGGCGACGCTCGCCATGGAGCGCGGCGAGGTCTCAGGCGTATGCGGCATGTCGTGGACCACCGTCAAGGCGCGGCACATGGACTGGGTGAACGCGCACCGGGTCAACATACCCGTGCAGTTCGGATTGCAGCGCGAGCCGGACCTCCCCGATGTCCCCGCGGTGATCGATCTCGTCAAAAACGACGAGCAGGCCCAGATGGCGAAGCTCATCCTCGCGGGACAGGCGATGGCGCGTCCGATCGCCGGGCCGCCCGGCATTCCCGCCGACCGCAAGCAGGCGCTGGTCGCAGCCTTCGACGCCACTATGAAAGACCCGGAGTTGCTGGCCGACGCCCAGCGGATGCAGGCGGAGATCAGGCCGGTGAGCGCAGCAACGATCGATAAGCTGCTGGCCGAGATCTACGCGACGCCGAAGGACATCGTCGCCAAGGCCGCCAAGGCGATCACCAATTGAACACGAGAAGTCCACGTATTGGTCTTCATGGCACGGCTCCCGCGCTCCCTCTCCCCGCGCGCGGGGAGAGGGTCGGGGTGAGGGGGCCTCGTGACGAGGCTGCGCCGCCGAGGATTTCCTCAGACGCTCAGACTTGCGAAACCGCCCCCTCTCCCGGATCGTTGCGCGATCCGACCTCTCCCCGCACGCGGGGAGAGGTGTAGGGCGCTGCACCGCCGCAAAGACGCCAAGCCGGCTGCGAAGATCGGTCTGATGTCCATGCCTGCCATCGGCTCACGCCAGCCTCGCTTCGAAGACCACGCTCTGCTCACCGGGGCCGGCCGTTATGTCGGGGACATCGCGACACCGGACGTGCTCCACGCGGCCTTCGTGCGCAGTCCGCACCCGCATGCGCTGATCGCCGCGGTGGACCGAGCGGCGGCGCTGGCGCTGCCCGGGGTCGCCGCCGTGTTGACACTCGACGACCTCGCGCCGGCCATGGCCAAGCGGCGGATGATGCGGACTTCGAATTCCGGCACGCCGCTCGACCGCTGCTGGGCCTTTGCGCTCGCCGACGGCGAGGTCTCCTATGTGGGCGAGCCGGTCGCGATCGTGCTCGCCAAGGACCGCTACCTCGCGGAGGACGCCGCGGCGCGACGTCGACGTGACCTACGACATCCTGCCCGCCGCCGCGGACTGCCGGGAGGCTGCGCGCCCCGATGCGCCGAAGGTGCGGCGCGAATTTCCCTCGAACGTCATCTCGTCCTACCGGATCGCTTACGGCGAGGTCGACGCCGCGTTCCGCGCGGCGCCCCATGTGGTGCGGGAAAAGTTCTTCATCCATCGCGGCGCGGCGCATTCCATCGAAGGTCGCGGTATCCTTGCCGAATACCGCAAGAGCGACGGCTCGCTCACCGTGTGGGCCTCGACCCAGAAGGCGCACGACCTTTTCAACACGCTGACGCGCCTGCTCGGCCTCGACGACAATTGTCTTCGCGTCGCGACGCCGGATGTCGGCGGCGGCTTCGGCCCGAAGCTCTGCGTCTATGCGGAGGACGTCGCGGTCGCCGCTGCCGCGAAGCTTTTGAAGCGCTCGGTGACCTGGATCGAGGACCGCCGCGAGCATTTCCTCGCCGCGGTCCAGGAGCGCGACCAGTATTGGGAGATGGAGATCGCCGCGGCGGACGATGGCCGCATTCTCGGCCTGCGCGGGCGCCTGCTGCACGACCTCGGCGCCTATGCGCTGCAGGACGTGAACCTGCCGTACAACTCGGCGTCGACGCTGAGCGGCCCCTACATGGTGCCGGCATTCGCGATGGAGGTCGCGGTCACCGTCACCAACAAGACACCGGTCTCGTCGGTGCGCGGCGCCGGCTATCCGCAGGCCTCGTTCATCATGGAGCGCCTGCTCGACCAGCTGGCGCGCGAACTCGGCGCTCGAGCGCGCGGCGCTGCGTGCACGCAACCTCATCCCGGCCGAGAAGATGCCGTATCTCAAGCCGCTCAAGACGCGTGCCGGGGAGACCATCGTCTACGACAGCGGCAATTATCCGGCTGCTCAGGAAGCAGTGCTCTCCGCGATCGACTGGGCGGGCTTTCCGGCGCGGCAGGCGAAAGCCCGCGCCGAGGGTCGCCTGATCGGCATCGGGCTTGCCCATGCCATGAAGGGGACCGGGCGCGGCCCGTTCGAATCCGGCGTGGTGCGCGTCTCGCCGACCGGACGCATCACCGTCTACACCGGCGCCGCGGCGATGGGGCAGGGGCTCAAGACCGCACTCGCGCAGATCTGCGCGAGTGAGCTTGGCGTGTCGCCCGCAGACGTCCAGGTGATTTCCGGCGACACTTCGGTCGTGCCGGTCGGGCTCGGCGGCTTCGCCAGCCGCCAGACGGTGACGGCCGGCTCCTCGGTGCTGCTGGCGTCGCGTGCGGTGGCGCAGAAGGCGAAGAAGCTCGCGAGCCATGTGCTCGAAGTCGCCGAGGAGGACCTCGAATTCGCCGACGGAGCGTATCGCGTCGCCGGCGCGCCGCAGATGAGCGTGCCGCTCGGCGAGCTCGCGCGCATCCTCCAGGGCGCGCCGGGCTATCCGTTCCCGCCGGGCATGGGACCCGGGCTGCAGGAGGCCGCGAACTTCCGCACCGACGCGCTCGCCTATGCCAATGCCTGCCACGCCGCCGAGGTCGAGGTCGACGGCGAGACCGGCGAAGTGCGTGTTCTGCGATACGTCGCGCTGCAGGATTCAGGCACGCTCGTCAATCCGATGATCGTCGACGGCCAGGTGCATGGCGGCATCGCCCACGGCATCGGCAACGCGCTTCTCGAATGGATGGGCTACGACGCCGCGGGCCAGCCGACGACGACGAATTTCGCCGACTATCTGATGCCGACCGCGCCGGTGTTCCCGATGTTCGAGACCCAATTCATGCAGACGCCGTCGCCGCTCAATCCCCTCGGTGCCAAGGGGGCCGGCGAAGTCGGCACCATCCCGGCGGCTGCTGCTGTGGTCTCGGCAATCGAGGATGCCCTGCAGCCGTTCGGGGTGCGCATCACCCAGTGCCCGGTCACGCCGGCGCGCATTGTCGAGCTGATTGCGCGAGGGCGGACTTAGGAAAAGTGTGAAAGCACTGGCGCGACTTCGCCGGCAAAAGCAGTCCCGGCCGCTGCGCCGGCCGGGACCGCCAGTACCGATTACCGCTCGCGACCGCCGAGCTGGAAGTCGGGGTTGGTGTTGCTGTTGCCGTGGTGCTGCTCGTAGTAGTCCGGAGCGTAGACGTGCACCCTGGACCCCCAGCCCTGGCGGGGCTGTGACTGCGGGGCCTGTTGGGCAAATGCGGGTGCAACGAGAACAGCGCCTAATGCCAGGGTAATGAGAAATACCTTCATGACGCTTCTCCTCTTCTCCACAATGCGGCGCCGCTAGGGAACGCGGCGCTGCATCTGAGCCGAAGCATGCAGCCTCTCGCCATCGCCCTGTATGAACTGGTTCACCTTTGCGGTCGGGGCCCGGAGCCTTGGAACAGCCCGGCGGGCTCACCAGTTGATGCCAAAACGGGAGCAACCGATGGCGGAGATCGATCGTGCGACCGCCCGCGTTCTTGTCGAAGCCGGGTACATGTCGCTTAAGGAGTACATCGAGAGGTTCGGGAGCGCGGCGGCCGGCGAGCCGGCCCGTGTCGAGTCGCCCTCGACCGCACCCGACGCGTGCGAATCCCCGGAGCCGGTCCCGCGAGCCGCCGCCGCGACGGCGCCGGAAGGTCGTCAGGTGCTGGAGCGCGACAGCGCGGCTACCTTCAGCCGCGCTCCACCCACGGCGTGATCTGCGCGATGTGCGCGCGCATGTAGTGGTGGAACCACACGGTGTAGTGCTGCGGGTTGCGCGCGAGGTCATCGATCAGCGCGGCGAGCGGGATCCATTTGTAGTCGGAGACCTCGCCGGGGTCCGGCCTGACCTCGCCGTCATAAGTGCCGCCGAAGACGTGCACCACCTCGTCCTCGATGTAGCCGTTGGACACCGCGGCACGATATCGCGCCACGAACAGCGGCGTGAGCGCGCAGTGAACGCCCATTTCCTCGGCGAGCCGGCGGTGCGCTGCGTCGGGCGTCGCTTCGCCCGGCCGCGGATGGCTGCAGCAGGCGTTGGTCCACAAGCCGCCGGAGTGGTACTTCACCGGGTTGCGCTGATGCAGCAGCATCTCGCCCGCGCGGTTGCGCACCAGCGCCGAGATGGCGCGGTGCTTCAGGCCGCGGCGATGCACCTCCATCTTCGGCGCGATGCCCTGCGGGACATCGTCGCCGTCGACGAGGATGAGATGATCGTTGTCGTTCGATGCCGATGATGCCTTTTGCAGACGATGTGTTCAAAATCGGTCCCTGGTTGAGCGCAGCTCGCATTATAAAACGCGCTCTCCCACAATTGAACAGCCCGCCATTGCCGCACCAAGTCGCGTTGGTTAACGTGAGCCTGTTCTTTTGCGATTTTCCTCGCAAACCGGCGGAGGTTTGGTGCGAGCGTCACCCTCTGGAGTGCGTTGCGCTGCGCTCATGGCGATAGTGGCTGCGCTCGCGATGACCGGCGCGGCCGAGGCGGCCGAAACGCTCAAGCTCGCCGTCGGCGCACCCGGCAACTGGGACACCTGCATTCCCGCGATCGGCGAGCGCGCCGGAATCTTCCGCAACCACGGCATCGAGCTTGAGCTGCTCTATACCAACGGCGGCGGTGAGACCATGCAGGCGGTGATCTCCGGCGGGGTCGACATCGGGATCGCAGCGGGCACCGGCGCGGTGATGGGTGCCTTTGCGAAGGGCGCACCGGTGCGAATCATTGCCGCAGGCGTCACCGGCGCGAGCGACCTCTACTGGTACGTGCCTGCGGCTTCGCCGATTCGCTCGCTCAAGGATGCCGCCGGCAAGACCGTCGCCTATTCGACCAACGGGGCCTCGACCCACGTCACGCTGCTCGCGCTCTTGAAGCATTACGACGTCAAGGCGCGCTCGATCGCGACCGGCGCCAGCGCGGTGACCTTCACCCAGGCGATGAGCGGGCAGGTCGATATCGGCTGGGCATCGCCGCCGTTCGGGCTCGATGCGCTCGACGACGGCCGCATCCGGCTGATCGCGCGCGGCAGCGACGTGCCGGAAACCGCAGGCCAGACCGTGCGCGTGCACATCGTCAATGCCGCCGTGCTCGCGGCGCGGCCCGAGGCGATCGACCGCTTCATGCAGGCCTACCGCGAGGCCTACGCGTTTCTCTACAGCGACCCGCGCGCGCTCGCTTACTTCGCCGACATCGCCAAGGTCTCCGAGCGGCTTGCCGGCCAGATCCGCGACACCTTCCTGCCGAAGGCGGCGATGGCGCCGGACCGCGTGTCCGGCACCGATGCAAGCATGGCCGACGCCGTCGCCGCGAAGATGCTTACCGCGCCGCTGACACCGGCGCAGCTCGATCAACTCATTCGCATTCCCCCGCCGCATTGATCGACCAAGGACGCTACCGCTATGGAACTCAAGTCGAAATCGCTCGCCCAGGAACGCTTCGGCACCTTTGCCGCGACCTATGCGACGAGCCGCTCCCACGCCAAGGGCGGCAGCCTGCCGCGTCTCGTCGAGCTCTTGGCGCCGCAGCAGGGCGCGACCGCGCTCGACATCGCGACCGGCGCCGGCCATGTGGCACTGGCGCTCGCGCCCCACGTGACCCACGTCATCGCCTCCGACCTGACGCCGCAGATGCTGATGGTGGCGCGTGGCCTCGCCGCCGAGCGGCATCTCGCCAATATCGGCTTTGCCGACCTGCGCGCCGAAGCGCTTCCCTTCGCCGACGGCACGTTCGACATCGTCACCTGCCGGATCGCGCCCCATCACTTCGACGACGTGCGCGCTTTCGTCACCGAGGTGGCGCGGGTGCTGCGGCTCGGCGGCCTGTTCGGCCTCGTCGAGAACGTCTCGCCGGACCCGAGCATCATGGCGGACGATGCCGACGTGCTCGCCGCCGCGGCCGACGAATACAATGCGTTCGAGAAGCACCGCGATCCGTCGCACGTGCGCTGCCTCACGCTCGCCGAGTGGCGCGGCCTCGTCGCCGATGCCGGCTTGAAGGAGAGCCACGTCGAGCTGCTCGACAAGCCGATGGTGCTCGGCCCCTGGGCCGACCAGCAGAACGTCGGCGCCGAGATCAAGAGCGACCTGCGCGCCATGCTGCTCGACGGCTCCCCCGCCTTCCGCGCCTTCGCCCGCCCGCAGGAAAACAAAGGCGACGTCGACTTCGTGCTGACCGAAGCAGTGATCATCGCGCAGAAGTAACGTCCGTCATTCCGGGGCGCGCGTCAGCGCGAACCCGGAATCTAGGCTGCGTTCGCAGTCCGGTTGCTGGATTCCGGGTTCACCGCTGCGCGGTGCCCCGGAATGACGGCGTAAGCGCCGGCGCCAGCGGCGCATATAGCGACGTAACAACCTGCGTCACCGCACATCCACCCCCACCGCCTCCCGCACCGAGGTGAATCCGTCAGCCCGGAGCTTCGCGGCGAGCTCCCGCTTGATGCGGCCGACCAGCCCCGGCCCCTGAAACACCAGCGCCGAGTAGAGCTGCACCAGCGAGGCGCCGGCGCGGATCTTGGCGTAGGCGTCGCCGCCGCTCGCGATGCCGCCGCATCCGATGATCGGGATGCGACCACGGGTGAGCCGGTACATCGCGGCGAGACAGTCGGTCGAAGGCGCGAACAGCGGCTTGCCGGACAGGCCGCCGGCCGCGGAGGCGTGCCGGCTCTTGAGGCTCGACGGCCGCGCCACCGTGGTGTTGCCGACGATGAGGCCGTCGATACCGGTCGCGAGCGCGACCTCGGCGATGCCGCGGATTTCGCTCTCGTCGAGATCAGGGCCGACCTTGACCAGCAGCGGTGGCTGCCTCGGCACCGGGCTCGCCCGCCGCGCTTCGTTGACCCGCGAGATCAGCTCCTCGATCTGGGCGCGCGCCTGCAGCGCGCGGAGCCCGGGCGTGTTCGGCGAGGAGACGTTGACCACGAGGTAGTCGGCGAGCCCCGTCACCGCCTCGATGCAGGCGATGTAGTCGGTGGCCCCATCGGCGGTGTCGCGGTTCTTGCCGAGATTGGCGCCGACGATGCCGCGCGCGCCGGCAGCACGGCGCTTCGCCAGCCGTCCGGCGAACGGCGCGATGCCGCAACTATTGAAGCCGAACCGGTTGATGACAGCCTCGTCCTCGGCCAGCCGAAACAGCCGCTGGCCGGAATTGCCGGGTTGCGGCCGCGGTGTCACAGTGCCGGCCTCGACGAAACCGAAGCCGAGCGCCAGCATCGCGTCGCAGACTTCGGCATGCTTGTCGAAACCGGCGGCGAGCCCGACCGGATTGGGGAAGGCGAAATTCCACACCGTGGTCGCGAGAATCGGATCGTCCGGCTCGCGGCGCCGCGCCGCCGAGGCCGAGCTTGAGCCCCTGCACCGTGAGGCCGTGCGCTCGCTCCGGGTCGAGCAGCGCGAGCAGCGGCCGCGACAGCGCGAACATCACGTCCGCCTTCATGCGCCGCCTCACGATCGGCGACACCGCCGCCTCGACCGCCGCCGCGATTTCGAACAGCCGGCGGTCGCCGCCGTGCTCGCCGATCAGCATCAGCCCCACCGGCGCCTCGCCGGGGAAGTGGCAGGGCAGCGATATGGCGCAGCGGTCGAGCATGTTGGCGACCGTCGGATTGCGCAGCACCAGGAGATTGACCTTGCGGTAGCGGTCCTCGGCTTCGAGCTCGGCGAGCGGCGGTGCGACCAGCGGCACCGTCGGCATCACCAGCGCATCGAAGTCGCGGGTGATGGCGGCGACGCGGCGGATCAGGTCGGCGCGCCCGCGGATGAGGTCGATGTAATCGGCGGCATCGATGTCGCGGCCGCGCACGATGCGCATCAGCACCCGGGGGTCGTACATCGCGCCCTTGGCCTCGATGAGCCGGCGGTGCCAGGCATAGGCCTCCGAGGCGGCAAAGCCGCCGCGCGCATTGAGGGTCGCGATCTCCTTGAGCTCGGCGAGGGGAATGTCGGTGATGACGGCACCGGCACCGCTGAGCGTAGACAGAGCTGCCGCATAGCGGCGCGACACCTGTTCATCGAGGTCGTCGAGCGCGACCGCCTGTGGCGCGGCGAGCCGCAGGCCGCGCAGCGGAAACGGCGCGATCTCCTCGGGCTCCTCGCCGGCCATGATGGCGTCGATCGCCGCGCAGCAGGCGACGGTTGCGGCCAGCGGCCCGACCGAATCGAGCGAGGACGACAGCGGCAGCACGCCGGCGACCGGGATGCGCCTCGCCGTCGGCTTGTAGCCGACGATGCCGCACAGTGCCGCCGGGATGCGGCACGAGCCGCCGGTATCGGTGCCGAGCGCACCCACCGCCATGCCGTCCGTCACCGACACCGCCGCCCCGGAGGACGACCCGCCGGGGATGCGGCCGGTCGCGCGGTCATACGGATTGCGCGGCGTGTCGTAATGCGGGTTGATGCCGAGGCCGGTGAAGGCGAATTCGGTCATGTTGGTGCGGCCGATCGGGATCAGGCCGGCGGCCCGCAGCCGGGCGACCGCGGCCGCGTCCGCCGCGGCGGGCGGGGCGTCGCGCAGGGCGACCGAGCCCGAGGTCGTCACGTCGCCGGCGACGTCGAACAGGTCCTTGACCGAGATGGGGATGCCGGCGAACCGCGACGGGGCAGCGCCGCGGCCGCGCACATGATCGATGTAATCGGCGTTGGCGCGCGCCGTCTCGGCACAAACCTTGAGGAAGACGCGGGTGCCCTCGCCGGCCGGTTCGGCGATCCGGGCGAGGCACTCCTCGACCAGGGATCGGCTTGAAATGCCGGCCGCGAGGTCCCGCGCCGATTGCGACAGCGTCCGCATGAAAGTCCTCCAACGGGGCGCAGACATGCCCGACGCGCGGGCTGCGATCAATAGTGTGGACTTGCCGCCCTGCGCCGACCTGTGGCAAAGGAAAAACCGCGGAGCAAGTCCGCTCCGGCGTAAAGTCGGTCCGCAAACCCGGGACTTTCCGTGCCCCGAAGGCTTCCCCTTATCCTGCAGAGCGGCGCGATCCCGCGTCACGCCGAGATCGCTGTCGATGACACCGTCATCGCCGGCTGGACCGGGCGCGACCCCGCCGCGGTGGCGAAGCACGTGCGCGAGCTCGAGGCGCTCGGCGTCAAGGCGCCGGCGACGACCCCGATCTTCTACCGGGTCGCCACCGCCCGCCTCACCACCGGCACCGACATCGAGGTGGTCGGCGAGAAATCCGGCGGCGAGGTCGAGTTCGTGCTGCTCCAGTACGACGGCCGCCTGTGGGTCGGCACCGGGTCCGACCACACCGACCGCGAGGTCGAGGCCTACGGCGTCACGGTGTCGAAGCAGATGTGCGACAAGCCGATGGCGCCGCTGTTCTGGGCATTCGACGACGTCGCGCCCCACTGGGACCGGCTGATGCTGCGGTCCCACGTGGTCGAGGACGGCGCGCGCAAGCTCTACCAGGAAGGCTCGGTCGCCGCGATGCTCTCGCCGCAGGAGCTGATCGGCCGCTGGCAAGCGGGCGCCACCCGACTGCCGGAGAACACCCTCATGTTCTGCGGGACGCTGGCGGCGAAGGGCGGCGTCCGGGCGACCGGGCGCTTCGAGTTCGAGCTCGAAGACCCCGTGCTCGGCCGGATCATTTCCCACGCTTATTCGGTGCGGACGCTGCCGGTTCTGGGGTGAGCCCGGAGTTGAGCCTTCCGCTCAAGCCGGAAGAAGCTCGGTGCGGATGTCCGACTTGCTCGACAGCGTGCGGTGGACCGGACACTGCTTGGAAATCTCGACGAGCCGCGCGCGCTGGGTCTCGTCGAGCGCGCCGATGAACTCGAGGCTCAAGGAGATGCGGTCGATCTTCGACTTCGGGTCCTCGCAGTTGACGCAGTCGTCGGCATAGACGCGCGCGTGGCGCAGCCGCACGATCACCTGCTCGACCGGCCATTTCTTCCGGTTGGCGTACATGGTCACCGTCATCGAGGTGCAGCTGCCGAGCGCCATCAGCAGGAGCTCGTAGGGGCCCGGGCCGGCATCGCCGCCGCCGACCGCGACGGGCTCGTCGGCGCGAAGCGCATGGCGCCCGTCGAGGAGAACCTGCTCGTAGAGACCAGTGCCGGCCGTCGCCACGATCACCGTGCCCGGGGTGATCGATTGCTGCAGGGAATGCGGGTCTCGCTTCGAACTCATGGTGGTTCTCCCTGGATGTCGCGCGAACGTCGTGCCGATGTTGTCTGTCACGGCGCTGGCGCAGCCGCGTTATGACATGCGCGGCCTTGACCCGGCATCGCCAAGGCTGACATGTACCGGGTGCGCTCCGCGCGTCCGGCTGCAGGAGCTTAGATATCAGGTGCTCCATGCCGATGAACAAGCCGCATCTCGAATTCCATCCCGTCGACCTCGCCGAGGGCTGGCACACGCCGGTGGGGTATCCAGCCGGGATCAAGCAGAAGATTCTGGCAAGCGACCTCGACGAGGGAAAGAAGATGGGCAGCCGCTCGCGCCTGCTCAAATTCGATCCCGGCGTCTACACCACCGCGCCCTTCGTCCACGACCACTGGGAAGAGGTCTACCTGATGTCCGGCGATCTCATCGTCGGCAACGACGCGCAGGGCAAGGGTGGCGAGACCTTCGTCGCGCCGACCTATGCGTGCCGCCCGCCGGGCGTCAACCACGGCCCCTTCAAGTCCGAGCGCGGCTGCACGCTGTTCGAGATGCACTACTATGACGAGAGCAAGAAGTAGGGGTGGGCAAAGGCGCGTCTCGCGCCGTCCCCGTGCGGTTCGAGCTCGAGGGCAGACGTGGGCGCGCTTCGCTTTGCTCGCCCTACGGCGTCCTGTGTGGCCCTCATCCTGAGGAGCCGGCGCAGCCGGCGTCTCGAAGGATGGCCAGGCGCCGCAGTCTGCGGCCATCCTTCGAGACGCGTCCTGCGGACGCTCCTCAGGATGAGGTCCGAAAAGGAAAGATCAAGAGTTCGCCCATGAGTGCTTCCGACACGATGACGTCTACGATGACTCCGGTACTGCGGCCCTATCTGCCCGCGACCAAAGACTTCGCGACCGGAAAGGATTCGCCGCGCGATTTTCTCGAGCGCTGCCTCGCCGCGCTCGATGCCTGGGAGCCGCGGATCGGCGCCTTCGTCACCCTCAATGTCGAGGCGGCGCGCGCCGAGGCCGACAAATCGAGCGCGCGCTGGCGCGCCGGCAACCCGCTCTCGCCGATCGACGGCATGCCGCTCGGCATCAAGGACATCATCGAAACCGCTGACATGCCGACCGAGAACGGCTCGCCGCTGTTCGCGGGCTTTCGCAGCGAGCGTGATGCCGCGAGCGTCGCCGCGCTGCGCGAGGCGGGCGGCGTGATCCTCGGCAAGACCGTAACCACCGAGTTCGCCGCGACCGAGCCGCGCGGCACACGCAATCCGTGGGACCCCGCCCGCACGCCGGGTGGATCGAGCAGCGGCTCGGCCGCGGCGGTCGGCGCCGGCGTCATCCCGGTCGGGCTCGGCACCCAGGTGATCGGCTCGATACTGCGTCCGGCGAGCTTTTGCGGCTGCTTCGGCTTCAAGCCGACGATCGGCGCAGTCAACCGCGGCGGCAGTTACGACGGACTGAGCCAGAGCGCCCACGGGACGCTCGCCGCGAGCCTCGAGGAGGCGTGGCAGGTCGCCTACGAGATCGTGAAGCGCTGCGGCGGCGACCCGGGCTATCCCGGGCTCTACGGCCCGCCGCATCCGCCGGAGGCGGTCAAGCCGCGCCAACTCGCGCTTCTCGAAACCGACGGCTGGGCGGACGCGTCGCCCGGTGCGCGGCAGGCGCTCGAGGAGGCCCTGTCCCGCCTGACGCAGGCCGGCGTCGCCATCGCGACGCGCTACGATCACGCCGAGATCGCGGCAGCGGAAACCGCGGTCCACGACGCCCGCGACCTTTCCTTCGATATCAATGCCTGGGAATCGCGCTGGCCGATCAACACCTATAGCCGGCGCGATGCGTCGAAGCTCTCGAAAGCAATGCGCGACCGCCTGGTGCAGGCGGAGGCGATGACCATCGACAACTACCGGGCGATGCTCAAGGAGCGCCAGATTCGCCGCGACATCTATGCGGGGCTCGCCGGCGAATTCGATGCCTGCGTCACGCTGACCGCGACCGGCGCCGCGCCGGTCGGCCTCGGCTCGACCGGCAACCCGGTGTTCGTGGTCCCGGCCTCGTTGCTCGGCATTCCCGCGATCACGCTGCCTGTGCTGTCGGACGGCGGCCTGCCGCTTGGCCTGCAGCTCATGGGCTTCGCCGACCAGGACGCCGCATTGTTCTCCTGCGCCGCCGGCGTGCGCGATTTGCTGAGGTCGTAAACGTGAAGCTCGCCGTCCCCGACATGATCTCGCCCTCCTACTTCCCGGCGATCGCCGCGGCGGAGCTCGGCTTTTTCCGGGAGGAGGGGATCGACGTCGAAGTCGAGCTGATCTTTCCGGTCGACAGGGCCTACATGGCGCTGCGCGACGGCGCCGTCGATTTCGTCGGCGGCTCCGCCCATTCGGCGCTCGCGGCGTTTCCGCAGTGGCAGGGCGTCAAGCTGCTCTGCGCCCAGGCCCAGGGCATGTACTGGTTTCTGGTGATGCGCAACGAGGCCGGCGTCCGGCGCGGCGACTTGGCCGTCGTGAAGGGCAAGAGCATCGGCGCCGCACCGTGGGTCGAGATGGGGCTGCGGCGCCTGCTCATCGAGGCCGGCATCGATCTCGACCGCGACGGCGTGAAGATCGCCCCGGTGCCCGGCGCGCTCGCCGCCGGGGTGAACTTCGGCGTCACCGCGGCGAAGGCGCTGGAGGACGGCAAGATCGACGGCTTCTGGGCGAACGGCATGGGCGCCGAAGTCGCGGTACAGCGCGGCATCGGCACCGTCGTGCTCGACGTGCGCCGCGGCGACGGCCCAAAGCCCTGCTTCAACTACACGATGGCGTCGATCGCGGCGACCGACCGCCTGATCGCCGACAAGCCGGAAGCCGCGGCGGCGGCGGTGCGCGCGATCGTGCGCACCCACGAGGCGCTCAAGGATGACCTCGGCCTCGCGACCGAGGTGGGCCGCAAGCTGTTTCCCCCCGCCGAGGCCGAGCTGATCGCCGAATTGATCCGGCGCGACTTGCCCTTTTACGACGCCCGCATCAGCCGCGAATTCGTCGCCGGCATGAACGCCTTCGCCCGCGATCTCGGGCTGCTCAAGGGCGACGTCCCCTACGAGCAGGTGGTGGCGACCCAGTTCGCCGCCCTTGCGGCGGGCCCGCCCGATTGATG
>CAWCCG010000033.1:0-134995 GCA_963793985.1 uncultured Alphaproteobacteria bacterium | reverse complement strand
TAGGTGGCGATTGGCGGTCTCGAAATCGGGACGCGATCATGTAGCTTCGCCCCGCCCGCCGGCGCGCGTGTTCACGCGGCGGGTCGACCGGCTTCCCCCGTGAATCGCCGGACTGATGCTCGAAGGACAAGTGCCCGGAGGACAAAGGCCCGCCATGAGATACCTGCACACCATGCTGCGCGTGCGCGACCTCGACGCCGCGCTCGACTTCTTCTGCAACAAGCTCGGCCTCGTCGAGGTGAGCCGCCGCCCCGATGAAAAGGGCCGCTACACCAACGTGTTCCTCGGCGCTCCGGAAGATAAGGGGCTGATCGCGGATGGCAAGCGCGGCCGCAGCGCGCCGCTCCTGGAGATTACCTACAACTGGGACACCGAGGACTATGGCGAGGCGCGCCACTTCGGCCACCTCGCCTTCGAGGTCGACGACATCTACGCGACCTGCGACCGCCTGATGAAGGGGGCATCACCATCAACCGCCCGCCGCGCGACGGCATGATGGCTTTCGTGCGCTCGCCCGACAATCAATCGATCGAGCTCCTGCAGAGGGGCACTGCGCTTCCCCCGGCCGAGCCGTGGAAATCGATGCCGAATAGTGGGAAGTGGTAGCGCGCGGCGGTCGCGGAGGACAAACATGGCCGCGTTGCGCGGACCGACGTTCGTCGCGATGACAAGGTGCGGTCAGCATGCCTGACTGATCGGACGGCTGGCTTGCTTGGGCACGGCAACGCACGTATATGTCGCCGCGCCCCTAACGCGCCCTTCGTCTAGCGGTCCAGGACGCCGCCCTTTCACGGCGGAAACACGGGTTCGATTCCCGTAGGGCGCGCCACTTTACGATTTTTCACGATATGATTTTGTCGTAGCGAACTGCGCTTCATCTCATGCTGGGGAGATGAAGGCGACGCCAAAGTGTTTGAAATGCCGCTCATTCGCCGTAACGACCGTCAAGTCATTGACCGCGGCGGTCGCGGCGATTGCCGCGTCCTCAAAACCGGGGGCGCTTCCCGCCGCCATCGCGCGGTCAAGCATCCGACCGGTTTCGAGCGCGGCGTCTGGAAGCGAGGGGCAGCGTTCTGGACTGGTAAAGCTCCAGAATTGCACTCAGCCAATGCGACAGATCGCCCGCCCGTTTCGCAGCACCCTTGCGTTCGAGGCGGGAAATGCCGGCTTGAATTTCGGCCAAGGTGATGACGGAGAGAAAAAGGGCGTCATCGTGCCCGCGGACCCATGCGCGGAAGGCGGCAGCGCGATCAGACGTCGGCGCCCTCGCTCGCGGGGGCCAGGATCGACAGACGCATTTGTGTCGAGCAAGTACCCCGGCATACTTGATTCCGCCTCTTGCGGACGATGCGCGCCGGCTGCCTCTTTGGCAGGTCTTCCGGATCGAGCGGCGGAATGGCCAACAAGAGATCGGCAAAGGATGGGCACTCTCGCGTTTAGCTTGGTCCACTCACCGTGAGAGACGATCACGGCGGCCGGTCGGCCGTGTTTGGTGATCGTTGTCGGCTCGCCGTTCTCGGCGGCTTCGACCACGGCCGACAAGGTCGCCTTGGCTTCGCGAAGCTGGATTTCCTTCACGGGGCATGCTCCGGGACTACAAGGGCTATTGTAGTCACATTCCACCGAAATCAAACGCGGCGCGGCGGGACGGTGCGGAGAGGGAGCACGGGCGGTAGGCGAATTGCGGAATGAAAGGACCCCGCACGTACATGCGGGGTCCCAGAGCACGCGAGGACAAGGTGCTTCGGGCCCCGACTGATCGGCCCTTCAAGTGCCCTGACGATAGACTTAACCCCGGGGACAAAAATTCCCGCCGAGCGACTTTGCCGACGCTAGGGTCAAGTTAACCCAATTCGAACCTTGCGGTGGCCGGCTTTGAACCCTGGGAAGGCCGCCGTCGTTCGAAGCTGAGCGACGAACAGCGTGCTGCTGTTTCGGCAGCGGACTGTTCGAGCCTTAGCGCTATCCGGCCTTGCCGCTTTCTGAGATGTTCTTCTGTTGGACGCGAGCACTTTTGCCACACGGGTTGGGATTTTGAACAGATTCATATTCACCATAGAGGTCAACGGACAGAGCGTTCTGACCTTCGACGCAAGCAATTTGGAAATGGCGGAGCAATTTGCCGCCTCCCCGCAATTCCGGGCTCACTTGATGAGCTACGAGACCATTGATGGAGGGGTGTGGGACGGTCGGCAGCCGGTACGGATCCGCGAAGCCGTTATCGAAGAGATCGAGACGTGGACGGCGGTCTTTCGGGCGAAAGGAGAGCCCGAACGAAGATGCTTGGTGTGGCTTATCCCGGTGACCGATCCCAACGCACGCCGCAGCCCCAACTGAGACACCCCTCCCCGCCACGGCGAAGCTGAGCGACGGCTTCCGCGCGCCTCAGTTCCAAAGATGATAGTGATCGGCGTAGATGGCGACGGCCCCCGAGAGGATCGTCGTCACCATCCCGACGATCCAAAAAAGCACAACCTCAAGCTGGCTCGGGGGACCCAACTTCCTCGAGTTCGTTGCTGAGAGAGTTTGGACATCTTGATTGCGGCGCGGCATTCACGTTCGCCCGCACCAGCGACACATCATTGCGACGTACACGTCGGGTCCCCTCCATCTCACCCGGACAAACCATCGGCGACAATTGTGGCGGATTGAAACTGAAAAGGGCGCCTAGCATGCGCCCCTTTCAGCCGCCCCCAGAGCCTCCCTGCGGCCAGGGGCCCAAACTACCAGACTGTGGTCACGATTTGGTTGCCCATCCGTCACACTGGGCGGAGGAAAAAGCTCCGCCGAAGCGAGGCTAAGTCTGTGGGCGAGAACGCGTCGAGGAGCGCATCGTGATCCAGAACGCTCATCGCGCCCCTCGGGCTCGCCCGAGCAGCGAAAGCCAAGCCGGGCGCTTGGCCTACTTGAAGCCGTCCAGCGCCGGAATGCGACTGCGATACGTCCCCAGCAGACACTGGGTATCCGCGTTGCACTTGTTTCTTATGCCATGGACCCAGAGGTCTTCCGTCTTCTGAAGGTTTCCCATCTTTTCCAGAGTCCCACCGACCCGCGCAGCAGCCGCATAATATTTCTGGTTCAGTTCCGCATCGAGCGCCCACAGCTGGGCGTTGCCGCAGATGGCGCTTTCCGCCGGGTTCAAGCCGTCATCGGCGCACCAGGACGGAGGTTTGGACGGGTCGAACGTCCTGGGGATGACCGGACGCGTATGGTGGGAAGCCCAGTAGACACCGGATCCGATGACGAGCGGGCCTATCGCGGCCAGCGCCAGCAAGGCCGGTCTATACTGAAACAGGCTGCCGAAACGGGCGACAATTTGTGGCGACGGCTGCAAAGCGGCAAAGGTCATCGGCCCCAGCGAAGCCCGGCCTTCTATGACCGCCATCAATTGGTTGATCGCGCGGTCATGCGATGCCGGTGAAGTCGACGCGCTGCAACCGCGCAATACGGTAAGGAACCTTGCAAGGCCGATACAGGATCGGAATGACTTTCTTTTTCGAAGAAAGCGCCTGTCCGACCTCGTCCATGACATTTTGGGACGCAACTGAATCGGGCGACAGGATCACGAGCAGCCAAGGGGTGTTGTCGAGCGCATGCTCGACGGTGGTATCCCACTCGTCCCCTGGCATGATGTCCTGCTGGTCGAAGAACAGGTCTACGCCGCGAGACCGCAGGTCACCGACCAGCTTTTCGGCGAACTCCGTATCCTGGCGCGAATAGCAGATGAAGATCTTCGCCATTTTCAAGCCCCTTCTGAGGGCCAATGAACGTTGAAAAAATGACTATCGTCAGTATCACTCGCCGTGGACCGCCGCCTCAATAAACTTACCGGCGCCCGATACCACGGCCCATAAACCTACCACCGCAAGCGCTCTCGGAAAAGAACCCGCAAGCGTGGATGGTGGGGCCGGGCCGACGACGTGAGATGTATCCGAAAGCGGACTTTGATCGGCGCGATGTGCCCGGACGTTTGGCCGCTACGCCTGCAGCGCCAGCTTGCCCAGCAAAGCCGGCAGATCGTTCGCTTCATCGAGCGTCCACAGCGCCTGCAGGACCGCGTCGGTCCGCTCGCTGCGGCCAGCGGCTCCCGATATTGCTGCGGAATTTCCGCTCGACGTCGGCGCGGCTCATCGGCTGGCCGGGGAAGCCGGGCATCTTGTCGACGAGGCGCGCGAAGCGTCGTCCGTCGTCGAGCGTCGCGGTGAGGCGCGTCGGCGGCACGTCGCCGGTGAGCGTGGCGAAGGCCGGATCTTCCTTCACGGTGATCTTGCGCATGAAGGCGAGCAGGCGCGGATCATGCAGCTTCTCGGGCGCGTAGCTGTCGTTGTCGATGGTGCCGTCGAACATCGCCCGCGCCACGATATAGGGCAGGCTGTGATCCGCCGTCTCCTTGGTATCCGGCGCCCATTTCTCGGGATCGGTCCCGGCGACCTGGTGGCCGCGGCGGGTGGTGCCGATCTCGAGCGCCGCGATGCGATCGAGGTTGCCGATCTCCTTGACGATCTCCTGGGCGAGCGCGGCGGCCGCGGGGATCGCGGTCTGGGCGGTGATGTGGGCCGCGTAGCTCTTCAAGCCGCATTGGTGGACCACGAAACGGAACGCCGCGCCGGCCGAAGGCGCCGACATCGACGTCGGCCGATCCCGCCACAAGTGCGAAGAAGCCCCACTTGCCTTCGAAGATCGGGGTCGGGCCGGTGAGGCCCTGCGCGCGCCAGCATCGTCGCGAAGACGGCGTTGCGGGCGGCTTCGGCGTCGGCAATCCCCTTCCAGTCGGACAATGTCTGCGCCCGGGTCTGGCCGAGCGGAATGTGATCGTTCACGGCGAGATTGACGGCCTGCTCCAGACGGTCGGGAGAAAGCTTCATCAGCTTGCCGGCGGCCAGCGCGACGGCGGGCAGGCTCAAGACCGGAACATCCCAGCCGCGGCCGGCGATGTTGGCGTCGAAGGCGTCGATCAGCCGGCAGTTGACCTCGTAAGCCAGGGCGACCGCGGTGATGAGCTCCTTGGTGCTCGCGCGCTTCGGCCTCCGCGACCGCGAGACAGGCCGCGATGTTGTCGCTCGGATGTCCGGTGATGCGGCCGACATAGGCGTCATTGAGGTCGAGATAGCGGATGGCGGCGCCATTGGCGAAGGCCGCGAGGTCGGGCGAGACGCGCCGCCTGGTGCCGATGACGGTCGCGCCGCCGCCGCTGCCGTTCGCCAGCGCGACGTCGCGGCAAATGCGCACCGGCTTGTCGTCGAAGGCCGCGAGGCCGCAGCCGAGCGCGTCGATGATGTGCACCTTGACGCTTTCGACCGTCGCGTCGTCGAGGTCATCGTAGCGCAGCCCGTCGGCATAGGCGGCGAGCCGTGCTGCGAGGGACCGTCGCGGTGAAGACGTTGCGTCGTCGGCGCGGGCGGCGCTCCACGCAAGCGGGAGCGCAGCGGCACCGGCTGCGAGATGCAGAAATCTGCGGCGGGGAAGTTGCATGACGTCCCGTGACCTCCAGCCTCGCGAATGCCTGCCGCGTCGGTGCCGCCGGCATTACTTGATGCCTCGGCTGGACACCTGGATCGAGTTTCCCGCGGGATCCTTCGCATTCGCGAATTCATGGTCCCTGGATTTGTGCACGACGCCGAATTTCAAGCCGGCTGCCTCTCGTTCGGCCCTGAACTTACGCACGTCTTTGATCCCGAAAACGATCTTGATCTCCGATCCGCGCTTTTGGGAAGCGGCGGCTTGATGGAGAGCAATCGAACAGTGCCGTTCGGTGAGCCGATCTCGAGCCAGCCATCTTCGCGCCGCGGCAGCGGCTTCAGGCCGAAGTGCTTCTGATAGAACGCGGCTACCTTCTCGAATGTCTCTGAACATAAAGAATGATCCGGGCGATCGGCAAAGGCTCCATGGAGGACTCGCGCACGAGACGTCGGGATGCAGCCGGAGCTTAGCACCGAATCAGGGAGCCGTCGCAGCCTTCGGCTGTTTGCGCGGGTGAAGGCCGCATCATGGCGCCGCCGCAACGCGTAGCGCCGATGTTGGTCGACCGCGGCGCGGGTGCGCTGTCCGACTTGCAGGAGCAAGAAGCCTTCGCTGTACGCCTCACATCACCCAGACGGCGAATGCGATCAGCGCGGAGCTCGCGAGCGTCACGGACCACTCAAACGAATCGAGACCAAAGAAGCGGGTCATATCCATGGTCTTGTCCCTGTTTCAGAGTCGTTTCTTCGTGCCCTCAATTGTTTCGTCACATCACGTGCTGAAAGGTTCGAAGAAATATTTGATCGACTTTCCGAGCGCCGCTCATGAACCGTAAGGACATCTCCTGCCGGGTTCACGCCAGTGACATTGCCCCTGTCGCCGGCCTGCTCCACTGCCGTTCCCCCGGCGATGCCCGAGAATCTGCTGAAAATAGCGTCATCTGCGCCACACATTGTTCCGCGGCGGCGGCAGCGCCGCGTTTAAACTTGCGCTGTGTGATTTTTGTCACGGCTATTCGTGCTATGAAGATCGCAATGGGGCGGGGCGCAAACGATGCGTGGGGGATCGATCTTCGTTTTGACGGTTGACGACGACGCTGCGTTCGCGCGGGCGGCGGCGCGCTCGTTCGAGAGCGTGGGGATGCGCACATTTCTTGCGCTCGATCCCGGGGTTCCGTTCGACGGTTCGGAGCCGATCGACGTCATCGTCACCGACCGCGCTGGCGAGCCGCGCAGCCTCGCCCTGGCGCAGATGATCAAGAAGCGAGGGCCGCGCGGGCCGATCATTCTCATGACCGCGCAGCCCGACACGTTCCGGCGGGCTGCAATCGGAAGCGGAGCCGTGGCAGCCGCTGGAGATCGCGGAACTCTGCCGCATGATCAAGGTCCGGCAGGCGCATTAGGCGCAGCGACTGCGCTTATTTGCATGCGTCATGGCCGGGCTTTGACCCGGCCATCCCGCTTTGCCTGTGAGGGCACTCAAGTGGGCACTGCCGGCTTTTGTTATCGGAATCGCCGGGTCAAGCCGGGCGATGGCCGTTAGGGGCCCGCCTACTTCGGCGTCGGCTTCTGCGCGGTCGGCTTGGGTTGCGGCGCGGCGCTGCGCAGATTTCCCCACGGATCGGACTTCGCCTTCTGTTCGGGGATCTTGGCGATGCCCGCCTTGTAGGCGTCGTCGCGCGCCTTGTCTGCCTTCAGCTCGTCCTCGGTCTTGCGATCTCTGCTCCGCCACCGAGCGTGAGACTGGGCCGGCCGTCGCTCGACGTGCCTCCCGGCGCGCCGCCGGTGGCAAGCTGGGCATAGGCCGGGCTCCCGAGCGCCACGATCGCACCCAATGTCACGAGACGCCCTCGCCACCACGCTTCGCATGGACATCCTCCGCAATTCGCCTGAACCGAGCCCCCGGGGCACCCCACCTCGCAGAGCGCGCCCGGGACTGAACGTAGCCAGCATTTTGTCGATTCCGCGGAGAACGCCGGGCGATGCCGCCATGCGGCACGCGCAGGACGACGTTGTGCCGCCGCGCAGCGCCCTACCACACCCCCGGAATGAGCCGCGAGGTGCGGGCGCGATAGGCGTCGTATTCGCTGCCGAACTGCGACTGCAACAGCCGCTCTTCCGCAACGATGCGGCCGACCAGCGGCACCAGAGTCGAGAGCGCGAGCAACACCCCCACGACCGAGCGGAACGCGAGCGCCCACCCCAGCGCATTGACGAAGAGCCCGAGATAGCTCGGATGGCGGATGACGCTGTAGATGCCGGTGGTGACGAGGGCATGCCCGGGCTGGATCGCGACGAGCCCGCTGAACCGGTGGCCGAGCACGTAGACCGGCCACAGCCGCAGCGCTCCGCCGACGGCGAACAGGGCGACGCCGAGCCAGCGCACGGCATCGCCGTCGATGGTCCAGAAATTCATGCGGTCGGTCAGCGCCGGCAGGTAGCCGGCGACGAGCCCGAGCACGCTCAGCGCCGCGATGACCCAGCGGTTGCTGCGGTCCTCGCGCACCCCGCTGCTCAGACTGCCGCCGGCAAAGAACGCCGCGACCCGATCGAGAAGCGTCACCACCGCGAGCGCGGTTCGGGCCGGATTGGAAAAGAACGCGGCGAACCCGCCCCAGCCGAGAACGGCGAGCCCGAGATAGAGCTGCGGACCCGACGATGGAGAGCAGGAACCTGACGATCGGCGACATCATCGCGCTGCACCTCGTGATGCGAACGGTTGCGGCGCAGTCTGCAGCCGAGATTGACCCGAATTTGTGTCATGGCCGGCTCGCTGCGCACTGCCGCCGTTCGCGACGTCTTTCACCTCAGGCCTTGGCGCTCGGACGTGCCGATATTTCCGCGTGCCAGCGGCGCAGGTGGCTCAAGTCCTCGGGGACCGTGAGCCTGATCCAGCGAGCGAAATCGACCGCGACGACGGCGGTGATATCGGCGATCGAGAATTGTTCGCCGGCGACGAATTTGTGTGCGGCGAGGCGCGTGTCGAGCGTCTGGAAGAACTTGCCCGACCCGCGCGCGTCCGCGCTCGACCAGCGCCGGAATCTGCTCGTAGTCGTCGGCGCCCGGCAGCGCGCGTCCCTTGAAGGCGGGCGACGAATTGCGCAGCGCCTCCGCCACCGCGAAGAAGCCGTCGCGCTCGACCTGGCGCTGCCACGCGGCGACGGTCGCGCTGCCGAGCGGGCCGCTCCCCATCAGCGCGGGTTCCGGCTGCAATACTTCGAAATAGACGCAGATCGCCATGACGTCGGCGAGGCGCGTGCCGTCATCGAGCTCGAGCACCGGCACGGTGCAGTCCGGATTGATGGCGCGGAATTCGGGACTGAATTGCGCGTTGGCACGCAGATCGACCTGGACCGTCGGAACCGCGATGCCCTTCTCGGCGAGAAACATCCGCACCCGGCGCGGATTGGGCGCAGGTGCATAGTCGTAGAGCTTCATCACGCGGCTCCGGACATCTCAGGGCGCAGTCCTGGATATCAGGGCGTCCGGGCGTCGACGATACGCCCGCAATCGTCGCGCCTGGCTGACGCCTCGGCCCACGATCTGCACTCCGACGCGCCGGACCGGCGATGATCCGGTGACGGCGCATCGCCAAACAGAAACGTCGGCGCCTTGAATCTTAGGCCGCCCGCTTCATGAGATGGGCCGCCAGGCTCTCGATCCGGGCCCGGTCGTGGCCGACCTGCAAGCCCCAGAGATGATCGATCCTGTGGCCGTGCTCGACCGCCTGCATGGTGCGCCAGCGGTTCACCCGGACCGTCCCATCGGCGAGCGGAACGGCAGTGAGCTTCACGCCCATCCGGTCCATCTCCGCCACGAACGACTCGACATCGAACGCGTTCATATCCCCACCCCCACAAACTGCCCCGCAACACGTGCGCCGGAGATCGCCGGCGGTACGCTCTGCGATAAGCTGACGGGACCCCCGTCCCGTATCGCGGTACCCACACGCAGCTATACCTATCGGCCGCGCGCGATGAATCAATGCGTTCGCCCGGTTTTCCCCGCAGTTTGCCAACGACCTGTGACGCAGTGGCCACAGATTTGCCGCCGCCCGCTGATGGCGATCGATTGTTTTCAACCCTGGATCGAACCGCGGCGTTGCCATGGCATCTCGGCCACAGTAGGAACCTGGGACTTGCGAGGTTCACCCGCCGACGGCTATGCCGGTCTCAAGGTCATTCTCGAGGTGTCCTGCGCAAGTCTGGCACGGTTGCGTGAAAGCGCGTGATCGGCTTGGATCGCGTCCCCGATCCGCCTGATCAGAAAGCCCCACCCCGATGTCCACACGCGAAGCCGCGTCCGTTCGGCCGCCTCAAGCGCACAAGACCGACACCGCCGCCGTCGAGCGCCCGATTCCGTCGGGCACCAATGCCGCCGGCTTCGGCAGCGACGTCGTCGCCGAGGTGCTGCGCGACCTCGACATTCCCTACATCGCGCTCAATCCCGGCGCGAGCTATCGCGGCCTGCACGACAGCCTCGTCAACCACATCGGCAACGCCGCGCCGCAGATGCTGCTCTGCCTGCACGAAGAGGCCGCGGTCGCGATCGCGCACGGCTACGCCAAGGTCACCGGCAAGGCGATGGGCGCCGCGGTGCATTCCAATGTCGGGCTGTTTCACGCCACCATGGCGATCTTCAACGCCTGGTGCGACCGCATGCCGATCGTGATCCTCGGCGCCACCGGCCCGGTCGATGCGGCGAAGCGCCGGCCGTGGATCGACTGGATCCACACCGCCGCCGACCAGGGCGCGATCGTGCGCCCCTACACCAAGTGGGACGACCAGCCGGCCTCCCCGGCCGCCGCGCGCGAATCCCTGCTGCGCGGCGCATGGCTCGCCAACACCGCGCCGCAGGGGCCGGTCTACATCAATCTCGATGCCGAGATGCAGGAGTCGGTGCTCGAGAAGCCGCTGCCGCCCTGCGACGTCAACCGCTACATGCCGCCGGTCACCAACGCAGCCCCCGCCGATGCCATCCGGCAGGCCGCGGAATGGCTCAAGGCGGCGAAGCGCCCGCTGATCCTCGCCGGCCGGGTGTCGCGCGACGAGACCGCGTGGAAGCAGCGCGTCGCGCTCGCCGAGGCGATCGGCGCGCGGGTGTGCACCAACCTCAAGGTCGGCGCGGCCTTCCCGACCGACCATCCGCTCCACGTCGATGCGCCGATGGTGTTCACCAAGGACGAGCTGACGCCGCTCTCAAAGAGGCCGACGTCATCGTCAGCCTCGACTGGGTCGATCTCGCCGGCACCTTGAAGCCGCTCGGCGGACCGCCGGCCGGCAAGGTGATCCAGATTTCGCTCGATCATCAGCTCCACAACGGCTGGAGCATGGACTACCAGGCGCTGCCGCCGGTCGACCTCTTCATCGCGGCCGATCCCGACACGGCGACCGCGGCCCTCGTCCAGGCGATCGGGCCGGGCGCCGCCCCGGCGAAAGCCGGCCGCGCCGCGGCCGCTGCATGAGCCGAAGCCCGGCCGCGCGCTCGGCATCGAGGACCTCGCCCATGCGCTGCGCGGCGCGGTCGGCAAGCGCGACGTGTCGCTCACCCACCTGCCGCTCTCCTGGCAGACCTCGTTCTGGCATTTCCGCCATCCGCTCGACTTTCTCGGCTCCGACGGCGGCGGCGGCGTCGGCGGCGGCCCCGGCATCTCGGTCGGCGCGGCGCTCGCGCTCAAAGGCTCCGGCCGGCTGCCGATCGGCATCTGCGGCGACGGCGATTTCCTGATGAGCGCGACCTCGCTGTGGACTGCGGTGCACTACCGCATTCCCCTGCTGATCATCGTCGCCAACAATCGCTCGTTCTACAACGACGAGGTTCACCAGGAGCGGATGGCGATCATGCGCAACCGCCCGGTCGACAACAAATGGATCGGCCAGAAGATGCTCGATCCCGAGATCGACATGGCGGCGCTGGCGCGCGCCCAGGGCGCGCGCGGCTACGGCCCGATCAGCAAGGCCGAGGAGCTGCCGGCCGTGTTCGCCGAGGCGATCGCCGCGGTCGATGCCGGCGAGGTCGCGGTGGTCGACGTGCGCATCGAGCCGGGCTACGGCGCCCGCGACGCCGGCGGTGCGATGGCGCGCAAGAGCGGGTAGTGTCGTGGTCGCAAGCGCACCCAGGTTTCGCTGTCATGCTCCGCGAAAGCGGGGCATCCAGTAGCCCCCGCGCTGTCGAGTGGTTTGATGCCGTGCCCAAGTCGGAGCCCGGTGGTTACTGATCGCCCGGTCGAGCCGGCGATGACAGTGGGGCGCCGCTGGCGCCGAGAGAAAGCGCCGGGGTAACGTCGGGCGCGGCAAGAGGGAGCGATGGCGAGCGTGGCGACGCTGGCGGGACGGACGGACGGTGCGCGCGGTGCGCAGGGCGTTCTCGACGTCAGCGACATCTTCGTCGCAGTTCGAGACGCCGGACGGACCGCTGGTCGCGGTCGACCACGTCTCGCTCTCGGTGCGGCCCGGCGAATTCCTCGCCGTGATCGGTCCGTCCGGCTGCGGCAAGTCCACCTTGTTCAACGTGGTCGGCGGGCTCCTCGACAACTATCAGGGCAACGTCACCGTGGCGGGCGAGACCGTGCGCGGCCCGCATCCTGCGATCGGCATGGTGTTCCAGGAGGAATCGACCTTTCCCTGGCGCACCGTGATCGAGAACGTCGCCTTCCCGCTCGAGATCGCCGGCATGGCCAAGAAGGCGCGGCTCGACAAGGCGAAGCGCTTCATCTCGCTGGTCGGCCTCGACGGCTTCGAGAACCGCTATCCGAACGAGCTCTCCGGCGGCATGCGCCAGCGCGTCGCGATCGCCCGCACGCTCGCCTCGGAGCCGAAGATCCTGCTGATGGACGAGCCCTTCGCGTCGCTCGACGAGCAGACCCGGCTCCTGCTCGGCGACAAGGTTCTGCAGATCCAGCAGGACCTCAAGCAGACGACGCTGCTGATCACCCACAACATCACCGAGGCCGTGCAGCTCTCCGACCGCATCCTCGTCATGAGCTACCGGCCCGGCAAGGTGAAGCGCATCGTCGAGATCGAGCTGCCGCGCCCGCGCTCCTCCGAGATCGTGTCGAGCGAAGCGTTCGGCCGCTACGTCGCCGAAATCTGGAGCGACCTGCGCGAGGAAGCGAGCCGCGGCATGCGCGACGTCGAGGACCGCGCGCTGCACAGCGGGGAGCACGGCGCGTGACCGCGGCCGCGCTCGCCCGCTCGCGTGCGGCGCCGGCGGTGCTCGGCTTCGGCACGCTCATCGTCGGCATCCTCGCCGTCGAGGTGCTGATCCGGATCGGCGTCATCAACCGCTTCATCGTGCCCCTGCCCTCGCAGATCGCGCTCGCCTTCGGCCGCGTCATCGACGGAGGAGGACATCGCCGAGCGGTTTCGCCTGACCTTCTTCGAGGCCTTCACCGCCGGCGTGATGATCACCGTGGTCGGCGTCGCCATCGGCATCCTGCTCTATCGCGTCGCGCTGCTGCGCCAGGCGACCGAGACCTGGGTCGCCGCGCATGGCCTCGGCGCCGACGGTGCTGATGTATCCGCTGTTCCTCGTGATCTTCGGCCGCAGCGTGTGGACCATCATCATGATGGGCTTCGTCGCCGGCCTGCCGCCGGTGATCCTCAAGACCATCGAGGGCCTGTCGGGCACGCGGCGCGTGCTCATCAATGTCGGCCGCAGCCTCAAGCTCACCGGCACGCAGCTGTTCACGAAAATCCTGTTTCCGGCGGCGCTGCCGACCATCTTCGTCGGCGTGCGGCTCGGGCTGATCTTCACCCTGATCAACGTGGTCGGCGTCGAGTTCCTGATCAATTTCGGCGGCCTCGGCCAGCTCATCAACGACCTCGCGGAGCGCTACGACCTGCCCGGCACCTATGCCGCGATCTGCTTCGTCATCCTGGTCAGCGTCTGCTTCTTCGTCCTCACCGAATGGATCGAGCGATGGCTGAGGCCGGTCGAATAACGCTGCCTGCGACGCGCGACGCCGTGGCTCGATCCGGTCACGCTGCTGCGGATCGCGATCATCGCCGGCGTGCTGGTGTTCTGGGAGGCGCTTGGCGCGCTCCGGCCTGCCTCTATCGCGACGTGGTGCCGTCGCTGTTCGCGATCGGCGCCGCGCTCGTGAAGCTTCTCTCGAGCCCCGACTTCTACTGGAACCTCGGGGTGACCGCCGGCGAGGTCGGCACCGGCGCTCGCTGATCGGCGGCGTCGCCGGCGTCCTCGTCGGGCTCGTGATCGGCGGCAGCCGGCTGCTCGCCAAGGCCTACGAGCCCTATCTCTACTATCTCGGCCCCACGCCGAAGATCATCTTCTTCCCGGTGATGATCATGTGGTTCGGCGTCGGGCCGGGATCGAAGGTCGCGATGGGCGCGATCTCCTGCTTCTTCCCGATCGCGCTGTCGACCGCGGCCGGGCATGCGCCAGATCGACAAGGTGCTGATCCGGGTCGGCCAGAGCTTCCGCGCCAATGCCTGGCAGATGGCGACGAAGATCTACCTGCCGGCGATGCGCCATCCCCTGATCAACGGCGTCCGGCTCGGGCTCGGCGTCGCCATCATCGGCACGCTGCTCGCCGAGACCAAGCTCTCCAACCAGGGCATCGGCTTCCTCATCATCCAGGCCTACAGCCTGTTCGACATGCCGCGGATGTACGCGATGCTGATCGTGCTGTTCGTGCGTCGCGATCGGCGCCAATGCGCTGGTCGGCCGGCTCGGCGGATTGAGCAGCATCACGGCAGCGGTGAACCCGCTCCACTTGGACCTCATCCTGAGGAGCCGGCGAAGCAGGCGTCTCGAAGGACGGCCCACAGGCCGCAGCGTGCGTGGCCATCCTTCGAGACGCGCTCTCCGGGCGCTCCTCAGGATGAGGTCCATAAGGATTGCAAGCCCGTGAGCCCAGGGTTGCGACACGGCGGCACGCTTCGCTTTGCCCGCCCGCCGCGCTAGAAACGGGGCAAACGGGAGGTCATCCATGAACCGATTTACCGGCTTTGCCCTTGCCGCGGCGCTCGCCGTCGCCGCCCTGCCCGCCCGCGCCGACGACGTCGTCAAGCTGACGATCGGCCAGCGCGGCAACTGGGACACCTCGATCGCCCATCTCGGCACCAAGGCCGGCATCTTCAAGAAGCACGGCATCGAGGTCGAGATGATCTACACCTCGGGGAGCGGCGAGACGCTGCAGCCGGTGATCGCCGGCGCCGCCGATGCCGGGGTCGCGGTCGGCACCATCGGCGCCATCGCCGCCTTCTCCAAGGGCGCGCCGGTGCGCATCATCGCCGCCGAGGCGACGGGCGCCGCCGACTACTGGTATGCGAAGGCGTCCTCGCCGATCAAGAAGCTGACCGACCTCACCGACAAGAACACCATCGCCTTCTCGACGCGGGGCTCGTCGACCGAATTCGATCGTGCGGGCCTTCATCGACGAGTACAAGCTCAAGGTGAAGCCGATCACGACCGGCAATCCCTCCTCGACGCTCACCGCCGTGATGACCGACCAGGTCGACGTCGGCTGGGCCTCGCCGCCGTTCGGGCTGAAGGAGATCGACGAGGGCAAGACCCGCGTCGTCGCCCGCGCGACCGACTCCGCGCTGGTGCGCGGCCAGACCATCCGCGTCGTCGTCGCCAACGCCGATGCGCTGACGAAGCGCAAGGACGTGTTCGACCGCTTCATGAAGGCCTATCGCGAGACCATCGCCTACATGTACAGCGACAACCCGCAGGTCATCAAGGACTATGCCGAATTCGCCGGCGTCTCCGAGGCGGTGGCGCGGCACGTGCGCGACGACTTCTTCCCGCGCGCCCTCGTCGAGCCCGACGCAATCCACGGCATGGATTCGCTGCTCGCCGAAGCGGTGACGCTGAAGTTCATCCCGGCACCGCTGACCAAGGAGCAGGTGACGGAGCTGGTGAAGATTCAGAAGTAGCGCTGCGCGGTGACGTCAGTCCCGGATTGGAGCGGTGCGCAGCACCGAACGTGGACCGCAGTGTCGCAGCGATGGCCGTCTTCGGACGCCGGCTCGCGGCCCAGACGACGCGCCACGCGGACGTCGCGCTCCCTCACAGCTTGAACGTCTCGTAGACCGAGGGGTGGAACATCTCCTCGACCTTCATCAACCGCGGCGACAGGCCCTGCGAATGGTGGTGGCGCAGGAACACCTCGAGCGCCTTGCGGTTGGGCTCGACGCCGTAGGACCAGAAGTCCTGGCCCATCATCTCGCGGACGCCTTTGAGCGTCTCCTCGACGAAGGGCAGCGTCACCTTGGTGGCCGAGGTGTCGCTCAGCGCCGCGAGCGCCGTCGTCTTCGACTGCTCGAAGGCCTTGAACACCGCGACCGGCAGCCAGGGGTGCTTCTCGGCCAGGGTGCGGCGGATGCCGATCGAGATGCATGATCGGGAAGATGCCGGTGCGCTTGTACCAGTCCTTCGCCGCCGCGACGGGATCGCGGAACAGCCAGCCGACATTGGGATTGCCGCCTTCGACGAAGACGGCGGGCGCGGCGCGATGAAGCCGTCGATCTCGCCGCGCTCGAGCAGGCCTCGAGATCGTCGCGCCCTCCGGTGCGTTGTCGAGCCGCACGCCCGGGCGGCAGCTTCACGGTGATCTTCTCCGGCCGCCCCGGCTCCTCGATGCCGCCGCGGATCCAGTGGATGTCCGCCGGCGTCACGCCGAAGTCGTCCTCGAGGATCGCCCGCGCCCACACATTGGCGGTGAGCTGATATTCGGGCACGCCGACCTTCTTGCCCTTGAGGTCCTTCGGCTCCTTGATGCGGTCGGTGCGCACATAGATCGAGGTGTGGCGGAACGCCTTCGACACGAAGGCGGGGATGCCGACATAGGGGCAGTCGCCGAGCGCGGTCTTGACCGTGAAGCTCGACAGCGACAGCTCGCAGATGTCGAAATCGACCGAGCGGAAGGCGCGGAAGAAGATCTCCTCCGGCGACAGCGTCATGAACACGGGATCGACGCCGTCGATGCGGACGGCCCCGTTGATCAGCGGGCGGTTGCGATCGTAGTCGCCGACCGCGACGGACAGATTGAGATTGGACATGAGGATTCCAGATGAGCGGCGTGATTCTTTGGACGCTCGATCCGCACACCTCCGCCCCCGAAAGTCCATCGTTGGGAGGGATCGCGGGCGCCAGCACCGCGAGCTTCGCCGGCCCCCACCCCGATTGTCCCCCTTTTAGGGGGGGGGCGAGCCCGATGAGCCAGATGCGGGCAGTAGCCCGAAGGCAGCGCCGCGCCACCCTCAACCGCGCAGGCGGTCGACGGGATCGGCGGAGGCGACGTCGATCAGGCGGAACTGCATGCGCTCCTCGCCCTGCCAGCGGTCGAGCGACAGCGAGCCCAGCGCATGGACCTGGCGCCCGCGGTTCGCGAGCAGCGCCTGGCCGAGCTTCTGGCCCGACCGCGCGGAACGCGATCGCGTCGATGGCGCCGCCGTCGCCGGCCTGGAAGCGGGCGCGCACATGCGCCTGGCCGACCTCCTCGGCATAGGCGACGGTGTGGGCCGGCAGCGCGATCAGCGGCTCCGGATTGCCGGCGCCGAACGGGCCGGCGCGCGCGATGGTCGCGAGCAGCTCGGCATTGGCCGCCCGCGCGGTCAGCGCGCCGTCGACGAGCAGCGAATCGTCGCGCCGCGCCGCTTCCACCGCCGGGCGCCAGCGTCTCCTCGAGATAGGCGCGGAACGGGCCGAGCGCGTCCTTGCGCAGCGTGATGCCGGCCGCCATGGCGTGGCCGCCGCCCTTCACCAGCAGGCCCTCGGTCACCGCGTGGCGCACCGCGCGGCCGAGATCGACGCCCGGTATCGAGCGGCCGGAGCCGGATGCCGATGTCGCCGGGGCCGAGCGCGACCGCAAAGGCCGGCCGGCCGAACCGCTCCTTGAGCCGCGCCGCGACGAGGCCGACCACGCCCGGATGCCAGCGCGGCGAGGCCGTCACCACCGCGGCGCCGCGATCCTCGAGGCCGAGCGCCGCCATCGCCTCGGCCTCGGCTTCGGCGACGCGCCGCCATCTCGATCGTCTGGCGCTCGCGGTTGAGGTGGTCGAGCTCGGCGGCCATGCGCCGCGGCTTCGGAAGGGTCCTCGCACAGCAGCAGCCGGGCGCCGAGATCGGCCCGCCCGATCCGGCCGCCGGCATTGATGCGCGGCCCCAGCATGAAGCCGAGATGCCACGGCTCCGGCGGCCCGGTGAGCCGCGCCGCGTCGATCAGCGCGGTGAGCCCGACCCGCTCGCGCCGCCGCATCGCGATCAGCCCCTTGGCGACGAAGGCGCGGTTGAGGCCGATGAGCGGCACCACGTCGGCGATGGTGCCGAGCGCGACGAGGTCGACGAAGTCGAGCAGGTCGGGCTCGGGCCGCGACGCGGTCCAGAAGCCGCGGCGGCGCAGCTCGCGGTTGACCGCGACGATCGTCAGGAACACCAGGCCGACGGCGGCGAGATGGCCGAGCGCGGAGAGATCGTCGTTCCGGTTCGGATTGACGATCACCGCCTTGGGCAGCTCCGCGTCGGCCTGGTGGTGATCGATGACGACGGTGTCGAGGCCGAGCCGCGCGGCTTCGGCGAGCGGCTCGAGGCTCGTCGTGCCGCAGTCGACGGTGACCAGAAGCTTTGCGCCGCGCTCGGCGAGCGAGCGGATCGCCTCGACGTTCGGCCCATAGCCTTCGAAGATGCGGTCGGGAATATGGAGCAGCGGATCGAGGCCGCCGCGGCGCAGGAAGCTCGCGAGCAGCGCCGTCGAGGTCGCGCCGTCGACGTCGTAGTCGCCGAAGATCGCGACGGTCTCGCCGCGCTCGACCGCATCGGCGATGCGGGTCGCCGCCGCTGCCATGTCGGTGAGGACGTCGGGATCGGGCATCAGGCTCTTGAGCGTCGGGTCGAGATAGGCGCCCACCGCATCGGCCTCGATCTCGCGCCCCGCGATGATGCGGGCGAGCAGCTCCGGCACGGCGTGGCGCTGCACGATGGCGAGCGCCCGCGCATTGCCGCGCTCGTCGAGCCGGTCGCGCCACGCGCGCCCGGTCACCGAGCGCTCGACGCCGAGAAAGTGGCGGTGCAGAGGGGCGATGTTCATGTGCTTTGCGTGCGACTGCCGTTCCGCCGACGCGGACGGTGTCATGATTCGCACTATAGCAAAGCGAGCAGTCGCCGGCGCGCTCCAGCAACGGCCGTCATCCACGGCCGCGTGCGCCGCCGGATCAGAGGAGAAACTTCTCCAACTGCCGGTGCTCGGCGCGGATCCAGCGCACCGTGCCGGTCGCGGCGCGCATCACCACGGTCTCGGTCTCGACCGTGCCGGGCTTGAAGCGCACGCCTTCGAGCAACGAGCCGGTGGTGACGCCGGTCGCGGCGAACACGCAGTCGCCGCGCACCATGTCCTCCATGCGGTATTTCTTGGCGCGGGTCCTTGATCCCCATCTTGCGCGGCGCGGTCGCGCTTCTCCTCGGTGTCGAGCACCAGCCGGCCCTGAATCTGGCCGCCGATGCAGGCGAGCGCCGCCGCGGCGAGCACGCCTTCGGGGGCGCCGCCGATCCCCAGGTAGATGTCGATGCCGGTGGTCTCGGGATCGGCGGTGTGGATGACGCCGGCGACGTCGCCGTCGGTGATGAAGCGGACCGAGGCGCCGGCCTTGCGCACGGCGGCGACGAGGTCGGCATGGCGCGGGCGGTCGAGGATGAGCGCGGTGATCTCGGCGGGCTTGACGCCCTTCGCCTTGGCGAGCGCGCGGATGTTCTCTTCGGGCGTCGCGTCGAGATCGACCACGCCTTGGGCGTAGCCGGGGCCGACCGCGATCTTCTCCATGTAGACGTCGGGCGCGTTGAGCAGCGTGCCGCCTTCCGCCATCGCCATGGTGGCGATCGCGCCCGGCATGTTCTTGGCGCACAGCGTGGTGCCTTCGAGCGGATCGACCGCGATGTCGACCTTGGGACCGCCGCGTCCGCCGCCGACCTTCTCGCCGATGAACAGCATCGGCGCCTCGTCGCGCTCGCCCTCCCCGATCACCACGGTGCCGTCGATCGGAAGCTTGTTCATCTCGCGCCGCATCGCGTCGACCGCCGCCTGGTCGGCCGCCTTCTCGTCGCCGCGGCCGCGCAGATAGGCCGCAGCGACCGCCGCGCGCTCGGTCACCCGTGCGATCTCCAGCGCGAGGACGCGGTCCAGCACCGTGCTGGTGTTGCTGCTCGTGCTCGACCCCATCGAATGTCCTTCCTCGCTCTTTCGGCGGTGCGCCTAGTTCTTCTCGATTTAGTTCTTCTCGATGCGAATGACCTGGGGCTGCCCCGCGAGCACGCCCTCGCCCTTGATCGCGGCAAGCGCGCGCCGCACCGCATCCTCGGTGGTGGCATAGGTGATCAGAATGACCGGCGCCGGCATAGCGGGGCTCTTCGGATCGTCGCCGCCGTGCGGCCGTTCGCCGCGTCGGCGCTGCACGATCGATTCGAGCGAGATCGTCTCGTCGGCGAGATGCTTCGCGATGGTCGCGAAGGTGCCGGGACGATCGAGCGCGAGCAGGCGGATGTAGTAGCCGCCTTCGTGGCGCTGCATCGGCGCCTGCCGGGTCTCGAGGAGCCCGTCATAGGGCCGGCCGAACGCGGGGTGGCGCACGCCGCGGGCGATGTCGCCGAGATCGGTGACCACCGCCGAGGCCGTCGCCTCGCCGCCGGCGCCGGGGCCGACCAGCGTGATCGGCAAAATGCCTTCGGCATCGATCGACACCGCATTGGTGACGCCCATGACCTGGGCGATGGCGCTTTCCTTCGGCACCATGGTCGGGTGGACGCGCTGCTCGATGCCCTTGTGCGGTGCGCACCGCGACGCCGAGCAGCTTCACCCGGTAGCCGAGCTCGCTCGCCGCTTCGAGATCCTCCGGGGCGATCGACGAGATGCCCTCGACGAACACCGCCTCCGGATTGACCTGGGTGCCGAAGGCGATGCTCGCGAGGATCGCGAGCTTCTGGGCGGTGTCGAAGCCCTCGACGTCGAAGGTCGGATCGGCCTCGGCATAGCCGAGGCGCTGGGCATCCTTGAGACAGTCGGCGAACGACAGCTGCTCCTGCTCCATGCGGGTGAGGATGTAGTTGCAGGTGCCGTTGAGGATGCCGTAGACGCGCGCGAAGGAATTGCCGGCGAGCCCCTCGCGCAACGTCTTCACGATCGGGATCGCGCCGCCGACCGCCGCCTCGAAATTGAGCGCGACGCCGTTCTGCTCGGCGAGCGTCGCGAGCTCGAAGCCGTGCTTGGCGAGCAGCGCCTTGTTGGCGGTGACGACCGATTTGCTTCCCGACAGCGCGGCCTCGATCGCGCGCTTCGCCGGATCGCCCTCCCCGCCCATCAGCTCGACGAAGACGTCGATCTCGGGGTCGGTTGCGAGCGCGACGGGGTCGGCGACCCAACGCGGCTTCGCGCCGCCGAGGTCACGCGCCCGCGCGGGATCGCGGGCCGTGACCGCGACCACGTCGATCGGCGCGGCCGCAGCGCTGCGCCAGCGCGTCGCGGTGCTGCGCCAAGAGCCGCACCACGGCGGAACCGACCGTGCCGAGCCCGGCAAGACCCGCTTTCAGCGGCGCGACCATGGAACGTCCGCAAGAGCCGATGACGCCTGACGACGCCGCGGATCAGCGGCGCTTCGCGAGAGGGACGACGTTGTGCAACTTTTCCGGCGCGGTTTCAAGGAAGCGGCGCAGGTTCCGCGCCGCCTGGCGGATGCGCTGCTCGTTCTCGACCAGCGCGATGCGCACATGGCCCTCGCCGTGCTCGCCGAAGCCGATGCCGGGCGACACCGCGATCTCCGCCTTCTCGATCAGCAAGGTCGAGAACTCGACGGTGCCGAGCGTGCGGAACACCTCCGGCAGCGGCGCCCAGGCGAACATCGAGGCGCGCGGCGCCGGAATCTCCCAGCCGGCGCGGCCGAAGCTCTCCACCAGCACGTCGCGGCGGCGCTTGTAGATGTCGCGCATCTCGCGGATGCAGTCGTCGGGCCCGTTGAGCGCGGCGGTCGCCGCGACCTGGATCGGCGTGAAGGCGCCGTAGTCGAGATAGGATTTGACGCGGGCGAGCGCGGCGATGATGCGCTCGTTGCCGACCGCGAAGCCCATGCGCCAGCCCGGCATCGAATAGGTCTTCGACATCGAGGTGAATTCGACCGCGACGTCCATCGCGCCCGGCACCTGCAGGATCGAGGGCGGCGGCTTGTTGTCGAAATAGACCTCGGCATAGGCGAGATCGGACAGCACGATGAGATTGTGCTTCTTCGCGAAGGCGACGAGGTCCTTGTAGAAGTCGAGATCGGCGACGGCGGCGGTCGGGTTCGCCGGATAGCACACGACGAGCGCGAGCGGCTTCGGGATCGAATGCATGCAGGCGCGTTCCAGCGCCTCGAAGAACGCCGGCGTCGGATCGGACGGCACCGAGCGGATCACGCCGCCCGCCATCAGGAAGCCGAAGGCGTGGATCGGATAGCTCGGATTGGGCACGAGCACGACGTCGCCCGGCGCGGTGATCGCCTGGGCGACGTTGGCGAAGCCTTCCTTCGAGCCGAGCGTCGCGACGATCTGGGTGTCGGGATTGAGCTTCACCCCGAAGCGGCGGGCGTAATAGCCGGCCTGGGCGCGGCGCAGCCCGGCAATGCCCTTGGACGCCGAATAGCGGTCGGTGCGCGGCCGCCCGACGGTCTCCTTGAGCTTCTCGATCACATGGGCGGGCGTCGGCAGATCGGGATTGCCCATGCCGAGATCGACGATGTCGGCCCCGGCATTGCGCGCCGCCGCCTTGGCCCGGTTCACCTGCTCGAACACGTAGGGCGGCAAACGGCGGATGCGGTAAAATTCTTCCATCTTCCCAATCTCCTGCGCAGGCTGCGCGGCGATCAAACTCAAAGCTCTACGAACACGGGACCGCGGTGATACACCGATTTTGCGGCGGCGCGCGCGGTCAATTCGGGTTGGCGGCCGACGACTGGGCGCGGCGGGCCTGCTGATCGCGCATGACCGCGAGCTCGGCCTCGGCGCGCTTCTTCTCCTCCTCGGTCATGACCTTGGTGTTGCGCGCGGGCGGCATGTCATTGACCGCCGGGTAGGCCGGCGGAGCCTGCGGGCGCTCCGGCGCAGCCTGGGGCATGCCACCGATCGCCGTCGGCAGCTCGTTGCCGAGTTTGTTCCCCATGTCCGTCATGTTCGCGCAGGACGAAAGGAGGAGCATGCCGGCGACGGCCAGCACCAAACCGGGCGCACCAAGGTTGAATTGGCGCGCGCCGCGACCAAGTCTTGTTAACTTTGACATCTTAGCCAGACGGTGCCGATGCTGTGCCTTAGGCAGATGGTAGGATGGCCCCAAGGTCGGGTATCCCTTTAATATGTCTAAACAATGGAGTGGAGCCGAGGATGGCCGAGCCACCGGAAGCACAAAGCCCTCCTCCGCCCCGGCGGCGCCGGCCCCCACGCCGGCCAACCGGACGCGACCGGTTCGCCCGCGTCGAGCGAGTCCGGCGCCGCGGCGGCCGCACCATCGCCGAATGACGTTAACGCCGTGTTGCCGCCGGGCACAGCAGGTGAATCCCGCCCGGTTCCGGCCCCGACCGGCGGCTGCCCCGGTGCCACCGCCGAGCCCCTCTTCGGGTGCCACAACCCCGCCGACCGATATGACCACCAGTTCCAGCACCGGCAAGCCGACCGAACCCGCCGCCAAGACCGCGTCGAGCGATGCGCCGGCAAAGCCTGCGGCCGCCAAACCCGCCCGCTCCCGGCGGCCATCCCCTTCCCGGCTGCGACCCCGGTACCCGCTGCGCCCCCGACACCCGCTGCTCCGGCCGCTGCCCCGGCGCCCGGCGCACGTCCCACCGCGACGCCAACTCCCTTCGTGCAACCCATCATTGTAAAGCCGGGAATCCCGCCCTCGCCGGTCGCCAGGCCGAGCCCGCCACCCCCGGCGTTCGCTGCAGCCATACCGCAACGCCCGGCACCGGCGGCATCCCCGGAGGCGGCCGTGGCCGTCGCGGTGCGAGCGGCTCCTCCACCTCAGCCGGCACGCAGCCAAGTCGGAGTCGGCGGACGAGGCCTCATCGACCAAGATCGACCTCGACGCCCTGACCAAGAATTTCGCCCGCCTCGTCGAGGAAGGCGGCCGCGCGGTCGCCGCCTATCTCAAGCCGCGGGAGGATGGAGCGAAGAAGGTCGGCTATTCCGACGAGATCAACGATGCCGTGAAGACCCTCGGCCAAGTCGCTGAATATTGGCTCGCCGATCCCCAGCGCACGCTCGAGATGCAGACCCGGCTCGGCAAGAGCTGGCTCGACCTGTGGTCGAGCGCGGCGCGCCGCCTCGCCGGCGAGCCGACAGAGCCCGTCGCCGCCCCCGATCCGCGCGACAAGCGCTTCGCCGATCCGGAGTGGTCGTCCAACCAGTATTTCGATTTCCTCAAGCAGGCCTATCTCGTCACTGCCGACTGGGCGAAGCACCTCGTCGACGATGCGAACCAGCTCGACCCCGGGTCCGCCAGAAGGCGGATTTCTACATGCGCCAGCTCGTCAATGCGGCGTCGCCCTCGAACTTCATCTTCACCAATCCGGAGCTGCTGCGCACCACCATCAACGAGAACGCCGAGAACCTCGTCCGCGGCACCCAGATGCTCGCCGAGGACATCGCGGCCGGCGGCGGCGAATTGAGAATCCGCCAGTCCGACGCCTCGAAATTCGAGGTCGGCCGCAACCTCGCGATCACGCCGGGCAAGGTGATCTACCAGAACGAGCTGATGCAGCTCATCCAATACGCGCCGTCGACCGAGAAGGTGCTGCGCCGCCCGCTGCTGATCGTGCCGCCCTGGATCAACAAGTTCTACGTGCTCGACCTGACGCCGGAGAAATCCTTCATCCGCTGGTGCCGCGACAACGGCATCACCGTGTTCGTCATCTCCTGGGTCAATCCCGACGAGCACCTCGCCGCGAAGGGCTTCGCCGAGTACATGCGCCAGGGCCCGCTGGAGGCGCTCGACGTCATCGGCAAAGTCACCGGCGAGACCGAGGTCAACGCGATCGGCTATTGCGTCGGCGGCACGCTCCTCGCGATCACGCTCGCCTACATGGCGGCGACCGGCGACCGGCGCATCGCGTCGGGAACGCTGTTCACCGCCCAGGTCGATTTCACCTATTCCGGCGACCTCAAGGTGTTCGCCGCGACGCCGGAGCAGATCGAGGCGGTCGAACGCCAGATGGCCCAGCGCGGCTATCTCGAGGGCGCGAAGATGGCGACCGCCTTCAATCTCCTGCGCAGCAACGATCTGATCTGGCCCTACGTGGTCAGCAACTACCTCAAGGGCGAGGCGCCGTTCCCGTTCGATCTGCTCTACTGGAATTCCGACGCGACGCGCATGCCGGCGGCGAACCACTCCTACTACCTGCGCAACTGCTACCTCGAGAACAACCTCACCAAGGGCAAGGTGACGATCGACGGGGTCGGCATCGATCTCGGCAACGTCAAGGTGCCGATCTACAACCTCGCCACGCGGGAAGACCACATCGCGCCGGCGAAATCGGTCTATGTCGGCTCGTCGCACGTTCGGCGGACCGATGCGCTACGTGCTCTCGGGCTCCGGCCACATCGCCGGCGTCGTCAACCCGCCGGCCAAGAAGAAGTACCAGTACTGGACCGGCGACACGCCGCACGGCGAGGACGTCGACACCTGGCTCGCGACCGCGACCGAGCATCCGGGCTCGTGGTGGCCCGACTGGCTCGCCTGGATCAAGGCGCAGGACGCGACCGAAGTCCCGGCGCGCCAGCCTGGCGGTGGCGTGTATCAGCCGATCGAGGACGCGCCAGGAAGCTACGTCAAGGTGCGGAGCTGAGCGTCGTCATTCCGGGGCGCGCATCAGCGCGAACCCGGAATCCAGACTTCTATGGGAAAAAGACCTGGCATTCCGGGTTCGGTGCTGCAAGCACCGCCCCGGAATGACAGCGTTGAGCACTTCCGGGTGCGCATCCGCACTAGCTACGCCGGCTTGAGGAACGCCCCCAGCATCTTGCGCGCGTCGGCTTTTCGCGCCGCCCTCCAGGCTTCGGCCGACAGGTCGGTCGCGAAGATGATCGACAGCGTGTGGGCGTTGGACAGGTGGAACTGGCTCAGCGCCACCATCAGCACGTAGAGCCGGAGCGGATCGAGGTTCTTCGCGAGCTGGCCGGCTGCCCCGCTTGATGAACTTCGCGATCATCTCCAGGACCGGCGACGACATGTCCCTGATCCGGGCCGATTTTCGCATGTAGCGCGCCTTGAGCAGGTTCTCTGCCGTGAGCAGCGTGACGAGGTCGCGGTTCTGCTCGAAATAGCTGTTCATGAAGTCGAACAGCTGCAGCAGCCCCTCCAGCGGATCGAGGTGCTCGACGTCGAGACGCAGCTCCCTGGTGCGCAATCCGCCGAGCGCATTTTCGAGGACGGCGACGTAGAGCGCCGACTTGCTGCCGAAGTAGTGATAGAGCATGCGCGGGTTCGAGCCCGCATTCTTGACGATCCGGGCGACCCGCGCGCCGGCAAAACCGTGCCGCGCGAACTCCGCGGTCGCGGTCTTCAGGATCCTCTCGCGCGCCTGCGCCTCGTTCTGGCGAGGCCGGCGGACCGGCGCCGCGCCTCCTTTCGCGCCGACCGTTCCTTCGAGATCAGCCACGGCGCGCATCACCCATGAATCCGTCACCAACAAAAGAACGTTCCAGCGTCTCTGCGAGCTCGAGCAGGGCCCGATCCGCGCCGCGCGGCCCGACAATGGAAAGCCCAAGCGGACATCCATCGATCTGCACGGCCGGCAACGTCACCTGCGGCAGGCCGGCGTGTCCGGCGATCGCGTTGAGCGGCAGCGCCGTCGCGTAGAACGAGCCGATCTCCGCCGCAGATGCCGCCTTGGCGAGCGCCCGGCCGGGCGTCGTCGGAATGACGAGCGCCGTGCCGTCGCGCGTGAGGCGGTGAAGGCGTTCGGTGACCGCGCGGCGGAATTCGCGGTATTGCGCCACGGCCGGCGGCGCGATCGTCGCCGCATCGGCGAAGCGCGGCGCGATCGACGGCCCGAAGGCGGGCCGCCGCGCCGTGATCCACGGCCCGAGGTGCTGCCAGATCTCCGCGCCCTGCAGGACCCGGTAGCATTCGAGCCATTCGCCCTGCGCGCCGTCGAAGACGGTGGTCTCCTCGACGGCGCCCCAGCGGCGCGCCTCGGCCTCGAGCAACGCCGCGCCGTCGGGCTCGGCCATCGCAAAGGCATCGCGCACGAGCACGAGACGCCCGACGCCCACGTCAGGCGCCCCGTCCAACAGCGTCTCGCCGACCCGGCGAAAGCACGTCGGCCGCACGAGCGAACCAACCCACCGTGTCGTAGCTCGGGGCAAATTCGACGACGCCCTGCGTCGACACCCTCCCATGGGTCGGCCGAAAGCCGAACACGCCGGTGAAGCTCGCCGGCACGCGGACCGATCCGCCGGTGTCGGTCCCGAGCGCAAAGTCGACGAGGCCGGCGGCCACCGCGACCGCCGACCCGCTCGACGAGCCGCCGGGAAGCCGCTCCGGGCAGGCCGGATTGATGGGCGTGCCGTAATGGGCGTTGTCGCCTTCGAGACTGAAGGCGAGCTCGTCGGTGACGGTCTTGCCGACGAGCCGCGCACCGGCGGCGAGCGCGGCATGCGACGACCGGCGCCGACGTGGCGGCCGCGGCGTGACTTGCGAGCCAGTCCGGATTTCCGCCGCCGGTGTGCGCGCCGGCGACGTCGATCAGGTCCTTCACCGCGAAGGTGAGGCCATCGAGCCGCCCGCTCCCGGTCGCTTCCCGGATGCACGGCGCCCCCGGAACGAAGGCGCCGAAGGCCCGCCCGTCATCGCCGATCGTGGTCACGTCGCGGACGGCGTGCGCGTGCATCAACGGGCGCTGTGCGCGCGCAGAGCTGCGATGATCGCGTTCGAGTTGGTCACGAAGCCGAAGCATTTCTTCACGTTCCAGATCGTCGCCTCGGTGCAGAAATCCGGAGACGTCGTCGCGCAGCAGTCGCTCACCAGCAGGCAGCCGTAGCCGAGGAAATTCGCGTCGGTCAGCGAATGCAGGACGCACTGGTCGGTGTTGACCCCGGTGAACAGGATCGAGCGGGTGCCGAGGTTGCGCAGGATGCTGTCGAGCGGCGTGTCCCAGAAGCCGCTGATCCGGTACTTGTCGACCTTGATGTCGTCTGGCAGCTGCTCGAGCTCGTCGACCACCGCCGCCGCCCAGGAGTCCTTCTCCAGCACCGGCGCGCCGCTGCCCGGCAGCGGATCGCCGAGGCCGATGCCGACGCCCTTCGGCTTGTAGAGATGGATCTGGTTGGGCGGCATGTTGGCGAGGTCCGGCCGATTGCCCCAGTTGACCCAGATCACGGGGACGCCGGCCTCGCGCAGCACCGGCAGCAGGCGCTTGAGCGGCTCGATCGGCGCGCGGTCCGGCGTGTAGTCCGCGCCCAGATGGTCGACCCATCCGCCCTTGGCGCAGAAATCGTTCTGCATGTCGATCACGATGATCGCGGTGCGCCGAAGATCGACCGTGACGGCCTGGGGCTCGCAGGCGATCCGCACCGGCACGGGCGGCGGCGGCGCCACCGCCATGTCCACTTCCGCTTCCGTCGCCCACCACTGATGGTGCGGGCCGAAACCGAGCGCGCCGCCCGGCGCATCGAGCGACTTCTGGCGTGGCTGAGACATTCTGGTTTTCCCTCTGTGATCGAAACAGCGTGATCGAAACGGGCGTCATCTCCCGCGGTCGGGATAGCAAGTTTCCTGCCAGCGAATGCGGCACCGAAATTCCCTGCGATTTCGCCTTGCGCAAGCACGCGTTGCCCAGCGAATTGCCGGGCCGCGCGCCATGCTGGCTATATAATAAGCACTTATTTATTTCCGGCGTTCCGGCCGCCGCCGGAAATCGCCGATGAATCAACGATATCTCCCGTGGCACACGGCTTGCTAATCGGGCGCAGGCGCGCGGGAACGCCCGCCCATTTCGACCAGTTTCAAGGGAGACCGATGATGCTCTTTCGACGAATCCTGTGCGCGACGGCCGTGACCGTTGCGCTGGGCCTTCCGCACCCCGTCTTCGCGGCCGATCCGATCAAGGTCGGCATCCTCATTCCGGGATCGAAGTCCGACAAAGGCTGGATGGAGTCCGGCTACGACGGGCTCATGGCCGCGGAGAAGAAGTACGGCGACAAGATCAAGGTGCAGATGATCGAGAACATCAACTACGCCGACATGGAGCAGGCGCTCACCAACCTCGCGACCAACAACGCGCTGGTGATCGGCGTCGGCGGCCAGACCCAGGCCGCCGTCTACAAGATCGCCAAGCGGTTTCCGCGGACCAAGTTCTCGATCGTCGGCGGCAACGAGGCCGACGCGCTGCCGAACGTCGCCGGCTACGACGTGAAGCAGGCCGAGATCGCCTTCGTCGCCGGCGCTGCCGCGGCGATGCTCTCCAAGACCGGCGGCGTGAGCTATGTCGGCGGCATGGAAATTCCCTCGATCGTCAATGCCGGCAAGGAATTCGGCAAGGGCGCGAAGTACATCAACCCGAACATCAAGTACGTCGAGAACTACACCGGCGACTTCGACGACGTCGCCAAGTCCAAGGAAGCGACGCTCGCCGCGATCGCCCAGGGCGCCGACGTGCACTACCACATCCTCAATCTCGGCCTGCGCGGCATGGAGCAGGCGGCGACCGACAAGAGCACGCACATCATCGGCAGCTACACCGATCGCTGCGGCTCGGACCCCAAATACGTCGCCTACTCCATCACCGGCGTCGGCTATCAGGTGCAATACGCGATCGACGAGATGGTGAAGGGCACCTGGAAGCCCGGCTACAAGGAGTTCGGCCTCAAGATGGGACCGGAAGCGTCCATGATGATCATCTGCGGCGGGACGCCGGCGCAGAAGACGAAGCTCGAGGAGATCATGAAGGACATCATGTCCGGCAAGATCACCGTCCTCAAAGGCTGATCCGGTTTCGACCGATCATCGTCCCCTCGATCGCGGAGGCGGCGCAACGCGTCGCCTCCGCCGGTCGAACATCCCGTCTGCCCGCCGCGCCAGGGGAAGTGCCACGTGAACGCGCCAACGGTTCCTCTGCTTTCGCTTGCCGGCATGACGAAGCGCTTCGGGCAGCTGCTTGCCTTGTCGGATGTCTCGCTCACCATCGAACCGGGCGAGATCCACTGCATCCTGGGCGAAAATGGCGCCGGCAAGTCGACGCTGTGCAACCTGATCTTCGGTGTGCACGCTCCCGACACCGGCACCATGCAGTTCGACGGAGCGCCCTACAGGCCGACGGCGCCCGCCGATGCGCTCGCGAGCGGCATCGCGATGGTGCACCAGCATTTCAGCCTGGTGCGCGATCTGACCGTGGTCGACAACATCCTGCTCGGCCAGACCAAGGGCGTGCTCGATCGCCGCGCCTGCGCGCGCCGGCTCGACGACATCGCCAAGCAGTACGGCCTCCCTCTCGAGCCGTTCGCCAAGATCGAAGACCTCTCGGTCGGCGAGCGCCAGCGCGTCGAGATCGTCAAATGCCTGATGCGCGAGCCGCGGCTGTTCGTGCTCGACGAGCCGACCGCCGTGCTGCTGCCGGACGAGATCGCCGCGCTGCTCGACGTGTGCCGCCGCGTCGCCGAACGCGGCTGCGGCGTCGTGCTGGTGACCCACAAGCTCGCCGAGATCAAGAAGGCCGCCGATCGCGTCACCGTGCTGCGCGGCGGCCGCGTGGTCGCGACCTCGACCGATCCGGCCGCCGAGATCGATGCCCTGGTGCGCGCCATGATCAATCGCGACGCCGACGGCCGCCCCGCCGCGCCGCCCGCTGCTTCCGCGCCAGTCGCGGCGATCGGCACCGCGGCATCCGAGAAATCCGACATTCTCCAGGTCGACGGCCTCACCGTCCGCGATGCGCAGGGCGTGACGCGGCTCGACAATTTCACCCTGACGCTCGGCCGCGGCGAGATCATCGGCGTCGCCGGGGTCGAGGGCAACGGCCAGAGCGAGCTCGCGGCCGTGCTGTCCGGCATGCTGGAGCCGACCGCGGGCCGGTTCTTCGTCAACGACGACGGAGCTCACCTCTGCGAGCCCGAAGGAGATCACCGCCGCCGGCGTCGGCATCGTGCCGGAAGACCGCCATACGGTCGGCTGCATCACCGGGATGTCGGTCGCGGAGAACATCTTCCTCAACCGCCTCGATGCCTTCACCCGCTACGGATTTCTCCGCCGCAAGGCCGTCAATTCGACCGCCCGCGAGCTGATGCAGCGGTTCGACGTGCGCGCCGCCGGCCCGGAGATCGCGTTTTCGAGCCTCTCCGGCGGCAACCAGCAGAAGGCGGTGCTGGCGCGCGAGCTCACCCTCGAAAACCTCGCCGTGCTGGTCGCGGCGCAGCCGACCCGCGGCCTCGACGTCGGCGCGGTCGCCGCGGTCTACGGCCACATCCGCGCCGCGAGCGCGCGCGGCGTCGGCGTGCTGCTGATCTCCTCCGAGCTCGACGAGCTGCTCGACGTCGCCCACCGCGTCATCGTGCTCTACCGCGGCCGGATCATGGGCACTTGCGTCGCCGATCGCGCGGAGCGCGAAAGGATCGGCGCCATGATGGCGGGCCACGCCATGGGCGCGCCATCCGGGCGAAGCCTCGCCGAGCCGCGCAGGAGCTTTGCAATGACCGCCGAGACGACGCTTGCCCCGCCCCCCGGGCCCGTTTTCGCTGGTCGCTTCTCGTTCCCATCGGCGCCGTCGCCGCGGCGGCATTGATCGGGATCTTGCTCGTCGCGCTCAGCGGGGCCTCGATCAGCGGTGCGGTGACGGCCTTTGTTCAAGGCGCGTTCGGCTCGCCCTACTCGATCGCGGTCTCGATCAACCGCAGCGTGGTGTTCGCCCTGGTCGGCATCGGCTTCGTGCTGGCCAACCGCGCCAACCTCACCAATGTCGGCGGCGAGGGACAGATCGCGGTCGGCGGCATCGCCGCGACTGCCGTCGCGCTCTACGGCGGTGTCGCGAACCTGCCGCTCGGGCTGCCGATCCTCGCGCCGATGGCGGCGGCGGTCGCGGCCGGCGCCTTCTGGGGCGCGATCGCCGGCGTGCTCAAGGTCAAGGCCGGCACCAACGAAGTCATCAGCACGCTGCTGCTGTCGTTCATCGCCATCTGGCTGGTCTACTGGTCGGTCCAGTCGGAGGTGCTGCTGCGCCGGCCCATGACCAACTCGGCGACGCTGCCGGAATCGCTGGAAATTCCGGAATCGACCCAGCTGCCGCTGCTCACCGACGACTATTCGTTTCCGCTGCACATCGGACTGCCGATCGCCATCGTGATCGCGATCATCGCGGCGATCGTGCTCGACAAGACGACCTTCGGCGTCAAGCTGCGCGCGGTCGGGCTCAATCCCACGGCCGCCCGCCGCGCCGGCATCCCCTACGGCCGCACCGTGATCGCGGCGCTCGCCATCGCCGGCGCGCTCGGCGGCCTCGCCGGCGCCCTGATGATCCAGGGCGAGCAGTACGTGCTCAAGGAGGGCTTCTCCTCCGGCTACGGCTTCGACGGTCTGGTGGCCGGGCTTCTCGCGCGCGGCTCCGTCGCCGGCGTGATCGCGGCCTCGCTCCTGTTCGGCTTCCTGCGCTCGGGCGGCATCAACATGGAGATGGTCGCCGGCGTTCCGACCGCGCTCGTCATGGTGATCCAGGGCCTGATCGTCATCACGCTCGCCGGCTCCGCCTTCTGGCTCGACCGAAAGACCGCGCGATGAATCTGGGACATGCGATGACTTGGGACATGCGATGACTTGGGAGCTGTTCGCCGTCTTCCTCGGCTCGTCGGTCCGCCTCGCGGCGCCGCTGCTGCTCGCCGGCATCGGCGAACTCGTCAGCGAGCGCGCCGGCGTGCTCAACATGAGCCTCGAAGGCATGATGCTGACCGGCGCCTTCGCCGCCGCGGTCGGCGCATGGGCGACCGGCAATCCGCTGATCGGCCTCGTCATCGCGGTGGTCGCGGTGGCGCCGATCGCCGCGCTCCAGGCGTTTCTCAGCGTGACGCTGCGCGCGAACCAGATCGTCACCGGCATCGGCATCAACATCCTGATGCTGGGGGCGACCACCCTCGCCTACCGCGAGATCTTCGGGTCGCGCTCCCGCGAACAGATCCCGGGCCTCGACAAGTGGAAGCCGCCGCTGCTCGGCGACATTCCCCTGTTCGGCGAGGCGGTGTTCCAGCAGGTCTGGCTGCTCTACCTCGGCATCGCCATCATCGTGCTGACCGCGCTCGTGCTGCGCTACACATCGGTCGGCATCACGATCCATGCCGCCGGCGAAGAGCCGCGCGCGGTCGACAAGTCTGGGCTCTCCGTCTCGCGCATTCGTTATGCCGTGGTGATGTTCACCGGCTTCATGTCCGCGCTCGCCGGCGCCTTCCTGTCGATCGGCGACATCCACACCTTCACCGAGGGCATGACCCGCGGCTCCGGCTATCTCGCGATCGCCGCCGTCATCTTCGGGAAATGGAAGATCCTCAACACGACGCTCGCCTGCCTGCTGTTCGGCGCCGCCACCGCCCTGCAATTCCAGCTTCCGGCGATGGGAATTGCCGTGCCGAACGCGCTGCTGATCATGATGCCCTACCTGCTCGCCCTGCTGGCGGTCGCCGGACTGGTCGGCCGCCAGACGGCGCCGGCGGCGCTCGCGGAGCCGTACCGGCGCGCCTAGGCCCGGGCCAGGGGCTCCGAAGGGGGCCTCCCAGATATCGCTCAAATGCGGTTTGGATTCGGGGCTGGGATCAGCAACAGGCTGCACGCCAAAACGAACGCTGCTCCCTCCACCTCAATATGTAATTCGCAGGGGACTTGCTTCAAGACGTGGCTCTCCGCGTAGAACGCCCGCCCAGGGTCGAAGTCCTGGAGCGGGCGAATGCGGGGTGTGTCCATGATCGAGCATGCGGTGATTGTCGCTGGAGGAGGCCCGACCGGGCTGATGCTGGCCGGAGAGTTGGCGCTGGCGGGGGTCGACGTTGCCATTGTCGAACGGCGGTTAAACCAGGAGCTCGCCGGCTCGCGTGCCGGCGGGCTGCACGCCCGCACCATCGAGGTTTTCGATCAGCGGGGCATCGCCGATCGCTTCCTTTCGCAAGGGAAGGTCGGTCAGGTTGCCGGCTTCTCGTTGATCAATCTCGACATCAGCGACTTCCCCACGCGCCACAACTACGGGCTGGCGCTCTGGCAGAACCACATCGAGCGCATCCTGGCCGAATGGGTCGGCGAACTGCCGGTGAAGTTTTATCGCGGGCGCGAGGTAACGGGGTTTGCGCAGGACGACGCCGGCGTCGACGTCGAGCTGTCCGCCGGCCCATCGCTGCGTGCGAAGTACCTCGTCGGGTGCGACGGGGGCCGCAGCATCGTCCGCAAGACGGCAGGTATCGACTTCCCGGGATGGGACGCATCGACCAGCTACCTGATCGCCGAGGTCGAGATGACCGAGGAGCCCGCGTGGGGCATTCGCCGCGGTGAAAAGGGGGTCAACGCGCTGGGCAAGCTGGAGGATGGACGCGTACGCGTCGTTTTGGTGGAACCGCAGGTCGGCAAAGGCGACGAGCCGACCCTGGTCGATCTGCGCGACGCGCTCGTCGCGGTCTACGGAACGGATTTCGGTGTTCGCAATCCGGTCTGGCTATCCAGGTTCACCGACATGGCTCGGCAGGCGGCGTCCTACCGGGATGGACGCGTGTTCCTGGCCGGCGACGCTGCGCATGTGCATACCCCTGCGGGCGGACAGGGACTCGGCACCGGGGTCCAGGACGCCGTCAATCTCGGGTGGAAGCTCGCCCAGGTGGTCAAGGGCACCTCGCCTGAGAGCCTCCTCGATACCTACCATGCCGAGCGGCACCCCGTCGGGGCCCGCGTGCTCCGCCTCACCATGGCGGCGACCGCGCTTGGCCGCGGCGACGATCGCACCGAGGCCTTGCGCGAGACGATGACCGACCTGTTGCGGATGGAGGAGCCGCGCAAGCGGCTCGCCGGGATGCTGTCGGGCCTCGACATTCACTACGACCTTGGCGAGGGGCACCCGCTGCTCGGACGCCGCATGCCGGACCTGGACCTGGTCACCGCCGAAGGGCCGCTGCGCGTCTTCGGCTTGCTGCACCGTGCCCGGCCGGTCCTGCTCAACCTCGGTGAGCCTCGCGGCTTCGACATCCGGTTATGGGAGGATCGCGTCGAGCTGGTCGACGCGCGATATGCCGGCAAATGGGAGCTTCCGGTCATTGGAGCCGTTCCTACACCGACCGCCGTTTTGATCCGGCCCGATGGATACGTCGCCTGGGTGGGAGACAGCAGCCACGATGGCCTTGCCGCAGGCGCTGACCAGATGGTTCGGAACGCCGCCGGTCGCATAGAGGATCATGCGTCGGCTTTGCCACGGCCCTCTGCCGCACTGCACACCCATTGGCGGGATGCGACCAACCCTCCCCTTGCAGACCTGAATAAGAATGATATAAATTTCTTATCGGTGATTTATATCGGCCTACGACAGGCGCCGGAGAAGCACCGGAGACAATCCAAGGAGAGGCAATCATGCGTTTTACTCTTGCAGCAGCCGCCGTCGTCGCGCTCATCGCCACCGTTCCCGCTTCCGCCGAGAACTCCATGGGCGGCACGATGAAGCAGAACGGACAGTGCTGGAAGTCCGCCAAGACCATGGACGGCGGCACGTTCGGCTCGTGGGGCGCGTGCTCGGGCGGCGCCTCGACCCCGGCTCCGGCGGCCGCGCATCGCAAGCAGCACTCGTAAGCGGCTGACCGGCTTTCTTCGGAGGGCTCCGCACCCGGTGCGGGGCCCTTTCTCTTTCCGGGCCCCTGCGCGCGCGGAACATTTATATCACTTATATCCGCGTTTATGCCGGCGAGGACGCTGCCGCGACGAGCCTCTCAGAGCGTCATTCGGGCGCGCGCCAGCGCGAACCCGGAATCCAGGCTTGATGGTTACGACCGCGGCTGGCGGGATTCCGGGTTCGGCGCTGCGTAGCCCGAGACTCGTCACGGAAACAGCGCCACCTGCTCGAGGCCCGTCGTCTCGGGGAAGCCCAGCACCAAATTCATGTTCTGCACCGCCTGGCCGGCGGCGCCCTTGACGAGGTTGTCGAGCGCCGAGCCGATGATGGCGCGCGGCGCCACGCGGTCGGCGGCGACGCCGATGAACGTCATGTTGGAGCCGCGGACATGACGGGTCTGCGGCATCTCGCCGAACGGAAGCACGTGCACGAAGGGCTCGCCGCCGTAGGTCTCGGCGAGGATCGCGTGAAGGTCCTGCGGCGTGCGCCCGCCGAGGCCGCGCACATAGATCGTCGAGAGGATGCCGCGGTTCATCGGCACGAGGTGCGGGGTGAAGCTCGCGGTCACCGCCCGCCCGGCGGCCAGCGAGAACTCCTGGTCGAGCTCGGCCATGTGGCGGTGGCTGCCGACGCCATAGGCGTGGAAGCCCTCCGACACCTCGGAGAACAGCATGTTCTCCCGCGCCGCCCGGCCGGCGCCGGTCATGCCCGACTTGGCGTCGACCACGATCTCGTCGGCATCGATCGCCTTGGCGCGGATCAGCGGCGCCAGCGGCAGGATCGCGCAGGTGGTGTAGCAGCCGGGATTGGCGACGAGCCGGCTCTTCTTGATGCGGTCGCGGTAGTGCTCGACGAGGCCGTAGACCGCCTCCTTCTGCAGCTCCGGCGCGTGGTGCTCATCGCCGTACCAGCGCGCATAGGCGGCGGTATCGCCGAGACGGAAGTCGGCCGAGAGGTCGACCACCTTCATCTCCGGCGCCCTGCGCGAAGATCTCCTTGATCACCTTCTGGGTGGTGGCGTGGGGCAGCGCACAGAACACGAGGTCGAGGCCGAGCGCCGGCCAGTCGAGCCCCTCCAGCGACACGAGCTTCGGCAGCTTGTAGGGCGAGAACTGCGCGAACACCTCGCGCATCTCCTGCCCCGCCTTGCGGTCGGCGGTGAGTAGCGCGATCTCGACCTGCGGGTGACGCAGCAACAGGCGCACGCATTCCGATCCGGTGTAGCCGGACGCGCCGAGCACGCCGATCTTCTTAAGGCTAGCCATGACCTCTCCTCTCCGCAGCTAAATGCCGGGACCGGGGACCGCGCCGAATTTCTGGTGAGAAACGCGCCGCGGAAGCCGCGGCCGCAGGTGACGATCAAACGCGCTTTGCCCAAACGCGTGTCCCCGCGGCCGGTGTCCGGCGGCGGCGACGCAGTCGAGGCGTGCGCGTTACGATCATGGCGGCGCATGTAGCGACACCGCCCGTATTCGTCAATATTGGGAAACGCAGGTGCGCGCATTGCGGGATCACGTTCTGATGTAGCCCGCATGAGCGCAACGACATGCGGGGCTCGTCGCCGGAGAGCGCTTGCGTTCATCCCGGCGACCCTAGCGAGGCGAGGTGACAGATGCTTGAACTGCGACCGAACTGCGAATGCTGCGACAAGGATCTGCCGCCCGCGGCGACCGACGCCGTGATCTGCTCGTTCGAGTGCACCTTCTGCCAGGACTGTGCCGAGCACCGCCTCGGCGGGCGGTGTCCGAACTGCGGCGGCAACCTGGTGGCCCGCCCGATCCGCCCGGCGGGAAAGCTTTCGACCCATCCGGCCTCGACCAGGCGCGTGTTCAAGCCGCAGGGGTGTGCCGAGGTCCGGCCTTAGCCCATAAGTTGGGAGCCGCAGCGCTGCCGCGCCGGACGCAAAAAGGCCCCACAGACGCTGCGGGGCCAGATCACCCAAGGCAGAGGTTTTATTCCGACGAGCCTTTAGCTGCGCCGACGAGCCGCGCGGGTGGCTGCCGAGTTGCTCGCGGGCTGCGGGCAGGCATCCATACTGCCGAACAGATGGTCGGCCCCGGCGCCGTGATGCTTCCAGCATTGGCCGCCCTGCTTGATCGGGCTGCCGCGCCCGATTTGCTGTGCAGAGGCGGTTGCCCCGGCGGCCAGCGCTGCGATGGCAATAGATGCGACTGTGATGGTGAAGTAACGCATGGACACTTCTCCCTCTTGGTTAGATCGCCCCACTAGGTAGGTCGCGGTGATTTTTTGGTCTTTGCCAATATAAATCGCCGATAAGTTGTTTATGCGAATTTAATTCCGAAAGCAAGAAATTTTAACCGCCGGTTGTCTCCGCATTACGCCGCAACAAGTCTCGCCTCGACTTGGATGAGGGTCAGCACACCATGGGCTGCCGCTCGGCGTCGCCTGCTCAAGCCGCAGGGTCGCGAAAGGGTCCGGCCTTAGCCTGACAATCCTGTAGCCCGCATGAGCGCAGCGGACATGCGAGCGGTTCCGGCCGCTTGGGCAACGCGGTCCCGGATATCGCTTCGCTCATCCGGGCTACAGGCCTTTGAGGCAACACGCCTGTGGAAATCGGCCGGAGTTGGGTGGCCGGTCCGGGCACGATCCTGTTCGCTCTCCGCCAGGCCTTTGAGGCGACACGCCTGTGGAAATCGGCCGGAGTCGGGTGGCCGGTCCGGGCACGATCCTGCTCCGGGCTGCACTTTTGGTCGGGTTGCACCGCAACGGCGGCCTGGCCGGTCGGTTCGGTCAACCGACACCTAAGTACAATATTTCCCGCACCGCAGAATTATTAACAACCGTTGAACCTTTTCCCCGGCCGCCCTGACTAACGGTTCACAACAGGGCCGATCCCGAACCAAGGGGGACGATGATGGCGCAGTTTGCAATTTCCACGGCCGAGCGCCGCGTTTTCGGTCTCGATTTCGGCGATTGGTCGATGCTGCTCGGCGGCTCGCTCGTGATCGTCGTGGTGGCGCTGCTCGTCTGAGGCGCGCCCTGACCCACTGATTCCCCGGGCGCCGACCACCCCGGCGCCCGCCCTAGACAAGAAAACACCCCACAGAGACAACAAAAGCCGGGTCTGGCCCTTTGGGCCGGGCCCGGTTCGATTCTGTGCGATGCCAATTCAGGCTAGGTCATCGGACGTCGCCGAGCACATCCGGCGTTAGACGGTTCAAGACTGCTTCGACGCTTCGCTTCCAACGATCAAAATCACGCGAGGGCATCCAAAGCTCGAGTAGTTCGGAGGGCTCGGAAAGCACTCGGGTGGTCGCCTGCTTAGCCTTTTCAATTAATTCTGGACCAACGGACGGCTGAGTACCCTCGATCCACCGGTCGATTCGGGCGGTGTATGGTGTCTCCTCCCCAGGACTACCGTTCGATCTCGCGACGATTTCGGCTGCTGCGAGGCCCTCTGCTGCGACTGATGCTTCGAGATACTCAACGCCGCACCACAAGACGCGATTCAAAGCGTCTTCTACGCTTGGGATTCCGCCGCCATCCGCAACGATTTCCGCAAAGTCGCACGCTGTATCATTCTCGAAGATGCCGGTCCCCCACGCGCCCATAATCCGCTCCGGGAGAACCCGTCTGAAGGATGCCCAGAGGTGCGATGCTGTCAGCTAACGTACCGCCTGCTCCCCCCGGATCGCGGCGCCTTCCCTCGTCCCGCCGCTCGGCGTCGAGCTTTGAAAGCTCCTCGGCGATCAGCTTGCAAATCTTGAGCGCCCGGGGGTCGCCGGCGTGCCGAAGCTCTTCCATCTGCGACATGATCATGCGGCGCGCGCCGCGGCCGTACCAGGAGCGGCAGGCGCGCGCATAGACGAAGGCTGCCTCGTCGGCAGTGATTTGCATGGGTCCCCCACCCCGTTTGGAAAAGTCTGCCGCCGAGAATCGCAGTTAAAATTTAGCGAAAGGTTAAATTTAAGTAGACGCTGCCACTTCTCCCTCCCCGGCTTCGGGGAGGGCCGGGGTGGGGTCCGCGAGCGAAGCGAGCAAAGAAACAAAGAGCCCCAACTGAGGCCGGGGAAAGGAAGAGGCCCAGCCTGCCCTGCCCCGAAGACGGGGAGGAGAAAGAACCTCATCTGCCCTCCCCAAGACGAGAGGCAGAATTACGCCTTACAGGCTCGGATTCCACACGATCGGGATTTCCCGATAGCCGTCCGCGGTCTTCTCGACATGGGCGACCGACGGGAACGGATAGTGGAAGCCCTGCACGGTGAGCTTCTCCGCCGCCAGCATGTCGTAGACCTTGCGCCGCGTCGCCTCGGCCTGGACCGGCACGTGGTCGTAGAAGGCGTGCCAGCCCGGATGGCGGGCGAACAGGAACGGCGCGTGGGTCACGTCGGCCTGCACGTAGACCGTGGCCGGGCCGGACGAGACGATGTGGGAGGTGTGGCCCGGCGTGTGCCCGGGGGTGCCGACCGCGGTGATGCCCGGCAGGACCTCCTTGTCCCACTCGTAGGTGCGCAGGCGCTTCATCACCTCGGGATTGAGCACCCGGCGCACGTTCTTGAAGTTGTCGGCGATGCGCTGGGTCGCCGAGCGGCTCTCTTCGCCTGCGTCGGTCCAGTATTTGTGCTCGAGCGCCGGCACCAGCACCTCGGCATTGGGAAAGGCGAGCGAGCCGTCGGCGCGCAGCAGGCCGTTGATGTGGTCGCCGTGGTAGTGGGAGATCAGCACGGTATCGATCGCCTTGGGGTCGATCCCGGCCGCGGCCATGTTCTTGAGCAGCTGCCCGGCGACGCCCTTGGTCGCGTTGAAGTTCGCCTCGCCGGTGCCCATGTCGACGACGATGAGCCGCGATCCCGTGTTGATCACGATCGGATTGTACGGGCCGATGAAGACGTTGGGGTCCATGAACGAGGCGGCGAGCGCGGCCTTCACCTCGTCGACCTTGACGTTGGGGATGAACGCCTCGGTCACCGGCACCTTGGCGACGCCGTCGCTCAGCACCGTGATCTCCATCGATCCGAGCTTGTAGCGGTAGAAGCTCGCCGCCTGGTTTTCCGCCACGGGCGCGAGCGCGCGGGCGGGCGTCGTCCACTTGAAGGCGCTCAGCGGCGGCGCCGGCGGCCGTGCCGGCGAGGATCGAACGTCGCGACAGAATGCTCATGGATGTCCTCCCTGAGTTTTCTGGCGGCGAGATTAGCAAATCAGGTCCAGATGAACTTGAAAATCTTGGAGATGCCGTCGCCGAGCGTGAGCAGCATCGCCGCCCAGACGAAGGCCGATGAAAAGTTCGCGACCTGGAACGTCCAGAACGGCATCGCGAAGATGCCGGCGACCAGCGGCACCGAGGCGCGCAGCGGCCCGAAGAAGCGGCCGATGACGATCGCGAGCGCGCCCCACGTTTTCACGAAGCGCTCGCCGCGCGGGATCAGCTCGGGATGGCGCGACAGCGGCCACATATGCGCGACCGCCGGCCCGACCTTGACGCCGACCCAATAGGACAGCCAGTCGCCGAGCGCGGCGCCGACCGCGCCGGCGACGAGGATCGGCCAGACGCTGATGCCGCTGCCGCTGACCAGCGCGCCGATCGCGACCAGCATCGCCCAGGCCGGCAGCAGCAGCGAGATGAAGGCGAGCAACTCCCCGAAGGCGAGCGCGCCGACGATCGGCGCCGCCCACACTTCGTGGACGCGGATGAACTCGACCAGCGCTTCGGTGTATTCCTCGATGCATGCGGCGAGCTTACCGCGGACCGGTCACCAGTCGCGCCGGTATCGAATGACCGCGAGGTCGTGCCGTGTCGTCGCAAGGCGCGGTGTGCGCGTCAAACTGCGGAGCGCATTTCGCCGTCATTCCGGGGCCGGCCGCAGGCCGGAACCCGGAATCCAGAAACGGCGACGCGATACTTGGTCTATCGGAAAGAGGCTGGATTCCGGGTTCGCCGCTTGCGCGGCGCCCCGGAATGACGAGGTAGACCGATCCCGTTACTTCGCCGCCGCCGGGAACGCCGGCAGCTTGCTGACGTCGCGCGGGTCGTGCTGGATGATGACCGTCGCCTTGAGGTTCTTCGCGATCTGCTTGACCCGCTCGACCGACGCGATGGTCTGCGAGCGGTCGGTGTTGAAGCTCGGCACGCCGTCTTGGTCGTAGTTCTCGCGGAAATGCGCCATGTCGCCTGAGAGAATGACCGGGCCGGTCTCCTTGAGATTGACGAGGAGGACGTGGTGGCCGGGCGTATGCCCTGGCGTGTTGAGCATCAGGACGGTGCCGTCGCCGAACACGTCCTTGTCGAGCCGCACCGGCTCGACCTTGCCGCCGCCGCTGATCCAGTTGGTGAAGTTCGCGTTATCGGTGCCGGCAGCCTTGGCGGCATTGGCGTCGACCAGCACGTCCCAGTCGCCCTTGCCGATGAGAAGCGTCGACTTCGGCAGCGTGCCGACCTGGCCGATATGGTCGCCGTGATAGTGGCTGATGCCGATATACTTGATCTGCTCCGGCTTGAGCTCGAGCTTGCCGAGAAGCTCGGTGATCGGCACCTTCGGCGCCACCGCGCCCGCCGTCGTGGCATGGCCGCTGTCCCACACCATGTACTCGTCGCCGTGCTTGATGAGGTAGCAGCTGTAGACGAGCTGCAACTTCATGCCGGGATAGGCGTAGGTGTCGGAGAAGCGCTGGTTGAGCTCGGTCGGCGGATTGGGGGTGCCGCAATCGAGCCGGGTCAGGGTGACTTCGGGCGCCGCCTGCGCGGAGGCCGAGGCGCTGATCAGAGCATTGGCGCAAACGCCGAGTGCAAGCAGATAGAGTGCGTGCCGCATGGTTCTCTCCCTGGGATGAAAATTTTCGTCGGCCGAATTCGGATCGGCTTTGCGAAGTTGTGCCCGGTTGCGGGAAACGGTCAATCGAGGCCACCATTGCCGGCCCGTAGCCCGGATTGAGCAAGCGAAATTCGCGCGGAGCCCCACGCAGCGCCGCGGCTGCAGCCCGCCGGTCCGTCCTCAACCGGCCTCGGCTACTCCCGGCGAGCTCGATCCCTGCCCCCGCCTGATTATTCGTCATGATTTGGTCCAAGGCCGTGGCAATATGGGGCCATGGCGATTCGCCGGCAGCACCTTACATGATCTGTCAGGATATCGTCGCAACTCTTTGCTTTCACACAGCTTGCTAACGCCGGACCTCCGGCCAAAGCGCATCGGACCAGCATGGCCAAATCCGCCGCCGCCAAGTCACCGAAGAAGTCCGCGGGGAGCGACGACCTGTTCGCGCAGGCGCCCGCACCGCGGGCGAAGCGCAGCGAGACGCCGCGCAACGGCAACGGCGGCTCCTATACCGCCGACGACATCGAGGTGCTGGAAGGGCTCGAGCCGGTGCGCCGGCGGCCCGGCATGTATATCGGCGGCACCGACGAGAAGGCGCTCCATCACCTGTTCGCCGAGGTGATCGACAACTCCATGGACGAGGCGCTCGCCGGGCACGCGACCTTCATCGAGGTCGAGTTGTCGGCCGACGGCTACCTCACCGTCACCGACAATGGCCGCGGCATCCCGGTCGACCCGCATCCGCAAGTTTCCGAAGAAGTCCGCCCTCGAAGTGGTGATGTGCACCCTCCACGCCGGCGGCAAGTTCGACTCCAAGGTCTACGAGACCTCGGGCGGCCTGCACGGCGTCGGCGTCTCCGTGGTCAACGCGCTCTCGGAGCGGCTCGAGGTCGAGGTCGCGACCGAGGGCCAGCTCTACCGCCAGGTGTTCGAGCGCGGCATTCCCAAGAGCGGGCTCGAGAAGCTCGGACGCATCGCCAACCGGCGCGGCACCAAGGTGCGCTTCAAGCCGGACGCCGCAGATTTTCGGCGGCAAGGCGAAGTTCAATCCGCAGCGCCTGTTCAAGATGGCGCGCGCCAAGGCCTATCTCTTCGGCGGCGTCGAGATCCGCTGGTACTGCGACAAGGAGCTCTTGCACGGCATCGAAGGCGTGCCGGAGGAGGAGCGCTTCCACTTCCCCGACGGCCTCAAGGACTATCTCCTCGCCGCCGTGACCGGGCAGACGCTCGTCCATCCCGACATCTTCACCGGCAAGTCCGGCCGGCCGGGCGCCAACGGCGCGGTCGAATGGGCGGTCGCCTGGGTCGCCGACGCCGACGGCTTCATCTCGTCCTACTGCAACACCATCCCGACCGGCGACGGCGGCACCCACGAGTCCGGCCTGCGCAGCGCGCTTGCTGCGCGCGCTCAAGGACCACGCCGAGCGCAACGGCCAGGGCAAGCGCGCGGCCTCGGTGACGAGCGAAGACGTCATGACCGGCGCGGCGGCGATGCTCTCGGTGTTCATCCGCGAGCCGGAATTCCAGGGCCAGACCAAGGACCGGCTCGCCACCGCCGAGGCGACCCGCATCGTCGAGAACGCGGTGAAGGACCCGTTCGACCACTGGCTCGCCGGCAATCCGGCGCAGGCCAACAAGCTCCTCGACTGGGTGGTCGACCGCGCCGACGAGCGCATCCGCCGCCGCCAGGAGAAGGAGATCGCGCGCAAGTCGCTCGGGCGGAAATCGCGGCTCCCCGGCAAGCTCGCCGACTGCTCGGACAGCGCCGCCGAGGGCTCCGAGATCTTCATCGTCGAAGGCGATTCCGCCGGCGGCTCGGCGAAGCAGGCGCGCAACCGGGCGAACCAGGCGATCCTGCCGCTGCGCGGCAAGATCCTCAACGTGGCGAGCGCCGGCAAGGACAAGCTCGCCCAGAACCAGCAGCTCACCGATCTCGTCCAGGCGCTCGGCTGCGGCACCGGCGCCCACTACCGCGGCGAGGATCTGCGCTACGAGAAGGTCATCATCATGACCGACGCCGACGTCGACGGCGCCCACATCGCGTCATTGCTGATCACCTTCTTCTATCGCCAGATGCCGCAGCTCATCGACTCCGGCCACCTCTATCTCGCGGTGCCGCCGCTCTACCGGCTCGCCCATGGCGGCAAGGTGTTCTATGCGCGCAACGACGCGCACAAGGAGGAGATCATGGCGCCGTGAATTCCGCGCCAACGCCAATGTCGAGGTCGGCCGCTTCAAGGGCCTCGGCGAGATGATGCCGGCGCAGCTCAAGGAAACCACCATGGACCCGAAGAAGCGCACGATTCTCAAGGTCATGCTGGTCCCCGACGACCGCGCCGACACCCAGAGATCGGTCGAGCGCCTGATGGGCACCAAGGCCGAAGTCGCGGTTCGAGTTCATCCAGGAGCGCGCGGAGTTCGCGAATACCGACGCGCTCGACGTGTGAGGGCGCGCATCGACGCGCTGTAGCCCGCATGAGCGAAGCGACATGCGGGGCCTTCCGATCCCATCACACCGACGCTGTTCCCGGATATCGCTTCGCTCATCCGGGCTACGGGCCACGTCCGGGCCGCTGGGCGCTTCTCACCACTTCGCGGCGAACGCATCGAACGCTGACAGCGCCGCCGCCTTTTCCCCGTCGGTGAGGAACGAGGCGATGAAGGAGTTGCGCGCGAGCGTCGTGATCTCCGCCTCGCGTCAGCGCCAACGCCTCCTGCACGGCGATGAAATTCTCGTTCACATAGCCGCCGAAATAGGAGGGATCGTCGGAGTTGACGTTCACGATGAGCCCCGCCTCCAGCATGCGGCGCAGCGGATGCTGCCGCAGGTCGGGGCACACCTGCAGGCGCTTGTTGGAGAGCGGGCAAACCGTCATCGGGATGCGCTCGCGCACGATGCGGGCGACCAGCGCCGGATCGTCGAGCGCATTGTTGCCGTGGTCGATGCGCCGCACTTTGAGAATGTCGAGCGCTTCGCAGACGTAGCTCGCCGGCCCCTCTTCCCCGGCATGCGCCACCGGCACGAAGCCCTCGTCCCGCGCCTGCGCATAGACGCGGGCGAATTTCGACGGCGGATTTCCCTTCTCCGAGGAGATCGAGCCCGACGCCGAAGATGTGCGACTTGCAGCGGCAGCCTTGCCGCAGCGTGTCGAACGCGTCCTCCTCCGAGAGGTGGCGCAGGAAGCACATGATGAGCTTCGAGGTGATGCCGAACTCGCGCTTCGCCCGGTCGAAGGCGTCGGTCAGCCCTGAGAGCACCGTGTCGAAGGCGATGCCGCGGCCGGTGTGGCCCTGCGGATCGAAGAAGACTTCGACATGGCGCACGTTCTGCTCGGCCATGCGGGTGAGATAGGCATAGGCGAGATCGAAGAAGTCCTGGCGCGTGTGCAGCACGGACATCCCGGCGTAGTAGAGATCGAGGAAGTCCTGCAGCGAGCTGAAGCTGTAGGCGGCACGGATCGCCTCGACATCGGCATAGGGCAAGCGTCACGCCGTTGCGCTTGGCGAGCGCCATCATCATCTCGGGCTCGAGCGTCCCCTCGATGTGAAGATGCAGCTCCGCCTTCGGCATCGCCGAGATGAAGCGATGAAGCCTTGCCTGATCCATGCGGGGTTCCTGTCGGAATCACTCTGCAGGAGAACTTGCAGGAGATAGGTGACAACAGGAAGCGCTGCAAGAAGCAGACCGAGCCCGGTCTTTAGCTGCGAGATGACCAAGCTGCTTGAACAGGCCTCAGCGGTGCGCCGGCTACCGCCGAAAACCAGGACCAAATCGCTCGCGTCATGCTCACTTGGCAACCAAGCAGAGCCGAGCGATTGATCCCGCCCACTTGCCGATGTGCTGAGAGCCTCGCGCAGGCCGAACGCCGTCACTTCGCAACCGACTCCGAGTCGAGGCGCATTTCGCCGCTTCGACGGTGAACTCGGCTCCTCACCCCCGATCGCCGGCGCGCCGGAATGCGCGGCCAGGAACCGCTCCTCCCACCACGAGAACAGGATGTCGCGCAGCGCGGCGGCATCGTCGTCGTAGATGTCGCGCTTCACGCGGCGCAGCATCTCGCTCTCCTCCGCCGACAGCGTCACCGGCAAGATCGCTGACCACGATCGGCACGTTGGGGAATTCCGGCACGTAGGCGGGATCGCGCCGCAGCGGGCGGTCGGCCTTGATGGTCGGGTTGCGGAACGCCGCCGGCGTGCGCTGGCTGCGCAGCACCGGCGTCGCGGGCACCGCGGCGAGATCGGCCTCGGTCGCGGCGAACACCGTGAGCTTCACCGGCTTGAGCGAGAAGTTGCTGGTGCGCATGACGTCGGCGCCGCAGACATTGGGCACCGCCAGCACATCGATGAGCGCGAGCAGATCGACGTGGTCGCCGGGCTTGGTGTTCTGGCGCGTCATGGTGGCATGGCCGTCGAGCGTCACCTCGGTGCACATGAACAGGTTGAAGCTGTCGTGCACGTCGTCGGGCGTCAGCCCGTATTCGCGCTGCGCCTCGGCCTGGATGTCGTGGCAATTGGTGTGGACGTCGAAGCCGTAGGCGCTCTCGTAGACATAGGCGCTGCAGCGGGGAAACAGCACGTCGTTGCGGCCGTAGGTGTCCTCGAGGATGTAGAGCATCGCGCGCTCGCGCGGCGGCGCCGACCACATGAAGGTGCCGCGGGAGGGATGGAAGCCGTGCACCGTGCGGGTCCGCCCGCAATGCATGAACTCCTTGTAGTCGTGCAGGTTGAAGCAGTTGAAGTCGACGCATTGGCCGCCTTCGACCTGCTCGATGCGCAGAATCTGGCCCTTGAGAAGCTCGACCGCCTTGCCGGTGCCGGGCTCCATCACCCATTCCCAGACCTTCTGCCGCGCGCTCATCGCTTGGCCTCCTTGCCGGCATCGCCGCCCGGATGGGCGGCGGCGTATTCGCGCAGCGCGAGCCGCACCAGCGCGGCGCGATCGGGCGCGATGCCGCGGGCGATCGTGCGGTCGACGAGCTCGAGCTGCTGCTGATTGAGCTTCAAGGTGACCACGGTCCCGTTCGTCATGTCGGCACTCCGGCGCAAATCATGTATACAAGATTTGACGACGCTCTGCGTTCCATCCCTTACGCGCACAAGAAACACCGTTTTCGCGGCAGCAATTCAAGGCTAAATTCTGAGCAAAAGAGCGCATTTCGAGCAACGATGCGCACAAAATTGGCTCATTACGCATACTTGTTTTCATCAATCGCGTATGCGTAACTTTGCCCAGGCCGTACACCAGCCGCTCCACCGGAGACCGCATGACCGCGACCCGCTCGCGCGCCGACACCGCCTATCAGGCGCTGCGCCAGTCGATCATCGAGCAGGCGCTGCCGCCGGGCACGCGGCTGCCGGAAGACGTCATCGGCAGCCAGTTCGGCATGAGCCGCACGCTTGCCCGCGCGACGCTGGCGCGGCTCCAGCTCGAGGGGCTCGTCGAGGCCGGCCGCAAGCGCACCGCGACGGTGGCCCGGCCGTCGCTCGAAGAGGCCAAGGAGGACTTCGAGGTGCGGCGCGCGCTCGAGCGCGAGGTGATCCGCCTCGTCGTGGCGCGCTGGAAGGCGGAGTTCGGCGCCGTCCTCGAAGGTCACGTGCGCGAGGAGGAGCAGGCCAAGGCGCGCGGCGACGCCCGCGTCTCGATCCGCCTCGCCGGCGAATTCCACATCAAGCTCGCCGAGATGTCCGGCAACCGGCTGCTGCAGCGCTACCTCTCCGAGGTGGTGTCGCGCTGCTCGCTGATCCTCGCGCTCTACGGCCGGCCGCATTCGTCCGAATGCGCCGTCGCCGAGCATCGCGAGATCATCGAGGCGCTGCGCCGCGGCGACGCCAAGGCCGCGTCCGCCCTGATGGACAGCCATGTCGGCTCGGTCGAGGAGCGCGCGCTGATCGGGGAGCCGGAGCTCGATCTCGGCGCCGTGCTCTCGCGCTATGCCTCCGGCATCGAGAAGACCAAGGGCACGACGCCGCTCGTGCCGCGCAAGCGGACGGCCGCGCGATGACCGCCGCCGGCCATCACCACTTCGATCTCTCCGCGCTGTCGGCGCGCGACCGCTACAAGCTCCTCATCGGCACGGTCATTCCGCGACCGATCGCCTTCGTCACCACGGTCGACGAGAACGGCCGCCCCAATGCGGCGCCCTACAGCTTCTTCAACTGCCTCTCGGCGGATCCGGCGATCGTCGCGATCGGCGTCGAGAACAAGCCCGACATGAGCCACAAGGACACCGCCCACAACGTGCGCGTCACCGAGGAGTTCACCGTCAACATCGTCGATCACGCGCTGATCGAGGCGATGAACGTCTGCGCCATCGCGTTTCCCTCCGACATCGACGAGCTCGCGATGGCCGGGCTCACCGCGGTGCCGGGCACGCATGTGCGCTGTCCGCGCATCGCCGAGGCGCCCGCGGCGCTCGAATGCCGCCGCTACATCACCCTCGAAGTCGGGCGCTCGCGCGAGATCATCCTCGGCGAGGTGCTCGGCATGTTCATCCGGTCGGGCGCCGTCGATCCCGCGACCAAATACGTCGACCAGCGGATGATGGATGCGGTCGGCCGCATGGGCGGCCACGGCTATGCGACCACACGCGACCAATTCGAGCTCAAGACGCCGCCGCTGGCGGAATGGAATGGCCGTCGATTGCGCTCGACTGCGACGGCCGACACCGAACCACCCTCCACCAGGAAGGAGATGACACCATGACGAACGTCGATCTCACGCGCCGCGGCTTTCTCGGCGGCACCGCCGCCTCCGCCCTCATCGCCTCCGGCGTCATGCCGGCGCACGCCGCCACCACCGTCGGCTTCATCTATGTCGGTCCGCGCGACGACTGGGGCTGGAACCAGGCCCACGCAGTCGCCGCCAAGGCGCTCAAGGGCAACGGCATCAAGGTGATCGAGGAGGAGAACGTGCCGGAGACCGACGCGGTCTCGAAGTCGATGGAATTGATGATCAAGCTCGACGGCGCGACGCTGATCTTCCCGACCTCGTTCGGCTACTTCGATCCCTTCATGATCGAGATGGCGAAGAAGTATCCGAAGGTCGAGTTCCGCCACCCGACCTCGCTGTGGAACAAGGACAAGCATCCGGCCAATGCCGGCGGCTATTTCTGCTACCTCGACCAGGCCCATTACGTCGACGGCATCGCCGCGGGGCTCTCGACCAAGTCGAACAAGATCGGCTTCGTCGCCGCAAAGCCGATCGCGCTCGTGCTGCGCAACGTCAACTCGTTCCTGGTCGGGGTGAAGAAGGTCAATCCCGCCGCCGAGGTGCGTCTCATCATCACCGGCGAGTGGTCGCTGCCGGTGCGCGAGGCCGAAGCCACCAACGCGCTGGTCGATGCCGGCTGCGACGTCATCGCCTGCCACGTCGACAGCCCGAAGGTGGTGGTCGAGACGGCCGAGAAGCGCGGCGTCAAGACCTGCGGCCACAATGCCGACCAGAGCGCGCTCGCCCCCAAGGGCTTCATCACCGGCGCCGAGCTCAAATGGGGCACGGTCTACTCGAGCTACGCGGCGATGATCGCCAAGGGCCAGAAGCTCCCCAACGTCAACGAGGGCGGCTACGACAAGGACATGGTCAAGAGCACCGCCTTCGGCGCCGGCGCCACCGAGCCCGCCCGCAAGGCGGTCGCGGCGGCGATCGCCGAGCTGAAGGGCGGCAAGCCGATCTTCGTCGGCCCGCTCAAGGACAACAAGGGCAACGTCGTGATCACCAAGACGCTCGGGCTCTACGACCCGGTGTTGTGGCAGACCAACTACCTGCTCGACGGCATCGTCGGCTCGGTCACCTGAGGCTCGGCGCGGCCCCGAATCAATTCGTCATTCCGGGGCGCGCGAAAGCGCGAACCCGGAATCCAGCCTTCTGCGCCCTCATTCTGACCTCATCCTGAGGGCCGTGCAAGCACGCGTCTCGAGGATGGCCCCAGCGCTGCGGCCTGTGGCCGTCCTTCGAGACGCCTGCTTCGCGGGCTCCTCTGGACGAGGTTGTTTGGGGTTCCTGAGCAACGCGCGGCCGGTTGTGATCACACCGCCGTGGGACCGATCCCATGAGAAGCGGCGGTCGGAGGCGCGACCTTCCCGCGCAACCTGCATTCCTGCCTTGCCTTCCCACGCGCGACAAAGCGATTACAATGAATCGCAAGACCAGACGCCAGGGAGGAAGGCATCATGGGAGACCAACACGAACGCCACGAGCAGGTGGCGGGGAACGGCCTGCTGCACCGCCGCATGTTTCTCGCCGCGGGCGCGGCCGCCGCAGCGGGCGCGAGTGCGGTCCCGTCCGAAGTGAGCGCGGCGCCGCTGCCGGTCGAGCCCTGGATGCAGGTCCCCGGCGCCGGCTTCAACGGCTACGGCCAGCCCTCGAAATTCGAGGAGAAGGTCGCGCGCACCTGGGCCTCGGCGCCGGGCACCACCGGCACCGGATCGTCGCGCACCCCGCATCAGCAGCTCAACGGCATGATCACGCCGAGCGGCCTGCATTACGAGCGCTCGCACAGCGGCATCCCCGACATCAATCCGGATACGCACCGCCTGCTGATCCACGGTCTCGTGAAGCGGCCGCTGGTGTTCACCGTCGACGACCTCACGCGCTATCCGCTGACCTCGCGCATCGCCTTCGTCGAATGCGCCGGCAACAGCGGCGCTCTGTTCGCGAAGGAGCCGGCGGCGGTCAACGTCCAGGCGATCCACGGCCTGCTGTCGTGCTCGGAATGGACCGGGGTGAAGCTCTCGGTGCTGCTCGAGGAAGCCGGCATCGACCCGCGTGGGAAATGGCTGCTGGCGGAAGGCGCCGACTCCTCCGGCATGAGCCGCAGCGTCCCGATCGAGAAGGCGCTCGATGACGCGATGGTCGCGCTCTACCAGAACGGCGAGCGCGTGCGTCCGTCGAACGGCTATCCGGTCCGCCTGCTGCTGCCCGGGTTCGAGGGCAACATGAACGTCAAGTGGCTCCGCCGCATCAAGCTGACGGAGGGGCCGACCATGACCAAGGACGAGACCTCGAAATACACGGTGACCCTGCCGAGCGGGAAATCGCTGCAATTCGTCTTCCCGATGGAGGCGAAGTCGGTGATCACCCACCCCTCCCCCGGGCTCACCCTGCGCGGTCCCGGCCTCTACGAGATTTCCGGGCTCGCCTGGTCGGGCTACGGCAAGATCGCCAAGGTCGAGGTGTCGGCGGACGGCGGCAAGAGCTGGGCTGTCGCGGCGCTGTCCGACCCGGTGCTGCCGAAGGCGCTGACCCGCTTCCGCATGCCGTGGCAGTGGGACGGCAGTCCGGTGACCTTGCAGAGCCGGTCGACCGACGAGACCGGCTACGTCCAGCCGTCGCGCGCACAGCTCATCGCGCTGCGCGGCGACCGCGGCAACTACCACAACAACATGATCACGAGCTGGAACGTCTCCGACAAGGGCGAGGTGAAGCATGTTTATGCGTGAGCTCGCGGCAGCTGCCGCGCTCGTCGCCCTCACCGGCGTGGCGGCGGCACAATCGCCCAATCTCGGCAAGACGATCTCGCCGGAAGACCTCGCCACCTGGGACATCAGCATCAGCCCCGACGGGGCCGGGCTGCCGCCCGGCAGCGGCACGCCCAAGCAGGGCGAAGAGGTCTTCGCGATGAATTGCCAGGCCTGTCACAACGCCAAGGGCGCCGGCCAACCCAATGACCGCCTGGTCGGCGGCCAGGGCACGATCGTCGCCGGCGACAAGCCGGCGGTGAAGACGGTCGGCAGCTACTGGCCCTACGCGACGACGCTGTTCGACTACATCCGCCGCGCCATGCCGCTGCCGCGGTCGAAGTCGCTCAGCAACGACGAGGTCTACGCGGTCGCCGCCTACATCCTCAATCTCAACGGGGTGATCGGCGAGACCGACACGCTCGATGCGAAGACCCTGCCCCAGGTGAAGATGCCGAACCGCGACGGCTTCACCCCGTTCCATCGCGGGGAATAGGCACGCAAGCCGGGCAGATCGGCCGAGGCCTCGTTCCAATGCGCGTCATGGCCGGGCTTGTCCCGGCCACCCCGATAATGTGGCACGGCCGTGCTCAGTTATCGGGGTCGCCGGGACAAGCCCGGCGATGACGACGGAGCGCTGAGACCTACGTCTTGTCCGGCTCGGCGGCCGCGGCGACGTAGAGGTTGCGCAGAGCTTGACGGCATCGCTGAAGGGTAGCGACCGCACTCCTTCGTAGAAGGCGATGACGAGATCGCAATACGGCTCGTATTCCGCTTCGGTGAGCCTGTCACGGCAGAGCAGCTGCATCTGCACCGGCTTCTTTTTGAGCGCGGCTCTGCGCCGAGGCGATAGTTGCCGCCTGTCGATCTCGGCCATCATCGCCGCTTGCGGCGCGTCGCAGTACCGTCCGCAGAGCCCTTGTAGGCTGGATTTTGAGTGCAGTACCCGCCGATCCCCGGCCTCATATACGCGATGCACTGTTCATAGTTATTGAAACGACACGAGCGTGCACCGTATCTGTTCGGATAGACCCCGCACCATGAATAGTTATACGGCGATTGAGCGTGGCTTGCTTCAATGCCAGCAATCCAGGCCATCAAGACAAGCGCGCACAAAATGGTCTGTCTCATGCCGCTGTGCTCCCTACCGGGCCGATGCGCTACCTCCGCTCGGGCTGCTGCTCGCTCACGACCACCGGTCACGCCGAGCCCCGCGATGAACTCCCGCCCGTCTCTCTCTCCAGAGATTTTGTCAGCAAACCTACAGCCATCTGGGAGGTATTGGAACCGGTGCTCCACCGTGTTCCACACGCACGGGCCTTGAGGGTATTCTCGAAGCGGCTCTCGGCACCCTACCGTTCGGGGCCGTCGCGGGACTGGACTAAGGTGAAGAACCCGGACAGCCCGGCTATGGTGCGGGCGAGGGAAGCGGAGTGGTAGAATTCGCGAATGCCAAGCGAACCGACCCCGGACGGCATCGAAGACGTCGAATTCACACTGCGCGAAGCCGAACGCGCACGTCTCGAATTCGCGTCCCAACCTGAGGAACGCCTGCCGTCCGTAGAGATCATCGGCAAGTGCCTTAATGCTCTCTATCAAGCCGCGACGTGTCATCGAGGATGCAGAGGTGGCGACCATCTCTTAGAGCGGCTCTGCGGCAGGGCATACAATAATAGCGTTGCGGCCTACTTGCTCACGACGCAGGGGCTCCACGACGAAGCGTTTTCATTGATCCGCGGATTGGGAGAACTTACCAATCTGGTCGCGTTGCTGGCTCTCGACACCGATGCGCGGGCTGCCTCGATCAAGTCAGACAGGAAGCAACGGATCAGTGAATTCGGACCGAAGGCTGTGCGCAAGCGTTTGCGATCCCGATGGCCTCATCAGCGTATATGCATGAACGACGATTGGTACGCCGAACCGTCCGAAGGCTACGCTCATCCAACGCCCGACGGCCTAATCGGCACGGAGGCCTTGCGTTCGTCGGACCACGACGCGAGCAAGAAGGGCGCAACGAGGTCCTGAAAGCCTTGGTGCTCGTCCTAACCCAACTTAGCGTGTTCGTGTGCGGACTGTTTGGTCTCACCGACTTAGCCCATGGGATAGCGGATCGTCTGACGCAATACGTGACGACTGGAACCTAAGAGACAGCGATGGCCGAAGGACCACGCCGCTTCCGGCCGCCCTGGCGAGCGGACCCGATGCCGGGCGGAAAGTACAGTTGATGCACAACGCGCCCATGGCAACCAACCGCGATGGCAATCGATTAACCAATTTAGAATAGAGTAACCATGTTCAAGGAGAGCGGCGTCGGAACCGCATCCAGGCGGACTGAGTTATGTTGCGTTGTTGGTGGCGTTGGGGGATCGAATGTCGAGCCTTCGCACTCGTACTGTTCTTGTGCTCACTGAGCTTTATTCGGCAACCGCGTTGTTCATTGCCGTTGCAACATCTGCATCCACTCCATCATCAACTCCCGTCGCCGTACACCGACCTCAAACGGTGGATCGCTCCCTCAAGGGAGACCGTTCGACGCATTCCAAAACAGCAAGAGATGCAGGCTCCTCGATATCAGTGGAGATGTCGGGAAGATCAGATGTCGTCATTCGTGACCGCGCAGGAAATATTCTTTTTGCCGTGGACAATGCTGCGCGCGCGACGACTATTGGAAAACAATCCGGTGCTGGCGTTCCCGTCCTGAAAACATATCCCCCCGCAGAAATGGATTTGCCCGCCGGCTGCGAAGGGGCCTTCAGTCCTTACGCGGAACCATCCAAGGCCAGAATAATCGGGCGCTGTATGTCAGGCATCTTTTCTCAGGCAGAGACGGTCTCATAGGCAAGCTGCATCGCATCGGCTTCCGCGACAACGCGACCGAAGCACTGCAGGCGAAGATGCTGACGAAGGGCGAGGCGCCATGCCGCTGCCGCGGTCGAAGTCGCTCAGCAACGACGAGGTCTACGCGGTCGCCGCCTACATCCTCAATCTCAATGGGGTGATCGGCGAGACCGACACGCTCGATGTGAAGACGCTGCCGCAGGCGAAGATGCCGAACCCCGACGGCTTCATCCCGTTCTATCGCGGGGAATAGGCGCGCGAGCCGGGCAGATCGGCCGAGGGTACATTCCAACTCGCGTCATGGCCGGGCTTGTCCCGGCCACCCCGATCATAAGGCACCGCCGTGCCCCACTATCGGGGTCGCCGGGACAAGCCCGGCGATGACGACGGAGCGGTGGGACCTACGTCTTGTCCGGCTCGGCGGCCGCGGCGACGTAGAGGTTGCGCAGGAGCTTGACGGCATCGCTGAAGGGAAGCGACCGCACTCCCTCGTAGAAGGCGATGACGAGATCGCAATACGGCCCGTATTCGGCTTCGGTGAGCTTGTCACGGCCGAGCAGCTGCATCTGCACCGGCTTCTTTTTGAGCTCGGCGAACACCGCTTCGAGATAGGGCCGCACCTCCGCTTCCGAGGGCGCCGGCTGCTTCGTTCCGACATTGTCGATGACCCGCTCCAGCACCGCCATCTCGCGCTCGAACAGGGGCGGAAAATCCCGCGCCAGGTTGGCATCGAGCACCGCGCCCTTGCTCTCGTCACTCAGCGCGACACAGCTTCCCGCATGGCCCGGCGCGAGCCCTCGCATGTAGGCGAGATTGACCTCGGTGACCTCGAGCAGCGACTCGTTGGTGGCGTTGGCGAGCAGATGCTTGATGCTCTTGCGCACCGCGGTTCTCGCCTGGGTCAGGATGACGTCGTCGGGCTCGTTGTCGCGGTAGACGGCGGTGAACCGCTTGGCGAACTTCCCGTAAGCGTCGGGATCGACCATCTTCAGGGCGATCACCGCGGGCATGTTGGCGACGATATCGGGCAGGCCGTCGAGCGTCGCATGCGCGTGCACTTGAGACGAGGCGCCCGGCAGCGATTGGAGCCCGACCGCCGCTTTGCCGAAGCCGCCCTCCTTGGGCAGGAATTCCACGCGGATGATCCCAAGGGCACTCGCCGCCCAGGCGGCCGCGCCGACCACGATCAGGGTCGCAAGGACGGAAAGGATGACCGGCCAGAGGCCGCGGCCCCCGCCCTCCGGCTCGGGCACCGGCGCCGGCTCGTAGACCGGCGGTCCTTCGGCCGGAAATTTTGGAGCCTCGCGTTGCGATGAGATATCCGGCTTCGCGATATCCAGCTTCGCGACATCCGGCTTGATATCGCCCTTGCGGCTGCGGGCGGCGCTCGACACCTCGGAGAGACGTTCGACCGCGATGAGAGGCTTGGCCGCGCCGGTGTCGGCAGGCTCCGCCGCTTTCTTCGCGTCGGCGTCATCCGCTGCCTCCGGCTCCCCGTCCTTGCCCGGAACCGCAAGATCGGGAGCGGCGAGCATCGTGTTCAGGCGAACCCGCAACGCTGCATCGGTGAGCGGCGGATTGCGTGAGCCGATGTCGGGCGCGCCGAGCTCGCTCGGGATCGCCCGGGCGAGCAGATCGCGGGAGCCGGGATCGCGCGCCCTGCCCTCCCGGCGCGGCGGCTCCACGAAATCGAGCTTCGCAACATCGAGCTTTCCGACCTCGCGCCTCGGTTGCTCGGGCTTGGCGGGATCGAGCTTCGTGAGATCCGGCTTGCCCGGATCGGACTTTATGGGTTCGAGCCGCACCGGATCGGACCTCGCGAACCCGCGTCCGAACAGATCGGGCCCGTCGCGGAAGCGATTGCGGCGCACGTTCTCGCGGACCTCGCGGGGGCTCGCGGCGTCGTCCTCTCTCGTTGGCTTGATGTCGATTTCCTTGGCCTCGGCCTTAATGTCGGTCTCCTCGGCTTCGGCCTTGGCCGGCTCCGGCTCGGCCACGGCCGGCGCAGGAATGGGCGCCGGAATAGGTGCGGCTTGGGTCGGCGCGGCAACGCTCGCCGTGGTCGGCTCCGTGTCGGCCGCATCTTCCGCGTCGCTGTGATCGTCGGCGGCGACCTCGGCCGGCTCGGCCGGTGCGGGCACCTGCTCTTCTGCCGGTACGTCCGCCGATGTCTCGGGGGACGTCGCAGTGGCTTCCGCTTCGGAGGCTTCGGCTTTCTCCTCGGTCGCTTCCGCCTCGTCGGTCGGTCCCGCCTCGTCGGTCGCTTCGACCTCATCGGGCTCCGGCGCAAACAGCTCCGCAACCTCGCCCGCGGTGCGCCAATGCTCCCAGCCCGGGCGCCACACGCCGGCACCGCGGCCGATCACGCCCTTCTCCACGCCCTTCGCGAGCGCCGGAAATGTGTACGGCCCATATCGCTTGCTGTTGAGCAAGACGAACCAGTGCTGGGCTTCCTGATCTTCGGGCATACAGCCACCACCCCTGGCTGAGGCGCGTATCGACGGGCGCCATTTCAGCGCTCAACCACCTGATTAGCAAGGCCGGAGTACAACGGGAAGTTCCATTCGGGGCGGCGGGAGCGCCGCGCCCCTCTCCCGGCCGTCACCCCTCGAGCGCGATACGCACCTCGTCGCCGTCCGGCATGAGCTTGGCGCCGAACTGGCCGCTGTATTTGGTGAGGTGGGCGAGCTCGGTGGCCTCGTCGGCGAGCCGGCAGAGATAGGTCTCGTTGTGATCGTTGTGGCGCACGAAGACGAAACGCGCATCCTCCACCCCGTCGCGCCCGGCGGTGATCCGCGCCATCATGCCGACCCACTCGGCGTGGCGGCGGCCGCCGTGACCGGTGTGGAACGAGAAGCTGCCGAGGCCGTAGAAGATCGGCCGGCCCTTGTAGACCTCGACCGGCAGGCAGTAATGCGGGCCATGGCCGATAACGAGGTCGGCCCCGCCGTCGATCGCCGTGTGCGCGATCTCGGTCATGTATTTGAGCACCTCGCGGCCGAGCCCCCAGTGGCAGGACGCCACCAGGACATCGACCTTGGGCCGCAGCGCCGCGAGGTCTTCGCGAAACCGCGCGAGATAGTCGGCGTCGGCCCAGGTGATGATCTCCGGCGGCACGCCCGGCCGGTTGGGCGGCGGCACGCCGACCCGGGTCTTGAACACCGGCACATGATAGGCGGTGTGGCCGCGGATCACGGCGATCCCCGCGGCGTCCTTGCGCGCCTCGTGATCGGTCGGCCAGTAGACCGAGCTGCGCTGGAGAAAGCCGAACCGCATCCCGTTGCGCTCGACGATCACCGGCGCCCCCGCCGCCGCCAAATCCTTGCCGGCGCCGGTGTGCAGCACGCCGTATTCGTCGAGCCGCGCAACCGAGGAGAGGATGTTGCTCGTGCCGTAATGCACGTTGTTGGCGATGCCCACCGCGTGAATTCCGGCCCGCCGCAACGCCTCGCCGGCCTTGGGATCGGCGAAGAAGCCTTCGTTGCTCACGGAATGCCCCTCGGGAATGACGAGGCAGCATTCGAGGTTCGAGAACACCACGTCGGCCCGGTGAAACTCGTCGGCGACCTGCGCGAAGGGGACGCTGGGATCGGTGACGTTCATCAGGTTCACGTCACCGGTGAGGATCATCTTCGCTGGCATTTTCGCTCCCTTGCACACGCCCGGCTGTCTCGCGGGTGACCTTTGGCGCGACTGGACGAGCGATGCAAGCCGCGCCGGACCGCGACGCCCTGCCCCTTGACGCCGAAGGTCGATCCGCTCTCATGGCGCGCCTCGCACCGGGATCACCGATGAAGACCGCCACTGCAGCCGCCACCGCCGCAAACCGCACCCTCCGCGGCCGACCGGCTCGCCGCCTATGCCGCGGCCTCGATTACGCCGACTTGCCGGCGCCGATCGTCGCCGCCGCGAAGACTTGCCTGATCGATGCGGCGGCCTGCGCCATCTTCGGCGCCGACCTGCCGTGGTCGCGGGCGATCGCCGGCATGATCGCGGCATCGGGCGCCGCGGGCGCCTGCGCTGTGCCGGGGTTCGACCACAGGCTCGATCCGCGCCAGGCGGCGCTGGCGCTCGGCGCCTTCGCCCACGCCTTCGAGCTCGACAGTTTGCGCAAGCCCGGCGCCGGCGCGCATCCCGGCGCCACCGTCGCGCTGCCCGCTTTCGCCGTTGCCCAGGCCGAGCGCCGCAGCGGCCGCGATCTCGTCGCCGCGATCGTCGCCGGCTGCGAGGTGAGCTTTCGCATCGGCGCGGCGACGCTGCACACGCCGGAGCTCGAAGGCTTTCACGCACCCGGCATCGTCGGGCCGTTCGGCGCCGCGACGGCGAGCGGCAAGCTGCTCGCGCTCTCGCCCGAATGAGCTCGCCTACGCCTTCGGCATCGCCGGCTCCTGCACCGGCGGGCTCCTGGCGTTCGCGCGGAGCGGCCAGGGCGGCATGGTCAAGCGGCTCCATCTCGGCCGCGCCGCCGAGAGCGGCGTGCTCGCGGCGCAACTCGCGTCACGGGGTTACGACGGGCCGCGCACGATCCTCGAGGGCGAATTCGGCGTGCTCGATAGCTTCTGCTCGAAATCGGATCCGGAGCGCCTCACCGCGCGGCTCGGCACATTCTTCGAGACGAGCCTTCTGTGCATCAAGCCCTACGCCTGTCACGTAACCGCGCAGGCGCCGATCGAGCTTCTGCGCGCGCTGATGGCGGAGCACGGCTTTGCGGCGAGCGACGTCGCCGCGATCGAGGTCGCGGCTTCGGAGAAGGTCGCGTCTCATCACAGCGAGCAGCGGCCGGCCGACGTCATGCTCGCCCAGTACAGCGTGCCGTTCTCGCTCGCGGTCGCGGCGTGGCGCGATCCCGCCGATCCCACCTCCTTCGCCGACGATTGCATCCACGACACCGGCATTCTCGACCTCGCGGCGCGGATCAAAATTGTGCCCGGCGAATCCGGCTGGGGCGCCGGCCTCGCGATCGCGCTGAGCGATGGCCGCAGGCTAACGGGCAGCATCAAGTCGTTCCGCGGCTGCCCGGAGACGCCGATGTCGCTCGACGATATCGCGGCGAAATTCCGCAAACTCACGCGCGGCAAGCCGGGCGCGGTGCTCTGATGCGCTCCTCGACATCGAGAATGTCGCCGATGTCGCGACGCTGGAATTGTGAGGAGAGCCGGTATCCTGAAACCATCTAGGCAACAACGAATTAGCGCCGAAGAGTAACACGTTCGTCACGTTCGCACGCTAAAGATCGACCTCAACAAATACGGCTTGTAACGGCTCGAACTTCTTTGTTGAAACGGTCGCCGCGACGCGGTTTACGGCAATAATCTTTCGACGGAGCGCGCGGAGGACCCTCCATTACTGCAACGCAGCTATTTTCTTGATTAGATTGGCCGGCAGAATAAATCGCAAACATGGGCGCCTTGCGACGGCGCCGCATCTCGATCCAAGAGATCGACGGTAGGGCTTACTTCCGGATTGACGTGCAGGGCAGCCCCCGCCGCGGATTGCACAAATAGCTAGGGCAGGAGCGTTCAGGGCGAATGTAACCCTGACAGGAGATACCCTATGAAGACGTTCGTCTTGGTATTGACAGGTTTTGCTTTGATGACGCCTGCTTTGGCGGCTGCGCCCCGCGATGCAGCGTTGCGTGATTGCAACGTCGCATCGATCAAAAGGTATTCATACAGCGGATCGCAATACGACAAGGAACAGCAGCGCTACGATTTCTATCGCGCCTGCATGATCGATCACGGGCAGGTGCCCTGATCACAACGACGAGCGCCGCGCGTAGCGGGTGCGCGGCTCGACATCGAAAACGCCACCGACGTCGCGACGCTTGAGCTGTGAGGTCGTTTTTTCTTCTTGTTAACTTGGCACGACAGCGCGCTCCCCTCTCCCCGCGTGCGGGGAGAGGGGCGGGGTGAGGGGAGAAGGAAGCGGCGCAGCGGAGAAGAGCCGCACGCGGGGAGAGGTAAAGATCACTTCTCCGGCAGCGCGAAGACCCACAACATGGAGCCGCTCTCGGGGCTCTTGATCTCGGTCGCCAGCGTGCCGAGCGACTTCAGGAGGCCCGATCCGTTGCCGCTCGCGACCGCGACATACTGCTTGCCGTTGACGCTGTAGCTGATCGGGAACGAGTTGATCGCGTTGTTGGTGCGCACCTGCCACAGCACCTTGCCGGTCGTATCATCGAGCGCCTTGAAGGTGCGGTCGATGTCGCCGGCGAAGACGAGGCCGCCGGCGGTCGGCAGCACGGCGCTGGTTTGCGGCGCGCGCTGCCGATGCGTCCACGACGTCGAGCGGTCGGCGAGCTTGATCGCGTCGACGCGGCCGAAATTGCCGTCGCTGTTCGCGCACCGCGGTGCGGGCGAACACCGCGCGCCCGCCGCCGGTGTAGCTTTGGCCGGGATCGAGCGGCGTCGGCGTGGTGTTGGAGCAGTACTCGTTGAGCGGCATGTAGAGCGTGCCGGTCTTCGGATTGTACGCCGTCGCGGGCCAGCCGCGGCCGCCGGGGTCGGCCGGGCAGTTCACCGTCGTCTGTCCGATGTGCGGGACCGACGCCGGGTTGATGGTCTTCTCGCCGGTCTTCGGATCGATCGAGGCGACCACGTTCTGCGGCACCGTCTCCTTGTGCCACAGCCACTGGCCGTTGGTGCGATCGAGCGCCTCGATGATGCCGAGCTTGCCCGAGGTCACCACCGCCTTGCGGGTCTCGCCGTTGACCGGCAGGTCGACCAGCAAGCGCTCATAGACGTAATCGAGGTCCCAGGTGTCGTCCTCGAGATGCTGGTGGTACCACTTCAACTGCCCGGTGTCGGGATTGAGCGCGAGCGTCGAGTCCGAATACATCGCGTTGTGCTTCGCGCCGGGCTTCGCCGGCATGCGTGCCGCGCATTTCCGCGATCCACGGATAGGGCTGGCCGGTGCCGTAGAACACGAGGTTCTGCTCGGGATCGTAGCTTCCGGTAATCCACGCGGAAGCGCCGAACCGGCTTTCCAGCGGCAAGCCGTTCCAGGTGTCGTAGTTGGGATCGCCGGGATGCGCGATGGTCTGGACCCGCCACAGCTCGCGGCCGGTCTTGGCATCGTTGCCGGTGATGAAGCAGCCGCCGGGCTCGGCATTGCCGCAGCCGGTCATGCCCTGGATCACCTTGCCGTTGACGACGAACGGGCCGCCGGTGTAGCGCCAGCCCTTGTTCCAGTCGGCGGTCGCCTGATCCCACGCGACCTTTCCGGTCTTGGCGTCGAGCGCGATGATGTGGGCGTCCGAGGTCGCGGCGATCAGCTTGTCCTCGTAGATCGCGAGGTTGCGGCTCGACAGGTTCGGCGTGTTGGCGATCAGCGCCGCCGGCAGGTCGCGCTTGTATTCCCAGATGAGGTCGCCGGTCGCGGCGTTGAGCGCCTGGATCTTGTTGCCGAAATTGAAGATGTACAGAACGCCGTCATGGACGATCGGCGTCGTCTCGGTGGCGCCTGAGGCGAGCGACCAGCTCCAGGCGACCTGAAGGTTCTTGACGTTGTCCTTGGTGATCTGGTCGAGCGGGCTGAAGCCGTAGCCGTCATAGGTGCGCCGCCACATCAGCCAGTCCGCCGCCGGCGGATTGTGCAGCATCGCGTCGGTGACCGGCGTCAGATTTTTGGTGGGATCGGCGGCCTGCTGCGCAGGCGCCGCGCTTGCCAGCATCAGCGACACCAGGCCGAGTGCCGTCGAGCTCAGAATTTGCCTCGTGGACATCGTCTCCTCCCGTGTCCGGTCGTTCCGGACCGTTCCTTGGTACGCGGGGCGCATGCTAGGCCGGCAACCGCCGCCGTCAACGGGATTGCACGATTTGTGTTCTGGTCCCAGCGTCGCAGGTGGATTAGCATCGCCGCCAACAAGACCGGCACCATGCGGCGAACAGACATGCAGCAGGTGCGGCCAGCAGAGGGAGGAACGACATGATCGGGAAATTCTTGATTGCGGGCGCAGCGGGCGCGCTGATCGGCGCCGGGCTCGTCGGCGCGATCGTGGTGGCGACGGCAGCGCCCGAGTTCAACACCCGCGGCAACCGCTTCAAGCCGCTCGCCTATGCCGACCTCGCCCCCGACCAGAAGGCGTTCGCCGACAAGGAGCTCGCCGCCGGCCGCAATCCCTCGACCGGGCCGTTCAACATGTACCTGCGCAGCCCGCAATTTGCCGAGCTCTCGCAGCCGCTCGCCAACTACCTGCGCTTCAAGGCGCCGATGCCGCGCAAGCTCAAGGAGATCAGCACCATGCTGACCGCCCGCTACTGGGGCGGGCAATATGTCTGGTACTCGCACCGCCAGCAGGCGCTCGACGCCGGGCTGAGCCCCGCCTTCATCGCCGCCATGGCGGCCGGCGAGCGGCCCGCGAGCATGACCGACGACGAGGCGACGGTCTACGACTTCACCACCCAGCTCCTGCAGACCCGCCAGGTGAGCGATGCCGCCTTCAAGGCGATGGCCGACCGCTTCGGCGAGCGCGGCATCGTCGAGACCGTCGGCACCATCGGCCACTTCACCGGGCTCACCATGCTGTTCGTGGTCGACCGCTACCCGGTGCCGACCGGCGCGCCGGACGAGGTCAACCGGCCGATGTGACGGCGTGCACGCCGTCGGTTGGGTGAAAACATAACAGCGCGGCCTCGGGTGAGCGGCAACAGCCGGCCCTGCGCGCGATAAGGGAGGACTTCGATGAGAAGACCGACATTCGCCGCCGCCGTCGCGGTGCTCACTCTCTCGCTGTCGGCGGCTTTCGGCGCAGGCGGCGGAGATCACCGTGCTCGCGGGCATGGGCGTCGTCTCCGCGATCCGCGACCTTGCGCCGGCCTTCGAGCAGAAGACCGGGCACAAGGTGATCGTCTCGCAGGAGCAGATCCCGACCATGAACGAGAAGATCGGCTCCGGGGCCCCGGCGGATGTCGCCGCGATCGCGCCCTACGCGGCCGAGGAGTGGATCAGCAAGGGCAAGCTGGTCGCCGGCACCGCCACCAACTTCGCCCAGGCCGGCGTCGGCGTCGCGGTGAAGGCGGGCGCGCCGAAGCCCGACATCAGCAACGTCGCAGCCTTCAAGGCGGCGATGCTCAACGCGAAGTCGATCGGCTATTCCCGCGGCGGCAGCGGCGGCATCGCGGCGCGGGTGATGGAGAAGCTCGGCATCGCCGACGCGCTGAAGGCGCGGACCGTGTTCATCGACGGGCGCCCGGTCGCCGAGGACGTCGCGAAGGGCCTGGTCGAGGTCGGGCTGCAGCAGATCAACGTCATCATTCCCGTGGAAGGCATCGATTACGTCGGGCCGCTGCCGCCGGATTTGCAGGACACCGTGAAGTTCACCGGCGCCGTGCTCGCCTCGGCAAAGCAGCCTGAGGCGGCGAAGGCGTTCCTCGCCTTCATCGCCTCGCCGGAGGCCGCGCCGCTCATCCGCAAGAGCGCGATGGAGCCGTGGCATTGACCGCGGCGCCTGCGTTCACATTGGAAAGAAATCGTCTCGAGGGAGAAAGCTCATGAAGACCAGATTAGCCCTGATGCTCGGCACCGCCATTCTCGCGCTCACGGCGCTGCCGGCGCAGCGCAGCCATGCGCAGGATGCCAACAGTCCCAACGCCTATCCCAATCCGTACCAGCTGCAGGAGAACTGGGCGAAGCTGCCGCCCGGCCGCAACTGGGGCTCGACCATCGGCATCGAGATCGATCCCGACGGCAAGAGCCTGTGGACGTTCGACCGCTGTGCCGCCACCAACTGCCGCGGCTCGACGCTCGACCCGATCATGAAGTTCGACGCCCGCGGCGACCTGCAGCGGCGGTTCGGCGGCGGCATGATCAACGACCCGCACGGCTTCCACGTCGATCGCGACGGCAATGTGTGGGTGTCCGACACCGTCGCCGAGAACGGCAAGGGCCAGACCGTCATGAAGTTCAGCCCGGAGGGCAAGCTTCTGCTGACGCTCGGCAAGCCCGGCGTCACCGGCGACGCCAACTCGACCGACGCGTTCGACCAGCCGACCGACATCTACGTCGCGCCGAACGGCGACATCTTCGTGTCGCAGGGCCACGGCACGCGGCCGACCGACCGCGTCTTCAAGTTCTCCAAGGACGGCAAGTACATCACGTCCTGGGGCAAGCGCGGCAGCGGCCCCGGCGAGTTCAACACGCCGCACCAGCTCCAGATGGATTCGCTCGGCCGCCTGTTCGTCGCCGACCGCGTCAACAACCGCATCCAGATCTTCGATCAGGACGGGCATTACCTCGGCGAGTGGAAGCAGTTCGGCCGGCCGAGCGGCCTCTACATCGACAAGAACGACATCGTCTATTCGGCCGACCACCAGTCCGGCGACGAGGACGGGAAGGTGAACCCCGGCTTCAAGAAGGGCATCCGCATCGGCAGCGCCAAGGACGGCAAGGTGTTCGCCTTCATCCCCGAAATCGCCCCCGGCGCCAACATGCCGGAAGGCATCGCGGCCGACGCCCAGGGCGTCATCTACGGCGGCTGGACCGGCAAGATGAACATGCGCCGCTGGGTCGAAGGCGGCGACGCAGTAAGCGCGTGCGCGCTCACAGCTCTGTCATTGCCACAGTGGTCATGGCCGGGCAATTCAGTAACCCCTGGCCGCCGACACGGTGCTGATGCTCGCCCGCCGAGAGTCCGTGCGTAGGCTATCGGGGTCGCCGCGGATCAAGCCGCGGCGATGACTGTCTGAGTGAGACTGGTCTTGCCACACTGCGATACGCCCACGCCCGCCTCACACGATCGGCAGCGGGTCGAACTCGCCCTTGAGGATCGTCGAGGGGTCCTCGTAGCCCATCCATTTGTTGATGGCGGTCGCGTAGACCCGGCGGAAATCGGTCGTGTAGACGAGGTTGCCCCGCGTCAAGTCGGTGAGGCTCGGCACCTTGCCGTACTGGCCGCCCTTCACCGGCTGGCCGATGATGAAGGCGGGGCCGGCGGTGCCGTGATCGGTGCCCTGGCTGGTGTTCTCCTGGACGCGGCGGCCGAATTCGCTGAACGCCATCAGCACCACGTCGTCGGCGCGGCCGAGCCGGGCGACGTCCTTCATGAAGGCGGCGATGTGGTCGGAGGTGTAGGTCCACAGCCGCGCATGCACGTCGCCCTGGTAGACGTGGGTGTCGAAGGCGTTGTTGCGGTAGGCGACGTAGTAGATCTTGGTCGGGAAATCGGCCGCGATCAGCGCCGCCACCCGCTCGAGGCCGAAGCGCACCAGGCCGTAATCGACCGGCGTGCGGTACGCGTTCCAGGCATCGCGCACGAGCTGCTCGGCCTGCAGCGCGCTGCGTGACACGCCGTAGATGAACTCCTGCGATTCGTTCGACCCCCTGCCCGCGTGATGCGAGCAGCTTGAGCGGCGCAGCCTCGTCGGCAAAGCCCGAGCGCACGAACTTCGTCGGATCGTCGAACACCAGCGGCACGTGGCCGCGCGAGCGCACCGCGAGCGACTGCTGGGTGTCGATGTTGACGACGTAGTTGTTGTGGCCCTCGGGGTCCATGGCGTCGGCGAGGCGGCCGACCCAGCCATAGAGCTCGCCGCGGTTCGGCGCCGCGGTCTGCCAGTACGCCATCGAGGCGAAGTGCGAGAACGACGGCTGGTCGTAGCCGACGCCGTGGACGACCGCGAGATGGCCGTCCTTGTAGAGGCGCTCCATGCCGGACATGGTCGACTGGAAGCCGAAATGGTCGTCGAGCTTGCGCAGCTTGTCGGGCCGGATGCCGATCTTCGGGCGGGCCTTGTAGTAGGCGTCGTCGCCATAGGGCACCACGGTGTTGAGCCCGTCATTGCCGCCGGAGAGCTCGACCACCACGAGGATGCGGCCGGGCTTGGTCGCCGGCGCCGCGCCGGCTTCCGAGAAGAACGGCGAGCGGCCGAGACCGGCGGCGCTCAGGATCACGCTGCCGAAGCCGGCGCGCAGAAGGTCGCGCCGTGCGATGCCGCTGATGCCTGAGAAAACCGTCATGGTCGCCTCCAAAAATTCGAGCGCCAGCCGCCGTGCCTCAGCAGAGCTGGAATTCCGGTGTGCTCATGATCAGGTGCGCGGCGAGCCGCAGCGGCCGCTCCGAGTAGCCGGCGGCGTGCTCGAGGTCCGCGGTGCCGAGCTGCTTTTCGAGGAACACGATCAGCGCCGCGCGCACCTCGGCGTCGACCGGCACCCGCAGAAGCCGCAGCGAGAGATGATCGACCGCATCGGCCGCGGTCTTCGCCCCCGACGACGCGACCGCGAGGGAGAGGTCGAACTGCGCCGCGGCGCGCGCGATCGGCTTGACCCTGCGCACCGCCTCCTGGAAGCCGACGAGGCTGCCGTAGCGCGTGTTGAAATCCTCGGCGCTGGCGACGACGTTCGCCATCGTCATGTCGCCGCCTTCCATGCCGCCGCCCTCGGCGCGCTCGACGGTCGCCTGCTTGATGTCCATGCCGGAGAGGATGCGGTCGTTGACCCGCCTGATCTCGCCGCCCGGATTGAAGTTCGGGTCGACGAAATTGATGACGTCGGGAAACAGCACGTCGCGGGCGAAGTTGCCGCGCGCCAGCAGGAGCCCCGGCGTGATCCAGGAACGGCCCTGCGCCCAGCCGGCGACCGTCGGCGGATTGAGCAGCACCTGGCCCAATTCGCGGCTGACCACGAAGAGATCGGGAATGCCGGCGAGCCGCTTCACCCCGAGCTTGCGATAGGTCGAGACGACGAGCTCGACCGGGCCCTTGATGCGGGTGCCGAACGATGGCGCCGCATAGAAATCGCGCGACAGGAAGATCGTGCGCAGCAGCGGCGCGATCTCATAGTCGTTGTCGCGCAGCACGGCGCCGAGCCGCGCCTGCATCGACGGCGATATGTCGTCGCGAGCGAAGTAGCGGTAGAGCTTGCCCGAGATGTACTCGGCGGTGACCTTCTGCTCGAGGATGATCTTGAGAATATCGACGCCGTCGAAATTGCCGGTGCGCCCGAGGAAGGTCTTCGGCGCGTCGTCGTGCTTTGACGGATCGACCTTGAAGGCGAGATCGTCGTCGATCCAGCCGGTGAAGGCGCGGGCCGCCTCGCGGATGTCGGGCTCGGTGTAGTTGCCGACGCCCATGGTGAAGAGCTCCATCACCTCGCGGGCGAAATTCTCGTTGGGCGCGCCCTTCACGTTCTCGGCGGCGTCGAGGAAGACGAGCATCGCCGGATCGCGGGCGACGTCGACCAGGAGCTCGCGGAAATTTCCGGTGGCGTGGCGATGGAGCAGCGCGAGCTGCTGCTCCATCTTGCGGTAGTCGCGGACCTTCTCCTCGCCGGTGGCGAAATGGCCGTGCCAGAACAGCGCCATCTTCTCTTCGAGCGGGCGCTGGGTCGCGACCATGCAGTCGGCCCACCAGTTGGCGAGCCGGCGCGTCTCGAGGTTCGTCGCGCGCAGCCAGTAGAAGAAGCGGTCGACCACCGGCTGCAGCCGGCGCTCGCCCTCGGGCTTGACCTTGACGCCGAGCGACTCGCCGGTGCGTTCGGCCAGACGGGTGGCGGCGACACGGCTCGGCGGGAAATTGCGCAGGCCCGGGTCCCACAGGCCGGACGGATCGAACGGCGCGAGATCGTTGGGGACGGACTTGTAGTCGACGAGATGAGCCGACCGCCTGCCCGGGCGTCATCGCCGCGAGGCGCGCGACCTCCTCCGGCGTGCCGCCGAAGCCGGCGCGCTCCAGGAGATGGGCGGCGAAGTCGTAATTCCAGTCGGAATCGGCGATGGGGGTCAGGTCATCCGCCCAGGCGGCCGGTCCGGCGGAGCTTCGCACCACGCGGCCAAAGCCCTGCACGAGCGATGGGTTCCCGAGATCGGATGTGCTGGCCATGGCATCCCCGCGGCGCGGAAAGGGTCCCCTCGTTTCCCGTGCCGGCCGCCGCCATTCAAGCTATGGCCGCGATTGCCATTTCCGATAGCGGAAGCTGCCCGCTGCGCGCCGGGCGATCCAAGCCGATTGGAGCGCGCCAGACCGGCGGACCAGGAGAGGCACGGTTCCTGCTCAACCTGCACCGTGGTAGCATCCCGCTAAAGGCTGACCGTCGATGCAGCGACGCGATCCTCAGGATTGGGCGCTGCCGTGACCGTGATCGCAATGACCCGAGAGATCGGATCCCACGGATCCGAAGTAGCGGCGCAAGTGGCCGCGGAATTGGGACTCGAGATCATCAACTCTGAAATTGTGGCGCCGCAGGTTGCCGGAGCCATGGGAGTCACGGCGAGCGCAGTCCAACGCTATCTGGACGGCAAGGCGACTTTATTCGACCGCTGGCAGATCGATACCAGGAAGTTGTCGCAATATACGTTGGACGAAATTCTCAATCTGGCGCTGAAAGACAATGTGCTGATCCGCGGATGGGGAGCGGCTGCGCTGTTTCAGGGCATTCGCGGCGTCATCTGCGTACGGGTGTGCGCGCCGATGGCGTCACGCGTGGCCGTCATGATGGAACGGCTCGGCGCAAAGGACGCCGACGCAGTCCGCGCGGAGATCGAGAGTTTCGACGCGACCCACGCCCGTGCGATGCGCGCCGCATTCAACTTCGATTGGACCGATGCACTTCTCTACCACATCGTCTTGAACTCTGCCCGCGTGCCGATCGACGAGTGCGTCAGGTCGGTGTGCCAATTGGCACAACGCCTGAGCTCCCAGGATGACGCGGCGACAAAGAAGGCGCTGGCTGAGAGGCTGCGCGAAATCAGCGCTGGCGAGCTCGGCGACTGAGCGAGCGCCGTTCACCGAGTCAGAGGTCTAATTCCACCTCGGTCTGCGGCCGCGCGCAGCAGATCAGCACATTCCCTTCCGCCGGAGGCTCGAGCGGCTCCGGGTCGTATTGCACCGAACCGCCGATCAACGCGCACTCGCAGGTATGGCAGACACCCGTCCGGCACGCCCACTTCACCGGAACGGCGCACGCCTCGGCAAACTCGAGCAGGTTCTGGTATGTCGAGCTCCATCGCACATCGAGGCCACTCCGGGTGAAAGACACCGTCGGGCCGGAACCGGCGGCGCCCGGCGGCGGGTGCGGCGGCCCAACGGGCAGCTTTGGCGATTCCAGGCGTCACCGATTCCTCGGGGCCGAAGATCTCCCGGTGCAATCGGCCGCCCACGACACCCCAGCTTCCGAGATCGCGGGTGAAGCTGCGAAGGAATGGGGGCGGGCCACACAAATAGAAGTCGGCCTGGGATGGCACTCCCAGCCGTTGAAGCACTTCGAGGCTCAGGCGTCCGGGCGCATCGTAGTCATTACCGAGCCGATCTCCCGGAGCCGGTTTGCTGTAAGCGACAAAGCTTCGCACGTTCGGGAGCGATGCGGCGAGGTCGCGCGCTTCGCGGGCAAAGGGATGCTCGGCGGCGTCTCGTGTGCCGTAGAGCCACCAGACTTCGCGCGTCGACCGGCTCGCCGCCAGGGCGTGGAGCATCGCCAGCACGGGGGTCGCGCCGATCCCGGCACTGAGCAACACCACCGGTCCCTCGCCGGGCTGCAAGGTGAAGCTTCCTCGCGGCGCGCTGACTTCGAGCAAATCTCCACTCTTGATCCGCGTGTTGAGAAACGTGCTGCCCTTGCCGTTCGCTTCCTGCTTGACGCTGACCCGGTAGGTGCCAGCGTCCGGGTCGCGCCCGATATCGAATAATTGCGCAGGAGAGGCGGCGTGTTCGCCGCCGGGCGCAATCGCAGGACGAGGAATTGGCCCGGAAGCGCGGGCGGCAACCGCGAGCCGTCCTGCGATTCCAGGGTCAACGAGACGACATCAGCACTTTCCCGTTCGACCCGGGCCGCGCGCAATGTCCGAAAGCCGGTCCATGCCGGAGGTGGGCCGGCTGCATGGCTCAAGCCGCGATTGCCGGGTGCATCCCCCTGCGCGGCCAACGCCTGGAAAGAACTCTTCCATCCCGGGCTGAGCGCGGCGATCCGCAGAGCGCGCTGCAGCTGATCGGGGGGATGTCCCGGCAGGTAGAGCAGCGCGTCGATATCCGCGACGGTGAAGTTCTCGGGCCCCTGCGCGACCTTCACGATCTCGTCGCCGGCACCGACCTCTCCCTCCTCCAGCACGCGGAAATAGAATCCTGGTCGGTGATGGGACACCAGGAGCGCCGGAATCCGTGGGTCGTTCAGCCGAATGCCGACCCGGAAGCACGTCACGCGTGGCTGCGTCACCTCGAACAGCGCGCTGCCGATGCGATAGCGGTCGCCGATGCAGACCTCGTCGTCCGGCAGGCCATCCACGGTGAAGTTCTCGCCGAACTGTCCGAAGGTGAAATCGCTGCGGCCGAGGGTGTGCTCCCAATACCGATAAGAGTCGGTCTGGTAGATCATCACGGCGCGGTGCTCGCCGCCGTGACCGCCGAGATCCCCCTGTCCGTCTCCCGCGAGGTTCAGCCGCCGGACAACGCAGCGGCCTGCAACCGGCCGCTTCCAAATGCCGGTGTACACGGTCTCGCCGCGCCACTGGATGTTCTGGGGTAAGCCGACGTTGACAGCGAGCAATCTTGCCAAGGGCCTGCCAAAACCTTCCTATTCGACGAGGGTCTCGTCCTTGCGGGCGCTGGCGCCCAGCGCCGCCGGCCACGGCTTGATCGGCGGCAGCACGATGTTGCGGCCGGCCGCCTGCAGCGCGGCGATGAACTCCTTGTACGGCGCGATCCGCAGGTATTGATCGGCGACCATCGCCACGGTGTGCCGCGTGCCGTGATCGGTCGCGAAGAAGTCGATGCCGTCGAGCGCGCCCTCGACCAGGAACGCGGTGAGCGCCGGGAGAAGGCAGACGCCGAACCCGGCATGGACCAGGCCGAGCGCGACCTCATAGGTCCGGCAATGGGCAACCACGCGGTGCTCAGGGAGAACCTGTTCATACCACTGCGGGATGCGCAGCGTATGCGGCGTGCCGAAATGGAACTGAATGCAGCTGTTGAGGACGCGGCGCGTATCCTCCGGCACGGCGTCGAGAGACCGCGCCTTGCCGAGCCGCATCGCGCTCGGCACCGCGAACACGTAGGGGTCGTCGACCACCGGCACCTGGCGGAAGCCGACGCTCGACTGGGCGACGGAATCCGCCGCGATCAGGCCGACGTTGGCCTGGCGCGAATAGAGCATCTCCAGCACTTCGGCCGGCGCCGCCTCGTGGATGTCGATCTCGATGTCGGAGCCCGCCGCGGCGCAGCGGGTGAGCGCGTCCGGCAGCACCGCCTTGATGACCGAGTTGAGGCCGGCGATGCGGATGATCGAGCGCTTGCCGGTGCCGAAGCGGGCGAGATTGGCCTCCGCCTCCTCGATCTCCTTGAGCACGGTCTGGGCGTGGCGCATCAGCACCTGGCCGGCGTCGGTGAGCACCATGCGGTTGTGGCTGCGGTCGAACAGGCGGGTGCCGACGCTTTCCTCGAGCTTGGCGAGCTGCTGGGAGAGCGACGGCTGCGCGAGGCCGAGCTGCTTGCTCGCCCGCGTCAGCGTCGAGGACTGCGCCACCGCCATGAAGATGCGAAGCTGATGCAGGGTCATTCGAGGGTCCCTCGGCGCGACCCGATCGCGCCGGCTGCAGGGCTCTTTGTCTATTTGAGTTCGAACTCGACCAGTTCAACCCGGCTCGTTCCGGCGTTGCGGATGGCGCGGGTCTCGCTGCCCTCCTGCCAGAAGAAATCGCCGAGCTTGAACGCCCGCGCACGGTCGCGTGCGCCGGGGACGCTTTCGACGATCTCGCCGCCGTCGACCACGATGCGCATGCCCGGCGACTTCTGGGTGATGGCGGGGACCGACTGGCCGGGATCGAGGACGAGCCGCCACGCCCGCACGCGGTCGCTGTCGACCACCTGGGTGTAGCCGGGCACGTCACGCACGCCGGCCGTGAGCCCTTCCGGCCCCGCCTTCTTGAGCGCGACGACGATGTTGTGGAACGGGGTCTCGCCGACATTGGAGCCGCGGTGGGTCACGTGATGCTGGGCGTCGGCCGAATAGTTGACGTTGCCCTTGGTGCCGCGGCGGGGCCCGGTCACCGGGCCGCCCATCACCTGCCCGGTCTGGTTGGCCGCCTCGACGAGCACGCCGATCTGGTCGAGCGAATGCGTGTGGAAGTTCGAGGAGCGGCCGGGCGGGATGTAGACGTTGAGCACCATGACATGGTCGTTGGTGAACACCGGCTGATGATAGGACGCGTTCTGCACGGGAACCGCGGCCTCATCCTCGGCGGTCGCCGGCTGGCACAGCACGCCGGCGCAGATCGCGACCGCTGCCGCGAAGAGATACCGCATGAACTCCCTCCCCATGAACTCCCTCCGATTGTCGCCGCCTTGGCGGTCGATCCTGTTGTGATTTCCCGGGCGGATGTCCCGGGTCGGGGCTTGATGGCGGCGGAGATTGCGGGTTTCCGGCAGGGCTGGCAAGGGTCCGCGGTGACGCTCTGGCGTACGCTGCGCGCATGCGGGGCACGCGTGTCCTTGCACCGAGGCCGCGAGCTTGCACCAGGCCGCCCGCACGGTTCGATGGCATTGGTTTCGATGGCACGGTTCTTGCGAAATCCGTCAACCGAGCGGTCCTGTTCATCGCCAGGCACCAAGATCGCCCGAAAGGGCGGCACGGCGCGGGCAGGACACCGAACACAGGCACCCGGGCACCTGGACGGGACACCTGGACAACCGGAGGCAGGAGAGCCGCATGTCGCGCATTCGCTTGTTCGCCGAACCCGCCGCACTCGACATCGCGCTGGACCGCAGCGCGCTCGTCATCATCGACATGCAGCGCGACTTCCTCGAGCCGGGCGGCTTCGGCGAAGCGCTCGGCAACGACGTCTCCAAGCTCCAGGCTGCCGTCGGGCCGTGCAAGGACGTGCTCGGCAAGGCCCGCGAATTGGGCATGCTGGTCATCCACACCCGCGAAGGCCACCGTCCGGACCTCACCGATGCGCCCCCGCACAAGGTCGAGCGCGGCGACCCCTCGACCCGGATCGGCGCTCCCGGCCCGATGGGCCGTATCCTGGTGCGCGGCGAGCCCGGCCACGACATCATCCCCGAGCTCTATCCGGCGAAGAACGAGCCGGTGATCGACAAGCCGGGCAAGGGCGCGTTCTATCAGACCGACCTCGACCTGATGCTGCGCAACCGCGGCATCGATACGCTGATGGTGTGCGGCGTCACCACCGAGGTCTGCGTCAACACGACGGTGCGCGAGGCGAACGACCGCGGCTATCGCTGCATCGTGCTCTCCGACTGCTGCGCCTCGTATTTCCCGCACTTCCACGAGGCCGGGCTTGCGATGATCAAGGCGCAGGGCGGCATCTTCGGATCGGTCACGTCATCGCAGGCGCTGCTCTCCGCGCTCGCCATGGCGGCGTAGTCCCTTTCCCCCGCCGCGCAGCCTCCTCCCTGCGCGGCCTCTCCCTGCTGCGCAGTCCTCCTCCACCGCGCGGCTCTCCTCCCTCCCCCGCTTGCTTGCGGGGGAGGGTTGAGGAGTGAGAGTTGCCGCTCGCATACTCGCGGCGTGGTTTTTTTCGCGTGCGGGCGATTTTCGAAGAACAACCCCATGCAAAGTAGAAATCTGTAGCCCGGATGAGCGCAGCGACATCCGGGAACGGCATCCGCCGTGCGAATCCGCATATCGCCCCAGGAAGGTCCCGCATGTCGCTGCGCTCATGCGGGCTACGGTTCAGCAATTGCTGCACAGATTTCGCACATGAAATGATCGAGATTTGATCCGTCTGTCACGCGGCCGTCATGACGCAGGCCGTTGCCGTCCGGCGGTTTTCCCACTCGGCCGTCGCTTCCATCGACGAAAGCAGCATCTCGCGCTCGCCCGAAATCCCGCTTGCGCGTGGCATGCTCCTTGCGAGCCCTGGAACCCGACCACGTCGCGCGATCCTCGTTTGGCCCCCGAATTCGATCGCACGACATCCATCGCAGCTTGGCGATGCGGCGTGGCCAGCAGGCGGGGTCGAAAAGGAGACCCGTGTCGGGGAAGACCGCCCGCTCGCGTTTCGGCGGTGACGGCGACATTCCCTCCCAAATTCCCCTGCGCGAAGGCGGCGGCAAGAATTTCTCTCTTGCTCTGAAGCCAACCGCGTCCGCGCCGGGCTCTTGCTCACAGTCGAAAGTCAGGAGGACGCAATGGCGGATTCGACTTTTCGCCCGAAGATATGGACGCCCGGCGACTGGAACGCCTTTTTCGGCTTCGGCACCAACATCCTCGTCAACATGCTCACGCTGACGGCGTTGATGCGTTTCGTGCTGAAGATGCCCGACTCGCTGGTGTTCGGGCGCATCCTGCCCGCTGTCGGGCTGATGCTGTTCCTGAGCACGATGTACTACGCCTGGCTCGCCTACCGTCTCGCCAAGTCGACCGGACGTGACGACGTGTGCGCGCTCCCCTCGGGGATCAGCGTCCCGCACATGTTCATCGTCACCTTCGTGATCATGCTGCCGATCGCGCTCAAGACCGGCGACCCGGTCAAGGGCTGGCAGGCCGGGCTCGTGTGGGTGTTCTTCCAGAGCTTCATCCTGATGATCGGCGGCTTCATCGCGCCGTTCATCCGCCGCGTGACGCCGCGCGCCGCCCTGCTCGGCACGCTCGCCGGCGTATCCATCACCTTCATCTCGATGCGGCCGGCGCTCGACATGTTCATGACGCCGGTGATCGGGCTCACCTGCTTCGCCATCATCATGGTGAGCTGGTTCGGCGGCGTGAAATATCCGAAGGGCCTCCCCGCCGGTCTCGTCGCCATCATCGTCGGCATGGCGATCGCGTGGGGCTCGAACCTGTTCGGCCTCAACTATGGCGGGCTGAGCCTCGAAGGGCTCGGCAAGGCGGTCGGGGGCTTCGGCTTCGCGGTGCCGCTGCCGGCCGTCGACATGGTGTTCTCCGGCTTCGAGTATCTCGGGATCATCCTGGTGACCGCCATTCCGTTCGGCATCTACGACCTCGTCGAAGCCATGGACAACGTGGAGAGCGCCGAGGCGGCGGGCGATGCCTATCCGACCACCCGCGTGCTCACCGCTGACGGCGTCGTCAGCCTGATCGGCTGCCTGATGGGGAATCCCTTCATCAACGCGGTCTATATCGGCCATCCCGGCTGGAAGGCGATGGGAGGCCGCATCGGCTATTCCGCCGCGACCGGCCTCATGGTGATCATCCTCGCCTGGTTCGGGATCATCGCCGTGCTGTTGGCGCTCGTCCCGGTCGTCGCGATCTCGCCGATCCTGCTCTACATCGGCATGCTCATCGGCGCCCAGGCGTTCCAGACGACGCCGACGTCCCACGCTCCCGCCATCGTGCTGGCGCTCACGCCGCATCTCGCGGCGTGGTGCAAGACGCTGATGGACGGCGCGCTCGGCGCGGCGGGCACCAACGCAGCCGCGGTCGGCTTCGACAAGCTGATCAGCCAGGGCGTCCTCTACCAGGGGCTCCAGGTCATGGGCGGCGGCTCGATCCTCACCGGCCTCGTGCTCGCAGCCATCGGCTCGCTGGTGATCGACCGCAAGTTCATGGCGGCGTCGGCCTTCGCACTCGCCGGCGCCGTGCTGACCTTCTTCGGGTTCATGCACGGCGAATCGATCGGGATCGCGGTCACGCCGACGGTGGCGGTCGCCTACCTGATCGTGGCGGCGTTCATCTACGGGCTCAGCCGCTACCCGGAGATGGTGGACCTGCCGGTGCCGAAGGCGATGCCGCACGCACACGCCCATCCGGCGGAATGAACGCTCACGGGCGCGGGTTGCGACCCGCGCCCTCGACCTGTTGCGGCATCGCGGGTCTCGACCCGCGCCGGCTTGCCACGGGATCAAGCGAATGCCCGTGTTTTGGGCACGGTCCAGGGTAGCCCGCGTGGCCCCTGTCGCCCCGACCGCCGATTAGCCGGCCGCGGCCGCCCCTGCACCCATCGGAGTACCGTTCGTCGGTTGGCATCGCCCTTGCTCAAGGCGTGGCCAAATCCGGCGTGACCAAAATCCGGAGGTGCCGCTCATGTCCACGAAACCCACGATACTGCCCGCGCGCTCCCGGCTCGGCCTCGTCCTCGCCGCGCTTGCCGCCCTTCTCGCCCCTTCCGGCGCGGCGTCCGCCGCCGACAAGGTCACCTTCCTGACGAGCTGGTTCGCCCAGGCCGAGCACGGCGGGTTCTACCAGGCCAAGGCGACCGGCCTTTACGAAAAGGCCGGGCTCGACGTCACGATCAAAATGGGCGGTCCCCAGGTGAACGGCATGCAGCTCCTGCTCGCCGGCGAAGCCGATGTGATGATGGGCTACGACCTGCAGGTGCTCAAAGCGCTGGAGCAGGGCTTTCCGCTGATCACCGTCGGCACCTCGTTCCAGTTCGACCTCCAGGGCATGATGACCCACGACAACGTGACCGGGCTCGGCGACCTCAAGGACAAGACGATCCTGGTCGCGACCGCCGGCCGTTCGACCTGGTGGCCGTGGCTCAAGGCGAAATACAAGTACAGCGAGGAGCAGACCCGCCCCTACACCTTCAATCTCCAGCCGTTCTTCGCCGATCCGAACGTGGTGCAGCAGGCCTATCCGACCTCGGAGCCGTTCCAGGCCGAGCAGAAGGGCATGCCGGTGAAGTTCTTCCTGTTCGCCGCCGACGGCTATCCGCCCTACGGCACCACCATGGTCGCGACCCGCGCCCTGGTCGACAAGAAGCCCGACGTCGTCGCCCGCTTCGTCAAGGCATCGCTCGAGGGCTGGAAGAGCTACCTCGCCGACCCCGCGCCCGCCAACGCCCTCATCAAGGCCGACAACCCCAACATGAGCGAGGCGCAGCTCGCTTTCGCGGTCCGTCAGCTCAAGGCCCTCAAGGTGCTCGACGGCGGCGACGCCGCCACCATGGGCATCGGCATCATGACCCCGGAGCGCTGGAAGGCGACCTACGATTTCGCGGTCGCCGCCGGGCCTCCTCAAGCCGAGCGTCGACTGGAAGGCCGCCTTCACCGACCGGTTCGTGAAGGACCTCAAGATCGCGATGTGAGGACCTGTGCTGGCGCCAACCGAGGCGGACGCCGCCGACAGCGTGCCTGCCGTCGAGGTGCTGGCGGCGAGCAAGGTCTATCCCGACGGCACCCATGCGCTGGCGCCGATCGACCTCGCCGTCGCGGCGGGCGAGTTCGTCACGCTGATCGGCCCGTCCGGCTGCGGCAAGAGCACGCTCCTCAAGCTGATGGCGAACCTGATCGCACCGAGCGAGGGCAGCGTGTCGTGGTGGCGCGCCGGCTACGGCGAGCTCTCGGGCGCCGGCCGGCAGGTCGGCTTCGTGTTCCAGGAGCCGACCTTGATGCCGTGGGCCCGCGTCGCGGCGAACGTGCGGCTCCCGCTCGATCTCGCCGGCGTGCCGAACCCGAAGAGCCGCGCCCGGGTGGCGGACGCTCTCGCGCCGGGTCGGCCTTGCCGATTTCGCGCGGCATTTTCCCCGCCAGCTCTCCGGCGGCATGAAGATGCGGGTCTCGATCGCCCGCAGCCTGGTCACCGATCCCGACCTGCTGCTGATGGACGAGCCGTTCGGCGCGCTCGACGAGTTCACCCGCAACCGGCTCGACGACGATCTCACGCGCCTCGCCTTCGAGCGCAAGCTCACCACCGTGTTCGTCACCCACTCGATCTACGAGGCGGTGTTCCTCTCCTCGCGCATCGTCGTCATGGCCGCCGGCCCCGGCCGCATCTTCGCGTCGATGGCGATCGACGAGCCGCAGCCGCGCCGCGAGGCCTTTCGCAACTCACCGCGCTTTGCCGAGTATTGCCGGGATTTGTCCGCCCTGCTCGCGCAGGCCGCCACGGCGAGCGCGTCCCGGCTAGCATGAGGCTCGACGACTCGAACGATGATTCGCCTGTCATTGCCCGGCTTCGACTCCGTCCCCGCGCAGGGGAGGGTGGGGCGCAGGCCTTATTGCCGCTCGCTGAGCATCGATGTGGCGGACAAGCCGCTTTCGCTTCCTGCGCCCAACGCTGCCTTGCCCATCCCGACCTCCGGTGGTTACTGGATCGCCCGGTCAAGCCGGGCGATGACAGGGTGGGAAGACACGCACGATCGAACCACCCATGCGCCGCCTGATGCAATCGGACACCGTCGTCTCGATCCTCGCGCCGACGCTCGTCGGCATCGCGCTCATCGCGGTTTGGGAAATCGCCTGCCGGGTCGGCGGCGTGCCGGTCTATCTGTTCCCGAAGCCGAGCGACATCGCGGCCACGTTCTGGTCCGACGGCCCTGCCCTGTTCGGCGCGCTCGGATCGACGCTGCGCGTCGCGCTGCAGGCCTTCGTCGCGGCGATCATCGTCGGCACCCTCGTCGCGTTTCTCTTCGTGCAGAGCCCGCTGATCGAGAAGAGCCTCTTCCCCTATGCGGTGCTGCTCCAGGTGACGCCGGTCGTCGCCATCGCGCCGCTGATCGTGATCCTGGTGAAGAACACCCAGGTCGCGCTCACCCTGTGCGCGACGATCGTCGCGCTGTTTCCGATCATCTCCAACACCACGCTCGGGCTGCGCAGCGTCGATCCCGGGCTCGTCAACCTGTTCCGCATGAACCGCGCCGGGCGGCTGCAGACGCTGGTGCGGCTGCGCATCCCGAGCGCGCTGCCGTACTTCTTCGGCGGCTTGCGGATTTCGAGCGGCCTTGCGCTGATCGGCGCGGTGGTCGGCGAGTTCGTCGCCGGCACCGGCGGCCGCAGCTCCGGGCTCGCCTATGAAATCCTGCAAAGCGGCTTCCAGCTCGACATCCCCCGTATGTTCGCGGCGCTCTTCCTCATCACGCTTGCCGGTGTAGCGTTGTTCGTCTTCATGGTGGCGCTCTCCAAGCTCGCGCTCGGAGAGTGGCACGAAAGCGAAGTCGGAGCCGACGCATGACACTGATCCGCGGTGCGGAAGGGATTTTCACCGGCCTGCCCGGCGAGGCGATGCGCGCCAATGGCGCGATCCGCATCGAAGGCGACCGCATCGCGGCGATCGGCGACCTTGCGCCCGAGCCCGGCGAGCACGTCATCGATGCCTCCGGCTGCGTGATCTATCCCGGCCTCGTCTCCACCCATCACCACCTGTTCCAGAGCATCCTCAAGGGCGTGCGCTCCGGCATCAACCTGCCGCTGATGGGCTGGCTGCGCTCGGTGCCGCATGCCTATTGGAGCGAGATCGGCGAGGAGGAGCTCTACGTCGCCGCCCGCATCGGCCTCGTCGAACTGCTGCTCTCCGGCACCACCACCGCGGCCGACCACCACTACATGTTCTCCGACACCTACCGCTTCGATCCGGCCGACGTGATCTTCGCCGCGGCCCGCGATCTCGGGATGCGGCTCGTGTTCTGCCGCGGCGGCGCCACGGTGTTCCGCAACTTCGACACGCCCGGCTTCAAGCCGATGCCGACCGAGCCGCTCGACGCCATGATCAAGTCGGTCGAAGCTTGCGCCCAGCGCTACCACGACCCCTCCCCCGCCAGCATGAGCCGCGTCGTGTTCGCGCCGACCGCGCCGCCCTGGGCGCTCGCGCCGCCGGAGCTGAAGGTGGTCGCCGCCGCCGCCCGCGGGCTCGGGCTGCGGCTGCACAGCCACATGTCGGAGACGACGGACTATGTCGACTTCTGCATGGCGAAGTTCGGCAAGCGCCCGATCCATTGGATCGCCGAGCACGACTGGCTCGGCCCCGACGTGTGGTTCGCCCATCTCGTGCACATCGACAACGAGGAGATGCAGCTCCTTCTCGACACCGGCACCGGCATGGCGCATTGCCCGCAGTCGAACTGCCGGCTCGGCTCCGGCGTCGCGCCGGCCGACCTGATGGCCGCGGCCGGCGGCGCGGTGTCGCTCGCCGTCGACGGCGCGGCTTCGAACGAATCCGCCGACATGATCAGCGAGATGAACAGCGCCTGGCATACCCACCGCGCGCTCAAGGGCGCCGCCGCCACCACCGTCGAGGACGTCGTGCGCTGGGCGACCGTGAACGGCGCCCGCGTGCTCGGCTTCCCCGATCTCGGCGTGCTGGCGCCGGGCAAGCTCGCCGACCTCGCGGTGTTCGATCTCGCGAGCCCGCGCTATTTCGGCCTGCACGACAAGCTGATCGGACCGGTGGTCGGCGCCGGCACGCCCGACCTCAAGCTCTTGATGGTCGGCGGCCGCATCGTCGTCGAGAACGGCGCGATCCCCGGTTTCGACCTCGAAGGATTGCGGCGCGAGGCAGCCCGCGTGGTGACGCGGCTAATGCACTAGGAGACTGGACCCATGAACCCTTTCCGACCTCATCCTGAGGAGGCGCGAAGCGCCGTCTCGAAGGATGGCCCCACGCGCTGCGGCCGTCGGCCGCCTGCTTCGCAGGCTCCTCAGGACGAGGTCGGAAGAGATTAGGGACACTCAGAGCTCAAGGAGAAACGCCCATGCTCGCCACCAAACAGAAGGTGCTCCGCCGGTTCTGGTACGCGACCCTGCCGCTCGACAAGCTCGCGGCCGGGCCGCAGCCGTTCACGCTGCTCGGCGAGAACATCATGCTGTTCCTCGACGAGAAGGGTCAGCCCGCGGCGCTGCGCGACCGCTGCCGCCACCGCACCGCCAAGCTCTCCAAGGGCTGGTGCCGCGACGGGCACATCATCTGCGGCTATCACGGCTGGGAATACGACCGCACCGGCAAGCTCGTGAGGATTCCGCAGTTCGGGCCGGACCAGCCGCTCCCCAACGTCGCCGTCCAGTCGTTCCCCTGCGAGGAGAAGTACGGCTACGCCTGGGTCGCGCTCGACGACCCGCTGCTGCCGATCCCCGATCTGCCGGAGGACCGCATGCCGGGCTTCCGCCGCATCCACCAGTTCGACGACCGTTGGAACACCGCGGCGCTGCGCATGATGGAGAACTCGTTCGACAATTCGCACTTCTCCTTCGTCCACCGCGCGACCTTCGGCCAGCAGGACCAGCCCAAGCCCGAAAAATACGAGCTCGTCGAGACCGATTACGGCTTCCGTGCCGAGACCATCGTGCCGATCAAGAACCCGCCGGCGGCCCATCGCATCACCGGCACCGCCGATCCGATCACGACGCGGCACATGCGCAATGCGTGGTTCATGCCGTTCTGCCGCACCCTCGACATCGAGTACCCGTCGGGCTTGCGCCACATCATCTTCAACTCGGCGACGCCGATCGACGACGGCAGCATCCAGCTCGTCCAGATCCTGTTCCGCAACGACCGCGAGCAGGACTGCTCGACCAAGGAGCTGATCGACTGGGACGCCGCGATCATCGCCGAGGACCGCGAGATTCTCGAATCCACCGACCCCGATGCCATCGTCGACGTCGAGCGCAAGATCGAGATGCACATGCCGTCGGATCGCCCCGGCCTGATCATGCGCAAGCGTCTGCTCGCGCTCCTCACCGAGCACGGCGAGACCGAGGTGCCGCGGCCGGCGGCGTAGGAGAGACTGCCCAAATCGCGCGAAGTTGATCCAAGCGCGGCGCTCACATTTTGGGCGTGCGGATTGTTTGGACGATGACCGTGTCGCCGTGCTGTGCATTGTCTGGAATTGCTGCGCGGAACGACGCGACGAAGGTCTGCCGGACATCACCGACAAATGGCGATTCATTCGACCGCGCGAGGGACTTGGCGGTCCGCTACGACGGCCAGTCAATTTTCAACCGCATTCCCTGCATGTCAGCACGGCGATCGATGCACCATACCGACAGCGATGCGGCGACCCGACCTGAAGTCCCGGCGAGCCGCGCGGTGACGTGCCGGTGATATCAGCCCCGCTCGCAAATCCGGTGCGTCGTTGGCGGCTCGTCCATGCATCTTGGAGAACGACAATGAAAACCATGCTGCTTTTGTCGACGCTCGCAGGCCTCCTTGCCGCGACGCCGTCGTTTGCGCAATCGGCTCCGAACAACTACTCGCCGGCGTTCGGCTACCCGTCCTACGCCGCACCGAACGCGCGGTCGCCCAACGTCAATGCGCCGGAGTCGTTCGGCGCCTGGGAGTCTCGGGTACACCTCGGACGGCGCCGGGCAGGTCCGCGCTCGGAACCGCCAGTAATCGGCGCGCCGCTCCGAACCGCGCTTCGTATCCCATCAGCCGTCATCGCCGGGCTTGTCCCGGCCACCCCGATCGTAAGGCACGGCCGTGCCCCGTTATCGGGGTCGCCGGGACAAGCCCGGCGATGACGGCAGATAAAAAACTCCCGGCCGGATGATCCGGCCGGGAGCGTAACGTTGGCTTCGGACAGGCCGCGTTACTTCGCGGGCAGCTTGTCGTCGACGCCCTTGACGTAGAAGTTCATGCCGAGGATCTGCGGGTCGGAGAGGTTCTTGCCGCCCTTGCATTCCACGGTCTTGCCGTCCTGGTCGATGACCGGGCAGGCGAACGGATGAAGCGTGCCGGCGGTGATCGCCGCTTCGGTCTTCTGCGCCAACGCCTTCACGTCGTCCGGCATGTTGGTGTAGGGCGCCATCACCACGAGCTTCGACTTGAGGCCGCCCCAGGTGTCGGTCGAGGTCCACTTGCCGGCGAGCTCGGCCTTGACGCGCTCGTCGTAATAGGGCGCCCAGTTGTCGACGATCGCGGTGAGCTGGGCCTTCGGCCCGAACTTGATCATGTCGGAGTCCTGGCCGAACGCGTAGGCGCCACGCGTCGCTGCGGCCTGCATCGCGCGCCGGACTGTCGGTGTGCTGCATGATGACGTCGGCGCCCTGGTCGAGCAGCGCCTTCGCGGCGTCGGCTTCCTTGCCCGGATCGAACCAGGTGTTCACCCAGATGATCTTGACCTTGATGTTGGGATTGATCGACTGGGCGCCGAGCATCGTCGCGTTGATGCCGGACACGACCTCGGGAATCGGGAACGAGCCGATATAGCCGAGCACGCCCGCCTTCGACATCTTGGCCGCGATCTGGCCCTGGATGTAGCGGCCTTCGTAGAAGCGGCCGGAATAGGTCGAGACGTTCTTGTCGCGCTTGTAGCCGGTGGCGTGCTCGAAATCGACCTTCGGGTATTTCTTGGCGACCCGCATCGTCGGGTCCATGTAGCCGAACGAGGTCGTGAAGATCAGCTTGTGGCCGGAACGCGCCAGCTGCTCGATCGAGCGCTCCGAGTCGGGGCCTTCGCTGACGTTCTCGAGATAGGTCGTCTCGATCTTGTCGCCCATGTCCTTGACGAGGCCCTGGCGGCCGACCTCGTGCTGGTAGGTCCAGCCGAAGTCGCCGATCGGACCGAGATAGATGAAGCCGACCTTGAGCTTGTCGGCGCCTTTGGCGACGGGAATGCTCGATGACACGGCCGCCGCGGCGAGCGCGGTCGCCGCGACACCCATGATAATGACGGATGATCGCATTGGGGGACTCCGGGTTCTCGACGGGCGAACTCGTAGCTCCGGCTGCGGCGCCCGTCCGCGCGCAGTCGGAACATTTCAGCGGTCTGGTACGAACACCATGCCCAGCGAGGCCGGCGCCGTCGATCCGGCGGTGCTGCTGCGCACGCGCGAGATCAATACCAGGACGATCACCGTCGCAAGATAGGGCAAAGACGACATCAGCTGCGACGGAATGCCCAGGCCCAGCGCCTGAGTATGGAGCTGCAGGATGGTGACCGCGCCGAAGAGATAGGCGCCGATGACGATGCGCCCCGGCTTCCACGACGAGAACACCACGAGCGCGAGCGCGATCCAGCCTCGTCCGGCGGTCATGCCGGGCACGAAGAACGGCGTATAGGCGAGCGGCAGATAGGCGCCGCCGAGGCCCGCGCAGGCGCCGCCGAACAGCACGGCGAGCGTGCGAATCTTGAGCACGGGATAGCCGAGCGCATGGGCCGAGGCATGGTTGTCGCCGACCGCACGGAGCACCAGGCCGGCGCGGGTGCGGTAGAGGAACCACCAGATGCCGACGACCAGCAGGATCGAGACATAGACGAAGGCGTCCTCGCCGAACAGAATCTTGCCGACCACCGGAATGTCGGTGAGGACGGGAATGTGGAGGTGCGGCGCCTGCTCGATCCGCTCGCCGACGAAGTTCGCGCCGATCAGTCCCGACAGGCCGATGCCGAAGATCGTCAGCGCGAGCCCGGCCGCGACCTGGTTCACGGCGAGGCCCAACGTGAGCAGGGCAAAGATCGCCGACATGCCGGCCCCAGCCGCGGCGCCGGCGATGGCGCCGATCGTGATCGAGCCGGTGAAATAGGCCGCCGCGAAGCCGCAGGCGGCGCCCATGATCATCATGCCCTCGATGCCGAGATTGAGCACGCCGGAGCGCTCGACCACGAGCTCGCCGGAGGCGGCGAGCAGCAGCGGCGTCGACGCGGCGATCACCGAGAGAAGGATGGCTTCAAACAGACCCATGAGCGGCCCCGGCGCGGGATGTCACCAGACGGATGCGGTAGAGGATGAGCGAGTCGCAGGCGAGCACGTAGAACAGCAGGATGCCCTGGAACACCTTGGTGAGGTCGAGCGGCACCTTCATCGCGATCTGCGCCTGCTCGCCGCCGATGAAGGTCAGCGCCAGGAACAGGCCGGCGACGAGAATCCCGACCGGATTGAGCCGCCCGAGGAACGCGACGATGATCGCCGTGAAGCCGTAGCCCGGCGAGATGCCGGGCTGCAGATGCCCGACCGGCCCCGCGACCTCGATGATGCCGGCGAGCCCGGCGAGCGCGCCCGAAATCAGGAACGTCACGATCACCAAGCGGTCGGAATCGAAGCCGGCGAAGCGCGCCGCCCGTGGCGCCGCGCCGACCACCCGGATTTCGAAGCCCATGATGGTGCGCCCGAGCAGCACCGTCGCGACCATGACGACGATCAGCGCAATGATCGCACCGAGATGGAGGCGGCTGCCTTCGATGAGGGTCGGCACCGTCGCCACCGGATCGAACTCGGCCGTGGTCGGGAAATTGAAGCCGTTGGGATCGCGCCACGGTCCGCGCACGAGATAGTCGAGCACGAGCTCGGCGACATAGACGAGCATCAGGCTGGTGAGGATCTCGCTCGCGCCGAACCGCACCTTGCAGATGGCGGGAATGAGCGCGTAGAGCGCTCCGCCGATCGCGCCCGCGACCAGCATCGCAGGCAGCACCCAGTAGCCCGCGTCGGTCCCCTGAGTCTTCACCGCGATCCACGAGCCGCACACCGCGCCGATCAGCAACTGGCCTTCGGCGCCGATGTTCCAGACGTTGGCGATGTAGCAGAGCGCGAGGCCGACCGCGATCATGACGAGCGGCGTCGCCTTCACCGCGATCTCGATGCAGCGAATAGCTGTCGGTCAGCGGCTCGATGAAATAGACGCCGAGCGCGGTGATCGGGTTCTTGCCGAGAATGGCGAACAGGATCGCCATGGTGACGAGCGTGAGCGCGATCGCGATCAGCGGCGAGGCGACGGCGATGGTCGCGGAGCGTTCGGCGCGGCGCTCAAGGGCGATGTGCATCGGCGACCTCCTCGCTGCGTGCCCCGGCTCCGCCCATCAGCAGGCCGAGCGACTCGCGGGTTGCCTGCGCCGCATCGATCGCGGGCGACAGGCGGCCGTGGAAGATGACGGTGATGCGGTCGGCGATCTCCTCGAGCTCGTCGAGGTCCTGGGAGATCACCAGCACCGCGGCGCCGCGCCCGGCGAGATCGATCAGCGCCTGGCGGATCACCGCCGCGGCGCCGGCATCGACGCCCCAGGTCGGCTGCGCGACGACGAGCACGCCGGGCTCGCGCAGGATTTCGCGGCCGACCACGAATTTCTGCAGATTGCCGCCGGAGAGGCTCACGGCCTCCGGGTCGCGCTTCGCCTTGCGCACGTCGAACGTCTTGGTGGTGCGGTCGACCGTGTCGAGCATCGCGCCGCGATTGACGAAGCCGCGATTGACCATGCCGCTCGCCGCATGTCCGGTGAGCAGCGCATTGTCGGAGAGCTTCATGCGCGGCGCGGTGCCGTGGCCGAGCCGCTCCTCGGGCACGAAGGCCGCACCGAGCCGGCGCCGTTCGGTGATGGTCAACATGCCGGCGCCGTTGCCGTCGATCACCACGTTGCCGGCTTCCGCAGACCTGCGCTCGCCGGACAGCGCGGAGAACAGCTCGTCCTGGCCGTTGCCGGAGACCCCGGCGATGCCGACGATTTCCCCGGCCCGCACCTCGAGCGAGACCTTTTGCAGGCGCACGCCGTGCGGATCGTCGGGCTCCAGCGTGAGATCGCGGACGACGAGCCGCGGCACGCCGGTGGCGCGGCCGGCCGCCGCCTTCACCTCGCCGATGTCGGCGCCGACCATCATGCGGGCGAGCGAGGCCGCAGTCTCGCGGCGCGGATCGCAGGTCGCGACCTTCTTGCCGCCGCGCAGGATGGTGGCGGTGTCGCACAGCGCCTTCACCTCCTCGAGCTTGTGGGAGATGTAGAGCAGCGACCGCCCCTCGCTCTTGAGCCGCGCGAGCGTGATGAAGAGCTGGTCGGTCTCCTGCGGCGTGAGCACCGAGGTCGGCTCGTCGAGGATCAGGAGCTTCGGGTTCTGCATCAGCGCGCGCACGATCTCGATGCGCTGGCGCTCGCCGACCGAGAGCTGCCAGACCTCGCGATTGGGATCGAGCGGCAGCCCGTAGTCGCGCGACAGCTCGGCGAGCCGTTTCGACATCGCGTTGAACGGCTCGTTGGTGGAGAGACCGAGCGCGACGTTCTCCGCCACGGTGAGGTTGTCGAACAGCGAGAAGTGCTGGAACACCATGCCGATGCCGAGCGCGCGCGCCTGCGCCGGGCCGGCGAGGTCGACCTTGTTGCCCATCCAGCGCAATTCGCCCGACGTCGGCTGCAGCAGCCCGTAGATGATCTTGACGAGGGTCGATTTGCCGGCGCCGTTCTCGCCGAGCAGCGCATGGGTCTCCGCCGGATAGAGATCGAGATCGATCGAGTCGTTCGCGGCGAAGGTGCCGAAGCGCTTGGTGATGTGCACCGCCGACAGCAGCGGCGTGCGCGCGGCCGACGACGTCCGGTGCCGGGTTCGGGTCAAGCATGCGAAGCTCCTGCCGCGGAGACGCGCCCGGGCACTGTTGCGATGGTGGCGCTCACGGCCTCGCGCCGGATCAGGAGCTGCGCGGCGATCGAGGCTGCGATCGACGCCGGCGCCTTGTCGTGGATTTCGGTGAGCCCGATCGGGCAGACCAGCCGACCGATGTCCTCGCGGCGCGAGCCCGAGCTGGCGCAGCGTGCTCACGAAGCGTGCGCGCTTGGTGCCGCTGCCGATCAGGCCGACATAGGGAAAGCGCCGCGCCTTGAGCGCCGCCGCCGCGACGTCGAGATCGAGCGCGTGGCTGTGGGTCATGATGGCGACGAACGCGCCGTCGGGCGCCTGATCGAGCAGGCGCACCGGCTCGTTGCCGGCGCGGCAGCTCGACGTTCGCCGGCACGTGGGAGGGAAAGGCGCCGGCGCGCGGATCGATCCAGGTCACCGCGAAGGGAAGCGGCGCCAGGGCCAGCACGAGATGCTGGCCGACATGGCCGGCACCGAACAGATAGAGCGCCGTCGCGTCGACGCCGAACCGTTCGACGATGCGGCCGTCGGCGAGCTGCGCATAGCGCACCCCCGGCGCAATGAGATCGGGCGACGCGGTCGTGCGCGCCGTCGGATGTGCGGGGTCGGCAATCGTGGTGAAGCCCCCTACCCGCTCCGCCGCCGCGAGCAGGCCGACCCGGGCGAGATCGCCGGCGCCGAACCGTTCGAGGGTGACGAGCACGCGCCCGCCGCAGCACTGGCCGAGCTCGGGGCCGAGCGCCTTGTCGAGCCGCCGGTACGCCGCGCCCGGCCCGGACATCATCGATTGGGCTTCGGCGAGCGCCAGCCATTCGAGTGCGCCGCCGCCGATGGTGCCGGAGAACCTCCCGTCGGGGCGCACCATCATGCGCGCGCCGGCTTCCCGCGGGCTCGATCCCTGGACCTGGGCGAGCGTCACGAGCACCGCCGCACCATGCTCGGTGAGGAAGCGTTCGACCGTGGGCCAGACCTGGATCATAGCGGGTTCAATGCTGCTCCAACGCCCCTATCGCATGCAAGATCGATTCCGGGGTCGCCGGCGCGTCGAGCCGCACCGGACGGCCCGGCGCCAGGCTGTGGATCGCGTCGGCAATCGCGGCGAACACCGAAATCGCGAGCATCAGCGGCGGCTCGCCGACCGCCTTCGACCGGTAGATCGTCGCTTCGCGGTTGGGTCCCTCGAACAGCGTGACGCGGAAATCGGCCGGCACATCGGACGCGCAGGGGATCTTGTAGGTCGACGGCGCGTGGGTGAGCAGCCGCCCCTTGTCGTCGAACACGAGCTCCTCGGTGGTGAGCCAGCCCATGCCCTGGACGAAGCCGCCTTCGATCTGGCCGATGTCGATCGACGGATTGAGCGATCGCCCGACGTCGTGGAGGATGTCGACGCGCTCGACCTTCATCTCGCCGGTCAGCGTGTCGACGACGACCTCGGCGCAGGCGGCGCCATAGGCGAAGTAGATAGAACGGGCGGCCGGTCGCGCGCTTGGCGATCCCAGTGGATGTCGGGCGTGCGGTAGAACCCGGTCGAGGACAGCGAGATGCGCCCGAAATAGGCCTGCTTGACGAGGTCGGGGAACGGGATCGCGCGGTTGCCGATCAGCACCTCGTTGTCGCGGAACGTGATGCGGTCGGCCGGCACCTCATAGGTCTCGGCGGCGAAATCGATGAGGCGGCCCTTGATCGCGGCGGCCGCGGCGCGCGCGGCCATGCCGTTGAGGTCGGAGCCCGACGAAGCCGCGGTCGCCGAGGTGTTCGGGCACCTTCGCGGTGGTGGTCGGCGTGATCCTGACCTTGTCGAGGTCGATGCCGAACTCCTCGGCGACGACCTGCGCGACCTTGACGAACAGCCCCTGCCCCATCTCGGTGCCGCCGTGATTGAGGTGGACCGAGCCGTCCTGATAGACGTGCACCAGCGCGCCGGCCTGGTTGAGGAAGGTCGTGGTGAACGAGATGCCGAACTTGATCGGCGTCAGCGCGATGCCGCGCTTGAGATAACGGCTCTCGGCGTTGAATGCCGTGACCGCCTCGCGCCGCGCGCGATAGTCCGACGACACCTCCAGCGCGTCGATCAGCTCGGGCGCGATGTTGTCGGTGACCTGCATGCCGTAGGGCGTCATGTCGCGGCCGGGGCCGTAGAGATTGGCCTTGCGCACGTCGAGCGGATCGAGCCCGAGCGACCAGGCGATGTCGTCGAGCACCCGCTCGATCGCGATCATGCCCTGCGGTCCGCCGAAGCCGCGGAAGGCGGTGTTCGAGACGGTGTTCGTCTTCATCCGCTTGGTGACGATGCGCGCGGCCGGCAGGTAATAGGCGTTGTCGGCATGGAACATGGCGCGGTCGTTGATCGCGCCGGAGAGATCGGCCGAATAGCCGCAGCGCGAGGCGAGCACGATGTCGACGGCGGTGAGCCGGCCGTCGTCGTCGAAGCCCACGTCGTAGTCGGCGCGGAAATCGTGCCGCTTGCCGGTCAGGCTCATGTCGTCGTCGCGGTCGAGGCGGAATTTGCAGGGCCGCCCGGTGATGCGCGCCGCGAGCGCGGCGATCGCCGCCCATTGCGCCGCCTGGCTCTCCTTGCCGCCGAAGCCGCCGCCCATCCGCCGCACCTCGACGGTGACGGCCGCATTGGGCAGGCCGAGCATGTGCGCGACGATGTGCTGCAGCTCGCTCGGATGCTGGGTCGAGGAGTGGACCAGCATGTCGTCCTCGCCGGGAATGGCGAGCGACACCTGGCCCTCGAGATAGAAGTGCTCCTGCCCGCCGATGCGAAGCCGGCCGGCGAGGCGGCGCGGGCTTGCCGCGAGCGCCGCCGCGCTGTCGCCCTTGGCAAAGGTGTAGTCCGGCAGGATGTGGCAATCCGCATCGAGCGCGTCGTCGACGCTGACCAGCGGCGGCTCCGCCGCGACCTCGACCTTGCCGAGACGCGCGGCGCGGCGGGCGATGTCGCGCGTCTCGGCGACCACCGCGAACACCACCTGGCCGTGGAATTCGATCGTATCGGCGGCGAACATCGGATCGTCGCCCATCACCGGGCTGACGTCGTTGCGCCCGGGGATGTCGGCGGCGGTGAGCACGGCGACCACGCCCGGCACCTTGCGCACGGCGTCGAGATCGACGCGCAGGATTCGCCCGCGCGCCGCCGGCGCCCGTCCGGGCGCGAGATGGAGCGTGCCCTCCGGCTCGCGCAGGTCGTCGATGTAGACGGCGGTGCCGGAGACGTGGCGGACGGCGGAATCGTGCGCGGTCGGCTGGCCGACGACGCGCAGCGAGGGATCGCGGGGCAAGTGATCACGAAGCGGCTGCATGGGCATCCTCGCGCCAGCCGACGACACGCGTGGTGTTCGAAGCGGCGCCGCCGATCTCGATCAGCGCCTTGCGCAGCAGCGCCTGGGCGACCTGCAGGCGATAGGCGGCGCTGGCGCGCTGGTCGGTGATCGGCGCGAAGTCCGCGGCGAGCGCCGCGCAGGCTGCCGCGGCCGCCGCAGGATCGCCGAGCGTCGGCACCGGCGAGCGCCGCCTCGGCCGCCCGGGCGCGCTTCGGCGTCGCCGCCATGCCGCCATAGGCGATGCGCGCTTGCGCGATGCGGGAGCCGTCGAGGCGAAGCTTGAACGCGCCCATGACTGCGGAAATGTCCTGGTCGAAGCGCTTGGAAATCTTGTAGCAGCGGAACGCTTCGCTCGGGCCGAGCTTCGGCACCCGGACGGCGCGGACGAACTCGCCGGCGTCGCGCTGCTGGCGCCCATAGGCGATGAAGAAGTCCTCGAGCGCCAGCTCGCGCGTCGCCGCACCGCGCTGCAGCACGAGGGTCGCGCCGAGCGCGATCAGGGCCGGCGGGGTGTCGCCGATCGGCGATCCGTTGGCGATATTGCCGCCGATCGTGCCGACGTTGCGGACCTGCTTGCTGGCGAACCGGCGCATGCAGCTCGCCGAGATCGGGATCGATCGCGGCGAGATGGGGCAGCGCGGCGGCGTGGGTCGCGGTCGCCCCGAAGGTCACCTCGCGGGCGCCGTCGACGATGGCATCGAGGCCCGTCGACCCGCCCGAGCCAGATGATTTTCGGCAGATCCCGCAATCTGCTTGGTGACCCACAGCCCGACGTCGGTCGCGCCGGCGACGAGCACCGCGTCGGGGTGCTGCGCGTAGAGCGATGCCAAAGCCTCGATGCTCGCCGGCGCGGCGAAGAAGCGCTCGGGCGTGCCGACCATGATGTCGGCCTCATCATCGAGGCCGGCGAGCGCGCGGGCGATCTGCGGGCTCCTCGTCGGTGAAGCGGTCGTGCCGCGCCGCCGGCGCAGGCGGCGAGCGCGGCATCGACGATCGGGCGGTAGCCGGTGCAGCGGCACAGGTTGCCGGCAATCCAGTCGTTCACGGTCGCGCGGGTGACCGCCCCGCGTGCCGGATCATGGAACAGCGCGAACAGCGCCATCACGAAGCCGGGGGTGCAGAAGCCGCATTGGGAGCCGTGGAGGTCGACCAGCGCCTGCTGCACCGGGTGCAGGCCGTCGGCCGCGAGGTCGTCGACGCAGATCACCTCGCTGCCGTCCGCCTGCCCGGCGAGCACGATGCAGGCATTCACGGGGGTATAGACCAGCCGCTCGCCGACCCGTCGCCGCAGCACCACCGTGCAGGCGCCGCAGTCGCCTTCGGCGCATCCCTCCTTGGTTCCCATCGCCCGCTCGTCGAGCCGCAGATAATCGAGGAGGGTCAGCGTCGGGGACACGGCGTCGAGACGCACGACCGAACCCCGCCGCAGGAACGCAATATGGCGACGCATGATGTCCGAACACCTCCTGCAACGCCGTCGATGATCCGCCAATTCGCACAACGGTGGAAGTGCGGAAAAGGCAGCAGCCTGTCCGCGAAATTCGTCCAGGCCGGACCTTTGGTACGATTCGGGCAGGCGGCCCGCCAGGTCAACGCCCCGAGGGTGTGCTTCCACCGGCAAAAACCGTTGCGATCTTGTCACAAACGGCTGGAAAGTGTTGCGGCGCCAACGGGCCCAGCGACCGTCGAGTGATCGCTTTCGCGGCCGGCGCGGATCGCCGCGCGCGTTCTGCCGCTATGATAAAAGTCTATTTTTATCAATCTCTTACTGGAAGACCTCGGCGGCCACCACGCGGTTTCCGCAGCGATTTGCAGCCGTGATGAACAAAGACATGTCAACCCGTGCAGATTTTTGAGGCTTCCCACTGCGACGTTCCGATCTAATGATGACGCGGGTGAGGTTAGTCTTGCAGCCCCTGGGGGGACCTAATGTCGATCAGAATTCCAAGCTCGCTATCTGAGAACCGCAGCGCTCATCGTGGGCATCGCGGCTTCTGGGACGCTGGCTCATGCGGCTGACATGCCGGTCAAGGCGGCACCTGTTGCGGCGCCGTTCTTCCTGGTCAACGACAACTCGGTGTCGTTCACCTACTTCCCGGGCTCGACCGATCCCGGCGTCTACGGCGCGACCTACAATCCGCGCTACCAGTTCGACCTCACGCACTTCGACGTGAACCGCTGGGGCACCAACTTCATCGACTTCAACTATCCAGCAGTACGGCGAGAAGGACCCGATCCAGACCATGTACGGGGCCCAGGGATCGGCCGAAGCCGACGCCCTGGTGCGCAACACGCTCTCCGGCAACGCCTTCCTCGGCAAGGGCTTCTTCTCGAACTACATCACCAAGGACATCTCGTTCGCCTATGGCGGCCTGTTCGTGGTGGTCGACAACTTCCTGGCGCCGCAGACCCATCAGTACGACATCGGCGTCCAGTTCACGCTCAACCTGCCGGGCACGGTCAACCTCTCGGTCTACGCCCAGAAGGAGACCCACCACGTCACCCAGGACGCCGATCTGCCCTGCGGGGACCTTCGGCCGTTCTACACGCCCGCCGGTCGGCACCCCGAGCGCGACCTCAGTTCGCCTGCCCGTACACCGGCGATCAGGAGTTCAAGTGGGCGCCGCGCCTCGAACTGGTGATCCTCGAGCCGCTGACCTTCCTGCCGACCTGGCTGCCGATGTCGTGGAACAGCTTCACCGGCGTCACCTTCCCGAAGGGCACCGGCCTCTCGGTCGCCAACGCGGCCACCATGCAGCCGCTCTCGCGGTGCCCGGCGGGCCTCCGGCTGGTGCTTCCAGGGCGGCAACAACCCGAACAACCAGTGCAGCGCCGAGACCAAGACCGAAGTGTTCTCGGAAAACCGCCTCGTGCTCGACATCGGCAAGATGTACTGGAACAAGGCCGGCCTGTGGGAAGGCTTCGTCGGCTACCGCTACTGGTACGAACAAGTTCGGCACCGATCATAACGCCGGCGTGTTCACCGTGCTCGCGCCCAACACCTCGATCGAAAGCACCGCTTTCTTCGGCACCACCTACCACTTCACAAACTGATCCGAATAACAGGATCACAACGCTCCCAATGCCCGGCCAAAAGCCGGGCATTGTCGCTTTTGAGAAGGGCATTTTGAGACGAGCTTTTTGAGAGCGGCGACGTGTGACAGACGCGCCTGCGGCAAAGTTGCAATTGAGACGATATCGCGTGACCCGCTATGTGCTCGCGCCATGTCGGGTCAACAGCACTACACGATCGTCCTCGGGCAAAGTCGCGATCGGCATTTCGCTCAAGCCCTGGGCTTGGGAGATCTATCGCGACGGCAAGCCACTGCCGATCCGGCTGCGCCGCGACGGCTTCAAGTCGGAGCATACGGCGAAACTGGCGGGTACCGTTGCGCTGCGAGAGTTTTTGTCGGCGCTCGCGCGCGAAGAAGCCAACCCTGACTGAGCTGATCGCCGAGGAACGCGCCAAGAGAATCGCGCCGCGAAAACAGCGACGAAATTCCTCGGCTCCGTCGTCGGAAACGTCGGGAGGCAGGGGCCTCAGATGCCCGCTGCGCGACAAAGTGCGCCATCCGCTCGTCCAACCTTTAATCATCGCGCCTTCGCGACTGAGTTAAACTTCGTCGCGGACGCGGCGGATCGCGCCTGGGATAAGCGCGCGGTCCGCACAACGCAGACGCGCCAGGAAAACGCCGGTGGACTTTCTGACGCACCATTTCAGCCTTCTCGGGCTCGAGTTCCAATGGTGGATGCCGATCATCACCGGCGTGTGCGCGATCTACGTCACGTGGCTCTGGCTCACCGGGCAGCTCTCCCGCTAAGAGCGCGTCGACCGCGAAAACGCTGAGTTGTCAGGCCTTTGTTCGAGAGAGATTAAAAGATAGGCAGGCCTGCCCTCTTGATGGGGACGAATGCCGACCGGATTAATTTCGGCTGCGGCCGATCCGGCCGCGGCAACCGCCGCCCAGCCGCTCTAACCAACTGTCAATACACTGATTTTCCTTGGAGCTTCGAGGCAATTCCAGCGCCCCGCCAGCGCCTTGACGCATAGGTTGCGGCGGACGACACGAATATAAAAAAAGTTAGTGATCTGACTAATAGAATCTCTTTTTTATATAATTTCAGCTTGCCTTCGGAGCACGTCCGTTGCCGTATTGCGTGGCTGAAACGAGGGTAGACGATGCCGAGATTTGGGTGCGCCGTACTGCTTGCCGCGAGTTGGCGGCCGGCGGTCGCCGCCGCGGCGGACGTGACGCCGGCAACCACCGCCCCCGAAGGCGCGGCGGGAAATCCCTGGAAGTTTGCGCTGCCATGAACGCATCCAAGGGCGTGTTCACCGCAGCTCCGAAATTGACGCCTCAGCCGCTCGTCGGCGGCGACGGGTGGTTCGTGCGCGTGGAGTGGCCGGATTTCCGCGAGGACGTCGGCGCCTTCGCATCGCGCAGTGAAGCCGAAACGTGGATCGAACAGAAGTCTGCGGAATGGGTGGAGCGCTATCGGCGCCCCCTCGCGCCTTCGCGCATCAAGTGAAAGTCGGGAAATGACGACCGGAATCTGCGTAACCCTGAGAAAGAACGAGCAGGAAGCCTACGTGCATCGCCGCGCGAGAGAGTTGGCGGCTACGGGACGTTTTTCCGGATATGCGGGGATCGTATTTCAGCTCGAATATTTCGAAGGGTTTCCGCTCGCCAATTCGTGGCTCAACTACAGCCCGATGATCGAAGAGCTCAACATCGCTTGCCACAGCGCACGTCTCGCGTCGCGGCCAAAATAACGCAGGCCTTTCGACCGCCGATCGTCGCCGAATTGAAAGCACCTCGAAAAATCGCAATGAACAAATTTCGCCCGACGTCGAGAAACAAAGATAGCCGCAAAGGCTATCTGCGAAGCCGCGCCAGAGAGCTCGCGATGTCGGGCCGCTTCGAACGATGGCAAGGGATCGAGTTCGAGCTGACGTTCGTCGAAGGCCTCCCCGAGGCGCGCACCCTGCTCTCCGGCCGCTCGGTCCGCAAAACACTCGACACGCTGTGCCGCCAGGCGCGGACGATCGAGCAGAAGCCTGCGCCCGATTCCCTCGCGCCGCAGCAGAGCGAAAGTCTTTCCGGCGATCGCCTGTAACGTCGCGATGCCGAGATGGAGCGGCCCGGTAAGGAACCGAGCGCCGGCATTCTCGCGATCGCGCATGCGGCCTTGAGCCCCCCGCACGGTTGCGGCGAATCTCGCAAAAGCACCCCAGCGCAGATCGCTCGGCCCAAAATCGATGTGTGGTCGACGAGTTGATTCGTCAGCCGCGCGGTTGTTCCACCCGAATTTGCAGCCTTCATGCAGTGCGTGAACGGGGGGCAATAGGTATGTGAGAATGCCGTTGCATTCCTACTAGGCAATTGCCCGGCGATTGCGCTGTTTTCTCGGCTAAAAGGTTCAAATCATTCTGAAACTTACTCTCGTTGTTGCCCGAATGTGACAGAAATAACCCCGCATCTGAGTTACATTTCGTTGACACTCACGGGGTGGGGCACATCATGAAAAAGACACTGCTAGCTTTGGCTCTCTTCTCTGCTGCGATCGGCAGCGCACAGGCCGCCGACATGCCGGTGAAGGCGCCGGTATACGTCGCGCCGTTCACTTGGACCGGCATCTATCTCGGCATCAACGCCGGCTACGGCACCGGCAACAGCACCGGCAGACCAGCTACTGCACGAACCCGGCCGGGGTCGTCGGCGGCCTGGGTTGCTCGGACGCCGATGCCGGCCGCAGTCTGAGCCCGTCCGGCGGCTTCGTCGGCGGCCAGATCGGCGCCAACTACCAGACCGGGATGTTCGTGTGGGGCGTCGAGAGCCGACATCCAGGTCGCGCACATCAACGACTCGAGCACGTTGCGCCGACCCCTGCTGCATCCCGGCCTTCACCGCGCGACTGGCACCCTGACCCGCTCCGCAGAACCTCGACTGGTTCGGCACCGTGCGCGGCCGCCTCGGCCTGGCGATCTGGGATCGCACGCTCATCTACGGCACCGGCGGCGTGATGTACGGCGAAGAGGTCGTCAACACGAGCCTCGTGTTCCCGGCTCGTCGGCTATCAGGCGACAGTCGTCGGGCACGCACACCGGCTGGGTCGCCGGCGGCGGCATCGAATACGCCTTCACCAACGCGCTCAGCGCCAAGGTCGAGGGCCTCTATTACGACATCGGCTCGGAGACCATCGCGCTTCACCAGCCCGCTCACCAATTTCACCGAGACCGCGAACTTCACCTACAAGGGCGCTCTCGTTCGCCTCGGTGCAAACCTCAAGTTCGGGCCCTGACGGTACGCCGCAGGCTTAGATCTTCTCTCTCACACTTTCGGGGCTAACAATGTCCATTCACTCTCTCTTCAACTCGACCGCGCTGGCCACGGCGCTGGTGGTCGCCTTCGCGGCTTCTGGGACGCTGGCACATGCGGCTGACATGCCGGTCAAGGCGGCACCGGTTGCGGCGCCGTTCTTCCTGGTGAACGACAACTCGGTGTCGTTCACCTACTTCCCGGGCTCGACCGATCCCGGCGTCTACGGCGCGACCTACAATGCGCGCTACCAGTTCGACCTCACGCACTTCGACGTGAACCGCTGGGGCACCAACTTCATCGACTTCAACTTCCAGCAATACGGCAAGAAGGACCCGGTGGTGTCGATGTACGGCGCCCAGGGCTCGGAGGAAGCCGATGCGCTGGTGCGCAACACGCTCTCCGGCAACGCCTTCCTCGGCAAGGGCTTCTTCTCGAACTACATCACCAAGGACATCTCGCTCGCTTACGGCGGCCTGTTCGTGGTGGTCGACAACTTCCTGGCGCCGCAGACCCATCAGTACGACATCGGCGTCCAGTTCACGCTCAACCTGCCGGGCACGGTCAACCTCTCGGTCTACGCCCAGAAGGAGACCCACCACGTCACCCAGGACTCGATCTGCCCCGCGGGGATTTTCGGCACGTTCTACACCCCGCCGGTCGGCACCCCGAGCGCGTCCCAGTTCGCCTGCCCGTACACCGGCGACCAGAACTTCAAGTGGGCGCCGCGCCTCGAACTGGTGATCCTCGAGCCGCTGACCTTCCTGCCGACCTGGCTGCCGATGTCGTGGAACAGCTTCACCGGCGTCACCTTCCCCAAGGGAACCGGCCTCTCGGCCGCCAACGCGGCCGCCATGCAGGTCTCCGCGGTGCCCGGCGGGCCTCCCGGCTGGTGCTTCCAGGGCGGCAACAACCCGTCACAACCAGTGCAGCACCGAGACCAAGACCGAAGTGTTCTCGGAAAACCGCCTCGTCCTCGACATCGGCAAGATGTACTGGAACAAGGCCGGCCTGTGGGAAGGCTTCGTCGGCTACCGCTACTGGTCGAACAAGTTCGGCACCGATCATAACGCCGGCGTGTTCACCGTGCTCGCTCCCAACACCTCGATCGAAAGCACCGCCTTCTTCGGCACCACCTATCACTTCACAAACTGATCCGAATAACAGGATCACAACGCTCCCAATGCCCGGCCAAAAGCCGGGCATTGTCGCTTTTGAGAGAGACGATGCGGCGCCAGGCCGTCCGCGAACTCTGCTCGGCACCTGTTCGCGCAAGAGCTCGACCACTGTGCTCGCCACCCTTCCGCCGCCTCGGGGAATTGTTATGTCCTTGCGACAGCGTGACGGGCGCAGCGCGACTGCGCCGACAGGAGTACCCGATGAAGACGTCCGTGCTGGGTTTGACGCTCGTGATCAGCGCCCTTTTCACCGTGCCGGCCGCGGCGCGCGGCGGCAGCGCCGGCTGGCCGGGGACGGTCGGACCGTCCTATCCCTATCCGAGCTACTGCGCGCACTGCGGCGCCTGGTGGGTCGCCGCTCCGCCACCTTCACGGGCGGTCGTGCGGCCCTACCGGCCGCGGCCGCGCGCAATTGACCTTGCCGGCCTGCACGCCAGGCGCTTGCCTTAGATTCGTCGCGCTTTCAGCCCTTTATGACAGTCCTGATGCGGTGCGGGATCAACTGGGGGCGGGTCGAGATGGCGCGCGGCTTGACGAGAGTGTTCGCGATCGGCTTTGCGGTCCTGGTGGCCGGCTGCAGCTCCGGCAACAACCTTTTCAGCAACGTCGGCAATATCTTCGAGCCTCAGGTCCACCGCCCTACGCCCGAGGAGGAGGCGCGGGAAGACCAGAAGTGCCAGAGGACGGCTATCAGCTCAATACGCCGGCCTATCAGTATTGCCGCGGCGAGCTCGCCAAGCAGCGTGCGGTGGCCGAGATCGCCACGACTCCCGCAGCCGGTGCCGCCGATGACCGCGCACCGGTAAGGCGCCGCAGCGGACCTCTCCGACGATTCCGATCCGAAGTCAGTACGAATCTTGTCCGGCTTCGCCGCCCATTCCGCGAACGGGACGTGCGACTGCGCGGTCTTCAGGTGGATCCGGGGATGCTGCGAGCCTCCGGCGCGAGCGGCACTTCCTTGTAGATGAACTCGTCGTCGAAGCCGATCTCGGCCGCTTCGAATCTCGTATTGGCGAAGTAGAGGGTGCGGAAGCGGCCCCAATAGATCGCGCCGAGGCACATCGGACACGGCTCGCAGCTCGCATAGATGTCGCAGTCCGACAGGTTGAAGGTCTCGAGCTTGGCGCAGGCGCGGCGGATCGCCACCACCTCGGCATGTGCGGTGGGGTCGTTGGTCGAGGTGACCTCGTTCCAGCCTTCCGCGACGATCTCGCCGTCACGCACGATCACCGCGCCGAACGGGCCGCCTATGTTGGCGCGCATGCGCTCGAGGGCGATGTCGAGGGCGCGCTGCATGAACTTCTCATGACTCATGTTTCGATGAACTCGTGTTCGGATCGCGCGGGCCGGCGCCAAGTTAGCGGTCATCATGCAAGGTACCATCCGCGGGCCGGGCCGCAGAAGCGCTCAATGCCCGGCCATGTGCTTGCCGATGGTGGCGCGGTCGGTCTCGCCGACCGGCGAGACGTAGTTGATGGTGCCTTCCGACATCACCGCGACGCGGTCGGCGAGCTCGAGGATCTCGTCGAGATCTTCCGAGACCAGCAGCACCGCCGCGCCGCGGTTGCGCTGCTCCATGATCTGGGAGCGGATTTCGGCGACCGACGCGAAGTCGAGCCCGAAGCAGGGATTGGCGACGATGAGCACGTCGACCTCGCCGGAGAGCTCGCGCGCCAGCACCGCGCGCTGCACGTTGCCGCCGGAGAGATCGGCGATCGCCGCTTCCGGCGAGGTCGTGCGCACGCGATAGCGGGCGATCAGCTCGCGCGCCTTCGCCCGCATCGGCCCCGGCGAGAGCCACCAGCCGAGCTTGGCGTAGGGCGCCCGGTCGAAGGTGCGGAACGCCATGTTCTCGGTGATGGTCATGCGCGGCACGGTGGCGTTCTTGAGCGGCTCCTCCGGCAGCCCGAACACCTTGAGCCGGTAGAAGCGCTCGCGGGTCGGCTCGAACGGCTCGTTCTTGATGATGATGCGGCCGTCGGTCAGCGGAAGCTGGCCGGAGAGCACCTCGACGAGCTGCGTCTGGCCGTTGCCGGAGACGCCGGCGATGCCGACGATCTCGCCGGCATGCACCTTGAGGTTCACCTTCTCGAGCGCCGGCAGCCCGTCGTCGTCGTCGGCATAGAGCGCGGCGAGCTCGAGCACGGTCGCGCCGGGCGGACGGTCGGCGCGCACGCGCGCGCTCGCGGATCGGAGTGTCGCCGATCATCATCCGCGCCATGTCGTCGGTGGTGAGCTCGGAGACCTTGCCGCCGCCGACCTTCCTGCCGCGGCGGAGCACCGTCACGCTGTCGCAGAAGGCGCGGACCTCGCGGAACTTGTGCGAGATCATGATGACGGTGATCTCCTTGCGCTGGGCCATGCCGCGCAACAGGCCGAGCACCTCGTCGGCCTCGCCCGGGGTGAGCACCGAGGTCGGCTCGTCGAGGATGAGCACGCGCTGGTCGAGATAGAGCAGCTTCAGGATTTCGAGCTTCTGCTTCTCGCCCGCGGCGAGCGTCGACACCGGCACGTCGAGCGGCACCCGGAACGGCATGCGGTCGAGGAACGCTTCGAGCGCCTTCATCTCCTTCTTCCAGTCGATGATCGCCGGCGCGTCGGCGCGGCTGATCACGAGGTTCTCGGCACCGGTCAGCGACGGCACCAGCGTGAAGTGCTGGTAGACCATGCCGATGCCGAGCGCGCGGGCGTCGCGCGGATTGCGGATCGTCACCTCCTCGCCGCCGAGCAGGACGTTGCCGCGATCGGGCGCGTAGAAGCCCATGATGCATTTGACGAGCGTCGACTTGCCGGCGCCGTTCTCGCCGAGCAGCGCGTGGAACTCGCCGGCCTCGACCTTGAGCGAGACGTCGTCGAGCGCGACGAGCGGGCCGAAAATCTTGGTCATGCCCACCGTTTCGAGCGAGATCGCCCGCTGCTCGGCCGGCGCTTTGGTCAGGACTTCGGCGACGCTCACGGCAGATGCTCCAGGAATGATTTCGAGTCGGATACCGCGCCGAACACGCCGCCCTGCATCTTGACCATCTTGACGGCGGCGAGATGGTTGTCGTGGTCGGTGGCGCCGCAGCAGTCCTCGAGCAGCAGGCACTCGAAGCCGCGGTCGTTCGCCTCGCGCATGGTGGTGTGGACGCACACGTCGGTGGTGATGCCGGAGAGGATGATGTTGCGGATGCCGCTGGTGCGCAGCATCAGCTCGAGGTCGGTCGCGCAGAACGAGCCCTTGCCCGGCTTGTCGATGATCGGCTCGCCCGGCTTCGGCGCGAGCTCGGGGATGATCTCCCAGCCCGGCTCGCCGCGCACCAGGATGCGGCCGCACGGGCCCGGGATCGCCGATGCCGGCGCCGATCTGGCGCGAGCGCCAGCGCTTGTTGGCCGGCAGGTCGGAGAGATCGGGACGATGGCCCTCGCGGGTGTGGATGACGTGGTAGCCCTTCGCCCGCAGCGCCGCGAGGACGCGGCTGATCGGCTCGATCGGCGCCCGCGTCAGCGACAGGTCGTAGCCCATCTTGTCGACATAGCCGCCCTTGCCGCAGAAGTCGGTCTGCATGTCGATGATGATGAGCGTGGTGTTCTGCGGCGTGACGTCGCCGTCGAACGGCCAGGCGTACGGAGTCGAAGGTATCGTCGGCATTGCGTCACTCCGCGGCGTGGTCGAGCCGCTCGCCATAGCGCCGGTGCGGCTTCGGGAAGCCGCAGGAGGTGCCGTCGACGTGGCGCACCTCGTCCTCCCACGGCAGCCGATATTTTCCGGCGACGAGGTCCTGCATGAAAGTGTAGGGGCAGTCCCCGGCGCCGCCGGCGACCGCGGTGAAGCCGCGATGGCCGAGCTGGTAGATGTTGTTCTCGACCGCCCAGTGGGCGCGCGCCTCGCGCACGAGATCGGGGCGCACCTCGGCGGTGATGATCTCGTCGGGGCGGCCGCTGGTGCCGTGAGCGAGCACGGTGCCGTCGAAATTGACGATCATGCCCTCCCCCATCGAGTCGAAGCTGCCGTCGCTGCCGCACATGCACACGTTCGCGGTCACCATCAGATTGCAGAACGCGTTCGCCTGGTTGGTGAAGCGCCAGGCGTCGCGGATCGGCGCGGTGTAGCCCGCCGTGCGGATCATGATCTCGGCGCCCTTGTAGGCGCATTCCCGCGCCATCTCCGGGAACATGCCGTCGTGGCAGATGATGAGCGCGATCTTGGAGCCGTTCGGTCCGGTCGACCACGGGAATGCCGATGTTGCCGGGCTCCCACGGCTCGACCGGCACCCAGGGATGCATCTTGCGGTAATAGAGCGCCAGCGCGCCCTTGTCGTCGATCAGGATGCCGGAGTTGTAGGGGTTGCCGCCGGGATTGCGCTCCATGATGGAGAAGCAGCCCCAGATGCGGTTGTCGACGCAGGCCTGCCGGAACGCCGCGACCTCCGGCCCGTCGAGCGAGCACATGATCGCGGGGTTGGTGTCCATCGAGAGCCCGTGCAGGGCGTATTCGGGAAACACCACGAGGTCCATGGTCGGCAGGTTGCGCCGCGCCTTGCCGACCATCGCGACGATGCGCGCGGTCTGCGCCGCGAGATCGTCGGGCGTCGCGACCACCGGCAACTGCAGCTGCACCATCCCCAGCACGACGCCGTTGGGGGATTTGTTGAGGCCGCCGAGCCCGCTCATTGCGATTGTCCTTCTCGATATCGACACCGGTGGAGCGCTGTCCGCCGCGTTGCCCGCTCGATCGACCCTACGCGCCGCGCTCCTGCGTATCCGCGGCGCGAGCGCGCCGTCACTTGGTGATGCTCAGCTCGCCGGGCACGTCGCGCGCGGCCTGCTTCGAGCCGGCCGAGACGATCATGATCGCGAGCGTGAGGATGTAGGGCGCGGCGTTGAAGAAGTAGTAGCCCTGGGTGATGCCGACCGACTGCAGCGCCGGACCGATCGCACCGGCGGCGCCGAACAGCAGCGCCGCGACGACGCACATCATCGGCTTCCAGCGCGCGAAGATGACGAGCGCCACCGCCATCAGGCCCTGGCCCGACGACAGGCCCTGGTTCCAGCGAGCCGGGATAGTAGAGCGACAGGAACGCGCCGCCGACGCCGGCGAGAAAGCCGCCGATCGCGGTCGAGAGGAAGCGCACGAGGTCGACCGACACGCCCATCGCGCGGGCCGACGCCGCGCTGTCGCCGGTCATGCGCACGATCAGGCCCCAGCGCGTATTGGCGAAGGCCCAGGCCATGACGATGGCGACGAGCGATCCCGACGATCAGCAGCGGATTGATCTGCAGCGCCGTCTCGATCTGCGGATTGCCGGTCCAGGCGCCGAGCGAGAACGAGCCGAGCCGCGGCGCCGAGGGCTGGATGTAGGCCTTGCCGAAGAAGAACGCGATGCCGGTGCCGAACAGCATCATCGCGATGCCGATGGCGATGTCGTTGACCTTCGGCAGCTTGCAGACATAGCCGTGGATGCCGCCGAGCACCATGCCGGACAGCGCCGGCGGCGAGCACGCCGAGCACCGGCGAGCCGGTATGGTAGGAGGTCGCGTAGGCAGCCATCGCGCCGAGCACCAGCGTGCCTTCGAGGCCGAGATTGACCCGCCCCGACTTCTCGGTGAGGCACTCGCCGAGCGCGACGAACATGAACGGCGTCGACACCCGCAGCGCCCCGCCGACGATGGCGAACAAGACGATGAGATAGGGGTTGTCGCTCACGTGCGGTCCCCCGTGCTCGCGACCTGGAAGATCTTGAAGCGTCCGTAGAGCGTCTCGGAGACGAGCAGCACCAGGAAGACGAGGCCCTGCAGCACCAGCACGGTGGCGTCGGGCAGGTCCATGCGGCGCTGCACCAGTCCGCCCGAGGCGACGATGCCGCCGAACATGATGGCGACCGGGATGATCGCAAGCGGGTTCTGGCGGGCGAGGAAGGCGACGAGAATGCCGGTGAAGCCGTAGCCGGCGACCAGCGAGGCGTTGGCGCGGCCCTGGATCGCCGCCACCTCGAAGAAGCCGGCGAGCCCGGCGCAGGCGCCGGCGATCATCGTGCAGGTGACGATGAGCCAGCCGACCGGCAGGCCCTGCGCCTTCGCCGCCCGCGGATTGCCGCCGGTGATGCGCACCGCGAAGCCGTAGGTCGTGCGCGACAACAGGATGTGCAGCACGATCGCGAGGACGATGCCGGCGGCGAGCCCCCAATGCACGTCGGTGCCGGGAATCTTGCCGATCATGTAGGCGTCGCCGATCGGCATGGTCGACGGCTTGTTGGGGTTCGTGAGGTCGCGCAGCGAGCCCTCGACGAAGAAGTTCATGATGGCGATGCCGATGTAGGTCAGCAGCAGCGAGGAGATCGTCTCGTTGACCCCGCGCGCGTAGCGCAGATAGCCGGCAAGGCCGACCCAGAGCGCGCCGACGATCATGCCGGTGATCGCCATGACGTGAGCGCGATGAACGGCGGCGCCTGGTTGAGCACCAGCGGGATCGCGATCACCGCGGCGGCGAAGCCGCCGAGCACCAGCGCGCCCTCGCCGCCGATCATGATGAGACCGATGCGCGCCGGCACCGCGACGGCGAGCGCGGTGAGGATCAGCGGCGCCGAGCGCTGCAGCGTGTTCTGCAGCGAGAACGCGGTGCCGAAGCCGCCGCGCTCCACGAGCTCGAAGAACTCGATCGGCGACTTGCCGAGCGCCAGCAGGAACAGCGAGAACAGCAGCGAGGAGACGATGAGCGCGAACAGCGGAATGGCGACGTATTCCGCCCCCCGGCGGATGCGGATCGAAAGGTCGCTGGGGGCCTTCGCGGAGGCGATGACCGCCGCGCTGATCGGTTCCGATATGTTTGCCATGGGCCCGGACTGTGAATGTTCGGGAACGAACGGTATTCGGCACGCGAGCCGCCGCGCCGATGATCGGCGCGACGGCTCTTTAGCTCGACGCGTCAGGTGGTCGAGCCGACGACGCCTTCGAGCAGGTAGTTCATCTGGTCGAGATAGGGATCGAGGTTGTCGTAGGTCTTGTCGATCACGACCTTGCCGGTCTTGTTGTCCTTGAGCGGACCGACATAGATCGGCTTCTTCGCCCGCAGGTCGGCGATCGCCGCGGTCGCGGCCTTGCGCGCCGCGTCGCTCGCGCCGGCGCCGAACGGCGAGTTCTGCACCATGTCGGCCTCGTAGCCGCCGGCCACCATGTTGGGCAGCGGCTTGCCTGCCGCGAGGTTCGTCGCGTAGCCCTTGTAGATCGTCTCCCACTTGTACTCGGCGCCGGTGATGAAGCCCTTGGGCGCGAGCGGGGCCTGCGAGGAGTTGTGGCCGCAGGTCTTGACGCCGCGCTTCTCGGCCGTCTCGACCACGACCTTCGGTCCGTCGACGTGGCAGGTGATGACGTCGCAGCCGGCATCGATCAGCGCGTTCACCGCTTCCGCCTCGCGCACCGGCAGCGACCAGTCGCCGGTGAAGATCACCTGGACGGTGGCGTTGGGGTTCGTCTTCCTGGCGCCGAGCATGAAGGAGTTGATGTTGCTCAGCACCGAGGCGATCGGCTTCGCCGCGACGAATCCGAGCTTGTTCGATTCGGTGGAGAGGCCGGCGGCGACGCCGTCGACGTAATGCGCCTGGTTGAGATAGCCGAAGTAGCTGCCGAGGTTCTTGGGGTGTTTCGAGGCGTTCCACAGCGGCGCGGCGTGGCGGAACTCGACCTTTGCATATTTTTTAGCCAGATCGACCATGAACGGGTCAAAATAGCCGAACGAGGTCCCGAGAACGATGTTGGCGCCGTCGAGATTGACCATCGACTCCATGGACTTGGCGCAGGCGTCGGTCTCAGGAACATTTTCCTCTTCGACGGCGGTCACCCCGGGCAGGGTCTTGAGCGCCTTGACGGCGACCGCATGGGCCTGATTCCAGCCGAAATCATCCCGCGGCCCGACATAGACGATGCCGATCGTGACATTCGCTGCCTGGGCAAGGCGTGCGCCCGACCCGGCGGCAAGAATTCCGCCCGCGGTCCCTTTGAGAAACCGGCGGCGCGATAAAGTGAGATGATTCATCAGGTAGCTCTCCCAAGTGACAGCCGAAGCCGCGACGACGTTGCGTCATCGCCCCCGCTGAGCAAGGCGCATGCCATCGTCGCCCGATCGGCACTTCCGGAACGCCCCATGGCATGCCAATTGCCGCTCGAGACAACGCACGCAGGAGTTTGGAAATGGTCGCAATTCCCATCATCGACATCGGCCCGCTGGTGACCAATTCGCCGGACGCCGGCGCGGTCGCCGCGGCGATCGGGCGCGCGTGCCGCGAGACCGGGTTCTTCTACGTGGTCGGGCACGGCATCGCGCCCGAAACGGTGGAGACGGCATTTGCGATGTCGCGGGCGTTCTTCGCGCAACCGCTCGCCGCAAAAGCAGAAGGCCGGGTGGGACGGACCATCGGGCAACCGCGGCTGGATCAAGCTCGGCAACGAGGTCCTCGATCCCGGCAAGCCCCATGACCTGAAGGAGGCCTTCAACATCGGCCTCGAGCTTCCGCCCGACGATCCCGAGGTGGTGGCGGGACGGCCGTTCCGCGGCATCAATTGCTGGCCCGATATTCCCGGATTCCGCACCGCGGCGCTCACCTATTTCGACGCCTGCTGGCGCCTCGGTCGCACGCTGCACCGTGCCTTCGCGCTCGATCTCGGCCTCGCGCCCGATTTCTTCGAGAGCATCTTCACCCGGCCGGTCGCGACCGTGCGCATGCTCCACTACCCGCCCGCGCCCCCGGAAGTGCTGGCGGGACAGCTCGGCGCCGGCGAGCACACGGACTACGGCAACGTCACGCTGCTCGCCACCGACGAGGTCGCAGGCTTGATGGTGCGGCATCGCTCCGGCGAGTGGATCACCGCACCGTCGGTCCCCAATGCCTTCGTCTGCAACATCGGAGACTGCCTGATGCGGTGGACGAACGACATCTACGTCTCGACGCCGCACAAGGTGGTGAGCCCGCCGGGGCTGCACCGCTATTCGATCGCCTTCTTCCTCGATGCCAATCCGGAAGCGATCGTCGAATGCCTGCCGACCTGTATCGAGCCTGGCCGTCCTGCAAAGTACCCGCCGGTCACCTTCGCGGATTTCCTCCATTCGCGGCTGGCGCCGACCTATGCGGCGGCGCTGCGCGAGACTGTCTCGATGTAGCGAGACGGGCATAAGGAGACGGCATTAGCGAGTTCGCCCGGCAGCCCAGGCCGCCGGGCGAACTGAAACAATTTCGCCTGACCTGTCGATTTTCGCCGTCGCCGTCCGACATCGGATGGCCGAGGCCTTGCCCGTTCGGGCTAGGTTCGTCGGTCCGTTCCGGAGGCACATCCCCATGATGACAACAATCCCTTCGACCACCGCGCTGTGCGCGGCCATTCTCGGTCTCCTCGGCGCCGTGCTGACCATCAACGTGATCGTCAGCCGCACGAAAACCAAAGTCGACACCGGCGACGGCGGGTTCGCGGCACTCGCCCAGGCGATCCGCGCCCAGGGAAACTTCGTCGAACAGGCCCCGCTCGCCCTCATCGTCATCGGCCTGGCAGAGGCCGCCGGCGCCCGCGCGGCCGTCGTCTGGGCGCTGGCGGGCCTCCTCGTCGCCTCGCGCCTCGCCAGCGCCTATGCCCTCAACCGCTCGCTCGGCCAGTCGGGATTGCGGCAATTCGGCGGCGGCTCCAGCGTGCTCGTGCTCGGCGCGGCCTCGATCGTGCTGCTGCTCGCGCTGTTCGGGGTGCGCTGATCGGTGCCGGCGACGGATCCGATTTCGGCCGTGGAAACATATAGTTTGGCGTGAAAATGCGATCTTTTGGGGCAGCGCTGCGGCGCTGCCCGATTTTCGCCACCCCAGCAAGGCCTGTTATCCCGATTGTCACGGGCGGCGACGGACGAGTCGCTGCGGGGGGTTATCGATGCTGGGCCTCTATTATGCTCCAGGCGCGTGCTCTATGGCCGCGCATATCGTCCTCGAGGAGAGCGGCGAGAAATACGAGCCGATCCGGCTCGACCTCGCCAAGGGGGAGCAGCGGTCGGAAGCCTATCTCAAGCTCAATCCGCTTGGCCGCGTCCCGGTGCTGCGCCTCGATGACGGCACGGCGATCGCCGAGAACACGGCGATCCTGCCCTATCTCGGCAAGCAGTTCGGGCTGTGGCCTTCGGATGCGGTCGGCGAGGCGAAGCTCCTGTCGCTGATCGGATACTTCACGGCGGCCGTGCATCCGGCCTATGCCCATGTCGGCCGGCCGGAGCGCTACTCGGACGACCCTTCCGACTTCCCCGCGCTCCAGGACAAGGGCCTCAAGACCTTTCACGGCTACCTCAAGGACATCGACGCCCGGCTCGCCGGCCGCGAGTGGTTCTCCGACCGCTACTCGGTCGTCGATCCCTATGGCCTCGTCTTCTACACGTGGGGGGCGCGTCGCGAGTTGCCCGTCGCGGAATTGAAAAACTACACCGCGTTCAAGGATCGAATGCTGCAGCGGCCTGCCGTCCAGCGGGCGCTTGCCGACGAACAGATCAAGCTATGAGGTTGCCACGCATGCGCGCGCATCTCGGAATGATCTCGCTGTTTCGCCGTGGCTCTGCCGTTCCTCGCCGGCGCGGCCTGGGGCGAGACGCCGGCCACACAACAGCCGGCGCCATCAGCGGAAAAGAAGGCCTCGGCCTGCGATCGCCACGCGTTCCGCGCCGTCATCGACGTCGGGCATACCCTGAAGGTAGGCGGCGCGACGAGCGCGCGCGGCGTCTACGAGTACGAATTCAATCTGCGCCTCGCCAAGCAGGTCGCGAACAAGCTCACCTCTGCCGGATTCGACAAGACGGTCCTGCTGATCACCACCGACCCGGCTCGCTCCGCCCTGTTCACGCGCGCGTCGCGGGCGAACACCATGGGCGCCGACCTGTTCCTGGCGATCCACCACGACTCCGTGCCCGATCAGATGCTGGAGAAGTGGACCGTTGACGGCGCGGACCACACTTACAACGACCGGTTTCCCGGCCACTCGATCTTCATCTCGAACGACAATCCGCAGCGCGGCCGCAGCCTCGAATTCGCGAGCCTGCTCGGCGCGCAGCTCAAGGCGCGCGGGCTGAAATACACGCCCCATTACACCGAGCGCTTCATGGGCCACCGCCAGCGCATACTCGTCGATGCCGTGAACGGCGTCTATCGCTACGACCAGCTGATCGTGCTGCGTTCGACCCACATGCCGGCCGTCCTGCTCGAAGCCGGGTCGATCATCAACCGCAAGGAAGAGGTCGAGCTCGCCAAGCCCGAACGCGTCGCGCTCGTCGCCGATGCCGCTCTCGACGCTGTGGAAACCTATTGCGACACCCACGGCCACCGCATCGCCGAAGCGCCACTGCGCCCGGCCCACGGACCGGGAAAGCCGGGCGCGCGGCCGTCCGCGAGCCTTCGCCAGTAGGACCGCCGATAGTCGCCTGGTGGCTCGCCGCGGCGGTCCCAGGCGCCGTGCCATTCCGCCGTACATTATTGCAACACCTGACCAAAAACGCCCCGGCGTGATTGCCCGCGCCACCTCGTTTCGGTACCCTCTCCCTGTTGGGGATTGGGGGAGGCGATGGAACGCAATCGGCATATGCGCGGTGCGTGCGCCATCGGCTGCGCGCTTATTCTCGGTGCGCTCATCGACGCGCCGACTGCCGCACGCGCCGACGAAGGCGGCGTCAGCTTCTGGATCCCCGGCTTCTACAGCAGTCTCGCCGCCGCACCGCTCGAGCCCGGATGGGCGCTCACGGGCATGGAGTACTTCGACTCAGGTCAAGGCCGGCGGCGATGTCGCCCTGGCGCGCAACGTTACCATCCGTGCCGTCGACACGACCTTCAACGCGAGGCTACAGGCGAGCATCAACGCCAACCTCAATGCGACGATCAACCTCGGCGTCGCTACTCCCGACCTACACCTTCGAGCAGCGCTTCTTCGGAGCCCAGGCGACGGTCGGAATGCTCTACACGCCTCGGCTACGTCGACACGACGTTGCAGGGACAGATCTCAGGCAGCGCTCGGGCCGTTCGGCTTTTCGAAATCCGGCAGCATCACCGATCAGCTGACCGCCGCCGCAGATTTGATCCCGATCCTTCAGCTGCGCTGGAATGCCGGCGTGCACAACTTCCTGCTCTACGGCACCGGCGATCTTCCCGCCGGACAATATGATCGCACGAGCCTCGCCAATACCGGCCTCGGCCATTACGCGCTCGACGGCGGTCTCGGCTATACCTACCTCGACCCCCAGAGCGGCCACGAGTTTTCCGTGGTCGCGGGCTTCACCCACAACTACATCAATCCCTACACCAACTACATGAACGGCACCGATTTCCACGTCGACTGGGGCGCCTCGCAGTTCCTGACGAAGCAGCTCCTGATCGGTGCGGTCGGCTACGTCTACGATCAGGTCACCGGCGACAGCGGCGCCGGCGACCGGGTCGGGCCCTTCATGTCGCGCGTGGTCGGCGTCGGTCCGCAGGTCGGCTACATTTTCCCGCTCGGCAGCTACCAGGGCTACATCAACCTCAAGGGCTATGGCGAGTTCGACGCCCACGATCGGCCCCACGGCTACAACACGTGGCTCACGCTGACGATCTCGCCGCCTGCGCCGACCGCCGCAACCACCGCGGCGACGCCGCGGATGGGCATGGCGTCGAAGTGACGCCGCAGCGCCGCGCGCGACGGAATGATGCGATTATCCGGATGCTGGTCAATCTGCAACGGGACGCGCGATTGCGCGCGCCCCGCCAAAGTTGCGACTAGCCGCCGCCGGCCGTTACCCGCGGTGGCTTCTTCATATCGATGAGCGGCAGTGGATTGTCCGGATTCTTGGAGATTCGGCCGCCAGTCGTTTGAGGCTCCTCCGGGGGATCGCTTGATGCTCGGATAGTCAACGATCGACTTGTTGAACTCCATCACGGCCGGATAGATCAGCGCCAACACCCAGCCATTGTCCTGTCCCGCATATTTTCCCGGCGACGCTTGGGCCAGTCGTGCGTCCACCGCGCCATTGAACGTCATGTCGTATTTCTCGAAGGGATCCATGGTGAGGTTGTAGGCCGCTCCTATCGAGCCCAGGTTCTGCTCCGTGCCGAGCCACGTGTCCTTGGCAGTCCACAAATATTTCCACGCGATGTTGAGATCAGGATTGACCGGGTCACCGGCTATGTCGACGCGTGCTCCCATGAAGTTTTCACCGTCGATGTAGACCCACGCTCTGCGGGCAGAATGCTTTGCCTGCCCGAGGATGTAGGCGCTGTTGTCAATGCTGTCGAAGTAGATCGGCTTACCATTGTTGTCGATCCAGGTCCCATGCGGAGGCGGCGAGAGGCCGACCATCGTGGCGAGCGTCGACCAACAATCGATGTGCGACATCATTTCGTCGTACTTCGCGCCGGCCGGAATGTGTTCAGGCCACCACATCAATCCCGGCACACGCCAGCCGCCTTCGAACGCCGTACCTTTTTCGCCACGGAAGGGTGTGGTGCCGGCGTCGGGATAGGCATCCTGCCAAGCACCGTTATCCGCCGTCACGATGACTATCGTGTTGGGTGCCTCCGCGCGAATCGCGTCCATGACCCGACCGATGTTGTCATCAAGTTCCATGAGCGAATCCGAATAATCGCCGAGGCGCGACCTCCCGGCGAACTTCGGTGCAGCGTTGGTCGGGTTGTGCATCTTCATGAAGTTCACGTCCATGAAGAACGGCTTGAAGTCACGAGCATGTTTCTTGATGTAGTCGATTGCGTAGTCGGCTTGCTGGACGTCGAAGTTGGCAAGATAATCGTAAGTGATGTAGGCGCCCCTCTTCGCTGATTGGCCTGCCACGCCCTCCCATTCGTACATGTTCACCACGTCAAAATACGCCTTGGCGAACTCCGGATTGTAAGAGGGGAACCATGGATGAAACCACTTCGATGTGTCGGGATAAGTGTAGACGCCGGGGTAGTACGCCGCGAACGCTTTCATCTCGTCGAAGCCATGTTCGATGGGGTACGCCGCCGCCGTGTCGCCAAGGTGCCACTTGCCGGAAAAGTAGGTCGTGTACCCATTCTTTTGGAAGAACTCGGCTATTGTCGGCGTCTCCTTTTTTAGGGCGTTCTCGTCGCCCGGAGCCACCACAATCGATAGCGCAGAACGGATTGGAATGCGTCCGGTCATGAACGAGGCACGGCCCGCCGTGCAACTCGCTTGGCCGTACCAGCTTGTGAACACCGCACCTTCCTTGCCGATCCGGTCGATGTTCGGGGTCGGGTGGCCGAGCGCCGCCCCGCCTCCCGTATAAGTACCGAAATCGTTCCATCCGGTGTCGTCAGTCATCAGCATGACGATGTTGGGTCGCTTCTGCTGCTGTGCAGCGGCCGGTGCGCAGCTCGCCGCCAGAACGGCGGACACTGCGATCGCCGAGAGCAGGGAAGTTCGGATCAAGTTCATGACGCAACTCCCTTCTGAAGCCCCACTCCATCGAAATCATAGCACCGCAGCATGACGATCCTCCAGCAGCTCAAAACTGCTGGGGCCGTGGCTAACATTTTTGACAGAAATCAGCGCCCATGAGCAGTGTCGACGGCCGCCAGTGGCGGGAAAGTGACGCGCGAATTCGGCGGCGCACTTTTACGCTTTGCTAACTCACCCGCGCACCTCGGCGGCGAACCTTAACGTTGGTCAAACCGAAAGCTGCGATACCGGCCCCGGACAGGGGTTTGGAAATGCCGACTTCGGAATTGCGCACTTCGGAATTGCACACTTCGGAATTGAACGACTCGTACCGTAAACTCACGCCGCGCCGCACCGCCAACCGCATGATCGCGGCCCTGCTCGTCCTCGCCGTGGGCTTTACCGCGGTCTGCGCCGTATTCCTCATCGATACCCGTCGCACCGCCTGGAACAGCACGCGCGACGCCGCAGCAAGCCTCGTCGCGGCGCTCGAGGTCGACATCCTCCTCAACATCGAGAGCTTCGATCTGTCCCTGCAGGCCGTCGTCGAGAATGTCGGCCGCCCCGAGCTCGCGCAAATGGCGCCGGAGCTGCGCCAGCTCCTGCTGTTCGACCGCTCTGCGACCGCCCGACAGCTCGATGGCATTCTCGTCGTCGACGAGAACGGGCATCTCCGCTTCGACTCGCGCATACCCGATCCGGAGCCGGCGAACCGCGCCGACCGCGACTATTTCCGGTTTCACCGCGAGAGCAATGCCGCCGCGCTCCACATCGGCCGTCCGATGGTCGCGCAGTCGACCGGCCTGCCGGTGCTGACGTTGAGCCGGCGGCTCGCGCATCCCGACGGATCGTTCGCCGGCGTCGTCGTCGGTGGCCTGCGGCTCGCCTATTTCGAGCAGATGTTCGGCTCCCTCGCCATCGGTCCGAACGACACCATCACGCTGCTCGACACTGACGGCACCCTGCTGGCGCGCTGGCCGCAGCGCGACGACCTCATCGGCCGTGGAATCGCCGGCATGCAGCTCCACCGCCACGTCGCCCACGCGCACTCCGGATCGTTCGAGACCAATTCCGCGACCGACGGCGTCGATCGGCTGATCGTGTTCAGCCGGATCGGCGATTTTCCGCTGGTGCTCGGGGTCGGCCGTTCGACCGCCGACATCTTCGCCGACTGGCGGCGCTACGCCATCGCGATCGGCGTCCTGGTCGCAGCGCTATGGGCCGCGGTGTTCTACCTCGCCGTCGAGATCAGAAAGCGGGCCAAAGCGGAAGCCGGCCTCGCCGTGCTCGCCACCACCGACGACCTCACCGGGCTCGCCAACCGCCGCAAGTTCAACGAGACGCTCGCCCGCGAATGGCGCCGCGCGCAGCGCGAGCGGCAGCCGCTCGCGCTCATCATGTTCGATGTCGATCTGTTCCAGGACTACAACGGGCACCACGGCCACCAGGCCGGCGACCGGCTGCTGCAGACGATCGGCCGCTCGATGGCGGCGAGCGTCAAGCGGGCGACCGACGTCGCCGCGCGCTACGGCGGCGACGAGTTCGCGGTCCTGTTGCCGGCGACCCCGCTCGACGGCGCCGTCCAGGTCGCCGAACGGGTGCGCGAATGCCTCGCGGAGCTGTGCTTCGCCTGCGGCATCGTCGGGGAGACTCTGAGCGTCGGCGTCGCGGCGATGGTTCCCGAGGCCGGCGAGAACCACACGGCCCTGCTGACCGCGGTCGACCAAGCGCTCCACCGCGCCAAGCAGGCCGGGCGCAATCGCATCGAAGCGGCGCCCGGGCGGCGCGACAAGCCGACGCTCGTCGCGAGTACGCTCCGCCGTCCTGCGGCGTGACACGAGGGCCTTGCGACAAGGCGAGGACTTTTCGGATAAGATGAGGCTCGCTGATCGTGGACCGCCACGATCCTTTCCCGAGCCCCTTACCGTCCCCGAGCCTCCTACCGTTCCGAGCCTTGCCCTTGCGCCGCCGCGTGTCGCCAGCCGCAAACATCACCGCACCGCCGCCGGTTGGGCCGATCGCCCCCGCACCCTCCTGCGCGCGTTGATCGCGGCGGTGGCGCTCGCCGCCGGCCCGGTCCATGGCGAAGGCACGCTGCCGGACAGCCTCGTCTATCTGCGCGACATCGATCCGACCATCGTGCAGGACATTCGCTACGCGAGCTTCAACAACTTCGTCGGGCGCCCGCTCGACGGCTACGAAGCACCCGAATGCATCCTGCGCCGCGACGTCGCCATGGCGCTGGCGCAGGTGCAGAAGGACCTCGCCGCCGCGAACCTCGGCCTCAAGGTCTATGACTGCTACCGCCCGACCCGGGCGGTGCGGACCATGGCCATCTGGGCAAACGACGGCAGAGCGGGCGGCGCGACCAAGCGGTTCTATCCCAAGCTGCAGAAGAACACGCTGTTCGGCTCGGGCTACATCGCCTCGCGCTCCGCGCACTCGACCGGGACCGCGATCGATCTCACCCTCGTCGACCTGCCGCCGGCGCAAGTTGCGAAATTCGATCCGGCCGCGACCTACGGCCCCTGCACCGGGCCGGTCGAAGAGCGCAGCCCCGACAACTCGCTCGACATGGGCACCGGCTACGACTGCTTCGACGTGACGAGCTGGACGAGGAGCGGCGGGATCAACGCCGAGCAGCGCCGCCGGCGCGAAAAGTTCTTATCGGCGATGGGGCGACGCGGCTTCTCGAACTACCACCGCGAATGGTGGCATTTCACCTACGGGGCGCCCTACGCCTATTACGACGTGCCGATCCGCGCGCGGCGATAACCGCAACCGGGGTGCGAAGTCGGACGTCCAAGACTTGGCCGCGCAACGGGAAATGCCTCATGAGCCCACGGATCATCGATCTCTCCGTCCCCCTGGAGAACGACGTTCCCGCCGACCCGCCGGGTCTCGAACCCTCGATCCAATATCTGGCGCACGGCGACTCCGTGCCCGTGCTGCAGAAATTCTTCTCCGGGCTGAAGCCCGAAGATTTGCCGGACGGCGAAGGCTGGGCGATCGAGCGGATCGAGCTCACCACCCACAACGGCACCCACCTCGATGCGCCCTGGCACTTCGCCTCGACCATGGATCATGGCAAGCCCGCCGCCACCATCGACGAGATTCCCCTCGACTGGTGCTACCGGCCGGGCGTGAAGCTCGATTTCAGGTCGCTGCCGGACGGGCACGTGGTGAGCTGCGGCCGAGGTCGAGGCCGAGCTCGAACGGATCGGCCACAAGCTCGCGCCCCTCGACATCGTCGTCGTCAACACCGCGGCCGGAGCAGCCTACGGCGCGCCGGATTATGTCGACCGCGGCTGCGGCATGGGGCGCGACGCGACCCTCTATCTCACCTCCCGCGGCGTGCGCATCACCGGCACCGACGGCTGGTCGTGGGACGCGCCGTTCGTCCACACCGCGCGGCGCTACGCGCAGACGAAGGACCCCTCGATCATCTGGGAAGGGCACAAGGCCGGCCGCGACATCGGCTATTGCCACCTCGAGAAGCTGCACAATCTCGAGCTCTTGCCCGCGACCGGCTTCCTGGTGGCGTGCTTTCCGGTCAAAATTCGCCGCGCGTCCGCGGGCTGGACCCGGGCGGTCGCCATCCTGAACGACTGATCCTGCGATCGCGTCAGACGCCACCCCCTACCGCGGAGTGTCGCTACCCGAGCACGGCCCGCGCGAAAATTCGGGGGAGGCCCCGGCCGGTTGCCGAAGGGGTTGCGTTCTCAACCGGAGAGCGGCACAACTTTAGCGAGTTGGATGGTCCTTTCGCCGTTGTCGCCTGAAGTCGGGGCGCGCGATCGAGAGCCTCCAGTCCAAGGGGGCATCGCTCGTGGACCGCACCCTGACAGCAGCTGCTGCGGCGTTCGCAGCCCTTGCCGCCTTGACGAGTCCGGCGGTGGCGGGACCGGTCGAAGATGGAGCCGCCGCCTACAAGCGCGGCGACTACGCGGAGTCGCTGAGGATCTGGCGCCCCGCCGCCGAGAACGGCAACGCGCGCGCCCAGCATGATCTCTGCACCCTGTATCACCTCGGGCAAGGTGTGCCACAGGACTTCGCGGCGGCCGCGCACTGGTGCCGCAAGGCGGCCGACCAAGGCGACGCCGGCGCGCAGCTCAGCCTCGGCTTGATGTACGCGATGGGCCAGGGCGTCCCGCAGAACAAGGCGACCGGGGTTGCCTGGGTGCGAAAATCCGCCGACCAGGGCAACGCCGAGGCGCAGGACGTTCTCGGTATCATGTACCAGACCGGCAGCGGCGTCGCTCAGGACTACGCCACCGCGGCCGCCTGGTTTCGAAAAGCGGCCAATCAGGGCGACGCGACCGCGCAATATCATCTCGGCATTCTGCACAACAGTGGAAAGGGCGTGCCGCAGGATTACGCCGTCGCAGCCACATGGTATTCGCGCCGCCGCAGACCAAGATTACGGCCCCGCAGAGGAAGTTGCTTGCGGGCGATGTATCTCGCGGGCAATGGCGTGCGCCATGATGAGGTGCAGGCGTTCAACTGGTTTGGCAAGGCCGCGAGCCATGGCGTGATCCGCGCGCAAACGATGCTTGGAACCGCCTACAGGTTGGGCGTCGGCGGCTCCGTAGGATCACGACAAGGCGATGCGCTGGTACCGCAAAGCGGCCGATCAGGGCGACGCCGCGGCGGAGACCTATATCGGTGAGATGTACGCCCACGGCGAGGGTGTGGCGCAGAGCTACTCCGAGGCCCTGAAGTGGATCCGTAAGGCGGCCGATCGTGGATATGACGACGCGCAGTATCGCCTCGGCGTTTTCTACGAGAACGGCCACGGCGTGCCGCACGACAACGCCGCGGCCGCGGGATGGTACCGTAAGGCCGCCGACCAGGGCATGGGCCGTGCGCAGCTCAACCTCGGCTTCATGCGAGCGGCCGCGTACGACTTCGTGCAGGCCTATATGTGGTTCACCCTCGCCACCGCCCGGCTCGCGAGGTCGGACACCAAGAACCGAGACCTCGCCGCCAAGAGCCGCGACACGATTGCCGCCGCCATGACAGCCGGCAGAACTCGCCGAAGCGCAGAAGCGCGCCGCCGAATGGCGTCCGAACGTCACTTACCGGCCGCCGACGCAGGAGGTCGCCCTGCCGAGGGCTATGGCCAGAAGCCTCAACGCCGATCCTGATCAGGATGCCAAAAGGACCAGCTTCCTCAGGCACCGCGTTCTTCGTGACACCGGACGGCAAGGCCCTCACCAACGCCCATGTCGTCCGCGGCTGCAGTGACGTCACCGTGATTACCGGCGGCGAGAGCCATCCGGCCCGGGTGCTGGCACGGGACGAGCGCAACGATCTCGCGCTGCTCGCAACCGATCTTCATCCGGAGCACTCGGCCATCTGGCGTCTCCAGGTGCGTCAGGGCGAAGACATCGCGGTCTACGGCTTCCCGCTGCCCGGCGCGCTCGCCTCCGGTGGCAACGTCACCACCGGCATCGTCACCGCCCTCGCCGGCATGCGCGATGACAGCCGCTTCCTGCAGATTTCAGCCCCGATTCAGCCGGGCAATAGCGGCGGTCCGGTGCTCGATCGTAACGGCGCCATCGTTGGCGTGATCGTCTCCACGATCAACGGGCTGGCGCTGGCGTCGGCCACCGGGAGCCTTCCCCAGAACGTAAACTTCGCCATCAAGGCATCGGTCGCCGCGGCGTTCCTCGATGCTCAAGACGTCCGGCATGAAGATACGTCCGACCAGAGCGCCCTGTCGACGCCCGATCTCACCGCCCACGCCCGATCATTCACCGCGAAGGTGCTGTGCCGATAGGATTGCGGCTGACGCCTTCGCCTGTGAAGGAAGTGCGTTGGCGACGGGTGAGTTTCTTCGTAGCTATTGCCCGATGTTCGGCTTCGCCGCCCGCACCGCCTCGTACGCATTGACGAGGCCGGCGCCGAAGTCGCGGCCGCCTTTGGGCCCGAGGCGGGTCGCGGTGTCCATCAGGATCCGGCGCACGGCGGCGGGCGTGAGCGCGGGATTGCGCTCGATCATCAGCGCCACGACGCCGCTCACCTCGGCCGCTGCGATCGAGGTGCCGGTGGAGAGCTGGTAGGCGCCGTTCGGGGCCGGCGCGAAGACGTCGACGCCCGGCGCGGCCACCGCGATGTAGTTGCCGCGGTTGGCGCCCGAGAACACGGCATCGCGCGAGTTGGTCGCGGTCACGCCGATCACGCCGGGATCGGCGGCCGGATAGAGCGGCGGCGAGGTCGGCCCGGCGTTGCCGGCGGCCGCGATCAGCACCATGCCGCGGTTGTTGGCCTTCTGCAGGGCATCGCGCAGGCGCGGGTCGGCCGGCCCGGCAAAGCTCATGTTGACGACGCGCGCGCCCTGGTCGGCGGCCCAGTCGAGCCCCTTGAGAATGTTGAAGGTGGTGCCTTCGGCGCTGTTCGCGGTCGCGCTGAAGGCGCGCACCGTGAGCAGGCCGACGCGCGGCGCGGTGCCCAGCATGGTGCGATGGGCCGCGATGGCGCCGGCCATGCCGGTGCCGTGGGTATGCGCCGGCTCGGCGGCCGAGGCGGCATTGAAGCTCGCGGTGATCGCGCCGGCGAGATCGGGATGCGCCCGGTCGACCTCGGAGTCGATGATCGCGACGAGCACCTTGTTGCCGCTGGCAAGACGATGCGCATCGACCAGCTTGAGCTTGTCGGGCGCATATTGCGCGCTGTTGACGGGCTCCTGCTGCGCCTGCCCGGAGACCGTCGGCTGCGCGAGCTCGTAGAGGTAGTTCGGCTGCGCGCCGGCGACCTGGCGGTCGGCCGGATTGGTGCAGACGTCGCGGATCACGTCGTCCACCGAGGCGCCGTTGTCGATGCGCCAGACGTGCAGCGTGCGGCCGGTGAGCCGGATGGTCGATCGTTTCCTGCTGCGTCATGCGCATGGCGCGCGGCGATGGCATCGAGCGTCTGCGCCGGCACCGTGGTGGGAATGTCGAAGACGACCTCGTTCGGGACGAAGCGCGTCTCACCGGCCGGCGCCGGGTTGCAGCCGGCACGCAGCGCGGTCGGCCGCGTCGCCGCCGGCGTGCCGCCGCCGGGGCCAGCACCGCCGCCCCGCACCACCGCCGGCTCCCGGCAGCCGCTCCGCGCCACCGCCGCCACCACCACCACCGCCACCGCCGCCACCGCCACCGGGGCCGTGCGCCGCGATGCTGCAGCTGGGTTGGGGCGACGCCATTCGGCGGATAGGATTGCGGCGGAGGCGGGGAGTTTTGCGCCGGCGGAGATTGCTGCTGGGTCAGGTAGGCCCAAATACCGGCGATCACGATCACCCCGATGGCGGTCGAGATGCCAATGATGGTGCCATTGTTGTTGTGTCCGGGCGGCGGCGGAATCGGCCCCCCCACCCGGCACTGGATCTTGGCTCTCGCCCTCGCCCCCGCCGCCGCAACCCAAGCGATTTTGAGCGTGTGCATCGTAGGTCGCGCCGCAAAGGGCCGCGGCCACGAGCATGCGTATGAGCATCGGCCTGGTCACAGCGCAAAGCCCCCCGGTTGCGTCAACCCGCACGAATTCTGTCCGCCCCCACGGACGGCCGCAGTCTACACCGGAATCGGCGCTCCGATCGGGCACCGGAACGATATTCCCGCCGATGTTGCAGCGCGGCCACGCCTGCCCATGGGCAAGCTCCGTCAGCGGGCCTTTACGCCTTCGAAATAGGAAATCGCCTCGCGCCCCGCGGTGCGCCCGAACACCAGCGCCCGCAGGACCGACACCGCATTGGGCGCGGTGCCCCAGAAGTGCCCGGTGATCTCGCCCGCGGCGAACAGGCCCGGGAGCGGGCCGCCATGGCCGAGCACCCGCGCCCGCGCATCGGTCGCGAGACCGCCGAAGGTGTAGGCGACGGCGCCGACCAGCGGATAGGCGAGGAACGGCGGCTTCGCGATTGCGCGCGCCCAGTTCGATTTGGGCGGCTCGAGCGCTGCGGACGCCGCAAGCCCGTCGCAACGCGCCGGCATCGAAGCTTGCGGGATCGCCGGTCGCCGCCGCATTGAATGCGGCGACCGTCTGCGCGAGGCCGGCGCCGTCGATCCCGGCCAGCGCGGCGAGCTCGTGCAAGGTGTCGGCCTCGAACGGCGCGACCTCCGACCGGATGGCGCGCTCGAAGCCCGAAATGTCGAACAAGCCGGCTGTCGAGAATCGCAAAGGCCGTTCCGCCCGGCGTCTCGAACTGGATTTTTCGGGCGAACGCCTCCCAGGTCTCGTGGACGAGGCCGGCGCCTTCGTCGAAAAACCGCCGGCCGTCGCGATCGACGACGATGCCGTAGGGGTAGACCAGCACCACGGGCGCGGAATTTTTGCTGCGCGGATCGACCGGCTCGGCGTGCATGCCGTTCCAGTCGCCGGAGGTGAGCGCGCCCTGCGCGATGCCGATGCGGATGCCGTCGCCCGAGTTGAAATGCGTGCCCGGCGAGATCAGCGGCATCGTTTCGCCGCCCGGCCCGAAATGGGCGCGCATCATCTCGCGGTCGGCCGCAAAGCCGCCGCAGGCGAGAACGACCGCATCGGCGGCGACGGTTTCCGCACCGTTCGACGCACCGCCCACCACGGTGACGCCGGCGATGCCGCCGCGCGCGGCGTTGACGATATCGCTTGCCGGACAGCCATAGCGGATCGTCACGCCGAGCCGCTTCGCCGCCGCGGACAGCGCGGCAACGAGGGCGCGCCCGCCGCCGACCGGTTGAATCCGCAAGGGACCGGCGGCGAGGTAATAGGGCGGTTGAGAGAAGGCGACGCCGTGGCCCTCGAGCCAGGCCGACCGTCGCCACCGCGTCGCGCGCGAGCGCCTGGAAATACGCCGCATCGCGACCGCCGGTCGCCTCGCGCATCGCCGCCTCGAAGTCCGGGGCGACGCGGTCCGGCGCATCGAGCCGCATGTAGGAGGGGCTCCACAGCGTGTTGCCGCCGGCCGCCTCCGCGCCCGCCTTCTCCAGCAGCGTGATCTCGACGTCGAGTGCACGGGCCCGCGCCGTCTCGGCCGCGGCGACGGCCGCGGCAAGCCCGGCCGCGCCGTGTCCGACCACGACGAGACGGTGCGCTCGATCGCTCGTTTTCATCCCTGTGCTTTCATCCGCGGTTCGCCTGCGCGATCCGTCACACCCGCCGCATGTTGCCGCAAAAATCGCCTTTTGCTAGCGTCGCCGACGCGCCCTCGCCGTGCAGCCGGCGAAGACGCGTCGAAGTATTCGCGCACGCCAGCCGGCGCAAATCATAAAAACTTAAATCACAAAGCCAACGAGGGACGGATCGCCATGTTGCACGCCAGGACTGCTGTCATCATCGCGAGCCTCGCCGGGATCGGCGGCGCGCTAAGCGCGGCGAATGCGCAGGAGGTGCTCAAGCTCGGCCTGATCCAGTCGCTGACCGGCGCCTTCAACACCACCGGCAAGGCGGCCGTGAACGGCGCCCTCCTCTACCTCAAGCAGCACGGCGACACCGTCGCCGGCCGCAAGATCCAGATCGTCACCAAGGACGACGCGACCGCGCCGGATGCGGCGAAGCGGCTCGCCCAGGACCTGATCGTCAACGAGAAGATCGCCGTCATGGGCGTCGGCATCACGCCGTCCGCGCTCACGGTCGCGCCGCTCGCGACCGAGGGCAAAATTCCGACCGTCGTGCTGGTGTCGGGCGCGTCGGTCACCGTCGAGCGCTCGCCCTACATGGTGCGCACGAGCTTCACGCTCGGCCAGTCGTCGGCGACCATCGCCGACTGGGCGGTGAAGAACGGCGCGAAGAAGATCGTCACCATCGTCAACGACTGGGCCCCCGGCCTCGAAGCCGAAGCCGCCTTCAAGGAGCGCGCCGTCAAGGGCGGCGCCGAGATCGTCGAATCGATGCGGGTGCCGCTCGCCAATCCGGATTTCGCGCCGTTCCTGCAGCGCGCCCGCGACGACAAGCCGGACACCCTGTTCGTCTATTTCCCGGGCTTCCAGGCCGGCCTGTTCGCCAAGCAGTTCGTCGAGCGCGGCATGGACAAGTCGGCGATCCGCATCATCGGCCCCGGCGACCTCACCGACGACGACGAACTGCCCGGCATGACCGACGCGATGCTCGGCATCGTCACCGCGCATCACTACTCGGCGATCCACGATTCCCCGCTCAACAAGACCTACGTCGCCGACTTCGAGAAGGCCTACGGCAAGCGCCCGAACTTCGTCTCGGTCGGCGGCTACGACGCGATGCACCTCATCTTCGAGGCGCTCAAGAAGACCGGCGGCAAGACCGACGGCGACGCGCTCATCGCGGCGATGAAGGGCATGAAATGGGAAAGCCCGCGCGGGCCGATCGAGATCGACGCGCGCACCCGCGACGTCGTCCACAACGAATACATCCGCCGCATCGAGCGCGTCGACGGGCAGCTCTCCAACGTCGAGTTCGAGACCTACCCGATGGTCAAGGACCCGGCGAAAGAGGCGAAGAAGTAGGCTTTCGGCGTCATTCCGGGGCGCGCGTCAGCGCGAACCCGGAATCCAGAGGAGGCGGTCCAGCAGCTACAGGCCCGCTGGATTCCGGGTTCGCCGCTTAGCAGCGGCGAACCCGGAATGACGAGGCTCTAATTCGCCTCACCCGTCGCCCCCAGCACGGCGAAGGACTGCTCGAGCTGCGGGCTCATCGGGATGTTGAACCGCTCCCCGTTGGGCAGGCGCGAGGAGAACCACTTGTCGTACATCGGGCCGATGTCGCGGGCGATGACGAGATTGCGGATGGCGCGTTCGACGGTGTCGCGCAGCACCTTCTCGTTGCGGCGGAACGCGATGCCGTAGGGATCGTAGGACAGCAATTCGCCCACCACCTTGAACCGGTTCTGCGCGCGGTGCTGGGCGATGAGGCCGTAGAGCAGCACGTCGTCGGTGGCGAACGCGTCGACCTTGCCGTCCGCCAGCATGCCGTAGGACTCCTCGTGGTCGGCGCCCTCGACGAGGGTGATGCCGAGGCCGAATTTCTTGTCGAGGGCTTCGAGCGCCTGGGCGTTGGTGGTGCCCCGCGTCACCGCGACCTTCTTGCCCTTGAGGTCGCGGAAGTCGCGCCACGCCGTCGTCGACCGGCACCATCACCTTGGTGCCGGTGACGAAGATCATCGGCGAGAAATCGACGCGCTTGCGGCGCTCCAGGTTGTTGGTGGTCGAGCCGCATTCGAGGTCGATGCGATTGTCGACGACCGCGTCGAGGCGGTCTTCCGACGTGACCTTCACGAACTCCACCTTGAGGTCGTCGCGATCGAGCGTGCGCCCGATCTCCTCCACGATCGCGCCGCACAGATCGATGCTGTAGCCGATCGGGCGGCCGGCACGGTCGAGGAAGGAGAACGGGATCGAGGCGTCGCGATAGCCGATGCGCACCACGCCGGTCTTCTTGATGCGCGCCAGCGTTCCGGACACGGTGTCCGGATCGGTCGGCTCGACCTGGGCGTGGGCCGTCGACGCCACGGACAGCGCCGCAGCGGCGAGCAGCGCAACGCCCAAAACGCAGGCTGCGGCGAGACGCGCGAGAGCGAAGCGCGGGTTGCCATGGCGCTACTCCGCCGGTGAGGCGGCTGCCGTCGGCAAGGGATGCTCGAGCGTCGCGCCCTGGTCGAGGCCGGGCTCCTCCGGACGCAAATTGCCTTCCCACTTGGCGATCACCGCCGAGGCGACCGAATTGCCGACCACGTTGGTGGCGCTGCGTCCCATGTCGAGGAACTGGTCGACGCCCATCACCAGGAGCAGGCCGGCTTCGGGGATGCGGAAGGTCGAGAGCGTCGCCGCGATGACGACGAGCGAGGCGCGCGGCACCCCGGCCATGCCCTTGGAGGTGAGCATGAGCAGCAGCAGCATGGTGATCTGCTCGCCCCAGCTCAGCGAGATGCCGTAGGCCTGCGCGATGAACAGGGTCGCGAAGGTGCAGTACATCATCGAGCCGTCGAGGTTGAACGAGTAGCCGAGCGGCAGCACGAAGCTCGCGATGCGGTTCGGCACGCCGAACTCCTCGAGGCGCTCGAGGGTCTTGGGGTATGCCGCCTCCGAGCTCGCGGTCGAGAAGGCGAGCAGGATCGGCTCGCGTACGAGATGGGCGAGGCGGAGCATGCGCGGGCCGACGACGAGGAAGCCCGCGGCGAAGATGACCCCCCACAGCACGATGAGCGAGAAGTAGAAGCCGCCCATGAACTTGCCGTAGGTGATGAGGATGCCGAGCCCGCTGGTGGTGATGGTCGCGGCGATGGCGGCGAACACGGCGAGCGGGGCCGCCTTCATCACGTAGCCGGTGATCTCGAGCATCATGTGGGCGACCTGCTCGATCACCTCGGTGAGCAGCTTGGCGCGCTCGCCGAGCGAGGAGATCGCGACGCCGGCGAAGATCGCGAACACCACGATCTGCAGGATCTCGTTGGTGGCCATCGCCTCGACGACCGAGCGCGGCACCAGGTGGGTGACGAATTCCTTGAGCGTCAGTCCCGAGGTCTTGAGGTTGGCGGCGACGCCGGGGTCGGGCACCGGCAGGCCGAGGCCGACGCCCGGCTGCAGGATGTTGACCATCACCATGCCGAGGAGCAGCGAGACCAGCGAGGCGGACACGAACCAGCCCATGGTCTTGGCGCCGACCCGGCCCAGCGAGCCTGACTGATCGCCCATATGGGTGATGCCGACGATCGAGCGTCGAGATCACCAGCGGCGCGATGATCATCTTGATCAGGCGCAGGAAGAGATCGGTGATGAGCGAGATGTAGCCGGCGATGGTCGCCGCCGTCTGCGGATCGGGAAAGGCTTCGTGGCAGGCCCAGCCGGCCAGAATGCCAAGCACCATCGCAATAAGGATGTACGTCGTGAACCGATTGGGCATGGCACCTCCCCGACGCCGCAGCGCGGGCGTCAGCCATCAAAGTCCCGGCACTGGGGAAGGATGATCGTTTTGCCGGCCCTCGGCAAGAGATGCCCAGCTCGATGCCCGGCTTCGCCACGATGGACGCGGGGGAAGATGCTTTGGAAGAAGTGGTTGAAAAAAGCGGGTCCGCTTGGCGCGAAACCGCTCACGAAAGCCTGAAAGAGCCGATGGAGTCGGAGGAGTTGTCAGAGACCTCGCAGGCCCGCCAGGCGGGGTCAAACCTCCGGCGCTTCGGCCGCTGCCGATGGTCTCGCCCCAACAGCCGCGCCGCGTCGGCGCGCTCAGTGCTGGGTCGCGTCCTCTTCCGGCCGGGCCTCGTCGAGGTCCGTCGGCTCTACGTCCGCCTGCGGCACGAGCTCCGCAAACACAAGATCGCATGCGCCGGAAAACATGGTGAACGGCAGATACCAGAGAAGAATCGGCATGCCCCACTCCCCGCATGTTGGGCCAGGAACGGCCCGCTGTGGCAGCAGAGCTCATCCCCACGATCACGCCGCTGCCACCCAAAAAGCCTACACGACTGAGCTACCCCCGTGGTTGCGCAATTGTCACAAACTTCATCAAAGTCAGCACAGATATTGGGCAAAATCTTGTTGCACTGCAGCCAAAATTGGCGATCGCAAACGGTCGTCCAAGAATTGCCTCCAGGAATAGTTTCCCCTGCCCGGCATATGTTCCTCGTGTCGCGAGGCTGATAGGAACGTCGCGGCGCGCCCTTCATGCGGGGCAACACAGCCGAGGGATCAGGGGACAGGGCGATGCTCCGGGACGACAGAAGCAGCGGCGAAGGCGGGCGCAGCGCGCCCCGCAACGTGTTCGGCGAGCCGATCGAACCCTGCTCGATCACTCCGCTCACCGGCTTCTATCGCGACGGCTGCTGCAACACCGGCGCTGAGGACGTCGGCAGCCACACCGTCTGCGTCGTCACGACCGCGGCGTTCCTCGAATTCTCCAAGGCGCGCGGCAACGATCTCTCGACCCCGATGCCGCGGTTCGGCTTTCCCGGCCTCAAACCCGGCGACCGCTGGTGCCTGTGCGCGCCGCGCTGGCAGGAAGCCCTCGAAGCCGGCCAAGCCCCGCGCGTCGTCCTGCGCGCCACCCACGAGGGCGGCGCTCGCCTATTGCTCGCTCGCCGATCTCAAGCGGTTTGCGGTCGATTTGGCGTGAGGGCCGGCGCACAAATACCCGATTACACCCAATTAGACCTGATTTTTAACCCGACGCTGCTGGCTGGCATTTGGAGGGAATAGGCGAACTGGGGCCCACCGCGAAAATGCGAGGATTTCAGAGCTTGCAGGAGGGACGCCCCGCCAGCTCAACAGCACCGCCAGCCTTTAGCCGGCTCCAACTCAGGGCCGGGTAATGGGGTCGCCCTACGGCACCATGGCGAAGAACAGGAACACCGCGAAGATGACCAGGTGCACGATGCCCTGAAGCACGGTCGTCCGTCCGGTGCCGAGCGTGATCACTCCGACGAGAAGCGTGAGCGCGAGCAGCACCTGGTCCTTGGCACCCAACCCGAGTTCGAGGGGTTGGTCGAGCACGATCGAGACGACCGCCACCGCCGGGATCGTCAGGCCGATGCTTGCCAGCGCCGAGCCCAGCGCCAGGTTCAGGCTTGTCTGCAGCCGGTTGGCTCTCGCCGCCCGCAGCGCCGCCAAGCCTTCCGGCAAGAGCACCAGCGCGGCGATGATGATCCCGACGACGGCCTTCGGCACGTCGATTTGGGCGACTGCAGCCTCGATCGTCGGCGTAAGAGACTTGGCGAGACCTACGACGGCGACGAGCGCGACCAGCAGCAAGATCGAGCTGACGATCGCAGCCCTTTTGGAGGGCGGCGGCGCGTGCGCCTCCTCGTCGCTCTCCGCCGCAAGAAAGTAGTCGCGGTGGCGCACCGTCTGAATGAAGACGAACGATCCATAAAGCACCAGGGATATCATTCCCTCGAAGACGAGCTGCGACGTGCTGAAGCGCGGACCGGGCGCAGCGGTCGCGACATTGGGCAGGATCAGCGTGAGCGTGGTCAGCGCGGCGAGCACCGCCAAGGCGGCGCTGGCGCCGTGGATTTGAAATCCCTGTTCGTGATGGCGGGCACCGCCCCACAACAGGCACAGCCCGACGATGCCGTTGCACACGATCATGACCGCGGCAAAGACGGTGTCTCGGGCGAGCCCCGCCTTCTCCGCGGGAGCGGCCACCATGACGGAGACGATGAGCGCCACCTCGATGACCGTCACGGCGACGGCGAGGATGAGGGTGCCGAACGGCTCCCCGGTCCGATGGGCGACGACCTCGGCATGATGGACGGCGGCAAAAACAGTCGCGATGAGAACCACCCCCGCCGTGGCGTCGATCAGCGCGCCCTCGATCCCGAAGTTCTTCATCAACAGGACCAGCCAGGCCAACAGAGGCCATGCCCACGTCCACCAAGGAGTCTTTGCTGCAGCCATGCCGACCTTCATCAGGGAAATTCGCAAATGCGTCAGGTCGGCTTAAAGGGAACTGCCACCGTCTTGCAACCACGATCCGATCGCGTCGCGGGCTCTCCGGCGAAACGCCATCACCACGCCCCCACCATGCCGTGGTCCGATGTCATTGTGAACTACGCGGCGCCCGGTCCTTCCGAGCCGGTTGACGAGGCCTTCCTTCACGAGGTGGTCCGCCGGGCGCCGCGCCTAATCCGTTTCAAGGCGCCGCGGCGGTATCACGCAGGCCGAAGCTGCTTCACCATCTCTCGCCGAGAATGAACGCCGCAATTTCTCGGACGACCTCTTCTTCGATACCGGCATAGCCATGCTCAGAGAACGCGCCACACGGGTCAGTGGCCACCGAATGAGCAAGCGCGAAAGCGCGGCGCGCCTTGTGGTTGGAATGTATGAGCGAAAATAAAGTCGCCGAGCCGGCCGGCGGGCTGAAAGTGCAGTGGTCGTTGGCCTCCCAAACGACGAAGGCTGGACGGGTGATGCTCGAGGCATAGAGGTTGAACGTGGGTTGGCTGGCCGTCGGCAGGACGGTTACCGGCGAGGTCATCACGACGCCGGCAAGCCCGGAAAGCGCCGTCGTAAAGCCGCCCGCTGTCACTGCCGAAACACTGCCGTTGCTTGTGCCGACCACCCACACGGGCTTATGCCAACGGTTGAGCGCCGCATTGATGAAACCTTGGAGTTCCGCCGCGTGAGCGGAGCTCAGGCGGTGGCGTTGTCGAGCCCGCCAGGGTGCGCCGGCAACGCGTCCGCCATCATGACATTGAGGCCGTGGCGCATGAAAAGATTGGCCGACCGAATTAAAAAATTGCCGGTCGAGTTCGATGATTGTCCCGGTGGAAATCAAGGCTCAAAAGTCCATTACCGCCGGTCATCAGCACGACGCTTGCGCGCGCCGGCGGCGGCGGTAACACCAGCCGCACCGGCGGAGTCTTGACGGTAAACGTCGTATCGATGGTGACGGCCTCGGCCTCAGCGGCGCGCGCGGAGCACGCCGCGCCGCAGACAGCAAATGCGAAGAATGCGCCGAGGAGGAATGCAGGCGTCGCGAGCACTTTCACCGACGGGATAATCATCTGAAACTCCCTGTCTGAGATGAAGATCGATACGTCGTGAGCGTATCATTGGTGGGTGTCCACCGGGCCTCACCCGGTTCTTGCAGGCGCCTCATCGGCGCGAACAGCAGGCGGGATGTATTCGATGGAACTCAGCCGCGCTCGCGACGATGTTACCGGCTTGCTCAGGCGGCCAGCGAGCGCCAAATTGACACTGTCAACTATGGAACCAGGCGCCGATGTATCGCGGTGTTGAACGTAGAATAACCCCGCGGCACCAGGGGCCCAGGTCGGGCGTGATCTTGCTCGAGGCAAACTCCCTCATCGCGTGCACGGTGAGAGATTTCTCGCCCGCCGGCGTTGGGTTGACGCTACCCGAGGGCGCTGCTCTGCCGCCGGAATTTGAACTGACCTTCGATCATGCGACTCGCCACTGCGTCACCGTCTGGCGACACCGCGATCGAATGGGCGTGAAACTAAGGTCGGCCGCCCTAGCGTCTTAGCGCAAAGCTACTTCCACATCGCTTTCCGGCGGGATCGTCGCCACTCTTACGGTAAGTTCATTCGGCGTTCATGACTGGCGGACTCTCCGCGATTATCGTCTGCCGCGGGGCCGCAACCGGTGACGTTCGGCGATGACCAAGAAGCTCTTTCACGACCCGGAACATTGGCGCGATCGTGCTGACGACGCGCGAAGAGTTGCCACGGAAATACTCGATCCCCTCTCGCGACGCAGAGTGCTCGACATCGCGGAAAGCTACGAGAACTCTTGCGCGCAGGGCGGCGGAGCGAGAGCATGAGGTCGGACGGGCGCCCAGCGAACGCTCGATGGCGCGAGAGAAAGTGCTCACGCGTCGATAGATGCGCAAGCGCGCAGGCGGCGTCGCGGCTACGCGTCGCGCGCCGCTTGATGCGATTTGAGAGTGGACGACAAGAACTTGGCCCCGCCTCGTGCGGGGCTTTTCGTGTATAGCGTTCGATAATGGCAGGCAGGCCCCGCCTCGCCGCGCTCGTGCCGCCGACCACCGTTGGAGTGGGCTCTCGATGGACCCGGAGTTAAGGCTGTTAGACCTGCTGCGTAGAGACTGGTGGGCTCTCGCTATTGTGGTCTGCGTTGTCTGGGCCATCGAATGCCGGCTTGAAGGCAACAGCGCCTTTGAAACGATCGTAGCGCCGCTATTGGTCTGCACATGGCTCGGCTTGATTTTTCTCCTCGATCGATGGGTTCTTAGCCGCACCAATCGCGGGAACGGCTGAGGGCCGCCTAACCGGCGACACCGGTAGACCCGTCCGCAAGGCGGAGCTTTTTCGTCGCAGGACACGATTTACCCAACCGCTTAGGGAACGAGTTCCCGCCCGCGACTTGGCGTATTGTGTTCGTTTCGAACATCGGGAGCGAAGCCATGCCACACAACGCAGCCGTCGCCGGTACCATCTTGCTAGCCCTGTGTTCCACATGCTTGATTTCAGAGGACGCCACAGCGCGATCCCGCAGGCATATCGATGGGCGCCCTATCGTGTGCGGCCGGGGCAACATACCAGTGCGAGTATATGCCGCCGATCGATACTATCCGCGGCCAAGCGTTTGTGGCGGCGGACCAGTGAACGCAAATATGGAGCCCGACTTTCAACTCGTCAGGACGCGTTAGGCATTGCTGCGCGGCGGCGGGATCGGGCCCCTTTTTTCTTCAGGCCGTGGCGATTGCCTAGGTGGTCATCCGGAATTGGTTTGGCGGCTCGGCGGAGCTAGCATCGAGCCGGCTGAAGTGAGAGTGGACGACAGAACCTGGCCCCGCCTCGTGCGGGGTCTTTTCGTTTTGGTGGACCGTGCGGCCATTTTTCCTTGCCTTTAACCAACATCACAAATGTCCGGCCTCCGTCGGCCTTTTCGTCTTGCGCCGTCGCGATCGGCCGCACTTTCGCCGGAGGCGCATTCAAATTGGTGGCAAGGCGTCCACGGTAGGTGCCTCACCAAGTTACAACACGCCGGCCCTGCTTCGGCGGGGCTCTTCTTTTGTTTGGCCCGCGTTCGCGAGAGCGCGACTGGGGGAACATCAATGCGAACGTTGATCGCCATTCGTGCAGCGTTGGTCGCTTTTGCGCTGATTGTTGTGGGCCTCGCGACTGCAGCCTATGCCGACGTCGGTTCAATCCGCTTCAATGTGCTCAAGGCCGGGTTCGTCATTGGCGGCTCCGCCGGCAGCGGCGCCATGAATTATCACGGCCGGATTTATCCACTCATCATTGGCGGGGTGAGTTACGGCTTTACCTTTGGCGGCTCGTTGACCGATTTCGTCGGGACCGTCACCAACATCCGAACGCCATCCGATGTTAATGGCATCTATGTCGCCGGTGGCGCGGGCGCCGCGGTCGGTGTCGGCGGAGGCGCGATCGTGCTCGCCAATCAGAACGGCGCGGTGCTCACGCTGTCGGGCTTCCAGTCAGGACTGATCGTCGCCGCCGACCTCAACGGGCTGGTAATTACACTGCGGTAGCCGTCCTCGGCTTCGGCATTGGACATCGGTCGGGCTCGGCTGGTCGAAGCGCGCCATTCAGCCTTGTTTGCTGGTACGTTCTAGTTTGATGGGCAAGGTGACGTGGGCCATGCGGGAACGGGCTTTGTTTCGTTGGGTTGCAGCCCGCCGACATGGTCGATAACCAATTGGTAGTTTGCCTCGGCTGGTTTGATGTCGAGGCTCCCCTCGGCGAGCGTCCCGTCGCATTGGACGGAGCGGAGCCTCATCGAGAGCGACCGGTCAGGTCGCATGACCACGCTTCCGATTATGTCCCCCGATCTGGTCGGCGGCTCAGCCGCGACGGCGACGGCAGCAGCGGCCGCGAAGGCGGCGAAGACAACAGCGAGCCTGATCATTTAAAGCCCTCTTTCGCGGAATGGCTGTCTAAGGCGCATCGGACGGCGACCCTGGTCCAAGGGGAAGGCGCCCCCGCCGAGAAGCGGCAGCTGATCGACCAGCTCTATTAGGACGAGTTGCTGGCGCGCTCGGAGAGATTCGAACTCCCGACCCTCAGATTCGAAGTTTTGGCAGGGCATCATTTGCAAGCCCTTGGCCTGCCGCGATTTCCCTCGTGGACAGTGAAGAAGTCCCGATACCGTCCCGCTTTCTTCTAGCACAACATCGGACAAGAGCATACATCGTGTGGACACAACACGCACTCAACAGTGCGGACACCACGCGGACACGACCCTATGGCCCAACACCTCACCGACGCCATCGTCAAGCGGCTGCCGAAGCCGGCGAAGGGCAATCGCATCGTCTACGACGACGCCGTGCCCGGCTTCGGCGTGCGGATCACCGCCGCCGACGCCCGCGCGTTCGTCCTCAACTACCGCGTCAAGACCACCGGCCGCGAGCGCCGCTTCACCATGGGCGCGACGCCGAACTGGCCGGTCGCGGCGGCACGGGCGGAAGCGAAGCGCCTGCGCCAGATCATCGACCAGGGCGGCGATCCGCTCGCCGAGATCGAGGACGCGCGGGCTGCGCCAACGATGACCGAACTGTGCGACAGATTCCTCGCCGAGCACGTGTCGAAGCGGCGGCCCGGCACCCAGGTCGACTACACCTCGATCATCGAGAACCACATTCGCCCGCACTTCGGCGCGCACGTGAAGGTCGCCGACGTGGCGTTCGCGGACGTCGATCGGCTGCACCGCAAGATCAGCGCCCGCGGCCATCTGCACCGCGCCAATCGAGTTGTCGCCGTGTTGTCGAAGATGTTCGCATTGGCCGTCCGCTGGGCGATGCGCGCCGACAATCCGTGCAAGGGCGTCGAGAAGAACCGTGAGCATGCCCGCCGCCGCTACCTCAACGGCGACGAACTGGAACGGCTGATCGCCGCCCTGCCCGCGATCCCGGTCGGCAGCGCCAACGTGATCCGCCTCCTTCTGCTCACTGGCGCGCGCCGAGGCGAAATTCTCGCAATGCGTTACGCCGACCTCGATTTCGGCACTGGCACCTGGAGCCGCAAGGCGGCCGATCTCAAGCAGGCCCGCGATCACAGCGTCCCACTGAGCGCGCCAGCGCGGCAGTTGCTATCCGACATCCGCGCCGCGCAGACCGCCAGCCGCCGCGTCCTGCCGGAGTTCGTCTTCCCCGGCAGTGGCAGCACCGGCCACGTGGTTGAAATCAAGAAGGCGTGGCGCAGCCTCACCCGCGCCGCCGGGCTCGAAAATCTGAGATTGCATGACTTACGACACAGTTTTGCGAGTCAGCTGGTGTCGTCGGGGCATTCGTTGGCGATGATCGGCGCTTTGTTGGGTCACAGCAATCCGGCGACAACGCAACGATACAGCCACATGTTCGACGATCCGATGCGGGCTGCCACGGAGACGGTCGGCGCGGTGATCGCCGCGGTCGGCCAGCCGGCGCCGCCACCGGAGCCGTTTCCCTTGCGGGGGCGTCACTGAGGAAAATTGTTGCACCGAGGTCGAATTCGGACTTACGTTAGCGCTGTTATGAGCCAGCCTGTCGCATTGAGACGGGTCTTGGTTGGCCAGCGGATCAGATTCCGTAGGTCTTGTCCTGAGATGCACAACGAGTTGGCGCAAAGCCGGACTCGATGGGACTTGACCTATGATCCATGTCGATATCGCGACCGATCCCGCGTTCCAAGGGGCCAACCCCAAACAGCACCGACCGCAGGGCACCGGGTCGCAAGCTCCGACCGGCGTGCTTAGCGAGATCGAGCATCCGCCCGGTGCCTGCGCCGATCCACCTCGGGCCAATCCTGTCACGAGGAAAACCGAGCAGAGCCGCCGTCGCCGCGGTCGCCGCTACGCCAAGAGCAAGCGGCCGCGGATCAAACTTCCTAACGGTGATGAACTGTGCCCGGTGTTCGATCTTGCCGCCGAGCTTGGAGTGTCCGAGCGCACCGTCATTCGCATGAAGGCCAAGGGCCTGCGCATCGGCCGCCACGGCGGGGTCGCCTATGCCAGCCGCAATCAGGCCATCCAGATCATCGCCGCCGGAGTGCTCGGCGAGACGCCGCCGCGCAAGCGGAGGCGACGATGACGAACCCGACGCTCAAATCCCAACGCATCCCGGTGAAAAAAATCACCGTCCCGACTGATCGCATGCGCAAGCTCCGGCCCGAGGTGGTCGATGCGCTTGCGGAATCCATCCTGCATCAAGGGCTGTTGCAGCCGGTTCTCGTGCGGCCGCGGAAGGGCGGCATCTCGTTCCTCCTGGTGGCCGGCTGGCATCGCCTCGAAGCGGTGTCCAAGCTCGGCAAGGACACCATCGATTGCCGCGTTCTCTCGGGTGCCGACACCGATCAAGTGAAGATCGACGAGATCGACGAGAACTTGATCCGCGCCGATCTCTCGCCGGCGGAGCGGTCGATGCACCTCAAGGCGCGCAAGGAGATTTACGAGAAACTGCACCCCGAGACAAAATCGACCAAAGCCGGTGGCCCAGGTCGTGCCAAGACAACTCGTTCTCAAAATGAGGATGATATTCCCGCCGAACGATTTACCAAGGACGCCGCCAAAAAAACACGTAAATCGGAATCCCAAATCCAGCGCGAGATCGCGCGGGCGACGGCCGTTGAAGGGCTGCCTGATGTCGTCGGCACGTCGCTCGACAAACCGGAAGAACTCGAAGCTCTCAGCAAGCTTCCCGTGGCCGAACAACTCAAACTCATCGCACGCGCCAAGGACGGCGAGAAGGTCACCTCGAAGACGGCCGCCAAGAAGCTCCGCCGCGACCAACGCCAGCGCGATCTCGCCGCGAAAATCAAGGCCCTCCGGATGTGAAGTTCGGCGTGATCTCGGCGACCCCGGTTGGAAGGGCAAGCGTAGTCCGAAGACCGGCAGGATCGCGCGGCTGCCAATCACTATACGCCGAACCACCTCCGACGATTCGCGCGTGGCCGGTCGTCAACCTCGCCGCCGACGATTGCGTCTCTTCCTGTGGGCGACGCAGACGATGCTCCACGACGCGATGGAAGTACTAGCCGCGTGGGACTTCGAGTACCCCACCCACGCGATCTGGGAGAAGGCGACACGATCGGCACGGGCTACTGGTTTATGAACCAGCACGAAGTCCTGCTCGTCGGCACCAAGGGGAACGTGGTGCCGCCGGCACAGGGAACGCAGTTTCCGTCGATCATTCGC
>CAWCCG010000032.1:0-186145 GCA_963793985.1 uncultured Alphaproteobacteria bacterium | reverse complement strand
ATTCCGGGTTCGGTGCTGCGCACCGCCCCGGAATGACGCATGCGTTGGGGCGCACGCATCGCGGTTTTTCCACCGCCACGAAATCCACTATGTTGGCGCCATGAACACCCATGTCCGCCCGCCGCTGTCGCCCGAGCTGATCGCGCGCTTCACCGCGATCGTCGGCGCGCGCCACGCCATCACCGATCCGCGCGAGCAGGAGGCCTTCCTCGTGGAAGGCCGCGGGCTCTATCACGGCCGCACCCCGCTGGTGCTGCGCCCGGGTACGGTCGAGGAGGTTTCGGCGATCCTCGCGCTCGCCAACGAGACGGCAACGGCGGTCGTCCCCCAGGGCGGCAACACCGGTCTCGTCGGCGGCCAGATTCCGTTCGACGGCGAGGTGGTGCTGGCGCTGACCCGCCTCGACCGCATCCGCGAGGTCGACGCCACCTCGAACACCATGACCTGTGAAGCCGGCGTCGTGCTCGTCAAGGCGCAGGAGGCAGCGTCCGCCGTCGACCGCCTGTTTCCGCTCTCGCTCGCGGCCGAGGGCAGTTGCACCATCGGCGGCAATCTCTCGACCAACGCCGGCGGCACCGATGCGGTGGCTTACGGCGTCGCCCGCGACCTCGTGATGGGCGTCGAGGTGGTGCTCGCCGACGGCCGCGTGATGCACCTCCTCAACAAGCTCAAGAAGGACAACACCGGCTACGATCTGAAAAACCTGTTCATCGGCGCCGAAGGCACGCTCGGCATCATCACCGCCGCGGTGCTCAAACTCTATCCGGCGCCGAAGAGCATCGAGACCGCCTTCGTCGGCCTGCCCTCGCCGGACGACGCCCTCAAGCTGCTCGCGCTGGCGCAGGAGCGCACCAACCGCGCGCGTGACGAGCTTCGAACTGATCTCGCGCACCGCGCTCGAATTCGGCGTGCGTCACGGCCCCGGCTGTCGCGATCCGCTGGCGTCGCCGCATCCCTGGTACGTGCTGGTGCAAGTCTCCTCGGCGGCGGCGCAGGACCTGCGGCGCGTGCTGCGAGGACGTGCTGGAGACCGCGATGGAGCGCGGCTTCGTTTCCGATGCCGCAATCGCCGAGAGCCTCGAGCACCGCCACGCCTTCTGGCACCTGCGCGAGACGCTCCCCGAGGCGCAGAAGCCGGAGGGCGCGTCGATCAAGCACGACATCTCGGTGCCGGTCGCCGCGGTGCCGGAATTTTTGCGCGAGGCCGATGCCGCGGTCGCGGCGCTCGTCCCCGGCGCGCGGCCGGTGCCGTTCGGCCACCTCGGCGACGGCAACATCCACTACAACGTCAGCCAGCCGGTCGGCGCCGACGCCAAGGCCTATCTCGACCGCTGGTACGAGATGAACGCCGCGGTGCATGGCGTGGTTTTGAGGCTCGGCGGCTCGATCTCCGCCGAGCACGGCATCGGCGTGATGAAGAAGAAGCTGTTGCCCCAGGTGAAGGACCCGGTCGCGCTCGAGGTGATGCGCGCGCTCAAGCGCACGCTCGATCCCGAACGGGATACTCAATCCCGGCAAGGTGCTGTGAGGGGATGAGGTCCCGTAGGGGGGCAAAGGTGCGCAGCGCCGTGCCCACGCGGTCGAACCAATGACCCGCTCAGAACCAATGACCCGCTCAGACGTGGGCACGCTTCGCTTTGCCCACCCTACGTTCGGCCACCGAAAATCCCAGAGACCTCGTCCTGAGGAGCGCGCTTTTTGCGCGCGTCTCGAAGGACGGCCACGGGCCGCAGTGCGTGGGGCCATCCTTCGAGACGCCGTGCTGCGCCGGCTCCTCAGGATGAGGTCCATCAGTTCAAAACAACGACGCCTGTCCGTCGTCCTTCTTGGGCTTGCTCGCGCGGCGCGGCGGCGGCGCCGGCTCGGGCTGTTCGCCGAGCGGCGCGATGACGTCGGGCGTATCGTTCGCGGTGCGATTCACCGCGGTCGATATCTCGTAAGCCTCGAACAAATTCTCCGGCGCCGGCGTGATCAGCGCCCCGGCCATCAGCGCGTCGACCCCTGTGCAATCGAGCCAGAAGTCGAACGCGTCCGGCGCGATCACGACGGGCATGCGGTCGTGGAGCGGCGCCAGCGTGCGGTTCGCCGCGGTCGTCACGATGCAGGCGGTGTCGACCTCCTCGCCGTTCGGCCCGGCCCAGGTCTCCCACAGGCCGGCGAAGGCGATCGGCTTTCCGTCGCGCGGGCGGATGCAGAACGGGCGCTTGCGTGCGCCTTCGGACTTCCACTCGTAGAAGCCGTCGGCGGGAAACAGGCAGCGCCGGTAGCGGATGGCGTTGCGGAACGCCGGCTTGTCGCCGACGGTTTCGCCGCGCGCATTGATGAGCAGCGAGAAGGCGTTCGGCTCCTTCACCCAGGCCGGGATCAATCCCCAGCGCACCAGCGCGAACGAGCGCGCGCCGTTGACGAGCCGCACCACCGGCACCGGCTGGGTCGGCGCGACGTTGTAGCGCGGCGGAAAATCCGGCTCCTCCGCATAGCGGAACAGGTTGCGGATCGCTTCCGGCGACGAGGTGATGAGATAGCGACCGCACATGAGGTTTTGGCTCGCAGCGACGAAAGTGCGCCCGGGTGCACGCCGGCATATATTGCCGGCCGCGGCGTCGAACAATGGGCACAGGAATGGCAGTCTTCATCGCCCTGTTGCGCGCGGTCAATGTCGGCGGCACCGGAAAGCTGCCGATGTCCGTGCTCAAGGACCTCTGCGAGCGCGCCGGTTGCACGCAGGTGCGCACCTACATCGCCAGCGGCAACGTCGTCTTTCGCAGCACGAAGTCGGAGGCGCGCATCAAGGCCGCCCTCGAGGCGCATCTCCTCGACTATGCCGGCAAGCCGGTCCGCGTACTCGTGCGCACCCACGCCGAGATGGCAGCCGTGCTCAAGGTCAATCCGTTCAAGAAGACGGCCCCCAACCGCACCATGGCGATCTTCCTCGACGCGCCGCCCGCCGCCGACGCCATCGAAAGCGCGACGGGCCGCCGGGACGAGGACATCGCGCTCGGCATGCGCGAAATCTACGTCCATTACGGAGACGGGATGGCGAGCTCGAAACTGAAGATCAAGGCGGCCGAGGCCGGGACCGCGCGCAACATGAACACCATCGCCAAGCTCGTCGAGCTCGCAGAAGCGCTAAGATAGCGCAACTCAACCGGACTGCGGCGGATCGCACATCGCGAGGTTCTCATGGCGACCATCGGTTTCATCGGCCTCGGCAACATGGGCGCGCCCATGGCGGCCAATCTCGTCAAGGCGGGCCATCGGGTCGCGGGCTACGACATCAATCCCGCCGCGCGCGACGCCCTCGTCGCTGCAGGTGGCACCGCGGCCGCGAGCGCCGCCGAGGCGGCGAAGGGCGCCGAGGTCGTCATCACCATGCTGCCCGCCGGTGAAGACGTGCGCGAGGTGTGGCTCAACCAGGGCGGCCTCATCGAGGCGGTCGCGAAGGCAAAGCCGCTGCTGATCGACTGCTCGACCATCGACGTCGACAGCGCCCGCACCGTCACCGCGGCGGCGGAGGCCGCCGGCCTCGCCATGCTCGACGCGCCCGTATCGGGCGGCACCGTCGGCGCCCAGAACGCGCACCCTCACCTTCATGGTCGGCGGCACCGAGGAAGCCTTCGCGCGCGGCAAGCCGATCCTCGCCGCCATGGGCAAGAACATCTTTCACGCCGGCGGGCCGGGCGCCGGACAAGCGGTGAAGATCTGCAACAACATGATGCTCGCCATCAACATGGTCGGCGTCGCCGAAGGCTTCCTGCTCGCCGAGAAGCTCGGCCTCGACTGGGCAAAGCTCCACGCGATCTGCTCGACCGCGAGCGCCAACTCCTGGGCGCTCTCGACCTATTGCCCGGCTCCCGGGCCGGTGCCGGCGGCGCCGTCGAACCGCGACTATGCGCCGGGCTTCATGACGAGCCTCATGGTCAAGGACGTGCGGCTCTCCCAGCTCGCGGCCGAGGCGACCGGCTCGCCGACGCCGCTCGCGGCGCTCGCGCTTTCGTTCTATGAAAAGGCGGCGGCCGCAGGCGATGCGACCAAGGATTTCTCGGTCGTATTCCGCTGGCTCGCCCGACAGAAGCGCGAATAGCGCAAACAAAGGGACGAAACGATGGGAGCGGCGGAGTTCAAGGCGGCACGCGACTTCCTGCTGGCCAATCGCACCGATTACGACGCGGCGTGCCGCGGCTTCCGCTGGCCGGCGCCGACCCATTTCAACTGGGCGCTCGACTGGTTCGACGCCGAGCTCGCCAAGGGCGACAGCGCAGCGCGTCCGGCGCTGACCATCGTCGGCGACGGCGCGACCTCGCTCACCTTTGCCGAGCTCTCGGAGCGCTCGAACCGCCTCGCCAATGCGCTGCGCGCGCGCGGCGTGAAGCGCGGCGACCGCGTGCTGGTGATGCTCGGCAACGTCGCACCGCTGTGGGAGACGATGCTCGCGGTGATGAAGCTCGGCGCCGTGGTGATCCCGGCGGCGACGCTGCTCACGCCCGCCGATCTCGCCGACCGTTTCGCGCGCGGACGGGCGAGGCATGTGGTGGCCGCCGCCGGCGACGCCGCCAAGTTCGAGAGCTTCAAGCAGGAGCTCACCCGCATCGCGGTCGGCGACGCGCCGGCGGGCTGGGAGCGCTACGACGATCTCCTGACATCGCCCGCGGCCTTCACGCCGGACGCGGAGACCGACGCCGACGATCCGATGCTGCTCTACTTCACCTCGGGCACCACGGCGAAGCCCAAGCTCGTGCTGCATTCGCACCGCTCCTATCCGATCGGCCATCTCGCGACCATGTTCGTGCTCGGCCTGATGCCCGGCGACGTCCATCTCAACGTCGCCTCGCCGGGATGGGCGAAGCACGCCTGGAGCTCGTTCTTCTCGCCGTGGAATGCGGGCGCGACCGTGTGCGCCTTCAACCAGCCGCGCTTCGACGCCAAGGCGCTGCTCGAGGTCGTCGCGTCGCACGGCGTCACCTCGCTGTGCGCGCCGCCGACGGTGTGGCGCATGCTGATCCAGGAAGACCTCGGCGCCGTCCGCCACCGCCTGCGCGAGGTCATCGCGGCGGGCGAGCCGCTCAACCCCGAGGTCATCGACAAGGTCCGCGACGCCTGGGGGCTCACCATCCGCGACTTCTACGGCCAGACCGAAACCGCGGCGCAGATCGGCAATTCGCCCGGCCAGAAGGTGAAGCCCGGCTCGATGGGCCGCGCGCTGCCCGGCTTCCGCATCCGCCTCGTCGATGCCGACGACAAGGATGCGCAGGAGGGCCAGATCGCGATCGCGCTCGACCCCGCACCCGCCGGCCTGATGCGCGGCTATCAGCAGGAGGACGGCAGCATCGCCGGCATCGCCGGCGCCGTCTATCGCACCGGCGACGTCGCGACGCGCGACGCCGAGGGCTACATCACCTATGTCGGCCGCGCCGACGACGTCTTCAAAGCCTCCGACTACCGCATCAGCCCGTTCGAGCTCGAAAGCGTGCTGATCGAGCATCCCGCCGTCGCCGAAGCGGCCGTGGTCCCCGCGCCCGACCCGATGCGGCTCGCGGTGGCGAAGGCCTACGTCTCCCTCGTCGCCGGCGCCGCCGCCGACCGCGCCACGGCGCTGTCGATCTTCCGGCACATCCGCGACCGCCTCGCGCCGTTCAAGCGCGTGCGGCGGCTCGAGTTCGCCAATCTGCCGAAGACCATTTCGGGCAAGATCCGCCGCGTCGAGCTGCGTCGCGAGGAGGAGGTGCGCGCCGCCGCGGGCAGCCGGACTGAGGCTGAGTTTCGCGAGGAGGATTTCCCGGAGCTGAAGCAAGGCGCCGCGCCGGAATGAGAGGGCATTTCGTGCTAAGAGAGCGAATGCTCGCGGTGCATGATCGGGTTTGCGAACAGTCGTCATGGCCGGGCTTGTCCCGGCCACCCCGATCATATGGCACGGCCGTGCCCAACTATCGGGGTCGCCGGGACAAGCCCGGCGATGACGAAGGATGGGTGCGACGTCATCTCGCAAATGCTCGAGCGGGCGAATTGGCCGCATCGCGCTGCTCGCCGCCACGTTGACCGTGCGTCGACCTCGCGCAAGCGCAAGAGCCATCCCAAGCGCAGCAGCCGACGCGCGAGCAGGTCATCGAGTCGCTCAGGGCGAAACAACTCACCCGCTGCCCGCAATTCGATCCGAAATACGGATGCGCCCTCGCGCCGGCGGAGCGGATCGATGTCGAGGTCCGTTTCGCGTTCGGCTCGGCGGCGCTCGGGCGCGCCGCGGCGGCGCAGCTCACGGCGCTCGGCGCCGAGCTCGGCAAGCCCGAGCGCAAAGGCACGCGGCTCGTCGTCGCCGGCCACACCGACGCCCGCGGCGGCGATGAATTCAATCAGCGCCTGTCCGAACGCCGCGCCGCGGCGGTGAAGCACGTGCTGGTCGGAAGGTTCGGGATGCCCGACGAGACCGTCGTCGCCGTCGGCCACGGCAAGGCCGAGCCGAAGAACACCGCCGATCCCTATGCCGCGGAGAACCGGCGGGTCGAGATTTCGGCCGCCGCTGCGCCCAACACCACGGGGCCGCGCTGACGCCATGGCGGACGGCCGCAGCTATCCCACGCGACCGATCCTCGCGGTCAGCGCCGCCATCATCCGCGACGGCCGGGTGCTGATCGTGCGCCGCGCCCGGCCGCCGGCGGGCGGGCTCTACACGCTGCCGGGCGGCGGCGTCGAAGTCGGCGAGAGCCTCGTCGAGGCGGTCGCGCGCGAGGTGATGGAAGAAACCCAGCTCACGGTCGAGCCGATCGCGCTCGCCGGCTATCGCGAGGCGGTCGTGCGCGACGGCGACGGCCGGATCGAGCGGCATTTCGTGATCCTGCCGTTCGCCGCGCGATGGATCGCGGGCGAGCCGGTGCTCAACGAGGAATTGTCGGAAGCGGCATGGCGGCTTCCCGCCGAGCTTGCGGGGCTCAAGACCACCCAGGGGCTCGCCGAGATCATCGCCTCGGCCTTCGCGCTGGTCGGCGCGGCGGAAAATGCCCCGCCTTGATGTCGCCGCGTCGGCGGGGCATAAGCTTCGCCATGGGTAAGCGCATGAACAGGCACGCACTTCTCCTGCTTCTTGGCGTTCTCGGGTGGTCCGCGGGGCCGGCCCGGGCGGTCGACGTCGCGCCGTTCGATCCGGTGCTCGAGCGCCTCGCCGAGATCCTCGGCAGCCTGCACTATCTGCGCGGCGTCTGCGGCGCCAACGAAGGCAACAAGTGGCGCAACGAGATGCAGGCGATCATGGACGCCGAAGCGCCGTCCGGCGCGCGCCGGACCCAGATGATCGCCCATTTCAATCGCGGCTACCGGACCTTCCAGCAGTCCTATCACACCTGCACGCCGGCGGCCGACCTCGCGATCCGCCGCTACCTCGAAGAGGGCTCGAAGATCGCCCGCGAGGTCACCGCGCGCTACAGCAACTGAGCCTTCCAGTCATTCCGGGGCCGCCGCAGGCGGAACCCGGAATCCGAAGGCCTTTAGCGCCGCAAGTCTGGATTCCGGGTTCGCGCTGCGCGCGCCCCGGAATGACCGTCCTTGGGACACAACTCCCGGAATTCGCTGGATTGTGTACGCCTTTATTCGATGCCGTTAACCCTTCTTAAAGGTCCCGCTGGCTTCGCCTGATTCGCGTGTTAACGTGATTTCCAAGGGGACGCGCCGTCCGCGCGAGGCGAGGGCACCAAAGCACAATGACAACAATGACGAATTTGCCAGCGCGCGGTTCCTTGCCGGACCACGAGCAGAAAAAAGCAGCGCTCGATTTCGTCCAGGAGGCCTGGACCGAGGCGCGCCTGTCCGGCATCGACGGCGACTGCATGGCGCAGATCTGCCTGTTCACCGCCATCAGCGAGCTCGTCTCCACCTATGGGGAGGAGGCCGCCGCGCGCTACGCCGAAGGCCTGTCGCAGCGCATCAGCAACGGCGAATTCTCGATCGAGCTCGCCCGGCAATAAATTGATCTTCGCGGAGTGGTGGCCCGCCGGGCTGCGGTCTTGCACCGCCGCCCCTCCCCTGCGCGCGGCCGTGCGCAGGGGGACGCTTTGGAACGGTTCCTGTTCCCTCACCTCGCCCGGCCTTGAGAGACGCGCCTGCGCATCCTAGGTTCGACGCGGGACAGGAGCATGATCCCGAAAAGTTGCAGACTTTTCGGACAAGATGATGCTCAAAATCATGGAGCTCAGAGTGCAATCAATTCAATCCGAATTGATTGCACTCTGAGAACTCGCAATGAAGGCCGCACTGCTGCCGGATCGCGGCGTCGTCAAGGTGACCGGCGACGGCGCGCGGAGCTTTCTCAACGGATTGTTCACGGCCGACATCGGCAAGGTGACGCCGGACGCGCCGCGCTTTGCCGCGCTGCTCACCCCGCAGGGCAAGATCATCCTCGACGCCATCATCGCCGAGGCCGAGCCGTCCGACGGCGGCGGCTTCTTCCTCGACGTGCCGCGCGCGCTCGCCAAGACCTGCGTCGACCGGCTCAACTTCTACAAGCTGCGCGCCAAGGTGATGGTCGAGGACCTCTCCGAGACGCTCGGCGTGATGGCGGTGTGGGACGGCGAAGCGGCGACCGAATACGGCCTCTGCTATCGCGATCCGCGCCTTCCCGCGCTCGGCCTGCGGGTGATGCTGCCGCCGCATCTCGCCACTGAGGCCGCCGCCGACCTCGGCGCGACGCTGGTCGAGGCTGCGGACTACGAGGCGCATCGCATCGCGCTCGGCGTGCCGCGCGGCGGCCTCGATTTCATCTATGGCGATGCGTTTCCCCACGAAACCGACATGGACCAGCTCAACGGCGTCGACTTCGACAAGGGCTGCTTCGTCGGCCAGGAGGTGGTGTCGCGCATGGAGCATCGCGGCCTCGCGCGCACCCGCATCGTGCCGATCGCCTATGAGGGCTTTGCGCCGGACGCCGGCGCCGCGGTGACCGCCGCCGAGAAGCCGGTGGGCACCTTCGGCTCCTCCGCAAAGGGCCGCGCCCTCGCCCTGCTCCGCCTCGACCGCGCCGCCGACGCGCTCGCCGGCCGGCCACGACCTCGTCGCCGGCAGCGTGACGCTGCGCCTCGTCAAGCCGGAATGGGCGCGGTTTGCGTTTCCGGGCGACGCGAAGGGGTAGGCCCGTGGCCCGGCACCCGTCATTCCGGGGCGCGCGTCTGCGCGAACCCGGAATCCAGCGCTGATTCGAACGGAAGACTGGACTCCGGGTTCCGCCTTGCGGCGGCCCCGGAATGACTGTATTCCGCTTCGGAATCCCGCATGTCGCTTGCTCATGCGGGCGACGGTTTCGGGCCGCTCCAACGCTGCCCGATCCCATGATGCGCCGTTGGCCGCCGCCTCGTACGTCTCCTGCAGGAAGCTCGTGAGCGTCGCGTCGGGATCGGCGGCGCTGCGGACCGCATCGTAAGGCAGGACGAACTCCTTCAATTGCGGATCGTAGAACGCGCCCGGCGTCTTGAGCTGTGCCGCGGCAAAGCTCGCGGGCTCGGGATAGGCGTAGCAGTAGAACGCGGCGCGGCCGTAGCCGCCGTTGCCGGGCCAGAAGCCGGCGCTGCTCACCTCGTGCGAATAGGCCTCCCGCATCACCCAGTTGCGCGACATTGGGTGCCGTGCCGGGATAGGGCGGCGCGCGGCGGCCGGAGAACCGCGTCACCGCGAGATCGAAGCTGCCCCAGAAGAAGTGCACCGGGCTCGCCTTGCCGAGGAAGCGCGCGCGGAACGCCTGGAACACGCGGTGGCTCTGCACGAGCGCCTGCCAGAACCGCTGCGCCTTCGCGGCGTCATAGGTGGCGTGGGACCGGTCGTCGGTGAACGGGACGGCATCGGGAATTTCGACCGGCATCGGCCAGATGTGCACGTCGATGCCGAGGCGCGCCAGCCGCGCGAAGAACTCCGCGTAGAACGCCGCGACCGGCATCGGCGCGAGCGCGAACTGCTCGCGGGCGCCGTCGCTGGTGTCGATGCGCAGCACGTGATCGATGAAATCGAAGCTCGACGTCGAAGGTGCGCCGGCCGTAAGGAATGGCCGATGTGGTGAGGCCGCGCGAATTGACGTAGAGGACGACGCCCCACCAGTGATTGACGATCGGGGTCAGCCGCAGCCGCACCTTGCCGACGATCTGCGTCCACAGATGCAGCGTGTCGGCGGTCGCCTGCCAGTCCGCCCAGTTCAACTCCGGCCAAGCGCCTGCGGTCGGTGAAGCCATGTCATCCCTTTCCAGGAAATGCGTCGTGATCGGCGCGACACGTAGCCCGGATGAGCGAAGCGACATCCGGTATCGTCGACGAGGATATCGCGTCGGCCGCTGTCCCGCATGTCGCATTCGCTCATGCGGGCTACACGCTTGCGTGTTCCCTGCGGCCATTGCCGGGCACCCCCGCGGGGAAAATTCGCGAGCAGCATTTTCCGAGGAACAACCCCATGCAAAGTACTTTTGGCGCCGAGCGACGGTGTTATCGCACCGCTCACGCGTTGCCGCTCGACAGCCGCGCGCGCGCTGGCTCACTTCTGCGTCGACTTGAAGTAGCGCAGGTCGGGCGGCGCCTGGCCGCGCTTGGCGGGCATCAGCAAGCCGTCGCCGCTGAGAAAATAGTTCTGCCCGGCGATGCCGACGTGACCGTTGCCCTCGGTGCAGGCGTCCTCTTCCCATTCCGGCCGCTCGGCCGGCTGGCGGATGTAGGTCTTGGTCACCGTCCACGGCCGGGTGAGCGCGTTGTCGATCGTCGTGATCTCGTCGGTGAGCTTGTTGGGCTCGGCCTTGTTCCAGTGGATGCGTTCCTTCACGACGGTCTGGTTGTCGGGATGGAACGGGATGCCGGCGGCGTCGAACGCGCGGGGCCCGCGCAGGTTTCGCGTCTCGACTTCGAGCGTGTCGTACTGCCCGTCGCCGTCGGTATCGCGCCAGGTGCCGACCGAATAGCCCAGCAGCATCGGCTCGACGCCCTCCTCCGGGAAGCCGCGTCCGTCGGTGAAGATGCGGCGGGAATCGTGGATGTGCTCGAGCAGGATGTGGGTGGTGTCGGGCGTGATGACGATCTCCATCAGGCCGTAGGCGATTCATGACGCGCGGCATGCCCGGTGAGAGGCAGATGTAGGTCGGATCGCCGTCCTGGCCGCCTTCCGCCTGCTCGCGGATGTTCGCCTCGAGGATCGCCTGGAATTCCGGCTTGAGCGGCGCCTGCTGCGCGAGGCCCATGCGCTTGGTCGGATCGTAGCCCGGCTGGCCGGTCACGCCCGGCACACGCCCCCTCGTCCATTGCCCTTTGAGGGGCGGATATTTCAATTCATCGAACGCCGAAGCGGCATCGAGCGCCGCGAGCGACGCAGTGGCCATCACCAGACCGGCAAGCAAGTTGCGGAACACCATGTTGCGTTCTCCCGTGTCTGTCGGTGAGCCGGTCATTGCTTGGCGCGGTTGAAATAGCGCAGATCCGGCGGTTGCTGGCCTTTCTTCGAAGGCATCAGCAGGCCGTCGGCACTCTCGTAATACATGTCGCTGCCGATGAAGATGAGGCCGTTGCGGTCGGGGCAATTGTCTTCCGGCCAGAGCGGATGGGCGACCTTGTCGCGGCGATACTTCTTCGCCACCGACCACGGCCGGGTGAGCGCGTGGTCGACGACGGTCATGTCGTCGTGGAGGAGATCGGGATCGGCCTTGTCGAGATAGATGCGCTCGGTGATGACCGTCTCGTTGTCCTCGTGGAGCGGCATGCCGCTCGGCTCGAAGGTGCGCGGCCCCTTGAGGTTGCGGGTCTCCACCTCGAGCGTGTCGAAGCGGCCGTCGCCGTCGGTGTCGAGCCACCTGCCGATCGAGTAGCCGTCGAAGCCGGGCACCGGATTCTTCGGCCAGTCGCGGCCGTCGGTGAAGATGCGCCGCTTGCTGTCGCGCACGTGGTCGATGCGGATGTAGGTCGTCTCCGGCAGGATGATGATCTCCATCGGCCGGAACAGCGTCATCATCGCCGGCATGCCGACCGGCAGGCAGCGCGCGCCACCCCACAGGCCGGGGCCGCCCTCGGCCTGATCGGCGAGGCTCGCCTCGAAAATCTTCTGATACTCGGGCGTCAGCGGCGCCTGCTGCGCCCTGCCCCAGGATTTGTCCGGATCGAACGGCCCCTGGCCGGTGACGCCGGCCGGCGGACGCGCCCTGATCCACTGGCCCTTGAGGTTCGGATAGAGGTTGTCGTCGAAGGCACGTGCGGCACCGATCAAGGAGCCACCGGTCAAGGCGCCGTCGATCAAAAAGAGCGACGCCGCAAGTGCTGCCAGCGCCACGACGCCCCGCACGCCCTGCCCGAGCATGGTGTTCCTCCCTGTTATAGCGTGCGCTTTGACGGCACTGCTTTGCGATTACGATACACGGTTTGCGTGCCTGCGGAAGGGCGCCGGGACATTGGATTTGCGGGCGTCGGCATCAGTTGTGCGCCAGCGTGTCTCTTGGATCTGCCTATTTCATTTGCAGCCGGCACCGTCGCCGCGAACGGCCTCGCAATTTACAGCCAACCCGCCTTTGGATAGCCTGAGCGGGCCACGGGCAAACACATGGTTCTGACGGATCGTCGAAGCGATCCGCAGATGCGCTTCGGCTGAGCTGAAAGCCCCGACGGCCAAATCCACGGGAGGACATCGATGAAGCACAAACTCGGAATGCTGCTGGCCACCACGGCTTTCATAGCCGTACCGGCGGCGGCGCAGGATGCGGCGAGCCTGCTGCAGGCGGCCGATCGCGCGATCGGCGCGAGCGGCGTCAATTCCGTCGTCTACACCGGCACCGGCACGATGCGCTATGTCGGACAGAATTACGACTCGCATGACGACTGGCCGAAGGCGCCGCTGACCTCCTACACCGCGACGATCGACTATCCGCAGCAAGTCCTCGAAGGCGGACTGGGCGGTCGATCTGAGCAAGAAGGATGCGCGCGGCGGCGGCCTGCCGATCCCGAAGTCGACCGACTTCGTGAACGGCGGCACCGCGTGGAACATCAATGCGCAGGGCCAGACCAATCCGCAGCCGAACGCGGCGGAGCTGCGCCAGTTCATGATCACGGTGAGCCCCTACGGCTTCATCAAGGCGGCGCTGGCGTCGGGCAACGCGACGGTCGAGGATCGCTATCTTCAACCGGCTCGACGAGACCGTGAAGGTCGTCGGATTCACCAGCGGCAAGTATCGCTTCACCGGCGAGTTCAACAAGGACAACCTGCTCCAGCGCGTGGTCAGCTGGTTTCCGGATCCGGTGATGGGCGACATGCAGATCGAGGTCCGCTACTCGGACTGGAAGGACGCCGGCGACGGCGCCAAGTTCCCGTACCACATTCACGCCCACCAGGGCGATCATCCGCTCAACGACAACGGCCGCAACTGGTTCGACGTGCGCGTCACCGACGCCAAGATCAACGTGCCCGACGCCGCGGTCGCGGTGCCGGATGCGGTCCGCAGTGCGGCGGCCCCGCAAGTCCGCGTCGCGTCGACGAAGCTCGCTGACGGCGTGTGGTTCATCGGCGGCGGCTCGCACAACAGCCTCGCCGTCGAGCACAAGGACTACGTCACCGTGATCGAAGGCCCGCTCGACGACGCGCGCTCGAACGCGGTGATCGCCGAGACCCACAAGCTGATCCCGAACAAGCCGATCCGCTATCTCGTCAACACCCATCACCACTGGGATCATTCGGGCGGCATCCGGGCCTTCGTGGCGGAAGGCGCGACCGTCGTCACCGACGCCAAGAACCGGGACTTCTATCGCACGCAGGTGCTGGCTCCGCAGTCGCGAGCGCTCAGCCCCGACCGGCTCTCGCAGTTCCCGTTCGCGCCGACGGGACCGGGCACCCTCTCGTTGCAGACCTTCAACGACCGCACCACGGTCGGCGACGCGACGCGGGTGATCGAGCTCTATCACGTCGAAGGTCTGCCGCACGCGGACGACATGCTGGTGGCGTACCTCCCGCAGTCGAAGATCCTCGTCAACGCCGACCTCTATTCGCCGCCGCCGGCCGGCGGCAATCTCGCGGTCGTCAACCCGAACGCCGTCGCGCTGTTCAACAACCTCAAGGCGCTCAAGCTCGACGTCGCGCAGCACGTGCCGATCCACGGCAATCCGGGAGGTGACGCCGATTTCGAGCGGATCGTCGGGCCGGTCGCGGCGAAGGCGCCGCGCGGCGACGGCGGCTGAGGCGGGATGTCCCGGCCGCGTAGGGCGCAATAAGCGAAGCGCATTGCGCCATCGCAATCGCCGACGGCGCAATAAAGCGATTGCGCCCTACGGTCTCCTACCAAAGTGTCATCGCCGGGCTTGTCCCGGCGACCCCGATAACTGGGCACGGCCGTGCCACATGATCGGGGTGGCCGGGACAAGCCCGGCCATGACGAATCGAACGAGAATGGCGCAGCGCTTCACAGTCGAAGCTGCCGAAAAACAGAGGGAGGAAAAATCCATGAGACACGTCTATTCGCTTGCAACACTGCTCGCTGCCCTTGCGCTGCCGCTCGCCGCGGCCGCGCAGGAGCGCTATCCGACGCTCAACCCGGACCAGTTCAGCCCGGAGCAGAAGGCCTACATCGAGAATCTCGCAAAGCCGCCGCGCAACAACACCACCGGTGCGAAGAACCCGCCGTTCAAGGTCTATATGCGCAGCCCCGAGCTCGCGCCCAAGCTCGAGGCGATTTCGGACTACGTGCGCTGGGGCACCGGGCTGCCGCCGCGCCTCACCGAGCTCGCGATCATGATCACGGCGCGGCACTGGTCGAGCCAATGGATCTGGCGCGGCCACTACCGGGGCGCCGTGCGCGGCGGGCTCGATCCGAGCGTCGGCGCCGACATCGCCGCCGGCAAGCGGCCGGAGAAGCTCAAGGAGGACGAGGCGATCCTCTACAACTACGCGACCGAAATGTACCGCGACAAGGCGGTGTCGGATGCGACCTTCGCCGCCGCGCTGAAGGCGTTCGGCGAGAAGGGCCTGATCGATCTCGTCGCCACCATGGGCTACTACGACACCGTGGCGATGACGCTGATCACCGCCAAGGCCGTCGCCCCCAAGGAGGACGACGTCCCGCAGCTCGCGGCGCTGCCGAAATAACGCGAAGCGCCGACGCCTCTGTGCGGCAATCGCACGGAGGCGTCGGCCGCGTGGTCTGACAAGGAGAAGAAATGGTGGCCCGTTTCGCATCGACGATATTCGCGCTTGCCGCAACGCTCGCCGCGACTGCAGCCTCCGCCCAAAACCCGGCGCCCGATGCTCCACTCCCACTCGCCTTGCCCGAGCCGATCCAGACGAAGGGAGGCCTCGCCGTGCTGCCGGACACGCGGCTCTGGTACTGGGACACGGGCGGCGACGGGCCGCCGATCGTGCTCGTCCATCCCGCGACCGGCAGCGCGCTGATCTGGGGCTATCAGCAGCCGGCGTTCGCCAAGGCCGGCTACCGCGTGATCGGCTATTCGCGGCGCTCCTACTACAATTCCGATCCGCTGGTCGCCGACCGCCCCGGCATCGCGTCGGAGGATCTGCACCATCTCGCCGACTATCTGGGCTTGGCGAAATTCCACCTCGTCGGCTCGGCCGCCGGCGGCGGCATCGCGGCGGACTATGCCGTGTCCCATCCGGATCGCCTCTTGAGCCTCATCGTCGCCTCGAACCCCAGCGGTCTTTCCAGCGGTCCCATCGCCACGCTCTACGAGAGACCTGCGGCCCAAGGAATTTCCGAGCCTGCCGCCGGATTTCCGCGAGCTCGGGCCGTCCTACCGCGCCGCCAATCCGGCCGGCGCAAAACTCTGGCTCGAGCTCGAGCACAAGGCGATCACCAGCCGGCCGTTCCGGCAGCCCGCCGCGAACAAGATCACCGAGGCGACGCTCAATCGCCTGCAGGTGCCGACGCTGCTGATCTCCGGCGAGGCCGACCTCGCCTCGCCGCCGGGGCTCATCCGCATGGTCGCGGCGCAAATCCCGTCAGCCGAGCTCGTCACTGTGCCCGAGGGCGGGCACTCCACCTATTGGGAGCGGCCCGACATCTTCAATCGCGCGGTGCTGGATTTTGTCGGGCGGCATTCGAAGTGAGTAGGTAGCGCCCTCCACCGTCATTCCGGGGCCGACCGCAGGCTCGGAACCCGGAACCCCGAAATCGGCGCATCGGCAGTGCCAGTACTGATCCGGGTTCGCGCTGGCGCGCGCCCCGGAATGACGGCGATTGGCCGAGAACTCGTCACTCCGACCCTTTCCCGCCGCCTCCCGCTCCTCCTCGTCTCGCGCAGCTCCACCGGCTCCGGCTCGAAGCTGCCGATCCGCTTGAGGTCGGGAAACCACCACATCCACAAGCCCGTGACGAGAATCGCGCCGATGCCGCCGATCAGCGCCGACGGCACCGTGCCGATCAGCGCCGCGAACACGCCGGCGCGGAACTGGCCGAGCGAGCCGGTGGTGCCGGTGAACATGGCGTTGACCGCGATCACCCGCCCGAGCATGTCGGCGGGCGTCTTCGTCTGCACCAGCGACTGGCGGATCACCACGCTCACCGAATCCATCGCGCCGTAGACGACGAGCGCGCCGAGCGAGAGCGCGAAGCGAGCGCGACAGCGAGAACACGACGGTGGCGACGCCGAACACCGCGACCGAGGCGAACAGCTTGGTCCCGACCTCGTCGCCCAACGAGCGGTGGGCGAGAAACGCCGACATGGCGAGCGCGCCGACCGCCGGCGCCGAACGCAGCAGGCCGAGCCCCCACGGTCCGGTGTCGAGAACATCGCGGGCGAAGATCGGGAGCAGCGCGGTGACGCCGCCGACCAGCACCACGAAGAGATCGAGCGAAATGGCGCCGAGCAGCAGCGGCCGGCTGCGCACGAAGGCGAAGCCTGCGAACATGGTCGCGAGCGTCACCGGCGCGCGCTCCTTGATGCGCGGCGCCGTCTTGAGGACCGCGACCAGGATGTTGGCGATGACGTAGATCACCGCGCAGGTCGCGTAGACCGCCGTCGGCCCCAGCGCATAGAGCAGGCCGCCCAGCGCCGGGCCGCAGATCACCGCGGTCTGGCTCGCCGAGGTCGAAGCAGCGATGGCGCGCGGCAGCAGCGCCGGCGTGACGATGCCGGGCAACAGCGCCAGCATCGAGGGCATCTCGAAGGCCCGCGCCGTGCCGGATACGAACACGAGCGCGAGGATCGCGTCGCGGCCGAGCCACCCGGTCGCGCTGCCGATCGCGAGCAGGCCGGCGGCGAGCGCGGTCACGCTCTGGCACGCCCGGGCGATGCGCTTGCGGTCGAAGTGATCGACCGCCTGCCCGACCAGCGACCGAGAACACGATCGTCGGCAAGAACTGCACGAGGCCGACGAGCCCGAGATCGAGCGGGCTGTTGGTGATGTCGTAGATCTGCCAGCCGATCGCCACCGCCTGCATCTGGTAGGCCATCGTGGTGGCGACCCGCGCGCACCAGAAGTTGCCGAACGAACCGTGGCGCATCAGCGCGCCGAGCGGGAGGCCGACGCCGCTCATGGCAGGTCCCGGCGCGGCGGATGCACGCGCATCTGCTTGTGTAATCGGCACGGCGGCCGCTGCTCCCTCTCCCCGCGCGCGGGGAGAGGGTCGGGGTGAGGGGGCGGTTTCACGAGTCTGAGCGTCTCGAGGAATTACCTCGGACGCTCAAACTCGTGGCGCCGCCCCCTCACCCGGATCGCTGGCGCGATCCGACCTCTCCCCGCACGCGGGGAGAGGTGCTGCCGACCGCTCGGAGATCCGTGAACACGACAGAGCAAGACCGGAGGCTGCGACGCTCGAGCCTGGGCCTTGATCCCCAACACCTGCTTATTCGTAGAACTGCGGCGACAGCTTCTGTCGCCTCGCGCTGGGGCTTGTCGTGGTTGATCCAGATCTCGCCCTTGTTCTGCGCGAGCACGTCGGCCATGTGCGCCATCGAGGTCGCGGTCTTCTCCTTGTCGAAGTTGATGCCCGGCACCACCTTGCCGTCCCAGTTCGCCTTGAAGTGCACGGCATCGCCGGTCAGCAGCACGGCGACCGGTCTTGGGCAGCTTGACGAGCAGCGACTGATGCCCCGGCGTATGGCCGGGCGTCGAGATGATGGTGACGCTGCCGTCGCCGAACACGTCGCGGTCGCCCTCGAGCTTGGTCACGGGGTGCTCCGGCTTGAAACGCGGCCCGCCCTTGGCGTCCGGCCAGTCGTATTCCGCCTTCTGGACCATCAGCATCGCCTTCGGGAACAGCTCGACATTGCCGGCGTGATCGGGATGGGTGTGGGAGATGCCGACATACTTGATGTCGTCAGGCTTCACGCCGAGTTCCTGCAGCTGCGCGGCGAGCGACTTCGGCCGGCTCCAGCTGATGCCCGCCGGGGTGTCGGCCGGCTGCCCGTTCGGCATTGCGGCGATCGCATCGGCAATGCCGGTGTCCCACAGGAAGTAGTCGGTGCCGTGCTTGATGAGATAGCAGTTGTCGACGATGTCCATGGGAACGCCGGCATTCTTGCCGGGCGTCCAGCGCGACATGTCGCCGGTGTGTCCCTGGCCGCATTCGAGGACGTACATCCGATCGACGCCCTTGCCTTGAGCGAGGGCGGCGGGGGCGATGGCGATCGCCGCAGCTGCAATGGTGACGAATTTGAGGGCTTTCATCGGTTCCTCCGTAGGGGCGACGCCTCGACCGGCGTCCGACTCCGGGCGCGGACACTACACCATTTGGCCTGGTCGAAAACTGGGGTCGGCTTGGCCGAAAACCGGGGGATCGCCAAATCCATGCCACGGAGGAGTACCAAGAATGCACCGGGCGATGTAGCGATTGGTCGGCCTCGTCGCGACCAGAATGCCTCCGGGGAGCCCCATGAAGGACGAACTGACCACGGTCCGTCTGCTCGCCTTTGCCACCGGCATCATCGCCGGCACGCTCGCCGCATTCGCCGCGCAGATCTACCTCGCCCACCTCCACATCGAGCTCGCGACCGCCTGGCGGGACCTGTTCGTCACCTGGAAGGCCCAGACCAGATCGGCCTTCGCCTGGTGGACGATGGCGCTGGTCGCGCTCGTCGTCGGCTATATCGCCGCCGCGATGACGCAGTTCATGATGCTCCACTGGTGGCCGCTGCGCCTGCTGCGATGGATCGCCGGCGCCGCCATCGTCGCCGCGCTCGCCGTGATCGGCCATGACGCGGGCGCGGCGGGAAGCCCGGATGCCGGGGCGCAGGTCGGGGCGAGCCTGCTCGGCGCGATCTTCGCGATGAGCACCGCGTCGATCGGCGCCGGCTTCAGCACGCGGAACTGACGGCGACTACTTCCCGCGTCCCTTGGCTTTCTTCTTGCCGGACTTCTTCTTTTTGCCCTCGCGCGCGTCGTCGTCATTGCCGTCGTCTTCGACCTCGGCGTCGTGATCATCGTCGTCGGGAACGGAATCGAACAGGTCGGTGTCCTCGATCTCGAAGGTGCGGTCCGGGCAGACGCAGGGCGACGCCACCGCGATCTCGAACTCTTCGACCTCGTAGACGCCGGCGATGCCGGGATCGATCGAAATCTCGATGTCCCAGGTGCAGGTGAAGGTGCGCGACCGGCGCCGTCCTTCGCCGCCGTCCTCGCAGGTGCAGGGCTCGGTGGTCGGTGTCGCCGGGGAGGATGTCGGCATCGAAGGTGTAGGCGATCGCGGTGTCGCCGACCTTGAAGCTGCCCGCCGTCGTGCCCACCACCTTGAACTGGACGTCGTCGATCTCGAAGGTGTCGACGTCGTCCGGCTCGCCGCGCACCGCGATCGCGATCTTCACCGCCGGCGGCTGGACCTGATCGAGCATGCTCTTGACGAGGGGCCGCAGCGCCAATTCCTGGGCGCCGAAGCCCGGCACCGACACGGTGATCTTCTCCGGGAAGCTCTGCGCGATGCGGTCCTTGTCCGCCTTGGTGAAGGACAGCGGACGGGTTTCCAGGTGGACTTGGCCGCAGGCAACTTCGACGGGCGCCATGGCGCTTCCTTTGGGCTGAGCACGAGATGATTTTGCAGGCACCGGTCCCTCTATCCGCAGTCGATGGTGAATGGATGACAGCGGCCGCAGGATACGGACGCTGAGCATGATCCCGAAAAGTTGCAGACTTTTCGGACCAGATCATGCTCAAAATCAAGGAGTTCAGAGTGCGATCCGATTCAACCTGAATCGATCGCACTCTAAAGCGAAAATCATGCGACGGGATGTCCGGAGGCGCCGGAGGCCGCGCCGCTCACCGCGCGAGCTCGCGCATCGCCTTGTCGAGCCCCTCGATGGTGAGCGGGTACATGCGGTCCGCCATCAGCTGGCGGATCATGCGCACCGACTGGGTGTGCTCCCATTGGCTCTCCGGCACCGGATTGAGCCAGATGCAGGCGGGATAGGTGCGGGTCACCCGCTCCATCCAGGTCTGGCCCGGCTCGGGATTGACGTGCTCCACCGAGCCGCCCGGCATCATGATCTCGTAGGGGCTCATCGAGGCGTCGCCGACGAAGATCACCTTGTAGTCGTGGGGATAGGTGTGCAGCACGTCCCAGGTCGGCGTCGGCTGGTCCCAGCGCCGGCGATTGTCCTTCCACACCCGCTCGTAGAGGCAGTTGTGGAAGTAGAAATGCTCCATGTGCTTGAACTCGGTGCGCACCGCCGAGAACAGCTCCTCGGTGAGCTTGACGTGCCAGTCCATCGACCCGCCGACGTCGAAAAACACCAGCACCTTCACCGCGTTGTGCCGCTCGGGCCGCATGTGGATGTCGAGATAGCCCTTGTGCGCGGTGTCCTTGATGGTGGTGTCGAGGTCGAGCTCCTCCGGCGCGCCGGTGCGGGCGAATTTGCGCAGGCGGCGCAGCGCCACCTTGATGTTGCGGGTGCCGAGCTCGACATTGCCGTCGAGATCGCGAAACTCGCGCTTGTCCCACACCTTGACGGCGCGGAAGTTGCGGTTGCCGTCCTGCCCGATGCGCACGCCTTCGGGATTGTAGCCGTAGGCGCCGAACGGCGAGGTGCCGCCGGTGCCGATCCACTTGTTGCCGCCCTGGTGCCGGCCCTTCTGCTCCTTGAGCCGCTCGCGCAGCGTCTCCATGAGCTTGTCGAAGCCGCCGAGCGCCTCGATCTGGCGCTTCTCCTCTTCGGTGAGGTGCTTCTCGGTGAGCTTGCGCAGCCATTCCGCCGGGATCTCCACGGTCTGGCTGTCGGATAGAAGCTCGAGCCCCTTGAAGACGTGGCCGAACACGCGGTCGAACTTGTCGAGGTTGCGCTCGTCCTTCACCAGCGTGGCGCGGGCGAGATAGTAGAACTCCTCGACCCGCCGCGACGCGAGGTCGCCCTCCATCGCCTCCATCAAGGTGAGATATTCGCGTAGCGTCACCGGGACGCCGGCGGATTTGAGCTCATGGAAGAAGGTGACGAACATACGGGTGTCCCTGCCGCGCGACCGCAAGGCCCAGCGGCGCAACGGCACTTTTCCGATATATTACCCGGCGATCGACGACGGCAAGGTCGAGCGCAGCAAGGGAGCGATCCATGAGAGGACCGTACGGACATCTCCTCGCGATGGCGCTCGTGCTCGCGGGCCTGTTCGCCGCGCCTGCGCAGGCGCAGGATTATCCGAACCGCCCGGTGCACATCCTGGTCGGCTTCGGTCCCGGCAGCGTCGCGGACCTGAGCGCCCGCGTCCTCGCCAACCGGCTCGGGCAGGTGCTCGGCCAGCAGTTCATCGTCGAGAACAAGACCGGGGCGGGCTCCGCGGTCGCGGCGGAGGCCGGCGCCCGCGCCCCGAAGGACGGCTACACGCTGTTCCTCGGCTCGTCGGCGACGCTCACCAACCAGGCGATCTCGCCGAACCCGAACTTCGACATGGCCAAGGATTTCGTGCCGATCGCCCTCGTGACCGAGGTCAAGGTGATGCTCGTCGTGCATCCCTCGACCGGCGTGAAGTCGGTCAAGGAGCTGATCGCGCTCGCCAAGGCGAAAGACGGCGGCCTGCTCTATGCCTCGGTCGGCCCGGGGTCGGCGCCGCACCTCGCCGCCGAGCTGTTCGATGCCCGCGCCGGGGTGAAGATGATCCACGTGCCCTATCAGGGCAGCCCGCAGGCGCTCACCGACCTCATCGCCGGGCGCACCGCGGTGATGTTCTGCCCGGCGCCGACGGCCGTGCCGCAGGTCGAGGCCGGCAAGATCGTCGCGCTCGCGACCGCCGCGGCGACCCGCGCGATCAACGCGCCCGACGTGCCGACCATGGCGGAGGCCGGCATGGCCGACTTCGAGACCGGCATCTGGTTCGGCCTGATGGCGCCGGTCGGGAACGCCGCGCGACATCATCGAGAAGCTCGCCAAGGCGGTGCCGGTAGCGATGGATGCGAGCGAGGCGACGACCGCGCTGCGCACCCAGGGCCTCGAGCGCCTCGCCGGCGGCCCCGACGCGTTCGCGCGCTACATCGTGACCGAGACCGCGAAGTGGAACGAAGCGGCGCGGGCCGCGGGGTTGAAGAAGTAGCTGCGCTGCCTTCGCCGTCACTTCCGGGGCCGCCGCAGGCGGAACCCGGAATCCGAACTCTTGCGCAGAAGACTGGATTCCGGGTTCGCGCTGACGCGCGCCCCGGAATGACGGCGGTTGGGGCAGCGCGCTCCGCTAATCGCTCTGTCCTCCCGCGCCACCTCGTCGAGCCAGCGCCGCATCTCGCGGCGCGAGCGCAGCCGCACCCAGCGCGCATCGCGCAATTCCGCGTAGCGCTGCCGTCGCTCGTGAAAGGTGCGCCACGCCCAGCGGATCGGATGGTCGCGGTCGACGAGCGCGCTCCAGCGCTCGCGGTTGCCGTTCCACAGCTCCGTCCTCATCGCCGCGCGGCTCACCGAACGCCAGATCACCTGGGCCATGATCTGCCAGCGCGGCAGGTCGAGCCAGACGATGGTGGTCGCGCGGTCCCAGACGAGGTCGCGCACCACGTGATAGTTGCCGTCGATCACCCAGCGCTCGCCGTCGACCAGCGCCGCGACCCGCGCGCGAAACTCGGCATCGGGAAGCGCGACCCAGTTCGCCTGGTGAATGATCGAGTTCGAGCTCGACGAACGGAATGGCGAGCCGCGCGGCGAGCGCGCGCCCGAGCGTCGTCTTGCCGGAGCCCGACGTGCCGATGACGGAGAAGCGGTGATGATCCGGCATGGCTGCTCCCACACCCGTCATTCCGGGGCGGTGCGCAGCACCGAACCCGGAATCCAGATTCTTGCGCAGAGGACTGGATTCCGGGTTCGCGCTGCGCGCGCCCCGGAATGACGACAATGATTCGATGCGCCCGGTCTTTTAGCAGCTTTCGCCGTGCTTGCCCCGCGATGCGCGCGGCGCAGTTCTGCTCTGCATGCTGCGCCGCCGGCACTACGGTCCTTTCCGTATCGTCGGCGCTGTACACGCTTGTCCGCCAGCACCTAGCTGTGGTTCGAACGTGACCCCGCTCGCTTCGATGGAATGCAGCCCTTGCTCGGAGTGTCGTTCTCGATCCTCGTCTACGCCTTCGCCGCCTTTCTGCTCGCCGGCTTCGTGAAGGGATTCATCGGGCTCGGATTGCCGACGATCGCGACCGGCATCCTCACGCTGGTGATGGCGCCGGGGCAGGCGGCGGGCCTGCTGGTGGTGCCGAACTTCAGCACCAATGTGTGGCAGGCGCTCGCCGGCAAGCGGCTCCCTGCCCTGCTGCGGCGATTCTGGCCGATGCTCGCCGGCATCTGCGTCGGCAGCCTGCCGGGCGCCGGCTTCCTCGCCCACGATACCTCCGGGCGCGCCACGATAGCGCTCGGCATCATGCTCATCGCTCTATGCAATCCTGTCGCTGACGACGCCGCGGATCGTGGTGCCGCCGACCGCGGAGTGGTGGCTCGCGCCGCTGGTCGGCACCGTCACCGGCTTCATCGCCATCATGACCGGCGTGTTCGTGCTGCCGCTCGTGCCGTATCTGCAATCGCTCGGACTGAAGCGCGACGAGCTCATCCAGGCGCTCGGCCTCTCGCTTCTCACCTCGGCGATCGCGCTCGGCGTCGCGCTGGCGCGGGAAGGCGCGCTGCCGCTTGCGCTGATCGGCGGCTCGGTGGTGGCGCTCGCGCCGGCCGGCCTCGGCCTCGCCGCCGGGCAATGGTGCCGGCAGCGCGTCAGCCCGGCGATGTTCGTGCGCATCTTCGCGATCGGGCTCTTGCTGATCGGCCTCTATCTCACGCTGCGCAACCTCCTCTGAGCCGGCCCGGGAGACGGGCGCGCCAGGCACGCCATCGCAAAGCTGCCATGAACATCGGCGAAACGTGACGCGGCTCGCGCGGCTGCCCTGATATTGCCGCGCCTGCGCTCAAGACTTCCACGCTGGCGCCGAATGAGGCTGCGGCGCGACGTCGACACGAACCCCAAACGATGAACGCACAGCCTTTGATGAACGCACTGTCTTTGAAGCACTCTCTGCGGCGCGCCGCCGTTGCGGCCGTCCGTCCTCGTGCCGTTCGTCGCGCACGACGCGTCCGCGCGCAAATCCCGGACACGCCGCCCGCGCAGCCGGCGCCGGCCGTCGAGCCCGCCACCGGCGTCATCATCACCTGGGAGGTGACGAACCGCTTCCGGCTGTTCCGCGACGAGCGCGATTTCCGCCGCCATGTCGAGGCCGAGAGCGGCCGCAGCGTGCTCGAGGCCGAGCAGGACCTCGCGGAGGCGAGCGAAGGCCGCGGCTGGGCGCGCGACATGGTGGTGCGCCTCTGCCTCGATGCGGTCGGCCAGATCGCCGACCCGTGCACGCGTGACGGCGTGCGCGAGAACTACCTCGCGCCCGCCGATCATCGGATCGAGGTGCGGGCATCCGGCGAGATCGCGACCGGCGCCGCCTGCACCTGGAGCTTCGCCGACGGCGACGCCACGCCGCGCGTGATCAATGCCGACTGCAGCGCCCCGGTGCCGGTCCGCGCGCGCTACGGCCGCACCACCACGGCGACCGTCGACATCGCGGTGCCCGGTGAGCCGATCCGCCGCGCCATCGAGGAAATCGCCGTGCGCGATCTCCTGATCGCCGGGCTCGGCGACTCCGTCGCGTCGGGCGACGGCAATCCGGACCGTCCGGTGGCGCTCACCGACGACGGCTTCTGCTTCCGCCGCTTCGACGCCGCGCGGCAGACCGAATTTTTCCGTCCCGGCCGCGTCGGGTTCAAGGGCGACCGCTCCTGCGATTCCGGCAGCTCCGAGAACGACCGCGAAGCCTGGGCGCTGCTCTCGGCGCGATGGATGGGCGGCGCGTGCCACCGCTCGCTCTACGGCCACCAGCTGCGCGCCGCGCTCGGCCTCGCGATCGAGAACCCGCACCTCGCGGTGACGTTCCTGCCGCTCGCCTGCACCGGCGCCACCATCGACGTCGGCCTGCTCGGCGGCCAGCGCTCGCGCGAGCTCGCCTGCGGCAGCGGCGTCCCCTGCCCGCGCACGTCGCCCGCCCAGGTGACGCAGCTCAACGATCTCCTCGCCCGCGCGCGGCGCGTCCAGCCCGACCGCAGGCTCGATCTCGTGTTCCTGACGGTCGGCGCGAACGACATCAGCTTCCCCGGCCTCGTCGCCGACGCCATCATCGACACTCCGAACGAACGGCGCATCTTCCGCAGCGCCGGCATCATCGGAAGCGTCGAAGCGTCCCGGGCGAAGCTCGAGGGCAAGCTTCCCGGCGACTTCGCGCGATTGCGCGCGGCGCTCGCGCCGCTCATCGACGATGTCTTCGAGCGCGTCGTCTACGTGTCCTACGGCAATCCGGCGCTCGCTCGGCGGCCGTCCGTGCGCGGGCGGGCGCCGCCGGGTTCGACATCAATCCGACCTTCGCCGTCGGCGCCGACCGGCTGGCGCGCATTTCGGCCTTCGTGCAGCAGAAATTCCTGCCGGCGCTCAAGGACATCGCGACCTGCAAGGCGAGCGGGGCATGTTCGAGCGCAGCCGAGAGCATGACCTTCGTCGACACGCACCAGGCGGCGTTCGCCGAGCACGGCTTCTGCGCGCGGGCCGAAACCGATCCCGCGTTCGACCGCCAATGCTTCCTCGCCGACGGCAAGAGCTTCGAGGAGAGCCTCGTCGAGGGCGCCGCCCAGCCGCTCGCCTGCGGCGCGGCGGTGAGCGAATTCCGCGCCTACGCGCCGCGCGCCCGCTGGATCAGGACGGCGAACGACAGCTATTTCACCGCGATGACCTTCCCCGAAGGCATCTCGTCGACGATCCAGCCGAGCAACCTGCACGATTCGACCTGGGGCATCCTCTCGGCGGTCTATGGCGGCGCCGTGCACCCGACCGCCGAGGGCCACGCCGCGATGGCCGACGCCGCGCTCGACGGCGCGCGCCGCGCGTTGCACCTCGCCCCGCCCATCGTCGCCGAGCCCCTGCCGCCTTTGGGGAAGTGAAGCCCTGATGCGGGCCGGCGCTACCCGGTTTGAGCCGAGGCGAAATCCGGATTATCGTTTCCAGCTAAATTTTGAGCGTTACCGCCGGCATCGCTGATGGCCGGATTCGCCGCGTCGAATCCATTACTTGCTAAAGATCATTAATCGGATTAAACTTTAGGTAGAAAATTTTTTCTACTCTCCGCCAGCGCGAGGGAGTTTATCCATGTTTAAATATCTTGCTTTTCTGATCGGCCTTTTAGCGATCGTGTCAGTTTTGCCCAAAACGGCGGAGGTTTTGGCCCAGCCGGCGCCAGCCCAGGCGCAAGGCGAACACGCGCTCCCGAGAATTGGCTCCAGCGCCGGGCAGCCCAAACATCGACACGCTCAATGTCGCGGTGCAGGCCTTAGACCGACAGATCAAGCAGATTTCGGAAGCGATAACCCGCGAACGCGGCGCTGCCCCAGCCGGTGGCGTTGCGCCAGCCGGTGGCGTTGCGCCAGCCGGTGCCGCTGCCTCAACCGGCGTTGCCCCAGCCGGTGCCGTTGCTGCCCCAGCCGGCGGCGCTGCCTCAAACAAGCTCGATCGCAGCGTTGCGATCTCAGCGTTCATCGTCCTCGCAATTTGTCTTCTCGGCGCGCTTTTTATTTGGCGGTGGCGGCGCGATCAGCCGCAAGCAACACAAGAAAAAGACTTGGAGGGTCTGCGGATATCGTACGGGTTCTGGCTCGTAGTCGGCGCACTGCTCATCACCTTCCTCGTCCTGGTTGTCACCTTGACCGCACTTGGTCCAGAGCAACCGAAGACGACAGACGTCGTGGCAATAATCGGCGCAGTCACTGGTGTGATCGGAACGCTTACAGCCGCGTTCTTCGGTATCCAAGCTGCCGGGGCGGGGCGCTCGCAGGCAATCACGGCCCTGAGCGATCATCTCAAAGGTCAGGAATCCCTCAACGCACCCGGCAAGTTTGAGCCGAATTTCGGACCGCACAGCGGTGGCACGCGCATATCGATCACCGGAAACGGATTTACGGGCGCCAACGGGGCGAATTTCGGTGTGACGCCCGGGACGAACTTCGAGTTCGTCAACGACGGGCTCGTCCGCGCGAATAGTCCGCGCGCCCGACGGAGTGGATGAGGCAAAGATCATCCTTGTCTTTCCCCGGATCAACTCCTCCGAACCGCGAAGTTGGGACATTCTACTACTACACGGTCGAACCTTGCCGTGGTGTTCACGGAGAGACCGTAACGATCACCGGGTCGGGTCTGAAAGATGTGAAGGCGGTAAAATTCGGAAAGAAGGAAGTACCTGTTCCTGCCGATCCCAACCGTAGCCGCGAACTCAAGGTTCAGGTCCCCTCCCGCGACGAGCAAGCGACCCCGTCGACGTCGACGTAACGCTGATGTTTCCTGCGGACAGCCCCACAAACTTCTTTGTTGTCGGCAAGTATCACTACGTCACACAAACTTAGGGCGGCCGACCGTGCAGCGGCGGAAACGCGGACGTCTCTTCGCGCCGGCTCGATCGTCGATCAGACTCTGTAGCCCGGATTGAGCGCACGCTCAATCCGGGCAGCGACGCCGCGCTCACGCCTCCGGATCAATCGTGAACAACTCCTGCGGATGCGACACGCCGCGCAGCGCATAGCGGCCGACCGAGAGAAGCCGGCGCTTCATATCGTCGACCCCGGCGAACGCCGCCGACACCAGGACCGGCTGATCGACCGACCGGCACATCGCCGCGATGCGGCTCGCTTCGTTCACCGCCGGCCCGATCACGGTGAAGTCGAGCCGCTCACGGCTGCCGACGTTGCCGTAGAAGACCTTGCCGACGTGGAGGCCGAGATACATGTCGGTGACCGGCTTGCCCTCGGCCGTCCGCCGCTCTTTCATTTCGGCGACCTTGCGGCGCGCCGCGATCGCGGCGGAGAGCGCCGCATCGCAGGCCTGCGCGCGATCCTGCGCCGCGAAGATCGCGAGCGTGCCGTCGCCGATCAGCTTGAGCACGTCGCCGCCATGCTCGTGGATCGCAGACACGATCGCATCGGAATAGTCGTTCAGCAGGGGAATGACCTGTTCCGGCGTGGTGTCGGTGATGCGCGTGAAACCGGCGAGATCGCTGAACCAGACGACGGCGTCGATCTCCTCCGCAAGGCCGCGCACGATCCGTCCGCCGAGAACGCGCCGGCCGGGATCACGACCGAGATAGGTTTCCATCAGTATCGTCGTCATCCGCACGAGCGACACCGATTTGATGGCGATTGCGAGGAACGGCACCACGCGCGCGAGCGCTGCGATGTGCCGATCCTCGTACCCGCCGGGCGCCCGCGTCGCCCATGACGAATAGACGCCGTCCATCTCGCCGATGATGCCTTCCTCGGCGAAGCGGGTGATGATCGCGATGTAATCGGTCATCCCTGCCGCGGCCAGCGCCGGCAGCACCTGAAACTCGCTTACGTTCGCGGCGTCGAGACGGCGGCGCAGCAGCGACTCGCCGGTTTGCATCATCTTGAAGAAGGGACTGCCGCGCCAATTCTCGACGGCCGTGAGGTCGTACGCGCTGGCGCCGGCCACCGCGATCACCTCCGGATTGGTGCGGCCGTATTCGACCATCGCCGCTTCGTGCGGATCGTGCCCCCAGCGGAACAGGCGGCCCTCGTGGACGGGGTGGAGCGTGTCGATGAACACCTGGGTGCGGTCGATCGGCAGTCCGCCGGCGGCACAACGCTCGCAGAACCCCGCCACGATGTCGGTTTCCGCCGTGCCGGCGAGCCCTGCCTCGATCAGCCAGGCGCACAATTCGCTGAAGAAGATTTCGTTCATGTCTCGGGATCGATGGTGAAGAGTTCCTGCGGATGCGATACCCCGCGCAGCGCGTAGCGGCCGACCGAAACGAGCCGCTGCCGCATGTCGCCGACGTCGGCGAACGCCGCCGACATCAGGACCGGCTGATCGACCGACCGGCACATCGCCGCAATTCGGCTCGCCTCGTTCACCGCCGGGCCGATGACCGTGAAGTCGAGCCGCTCGCGGCTTCCGACATTGCCGTAGAAGACCTTGCCGACGTGCAGGCCGAGATACATGTCGGTGACCGGCTTGCCTTCGGCCGTCCGCCGCTCTTTCATTTCGGCGACCTTGCGGCGGGCCGCGATCGCGGCGGAGAGCGCCGCATCGCAGGCCTGCGCGCGATCCTGCGCCGCGAAAATCGCGAGCGTGCCGTCGCCGATCAGCTTGAGCACGTCGCCGCCGTGCTCGTGGATCGCCGAGACGATCGCATCGGAATAGTCGTTGAGCAACGGAATCGCGGCTTCCGGTGCGGTATCGGTGATGCGCGTGAAGCCGCGTAAATCGCTGAACCAGACGACCGCCTCGATCTCTTCCGCGATGCCGCGCACGATCCGTCCGCCGAGCACGCGCCGGCCCGGATCGCGGCCGAGATAGGTCTCCATCAGCGTTCCCGTCATGCGCAGGAGCGAGACCGATTTGATGGCGTGCGCGAGAAACGGCACGGCACGATCGAGCGCCGCGATATGGCGGTCATCGAACCCGCCGGGCGTCCGCGTCGCCCAGGACGTGTAGACGCAATCCATGTCGCCGATGACGCCTTGCGCGGCAAAACGGACGATGATCGCGACGTAATCGGTCATCCCCGCCGCGACCCAGTCCGGCAGGTAATCGAACTCCTCCGCTGCCGCCGCATCCAGCCGGCGACGCAGGAGCGACTCGCCGGTCTGCAGCATCAGGTAGAACGGACTGTGCAGCCAGCGTTCCGCCGACTCGATGTCCTTCGGATCGGAGCCGGAGACGGCGATCGCCTTCAGGTTGGTGCGGCCGTAATCGACCACAGCCGGCTCGTTCAGGCCGTATCCCCACCGGAACAGGCGGCCTTCGTGAACCGGATGGAGCGTATCGACGATCGCCTGGGTGCGCGACAACGGAAGTCCCGCCCCGACGCAGCGCTCGCAAAATCCGGACAGGATTTCCGGCTCGGAAACGCCGGCGAGGCCCGCCTGGGTCAGCCACGTGGACAGCTCGGTGAAGAAGGCTTCGTTCATGTTCCGATCATACGACGAGTGCCGTCCGTATGCTCGCGTGAGCACGCCGCTCACCGCCTCCTGATGCGTCCCGCAATCGCGGCGGCCACGGCGATGCTCGCGCCGAGCATCAGTCCGATGAAGACGGCGGCGATCGTTCCGGACGCGAGCCCCATCTCGCATCCGCCGCTGTCGCCGGGGGTGCCGCAATTCGGGTTGTTCGCATTGGCGATGAGGATCGCGACGAAAACGAACGCCGGCACCACGATCGCGGCGGCGATGCCGGCGAGACAGCCGATGCCGCTGATCGACGCCTTGGTGGCCGATGCGGAAGTCCCGTCGTGCTTTTCGATCATGCGAAGCGGCCCTCGTGCTCCCGAACATGCATTGCCCGGCTTCTCGTGAAGTCCGTCATGGCCGGGCGGTCCCGGCCACCCGATCATGCCGCACGAGATCCGGCTGGTTACGGGATCGCCGGGACAAGCCGGGCGATGACAGCATGAGTACGACATTGTCGAGCGAATGCCGACGACGCCGCGAGCCCTACACCACGCCGAGCTTCTTCTGCAGGCTGGTCGAGGAGGTCGTGTATTGGAACACGAGGCGCTTGTCCGGATAGACGTAGTGATAGGCCTTCTGCGCCATCAGCGCGCCTTCGTGGAAGCCGGACAGGATCAGCTTGAGCTTGCCGGGATAGGTGTTGATGTCGCCGATCGCGAAGATGCCGGGCACGTTGGTCTCGAATGCCTCGGTATCGACCGGGATCAGGTCTTCCTCGAGGTTGAGCCCCCAGTTGGCGACCGGGCCGAGCTTCATGGTGAGGCCGAAGAACGGCAGCATGGCGTCGCACTCGACCCGGAACGGCTCGCCCTTGTCGGGCTTGGCATGGGCGGCGCGCAGCACGCCGCTATCGCCCTCGAGCAGCGTGACCTGGCCGAGCGCGAGGTCCATCTTTCCGGCCGCCACCAGGGCGCGCATCTTGTTGACGCTGTCGGGCGCGGCGCGGAACTGGTCGCGCCGGTGCAGCAGCGTGACGCGCCGCGCCACCGGCGCGAGATTGATCGTCCAGTCGAGCGCGGAATCGCCGCCGCCCATGATCAGCAGCCGCTTGTCGCGGAACTGCTCCATCTTGCGCACGGAATAGAACACCGAGGTGCCTTCATAGGCCTCGATGCCGGGCACCGGCGGCCGCTTGGGCTGGAACGAGCCGCCGCCGGCGGCGACCACGATCACCTTCGTCTCGAACACCTTGCCGGCGTCGGTGGTGACGCGGAACATCGGCTCGCCGATGCTCTCGATGCTGTCCACCATCTCGCCGAGATGAAAGGTCGGCTTGAACGGCTCGATCTGCTTCATCAGCGCTTCGGTGAGGCCGTGCCCGGTGACCACCGGGATCGCGGGAATGTCGTAGATCGGCTTCTCCGGATAGAGCTCGGCGCATTGCCCGCCGACCTTGTCGAGGATGTCGACGAGATGCGCCTTGATGTCGAGGAGGCCGAGCTCGAACACGGCGAACAGCCCGCACGGTCCGGCGCCGATGATGAGCACGTCAGTCTTGATAGGATCGGTCATGTTCCTTGCGGCCGTATTGCAAGTGAGGGGATTTAGCCCGCGGCAGGCGGCCGCGAAAAGAGCGCCTTTCGTCCGAAATTGCAACCCTGCCGGCCTTGCCGCGCATGAGGCCGGCATCCGGCCGCTGGCCCCGGACTTGCCCCCGATCCGCTCGGTCGCCTTTGCAGATTCAACCGAGACCGCTTAAGAGCGCGCCGGGGCAGGAGGACCATCCCTTGAACGAGCAACGATCCGGCGGACGGCGGCCGCCGCCGCGTCCTGACGATTTCCCCCATCGCACCCGCGAGACCATCCGCTTCGGCGACCTCGACCGGCAGAACCACGTCAACAACGCGGTGTTCTCGACCTTCCTCGAGTCCGGCCGGGTGATCATTCTCTACGGAGAGGAACACGGGCTCACCGTACCGGGCACGAGCTTCGTGCTGGCGCAGATATCGATCCATTTCCTGGGCGAGATGCACTGGCCCGGCGAGGTCGAGATCGGCACCGCGGTGTCGCGGGTCGGCAATTCCTCGATCGGCCTCGAACAGGCGCTGTTCGTCGACGGCCGCTGCGTCGCGACCGCGGACAACACGCTGGTGCTGGTCGACAAGGCGACGCGCAAGCCGCGCCCGTTCGCGCCGGAGCACGCGGCGCGGATCAGGGCGGCAGCGCCGAAGGCGCCGGGGCCGGGGTAGAGCGGATCAGGTTACCCGCCGTCATCGCCGGGCTTGACCCGGCGATCCCGATAATGTGGCACGCGCCGTGCCTTGGTAAGCGGGATGGCCGGGTCGAGCCCGGCCATGACCATGTGGGGCCTGAGCGCCGAGCGCTCGTTCAAATCCGGTCCGGGAACCTGATGATGAAATTGTCCCGGTTCGGCATCTGCACCTTGGGCAAGGTCTTGGCGTCGATCTCCTCGCCCTCGCCGATCAGCTTGTTGGCGGCGAGGAGATAGGCGGTGAGCGCGTAGACCTCCTGGTCGCTGAGCGAGCGCGGCGCGTTGTAGGGCATGGCGCGGCGGATGAAGTCGAACAGCGTGGTCGCAGTCGACCAGAAGTTGGGGATCGTCTTGCCGCCGTCGAGGCTCGCCTTGGGCGGTCCGCCGACGAGCTGCCCGGCGATGCCGCCGGTGCCGTTGTCGCCGTGACACAGCGCGCATTTCTCCGCGAAGACTTTTGCGCCGTCGGCGGCCTTGCCGCTGCCCGGCGGCAGATTGCTGCCGTCGGGGAAGACGTTGATGTCCCACGCCGAGAGGTCGGACGGGCTCAACGGCTTGCCGAGCTTGGGGCCGTCCGCGAAGGCGAGGCCCCAGCGCGCAGGTCGCCACCACGGCGCCGATTGCGAACTTACGCATAGACATGTCGGACCTCTCCCTTGCCGTCCACGGCCCAGCTGGTGATCGAGTTGAAGTGCTGGCTCGGGAAACCGAGCACCGAGGGTGGCTTCGAGGTCTGGCCGCGCGCCGCGACGAACTGCTCGCGGGTCGGCTGCATGTTGCCGGCCTCGTCCCAGGCTCGGCTCTGCAGGATCGCCGGCTGGCCGTCCCACCGCCACGGCATGCGGAAGCGGGTGAAGGCCTTGGGCAGCCGCGGCTCCTGCAGCGCCGCCTCGGCCCAGCTCTTGCCGCCGTCCGCCGACACCAGAACCTTGGCGATGCGCCCGGTGCCGGCATAGGCGACGCCGGTGATCTCGTAGATGCCGGGCTCCTTCAAGGTGAGGCCGGGCGACGGGCTGGTGATGAAGGACTTCACCTCCTGCAGGAAGTAGAAGCGGTAGGCCTTGCCGTTGGGCAGGACCTGCGAATAGGTCCGCGCCTCGTAATAGGTGAGCGCCGGCTGATCGGTGACCTGCACGCGCCGTAGATACTTGACGTTCATGTTGCCTTCGTAGCCGGGCAGCCACAGCCGCATCGGATAGCCCTGGCCGGGCTGGATGCGCTCGCCGTTCTGGTACATCGCGACCATGGCGTCGTCCGCCACCTTGGCGAGCGGCACGCTGCGGGTGAGGTGCGGCGAGTCGGCGCCCTCGGCGATGATCCACTTCGCCTTCGGGTCGACGCCGGCCTCTTCGAGCAAGGTCGAGAGCAGCACGCCGGTCCATTCCGAGCACGAGGCGAGGCCGTGCAGCGCCTGCACGTTGGCCTGGATCGGCTCGTTGGAGAACAGCGGCGCGCTGTTGCCGCCGCATTCGACGAAGCCGATGCGCGACACCATCGGATAGCGCTCGAGGTCTTCGAGCGTGAACGACAGCGGCTGCTTCACCATGCCGTGGATGACGAGCTTGTGCTGGGCCGGGTCGATGTCCGGCACGCCGCCATGGCAGATGGTGAAGTGCAGGCCGTTCGGGGTGATGATGCCCTTGAGCAGATGATGCGGCGTTCGCGCGCGCGAATTGCGCGGCTCGTTCTTCGGATTGTCGACGGTGCGCACCACCGCCTTCTCGAACCCCGACGGCTTCTGGTACGGCGGAATGACGTCGCCGACTTCGAGGCTCCACGGCCCGTCCTTGAGCGGCTCGGCGGCGGCTCCGGTGGTGGCGCCGACAGCGCCCGCGCCCATGGCGCCGGCAAGCATCACGCCTCGCCCGAGCAGGGCGCGGCGGTCGAGCAGGCCGTTGCCGGCCACTTGCTCGATCTCGAACCTCCTCATTTTTGATGGCATGGTCTCTCCCTTGAATAGAGGCACCGGCGGATTTTCCGCGCGGGATCGGAGCGACGCGGCGCGCTGCGCAGCATGTCTGCAAGAGCACCGCATCAGGTGAAAAACGGTACGATGCTGCGCTTTCCGCAGCACGCTGTCCAGAATATCGGCAGGCGGTGCGACCGCTTCGCGCAACCAGCGGGCGCTCAGGCTCGACGTTTCAGAATCTGCGTATCAGGCTCGTATCACGCTTGGCGCTCGGGCGTGCGCACCACGAGCCCGTCGAGGGCGGCCGTGATCTTGATCTGACACGACAGACGGGAATTGGCGCGGACGTCGAAGCCGAAGTCGAGCATGTCTTCTTCCATCGGCGCCGGCTCGCCGGCCGCCTCGCGCCAGGCCTCGTCGACATAGACGTGACAGGTCGCACAGGCGCAGGCGCCCCCACATTCGGCTTCGATGCCGGGAATTCCGTTCTTGATCGCCGTCTCCATGACGGTCGATCCAATCTCGGCCTCGATGGTGCGCGCCGTGCCGGCATGATCGATGTAAGTGATCTTTGGCATCCGCTCCGTGCCCGGGAAACGCCGCAGCCGGAACGGCCGGGCGGCATTCCTATATCCGCTCGCATCGGGATGCGCCAGAGCGGCGCGGCGGCTCACCGAGCTTCCGCGAAAAGCGTCGCCAGGGTCGCGCCGAGGCGAAGCCGCGTCAGTGGTTTCGCGCGGCGGTGTCGAGCAGTCCGGCGATCGCGCGGCGCGCCTCGGCGACGGAAGCCGCGAGCCCCGCCATCGCCGGATCGAGGGGCGCATGCTCCTTCACCGCGCACTCGGCGGCCTCGGCTGCCGCGGCCACCCGCCATGCGCCGACGCCCTTGGCCGACCCGGACAAAGTGTGCGCCAGCGTTGCGACGCCTTCGGGACCGACCTCGCGCATCCGCGCGAGCAGGAGTTCCGCCTGCCGCTCGAACAGCCGCAGCACTTCGATCTCGAGGCTGCGTTCGCCGAGCGTCATGTTGGCCAAATGCTCCATGTCGATCGCCGACGGACGTGCGGCGATCGGCGAAGCAGGAACCATCGAACGGCGTGTGCTCGAGGACTTGACCATGGGTGTGATTCTGCGCGCCGATCGTGTCTTGCGCTCGGCAAAATCCGGCAAAAGACAGGGCAATGATGTCGCACCGCCCACCGCCACTGGCCTTGTTGGTTAATCGATCGTCTGACGCGCCGCGCGGCGGATCGTCACGCATCGTGGTCGCCCTCGCGCGGCTTTCGCGCGGGCGGTGCCGGCTGCTCCTGCGGCTCGCGCCCGAGCACGGCGTAGCCCTTGGCGGTAAGCTTGCACACCATCCATTCCGGCCGGATCGGATTGTGGATCCAGGGCTCGGCCCAGCCATGGGCGATGCAGGACTGGATGGTGCGCACCGGAACTTCCCGCCCGTCGGCATCGAACAGCGGCAGCTTGCCGCCCGGCTGGGCCAGGCCGCGCTCGAGATAGCGCCGTTGCGGCTCGGTCGGCCGCAGCGACGGGTGATCCTGATGGTCGGGATCGTGCGAGGGCCCCATGGGTGGCACGATGCATCTCGCCCGGCGTAGTTGCGTCAAGATGGCGAATTTGTGTCAACTTTGAAGCGGAAATCCTAACACGTGTTAACGATGATTAAAAAGAGGTTATTATTCAGTTTCTTTAATGCCTCGGTACGGCGTAGACTGGTAGGGCTTGTTGGTGATGGGGGTGGCTACGCAAGCGGGCGATTCCACCTCGAACGATAAAAATGGGATGAACATCGCGCTTCGGGGCATGGGCATGCTCGACCATGCCTGCAAGTCCCGGGCGGCGTAGTTGTGAGGCGGAGCGACATGGCGATCTACCCGAAGAAGAGCAAGGACCCCACCGAGGTTGCGCTTTCGGCGATCCAGGACGCCCTCAACGTAAGGGATACGGACATCGCGCCGCCGATTGCGGCGAGCATGGCAACCGTCGCCGAAGCATCGAGCGAACCCCGCAAGCGTTCATCACGCATGGCGCCGATCGAGTCGCTCGAGCCGGAGCCGTTCGATCCGATCGCCTTCCCGCCGCCGGACGAGCGCGACATCGTGCACGCGGCGAACGACGACCAGGAAGCCATCGGGCAGGTCCTGCAGTCGATGCAGCGCCCGCCGCGCTCGACCGCGTTCCTGATCGCGACGCTGCTCTCCGTGCTCTGGGTCATCAGTTCGCTCGGCCTGATGTTCGCGCTGGGCGGCCAGCTGCACGGACTGTTCGGCGACATCTTCACCGCCATTCCGGTCTTCATCGGCCTCGCCACCGCGATCGGTGCGCCGGTCGTCTTCTTCTATGTGCTCGCCCACATGCTCAAGCGCTCGCAGGAGCTGCGGGCGATCTCGCAATCCATGGCGGAGACCACGCTGCGCTTCGCCGAGCCGGACACCATGGCGCGGGATTCGATCGTCTCCGTCGGTCAGGCGATCCGCCGCGAGGTCGCGGCGATGGGCGACGGCGTCGAGCGGGCGCTCGCCCGCGCCGCCGAGCTCGAGACGCTGGTCAACGGCGAGGTGGCCGCGCTCGAGCGCGCCTACAACGACAACGAAGTGCGCATCCGCAATCTGCTCGACGGGCTCGCCCAGCAGCGCGAGACGCTGGTCGGCCAGGCCGAGCAGGTGCGCAACGCCATCACCAACGTCCATCTCGATCTCTCCCACGACATCACCACGGTGAGCGAGCTGATCGCCGAGCGCGTCAACGAGGCGGCGCAGCGCATCACCCGTTCGCTCGCCGAGAAGGGCGAGCACATCACGGTGGCGCTCGGCACCGCCGGCGACACCATGATCGAGCAGCTCGGCGAACGCGGCACCGACCTCCTGGAGCGCCTCGAGCGCACCAGCGACGACACCACCCGGGCGATCGAGACCGCGAGCGAGCGCCTCACCACCAGCATGAATTTCAAGACCGACGCGCTCAACGAGCAGTTCGCCCAGATCGCGACCAGCCTGCAGCAGTCGCTCGCCGGCGGGCTCGACGGCGTGATCAACGGATTCTCGGAACGGACCTCGTCCCTGCTCCAGAGCGTGCAGGATCGCACCGGCGAACTCACCGACGCGATCACCGAGCGCTCCGAAGCGGTGTCGCTGCGGTTCGTCGAGACGACCGGACACCTCGCCGACAGCATCGCGGCGCGTGCCGAGGACGCCAACAATTCGCTTCGTGCGACGGGCGACAACATCGTCCTCGGGCTCGGCGAGCGCGGCAACGACATGATCGCCAAGCTCGAAGAGGCCGGCTCGAAGATCACCGAGGGCGTCGTCGCCCACAGCGACCGGGTCGCCCAGAACTTCGGCAGCAACGCCGAGCGGCTCGCCGACTCGATCTCCTCGCGCAGCGACATGATCCGCGACATGCTCGCGCAGCGCCTGCAGACCTTCGAGGAGATGTTCACCCACAACGGCGCCGAACTCGCCGAACGGATCGGCCGCGATTCCACGACGCTCGGCAATCTCATCACGCGCCACATCGGTGAGTTCGACCGCACCGTGAAGACCCACGGCGGCGAGCTCGTCGAGAACCTCTCGCAGCGCACCGCCCAGATTCACGACGTGATGCGGAACTATCTCGACGGATTCGACGAGAAGGTCTCCACCAAGGCGCTCGAGATCACCACCACGATGGACCAGCGCCTCAGCCGCTTCCAGGAGGTGCTGGACACGCGTTCGCAGAGCCTCAACGAGGACTTCCGCACCCATGTGTCCGACATCGCGCGGATGGTGTCGGAAAGCGGCCAGGAGGTCGTCTCCGCGATCGAAGGCCGGGTCGGCGACGTCACCACGGCGATGTCGACCCGTGCCGATGCCCTCACCGGCACGCTGATCGCCAAGGCCGGCGCCGCCGACGCGGGGCTCGCCGCGCGCGCCAACGAGATCGCCAACAACATCGACACCCGCATTGCGCGGTTCGAGCAGCTCCTGGTCGGCCGGGCCACCGCCGTCGCCGATCACCTGGAGAAGCGCACGACGACCGCGACCGAGTTCCTGGTGAGCCGGGCCGAGAGCGTGACGCGGGACATCGAGACCCGCACCGCCACGGCCACCGAGTCGCTGCTCGGTCAGCTCGGCGGCGTGTCGCAGGAGATCGAGGTCCGTGCCGCCAAGGCGGCGGAGACCCTCCTCGGCCGCATCGCCGGCGTCTCGCAGGAGATCGAGGCACGCACCACCAAGGCCACCGAGTACCTGGCGAGCCGCATCGGCAGCGTCTCCCACGAGATCGAGACGCGGACCAACGCCGCCGCGGCCTTCGCCAGCGGGCGGATCGACAAGTCGGTCGGCGAGATCGAGGCGCGGACCAACGCGGTCATCGAGTTCGCCACCGGACGTCTCGGCCAGTCGGCGCTGGAGCTCGAATCCCGCGCCAATGCCGCCGCCGACGCCGCTGCCGGCAAAGTCGGCAAGGTCACCCAGGAGATCGAAGCGCGCGCCCACGCCGCCGCGGAGATCGCCGCGGGCAAGATCGGCGCCGCGACCCAGGACATCGAGGCGCGCGCACACGGCGCGGCTGACGCCGTGGTCGGCAAGATCAATGCGGTCACCCAGGACATCGAAACGCGGGCTCACGGCGCGGCAGACGCCGCGGTCGGCAAGATCAACGCGGTCACCCAGGACATCGAAGCGCGCGCCAATGCCGCCGCCGAGATCGCCGCGGGCAAGATCGGCGCCGCGACCCTGGACATCGAAACGCGGGCACACGCGCGCGGCGGACGCCGCGGTCGGCAAGATCAACGCGGTCACCCAGGATATCGAAGCGCGCGCCAATGCCGCCGCCGAGATCGCCTCGGGCAAGATCGGCGCCGCGAGCCAGGACATCGAGGTGCGGGCACGCGCGGCGGCGGACGCCGCCGCCGGCCGGATCGCCGCAGTGACCCAGGAATTCGAAGCGCGTGCCGGCGCCTCGGCGGATTTCGCCGCCGACCGCATCGGCAAGGTGACTCAGGAGATCGAGGCGCGCACCGGCGCTTCGGCAGACTTCGCCGTCGACCGGATCGCCAAGGTGACCCAGGACGTCGAGTCGCGGACCAACGCCGCGGCAGAGGCGGCGGCCATCCGGATCGACCGGGTCTCGAACGAGATCGGGGCACGCACCGGCGCCGCGGCGGAGACCGCCGCGCAGGTCATCGGCAAGGCCTCTCAGGACATCGAGACGCGCACCCAGGCCGCGACCGAGTTCGCGCTCAGCCGGCTCGGCGGCGTCATCCAGGACATCGAGGCGCGCGCGGCGCGGGCCGGCGAAGAGGTGTCGCAGCGCATCACCAATGTCAGCCAGCACATCGGCACGCGTGCCACCGAGGCGAGCAACGCGCTGACCGAGCGCGTCCACGCGGCGACCCAGGAGATCGAGGCGCGCACCACGGCCGCCACCGAGTTCCTGGCCGGCCGGATCGGCGCGGTCGCCGGCGACATCGAGGTCAAGAGCCGCACCGCCGCCGACCTGCTGCAGGCGCGCGCGACCGATATCGCGGGCAGCCTCAAGTCGAGCACGACCGACGCCAGCCGCGCGCTCCTCGAGCTGTCGGCATCGACGACGGAGGCGTTGCGCACGACGTCGTCCGACATCGAGCGGGCCTTGACGGCGCTGTCGGGCAACACCACCGCGATGCTCAAGCAGAACGCCGTCCGAGGTCGAGCGCAGCCTGATCAACGTCGGCAGCGAGGTGGCCGGCAATTTCGTCGGCAAGGCCGACGAAATCTCAGCAGCGATGCACCGCAATTCGACCGAGCTCACCCGCCTGCTCGATGAGAAGAGCAGCGGGCTGATCACCGCGATCGCCACCAAGGGCGGTCAGTTCTCGATGGAGATCGAGCGGGCCGCAGAAGGCGCGGTGAAGGCGATCGACGCCAAGGCGTTCGCCTTCGGCCAGACGATGATGGACAACAGCAGCGAGCTCGCCCGCATCATCAACGAGGCGAGCGCGACCGCGACCACGCTCGTCAACCGCACCCTCAAGGAACTGCAGGACGGCACCAGGAATTCGGTGACGCAGGCGACCACGCTGGTCGCGCAGACGCTCAGCGACCTGCAGCAGTCGACCGCGAGCGCGGTGGCGGAATTGAAGGAGACCGCCGTCGCCACGGTGTCCGAGCTGCTCGAAACCCACGGCACGGTGCGCTCCGACACCACGGCGCTGCTCGAGCGGCTGCGCGATGCCAACGGCCTCCTCCAGGAGGTCCTCGGCGGCGCCCACACCAACCTCAACTCGATCGAGCACGTCCTCTCGACGAGGGTCGCCGAGTTCGTCTCGACGATCGGCGATATCCTGGAGAACGCCAACTCGACCTCCGGCAAGATGGACGAGCACGTCAGCGCGTTCTACGGGATGACCTCCAAGGTCCTGGGCGACCTCGGCGACCTCGCGGTGAAGTTCGAGGACCACGGCCACTCGCTCGCCCAGACGATCGCGACGGTCGAGCAGAGCAACCGGCAGAGCCTCACCGCGGTGACCGACCGCCAGGCGGCGTTCGAGGGCATGGTCACCATGCTCAACGAGCGCAGCGACGACCTCGACGCGCGGCTCAAGCGCTTTGCCGGGATGCTCGAGGAGTCCCTCCACGTCGCCGAGGACCGCGCCCGCGACATCGCGCGGCTGGTCGCCGAAGCGACCGCGGAGGGCGCCCGGTCGATCGCCGATCAGCACGGCAGCATCCGCTCCACGACCGACGAGCAGAGCAAGCTGACGCTCGAAGCACTGCGCAGCGTCTACGAGCAGGTGGCCAACGACAGCAAGGGTCTGTTCCAGCAGACCACGGACGAAGCCCACCAGATGCTCCAGCAGGCGACCCAGCGCTTCACCGACGTCATGCAGGGCATGCGCGGGATGGCGACGGACATGCAGCGCGAGCTCGAGTTCACCCGCGAGGAGCTGCGCCGCGGCGTGCTGGAGCTGCCCGCGGAAACCGCGGAGAGCACCGCGCAGATGCGGCGCGTGATCGTCGACCAGGTGGAGGCGCTCGCCGAGCTCAACCGCATCGTCGCGCGTCACGGCCGCAGCATCGACACCGCGCCCGCGCGGCGCCGCGGTCCGAGCCGGCACGCGTCGCTCGCGGTCGCCCGCGCCGTCGAGATGGCTCCGGCTCCGCTGTCGGCCGCGGCGACACCGCACCCGGATCGACGCACCTTCGGTCCAGCCGAGTGCATCGAACCGAGCGCATCGGCGCCCAGCGCCGGCGGCGCCGGCTCCCGCCGCGCCCAATGGCGCCGGCCAGGCCAGGGCCGCACCGGCTGGCTGTCCGAGCTGCTGACGCGCGCCTCGCGAGACGAGGAGGCCGCGCCGTCGCCGCGCCAGGAGGAGCGCTCCCTACCCGGCACCGCGCCCGGAAGGGCCGCTGCGCAGCGCCCCGCCGAGGAGCGTAGCGCCGCGCCACACCATCGAGTCGCTCGACTCGCTCTCGGTCGACATCGCCCGCATGATCGACCACGAGGCGGCGACCGAGCTGTGGGACCGCTACAATCGCGGCGAGCGCAACGTCTTCACCCGGCGCCTCTACACGATGCAGGGACAGAAGGCGTTCGAGGAGGTGCGGCGGCGCTACAAGGCCGACCGCGAGTTCCGGCAGACCGTCGACCGCTACATCGGCGAGTTCGAGCGGCTGCTCAACGAGGTCGCCCGCGACGATCGCGGCCAGGTGGTGGCGCGCACCTATCTGACGTCGGAGACCGGCAAGGTCTACACGATGCTCGCCCACGCCGCCGGGCGGTTCGAATAGCACGGCTCGGGGGTCGGGCGCGTCCGCGCGGCCCCCGTCACCTCCCGATCACGCCTTCCGATGACCGAACTTTCCGTGCGCAGCGAGCGCTGGCCGATCGCCGGCGCCTTCACCATCTCTCGCGGCTCGAAGACCGAGGCCGAGGTGGTGGTCGCCGAGCTCTCCGACGGCGCGCTGCGCGGCTGCGGCGAGTGCGTGCCCTACCCCCGCTACAACGAGACCGTCGCCGGCGTCGTCGCGGCGCTGGAAGGCGCTCGCCGGCGAGGTCGCCCGCGGCCTCGACCGCGAAAAGCTCCAGCACGTGCTGCCGGCGGGCGCCGCGCGCAACGCGCTCGACTGCGCCTTCATCGATCTCGAGGCCAAGCGCGCCGGCCGCCCGGCCTATGACTGCCTCGGGCTCGCGCCGCCGCAGCCGCGGCTCACCGCCTATACGATTTCGCTCGGGACGCCGCAGACCATGGCAACCGCGGCCGCGGCGGCAGCGGCGGCGCGCCCGCTCCTCAAGGTCAAGCTCGGCGGCGAGGGCGACGGCGAGCGCATCGCCGCCGTGCGCAAGCGCGGCGCCCGGCGCCGAGCTGATCGTCGACGCCAACGAAGGCTGGAACGCCGGAAATCTCGGCGCCAATCTCGCGGCCTGTGCCGCCGCCGGCGTCACCCTCGTCGAGCAGCCGCTGCCGGCCGCCGACGACGAGGCGCTCGCCGACGATCGCGCGGCCGATCCCGGTGTGCGCCGACGAGAGCGTGCACGACCGCGCCTCGCTGGCGCGCCTCGTCGGCAAGTACGATGCGGTGAACATCAAGCTCGACAAGGCCGGCGGTCTCACCGAGGCGCTCGCGCTCGCCGCCGCGGCCGAGGGACTGGGGTTCATGCTGATGGTCGGGTGCATGATCTCGACCTCGCTGTCGATCGCCCCCGCCCTCCTTGTCGCCCAGCGGGCGCGGGTGGTCGACCTCGACGGGCCCGCTGCTGCTCGCCCGCGACCGCCCGAACGGCCTGCACTTATGAGGGAAGCACGGTGCATCCGGGGACGCGCGAATTGTGGGGCTGACCCGGGCTGACCTTCGGACACCGCGCCGCCCGGGCGGATCGCACCCCTGCGACGGCGAGTGAACCTCATCCGGCGGCCCCGGGCGCCGATTTCGCCGCTTTTGGACCCAGGCCAAGTCCGTGACAGACAACGAAAAAATGCAAAGCTCACAAACCGGGCTTTAATCGTTCCTCAACTTCTGCCACAAATTCTCTTCGTGTGGCGCGTACAAGTGCGTCCACCGGGAGAATTGAGAATGCGTCGTGCCGCCTTGCTGCTTGTGGCCGCCGTGGCCACGCTGTCGGCGTCATCCGCCCATGCCACGATCGTCATCTCCTCCGATCGCGGCGGGCTCATCAGCGACTATGCGGCGCGCTTCCTCAGCGCGCGGGATTCCGGCGAGCAGGTGGTCATCGACGGGGCCTGCCTGTCGGCCTGCACCCTGGTGGTCGGAATGGTGCCGCGGGACAAGGTCTGCGCCACGCCCAAGGCGGTGCTCGGGTTCCACTCGGCCTGGCGGCCGATGGGCGGCGGCAAGCGGGTGAACAGCTCCGTCGCCAGCCAGGCGATGCTCGACGTCTATCCCGCGGATCTGCGCAAGTGGATCGCCCAGCGCGGCGGGCTGAGCTCGAAGATGATCTTCCTCTACGGCCGCGAGCTCGCCGAGATCGTGCCGCCCTGCGCGTCCTCGGTGATCGCGAGCCTCGCCGGCGCCGCCAAGACCGCCCACCAGCCCGCACGTCGTCAAGGCGGATACGCCCCGCGCTGCCCTCGTCGCGCGCCAAGGGCGATAACGAAGCCCGCGGCGGCGATGGCCGCCATGGCGAAATAGGCGGCGCTGCCGAACGCCGCCACCAGGCCTCCTGAAGCTCCCATCGCGACGGCGAAGGTGCCGCCCTGCGCGGCCGCGAAGTCGCCCTGCGCGGTGGCGCCGCCCTTGCGGTGCGCGAGCTGCGAGAGCATGTCCATGGCGCCGAGATGGGTCGCGCCGAACGACAGGCCGTGCAGCAGCTGCAGCGCCGGCAGCAGGAGCAGCGGCGGATCGAACCCCATCGCGGTCCAGCGCACCACCGCTCCGATCCCGCCGATCAGGATCATGTTGGCGGCGCCGACCCGGGCGACCACCCGCGCCGATACCGCGAACAGCACGATCTCGGCGACGACGCCGAGCGCCCACAACAGTCCGATCGTCGTTCCGTCGATCCCTTTGCGCGGTCCATTGCAGGGTCGCAAAGCCGTAGAGCACCGCGTGGCTCGCCTGGATCAGGCTCGCGCCGACGACCGTCGCGACGAATGCGCCGGAGCGCCACAGGCCGGAACCGATGGACCTGCGCACCACGGCTTCGCCGCCGTCGGCGGCCCGCGGCAGCCGCCACGCCGCCACCGCGGTGGCCGCCAGCGCCGCCGTCAGCGCCCAGACGAGCGCGCTCGCGCCCCACGTACCGAGCACCAATCCGCCGGCCATGTTGGCGACGATGAACGCGACCGATCCCCACAGCCGCACCGGCCCGTAGGCGAGCCCGCGCGCCTTGAGGCCGCGCAGCCCGAGCGAATTGGCGAGCGGCAACACCGGCGAGGACAGCAGCGAGATCACCGCATACGCGGCGAGGATCGCGGCGAAACCGTAGGCGAAGCCCATCACCGCATAGGCGGCGGCGCTCAGCGTCGCGGCGACGGCCGCCGCGGTCTCCACCGCGGCGTGGCGATCGATGAGGCGGGTGGCGAGCGGCACGGCAAGGATGCGGGCGAGCATGGGCACCGCCAGCACGATGCCGATCTCGCGCGCATCGAGCCCGCGATCGGCGAGCCACGCCGGCAGGTACGGCATCTGAATGCCGTTGAAGAGAAAGAAGGCGGCGTAGACCGTCGCCAGGCGGAAGGCGAAGGGATCGCGCGATGTCTGGAGCCATCGAATCACGGCGCCATGTTTCACCTCCCCGCGGCGCCTGCATAGTCGTGCGGCCGCGGGGCGCCCTCTCGGCGCCGGTTCATCAACCCGAACGAGACCTCGCCGTCGCACCGCGTCCTGCTGCCAGCATCCGGGCGATTTCCTACTCCGCGCTGAGATGCTGGATGGACCATTGGCCCGGGACGTTGCCGACGAACGAGCTGTTCGGGTTCGACACGGCGATGCCGTTCATCTGCCAGATTGCCACGTTGCCTGACGTGTCCTGCCACAGGATGTCGCTGAAGCCGTCCCCGTTGTAGTCGCCCGTGAGTTGGATCGACCATTGGCCCGGCACGTTTCCGACGAACGAGCTGTTCGGGTTCAACACTGCGGTGCCGTTCATTTCCCAGATCGCCACGTTGCCCGACGTGTCTCGCCACAGGATGTCGGCCTTGCCGTCGCCGTTGAAATCGCCGGTGCCCTTGATCGACCACTGGCCCGGGACGTTTCCGACGAACGAGCTGTTCGGGTTCAACACTGCGGTGCCGTTCATCTCCCAGATCGCCACGTTGCCCGACGTGTCCTGCCACAAGATGTCGGCCTTGCCGTCTCCGTTGAAGTCGCCGGTGCCTACGATCGACCATTGGCCCGGAACGTTGGCGACGAACGAGCTGTTCGGGTTCAACACCGTGGTGCCGTTCATCTCCCAGATCGCCACGTTGCCGGACATGTCCTGCCACAAGAGGTCGCCCATGCCGTCGCCGTTGAAATCGCCGGTGCCGACGATGCTCCAATTGGTCGGCACGTTGGCGACGAACGAGTTGTTCGCGTTCGACACCGCGGCGCCGTTCATCTCCCAGATCGCGACGTTGCCGCTGGTATCGTGCCAGAGCAGGTCTGCATGACCGTCGCCGTTGAAATCGCGCTGGCCGACGATTCCCCATTGGCCCGCGACGTTGGCGACGAACGAGCTGTTCCGATTGGTCACCATTGTGCCGTTCATCAGCCAGATCGCGGTATTGCCCGAGGTGTCGTGCCAAGCGATGTCGCTGAAAGCGTCGCCGTTGAAGTTGTGCGTGACGGTGCTTTCCGGCTCGATGATGTCGGCCAATTTCGAGCGTGCCGACTCCCAATCGTCCGGATTTTCGCTCCAACTGACCGGCCCGATGAAGTAGGAGCAATCATTCGCCGGATCCGCGCATTGGTTCTCCCAAAGCGCTTGAGGCACCATCTGGTCGACCAGATTTTGAACCGCCGATTGATTTATTTGGCTTGCCAGCACCAGGTAATCGACGTCCTGGATGCCGCGGCGCCAATGCTTGAGCCGAAGACTCGTGATCGGGCCGTTGATGCCGTATGAATTGGCCGGATAGATCAAATCCGTTCCCGGATAAAAAAGTACGCCGTCTCCATTATTGTAATAATTGGCCATTCCGTAGCTCGATTGCAGCGGAGCTTGCGGTGCAGGGCCGAACGTCTGGGCGGACGTAAAGACGTTCGTCATGGCGCCCGTCCACTGATAATTATAATAATAAGTGGATTCCCAGAAAAACCATCTGTCTATACTCTTTTTATATTGACCCCACGGCAGCTCCCGCAGCGCCGCGCCCGTCTCCTCCGTGGAGAACGAGCCCGAGCCCGGCCGCGCCCCGTTATAGGCAAAGAGCCGGCGCGTCGGCTCCATCGCAAGAACGCTGTTGGCCGCGTCCTGATCGACCGAGGTGTAGCCGTTCTTGCGGCTCGACGGCCCTTCACTTGAAGGCCAGCCCGAGGTCGGATCGCTGAGTACGGTCGACACCACGTCGAGCAGAGGCTGCGTCGCCATGGTGTGCAGGTTGCGGCCCGAGCCGGTTATGGCGGACCACCAGCCGAGCTGTGTCGGCAGGTCGGGAGTGCCGGTGTTGCAAGCCGTCTCGTCGCAAAGATAGACGAACCGTTCGGTCGCGGCCGAATTCGCCTCGAACCAGCTCTCCCAATTGTTGAAGTTGGTCGTGAAAGCGCTTTGCGTGGTTCCGCTCGTCATCAACCCGTAGGTGCCGATCGAGAACACGCCGTTGCCGGTCCCCACGCCCGGACCTGCATATCCGTTGGCGGCGGTGAATGCGCTCCCGTCGAGGAATGGGAGCCATTGAGGAGCGGCGCCCCCAGGCTCCACCCGGCACCCATATTGTCGCCGTCGATGAGCGACAGCCGGTGACGGTGCGCGACAAGCATCTGGTTCTGCAGTGCCTGCAACGCGGTTGCGTCGCCATATCTCGGCGAGAGATCGCTGGTGTCTGAAAAAAGCATGGTCTTGGAGTTCGGGCTGTCAGGGAGCGCGAAATTCCTGACTTTCAGACGGATCGGAACGCTGTGTGTGAGCACGCCGTTTTCGCGGATGGTCACGGTGCCGGTATAGATACCGGCGGACGCCGTCTTGGGAATATAGATGTCCACCCAGATGGATTGGTTATTGCCGGTCGCGATGTTGAAACCGGGAACGAGCTCGATCGGCACCGCGATGTCGGGATAGAATTTATTGGCCACCGGCCGATCCGTCCACGCACAGCCGGCCGCCTCCGGTGGAGGGCATTGCGCGCGTTTGGGAAACGTCGGCTCCTGAAAGCCCGCCAAAGTGCCGCCAAAACCGCTCAACCCCAGAATTTGAAGGTAGCCGACGTAAAAGACCTCGATCTCCGTTGTCGTCCAGTCGAACAAACCGCTTGCGGAACGCGGCGCATAGCGAATGACCGAGCCGTTCGGACCGCTCAAATTGCTGATGGTGACGCTGACGTTCGCCGCCGAGGACGTCAGGCGCTTCCAGGATCATGTTGAAATTGACGACCTCGTTCATCGCGCCAAACAAGCTTATGGTGGATCCGTCCCACAAACTGTTGGTAACGGACGTGCCGTTGGATGCGCGCAGTTCGTCCTGGGTGACCTTGTCACCCCCGTCATTGGCCCATACCGCAGCGATTGCCGAGTTCGCGCTCTGCCCATGGGCAGCGCCGCCAAATCCCAACGCAATGATGAAGAAAATTCCTGCCGCCGCATTTTTCATTGAGGTGTCCGTCTATTAATGACTGGTCGATTGTCAGGGTCCATGAGAATTCAGCCCCTGCGAATCGGCTCCTCCGCGCGGCCCGCAATCGATCAGGGCTTCAGCCTGTTATTCAAATGCTGCATGCTGATGGTCGCGGCGCTGCACTCGCGCCGATCCGCCCGTTCCAATGCGCCGGCCCCGCCATGTCACGTCGAAACATCGTCGATCCTTGTATCGTTTTGCGGGAGCCTATAGCGGCCGAGCGGGGAAATTGCTGATCGGCGAGAACCGGCCGCGCGTTGAAAAGGGGGGCGACCACCATGCGCAAAAGGACAGTGGCCAAGTTCGATATGCCACATTACCGTTGCGCGACTCCGAAACAAGCGTCGCCAGGCGAGATCGACGTGCTCACCAATATCTTTGCAACCTCCTGGATCGCATCGCGACCCTTGCGCGAGCGCCGGCTGATGCCCGTCGGCGTATTCTTCGATGGCTTTTCGTCGACGGCCGAAATGCTCGAGGTCTGTCGCGAAGCCGAGCGCGGCCGGGTGCATCGAGCCTTTGGTTTGCGCAGCACATGGGCTATCGCGACGCCATCGTCTGGGCCGCGGCGGCGGCGAGCGTCACCGAACGTGCCACGCTCGTGCCCACCGCAATAAGCCCCTATCTGTGGCCGCCGCTGCCGGTCGCCATGGCGATCTCGACGCTCGGAGAGCTGGCGCCGGGACGCGCGACCCTCAACGTATCGGTCGGCAATCTTCTCAATCTCTCCGAGTTCGGCGTCGAACCGATCATCCGATCGCGGTGATGAGAGACTACGTCGAGGCATTGCGCGCGCTGTGGGCGGGCGCGCCCGTCCAGCATGAGGGCGAGCTCCACAAGCTGCGCGGCGCCAAGATGGTGTTCGATCAGGGGCGGCAATATCCGATCTACATCGCATCGACCGGCCCGCAGATGCTCAAGCTCGCCGGCGAGATCTCCGACGGCGTGCTGTTATCGGCCGGCCTTACGCTCGCCTCGACGAGACGCTGCCTGGAATTCGCGTCACGCCGGCGCCGAAGGAGAAGAGATCGCGATCCGGCAAGCTTGCGAAAATGCTCCTTCATCAATTTCAACGTGTCGAAGGACGGCGCGACAGCGAGAGCGGCGATCCTGCGCAAGCTCGCCTTTCTGTTCCGCAACCGCGGCCACGCCGACAATATCAAGTCATCGAACCTCGACATCGATCATCCGGCGATCATCGCAGCGCATGCGCGGCACGATTTCGACGCAGCCGTGAAGCTCCTGCCGGCCGAAGCGGCGAATGTCTTCGCTGTCGCAGGTACGCCGTCGGAGTGTCGCGCGCGCCTCGAAGAGTATCTGAGCGTGGGTCTCGACGACCCCGTGATCGAGGTCTCCGGCAATGCCGAGGAGCGCAAGCTCGCCCTCGACGTCGTGCGCGAAATTGCGCGACGATAAGCGATCTGGTCCTCCTTCGTCGGCCGTGGCAGCCTCGCCGCATCGGTTCGACCCTGTGCGCATTCTGTCGCGCCCAAGGAGTACACCCATGATCTCGCGACTGGTGAGAACGGGCATCGCGGCAATCGTGCTCGGCTTGTGCGGTTCTCACGCCTTTGCGCAGACCCCGACGGTGAGGCTGGTTCTCGACTTCGCCATCCAGGGCCAGCAATCGCCCTTCGTGCTGGCGGCGGACGGCGGATACTTCGCGCGTGCGGGCGTCAACGTGCAGATCGATCGCGGTTACGGCTCGGCCGATGCCGTCGCCAAAGTGGTGAGCGGCGCTTACGACATGGCCTTCGCCGACATCGGCGCGCTGATCCAGGTCAACGCAAAGCGGGTCGGCCCGCACGTCGTGAACGTCTTTCAGGTCTACGACGTCGCGCCGATGCTCGTCCTATCCCTGAAGAAAGCGAACATCAGGACGCCCGCCGACCTCGCGGGAAAGCGGCTCGCTTCGCCGCCCGGCGCGTCGAGCCGCGTGATGTTTCCGCTGTTCGCGGCGGCGAACGGCCTCGATCCGTCCTCGGTTAGTTGGCTCGACGTCACGCCGCAGCTGCGCGAGATGATGCTGGTGCGCGGACAGACCGACGCCACCACGGCGCTCGTCACCGATCTCGCCGGTCTCGAGCGTCTCGGCATCGCCGAGGGCGACCTCAACCTGATGAGGTACCGCGATTTCGGCGTCGCGCTCTACGGTCATTGCATCCTGACGACATCCGACTTCGCCTGCGAAGAACCCCGAAACGGTCAAGCGCGTGGTGAAAGGATTTGCCGAGGCCCTCAAAGCTGCGATCGCCGACCCGGCCGTCGCCATCGCCGCGATCAAGAAACGCGAGCCGCTGATCGACGATAAGGTCGAGCGAGGCCGCCTGGAGCTCGTGATCGACAACGCCATCGTCACGGATCACGTCAAGCATGATGGCCTCGGCGCCGTCGATCCCGAGCGGATGAAGCAGACGATCGAGATGGTCGCGAAGTCGTTCAACATTCCGGCTGCCGACGTTTCGTCCACCTACAGTCCGGACTATCTGCCGCCGCGTGCCGAACTCAGCCTGCCGTCATCACGTCAATGATGAAGATCATTGCGCTCGAAGAGCATTTCATCCTGCCGAGGGAAGTGCACAATCTTCCTCCGGGCGCGCACCGCGGCAACGATCGCGAGAAGATGCTGGGGTTCGATGTCGTCGCCGAGCTCTTGAATCTCGGCGAGACGCGCCTCGCCGCCATGGATGCAGCCGGCATCACGCAGCAGGTGCTCTCCCACAATCAGCCCGGTTGTCAGGCGCTGGACGCCGCGCAGGCCGTCCCGGTGGCGCGGGAAGTGAACGATCTCCTGTTCGAGGCGGTCAGTGCGCATCCCCATCGTTTCCTCGGCTTTGCCGCTTTGCCGACCGCGGATCCCGCAGCCGCGGTGAAAGAACTCGACCGCGCGGTCGGGAGTCTGGGTTTCAAGGGCGCCGTGATCAACGGACACACGCAGGGCCGTTTTCTCGACGAGAAGATGTTCTGGGGCATATTCGAATGTGCCGAGGCGCTCGGCGTGCCGATCTACCTGCATCCGAGCAAGCCCCATCCGTCGGTCATGAAGGCGTATTTCGACGGCTACGAAGAGCTCGCGCTGGGCGCCTGGGGCTTCGGCATCGACACCGGCACCCATTTTCTCCGCCTCGTCTTCGCCGGCGTGTTCGACGCCTTCCCCAAGCTCAAAATCATTCTCGGCCATCTGGGCGAGGGCTTGCCGTTCATGCTCCATCGCCTGAACGACCAGACCCTGCTCGCCGCCGCCCGCAGGGGCCTCAAGCGAAAGCCGGCCGAATATTTGACGGACAATCTGATGGTCACCTGCAGCGGGAATTTCTCCGCTGCGGCCTTCACGTGCACGGTCATGGCGCTCGGCATCGACAACGTCATGTTCTCGGTCGACTGGCCGTACGAATCGAACCTGGCGGCGGTCGACTTCCTCAAGCGGCAGGCGCTGAGCGAAGGGGACCTCGCGAAAATCGCGCACCTCAACGCGGAGCGTGTCCTGAGGCTTTGATCACGCGACGAGGCGCACGTACGCCTCTGGATCAAGGCGGCCTGCGCGCACTCACCGCCCGCGCGCGGGCCTTTGCTTTCGCGCCTATTGTCGATCGACCCTAATTTCGCACGACGTGCAAACGCCGACGCACCTATTTCGGTGGCAGCGTGGCGGCGTGATTAGTCGTTCCGGTGGATGATCCAGCGCTCGTATCGTGCGTGATCAGCATATTGATGCCCATTGCCACAAGGATCAAAAGCACTATCGCAGCGCTGGCGATCCACATGATGCGCATTTCGCCTTTTTCTTTGTTTGAATCTTCGGGCTTGGCCATCGCTTCCTCCTTTTTTGGGAGTGCGACCGGAGAAGGCATAATCCGCATCCAGCGGCACTCCTCCAATGGCAAATATGCGACAGCAGCCACGCGACAACTGTGATTTGTCCATCCTCTTGGCGACGCCGCGCAGCCGGGCCGCCGGTCCGGGTGCCGGGCTGACCCAAACCGGAAGTCGCGTCGTTTTGTTGGATCACCTCGTCCGCCGTGGCTCCTTCCCTGTGGGATCGGATGGCCCGGCTCACGCCACGAGGCGCGCGAACAGCTCCGGATCGACATTGCCGCCCGAGAGCACGACCACTGCGGTCTTGCCGGCGACGTCGAGATGGCCGGCGAGCAGCGCGGCGAGCCCCACAGCGCCGCCGGGCTCGACCACGAGCTTGAGCTCGCGGAACGCGAAGGCCACCGCGCGGGCGACCTCCTCCTCGGTCGCGGTCACGCCGTGGCCGACGAGCACGCGGTTGATCTCGAAGGTGAGCTTGCCGGGCGACTGCGCCATCAGCGCATCGCAGATGGTGCCGGTGAGCGCCGGATTGCGCTCGCGCTTGCCGCTGCGGAACGAGCGGACGTGGTCGTCGAAGGCGGCGGGCTCCGCGGTGTAGATGCTGGCGTCTGGCGCCCGCGCCTTCACCGCGAGCGCGATTCCGGCGGTCAATCCGCCGCCCGACGCGTTGACCGCGACGACATCGAGGGTGAGGCCGAGGCGCGCGATCTCCTCGACGATCTCGCGGCCCACCGTGCCCTGCCCGGCGATCACCAGCGGATCGTCGTAGGGCGGCACCAGCACCGCGCCGCGCTCTCCTGCGATCCTTTGCGCGATCGCCTCGCGGTCCTCGCGCTCGCGGTCATAGAGCACCACCTCGGCGCCCAACGCCGCCGTGCGCTCGCGCTTCGGCCGCGGCGCGTCTTGCGGCATCACGATGACCGCGGGCATGCCGAGGAGCTTTGCCGCCGCGGCGACGCCCTGCGCATGGTTGCCGGAGGAAAACGCAACGACGCCGCCGCGCCGCAACGACGGCTCCAGCGACGAGAGCTTGTTGTAGGCGCCGCGGAACTTGAACGAGCCGGTCCGCTGCAGCGTCTCGGCCTTGAGGAACACGCGGCCGCCGGTGAGCGCGTCGAGCACCGGCGAGGAGATCAGCGGCGTCAGCAGCGCGACCCCGGCGAGCCGACCGGCCGCGATGTCGACGTCGGCCGCGGTCGGCAACGCAGGCGTCGGATCGATGGGATTGGCCATGCCCAACGCTACTGCCGCCAGCGTCGCCCTGCGCAATACGCCGGGTGGCTTTTTTAGGGGATGGGTTCCACCTCGCCGTGCCGCGCAAGTCAAGGCGACGCAGCAACCCGCACCGCACGGGTATCGCCGGTGTCGCTGCCTGCGCGCGAACTCAGGCCGGTTCCTTGGCCGTTTCTCGGACCGGCTCGTGCGCGGTCTCCTCGGCCTCTTCGTCATCGGCTACGGCGTCAGGGGCGACGCTCTTCGTCCAGGTGATGATCTCGAACCGGCCGTCGGCGTGCTCGGCGATCGCGGTGCAGCTTTCCACCCAGTCGCCGCAGTTGATGTAGCGCAGGCCGAAATCGTCGTGGATCGCGGCGTGATGGATGTGGCCGCAGATGACGCCATGGGCGTCGTTGCGCTTCGCCTCCAGCACCAGCGTCTTCTCGAACTCGCCGATGTAGTTGACGGCGTTCTTCACCTTGAGCTTCGCCCATTGCGACAGCGACCAGTAGCCGAAGCCGAGCCGGCGGCGCACGTCGTTGAAGAGGCGATTGACGACGATCGCGAAGGTATAGGCGTGGTCGCCGAGATGGGCGAGCCAGCGCGCCTGCGTCACCACGAGGTCGAAATGGTCGCCGTGCACCACGAGATAGCGGTGGCCGTCGGCGCCGTCATGGATCGCGCGCTCGCAGACGTCGATGCCGCCGAAATGGGTACCGTAGTAGTCGCGCAGGAATTCGTCGTGATTGCCGGGCACGTAGATCGAGGCGAGCGCCCTTGCGCGCCTTGCGCAGCAGCTTCTGCACCACGTCGTTGTGCGGCTGCGGCCAGTACCAGCTCGAACGCAACTGCCAGCCGTCGACGATGTCGCCGACGAGGTAGATCACATCCGCATCGTGATACCGCAGGAAATCGAGCAGCAGCAGCGCCTGGCATCCCCGCGAACCGAGATGCACGTCGGAAATGAAGAGCGCGCGAAACTTCCGCATTTCGGCTGCTGACAAGGGCCGGCTCCCACTGCAATTCGCGGCTTTCTATGAGAGTCGTATGGCGGCCGCATGACAGCGAATTACCGCGAACCTGATGCGTCCGGTGGCGCCGGCGACGAGCTCTCGACGATCATCCTGCGGCGGCCGCGGACGATTTGTCATCGCCATGTCACCGGATCGGCATATTGCGATTCGCATGACAGCTTCGGTTATCGCAGCCGCATCGTTCTGCGCCGTCACCGCCCTGCTCCACACCGTCAGCATCATTTTCACGATCGTTCGCTGCCGTCCGCGACCGGCGATCGCGCCGCCGCGCGATGCGCCGCCGGTTACCATCGTGCGGCCGGTCTGCGGTCTCGACAATTTCGTCGAGGAGACGCTGCGCACGTCCTTCGAGCTCGACTACCCCGAATACGAGCTGATCTTCTGCGTCGCCTCCGAGCGCGATCCGGTGGTGCCGGTGGTCCGCAAGCTCATCGCCGAACATCCGTCGATACCGGCGAAGCTCCTCGTCGGCGACGACCGCATCAGCACCAATCCCAAGCTCAACAATTGCGTCAAGGGATGGCGCGCCGCGGCCCATCCCTTCGTCGCCATCGCCGATTCGAACGTGCTGATGCCGCGCGATTACATCCAGCGCCTGCTCGCCGCGTGGCGTCCGGATACCGGCCTCGTGTGCTCGCCGCCGCAGGGGTGCCGCCCGATCGGCCTGTGGGCCAATCTCGAATGCGCGTTCCTCAACAGCTATCAGGCCCGCGCGCAATACTTTGCCGACAGCCTCGGCATCGGCTTCGCCCAGGGCAAGACGATGCTGTGGCGCCACGCCGACCTCGAAGCCGCCGGCGGCATTCGCGCGCTCGCGGCCGAAGTCGCGGAGGATGCCGCCTCGACCAAGGTCGTGCGCGCCGCGGGCCTGCGCGTGCGCCTCGTCGATGGTCCGTTCCAGCAGCCGCTCGGACGGCGCACCCTGAAGGAAGTGTGGCGGCGCCAGACCCGCTGGGCGCGGCTGCGGCGCGCCGGATTTCCGCTCTACTTCATCCCCGAAGCGATCGGTGGCGCGGCTGCTGCCGCTCGCCGCCGCGGCCATTGTGGCCCACGGCGCCGGCCTTCCCGTCGGGGCGACGGTCGCGGCGCTCGCGGCCGCCTGGTACGGCCTCGAGACGCTCCTCGTGTGGACCTCGCGCTGGCACCTTAGCCCCTTGTTTCCGCTTCACGCCCTGATGCGCGACCTCCTGCTGCCGGCGCTCTGGATCGACGCCTGGATCGGCACCGACTTCGTCTGGCGCGGCAACGCCATGAGCGTCGCCGACGACAGCCCGGTCGCGGTCGACAGCCCGGTCGCTGTCGACAGCCCGACGGCGTGAGCGGCGCCGTTCACGCGCGGCGCGTGGTGCACTCCCCGCCTCATCAGCGCTGACCGGCGCGCCCGGATTGACATCGGCGCCCTCCCCCGCCAACAAGGGCCGCGCTCCGGCGGCCCGTCGCCGCCACGCGATACATTCTGGGAGAACGCCATGGATCTCGGCATCGCCGGCCGCAAGGCCATCGTCTGCGCCTCGAGCAAGGGGCTCGGCCGCGCCTGCGCCGAAAGCCTCGCCGAGGCCGGCTGCGAGGTCGTGATCAACGGCCGCAACCGCGACGTGCTCGAGGCGACCGCCGCCGAGCTGCGCAAGGCGACCGGCGGCAAGATCACCGCCGTCGCCGCCGACGTCGCGACCGCGGAGGGGCAGAGCGCGCTGCTCGCGGCCTGTCCGCAACCCGACATTCTCGTCAACAACAATGCCGGCCCGCCGTTCCGCGATTTCCGCGAGCTCAGCCGCCAGGCGATCATCGACGGCGTCATCGCCAACATGGCGGTCGCGATCGAGCTGACGCAGAAGGTGATCGATCCGATGATCGCCCGCAAGTTCGGCCGCATCGTCAACATCACCTCCGGCACCGTGAAGGCGCCGCTGGTCGGGCTCGATCTGTCGTCGGGCGCCCGCGCCGGCCTCACCGCCTTCATGGCGGGCGTCGCGCGCTCGGTCGCGGGCGCCAACGTGACCATCAACTTCCTGCAGCCCGGCGCCTTCGACACCGACCGGTTCAATTCCAACATCGAGAACACCGCGAAGAAGCGCGGCATTCCCTTCGAGCAGGCGAAGACCGAGCGCGTCGCGACCATTCCGGCGAAGCGCGTCGGCCTGCCGGAGGAATTCGGCGCGACCTGCGCGTTCCTGTGCTCGACCCATGCCGGCTACATCACCGGCCAGAACCTCCTGATCGACGGCGGCACCTTCCCCGGCGCGTTCTGAACGACGGCCGGCATGCCGCGCGGCGTTGCGTTGCAAACGCCGCGGGGATACGTGACAGTGCTGCTCCCTTCATCCGCATCCGCCATTCCCAGAAAGGACCTACGATGAAGCTCGTCCGCTTCGGAGCGCCCGGCAAAGAAAAGCCCGGCATCATCGACAGTGAGGGGCGCATCCGCGACCTCTCGGGCGTGGTGCCCGACATCGCCGGCGACGTGCTCTCGCCGAAGAGCCTCGCGAAGCTTTCGAAGATCAAGCCGGACAAGCTGCCGCCGGTGCGGGGAACGCCGCGGATCGGGCCGTGCGTCGGCAAGGTCGGCAACTTCCTCGCCATCGGCCTCAACTATGCCGACCATGCCGCCGAAGCCGGCATGCCGCTCCCGAAGGAGCCGATCATCTTCAACAAGTCGCCGAGCTGCATCGTCGGCCCCGACGACCCCACCATGATCCCGAAGGCGTCGACCAAGCTCGACTACGAGGTCGAGCTCGGCATCGTGATCGGCAGCCGCGCGCGCTATCTCTCGAAGAGCGGCGCGCTCGACGCGGTCGCCGGCTATTGCCTGGCGAACGACGTGTCGGAGCGCCAGTTCCAGATCGAGCGCTCCGGCCAGTGGACCAAGGGCAAGAGCGCCGAGACCTTCGGCCCGATCGGCCCCTGGCTCGTCACCAAGGACGAGATTCCGTCTCCGCAGAAGCTCGACATGTGGCTCACCGTCAACGGCGAGACGCGGCAGAAGGGCTCGACCAAGACGATGATCTTCGGCCCCGCCTTCATCGTCTGGTACTGCTCGCAATTCATGGTGCTGGAGCCGGGCGACGTCATCATCACCGGCACCCCGCCCGGCGTCGCCATGGGCATGAAGCCCGAGCCGAAGTTCCTCAAGGCCGGCGACGTCGTGAAGCTCGGCATCGCCGGGCTCGGCGAGCAGACCCAGAAGATCGTGCGGTACAAGGCGTGATCGTCATTCCGGGGCGCCGCGCCAGCGGCGAACCCGGAATCCAGGCTCCGGTCAATCCGTTCTCCCGCCATAACCCACTTCACTGTCATCGCCCGGCTCGACCGGGCGATCCAGTAACCACCGGACTTTCCGTGGGGCAAAGTCTCAGAGCCATCATCGATGGCGCAGGGGTTACTGGATTGCCCGGTCGAGCCGGGCAATGACAGCGACGGTGGAACGCTCAACACATTGAAGTCGGGATCGCTGATCCCCGAAGTTGAACTCAGCGGACAAATGCGCGCTGCGCCGCGATGAGGGCCTCTTTGCAGGTGCCCGCATCATTGGCGTGGTCGGCTTCGCGAGCGCGGGCGAGAGCTATCACCGCCGTCTCCAGGGGAACCCACATGTCACCGACCTTCCCCTCTGCCGCAGCGACCGAGCCTGGCGTCGGTTGGCGATGGAGCAAACCGACGGTGCCTTGAATATAAGAGCGGCCGGCCCCGACGCGCGCTTGAATCTTCGCTCCAACCTCGACCCACTCGCGATCAATGTCGCGCGTGCATGGACCTGCATTGCCCGGTGATGTCGAAAGCGTGGTGGCAGCGACGCATAGCGCAAGGACCCAGCGGTTTCGCATATTTGTATCTTTCCCATCGAGGGCGAATGATTGCATCACAGCCCGCATGAATTTCTGCGAAAGATTTAGCTCACCGAAAAAACTGGGCCATTGCGCTTCGGTATTCCCGCGGTGGCGCATAACATTTTGTGATGGAGCGCTGTCGGGACTTTCCGCGCCCCGCAATCACGACGATGTGAGTCCACGTTCAAGAATAAATCGAGGCGACGACGAGTGGTGAAAACGAGCACGGCATTTCGATCCTCGAAATGTCGATGCGAGACGCTATCTCGGGAGTGGTCTCATGAAGACGGTAACCGGCATTCTTGTGGTCTTCGGCATCGTTTTGTCTGCGAATGGGGCAAGTGCACGCCATCACGGCTCTCAGAAAGTCGTGATGACCCGCAGCGCAGCGCACCATTTCATCTACTTCAACACGGAGGTGACGCGGCATTACCCAAACGAAGTGATCTTTGCCGGTCGATATCTTGGCGCAGATCCCGATCCCGCCGTGAGACTGAATTTGAGAATGGATCGACCGGACGGCAAGTAGCGTCGCAACCATGCGCGATCACCCAATAACGACGTTGTGAACTTCATGACGGAATTATTGGGGCGCGACTCGCGGTGTAGATGCTGTCGCACGACCCGATCGGCCGGCGACACAGCATCGAAAGGAGTGCTCATCATGAAAAGATGGCTTGTCATCGCCGGCGCCTTTGCATGCGCGCTCATCGCAAATGGAGCAGATGCAAAGCAGAGCGGGCCGTTGGCGCGATCAGGTGAGGCGGTCGGTCAAATCCGGGCGAACCCGTCATTCGACACCTTCGGCTTCGCGAACAGCCGGACGCCTGCTGCGGCCGCGGGCAGCGCAATCGATGTCGTCGCCGGCACGACCTTTGTCGGTCGAGATCCGGACCGGCACATTCGGTTTCAGATTTTGCGCGACACCAGCAGGTTCTGAACGCCGGCTCGACGAATCCACCCACCTCGCAAACAAGGAATGAGACCATGAAGACGAAAACGGCGTGTATTCTTGCCGCCCTCGCCCTGACCGCGTTCGGGACGACGGCCCAGGCGAAACCACACAGTGCAGCGCAACTTCGGGACCTGTCCCGACAGGCCGCCGCGAATGCCCAGGTTCGCGTGCCGTCGCTTCCGACGGCAGGAAACGTATACGAGTCCTATTCGTTGGGACGACAATCGTACCCCAACCCTGACCGAGGCCCATATCCAGCCCCGTGCGGCACGGCTTGCTTCTAGGCAGAAGTCGCCATGAGCCCGGCAAAAGCCGGGCTCATCTACCCAAGACCGCGGCAACGCCGAGCGCACCAGCCACACGGTCATGCCGGGCTCGAACCCGGCTCGGTCGCCTTGCGGATCGAGCCGCAGCCGCACCGTGTTGCGATCGTGATCGCCGATCGCCCGCTCGGCCTGCCAGGTCGCGAACGGACCGAGCGGCACGCAATTCGGTGACGACCGCCGGCGCCGGGTCGGATGCGCCGGCCCGCGCGACCCCGACCCTGGTCGCCGACCGTGAGGCCATGCAGGTGATCCTCCCGGACGTTGAACGAGAGCCACCGCTTCCCGGTCTCCTCGATCACCAGTACGGGCTCGCCGGCGCGGACGTTTTCGCCGACTTCGGCGACGATCACGCTGACGACGCCGTCGGCAGGCGCGCGCAGAATGGTCTTGTCGAGGCGCCGCTCCAGCACCGCCAAGGGCCGCGGCCGCCGCCTTGACCTGGGCGTCCGCGATCAAGCGCTCCTCCCTGGTCGGCCCCGCAACCGCGGCCGCGTGATTGGCCTCGGCCTCGGCGACGTCGGCCTGCGCCGATGCGGCGTCGTTTTTCGCCTGATCGAGCGCCTGTTGCGAGGCGTTGTCGCCGCGCGCGAGGATGGTCGTGCGGTTGAGCTGCAATTCCGCATATTGCAGCCGCGCCTTCGCCTTGGCGGTCTCGGCCGCCAGCCCGGCGATCTCCTCGTCGCGCACCCCGGCATAGACGTGGTCGCGATTTGCCTGCGCGGCCGCGAGCGCCGCGCGCGCCTGCACCACCGCCGCCGTCAGCTCTTCCGCCGACAGCTCGGCGACCACGTCGCCGGCGTGCACGCGCTCGCCCTTCTGGACCTTGATCGCCGCGAGTTGACCGCCGACCTCGGGGGCCACGCGGACCTCGGTCATGCGTACCACGCCCACGATCGCGAGGCTCCGGCACGGGGCGCCAGATGAAGTACGCGCCCACTCCCGCGGCGACCACCAGGAGCGCGGGCACGACGATTCGCGTGAGTCTACGGCTCGCCATGCGCTTGCCTCCGCTTGACGATGATCGCCGATATCACCGCGAGCACGAAGTAGACGCCGGTGAGGAGCCACAGCCCTCGCCATGCGTGCATCACCTCCCACAAGCTCGCACCGAGCTGGCCGATGCGAACGAGGCCATCGATCGCAAAGTCCGAAGGGAAAATGTACCCCACCGCTTGAACCTGCTCGGGGATGGCTTCGCGCGGCCAGGAGAAGCCGGCGAGGAAGAGCTGCGGCAGGCTCGTGCCGAGAAAGATGAGCGTCGGGGTTTCCGGCTTCTTGAACCACGCGCCGGCCGCCTGGCCCATGAAGCTCGTCGCCAGCGTGAACAGGGCGGCGAGCGCGAACAATTGCAGCGGGACTGCCGAGCGTGGAGAAGCCGTAGAAGCGGGGCAATACGATGAAGTAGAGCGCGAGCGACGGCAAAAAGATGGTGAGGTGCGCGACGCCGCGGCCGAGCACCGTTGCGAATGCTCCCCCGGTTCTCTGCGCCATCGTTATCACGGTCAGCATCGACGCGCCGATCAGCAGCATCTGCTGCAGGATCAGCACGAAGGCGGCCGGCACGATGTAGCTTGCGTAGCCGCCGACCGGATTGAAGATGGGCTGCAGCAGGACTTCGGCGGGGCTCGTCGATGCGAGCGTCGCCTTGACGAGACTTCCGTCGGTGCGGGCACCGCCGGCCGCCAGCTCGGCAGAGAGCGTGCCGATCGCGGTCGCGATCCCGCTCGCCGAGGTCCGGAAGATGAACAGGTAGGTCGCGTCGGCGTAGATCGGGATGTGGACGGTATTGCCTTTGAGCACGTCGCGTTCGGCTTGCGGTGGAATGCCGACCACTGCCAACGCTTCGCCGCGGTCGATCGCCGCCTGCGCCTCGGCCAGCGTCTCGGCGCGAACCGCGACGCTGACCGCACCGCTGGCGTCGAGCGTCTCCACGATCCTGCGGCTGAGCTCGGAGAGATCGTTGTCGACGACCGCGATCGGGATGTTGCGCAGAATCTGGTTGAGATAGGGCTGCGGGTAATAGACGCCGTAGAGGATCGGCGCGAGAACCAGCAGGATGAAAGCGCCGTGGACCGAAAGCACACGCCGCCACTCGGCGACGAAGGCCCCGCCTGCGCCTGCCGGGGCGGCCGCCGGCGCGGCCGACAGCTCCTCCGGCATCCTGCGACTCGTGCGCTTTGCGACTGCGCGCAGGCGCAGGAGCGCGAGCACGGAGTAGAGCACCGCGAGCCCGGCAAGCGCCGCGAACGGACGCGCGGATTCGTGGATCGGCAGCCCGCGCGCCGCCTGCCCGAGCAGCACGGCCATGTACCAGCGCACCGGCAGGATCGCGCCCCAGATCTGCGAGAACGCGTTCATGCCGAAGATCGGAAACCCGACGCCCGCATAGCCGAATGCCGGCGAGACGACGATGCCGGTCAGGCCGAGCCCGGTCGCGAGATCGCCCACCAGCAACTGAAGCAGCGCCCCGAGCGCCAGATATCCGACGATCAGCAGCGAGCCGGCGACGATGATCATCGGCAGGTCGCCTTTGAACACGACCCCGAGCATCCCCTCGAGGAACAAAGGCACCGCCAGCATGATGAAGAAGAAGATCCCGAACAGGGGCGCGAGCTTGCCGGCCAGCGCGACGGCCGGATTGCCGCCGGCGCAAGCGAGCCAGGTGCGCATGCTGCGCCGTCGGAACTCGGAACCGACCGCATAGCCGGCGGTGAGCGCGACGACGACGTGGATCACCATCGGCAGCAACGCGCGCAGCAGGAACTGGGCGTAGTTCCGCTGCGGATTGACCAGCACGATGGTTTCGGCGACGAGCGAGCCGACGCGCGAAGGCTTTGGCGCATCGGGCGTGACCGCGCGGTTCACGGCGGCGGAAAGGCTGTCGCCGAGGCCCGAGGAGGCGACGCCGGCCGCGGTGAGGTATTGCTGGTTATAGAAGGCGACGACCTGCGGGCGCCGTGCGGCTTTGAGGTCGCGCTCGAAATTGGCCGGGATGTAGATCGCGGCGATGGCGTCCCCCGCGCGTATCGCCCGCGCCGCCGTGGAAAGATCGCCGGCGCGTTCGACAATGCCGAGGCTCGGCGACGCGGCCACCTGCTCGACGAAGGCCCGCGAGGTCTCCGACCTGTCCTCGTCGACGATGGCGACCCCGAGCCCGCGGATCACCGGATGGCTGAACACCAGGGTGAGTATCACGAACGCGAACAACGGCACCCCGAACATCAGGATCAGGGCGGCGCGGTCGTGCATCAGCCATCGCCATTCGCGCCTGGCGACGAGGAGAAATCCGGGCTTTGGCCGCTTCATCCGCGGGTGCGCCAATCGAGATAGGCGCTCATGCCCGGCCGCAGCTCGGGCACCTTTTCGACCGGGTAAGCGCGAATCGAAAACGTCCGCAGGTCGAAATCGCCGGTCGCCCGGGTGGCGCGCCAGCTCGCATACTCGCCCTTGGTGGCGATCAGCTTCACCTCGACGGTGATGCGGCGATCGGCGAGCGCGGGAATTCGCACGTCGAACCGGTCGCCGAGCTTGATCGTCCGCACCAGGTCCTCGCGCAGATCGAAATGGACCCAGAGGTCGTTGAGATCGATGAGCGTCACCAGCGGCACGCCGGGCGACACGTATTCGCCGGGCTCGACGTTGCGCTGATAGACCTGCGAAGCGACCGGCGCGTAGACCACCATCTGATCGATGATCGACTGAACCGCCTTGATGTCGGCGACGGCTTTGCCGACGTTCGCCTGGGCGATCTCGTGCTCCTCTTTGGTGTAGCCGTTGACCGCCTGCTCGTAGGCCGATTTGGCCTGATCCGCCGCGCGCTGGCTTTCGTGCAGCGCATCGGTCGTCTGATCGACCCGCGCCTGAGGCGTGTTGCCCGTCGTGAGCAATTGGGCGGCGCGATCATAGGTCTTCTGCGCCAGCACCACGGCCGCCTCGGCCCGCTCCATCGCCGCCTTGCTCGCCGCAATCACCTCCGCGCGCGTCCCGACATTGATATTGGCAAGCTGGGCTTCGGCGACGACCTTGGCGGCCACCGCCTGCTCGTTCTTGGCGATCGTCTCGGGATTGTCGATCTTCACCAGCACGGCGCCGGCCGCGATGTCCTGGCCGCGCTCGACGGGAATCTCCGCCACGCGCCCATCGACCCGCGCGGCGAGGTCGTACCGCGTCGCATCGACCTCGCCCTGCACCAGCAGCGGCTCCGGGCGCACCAGGTACCAGATCGACAGACCGGCGACCGCGGCAACGATCAGGCCGACAATGACGGACGGAACGAAGGTGGCCGGCTTCTGCGCAGCGTGCCGCGGCGCTCGGGCGCGGGTGCTGCGTGAGCAGGTGAGGTCGCATCGGTCTTCGGCGGTTCGCTGCGTTGCTCCGGTGCGGGGGCTGTTCCAGCATCACGCGTGGTCATTTGCATCAGCTCTCCGTGTTTCACCGCGCCCCGGTTTCACCGCGCCGAGCCATCCTCGCGCTCAAAGAAACCGGACGTCAACCAGCGTCACGATGGTCGACGCCACTGGTCGATCCCCATATGCATGGCGTAGACCGCAATTCCCGCGATGACGCCGGTGAGAAAGAGCCCGGAGATACCGATCACGACCGAAAGCACGCGCGCGAACGCCTGTCGCGGGACGATGTCGCCATAGCCGATCGTGAGACCGGTGATGAAGGTGAAATAGATCGCGTCGCCGAACGACCAGCCTTCGAGAAAGCCGATCAGCAGGCCCAGGACGATCTGAAACGCCAGTATCGTCGACAGCACCGGCCACGTGAGATAAATCGCGTGGCCTGCGGCGACGAAAAAGCGTCGCCGTACTATTTTTGGCGTGAGGCGGCTCATGCGTAAGCCTTCGGACAGCCCTTCGGCGGAGCCTATCTGAACCCGGCTCGATAGTAGGCCGCCAGTCCATTGATCTCGGCCGGCGTGAGCCTCGCGGCGATCGTTCTCATTCGCCCATAGACGTCATTGCGACGATCGCCCGCGGCATACATCTTCAGCTGCGAGACGAGGTAGTCGCGCCCTTGCTCGGAGAGAAACGGGGCTTCGATCGGGCCGCCCGACCCGGCCGGTGGCACGCCGCACAAGGCGGGATATTGCGGCTGGGATCGCCGAGCTCGACCAGGTGGACGATGGCGGGAGGGGATTCCGCGAGCGTCGCCGGGTCCGGATTGCGCTTCGGCTGCGCCGCGTAGTAGGCGGCGACATCAGCGAGCGTCGCCTCGTCCAGGCTTTCGCGATATCCGTCATCAACTGGTTCGTTCGACTGCCGGTTCTGTAGTCGCTCAATTGCTTGTAGATCGCCGCGCCGGATTGGCCCGCAAGATTCGGATACTCAGGTGACACCGACACGCCCTGTTCCCCGTGACAGGCGATGCACACCTCCTGCACTTTCGCCTTGCCGCGTTCCGGCTTCGCCTCTGCGAGAATTTGCAACAGGCCCGGCGTCCACACGACCTGCGAGACTGGCGTCGGCGGCGTGCGGTCGGAAACCTGCTGCCGCGCCGGCGATCCCGGCAAGATGCCGAGCGCACGGCAAATGGCGGTGTAGGCGTCGATCCCCTCGCTGCGTCCCTGCACCACGGGAATGATCAGCACGCCCAGCAGAATACCGCTCAGCACGGTCGCGGAAACGGCGACGCTCGCCCAGATGCGCCATTGTCGATCGTGAAGGTCGGAACCGGAGGATTGGGTCATCGCGCGTTCCTAGTTGACCCGATGCACCATGGCCGAAGGCGACGGCGTGATCACGAACTGGGCGACCGGATACCCGTAAGCCAGCAACATCAGGACCAGGAGCAGTGCGTTCCAAAGCCCGAATCCGTTGAGCGCGGCCGGCACATGCTGCGGAGGATTTACAGCCAGCGCATAGAGCGGCCGCTCATGCGCCGGCAACTCGCTGCGGTGAAGAACGGCGAGATTGCGCACAAACAGCAGCGCCGAGGCGAGCAGCACGAAAGCGCCGCAGAGCGAGGCGATCACCAGCGGTCCCCAGGCGGCGATGATCGGATCGGCATAGTTGAAATTCGCGACGCGCCGCCATTGGCCCTGCAGACCGAGCCAGTGCCAGGGCAGCGTCATCACCATCATGCCGATGAACCACAGCCACAGCTGCAGCCGCAACGGCGCGAGCGAAGGATGCTCGCGGCCGGTCAGGCGCGGCCATATGGCGTAGGCAATCGCGAAATACATGATGACTGCGGAGCCGCCGAAAATCAGATGGAAATGCGCGGTCACCCACGAGGTGTTGTGGATCATCGCGTTCATGCCGTAGCCCATGTTGATGAGCCCGCCGAAGCCGCCGAAGCCGAGCATGAAGAAGGAAAGGCCACCCGCGAGAACGACCGGTCGGTCCCAAGGCACCGCCGCGATCCAGCCGAAGACGCCGCGGCCGCCGCGCAGGCGTCCTGCAATCTCCATCGAGGCGGTCACGGTGAAAATCGTCAGCAGCGTCGGCACGGTTACGAAGCCCGTAAGCAGCACCTGGATGAATTTCCAGCCGGTGCCGTGCTCGGGGTCCATCAGCAGGTGATGGATGCCGACCGGCACGCTGTAGAGCAGAAACAGAATGAAGGTGAGACGGCCCATGGTGTCGCTGTAGAGGCGGCCGCCGGCGGCGCGCGGCACGATCGTATAGAACGCGATGTAGGCGGGGATCAGCCAGAAATAAACGATCGCGTGCAGCGTCCACGAGAACAGCGTGCGCGACAGGCCCGCATCGATGGTCTGCACATAGCCCAGCGCTGCCGGAAGGATTTGAAAGACCACCTCGGCCGCCATGCCGGCGGTGGTCCAGAGCCACAAAATCGCATTCGCCACCGTCGCGAACATGGCGAGCGGCACCGGCCGTCCCGGATTTTCGCGCTTCCACTCGCGCATCGCGACGAGCATGAGAACGCACCATATCCACGAGCCGGCGACGACGAGCACGAGCCCGATGTAGAACCACGGGCTCGCGGTCAGCGGGGGATAGAACGTGTAGAGCACCGAGGCCCGACCCGTGACGATCGGAATCACCGCCATGACCACGCCGACGAGCGCCATCCAGTACGCTGCCCACGCCCACGACTTCCCCGGGAGCGGACGGTCGAGCGCGGTCACCGCAACGAAGTAGCCGAACCCCATGATGAAGAAGATGGTCAGCAGGTAGGCCATCGAGACGCCGTGGGCGGTCACCGAGGTGAAATACAGTCCCGGCGTCCCGATGTCGGCTCCCAGCGGGCTGCGGACCCACATCTGCCAGGTGCCGAGGAAGGCGGCGGCCAGGAATGCCGCGAACGCCACCCAGAAATGCGCGAGGCAAAGGCGTTCAGCGTTGCGCACAGGACACTCTCCCGTCCCGATCCGGGTTGAATTCGCTTGCGGGCAAGGCCTGGACGGTCGCCCACATCTCGCTGTGACCGAGCCCGCAATACTCGTGACAGGGCATCAGCAGGTCGCCGGTGTGGGGGAACTCCGTGTACACCTGCGAAACGAAGCCGGGTACGACCATGGTGTTCACGTTGGTCCCGGTGATCAGGATGCCGTGGATGACATCCGGCGACGCCAGGCGCAGCGTAACGCGCCGGCCCTGGGGCACCGCGATGCAGCGCGGAACGAACATGAATTGCGTGGCGATGACCCGCACGGTGACGCCGCCCTCCGAATTCGACCGTCGTTCCGAGGTTCTGCTCGGCGAACTCGCCGGACAGGTGCAATGTCTTGGGGTCGATGCGCTCCACGTTGCTGGGCGGATTTATGCCCATGGTCAGAGCCGTGAACACGATGGTGCCGAGGATCGCCGCGACGAGCACTCCGACCCCGAACGCCCACACCAACTCGGTGCCGAGGATTCGCCGTTCGCTCGCTTCGGCGGATTGCTCGCTCACGGTCTAACCCACCGGGCCGCGCGCGAGAAAGACGAAGAGATAGATGGCGAGATAGCCGAGCACCATCAGCGCCACGGCCGCACCGGCGAGGACGCCGGCCCCGAGGGGCACGACACGCATGACCTCGGCGAGCGCCGCTTCGTCGACCTTGTCAGAGACTTCGGAAGGATCGCCGCGGACGGTGGAGGGATCATCGGCTCTGCCCCGCACGTGAACGCGCCAATTCCTACGGTGCCAAAATACTACTCTAACGATGCGTGGCGTGCACACCCTTTTTGCCCGAGCGACATCGCCAGCAACTTGCTGGCAAGTGATCGATGAGACTGCTGCACGAGGTCGCCCGGAGAACCAAACAGCGCAGTTGTCCGGTGTCCAGGTCGCGGCCCACAGGACGACGCGGTGTCCTACGCCCAAGGGCCGGCTTGGCCGTCCACCCCGCTGCCAGGGTGGAACCCTACTCTCCCCGGAGTTGGGGCAGAATTCCGCGATCCCCGCGCTTGCGCTCGCGCCCGGATTGCCGTCGATCGCGTTGCGGATGACCTTGCGGACCTGGGCGTTCGACAGGAACAGGTCGTGGTTGATGATGCCCCAGCCCTGCTTGGAGGCGTCGATCACGCGGATGCCCATGCGCGTGAGCTGCTCGCCTTCGGCGGCGCCGACGCGGGTGATGCCGCCGGCGATCCAGCGCGACACCGCGAGCGCGCGATCGTTCGTCGACGCCACCACGGTGATCTTGCCCGCCAGCGGACCGATGCGTTTCACCGACGACGCGAAGCCGTCCATGTCGATGTCGGGCGAGGCGAACACCACCGAGCCGATGCGGTTGACGGCCTCTTCGCCGAGCTGCGCATAGACTTGGCGCAGCGCTTCCATGGTCAGCATGGTGCCGATGCTGTGGGCGACGATGTGGACGTGGCCGACCACCTGATTGGCGATCAGGCCGTCGAACACCTGCTGCAGCGAATTGCGCGACCACATGGCGCTTTCGCGGTCGTAGCCGTAGTCGAGCAGGCTCGCCCGCGACGGCCACGAGAACACCATGGTCTCGCCGACGAACTTGATGCCGTCGGACAGCCGCGCGGCATCGAGCACCGCGGTCTCGAACGTCGTGTTGTAGCCGTGCACATAGAGCAGCACGTCGTGCCCGCCGGCGGTCGCCGGAATGAGGTCGGCGATCTGGCCGGCCGGCTCGATCTTCTCGACCTGCCAGTCGACGAGCCCGACCGAGGCCAGCGAGAACCGGCCGTCATCGGGCGGCGTCAGCTTGACGCGGGCAACGGTCATCGAAGATGCCCGCTCCGGCCCGTACCACGGCTTGGTGCGGCCGCCATTGACCGGCTTGCGCGTCGTGGCCAGGAGCAAGGTCGGACTGGCCACGATCGCCGAGGCATCGAACCGCGGCGCGCCCGAAGCCAAGCCGGCGCAGCCGCCGAGCGCGAGCACCGACGCCGCCGAACCCAATCCGCGCAGCACGCGCCGCCGTGAGCGCAGCCGCAACGCTCTGCACATGAGAAACAATCACGTGCGCCCCCGCAAAATGCATCGGGCGACCCGAGAGTCGCCCAAACCATGCTCCTGTCATGATCCCGGGATAGCGGCAACAACAGGGCGCCGACGAAGGAACATCGGGGCCGCGGGACCGGAGATTTCGCGTTGATTCTGCAGCGGTTTCGTGGCGACCGGACCGTTCCGCCGCGGCTCAATGCCCGTCGAACGAGATCAGCGTGCGCACCGACACGTCGAGCGCGCGCAGCTTGGCAGCGCCGCCGAGTCCGGCAGGTCGATGATGAAGCAGGCGGCGAGCACGTCGGCCCCGATCCGGCGCAGCAGCTTGACCGCCGCCTGCGCTGATAAACGTCTTCGTCCTTCAGAATTGTGCCCCAGCCGACACGCCATTGGGGAACGATCGTCACCGTCACTAAAGATTTACGGCAGGGGAAGGCGCGGTATTGTGGTGCATTTATATGAATGGGCAAGTCTGCGGAGTCGTCGAGACGAACCGCACGAGTTTCATACCAATCCGAACAATTCGGTAGTTCGCGTGCCACTAACTCGACTGCTCTGAGGAGTTTAGGCCTCACGCTCAATGGCTGTTGGGCGATGTCAAACCAAGTTGCGACCCGCGACTTGGCGCGGATAACGTGCTCTTTGTCGATTGAAGTGATCATGATCTACACATTGGTCGACGATGCGGCGCGCAAACGCGGCGCTAAGCACGCCATCAATATAGTATGGCGAAAACTGAAGCAGACGTCACTTGGGCCTCGCAAAATGCATCGCGTGACCCGAGAGTCGCACAAGCGCGTTTAGGGCAGTCCTCCGCCGCCGGGAACGTTCCGTCGCCGCTCAATGCCCTTCGAACGAGATCAGCGTGCGCACCGGCACCTCGAGCTCGCGCAGCTTGGCGGCGCCGCCGAGGTCCGGCAGGTCGATGATGAAGCAGGCGGCGAGCACGTCGGCCCCGATCTGGCGCAGCAGCTTGACCGCCGCCTGCGCGGTGCCGCCGGTGGCGATGAGGTCGTCGACCAGGATCACGCGATCGCCCGGCGCCACGCCGTCCTCGTGCATCTCCATCTCGTCGATGCCGTATTCGAGCGAGTATCCGATGCTCACGCGCTTGTAGGGCAGCTTGCCCTTCTTGCGGATCGGCACGAACCCCGCCGAGATCTGGTGCGCGACCGCGCCGCCGAGGATGAAGCCGCGCGCTTCGATGCCGGCCACCTTGTCGACCTTGTAGCCCGCCCACGGCTGCACCAGTTCGTCGACGGTGCGGCGGAAGGCGCGCGCATTGCCGAGCAAGGTGGTGATGTCGCGGAACATGATGCCCGGCGACGGATAGTCGGGGATCGTCCGGATCGCGGCGCGCAGGTCGAATTCGAGCTCGGGCGAGGTCATCATGTCGCTCTCGCAGCGGCCGCGAAGCAGGCGCCCCGCCACGGCGTCGAGCTTCGCGAGCACGGCGGGATCGCGCGCCTCCGGCGCGGTGATGATCGCATTGTCGAGGGCGCGGTCGGAGCCGATCGGGCACGGCTCGTGCTCGCGCGGAAAATCGCGCGCGAGGCGGGCGACGAGTCGCTTCGCCCTGTCGGCATTCGCCGTCAGAACCTTGACGACGTCCTGCACGGTGACGGCGTCGTGATCGGGATGCCAGCAATCGAAATCGGTGACCATGGCGACAGTGGCATAGCAAATCTCGGCCTCGCGGGCGAGCTTGGCCTCGGGCATGTTGGTCATCCCGATCACGGCATAGCCGTGCGCCTTGTAGGTGAGGCTCTCGGCGAGCGTCGAGAACTGCGGCCCCTCGATGCAGACATAGGTGCCGGTGCGCGCGACGGCGATGTCTTCGGCCTCCGCCGCCGCGGCGAGCTTGAGCGCGCAGGCGCGGCGACACCGGATGCGCCATCGAGACATGGGCGACGCAGCCGCGGCCGAAGAACGAGCTCGCACGGGCGTAGGTGCGGTCGACGAACTGATCGACCAGCACGAAGGTCCCGGGCGGCATCTCTTCCTTGAACGAGCCGCAGGCCGACAGCGACACGAGGTCGGTCACGCCGGCGCGCTTGAGCACGTCGATGTTGGCGCGGTAGTTGATGTCGGATGGCGACACCGTGTGCCCCTTGGCGTGGCGCGGCAGGAACACCACCGGAAGGCCGTCGATGTCGCCGATGCGCGGCGCCGCCGACGGCTCGCCCCATGGGCTCTCGATCCGCCGCTCGACGACGTTGGCGAGCCCGGGCAAATCGTAGATGCCCGACCCGCCGATGATGCCGAGCACGGACGCGGTCATGGCGAAGCCCGCGTGAAGGTTCGTGCGATGATGGCCCCGCAAGCCGATGGTCCCCTCCCCCTGAAAGGGGAGGGTAGGGTGGGGGTCCGGGGACGCTCGGCAAGTGATGCGGCACGCGACCCCCTCCCCGCCCTCCCCCTTTCAGGGGGAGGGAGAAGATGCGGCCGTGCACGCACACGGTGCTCAACACAGCGGCGGTGCTCGACACGGCGGTGCTAGGTCGTCGCCTTGGGGCTCTGGCTGGGCGTCTCGTCGCGCGCGTGGACGTCGTGCCAGACCTTCTTCTTGGTGAAGTAGAGCAGGCCCGCCAGGATCACGAGATAGATCAGCACCTGGAAGCCGAGACGCTTGCGCTCGTCGAGCTTCGGCTCGGCTGCCCACATCAGGAAGGCGGTGACGTCCTTGGCATACTGGTCGACCGTTTCCGGCGCGCCGTCGGTATAGCTCACGACGCCGTCGCTGAGCGGCGGCGGCATGCCGATGGCATGGCCGGGGAAGAACGTGTTGTACTGCATGCCGGCCGGCATCGTCATGTCGGCGGGCTTCGGCGCGTAACCCTTGAGAACGGCGACGATGTAGTCGGGGCCGAGCTCCTGGTAGGGCCAGACGATGTCGATGAGGAAGCCGGGGAAGCCACGCTCGAACTGGCGCGCCTTGGCGAGCACCGACATGTCGGGCGGCAGCGCGCCGTTGTTGGCGAAGCGCGCCGCGGCATCGTTCGGGAACGGCGGCGGGAAGTAGTCGGCCGGCCGGCCGGGGCGATCGAACATGTCGCCCTGGTCGTTGGGGCCGTCCTTGATCTTGTACATCGCGGCGATCGCCGCGACCTCGGCCTCGCTGAAGTCCGGCCCGCCCTCGGTCCCGAGCGTGCGGAACGCGACCAGCTTGAGGCCGTGGCAGATCTGGCAGACGCTCTGGTAGACCTTGAAGCCGCGCTGCAGCTGCCCGGGATCGTAGCGGCCGAACACGCCGCCGAACGACCACTTGTTGGCCGGCGGAATCGGCTGCTCGTGCTCCTGCGCCGACGGCCGGCGTCGGCGACCGAGCATGAGCGCCGTGCCGGCGAGGAAGACCGCCAGGGCGGCGATCGCCTTCTTGTGCTTGAGCACCGCTTCCGAGATCGAGTTCGGCAGCGGCTTCGGCTTCTCGACGAGGCCGAGCAGCGGCAGCACCACGATGAAGTGCAGGAAATACCAGGCCGTGAGCACCCGCGCCGCGAGCACATAGCCGCCTTCGGCGGGCTTCGATCCGAGCCAGCCGAGGCCGATGCACACCGCGACGAAGATCCAGAAGAACTGCCGGTAGAGCGGCCGGTACGCCGCCGAGCGCACCTTCGAGGTGTCGAGCCAGGGCAGGAAGGCGAGAATGGCGATCGAGCCGAACAGCGCCATCACGCCGATCAGCTTGCTCGGGATCGAGCGCAGGATCGCGTAGAACGGCAGGTAGTACCATTCCGGCACGATGTGCGCCGGCGTCACCGCGGGGTTCGCCGGGATGTAGTTGTCGGCGTGGCCGAGATAGTTCGGAATGTAGAACACGAACCACGCATAGAGGATCAGGAACACGCCGATGCCGAGCGCGTCCTTCATGGTGGCGTAGGGCGTGAACGGCACGGTGTCCTTCTCCTCCTTGGGATCGATGCCGGCCGGATTGTTCTGCCCGACCACGTGCAGCGCCCAGATGTGGAGGACGACGACGCCGAGAATGACGAACGGCAGCAGGTAGTGCAGCGAGAAGAAGCGGTTCAGGGTCGGATTGCCGACCGAGTAGCCGCCCCACAGCCAGGTCACGATCGGGTCGCCGACGATCGGGATCGCCGAGAACAGGTTGGTGATGACGGTCGCCGCCCAGTAGCTCATCTGGCCCCAGGGCAGCACGTAGCCCATGAAGCCGGTCGCCATCATCAGCAGGTAGATGAGCACGCCGAGGATCCACAGCACCTCGCGCGGCGACTTGTAGGAGCCGTAATACATGCCGCGGAACATGTGGATGTAGACGGCGAGGAAGAACATCGAGGCGCCGTTGGAGTGCAGGTAGCGCAGCAGCCAGCCGTAGTTCACGTCGCGCATGATGTGCTCGACGGAATTGAAGGCCATGTCGACCTGCGGCGTGTAGTGCATGACCAGGATCACCCCGGTCACGATCTGCGCCATCAGCATGAAGGTGAGGATGGCGCCGAAGGTCCACCAGTAATTGAGATTGCGCGGCGTCGGGTAGGAGACGCCGGCGGCATAGCCGAAGCTCAGGATGGGCAGCCGCGCCTCGAGCCAGCGCAGCACCGGATTCTTCGTCTCGAAGGCCGGCTGCTCGTAGGGCGTGCCGTCGGCGCGCCGCAGAGCGTGGGGCCATTCAAGCGGGGTGGGCGTCTTGCTGGCAGGTCCGCTCATGATGTCTCTCGAAGCTCGTCAGCCGATCCGGATTTTTGAATCCGACAGGAAGGCGTAAGGAGGCAGGCTGAGATTGGCCGGCGCCGGCCCCTGGCGGATGCGGCCGGAGGCATCGTACTGCGACCCGTGGCACGGGCAGAACCAGCCGTCGTAGTTGCCCTGGTGGGCGAGCGGAATGCAGCCGAGGTGGGTGCAGATGCCGATCACCACGAGCCACTGGTCGTGGCCGGACTTGACCCGCTCCTGGTCCGGCTGCGGATCGGGCAGGCTCGAGAGCGGAACGGCCCGCACCTCCTCGATCTCTTTCTTGGTGCGATGGCTGATGTAGATCGGCTTGCCGCGCCAGAACACCTTGACGATCTGGCCCGTCGGCGATGGGCGCGAGATCGATCTCGACGGGGGCGCCGGCGGCGATCGTCGAGGCATCGGGATTCATCTGCGCGATCAAGGGAACGAGCACGGCCGCAGCGCCGACACCAGCGACCGCTCCGGTCGCGATATAGAGAAAATCGCGGCGGGTCGGCTCCGCCGAAGCATTGCTTGCCACAGGTTTCCGTCCTTTCCGTCGACGCGAGGCCGCCCGCGCGGCGGACCCCGAGGCAGCCCCGCGAACGACGCTCGGGCAGCCGGAAACACCGGCACCGGTCAAGATGGTGCGGTGCAATCGTCCGCGGTTTATTGGCACCCTTGCCGCCGGAGCGCAAGCCCGGTAACGACGCGGTCTCAGAGAGGCTTAGACCAAGGGATGACGGGCGTCCGGGCGCCGCCACGGCCCGCGCGAGCCGGCGTTTCCCGGACCTCCCGACGCAGTCATCATGCCGATCGCCCTGTTCGAACCGGATATCCCCCAGAACACCGGCACCATCCTCCGGCTCGCCGCCTGTTTCGGCATCGAGGCGCACCTGATCGAGCCGGCCGGGTTCCCGGTGAGCGACCGCGCCTTCCGCCGCGCCGGAATGGACTATCTCGACGCGGTGAAGCTCGTGCGACACGTCTCATGGGACGCGTTCGAAGCGTGGCGGAAGGCGCAGGGTCTACGCCTCGTGCTGTTCACCACGCGGGCGAGCGACGTCCTACCTCGACCATCGCTACGAGCCGCGCGACATCCTGCTGTTCGGCCGCGAATCGGCCGGCGTGCCGGACCACGTCCACGCGGCGGCCGACGTGCGGCTGCGCATCCCGATGCAGGCCGGGCCTGCGCTCGCTCAACGTGGCGATGACCTGCGCCATGGCGGTCGGCGAGGCGCTGCGGCAGACGGGAGGATTTGCGGAGTGAGAAGCGTCGGCGACCGTACGCTTATGCTTGACCGACCAAAGCGATGGCGCCGGGGCGCACCTGCTCGATGGCCGCAATCGCGCGGGGAGCAAGCGGCCTCAGATCGGCAAGGCGATTCGACCTCGCCTGCAAAACAACGACGCCGATCGCGAAAGGCAGCAAGATTCTGTTGGAATGAGAGGTTTCGATCGACGGTGACGAACACGTCGAAGTGTTGGGAGGCGAGCCCCAGCAATTCACCATTCTTTATCGCGGTCCAACCCATTTGCCGGGCGGTCTTAACCTCGTGCCCGACGATCTCTCGGGCGAAACGCCAATCGATGCACTCATCAAGCAGGACTTTCACGGGACGGCCGCGATCGCCCGCTCCTTCGCATCCTCCAGGAAGGCAATGACCTGCTCCCGCTTCACCGACGGGAAGCCCTCCAGAAAGTCATTGATGGATTCGCCAGCCTCCAGGTAGTCGAGCAAAGTCTGCACGGGAACCCTGGTCCCGTGGAAAACGACCGTTCCGCCCATCACATCGGGGCTGCGCGAGACAACTGGCGTGTTCATGGCCGGAGCCTAACCTCTATCTCGGATGCCGCGCAACGCAGGGATCGGGGGCCCGCCGAAAGTGCGTCACTCGTCCCTCACACCTCCGCCCCCCGGCTTGCCGCTTCCACTGCGAACGTCTTCAGCGTCGAGACGCTCGCCTGCGGATCGATGACGCGGAGACGACGCGCGTGCGCGTCGTCGTACCTTGGGCTCGAGGTCGACGCCGACAGGCCGCGCTTGCGGCTTCTGCGTTCGCGATCTCGACCTTTTGGGTTGGCCGCGCGACCGCTCGTATCCTTGTCCGCCTTCGACAAGGATTTCGGCGAAATCGCGCGAGCCCTCGATAGGTCTCACTGCGTGAGAATCACCTGACGCCGCTCGACCTGAGCGCGACGAAATCGAGTCGTGATCTTGCAATGAGGGCAAACAACGGACGGCTTGCCGGTGATCGCAATCCGAAGCTCCGAAGAGTCTCCCTGGCTGACAGACTTTTGAAATGCAATGAGGCGCCCGCACGCCGCGTTGGCGCACCGAACGGTCAGGTACCACACTGCAGTTGCTTCAATATTTTGGGCCGGTACGAGTCGGTCCGGTGATGTCTCGTCAGTCCTGTCGGAGCGCTGCCCGTTCGTGAGATCACCTGACCTTGAGATTCTCCGCAGACGATTTTCCGCGGTTGCTCACGATCTCGAACTCGACCTGCTGGCCTTCATTGAGCGTGGACAGACCGGCTTTTTCCACAGCGGAAATGTGAACAAACACATCTTGTCCGCCACCCTGTGGTTGGATGAATCCATAGCCTTTGGTCGGATTGAACCACTTCACGGTACCGGTCGACATCAAAACTCTCCCAGAGACGAAAGAACGAAGTCAGCTACCCTGCACACTCTGGCGACCGTGGCAATCCCAGGTCCTCGCCACGCGGCAGCGCTGCACATCGTTTTCTGCGACCGGCACGGCCTGCGAACCACGGGCCGGCGCTCGGCCGGCAACCGCTTCGCTGCTAGTGAATTGTCGCAGCTTCGTATGTCACCTCGATTGTTTTCCCGTTTCGAAGGTTCCGGACGGTCCAGCCCGGTTCCAGCATGATCCAAGTCCCGGCCCTTGCACTTCCGGCGGGGCCGCGTTGTGCGATTTTTTGGCCATCGACAATGACGAAGACGTGCTCGCCATCATCATGAAGCTCACAAACGGGGTCTTCACTCATTTGTGCCCCCTCGATTCGTCCGCGGAACTAAGGTGCTTCCCGCGATAAGGCAAATGCAAGGCGACGGGCGCGATCGGAATTTTCGAAGCCGAAACTTGGGGTCAAGATCTTCGAGGGTATGCACCGATCGAGGCCTCGTTCGACAGTCCGGTGTCGGATGAACAACCGCGCCGCACACTGTCGATCGCCGAGACGCGGGTCGGATGCGATTCACATGCGCGGCAGCGAGCGTGCGCGTGGCCCCTCACGCCTCCGCCACCCCCGGCTTGCCGCTTTCCACCGCGAACGTCTTCAAGGTCGACACGCTCGCCTGCGGGTCGGTGACGTCGGAGACGACGCGCATGCGCGTCGTCATCACCTTGGGCTCGAGGTCGACGCTGACATAGCCGCGCTTGCGGCTCTCGAAGAAATGGACGTGCGGATTGTCGGGCAGCGCCTCCTTGATCAGGTCGTAGGGCGCGCCGGGCGAGGTGATCGAGGTGCCGACGAATTCGGTGGCGATCACCGGCGAGTTCGGGTCGTCGAAATCGACGCGCAGATCGTTGGCGAAGAAGGAGTGGATGTCGCCGCCGATCACCACCGGGTTGGCGGGCTTCGTCTGGGCGATGCGCGCCAGCAGCCGGCGCCGCGCGGCGGGATAGCCGTCCCAGTCGTCGGTCCAGTAGGCGAAATTGCCGGTGAGGTTCTTCTGGCGCAGCTGCGCCATCAGCACGTCCTGGGCGATCACGTTCCACTGGGCCTTGGAGCGGGCGAGGCCGACGTCGAGCCAGGCCTCCTGCGCGAAGCCCATCATGGTGCGGCCGTCGTCGCGCCGCTCCGGGCAGGTGGCGTCGCTCTCGAGATGGCCGCGGAGCTTGTTGGGCGGCGCATAGCAGGCGGCGCGCGAGCGGTACTGGCGGCCGTCGATCATCGAGACCTCGAGGAGGTCGCCGAAGGTGAAGCGGTCGTAGATGCGCATCACCGGGCCGTCCGGCCGCGACAGGATCGGCCGCACCGGCATGTGCTCGTAGAACGCCTGATAGGCGGCGGCGCGGCGCTGCAGGAACAGCTCCGGCTCGTCGAAGAACTGCGAATATTTGCCGGCGTAGTCGTTCGAGACCTCGTGATCGTCCCAGGTCACCAGCGCCGGCGCGGTCGCATGCAGGCGCTGCAGGTCGGGATCGAGCCGGTACTGCGCATAGCGGTTGCGGTAGGTCGGCAGCGTCGCCGCCTCGATGCCGTCGCTGTGGGTGCGCACGGTCGGGCGGACCTGCTCGATGTATTCGTAGAAGTAGTCGCCGAGAAAGAGCACGACGTCCGGATTCTCGTCGGCGAGATGGCGGTAGGCGGAAAAGTAGCCGAACTCGTAATTGGCGCAGGACACGAAGCCGAACCGCAGGCGCGGCAGCGCCGTGCCGGCCGGCACCGTCGTCATGGCGCGGCCGACCGGGCTTGCGGCATCGCCGCTGACGAACCGGTACCACCACGAGCGGCCCGGCGGCAGGCCGCGGATGTCGGCATGCACGGAATGGGCGTAAGTCGCCTCCGCGGTCGCGGTGCCGCGGCGCACGATGTCGTGCATCTGCGGATCGGATGCGATCTCGTAGGTCACCGGCACGTCGCCGCCGGTCATGCCGCCGGGCGTCGCCGGATCGGGCGAGAGCGGATCGGGGGCAAGGCGCGTCCACAGCACGAAGCCGTCCGGCCGCGGTGCGCCGGAGGCGACGCCGAGCGAGAACGGATCGGCGCGCCAGCGGGCCTGGGCGAAGGCGCGGGACGTGAGCGCCGGGCGCGGCGAGGAGGCTCGCGCCGGCTCCACGAATGAAATGACGACGGTCGAGCTGCGGCGAACGCCGGAACTTGACGCCTCGACAGGCATACGAAACGACATGGCAGCCCCTTGCGAAAAGCCGTGGGCCATCGGATCAGCCGGAAATCCTAGCGCATTTCTGTGACAAATCAGGACCGGCTGGAAGGGGCGCTTCGACGCGGCGGCGCCGTGCCGTGCGGCGGTGCCGCGCTCGCTGTTTGCCATATCGGTGTTTGCCATATTCATGCCGGCATCGCCGCCCATCGGCATGAGAACGCTCGGCAGTCCGCCTGAAACGGGTTTCGCACCACAGGAACCAGATATGCTAATGGAAGCGCCCTTTCCCACTCGCGTTGACCCGATGCAATCGATCATTTCCGTCGCTAACCTGTCGAAGACCTACGCCTCGGGCTTCAAGGCGCTCAAAGGCGTCAATCTCACCATCCGCCGCGGCGAGATTTTCGCCCTGCTGGGTCCGAACGGCGCCGGCAAGACGACGCTCATCAGCATCATCTGCGGCATCGTCAATCCGACATCCGGCACGGTGACGGTCGACGGCCACGACATCATCCGCGACTACCGCGCCGCCCGCGCCATGATCGGTCTCGTTCCCCAGGAGCTCACGACCGACGCCTTCGAGTCGGTGTGGGCGACGGTGAGCTTCAGCCGCGGCCTGTTCGGCAAACGCAAGAACCCCGCCTACGTCGAGAAGGTGCTCAAGGAGCTCTCGCTGTGGGACAAGAAGGACAACAAGATCATGACGCTCTCGGGCGGCATGAAGCGCCGCGTGCTGATCGCGAAAGCCCTCGCCCACGAGCCGCAGATCCTCTTTCTCGACGAGCCGACCGCCGGCGTCGACGTCGAGCGGCGCAAGGACATGTGGCAGGTGGTGGCGTCGCTGCGCGCCTCCGGCGTCACCATCATCCTCACCACCCATTATCTCGAGGAAGCCGAGGAGATGGCGGACCGCATCGGCTTCATCAACCACGGCGAGCTTTCGCTCGTCGAGGACAAGGCGACCTTGATGCGCAAGCTCGGCCGCAAGCATCTCACCCTGCACCTCACCCGCAAGCTCGACGCCATTCCGCCCTCGCTCGCGGGCTACGACCTCACGCTCGGCGCCGACGGCCATGCGCCTCGTCTACGGCTACGACACCCAGGGCGAGCGCACCGGCATCACCGGGCTCCTCGATGCGCTCGCCACCGCCGGCATCTCGTTCAACGACCTCAACACCACCCAGAGCTCGCTCGAAGACATCTTCGTCGATTTGGTGAAGCAATGATCACGAACTTTCGCGCCGTCCAGGCGATCTACACCTTCGAAATGGCGCGCACCATGCGCACGCTGTTCCAGAGCATCGTCTCCCCGGTGATCTCGACGACGCTCTATTTCGTCGTGTTCGGCGCCGCCATCGGCTCGCGCATCTCCGAGATCCAGGGCGTGAGCTACGGCCTCTTCATCGTGCCGGGGCTGATCATGCTCACGCTGCTCGGCCAGAGCATCGCCAACGCCTCGTTCGGCATCTATTTCCCGCGCTTCACCGGCACCATCTACGAGCTGCTCTCGGCGCCGGTGTCCTATTTCGAGATGGTGCTCGGCTATGTCGGGGCCGCGGCGACGAAGTCGATCGTGCTCGGGCTCATCATCCTCGCCACCGCCGGCTTCTTCGTGCCGCTGCGCATCGAGCATCCCATCTGGATGGTGAGCTTTCTCGTCCTCACCGCGGTGACGTTCAGCCTGCTCGGCTTCATCATCGGGTTGTGGGCGGACGGCTTCGAGAAGCTGCAGATCGTGCCGCTCCTCGTCATCACGCCGCTGACCTTCCTCGGCGGCTGCTTCTACTCGATCAGCGTGCTGCCGCCGTTCTGGCAGACCGTGACCCTGTTCAATCCCGTGCTCTATCTCATCAGCGGTTTCCGCTGGGCCTTCGTCGGCTTCGCCGACGTCAATGTCGGCATCAGCCTCGCCATGACCATGGTGTTCCTGGTGATCTGTCTCGTCACCGTGTGGTGGATGTTCCGCACGGGGTACCGGCTCAAGACATGAGACCAGCATTGTCGAAGCATCTTGCCGGAATGGCGCAGACCTTCGCATGACCCCTCACCGTAGCCGGGCGGCGTCTTGACCGGGGTCGCGCTTTTCGAGCTCACGCTGCTTCTGATGGCCGTGATCATCGGCCTCGAGCTGCTGGCGCGCCGCCTGCGCATGCCGCCGGCCGCGGCCTTCATTCTCGGCGGCGGAGCGCTGGCATTCGTCCCGGGCGCGCCGGACATCGACCTCGATCCGGACCTGGCACTGGTGCTGTTTCTCCCGCCGCTCCTGGCGTCGAGTGCCTATGCCACCGTGTGGCGCGATTTCCGCGCGAACCTGCGGATCATCCTCCAGCTGGCGGTCGGCGCGGTCGCCTTCACGACCTTCTGTGTCGGCGTCGTCGCGCACTGGGCAGTGCCGTCCCTGCCGTGGGCGGCATGCTTCGCGCTCGGCGCGATCGTATCTCCGCCGGATTCCGTCGCGGCGAAGGCCGTGCTGCAGGGTCTCTCCCTGCCGCCGCGGATCACCGTGCTGCTCGAGGGAGAGAGCCTCGTCAACGATGCCTCGGGCCTCGTGCTCTATCGGTTTGCCGTCGCTGCGGCCCTGACCGGAACATTCGATGCGGGACAGGCCTTCACGATTTTCGGACTGCTGGCGCTGGGCGGGGTCGCGGCGGGCGCGGCGTTGGGGTGGTGCGTGACGGTCCTGCTCCAGCGGCTGCGCGACCCGACCTTGAGCGTCGTCATCAGCTTCCTCGCCGCCTGGGCGGCCTATATCGGCGGCGAGGCCCTGCACGTGTCCGGCGTTCTCGCGACCGTCGCCTGCGGCCTGGTGATCGGCTGGCGGCAACACACCGTGTTGTCTGCCGAGACGCGGACCCAGGCGCTCGCGGTCTGGCGAGTGGCGGTGTTCGTTCTCGAATCCCTCGTCTTCATCCTGATCGGCCTGTCTTTGCGCGGCGTCCTGCAGCGGCTCGGCGGCAATTGGGAGGCGGTGCACATTCTTGCGCCGACCGTGTCCGTCATCGTCGCTGCCGTGATCCTCACCCGCTTCGCCTGGATTATTCCCGCCACCTACGTGCCGCGCGCGCTGTCTCCCGCCTTGCGCCGTCGCGATCCCTATCCGCCGGTTTCGGTGCCGATCGTGATGAGCTGGGCCGGCATGCGGGGCGTCGTCAGCCTGGCGGCGGCGCTTGCTCTGCCGGAGAACTTCCCGGGTCGCGACTTCATCGTCGCCACGACGTTTGCCGTCATCCTCGTGACCGTATTGGTGCAAGGCGCGACCTTGGCGCCGCTGATCCGGGTCCTGCGCCTCGGCAGCTTCTCCCTCGCCTCGGACAAGACGCTGCCGGAAGCGGAGGCCGGCGCCCGCGTCGCCGCCGCACAGTTCGCCGAAGTCGAACGGCACTCCACCAGCGACGGCGGCGACACCCATCGCCATCCGCGTCTGGTCGAGCAGTATGGTTATCGCGCGAAAGCGGCGGAACGGTACAGCGAAGCAGTAAACGAGCTCACCGATGCCAAGCGGGAGCATTTCACGGTGGTGCTGGCGGCCATTTCCGCCGGACGAGTCGAGCTCATTCGCCTCCATCGCGAGGGCTCGATCCACGACAGCGTGCTCCACGCGATCGAGCGCAATCTCGACCTGGAGGAGCTGAGCGCCCGGCGCCATCTCGATGAGTGATAGGCAAGCTCGCGGTCGAGTTCTCGATGATCGTTTTCTCGCGTATGCTCCGCTGGGATGAGATTTAAGTGATATCGCGTATACCGTAGCTCTCCGCTTCGCGTGAGCGCGCCCTTCTCGACAAGGTCCTGCAGATCGCGTGTCGCCGTGGCGCGCGCGGCTTTGCTGATGGTGACGTAGTTCTCGGCGCTCAGCCCGCCGCGGAAGCCGTCGATCCCCTCGCGGAACATGCGCGCGATGACCTTCTCCTGACGTTCGTTCAACTCACCGCGCAGCCGCTCGTAGAACCTCGCCTTCGCGACGAGAAAATCGACGCGCGCGAGCGTGTTGCGCTGCGCTTCCAGCACCGTGCTCGGCGAAGTACGTCAGCCACTCGGTGATCTCGTTGTCCTTGTTGCTGCGTTCGAGCGCGGCGTAATAGTCCTTGCGCTTGCGCTCGATGGTGTAGGCGAGCGCGATCAGGCTGGGATGCCCGAGCGATTGCGCCAGCGATTTTTCTGCAAGCGCGCGTCCGATGCGCCCGTTGCCGTCCTCGAACGGATGGATGCAGACGAAATAGAGATGGGCGATCCCGGCGCGCGTGAGGGCCGGCAGCGGCCTTCCTGCTCTCGGAGCGGTGTCGTTGAACCACGCGATGAACCGTTCCATTTCGGCGGGCACGCGCCCCGACGGCGGCGCCTCGAAATGCACCACGCGCCGGTAGTCGGGGCCGGAAACGACCTGCATCGGCGCGGCGTCGGTGCGATAGGCGCCGATAACCTTGATCGCCCGATCTGCGCCGAGCAGCATGGCGTGCCAGTCGAACATCGTCTCGTGTCTGAGCGGCGCCGCGTAGCTGCGAAACAGGTCCACCATCATCATGGAGATGCCGCGCTCGGCGGGCTTCACGTCCGGTCCCTCGGCCCCGAGCCCGAACTGGTGGCGCAACGAGGATTGGACGCTGGCGCGGTCGAGGATCTCCCCCTCGATCTCTGAGGTCTTTACGGCCTCGTCGCTGATGAGCTCGATCTTCAGCGTTTCCTGATCATCCGCCCCGACATGCCTGAAGGCGCCGACGAACTCGCCGGATTGCAACAGAAATTGCCGTTCCAAAGGCTCCAGCGCCTTGGAATCATAGGCAAAATTTGGCCAGTCGGATTGTTGCCAGTTCCACGGCATGAGCTATAGGACGCGTTTCTATAGCTCATAAACAGCCGAAATTTGAGCTATAGCCAGCGTCTCCATCGCTCAGGGCAGTCTTGGCCGGCCACGATATCCAGACGCTTTGCGCGGTTTTGGTGTAGTGACGCGGGACTATCAAATCCTGCGGCGACGGCCGCAAACAGAACTCCGCGATGGGTAAAATGGACGCCGGTCAACTGGAAGCGCGCAAGGCCCGCGCGAGGCAGTGGTTCGAAGCCCTGCGCGACGACATCTGCGCCGCCTTCGAGGCGCTGGAGGCCGACGCGCCGGCGGCGCTTTACGGCGGCGAGCCGGCGCGGTTCGTGCGCACGCCGTGGTCGCGCACCGACCACACCGGCGCGCACGGCGGCGGCGGCGTCATGTCGATGCTCAAGGGGCGATTGTTCGAAAAAGTGGGCGTGCACGTCTCGACCGTCCACGGCGAGTTCGCCCCCGAATTCCGCAGCCAGATTCCCGGCGCCGAGACCGATCCGCGGTTCTGGGCCTCGGGCATCTCGCTGATCGCGCACCTCACCAATCCGAACGTACCCGCCGTGCACATGAACACGCGCTTCGTCGTCACCACCAAGGCGTGGTTCGGCGGCGGCGCCGACCTGACGCCGGTGCTCGACCGCCGCCGCACCCAGGACGACCCCGACACCATCGCCTTCCACGCCGCCATGAAGGCCGCCTGCGACGCCCATCCCGCGGTGGCGCCTTACGAGAAATACAAGAAGTGGTGCGACGAGTATTTCTATCTCAAGCACCGCGGCGAGATGCGCGGCATCGGCGGCATCTTCTACGACTACCTCGAGACCGACTGGGACGAAGCCTTCGCCTTCACGCAGGACGTCGGCCGCGCCTTCCACAAAATCTACCCCGCGCTGGTGCGGGCGAACTTCGCCAAGCCCTGGACCGCAGCCGACCGCGAGGAGCAACTCGTGCGCCGCGGCCGCTATGTCGAGTTCAACCTGCTCTACGACCGCGGCACCGTGTTCGGGCTCAAGACCGGCGGCAATGTGGAGTCGATCCTCTCCTCGATGCCGCCGGTGGCGAAGTGGCCGTGAGCTCATTCGGCGGCGCGTTAGGACATCCGCGAGGTTGACGGGGTTGGCGTCGACGCGCAGTGTTCGAAGGCAAATTATTGCAATGCCGAGCGAGCACGGCGACCCGGACGGAGCAACAATTCGGCCCTCGAACAACGGCGCGCCCGGGACGAACCGCGGGGACGTGAAATTGGAACGCGAAACCGATCGAAGTTTGGTCGAGGGGGCCCGCCAGCTGCTCGGTGCCTGCTGGCTTTTTCGCAACCTCGGACCTGACGAAAGGAGAGCGCTTTTCGCGCGCGTGCGGATTCGCATTCGCACCTTCGTGGCCGGCGAGACGATCTTTCAGAAGGGGTCGCCGGGCGACCATATGATGGCGGTCGTGAGCGGCAATGTCCGCATCAGCGTGGCTTCTGCCAACGGACAGGTGCTGGAGCTCTCCATCCTGACCCCGGGGGACCTCTTCGGCGAGATCGCGCTGCTCGATGGGAAGGAACGCACGGCCGATGCGACCGCCGCGACCGAATGCAGCCTGGCGATACTGGACCGAAGCGAGATTCTGTCATTCCTGGAGCGGCACCCGAATGTATGGCCCCTCATCGTAGAGGTGCTGTGCGATCGATTGCGCAAGTCCGATGCGCACCTCGCCGGAGGTGCGATGGGCGCGCGCTAATAGGCGACGTTGCGCCGGCTTGGAGCGGCAGTGCGCAGGTCTCGATACGGTCGTGGCCATGATCTAATTCGGCGGCGCCGCGAACGAGCACGGCGGGGCTGTCAGGCGGGATCGGTGTCGAGCCTGTTCCACCATCCGCCGCCGAGCGCCTGGAACAACGCGACCACATCGGAAAGGCGGGTCGCTTCCGCCTGCACCAGCGCAATCTGGGACGACAGATCGAGTTGTTCGGCGACCAGGACGTCCGAACCGTTTTTCGATCTCGTCATCCTCTTGAAGTACGGCGTTGTCGACCCTCGGATATTTGTGCACAATTGCTCCTCCCACCACTTCTTTAGCTTCTGCTTTTCTGTCCGACGGCACGTTCGAGATCGCAGATTCTCGCCGTTGTATCTGACGAACACCGCCACCGTCAGGCAGCGGTTCCTGGCGGCAGCATCCTTGGCCGCCGCCGCCCATCTGACGACCTCCTTGTCGCGGTCGATGGCCTGCAACGCATCGGCGACGTTCTGGAAGGCGTTGACCACCGCCGTCTGATATTGCTCCGCTGCCTGATCCCAGCCCGCCTCGGCCGCGCGTTGCCGCTGCTCCAATGTGAATCCGTCGAAGATGGTCTGAGTGACGTTGGCGGCAAGCGTCCAGAACATGAACTGGGGATTGGAATTGAACGAGATATTTGAATTGGCTGCTCATCAGCCCGCGTTGCCGTAGAGACTGAACTGCGGGAGCCGGTTGGCGATGGCGACGCCGACCGCGGCCATCGCGGCGTGAAGATTGGCCTCCGCCGCGCGCACGTCCGGCCGCTGCTCGACGATCTGCGAGGAGAGGCTGACCGGAAGATCGCGCGGCAACTGCATGTCCTTCAACCAAAACTGTTCCGGCAGCCCCACGCCCGCGAATTGGCCTGACAGCGCCGCCAGCAGGTCACGCTGAACGGTCAGTTGCTTGGCGAGCAACGGCAGCGTCTGCTGCAGCTTGGCTGATCCCCGCCTCCAGAGCTGCCTCGTCTGCTTTGCGTCGTGATCTCCAGCTTCGAACTTTTCAGAAGTTTCTCGTCGTCGATCGCCTTCCTGGTGACATCGATCTGCTCACGCAGCGAGGCTTCCTGAATCGCCGCGAGCGCGATGTTGGACGTCAGCGTCAGATAGGTCGCCTCGAGCATGAACCGCTGCAAATCTTCCTGGGCGCCCGAAACCTCGATCTGACGGCGGACGCCGCCGAATACGTCGGGAACGTACGAAATCGTCAGCTGCGCCGTGTGCAAGCGTATAGTAAGGAAGCAGCGACCAGGTAGGCGCGCTGAAATCCCGCGATGGCGACCTTCTGCTTGCTCGGCAGGTAGCTCGCGCCGACCACGGGAAACAGCGCGCCTCGCTGAGCTTCGTAATTGGCGTGCGCCCCGCGCAGCGCGGCCTGCGCGGCCTTGAGATCGTGATTTTCCCAAAGCGCGCGCTCCATGAGATCGTTGAGCGCTCTCGAGTGAAAGAGCCTCCACCACTCCCCTGGAATATCGCGATCGCTCGACCAGACGTTGGTCACCGCAAAATCGCACAGCTAGGCGGATCGGTAGTGCGATTGCAGCGGCTTCGCAACCTCACGCTCGCGAGCGGCAGCAGCGGCGTCACCGGCACCTCCGGCTGAGGCGGCACGGCGAAATCGGGGCCGACGGTGCAACCCGCCAGCAACGCGAGAACGAGAAGCGTATGGAGCGCGCGCGGTCCCCAGATCGAAATCCGATGTATCAAACAGGCGTCGCTCATTTTCCCCCGCCCGGCCGCCGCTCGAAAACGCGGTCGGCGGCCGGCAATGGCGCCAATAAATTTTGGTCGATCAACTCAATCCCAACAACTTTTAGTATAGATCGGTATGGTTAATCCGGTCAATCGATGCAGATCCGGCAGCTCCGTGCTCAGGAATCGCAACGCGGAGCGGATCGTTCCGATCTCCTCGCAAGAGGTTCGAGAATAGCCGGCCCGACAGCGTCAGGCCGGCCGCAATCACGCCCGCACCAGCGGCCCCGGCGCCTTCAAATACTGCTCCGTGATCGCCTTCGCCGACCAGTAGGCGAGCGCGCCGATGGTCGCGGTCGGATTATGCCCGGCATTCTGCGGGAACACCGCGCCGCCCATCACGAACAGATTGCTCACGTCCCAGGACTGCAGATAGCGGTTGAGAACGCTGGTCTTCGGGTCGGTGCCCATGATGGCGCCGCCGGTGTGATGGGACGAGCCGTAGACGTTGGTGTCGAAGTTGTTGCGCATCTGCGGATTGCCGACGACCTTCGCGTTGGCCACGCGCGCGATCTCCGTCATCTTTCCCATGACGTAGGCCGACATCTTGTGATCGTTCGGCTTGAAATTATAGGTCATGCGCATCAGCGGCCGCCCGATCGCGTCCTTATAGGTCGGATCGAGGTCGAGATAGTTGGTGCGGTGGGCGTAGTTCGAGCCGTGGAAGTAGAGCGGGAACCAGTGATTGTACCACTGCGCCGTCGCTTCCTTCCACGCCGAGCCCCAGCGCGGCGTGCCCGGCGGCACCGCGCGCACCTGGATCGGGCGCCCGCCGCTCACCGTCGCCGCGATGAAGCCGCCGCCGAAGAATCCGAGCCCGGCGTGATCGAAATTGTCGCCCTGGAAATCATCCATCGCCGCCGGCATGGTGCCGGTGCCGATGAACGGATTGATCTCGTCCTCGACGAAGATCGGCAGGTTGGCGTTGGTCTGGTAGCAGTAGTTCTTGCCGACCACGCCCTTGCCGGTCGCGGGGTCGTAAGGCTCGCCGATGCCGGCGCCCAGCATGAGGCCGACATTGTTGAAGGTGTAGCCGGACAGCACCACCATCTCGGCAGGCTGCTCGATCTCCTCGCCGGTGTTGCGGTCGATATAGGCGACGCCGCGCACCTTCTTCGCCGCCTTGTCGTAGAGAAGCCGGCTCACATAGGCGTGGGTGCGCAGTTCGAATCTCGGATCCGCCATCAGCACCGGCAGCACGCAGACATTGGGGCTCGCCTTGGCGTTCGCCTCGCAGCCGAACAGCTCGCAGTGGCCGCAATATTCGCACTGGCCGATCGTGAGCCCTTCCGGATTGACGTAGGGCGCGCTCGAATTCGAGGCCGGCGTCGGGAACGGGTGATAGCCGAGCTCTTTGGTGGCCTTGGTGAAGACCACCCCGGCCTGCGACATGATCAGCGGCTTGTTCGGGTACTCGTTGGCGCGCGCGCCTTCCCACACATTGCCGCCGTCGACCCGCGCGCCGCGCAGATTGCCGGCGCGGCCCGAGGTGCCGCACAGCTTCTCGAAGCGGTCGTAATGCGGCTCGAGGTCGTCATAGGTGACGCCCCAGTCCTGGATCGTCATGTCCTCGGGGATGGCGTTCTTGCCGTAGCGCTCGGCGAGATGGCTGCGCAGCACGAACTCGCTCGGCGTGAAGCGCCAGGTGACGCCGTTCCAGTGGGTGCCGGCGCCGCCGAGCCCGTCGCCGAGCGGAAACGCGCCCCAGCGCCGCATCGGCAGCGCGGTCTCCGACGGCTCGTGCCGCATGGTGATCGTTTCGGTCGCGGTGTCGAGCATCAGCTCGAGGCGCAGCCGGTACTTGAGCTCGTCGCGCACGCCCGGCAGGGTGAAGTCCTCGGCGGGCATGCGGTGCGCGCCGCGCTCGAGCGCGACCACGCTGAGCCCCGCCTTGGTGAGCTCGCGCGCCATGATGCTGCCGCTCCAGCCCACGCCCACGAGAACGGCATCGACCGCTTTCATCGTCTTGGCCATGACCCGTCCCCTTCAGCTGAAGTCCGCAATCGACTGCGGCTCGATGTTGAGCTTCTTGCCGCGATAGATTTCCGCCTTGGCGCCGTAGCTCGCCGGCAGGCCGGGATAGCCGACCATGCGCCACGATGCCTTGTTGCGGTTGCCGCCGTAGATCGGGTCGGCGAAGAAGCCTTCCATCGCCGACTGGTAGAGCGCCTCGAAGAACGGCTTGGCGTTGAAGTCGGGGAAGTCCGCCTTGCCCTGCTCCATCGCCTTGAGCGCGGCGTCACGGTCGGCTGGGCCGAGGCGGTCGAAATCCTTGCCATAGGTCTTGCGCGACCAGGCGTTCGCCGCCCTGATCCCGGCGGTGAAGAATTCGCGCGGGGTGAGCGGGAGCTGGTAGCCGTGCTCGGGCTTGCCCTGCGGGAACGGACCGGCGCGATAGAAGCGCGCGCCGTTGCCCCAGGCGCCGGCAAGCTGGCGATCCATGTAGGTGACGAGCCCGCAGTCGGTGCCGGAGGGCGACAGCCGATCGGCCGGAATGAAGGTGTCGTAGGCGGCGGAGAGGAACGCCGCTTCGGTCGCGGTGAGAGTGAGGTAGGCCTCGCTTGTGGCCGCAGGGGCGGCAGGTGCCGCAGGAGCAGCTGCAACCGCTGCACCGGGCGTCTGCGCGGCTGCCTGCTCGGCGGGCGTGGTCAGCGCGGTCGCGACCGCGGCGCTGGCCGCGCCGGCGCCCTTCAAGAAGCTGCGCCGGGGAATCGTATCATCCGCCATCGTCGTCCTCCCTCGCGACCCCTGTCGGGGCGCCATTTGCGCGGCAGTATCGGACCTCGTCGGACGCGCCGCAAGCGGTCACGACGTCTCGGCCTCGCCTCGTTCTCGACGGGCGACAAACGCAGCTGACACTCGCCGTTGTATGGTCGAAGAATCGCGCCTCCCGGGAGGCGCTACGCCCGTTGCGAGAAAGTTCGGATGATCGCCTCCTCCATCGCCTTCGTGCTCGGCAACTTCACGCTGACCTTCTTCGTCATCGGCCTCGCGTTCTCGGCCGTCGCCATCGCACGCCTGCAAACGCCGCGCAGCGCGGCCGCGGTGATCGAGAAACTCCTGTCGTGGTTCGTGTTCTGGACGATCGGCGTGCTCTATCTCTACAACGCAGTCTTCCACATCTTCTTCGGAAAGATGGCGGCCGCGTTCATCGGCTGGGCGGACAGCCCGTTTCAGTTCGAGGTCGGCACCGCGAGCCTCGGCTTCTCCGCGCTCGGCTTCATTGCGGCGTTCGGGAGTTTCGACCGCCGTCTCGCGGCGATCCTCGGCTCCGGCATCTTCATGCTCGGCGCTGCCGGCGGCCACATCTACCAGATGATCACCGCCCACAATTTCGCGCCCGGCAATGCCGGCATCATCTTCTGGAGCGACATCCTGCTGCCGCTCGCCGGCTTCGCGCTGCTGTGGCTCGACCGGCAGGTGGCGCGGCGAACAGCCGCCGGCGCATGAACCGCGCAGGCGCTGATCCGAGGGGTCAGGTCTTTCCCGCGGGCGCCGTCTTCAGCGAGAAGATGTTCTCGGCGATGTGCACGAAGTCGCGGTCATATTGCGAGATCGCGCGCAGGAAGTTCTTCGAGTTGCACGCGCCGGGCAGCATCCAGTCGTGCAGCTCGATGATCAGCACGACGAAGTCGTCGATCCAGCCGGTGTTCGCCGCGAAGAGGTTGCTCTCGAAGCCCTCGATGTCGATCTTGATGATGAACGGCACCGCCGGCGCCGCCTCACGCACGAGCTCGGGGACGGTGACCATGCGGATTTCGCCGCCGGTCGAGAGCTCGGTCCGGTAGGCATCGGTGCCGAGGCTGGGGTCGACGATCTGCGCCGAGCCCGGCGCGCTCGCCACTCCCGCTTCGATGACCTTCACCTGAGGAAACGCCGCCGTCGCCGCGACCGCGCGGCGGAAGTTCTCGGGCTGCGGCTCGACCGCGACGATGCGGGCGGCCGGAAACTCCAGCGCAAAATATACGGCCGAGAGGCCGATATTGGCGCCGCAGTCGAGGATCAAGCGGCGTGCGCCCGCCGGCGACGATCCCGTCATAGGCCGCCTTGATGTCCGGCCAGCGGCGCAGCCGCGCAAGATTGTAGTCCTCGTTCCCGAAGATGCTGCGGAAGACGTAGTACTCGACCGCCTGGGCGATGTTCACCGTGACGATCCGGCGCGACGGCCGGTGCCACACGCGCTGCGCGGTGAACAGAAAGAGCCGCTGCCCGATGACGAGAGGCGGCGGCGTCAGCGCCACGACCGTGCGCTCCTGGCGCACGACGAACGTCGCCGCAGCGAGCAGCCACTGGCCGTAGTTGCGCAGATTGACCAGGATCGTTCGCACCATTGCGGGCCTCCGCAGCCTCGTCGCGAACCTAGAGCGCGATCCATTCAGGTTGAATCGGATCGCGCTCTGAATTTCTTGATTCTGAGCATGATCTGGTCCGAAAAGTCTGCAACTTTTCGGGATCATGCTTTAGGGATCGGCGGGAAAATAAAGGCTTAACGCAGTCGCGGCGAGCCCGGCATTCATAGGCGGGCGGACACCGCGTCGCCGGGCGCCCGCAAATATCGCCTCGCGTCCTCGCGCCGGCCGTCTTGAAGACCCCCGCATCGGCGGACTACGCTCCGGCGAGGAACCGCAGAGCGGCGGCCGTCTCCCACAATGCCTGCCGCATGCGGAACCCAAAGGGAGGACTACAATGCGCACCAAGGATTTCGGCGGGCTGTTCGCCCGTGCCGCACTGGCGTTGATTCCGATCGCCATCGCAACGGCTGCCTCGGCCCAGGCGCTGCCGCCGACGACGCCGCCGGCGATCGCGCCCACCCTCGTGCCGGCGACCAGCGTCGACCTGATGACCGCGGAAGGCGCGGCTGCGCTCGGCGCGCAATGGAAGACCATGGAGGCGAAGATCGTCGAGGGCCCGGCGCTCAACGGCGCCCAGCCCGGCTACAAGACCTCCTACGACATCGCGCCCCATGCCGGCGAAAGCGGCTTCGACGACTCCGCCTGGCCGACCCTGGAGCCGAAGGGACTGGGCAACCGCCTCGGCGGCGGCAAGGTGTCGTTCATCTGGTATCGCACCAATCTCACCATTCCGGAGAAGATCGGCGGCTTCGATCCCAAGGACGCCAAGGCGGTGCTCACCGCCTATGTCGACGATTACGCGGAGGTGTGGGTCAACGGCGAGATCCGGCGCCGCGCCGGCATCACCAGCCCCGCCACCATCCAGGGCTTCAACATCCCGAACCGCGTGGTGCTCGCCGACACCGTCAAGCCGGGCGACAAGTTCCAGATCGCGATCTTCGGCATCAACGGCCCGATCTCGGTCGCGCCGCCGAACTTCGTGTTCTTCCGCCAGGCGTCGGTCGAGTTCTACAAGTAGACGCACAACGCCGCGGTCGCGCTCCGGCGCGGCCGCGGCGCTTCACAACCGCAGCGCCTCACAGCCGCAGCGCGTTGGTGATCATCGCCGCGCCGCCGAGCGCGACCACCGCGTCGAGCATCGCGGTGTGGACGTGCAACGGCAGCCGCGCGATCATCCAGCGCGCGAGGAACGCGCCGGGAAAGGTCGATATTCCGATCACGAGCGCGATCGCGACCACTTTGGCGGTGGCGACGCCGGTCATTCCGAACACCCCGAGCCGCACCGCGCCGATCACGACCGACACCGTGGCGTCGGTCGCGATCACTGCTGCGCCGGTCAGGCCCGCGGCCATCAGGAGCGAGAGCAGGATCACGCCCGACCCCGTGGTGCCGCCGACCACGACGCCCCAGCCGACCGCGCCGGCGATCAGGCCGCGGTCGCCGCATTTGAAGCCGCGATGGGCGAGCACGCGGCGCAGCCCCACCATCAGGATCAGCATCGACCCGATCACGAGGAGGGCGCCGCGGCCGGTGAGCAGCGTGTAGGCCCACGAGCCGAGAATGCAGGTCGGGATCGCGGCCGCCACGATGATGCCGACGCGGCGCCAGTCGATGGTGTGGCGGAACGCCAGCGCGCGGCTCACATTGGTGATGATCGCGGAAATGGCGATGATCGGCACCACCGGCTCGGCGCCGACCATCGGCACCAGGAGAAGCGGCATCAGCGCCCCGGTGCCGTAGCCGGTGACGCCGCCGAGGATCGACGTCGCCGTCGCCGCGACCGCGATCAGCGCGAGCTGCCAGATCGAGATGTCGGGGAACACGGACGCGATCACGGCTGGCCGGCCACCCGGTCGGCGATGTTCGCGAGCGTCTCCGGATCGGAGGGGAATCCCGCCGCGATCCACGCCTCCTCGGCGGCCGCGAGCGCCGCGCCGAGCGCCGGTCCCCTGGCGAGACCGCGCGACATGAGATCGGCGGCGCGAAGCGGAAACTGCGGCGCGTCCCAGCGCTCCGGCAGAGCGGCGAGCGCGCGCCACGACGGATCGTCGGCGCCCGCGCCCGCGCGCGACCATGCGAGCAGCACGCGATCGAGGAAATGTACGGGCCCGAGCCGGTAGAGAGCGCGCGCGCCGATTCTTCGCCCGCGGACGGCGACACCCGCCACCAGCCATCCGCCATCGCCTCGAGGCGCTGATACTCGGCGTTGGACAGGCGCAGGCGCTCGCGCAGCCGCTCGGCATCCTCGGCGATGGAGACGCCGAGCGCGCCGAGCCGGCGTACCGCCGAGGCCGCGAGCCCCATCGCCGTCTCGACCTCGACCATGGCGGCGAAGCTCGCGAGCTGCGGCACGCCGCCGAGCACGCGCTCGGCAAAGCCAGCCTCCGCCATCACCGTGAGCGTCGCCACCGCGTGCGGCGCGACGAGAAGCTTCATCAATTCGCCGCAGACCCGCTCGCGCGACAGCGTCGCGAGGCCGTCGCGCGCGACGATGCAGGCGTGCAGCCCGTCGCGGTCCGGCACGCCGTTCGAATACGACGCCTGGAAGCGGAAGAAGCGCAGGATGCGCAGATAATCCTCGGCGATGCGGCGGGCCGGATCGCCGATGAAGCGGACCCGGCGTTCGGCGAGATCGTCGAGACCGCCGACGTAATCGTGGACGATGCCGTCGGGCGTGATCGACAGCGCGTTGATGGTGAAGTCGCGCCGCTCGGCATCGACCTTCCAGTCGCGCCCGAACGCCACATTGGCTTTACGGCCGAAGGTCTCGACGTCCTCGCGCAAGGTCGTCACCTCGAACGGCATCCCGTCGATCACCAGCGTGACGGTGCCGTGGTCGATGCCGGTCGGCACCGCCTTGATCCCGGCGGCAACAGCGCGCCGCATCACCTCCTCGGGGAGCGCAGTGGTCGCGATGTCGACGTCGCTCAGCGCCACGCCGATGAGCGCATTGCGCGCGGCGCCGCCGACCACCCGCGCCTCCTCGCCGCCGCCGTTGAGGAGATCGAGCACGCGCCGCACCGGCGGAGCGCGGAGCCAAGCATCGTCGGCAAGCCGCATGGTGACCGGTGCCGTCATCGCTCCGTACCCGGCACCAGGCGCCCGTTTTCCATGTGGGCCGGTATGTAGGTCGAGCCGGGCGGCGCGCCGCCGAACTCGCGCCAGCGACAAGAGGAAGACGATGGTCAGGATCAGGGCCGCGATGGTGAGCCACATGAGCCGCGGAATCGACCATGCGCTGACGTCGAGCACGCCCTCACGGGTCGCCCAAAGGAACACCGCATAGATCACGAACGGCGTGACGAACAGACCAAGTTCGATGAGAATAGGGCGGATCATCGCAATGCGCTTTTGCCATCTGGGGCGGGAATCGGAGACGCACAATACCGCGCCGCGGCACCGCATTCACTCCCCGTAGAGCCGCTCATAGAGATTGCGCAGGATTCCCGCGGTGACGCCCCAGATGTACCGGTCCTCGTAGGGGATCGCATAATATTGCCGGATGATTCCCTTCCAGTCGCGGCTGTGACGCTGATGGTTCTCCGGCGCCATCAGGAAAGCGAGCGGGACCTCGAACGCTTCCGTGACCTCGTGAGGGTTGAGGATCGTGGTGTAGTCGGGATCGACCCGCGCCACCGTCGGCAGGATGCGGAAGCCGCTGAAGGTGAGATAGAGATCGAGATAGCCGAGCGGCTCGACGCATGCCGGCAGGAGGCCGATCTCCTCGTCCGCCTCGCGCAACGCCGCGGCGAGCGGGCTCGCGTCATGCGGATCGATCTTGCCGCCGGGAAACGCGATCTGGCCGGCATGGCTCGCGAGATCGGGCGTGCGCATGGTGAGGATCACCGTCGGCTCGGCGCGGTCGACCACCGGGATGAGCACCGCGGCCTTGCGCGTCGCCTTGACGCCGGCGCGTTCCCACGTCGCCGGATCGAGATCGAGGTCGCCGCGACGGGCCGGCGCCGAAAGATCCGACAGCGCGGCCGGCACGTCGAGCGTGAGCCGCTGGCGCGCCCGGTCGAAGAACTCCTGTCCCGGCCGGGCGACCTCGTCCGCCTGCATCAACGTCATCGCGCCAAGTCCCCCGCACCAAGTCGTCTCGCACCAAGTCCTCGCGTGCCGAATCCTCGCGAGCCAGTCCTCGATGGTCGCAGCGGGCGCCATCGCGAAAAATTCGCCGGCGGAGGCGACGCCGAACATCGCGGTGCCGTCGATCATGCGCTCCTCGCCGCGCTCGACGAGATCGAAGAACAGCGCCCGCGTCACTTTGGCCCACAGATCGCGCCGCACGTGGAGATAGGGCTTGAGCCCGCCCGTCTCCGGCCTCGGGCTCGAAGCGCAGACGATGTTCCGACGCCGCAGTCGATCCAGTCGTCGACATTGGTGCGGAACCGCAGAAGCGGTCCGGCGTCGGTCGCGATGATTCGCAGTTCCACCGCGAGGAACGGCGCGTCATCCACAACGATGCCGCACTTTTCCACCGGAGTGACGAGAAAGTAGCAGTCGTCCTCGCGCTTGAGGATCGAGGCGAACAGCTTGACCATGGCCGGGCGGCCGATCGGGGTCTTCTGGTAGAACCAGGTACCGTCGGACGCGATCCGCATGTCGATTTCGCCGCAATAAGGCGGATTCCACAGGTGCACGGGGGGTAGCCCCTTCGCCGCGGCGGTTTTTGCGGCGCCGAGCATGGCCTCGAGCCCGGCGGCGGGCGGCCCTTCCTTCGCCATTGTTGCGATTACCTTGGTCAATTGTGCAATTTTCCTGCGTCAACCCGGATCGTGGCGCGACGATCAGAACGGCACCGATACGTTCGGGGTCGCCACGGCGCAAGAATAGCGTACACTTGCCCGGGTCCCAGGGTGAAAACCGGGCACGACCGATCCGGCCGCGGCCTGATTTTTGCAACCCCAATCCGCAACAACCCAGTTGCGTCAATTTCGCCGGCACACCACAGATATGGTGTGGTACGGGAATTAGCGAGGAGTAAGCCTGATGGCCACTGTGCCCGGGGAGAACTTGGAAAAACTTGAAGACATGATTGTTCGCGCGGCCGAAAGCACGGCCGTCCACGTGCGCGCCGCGAAGGATTCCGTCGGCACCGTCATCTACGGCCAGGACAAGGTGGTCGAGCAGGCGCTGATCACCGTGCTGTGCGGCGGCCATGCGCTGCTCGTCGGCGTGCCCGGCCTCGCCAAGACGAAGCTCGTGGACACCATGGGAACCGTGCTCGGCCTCGACGCGCGCCGCATCCAGTTCACCCCCGACCTGATGCCCTCCGACATTCTCGGCACCGAGGTGCTGGAAGAGAGCCCCGGCGGCAAGCGTAACTTCCGCTTCATCCAGGGCCCGGTGTTCGCCCAGCTCCTGATGGCGGACGAGATCAACCGCGCGAGCCCGCGCACCCAGTCGGCGCTGCTGCAGGCGATGCAGGAGCATCACGTCACGGTCGCCGGCGCCCGGCACGACCTGCCGGCGCCGTTCCACGTGCTCGCGACCCAGAATCCGCTCGAGCAGGAAGGCACCTATCCGCTCCCCGAAGCCCAGCTCGACCGCTTCCTCATGGAAATCGACGTCGACTATCCGGACATCGAGGCGGAGCGCCGCATCCTGTTCGACACCACCGGCGCCGAGGAAACGAAGCCGAAGGCGGCGATGACGGCGGACGATCTCATGGCCGCGCAGCGCCTGGTGCGCCGGCTGCCGGTCGGCGCTTCCGTGGTCGAGGCGATCCTCGCGCTGGTGCGCTCGGCGCGTCCCGGCCCGGACGCCGGCGAGACCGGCAAGCTGATCGCCTGGGGCCCGAGCCCGCGCGCCAGCCAATCGCTGATGCTCGCGGTGCGCGCCCGCGCGCTGCTCGACGGCCGCTACGCGCCGTCGATCGACGACGTTCTCGCGCTCGCCGAGCCGATCCTCAAGCACCGCATGGCGCTGACCTTCGCCGCACGCGCCGACGGCGAGACGATCGCTGCGGTGGTCGCGAAGCTCAAGTCGCGGATCGGGTAACGGATGGCCGCAGAACGCTTCGGCGTTTAAGGACGTCGCCGCCGTCCCGCATGCTGTCGGCGAGAGCCAGGCCCTCGCCGCGCAGATGCCGCGCCTCATTCTCGAGGCGCGGCGGATCGCTGCCACCATCATCCACGGGCTGCACGGCCGCCGCCGCGCCGGCACCGGCGAGAATTTCTGGCAGTACCGGCGCTTCATGTCGGGCGAGCCGGCGGCGCGGATCGACTGGCGCCGTTCGGCGCGCGACGATCATCTCTATGTCCGCGAGCAGGAGTGGGAGGCCGCACACACCGTGTGGATCTGGCCCGACCGCTCGCCGTCGATGATCTTCAAGTCCCCGCTCGCCAACGACACCAAGCTCGACCGCGCGCTCGTCATGGCGCTGGCGCTTGCCGAGGTGCTGGTCGAAGGCGGCGAACGTGTCGGCGTCCCCGGGCTGATACGGCCGACCAGCGCGCGCAACGTCGTGGAGAAGATCGCCCAGGCGATGATCCACGATCCCGTCGCCCGCGGCAGCCTGCCGCCGACCTTCGCGCCGTCGCCGCTCGCCGAGATCGTCGTGCTCTCCGACCTGTGGAGCCCGATCGCCGAGGTCCACAACACCATCGCGCAACTCTCCGCCACCGGCGCCCAGGGCCACGTGGTGCAGATCGTCGATCCGGTCGAGGAGACCTTCCCCTATTCCGGCCGCATCGAGTTCATCGAGCCGGAAGGCGCCGGCAGCATCACCGCCGGCCGGGCCGAGACCTGGCGCGAGGACTATGCCGCGCGCATCGAACGGCACCGCGCCGAAATCCGGCTGGAGACCGATCGTCTCGGCTGGAGCTTCATCATTCACCGCACCGACCGCCCCGCCAGCGAGCTGCTGCTGAAGCTGCACGAGCAGCTCGGCGCCGGACGCGACGGCACCGGCATCAACCGCTGGCACGCGATCGGGCATCCGGAGAGACGGGCATGATTCCCGGTCTACCCCTCGCCTTCGCCGAGCCGCTGGTGCTGCTCGGCCTCTTGAGCCTTCCCGTGCTGTGGTGGCTGCTGCGCCTCGTGCCGCCGCGGCCGCGGCGGATCGATTTTCCGCCGACCCGCATGCTGTTCGACATCGCGCCGCAGGAAGAGACGCCGGCGCGCACGCCGTGGTGGCTCACGCTGCTGCGTCTCACCCTCGCCGCGCTCGTCATCATCGCCGCGGCGGGTCCGTTGTGGAATCCGCCGATCGCGACGACCAAGGGCAGCGCGCCGCTGCTCCTGATGATCGACGACGGCTGGGGCGCGGCGTCGAGCTGGGACGCCCGCATCCGCACCGCCGAGGATCTGATCGCGCGCGCCGATGCCGACGGCCGCGGCGTCGCCGTCCTGCCGCTCTCCAACACCAATCGCGACGTCTCGCTGGAAACGGCCGGCGCCGCCAAGGCGCGGCTGCGCCTCATCAAGCCGAAGCCGCAGACGGTCGAGCGCACCGAAGCGCTCGCCTCCCTCGACCGCTTCCTCGCCGGAACCGGCGACGTCGAGATCGTCTGGCTCTCCGACGGCGTCGATGCCGGCCGCACGGGCGAATTCATCGGCGCATTGCAGCGCCTCGTCGGCGATCGTGCGATCACCGTGGTCGACGGCGGCATCCGCCCGGCCCATGCGCTCACCGGGGCCGACAATGCCGCCGGCGTGCTCACCGTGAAGGTGCTGCGCCCGACGACGGGCGGCGACGACAGCGGCACGGTGCGCGCGCTCGACCTCAAGGGGCTGCCGCTCGGCGAAGCTCCCTTCGCCTTCAAGGCGGGCGACCGCGAGACCGACGCCGCGCTCGATCTGCCGGTCGAAATCCGCAACGACATCGCGCGGCTCGAGATCGGCAACGAACGTTCCGCGGGCGCCGTGCAGCTGCTCGACAAGCGCTGGCGCCGGCGCACCGTCGGCGTGATCACCGGCTCGACCGCAGACACCGCGCAGCCGCTTGCTCGCCTCGACCTTCTATCTGTCGCGGGCGCTCTCGCCGTTCGCGGATATCCGGGTCGCCGAACGCGCCTCGCCCGCCGAGGCGGTCGCCCAGTTCATCGAGCAGCGCCTGCCGATGATCGTCCTCGCCGACGTCGGCAACGTCGCCGGCGACGCGCACGGACGGCTTGACCGCTGGATCGACGAGGGCGGCGTGCTGGTGCGGTTCGCCGGTCCGCGGCTCGCCGCCTCCGACGACGACCTCGTGCCGGTGCGGCTGCGCCGCGGCGGCCGCATCCTCGGCGGCAGCCTGAGCTGGGACAAGCCGCAGCAGCTCGCGGCATTCTCGCGCGAAAGCCCGTTCAATGGCATGCTGGTCCCCAATGACGTCACAGTGACGCGCCAGGTTCTCGCCGAGCCCGATGCCGGGCTCTCCGAGCACAGCTGGGCGACGCTCGGCGACGGAACTCCGCTCGTGACTGCAGCCAAGCGGGGCAAGGGGATGATCGTGTTGTTCCATGTGACGGCCGATACGCGCTGGTCGGACCTGCCGCTGTCCGGCGCCTTCGTCGATATGCTCAAGCGCATCGTCGGATTGTCGGGCACGGTCGCGGCGACCGATGCCAATGCCGAGACCGGCGCCGCCAATGCCCGCGACGCGATCCCACCGACCCGCACCCTCGACGGCTTCGGTGCGTTCGAGCCGCCGCCGCCGACCGCGCGGCCGATCCTCGCCACGTTCTCCGGCCGCGCCACGGCGGATAATCCGCCCGGCTTCTACGGCCCGCCCGAAGGGCTCGTCGCCGTGAACACGCTCGCCCCGGCGGATCGCCTGCAGGCGATCGACTTCGCCCCGCTCAATGCGCGGGTCGAATATTATCGGACGAGCGAGCCGCAGGATCTGCGCGGCCCGATCTTCCTCGGTGCGCTCGCGTTGCTGCTGATCGACGCGCTGGTGGTGTTCTTCCTCGCCGGCGGGCTCTACCGGCTGCTGCCGCGGCGCGGCATGGCGGCCTCGGTGGTGATCGGCTTCGTCATCGCGTCCGCGGGTCTCCTGCTCGTTCACGCGGCGCATGCGGCCGACGCGCAAACCGACCGGTTCGCCGTCGCGGGCGAGCCTCGAAACGCATCTCGCCTATGTCGTGACCGGCGATGCCGAGACCGACTCGGTGAGCAAATCCGGCCTGCAGGGCCTGACCCTGTTCCTCGCACAGCGCACCGCGCTCGAGGCCGGCGATCCGATCGGCGTCGACATCGGCAAGGACGAGCTCGCCTTCTTCCCGCTGATCTACTGGCCGATCGTGCCGGGAACGCCGAAGCCGTCGCCGGAAGCGCTCTCGCGCATCGACGCCTACATGAAGCAGGGCGGCACCGTGCTGTTCGACACCCGCGACGCGGTGATGGCACCGCCCGGCCCCGGCGGCGAAGCCCGCAGCGCCGGCATGACGACGTTGCGCACGATCCTCTCGTCGCTCGACATTCCCGAGCTCGAGCCGATCTCGAAGGATCACGTGCTGACGAAGACGTTCTTCCTGCTGCGCGATTTTCCCGGCCGCTTCACCTCCGGCCAGCTCTGGGTCGAGGCGCTCGCCAATCCCGAGCGCGAAGAGGAGGAGCAGGAGACCAAGCGCCCCGCCCGCGGCGGCGACGGCGTCTCCTCGATCATCATCACCTCGAACGATCTCGCCGGCGCCTGGGCGACCCGGCCGGACGGCCAGCCGATGCTGCCGCTGGTGCCGGGCGAGCCGCGCCAACGCGAATTCGCCTTCCGCGCCGGCGTGAACATCGTGATGTACACGCTGACCGGCAACTACAAGGCCGATCAGGTCCACGTGCCGGCGCTGCTGGAGCGGCTCGGGCAGTGACGCGCTAACCCCTCCCCCGCAAGCGGGAGAGGGGACGAACCGTCGGGGAAGGAGAACGGGGGCGGTGTTGCGGGGGCAAGACACGGCGCAGGCGCGAGCCTGACGTCGGCAGAACAGGAGCACTGGAGTGAACTTCGGTATCAGTTTCGCGCCCCTCATCCCGAGCGAATACGTATGGGCGGCCGCCGCGGTTGCCGCGGCGATCGCCGCGCTGATGCTGATCTCGCGCAGCCGGGGCGCCCTGCTGCGCACCGCGGCGCTGGCGCTGCTCGTGCTTGCGCTCGCCAACCCCTCGCTCACCCGCGAAGACCGCGATCCGCTCTCCTCGGTGGCGGTGGTCGTCGTCGACAAGAGCCCGAGCCAGAACTTCGGCGAGCGCGCTGCCCAGACCGAGGCCGCGCGCGCCGCCGTGACCCAGCGCCTGGCGCGCATTCCCGGCGTCGAGATGCGGGTGGTGGAAGCCGGCCAGGCCGACGGCGAGACCGACGGCACCCGCCTGTTCTCCGCGCTCAACGCGACGCTCGCCGACGTGCCGCCGGACCGCGTCGCCGGTGCGATCTTCATCACCGACGGCCGGGTGCACGACGTGCCCGCCGACGCCGGCGCGCTCGGATTCGCGGCGCCCGTTCACGCGCTGATCAGCGGCGTCCCCAACGAGCGCGACCGCCGCGTCGTGATCGTCGCGGCGCCGCGCTTCGGCATCGTCGGCCAGTCGCAGACGATCTCGTTCAAGGTCGAGGACGAAGGCGTCCGCCCCGCCCCCGCCGAGGTCAAGATCAGCCGCGACGGCGAGCCGCTCGATCGCCGCACCGTCACGCCCGGCCAGCAGGTGAACATCCAGGTGCCGGTGTCCCATGCCGGGCAGAACATCATCGAGATCGAGGCCGCGCCGATCCAGGGCGAGCTCACCCAGGTCAACAACCGCGCCGTCGTGACGATCGACGGCGTGCGCGACAAGCTGCGCGTGCTGCTGGTGTCCGGCGAGCCCCATGCCGGCGAGCGCACCTGGCGCAACCTCCTCAAGTCCGACGCCAATGTCGACCTCGTCCACTTCACCATCCTGCGTCCGCCGGAGAAGCAGGACGGCACGCCGATCAACGAGCTCTCCCTGATCGCATTCCCGACCCGGGAGCTGTTCCAGCAGAAGATCAACGACTTCCAGCTGATCATCTTCGACCGCTATGCGCGGCAAGGCGTGCTGCCGATCATCTATTTCGACAACATCGCGAAATATGTCCGCAACGGCGGCGCGGTGCTGGTCGCCGCCGGCCCCGACTATGCCGGGCCGACGAGCCTGTGGCGCACGCCGCTCGACGCCATCCTGCCCGCCGAGCCCAATGGTCACGTCACCGAGGCGGCGTTCCACGCCCGTCTCACCGATCCGGGGCTGCGCCATCCGGTGACCCGCGGGCTCGAAGGCGCCGCCGACAACCCGCCGCACTGGAGCCGCTTCTTCCGCGTCGTCGACACCAAGGCGACGACCGGCACCACGGTGATGAAGGGCGCCGACGACCAGCCGCTGCTCGTGCTGTCGCGCGAAGGCCAGGGCCGGGTGGCGCTGATCCTGTCCGACCAGATCTGGCTGTGGGCCCGCGGCTATGAGGGCGGCGGTCCCCACATCGACCTGCTGCGGCGCCTGTCCCACTGGCTGATGCAACAGCCAGACCTCGAAGAGGAAGCGCTCCGCCTCATGGTGCATGGGCGCGAGATCACCGTGCAGCGCCAGACCATGGCCGAAAGCGGTGAGCCCGGTCGTCGTGACCTCGCCGTCGGGCGCGACCCAGACCCTCGCGCTCGACCAGGCCGAGCCCGGCGTCTACCGCAAGACCATCGAGGCGACCGAGCTCGGGCTGTGGCGGGCGACCGACGGCAAGCTCACCACCCTCGTCAATGTCGGCCCGGCGAACCCGCGCGAGTTCACCGAGGTCACCTCGACGACCGAGGTGATGGCGCCGCTCACCGACCGCGACCGGCGGCGATTCGCGCCGCCTGGTCGAAGGCAGCACCATGAACGTGCCGCGCGTCGTCGGGGTGCGCTCCAGCGACACCTTCAAGGGCGACGACTGGATCGGCCTGAAGCTGCGCGAGGCGAGCGTCGTGCGCGGCATCGGCGTGCTGCCGATGTTCTCCGGCCTGCTCGGCCTCCTGCTGCTGGTCGGCAGCCTGGCGCTCACCTGGGCCCGCGAGGGGCGCTGAGGCCGAAGCGGGCGGGCGAGCCTGCTCCGCCCTGCCATCCAGAACGTCGTCATCGCCGGGCTTGTCCCGGCGACCCCGATCACTGTGGCACGGCCGTGCCACGTTAAGCGGGGTGGCCGGGACAAGCCCGGCCATGACCATTCGCTGAAATCGATAGCGATACCGCTGACCGACGGCTAGCGGTGTGCCGCAAAACTGTTGTCGGCCAGCCACACGCTTTCAAAATCTTAATCCTTAGCTGCCATCCTATTTGAAATGACTGCATGTTTTCGCGATCATCTCGCGAACTGCAATTAACTATCGATCCGCGTGAACTTTGCCGGCGCAACCCCAGACTAAATTTTCACGGTGCCTCGCAACGTTCCTGACCGGAAAACGGGAGCGCTTTCAATGACCTTGCGTCACATTTCGCCTGCGCGTCTCGTCGGACTAAGCTTACTCGCAACATCGGCATTGTGCTGGCTCGGCGCGAACGGCGCACAGGCCGCCCCGCACGCGAAGGCGGCGGGCCATGAAGCCAAGGCCGAAGGCGCCAAGGAAGGCCGCAAGGGCGGCCGCCACGGCGTGCTGCACGGCTCCAATTACCACCCGCCCTTCGCGGCGATCGTGGTCGACGACAACACCGGCCAGACCATCTACGAGGTCAACGCCGACGAGCCGCGCCATCCGGCGTCGGTGACCAAGGTCATGAATCTCTATCTGTTGTTCGAAGAGCTCGAGGCCGGCAAGGTCGCGCTCGACACGATGCTGCCGGTGTCGGCCCATTGCGCCGGCCAGGCGCCGGTGAAGCTCGGCCTCAAGCCCAATTCGACCATCCGCGCCGAGGATGCGCTCAAGGCGATGGTGACCAAGTCGGCGAACGATGCGGCCTGCGTCGTGGCCGAGCTCCACGGCGGCGGCGACGAAGGCGAAGGCGCGCGGCTCATGACCGCGAAGGCCCACGCGCTCGGCATGACCAGCACCAACTATGTCAACGGCTCCGGGCTGCCGGACGAGGCGCAGATCACCACGGCGCGCGACCAGGCGCTGCTCGGCCTGATCATCCGCAACCGGTTTCCCGGCTATTACCGCTACTTCTCGACGCTGAGCTTCAACTGGCACGGCCGCGAGCACGCACAATCACAACGGCCTGCTCGGCAACGTTCCGGGCGTCGACGGCATCAAGACCGGCTACACCGAAGCGTCGGGCTACAACCTCGTCGCCTCGGTCCAGCGCGGCGACCGGCACATCGTGTCGGTCGTGCTGGGCGGCACATCAGGCGGGGCACGCGACACCGCGATGCGCAAGCTCATCGAGGAGCACGTGCCGCACGCCTCGGCGCAGCGCACCGCGCCGCCGCTCACCGAAATGGTGGGAGGCGTGATGGCCAACCCGATCGTCGCCGTCAACGGCACCCCGCGCCCGGTCACCGGGACGCCGGTCACCCCGGCGGTGGCCGTGGCCCCGGCACCTACCGCGCCGACGCTCGCCTCGACGCGCGGCGCCGAACCGGCAAGCGGCGGCGGGCCGACGACGATTTCCGGCATGAAGGCCGATCAGGCGCTCAAAGGGGAGGCGTTTCCGCCCGTCCCCGAAGGCCGAGAAGCCGCGCGCGAAGGCGAAGCAGGCGCAGACGCAGCTGCTGCAACAGCCGCAGATGCAGGCCGCGGCACCGGCTTCATCGGTCGCGCATGCGGTTCGTCAGCGCTCGAGCGCGAGCCGGACCCCGATCGAACGCTGATCGGATAGCGACGTCGCTTCGAGCTTGGCGCGTGGGCGCAATAAGCGACAGCGCATTGCGCCTCACGATCGTCAGCGGCGCAATAAAGCGATTGCGCCCTACGGGCTGCGGCTCTGCTCACGCCGCGTCGAAATCCGGCCGGATCGGCCCGCAGACGCCGTCGAACGCGCCCTCCGCGAGCTCGGCCACCAGGAGCCGGCGCGGATCGACCGGGCCCGGCATTCGCGCCTGGCCTTTCGGCACTCGCTTGAAGCCCATCTTCCCGTAGAGCGGCTCGTCGCCGACCAGCACCACGAGGCGCGCGCCGTTTGCCTTGGCGTCGGCGAGCGCGCGCTCGATCAGCGCCCGGCCGATGCCGCGGCTGCGAAACGGCGGCTCGATGGTGAGCGGGCCGAGCAGCAATGCGGGCGTCTCCCCGATGCGCACCGGACTGAGGCGCACCGAGCCCACCAGCAGCGAGCCGATGCGCGCCGTGAAGGAGAGATCGAGGCGGTGGCCGACACCTTCCCGGATGCGGAACGCGGTGCGCGCGAAGCGTCCGGGGCCGAAGGTGCGCTCGTGCAGCCGCTCGATGGCGAGCGCGTCGTCGGGCGTTTCCGGCAGGATGGTGACCGCGAGATCGTTCATGGCATTTTCGGCCCCGCCCGATATCACCCCGCGCGGGTAAGGTCCATGCGAAAGACGCGGGTGTTCGTCGCCGCCGCCGATGACTAGTCTAGGTGACTGAAGCCGGTTTCGCGAACGGCCTTGTCCGTCCGCGCCGGCCGATGGAGAAGCCGACATGGGACTGCTGGTCGACGGCATCTGGAAGGACCAGGACTACGACACGAAGTCGACCGGCGGCCGCTTCGAGCGCACGGAAACCGTGTTCCGCAACTGGATCACCGCCGACGGCAGCGCCGGGCCGACCGGCGAAGGCGGCTTTCCCGCCGCAGCCGGGCGCTATCACCTCTATGTCGCCCTCGCCTGCCCGTGGGCCCATCGCACCCTGATCTTCCGCAAGCTCAAGAAGCTCGAGGACGTCATCTCGGTATCGATCGTCGAGCCGATCAACATCGAGCACGGCTGGGCGTTCGGGCCGGCCGGCGGCGCCACCGCCGACACCGCGAACGGCAAAGCGAAGCTCTCCGACATCTACCTGCTCGCCAAGCCCGGCTTCACCGGCCGGGTCACCGTGCCGGTGCTGTGGGACAAGGAGCGGCGCACCATCGTCAACAACGAGTCGGCGGAAATCATCCGCATGCTCAATGCGGCGTTCGCGCGCTTCACCGACGTCGCGACCGATTACTATCCGGCGCCGCTGCGCGCAGAGATCGATGCCGTCAATCGCGACGTCTATGCGGCAAGTCAACAACGGCGTCTATCGCGCCGGCTTCGCCACGACGCAAGCGGCCTACGAGGAGGCGTTCCTCGCGCTGTTCGCGCGGCTCGATGCGTTGGAGGATCGCCTGTCGCGGCAGCGCTGGCTCGTCGGCGACCGCCAGACCGAGGCGGACTGGCGGCTGTTCACCACCCTGGTGCGGTTCGACGCCGTCTATTTCGGCCACTTCAAGTGCAATCTGCGCCGCATCGTCGACTATCCCAACCTGTCGAACTATCTGCGCGACCTCTACCAGACGCCGGGCATCGCCGAGACCGTCGATTTCGACCACATCAAGCGCCACTATTACGGCAGCCACCGCCGCATCAACCCGACCGGCATCGTGCCGCTCGGCCCCGCGCTCGACCTCACCGCGCCGCACGACCGCGGGCGGTTCGGGTAGTGGCGGGGAGATGCGGCTCAATGGGGCGTTCGCGTAATGGACGTCACGGAATTTCGGCCGCGCGATCACTCAGGCTTCGCTCCCGAAAACTTCACAACCTTGGCCCACTTCTCGGTTTCCTCGACGAAAAGCTTGCCGAAATCGGCGGGCGTCGTTGGAAACACGGCGGAGCCAAGCTCGGCATAGCGCGCTTTGAGCTTGGGATCGGCAAGGCCGGCGTTGATCTCGCGATTGAGCTTGTCGACGATGTCCGGCGCCGTCCCGCTCGGCGCACCGACGCCGAACCACAGGTTCGACTCGTAGCCCGGCACGAATTCGGCCACGGCCGGAAGGTCCGGCAGAGCATCTGCATGCGTGGTGCTGGTCACGGCGAGCGGCCGGACCTGGCCGCCCCTGATGTATGCGATCGTCTCCGGCAGGCCGGCGAAATAGACCTGCACCTGGCCGGCGATCAGATCGAGCAGCGCCGGCCCGCCGCCGCGATACGGCACGTGCTGCATGTCGACGCCGGCCATCATCTTGAACAACTCGCCCGTCATGTGCGACGCCGAGCCACTGCCCGAAGACGCCATGTTGACCTTGCCCGGATTGCTTTTGACGTAGGCGATGAATTCGGGAACGGTCCTGACCGGGATCGACAGGTTGACGTCGAGCACGAACGGCGCGCGGATGACGCCGGCGATCGGCACGATGTCGCGGATGAAGTTGAAGTTGAGCTTGTCGTAGAGCGTCGGGTTGATGACGTTGCTGGTTCCGACCATGAGCAGCGTGTAGCCGTCGGGGGTCGCCTTCGTGGCCGCCTCGGTGCCGATATTGGTGCCGCCGCCCGGCCGGTTCTCGACGACGAATTGTTGCCCGAGCCGCTCCGACAGCCATTGCGCGATCACGCGCGCCGTGATGTCGGTGCCGCCGCCGGCCGCAAACGGCACGATGATCCGCACCGGTCGCGAAGGATAGGTTTCCGCACGCGCGATCCGCGGACACCGCCGGCAACGCGGCCGCGCCCGCCCGCGGCCAGGTGCAAGAATTGCCTGCGGTGGGGAGGTTTCGTGTTGCGCAACCCCTCATCGGATCGGCCTCACTCCGCCTTGATGCCGGCGAACTTGATCACCCTCGCCCACTTTTCGGTTTCCGCGGCGATGAATTTCCCGAATTCGGCGGTCGTCGTCGGCATCGGAAGCGCACCGAGGTCGGCGAGCTGTCCGATCATCTTCGGATCGGCGATTTGCTCACCGATCCCCTTGCTCAGCCCTTCGACGAGGTCCGTCGGCGTGTGTGCGGGCGCGCCGATGCCATACCAGCTGCTGGCCTCGTAACCCGGCACGAAATCGGCCACAGTCGGTATGTCCGGCAGCGCCTCGGCAGCGCTTCGCCACGGTGACTGCGAGTGCACGCAGTTTGCCCGTTCGGATGTACTCGATCGTCTGAGATATCGGCGTGAACGCGACCTGGACCTGTCCGCTGAACAGGTCGGGCAGGTAGCTGCTTCGATAAGGCACGTGGACCATGTCGACGCCGGACATCGCCTTGAACAACTCGCCGCACATGTGGCTCAAGCTCCCGACGCCGGACGACGCCATGTTGATCTTGCCCGGATTGGCTTTTGCGTAAGCGATGAATTCAGGAACCGTCTGCGCCGGAAATGACGGCGTGAGCGTCGCGACGTAAGGCGCAAGACCCACGCCCGCCACCGGGGCGATGTCGCGGTTCGAGATTGAAGTTGAGCTTTTCGTAGAGCGACGGACTGATCGTGGCGGTCGGGCTGAGCAAGAGCAGTGTGTAGCCGTCCGCAGCCGCCTTCGACACCGCCTCGATGCCGATATTGCCGCCGGCGCCCGGCCGGTTGTCGACGACGAATGATTGCCCGAAGCCGCTCCGACAGTCTTTGACCGATGAGACGCGCGACGATGTCGGATGCATTGCCGGCCGGAAAGGGAACGATGAGGCGCACCGGCTTCGTCGGATAGGCTTGCGCGACGGGCGTTCATCCGCGCGACAGCGCGGGAAGCACGGCGGCGCCTGCCGCGAGATGCAGAAATCGTCTTCGGTCGGAAAACTGTCACGATGCCCTGCCCCTCACTCCGCCTTGATGTGCGCCGCGCGGATCACCTTGCCCCATTTCTCGGTCTCGTCGGCGATCAGCTTGCGAAATCGGCGGTCGAGCCGGCGAGCACCGCGCCGCCGAGATCGGCAAATCGCGCGACGATCTTCGGATCGGCGAGTGCGAGGTTGATCTGCCGGTTCAGCTTTTCGATCACGTCGGGCGGCGTGCCTCTGGGTGCGCCGAAGCCCGTCCAGAAACTCGCTTCATAGCCCGGCAGGAATTCGCTCATCACCGGGATGTCGGTCGCCCCTTCCATCGCCGTGGTCAACGCGAGCGCCCGCACTTTTCCCGCCTTGATGTGCTCGTTGGAGACCGCCGTGGTGCCGAACATCACCTGGACCTGCCCGGCGATCAGATCGGTGATGGCGAGCGCCTCGCCGCGATAGGGCACGTGCACGAGGTCGACGCCGGCCATCATCTTGAACAGCTCGCCGGACAGATGAAGGCCCGAGCCGTTGCCGCTCGACGCCATGGTGATCTTGCCCGGTTTGGCTTTGGCCAGCGCGATCAGCTCGGGCACCGTCTTCGCCGGAACCGCGGGATTGACCGCCAGGACGAACGGCATCTTGATCGCGCTCGCGATCGGAGCGATATCGCGGATGACGTTGAAGTTGAGCTTCTCGTAGAGCGTCGCATTGATGGCAGCGGGCGGGCTGATCATCACGAGCGTATAGCCGTCGGGCGCCGCCCTCACGGCCGCTTCGGTCGCGATATTGGTGCCGGCGCCGGGCCGGTTCTCGACGGTGAAGGGCTGGCCGAGCTGCTCCGACAGCGATTGCGCCACCAGCCGCGCGGTGATGTCGACCGCGCCCGCCGGCGCAAAGCCGACGAGGATTCGCACCGGCCGCGACGGATAGGTCTGCGCCCGCGCCACACCGCGGAACGCAGGCACCACGAGCAGCACCTAAGCCCAGACGAAGAAATCGACGCCGTGGAAGCATCATGATCGGCCTCGGAAATGAGACGCGCGGGCAATCGCGCAGAGAAGTCGCTTTGCCGGAACCGCCGACGCTTCCGAGACTAGTGCAACTTCGACGGCGCAAAAGCCCCTCACCAGCGCTGCGACACCGGCGCACCCATCATGACCTCGGCGACGCGGGAGCGCACGCTCGCGACGGTGTCGTCGGGCAGCGCGTCGGGCGCGAAGAAGCCGTGGGCGAGGATCTCGTGGTCGGGCTTCGGCGGCGCCGGCTGGCGGAAGGCGGTGACGACGTAGAGCGCGACGTGGTCGCGTTGCGACACCCGCTGTGTTGAAGTAGACCGCGTGCAACGGCGGCGGCTCGACGAGCTCGATGTTGCCTTCCTCCTTGAGCTCGCGGGCGAGCGCATCGAGCAGCGTTTCGCCGGGCTCGACGCCGCCGCCGGGCAAGTACCAGCCGCGCACATAGGTGTGCTTGACGAGGAAGATGCGGCCGCTCTCGTCGACGACGAGGCCGCGCACCCCGAGGGTGAGCCCGCGCGACAGCCGCCAATAGAGATGGAAGCCGCGCCGGATGACCGGCTCGAACGCGCGGCGGACCGCCTGGAGGAAGCTAGACAAGGCGGCGTCCCGAGACGGAACGCGGGTCATGCCGGTCATGCATGGTCCTCAGTCGAATCGGTTTCATCGCCCGAGGCATGTTACGGCATTTCGTCCTGCTTCATGCGCGTTTTCCGCACTCCGTCATTCCGGGGCGCGCCGGCGCGAACCCGAATCCAGCCTGTCATTGCCCGGCGTGACCGAGCAATCAGTAACCCCTGAGGCCTGCGAATCAGGTGTCTCGAAGGATGGCCACGCACGCTGCGGCTTGTGGCCGTCCTTCGAGACGCGCGCAAGTGCGCGCTCCTCAGGACGAGGTCCGAGAGTTCGGGCGCTCGAAAGATGCCGCCTGGATTCCGGGATCACCGCCGCGGTCAATGCCGGGCGATGACGGTGGGTGGGGCGAAGGCGCGCGACCGCCGCGCCGCCCGATGTGATATGGATCCCGCTGCAGCGTGTCGGCCCTTCGCGAGTTCGTCGGGCGCCGCCTGAGGACAGCCGCATGAAGCGCTTCGCCGATCTGTCCGAGCAGGAAGTCCTTGCCCTCGCGATCAGCAGCGAGGAGGAGGACAACCGCATCTACACCGACTTCGCCGAGGGGCTGCGCGCCAATTTTCCGGACACCGCGAAGATGTTCGACGAGATGGCGGCCGAGGAGGTGCGCCACCGCGGACTGCTGTTCGATCTCTACCGCAAGAAGTTCGGCGACTATCTGCCGCTGGTGCGGCGGCAGGACGTGCGCGGCTTCGTGCGCCACAAGCCGGTGTGGCTGGTGCGGCCGCTCGGCCTCGACGAAGTGCGCAAATACGCCGCCGCCATGGAGTACGAGACCGCCCACTTCTACCGCAAGGCGGCCGAGCAGGCGCGCGACGCCTCGGTGCGCGAGCTCCTGCTCAAGCTCGCCGAGGCCGAGGACAAGCACGAGACGCTCGCCGAAAACCTCGACACGCGCATTCTCACCAAGGCCGCGCGCGCCCGCGAGGACGAGACCGCGCGGCGCATGTTCGTGCTGCAATTCGTGCAGCCCGGGCTCGCCGGGCTGATGGACGGCTCGGTGTCGACGCTCGCGCCGCTGTTCGCCGCCGCCTTCGCCACCCACAGCACCTGGGAGACCTTCCTGGTCGGCCTCGCCGCTTCGGTCGGCGCCGGCATCTCGATGGGATTTGCCGAGGCGTTGTCCGACGACGGCTCGCTGACCGGCCGCGGCGCGCCGCTGCTGCGCGGCATCACCTGCGGCGCGATGACCTTCCTCGGCGGCATCGGGCACACCCTGCCCTATCTCATCCCGGTGTTCGCGATCGCCACCGCCGTCGCCTTCGCGGTGGTCGCGGTCGAGCTGGTCGTGATCTCCTACATCCGCTACCGCTACATGGACACGCCGTTCCTGATGGCGGCGTTCCAGGTCATCATCGGCGGCGTGCTGGTGTTTGTCGCCGGCATCCTGATCGGCAGCTCGTGACGCGCCAACGCCGGGCGGTCGAGCATGAGGTTCGCGAGGCGCAAGACCTGACGTGTTCCTGCTGGCGCACCTCTCCGATCCGCATCTCGCGCCGCTGCCCGCGCCGCGCCCCGGCGAGCTCGCGTCGAAACGGCTGCTCGGCTACCTCAACTGGGTCCGCAAGCGCCGCGCCATCCATCGCCGCGACGTCCTCGCGGCGATCGTCGCCGACGTTCACGCCGCGCGGGCGGACCACATCGCGGTCACCGGCGATCTCGTCAACATCGCGCTGCCGGCGGAGATCGAGAACGCGGCGCGCTGGCTCGAAACGCTGGGACCGCCGACGCAGGTGAGCCTCGTCCCCGGCAACCACGATGCCTACGTGCCGGGCGCCGTCGCGCGCTGTACGCGAACGTGGGGCGCCTACATAGAAGGCGACGCGGGCACTCGGGATGAAAACGCCTTCCCCTTCCTCCGCATCCGTGGGCCGGTGGCGCTGATCGGCGTCTCGACGGCGGTAGCGACTGGGCCTTTCATGGCGACGGGGCGGCTCGGCGCGCGCCAGATCGCGCGGATGTCGGCGCTGCTCGCCGCATCCGCAGAGCGCTTCCGCGTGGTGCTCATCCATCATCCGCCGCACGCCGTGCCGAAATCCCATTTCAAGCGGCTGGTCGATGCCGCGGCGTTTCGCGAGGCGATCGCGAGCGTCGGCGCCGAGCTCGTGATCCACGGCCACGATCACGTGCGTTCGCTCGCCTATATCGACGGCCCGCGCGGCCGCGTGCCGGTGATCGGCGTGCCGTCGGCCTCGGCGGCGTTCGGCAAGGACCACGATCCCGCCGGCTACAATCTCTACCGGATCGACGGGCGCCCCGGCGCCTGGACGTGCGGCGTCGAGCGCCGCGGCCTCGGCGCCGATGGCGCCGTCACGACATGCGAGCGTTTCGCCGTGTGAAGGCTCGGCGCACCGCGGGCCACGCCACGCTGTCGTTAGCCGGCGACGGGCCTTCGCAAGCGACGCACTAAGCGGCCGCGATGCCATGCGCGCGCGCCCAGCCGAGCCCATCCTCGGTGCGTGCCCGCGGCTTGTATTCGCAGGCGACCCACCCGGCATAGCCAGAGGCATCGATCATCTCGAGCAGCGCCGGGTAATTCACCTCGCCCTCGTCGGGTTCGGCCCGCGACGGCACCGCCGCGATCTGCACATGGCCGATGGCGGGAAGATGGCGCTTGAACCGCGTGGTGAGATCGCCGGCCTCGATTTGCACGTGATAGAAATCGAACTGCATCCGCACATTCGGCCGCGCGACCTTCTCGATGATCGCCTTCGCCTGCTCCGGCAGATGCAGCAGATTTTCCGGCCGGTCGCGCCGGTTGAGCGGCTCGATCAGGAGGCCGATGCCGTGCTCGGCGGCGAGATCGGCGGCGCGGGTGAGATTGGCGACGAACGTGCGTTCCCCGGCGCTCTCGGCTTCCGGCGGCACCCGGCCGGTGAGGCAGTGGATGGTCTTCGCGCCGATGCCGACCGCAAAGTGGAGCGACCGGGCGAACAGCGCGGCGAACTCCGCTTCACGCCCGGGCACCCCCGCGACGCCGCCCTGGCCGCCGGATGCACCCGGAGTGTTGATGCCGAGCATGGTCAGGCCGTGCCGCTCGATCTCGCGGCGGATGTCGGCCGGTTGTTCGTCATACGGGGTCTGCAGCTCGACGGCCTTGAAGCCCGCCGCGGCAGCGGCGCCGAACCGCGCGAGCAGCGGGCGTTCGGTGAAGAGATAGGCGAGGTTCGCGGCAAGACGGGGCATGGCGACCTTCTTTAAGAGATTCGCGGAGCGAACGGGAAGTGCGGCGCGCGAGCATTCGAGCGGCGAAGCAGGGCCGGCAAACACGGCCGTTCTGCACCAAGATCGCAGCCGCAGAGCAGGGGCAATTGCCCACCATGCAGTGGGCAGGCCGGAACTTCGGCACAGGTCGCGCGATATCCAAAAAGCTCAATCGGTCCAATGGCCTTTGTGCGCGACTCCAGCCCATCCTTCGTCCCACTCACGGAGTGGGACCATTTGTGGTTGACGAACCCGGTTCCCGGGGCTTCCATCGGCATCGCCGGCGGCACAGCGAATAGGCAGAACACTCCCCTCCGCCGGCCAGGGAAACGAGCCGGGACCATGACTGCGCAAGAGCTGCTGCAGCAGATCTCCGATTTCTGCCGGCATGCGGGATTAGCCGAATTCGACGTTCGGCCGCCGGGCGGTGAACGACGGAAAGCTCGCCAACCGGCTGCGCAACGGCGGCCGCATCACCACCGAGACGGTCGACCGCATCATGGCGTTCATGAACGCCAACCGCGAAGCCGCGGCGGGCCTGCGCCCGGTCATCGCGTTTCCCGGGCCGCGGCGCGGTGCCTTCCATGCCGCGTCCGGCAATCGTGTCGACGTCTTCGGCCGATCCCCAGCGCAATTTCCGCTTCTTCGACAACCGGCAGAAATACCTGCTGTTCGTGACCACGTGCAGCGAGAAGTGGGTCGTTGCCCACCGCGTTGGGCTGGAGCTCGCGAACATCCATCCGCGCCCACCGGCGGTGCGGCTGTTCGATGCCGGGGTCGGCGACGGCACCGTGCTCTCGCGGGTGATGCGCTCGATGCACGACCGCTTCCCGGCGATGCCGTTCTACGTCGTCGGCAAGGAGATCAGCCTCGAGGACGTCCGCCTCACCCTGCAGAAGGTGGCCGACCGCTTCGTCGAGCACCCCGCGACCGTGCTGGTGCTGACGAACCTCGCCTATGCCGATGCGCCGTGGCTCGCGGTGAAGTCGGTCAGCGCCGCCTCGAGCCTCGTCTGGCACGAGGTGCCGCTCACCGGCACCACCGCCCACAAGTTCGAGTCGCAGATCACCGACCTCGAGCCGTTCCTCGCCGAGAACTGGAAGGCAGCGCTTTCGCCCAAGACCGGCAATCCGGTCTATGAGCGGCCGGTGGTCATGGTGATCTACCGCGACGACCACAAGTTCCTGCTCGACCAGATCCTGCCGAGGCCGGGCGGCACCCAGGCGAGCTACGACCTCGTCATCGCGTCGCAGCCCTATCGCGCCCGCGCCTCGCTCGAATTCAAGTCGAAGCGCGTGATCGCGCCGCTCGCCCGCGCGCTCGGACCCGGCGGCCGCCTGATCGCGATCCACTCCCACGGCGCCGACCCCGGCCTCGAGATCATCCAGCGGCTGTGGCCGGGCGACAATCCGTTCCTTCACGACCGCCACCAGATCATGAAGGCGGTGAAGAACGAGCTCGGCCCCGCCGGCCGCGAGCTCAACTTCAACGTCTATGCCGACAACCGCGCGCTGTTCCGCTACGACATGCACACCCTGCCGTCGGAAATCTCCGACTCGATCGGAACCTCGACGCTGTTCGCGGCATGGAACGCCGCGATCTACGTGGCGCAGGTCGAGGACGACCGCCTCGCCGCGATCCACGGCGAGCCCCGCTATCTCGACGCCACCCGCGACGTGCTGCGCCAGCACGGCGGGCTGTGGTTCTACGACGAGTCCTACGTGATCTCGCGACGCCGCGCCTAGAGGCAATGATGACCGCAGCGCCCACACCCCGCCCTCGCCCACCGCAGCTCCGCGCCGAGCCTTACCCGCATCGCCGACTTCGCCGGCGAGGCCTCCTTCGAGGTGACGCGCCTCGCCCCGGGCGATCTCGACGCGCTGCGCGCGCCTTCCCGAGCGCCCGCGCGTCTATGTGAGCGCCGTGCTCACGCGGCCGGTGCAAGAGCAGCTCGACGTCGTCACGGCGCTCGCCGCGGCGGGGTTCGAGCCGGTCCCGCATCTTGCGGTGCGCGGCTTCGCGAGCGCCGGCGCGCTCGATGCCCATCTTGCGCGGCTCGCGGCAACCGGCGTGCGCCGCCTCCTCGTCATCGCCGGCGATCGCGCGGCGCCGGCGGGCCCATTCCATGCCGCGATCGAGGTGATCGAGAGCGGCCTGCTGCAGGCCCACGGCATCGTCGAGATCGGCATCGCCGGCTATCCCGACGGCCATCCGCGGGCCACCATCGAGGACCTCGACCGCGCGCTTGCGGCGAAGCTCGAAGCTGCGGCGCAGACCGGGCTCGCCGTCCACATCGTGACGCAGTGGGGTTTCTCGGCCCGCTTCGATCGTCGCGTGGATCCAGCGGCTGCGCGACCTCGGCGTCGAGCAGACGCGTGCGCATCGGCCTCGCCGGCCCGGTGACGCTCGCCGGCCTCATCCGCTATGCGCGCATCTGCGGCGTATCGGCCTCGGTCCAGGGGCTCGCGCGCGACGCCGGCCTCGCCCGCCAGCTGTTCGGCATGATCACGCCGGACCATGTGCTGCGGCCGCTCGCCGAGGCCTCCGACCTCGGCGACGTCGCGCCCCACATCTTCTCGTTCGGCGGCCTCGCCGCCGCCGCGCGCTGGGCCGGCGGCGCCGCCGCCGGCCACATCACGCTCGACGCCGAGGGCTTCTCCGTCGAGCCGCCGTAGCGGCGCACAATCGTTATCCCGGGGCGTTGCGCAGAAGTGAACCCGGAATCCGGACGAGGGGCCCCGGACTCCTGGATTCCGGGTTCCGTGCGCGACGGCGATCGCGGGCGGCCGTTTGGTGAGCTCAAAGCCGGCGCGCGCCTCAATGAGCGCGTTTGACGTAGAGGTTGGCGACGCTGCCGGAATGGACTTGCGTCCAGCCTTCTTTGTCCACGAGAAAAGCGGCCAGTTGCTTGTGGACCTTGGGCCACATCACCGCGTCGACATCATATTTCTCGAGCACGTGCTTCCACGCCGCCTCGTCGACCTCCCATGAGATCAGGCTGAAATACTCGCGAAGCAGAGCATCCGGATAGACCGTTGCCGCACGTCCGTCGACGAAGACGGGAATTGCGCCGCGATTCCGCAAGATCAGGAAGCCACCGTAGTTCCAATGATTGAGCAGACGGGCGCGGGGGAAATGCTCTTCAAGGTAAGCAAGCTCGGTGTCGGGATAGATTTGGGGCAGGCCCGGTTTCGCTGGAACGACGTTCCAGTAGAGGAGAGGCAGCAGGGCCAGAAGGAGGAAGCCCGCAGCCCCCAATTGTTTCCCGTCCGCAGGATGATTGGAACGGAACCAACGCAGACGACCCCAATGCAGACGGCTGAGGTGAAGGGCCACGGGAAGCGCCGAGAAGAGGAAGAAGATCGAGAGGTATCGAAGCTGCCATGCGCCCAGCACCAGGAAGAACCACGACAGGATGCGGGCTTCGGCGGGGGCCGTGTTGCCGCCTCTCATCTCCAGCACCGCGAACAGCACCACATAGACGCAGGCCGGAATGATTTGCGGCGATCCCATCAGGTGCGTGAACGGTTGCCACTCGGTGATGTAGCGCTGGACGAAATGTCCGACCGTCAGCAGCACAGCGGCATAAGTTTCGAAGCCGAGCGGGTTCACGAGGGTTGCCGCAAGGCTCGCCGCCATGGCGATGGCATAGGCCGTGAAGGCGGACCGATCTCGCCTCACCAGCGCGCCGGCGAGAAACACGCCGAGGATGAACAGGCCGAGCACAAAACCGCCGTGCATGTTGGCCCACAGGATCATCGAAGCCGGTGCGAGCCATAAATGCCGCCGGTTGAGGCATGCACCGTAAAAGGTGACGCAGAACAGCAGCGTGACGATGTTGGGAGAGGCAGCGAGGAAGATGTCGGGTATCGCGTAGGTCGGGTAGAGAATGCACGCGCGAGATCACCGCGAGCGAGGTCGCGATCGGCGTCGCGTTGCCCGCGAGGCAGATCGCCCCGAGGCTCACCGCGATCACGCCACCCAAAAAAATCGCCGCCAGGATCAGCGCCGTGAAGCCGCCGTGTTGAAACAGCAGGCTCGCGATGACGTCCCACAGCCACGTGTGGTTATACCAGCGCATCGCGCCGGCCGTGTACGACCAGGGGTCATGGGCGGGAACGCGCCTTCGCTGCGGATGAGATCGCCGGCGGCGAGATGCCATCCGAGGTCGGTATGGCCGACGCAGCAGCGGCGCGATCACGACGTAGAAGCTGCAGGTCGCCGCAAAGATCAGAAGCAATGGGCCGAGGGCGGCGGCGATGCCCGCGGTCGCCAGCGGTGCCCGGGCTTGCGCCAGGTTCTGAGGGATTGCTTCGCTCATCCGATCGATCAGCTCTTGAGAGTTCGGATGGCGATAATCCCGCGAAAGCCTTAAATCTGTCTGACCGCGGGAGGTGAAGCAGCGGCGCACGTTCGGATTGCGGTTTTGCGCTTGCGCTTCTCGATCCGGGTTCCGCCTGACGCCGTCATTCCGGGGCACCGCGCAGCGGTGAACCCGGAATCCAGGCAAACGGCGCCGCAAACAACCTGGATTCCGGGTTCCGCCTGGCGGCGGCCCCGGAATGACGAGGCAAAAAAATTCGCAGCCGATGTCGAAAGCGGCCGGCTCGCCCGACACTGTGCCGGCGGGACATGATGTCCTTGAGCCGAAATGAAGGGTGAAGGAGAGAACCCATGCAATACCTGTTGCTCATCTACGGAAACGAAGCCGGCATGCAGGCGGCCAGCAAGGCGGACATCGAACAGATGGTCGCCGCCTACGGCGCCTATACCGAGGCGATGAAGAAGGCCGGCGTCCTTGCTGGGGCGAACCGGCTGCAGCCGACGGCCTCGGCGAGCACGGTGCGGGTCACCGACGGCAAGTCCAAGGTGCTCGACGGCCCTTATGCCGAAACCAAGGAGCAGCTCGCCGGCTATTATCTGATCGACGTGCCCGATCTCGACGCGGCGCTGTCCTGGGCGGCGCGCTGCCCCGGCGCGAGCTTCGGCGCGATCGAGGTGCGGCCGGTCTGGACCATGTAGGCATCGCGATGGCGAGAGAGGCCACGCGCGCCACCGCGGAGGCGGTGGCGCGCCGCAGCTACGGCAAGCTGGTGGCCTTCCTCGCCGCGCGCAGCGGCGACGTCGCGGCGCCGAGGATGCGCTCGCCGACGCCTTCGCCGCCGCGCTCTCCGACTGGGATCGGCAGCGGCATTCCCGACAATCCCGAAGCCTGGCTGCTCACGGTCGCGCGGCGCCGCGCCGTCGACGCGGCACGGCGGCGCCACAGCGGCGAGGCCGCCGTCCCCCATCTGCAACTTCTCGCCGAGGAACTCGCCAAGCTGTCCGACCGACTGCCGACGCCATGCCGCCGTCCATGCCGGACCACCGCCTGTCGCTGATGTTCGCCTGCGCCCATCCGGCGATCGATCCCGGCATCCGCGCGCCGCTCATCCTGCAGACGATCCTCGGCTTCGATGCCGCGACCATCGGCTCGGCCTTCCTGGTGTCGCCGGCGACCATGGGCCAGCGCCTCGTGCGCGCGAAAGCGAAGATCAGGCAGGCCGGCATCCCGTTCCGGGTGCCCGAGCGATCCGATCTGCGCGAGCGCCTCGACGCCGTGCTGGAGGCGATCTACGCGGCCTTCGCCGAAGGCTGGTCCGATCCCGCCGGCACCGAGGCGCGCCGCCGCGATCTCGGCGAAGAGGCGATCTGGCTCGGCCGGCTGGTGGTCTCGCTGCTGCCGGACGAGCCCGAGGCGCTCGGCCTGCTCGCGCTGATGCTCCACGCCGAAGCGCGGCGCGGCGCCCGGCGCACCGCGGCCGGCGACTACGTGCCGCTCGCCGAGCAGGACCCCGACCTGTGGGACACCGACCTGATCGCCGAGGCCGAGGCGCTGCTCATCGCGGCGAGCCGCATGGGCAAGCCCGACCGCTATCAGCTCGAGGCGGCGGTGCAGTCCGCCCACGCGGTGCGCCGCATCACCGGCCGGCCGGACTGGGCCGCCATCCGGATGCTCTACGACGCGCTCGCCGAGATCACGGGATCGCCGGTCGTCGCCATCAACCGCGCCATCGCGATCGCCGAGACCGACGGCCCGGCCGCCGGGCTTGCGGCGCTCGTCGGCGGTGGCGAGCGACGCGCGGCTTGCGCAGTATCAGCCCTATTGGGCGGCGCGCGCCGCGCTGCTCGCCGCGGCCGGCGACATCGCAGCGGCCGACGCGGCCTACGAGCAGGCGATCGGCCTCGAAGCCGACCCCGCGGTGCGGCGCTTCCTGCAGCAGCGGCGCGAGGGGATGCGCGGCGGGTGATGGACGGCGTCGGGCTCCCTCCCCCGCGAGCGGGGGAGGGTGGGGAGGGGGAAGCTGAGTCTCGCCCCGCACTGACGCCTGTGATCGCCGTGCCGCCGCGGCCCCCTCCCCGACCCTCCCCCGCAAGCGGGAGAGGGAGCAGAGGGGCCGCGGCGAAACGCGGAATCGAGATTTTCTTCCACGTCGCCGTCTGGATTCCGGGTTCGCGCTACGCGCGCCCCGGAATGACGGCACTCAGGGCAACCCCGCCGCCTTTCGTGCGTCGCCGGTCAGTTCGAGGATGTGCATCCCGGTGTTGGCGCGGTCGATGATGTAGATGAAGCCGCGGTCGTCGGTCTCGGCGTTGTTGGTCTGGATCGCAGTCTTGCAGCGGTCCTTGCCGTCGACCTTGATGCAGCGCTTGTCGGTCGCCTCGGTGATCGCCGGAATGTAGTAGGCGATCTCCTTGGCCTGATACGGATTGCGCACGTCGATCGCGCGGACGCCGGCGTTGAAGTAGGCGATCATCGCCACCTTCTTGTAGAAGACCGGGTCCATGCTCTCGTTCGAGGCGTGCGGGCCGAACCGGCCGCCGCGCTCGCAGAAGTGGCCGCTCTCCTCGGGCACCTGGAAGGTGGAGACGATGGTCGGCGTCTTCTCCAGCGTGACGTCGGCGAACCACACCATCTGGCGCGCCTCCTGGCACTCGTTGCGGATCTGCTCGTCGACGATCATCACGATGTCGCGCAGCGCGCCGTCCTTGTCCTTGGCGAACTCGGCGACCGGCATCTGCAGCATCGGGAAGGTGGTGTGGGCGCCGTACCAGGCCGACATCTCGAGCTTGCTGACTTCCGGATAGCGCAGGTTGTCCGGCGTCGGCTCCTTCGGACCGTTGAGGAGCTTTTCGCGGTCGATGATCTGGAACACGCCGCCCTTGTCGGTGCCGTAGCCGAAATACACCCGGTTGCTCTTCGGCCCCATCGAGATCGCGCCGTGCAGCTGGGTCGGAATCGTCCCGGTGGCGCCGGGCTCCTGCCCGGGCAGTCCGAAGTCGCGGATATGCACGGGATGGGCGGGATCGCTGAGGTCATAGACCTGGGTCATGCGCTTGACCCGCCAGCCCGGGACGCCGGAGACGAGGAAGGCGATGCCGGTGTCGCACTCCCAGAAGTCCTTGTGGGTGTCGGTGAGGCCCAAGAGCCGGGTCGAGCAGCGCCGGATTGGCGGGGTCGGTGACGTCCCAGACCTCGTGGCCCTGACCGCCGAACACGCGGAGCATGTAGGTCTTGGCGGGATCGCCCTTGGGCAACAGCTTGCCGTCGCACACCCGCACCATCTGGGCGCCGCCGTCCTCGTAGTTTCCTTCCGCGCCGGGGATGTGCTTGAGGTAGACGGGCTTCGCCGGATCGGTCACGTCGAGGATCGAGGTGCCGTTGAACTCGGCCTCGCCGGTCGTCTTGTTGATCGGCTTCGGTACATCGTTGGTGCCGCCGTGATGGCCGACATAGGCGATGTAGCGGCCGCCCTGCTTGTGGATGACTGAAGCATAAGCGGCACGGGCCTGCAGATCGTTGTAGCCGACGAGGCGCATGTTCATCGCCTCGGGCTGATCCCCGATGCGCTGCTGCTGCGCTGCGGCCGGTGCCATCGCGGCCACCGCTAATGCGCCGCCTGCGACTGCGGCCGTCGCCAATGCCCAACCCGTTGGTCGTCTCATCTCCCGAACTCCCTGGCTGCTGCGATCCAGTTCAGCGGAGGCGACGTTAGCACAGCGGGACGGGCTGGGGAGGCCGAAAGCCGCGGCTCGCGTGCGCGGCGAGCGCAAAAAGTTTAAGCTCGCGACGAGGCCGCGAGTGCGGCCGACGAGAGCGGCCGGTCGGGAGGCGCCCATGCATTTCGTCATCCATGCGGTGGACAGGAAGGACGCGCTGCCGGTGCGCGCGAAGCACTACCGCGATCACCGCATCCATCTCGATCGCGCTGGCGATCACGGCGTATCGGTGATGACGGCGGGCACGCTCGTCGCAGCCGACGGCGAAACGCCGGTCGGCAGCCTGTTCATCCTGGAAGCCGCGGACCGCGACGCCGTCGACGCCTTCACCGCGAGCGACCCGTACCAGGTCAACGGCGTGTGGCAGACGGTCGACGTGCACTATTACAACAAGAAGCGGTGAGGCATCAGTTTGAGACCTCGTCCTGAGGGCCGTGCGCAGCACGGCGTCCCGAAGGCACGGCCGCAGGCCGCAGCTGTGTTGGGGCCGATCCTTCGAGCATCGCCCGCATTGAAATCGGCCTGTTGCCGATTTCAACACTTTAGAGCCGCCGAAGTCCGGCAGGCCTGACGTTCGGTGCGGGCTCCTCAGCGATGAGGTCTTCGTGTTTCCTTGCTCAGTTGATCTCGCGCCAGATGCCGAGCGCCTCCTGCGCCGGGCGGTCGGAGATCGAGAACAGCACGGACTCGGCCGCGGCTTCGTGGGCGTAGCGCATCCACGGCGGCGCCACGAACACGTCGCCGGCGCTCCAGGCGAAGCGCTCCTCGCCGATCGTCGTCGCGCCCTCGCCCTCGACGCACACGAAGATGGTGCCGTCGGTCGCACGGTAGCTCTCGCCCTTGAAGCCCGCCGGCAGCAGCGCGAGATGCGCGCCCATGGTCGGCATTACCCAGCCGCCGGTCGATCGGATTGGCGTAGCGCACCCGCGCGCCGTGGCGCTTGTCGATCTCGCCGGCCTTCCGCGAGCCGCTCCAGGATCGGCCGCGTGCGCGCATAGGTGTAGTTGATGACGGGGCTGCGCTTCGAGCGTCACCGGCGCGCCGTCCGGCAGCACGCCGGAGCCGAAGAAGGCGAGCGAATCGCCGTCGGCATGGCCGACCGGCTGGGTCTCGGTGTCGAGATGCTCGGAGAACATCGTCTCGTAGAAGTTGATGGTCGGCAGATCGAGCACGTCGAGCCAGATCATCGGCTTGTCCGAGGTGTTGCCGTGGTCGTGCCAGGTCCAGTTGGGCGTGAGCACGAAATCGCCCGGCGACATGTAGGCGCGCTCGCCCTCGACCGCGGTGTAGGCGCCCTGCCCGTCGAGGATGAAGCGGATGGCCGACGCGGTGTGGCGATGGGCCGGCGCGACCTCGCCGGGCATGATGAGCTGCAGCCCGGCATAGAGCGACGGGGTGATGCGCGACTGGCCGCGCAGCGCCGGATTCTCCAGCACCAGCACGCGCCGCTCGGCCTCCTTGGCGGTGATGAGCTCGGCCGACTCCATCACCATGCCTTTGACGTCCTTGAAGCGCCAGATCGCCGGCGCGCATTGCGTCTTCGGCTCGTTGCCGACGAGCTGGCGCAGCTTCTCCCACAGCGGCGCCATGCTGTATTTGGAGATGCGGTCGTAATAGGCCTGCCGCGCGCCGGTGACGTTGTGCTTGGAGTCGACGTGCTTGGGATCGGCGGGCTTTGCACCGGCCACGGTCTCGGCAGCTTGCGCCATGGAATTCCTCCGGGGCTCGCGAGCCCGAATTCGCCTTGTGTCGCCTGTATATAGCCGCGCGGCACGGCGGCGGAAATAGCGGCAGCGCGCACCTGCCCCATTTGCCGCGCTGCCGCGGCGCGGGGCCGGCGGACCGCGCTTGCCCTTTCCCGGCGGCGCGATACACCACGCCCTTCGCCCGCTTGCACCAAGAGGACCCGCCCATGCCGACTGCTGACGAGATCGAAGACAAGCGCGTCATCCGCGAGCTCGTCGAGAACTGGGCGCTGTGGCGCGACGCCCTGATGTGGGACCGCTTCCGCACCGTGTGGCACGACGACGGGCGGATGATGGCGACCTGGTTTCAGGGCACGGCGGACGAGTTCATCAAGGTCAGCCAGGAAGGCTTCGAGCGCGGCGTGCGCATCCTGCATTTCCTCGGCGGCACCTCGATCGACGTCGCCGGCGACCGCGCGATCGCGCAGACCAAGATGACGATCTCGCAGCGCGCCCGCGTCGAGGACGTCCTGTGCGACGTCGTCTGCACCGGCCGCTTCTACGACTTCCTCGAGAAGCGCGACGGCCGCTGGGGCCTGGTGCTGCGCCAGCCGATCTACGAGAAGGACCGCCTCGACCCGCTCGATCCCGCCGCGAAGCTCACGCTCGACCCGGAGCTGCTGGCGCGCTTCCCGGAAGGCTACCGCCACCTCGCCTACCTGCAGACCCGCATCGGCTACAAGGTCAAGCCCGACATGCCCGGCCTCGACGGGCCCGAGGTCGCGGCGCTCTACGGCCGCGGCGCGGCGTGGCTCGCGGGCGGGGGGCTGGGGTGAAAACGGGCGGACGGCGGCAAATCCTGCGGTGAGGAACAACCCCATGCAAAGTACTTTTTCTGCGCTTGGAGGTGCCTGATTCTGCGCCTGGAGGTGCCTGGGCACCGGATCGGCCTGTTCCGACGCGCACGGCATTCCTCCGTGCCATGCGCTTCGCAGTCATTCCCGGGCTTGTCCCGGCCAGCCCCAAACAACTGTCATTGCCCGGCTCGACCGGGCAATCTGTAACCCCCGAGCTGTCATGTGGCTCGGGCGTGCCCCGAAGTCCGGTGGTTACTGGATCGCCCGGTCGAGCCGGGCGATGACAGAACAGAGGCCCTCAATCAGACAGTCGTCCGTCATTCCGGGGCGTGCGTCAGCGCGAACCCGGAATCCAGCGCAACGAAGTAAAGCAAGACTGGATTCCGGGTTCGCCGCTGCGCGGCGCCCCGGAATGACGGCGGGGGAGCCCCTGCGTGGGAGCGCTACCCCTCGATGCGCGAGAAATCCGCGACGGCGCGGGTCGCGGTGCGGATGCCGTTGAGGAGGCGCAGGCGGTTGGCGCGCACGTCGGCTTCCGGCGCGTTGACGGTGACCTTGTCGAAGAAGGCGTCGACGTGGGGGCGCAGCTTCGCCATCGCGGACATGGCGGCGGCGAAATCCTCGCGGGCGACGGCGGCGGCGGCTTCGGTGGCGGCGGTGTCGATCGCGCGCGCGAGCTCCCATTCCTCGGCCTGGCGAAACAGCGCGCTGTCGGCGCTGCCGGTGTACTCGGTCTTGTCGCGCTTCTCCTCGATGCGCAGGATGTTGGTGGCGCGCTTGTAGCCGGCGAGCAAATTCTTGCCGTCCTCGGTGTCGAGGAATTTTCCGAGCGCCTCGATGCGGCGGACGATGAGGACGAGGTCGTCCTGGCCTTCGAGCGCGAACACGGCGTCGACGAGATCGTGGCGCGCGCCCTGTTCGCGGAGCTGGACCTTGAGGCGATCGGCGAAGAAGGCGAGGAGATCTTGCAGCCGCTCGCTCCCTTCGTTGGAATTCTGCTGTCCAGTCATCAGATCGCGCGTATTTCTCGGCCGTTGGCAATGCGGATGCACTGGCCCGATCGTGGATGTCGCCTGACAGCTAGGACGAAGCTTCTTCAGTAGCAAGATCAAAGATGCGCCGAAGCACAGCGAATATGAGCCATTGTCGAACCAGTCGAATTCGATCTGTTTCGAGAACAATTCTGATCACCCCAAGCGCCGCGCGCCGCAGCGCATAAGGGTCCTTGCTGCCCGTCGGCTTCTCGTCGATCGCCCAGAAGCCGACGAGCGTGTCGAGCTTGTCGGCGAGCGCGACCGCGACCGACACCGGATCGGTCGGCACGCGATCGGAGGGGCCGAGCGGCTTGTAGTGATCCTCGCACGCCGCGGCGACGCTTTCGTCCTCGCCCTGGGCGCGGGCGTAGTATTTGCCCATCAGCCCCTGCAGCTCGGGGAACTCGCCGACCATCTCGGTCAGGAGATCGGCCTTGGCGAGGCGCGCGGCGCGCTTGGTCTTCTCGACGTCGGCGCCGACCAGCGGCGCAAGCTCGCACAGCGAGGCGCTCGATGCGCTCGATGCGATCCGCCTGGGTGCCGAGCTTCTCGTGGAACACGATGTCCTTGAACTTCGGCAGCCGCGCTTCGAGCGGCGTCTTCAGGTCCGTCTCGTAGAAGAACTTCGCATCCGAGAGCCGCGCGCGGATGACGCGCTCGTTGCCGTGGACGATGGCCGCGCCGCCGTCGGTCGCCTCGATGTTGGCGACGAGGACGAACCGGTTGGCGAGCCCCTCGCCCTTTGCGCACCACGAAGCACTTCTGGTTGGCGCGGATGGTGGTGCGGATCACCTCCGGCGGGATCGCGAGAAACTCCTCCTCGAACGAGCCCATCAGCACCACCGGCCATTCGACGAGGCCGGCGACCTCCTCGAGCAGGCCTTCGTCCGCGACGAGCTCGTAGCCTTGCGCGAAGGCGAGGTTCTTGGCGTCGGCGAGGATGATCTCGCGCCGCCGCGCCGGATCGAGCACGACCTTCGCCTTCTCGAGCTTCTCCGCGTAGTCGTCGAAGTGCTTTACGTGAAAGCTCTTCGGCGCCATGAAGCGGTGGCCGCGGGTGACGTCGGAGGCTTCGATGCCGTCGACCGCGAACGGCACGATATCGGGCGCTTCGGTCTCCGGCCCGAAGGTGGCGATGATCGAATGCAGCGGCCGCACCCAGGAGAGCGCGCCGGGCCTTGCCGAACGCTCGCCCCAGCGCATCGACTTCGGCCACGGAAAGGTGCGGATCACGATGGGCAGGATTTCGGCGAGCACGTCGATCGCGGGGCGGCCCGGCTTCTCGATCAGCGCGACATAGAAGTCGCCCTTCTTGGGGTCCTTCTGGATCGTCGCCTCGGCGAGCGAGGCAAGCCCCGCGCTCTTGAGGAAGCCCTGCACCGCCGCCTCGGGCGCGCCGACGCGCGGGCCCTTCTTCTCCTCCTTGAGGTCGGGCTGGCGCACCGGAATGCCCTGGATCGCGAGCGCGAGCCGGCGCGGCGTCACGAACGCGGTCGCGCCCTCGTAGACGAGGCCGGCATCGACCAGCGCGGTCGGTGACGAGCTTCTTCAAATCCTCCGCCGCACGCGTCTGCATGCGCGCCGGAATTTCCTCGGAGAACAGTTCGAACAGGAGATCGGGCATCTAGACCTGCTCCCTCTCCCGCTTGCGCGGAGGGCTGGGCAGCGGGCTGCGGCCGCTGGCAAAGGACCCCTTCGAACTTCAGACGTCATGCCTGCCTCACCGCAGCGTCCCCCTCCCCGACCCTTCAGCAAGCGACGCCCAGATTGCGCGCGCTCCCTCCCCCTGAAAGGGGGAGGGTTGGGGTGGGGGTCCGCCGACTCGTCGCGCGCAATCACCGACGCCTCACTCACCTGCCCGCGACCCCCTCCCCGACCCTCCCCCTTCCAGGGGAGGAGAAGAGTGCCGCCGCCGGCGGTCTTGAGCCAGGCTTCGCCGCAGGCTTTGGCGAGCTCGCGCACCCGCAGGATGTAGCTCTGCCGCTCGGTCACCGAGATGACGCCGCGCGCATCGAGCAGATTGAAGACGTGGCTCGCCTTGATGCACTGGTCGTAGGCCGGCAGCGCCATCAGATGGCGCTCGCGGCCGCCGTCGTCCCAGCCGGCGTCGAGATACTTGCGGCACGCGCTTTCCGCAAAACGGAACTGCTCGAACAGCATGACGGTGTCGGCGAAGTGGAAATTGTGCCGCGAGTATTCCTGCTCCGCCTGCAGGAAGACGTCGCGGTAGAGGACCTTGCGATTGTCCTCGAGGCCGTTGAAGTTGAGATCCATGATGTGGTCGACGCCCTGCAGATAGCAGGCGAGACGCTCGAGGCCATAGGTGAGCTCGCCCGCGACCGGCGCGCATTCGAAGCCCGCGACCTGCTGGAAGTAGGTGAACTGCGAGACTTCCATGCCGTCGCACCAGCACTCCCAGCCGAGGCCCCAGGCGCCGAGCGTCGGGCTCTCCCAGTCGTCCTCGACGAAGCGGATGTCGTGCACCGCCGGATCGATGCCGATCGCTTCGAGCGACTTGAGATAGAGCTCCTGCAGGTCGGGCGGCGACGGTTTGAGGATCACCTGGAACTGGTAGTAGTGCTGCAGCCGGTTGGGATTTTCGCCGTAGCGCCCGTCCTTGGGCCGGCGCGACGGCTGCACATAGGCGGCATCCCAGCGGTTCGGCCCGAGCGCGCGCAGCGTCGTCGCCGGATGAAAGGTGCCGGCGCCGACCTCCATGTCGTAGGGCTGCAGGATCACGCAGCCATAGTCCGCCCAATAGCGCTGCAGGGCGAGGATGAGGCCCTGGAACGAACGGTCCGGGCGCATATGGGTGGGCAGTTCGGCCATCGCCGCCTTCGCCTGAGAAAATGCGCGCGGACCCTATAGGCGGCGCGCGTGAAGGGTCAAGCGCAGCTGGCCAGCGTCCCCGCGAAGCGCGAAGTGCGCCTCAATCCGGCCGATAGACCCCGGTCGCGGGATCGCGCCGCAAGGTCCCGCGCTCCTCGACACGCACCTTCGCGGCGCGCTCGCGGTCGTCGAGCTCGTCGTTGACGCGGCGCCATTCCCGCGCCAGCAGCTTCGACATCACGACGGCGCCGATCGCACCGACCGTCCAGGCGATCACGGGGGGAATGGGCAACATGATCATCTCACCCTCTCTCACCTGCCGGCACCTCCTGCCGGCGCAAATCCAGCGAACTCCGCTCACAGCCCGTAGCGCGACCAGATGCTCCGGCTCTCGATCGCGGAGATGAGCTCGTCCACGAGGCCGAAGCCGAGGTGCTCCGGCGCCGCGAACGCGCCTGCACCGGTCAGCGCCTGTCCGACACCGGGCTTGCGCCATCCGAACAGGCTGCGCCCCTCGGTGATCAAAGGCGTCACCACCTTGTCGCCGTAGCGCTCCCGCAGGAACGACCGCAGATCGATCAGCCGGTCGACCAGACCGTACTCCATCCCCTTCTTGGCGGTCCAGTATTCGCCCGAGAACAGGGTACCGTCCGGGCCGCTCAGGCGGTCGCCGCGGCTCGTGCGCACGAGATTGATGAACATCTCGTGGATTTCGTCCTGGATCGCCTTGAGCCGGGCGACGTCGTCCTCCTTCACGGGAACGAAGGGGTCGAGCATCGATTTGTGGTTGCCGGCGGTGAAGATGCGCCGCTCGATCCCGAGCTTGCGGATCGCGTCGGTGAAGCCGAAGCTCGCGCCGATGACGCCGATCGATCCGACGATCGAGGAGGGATCGCCGACGATCTCGTCGGCGGCGCAGGCGAGCATGTAGCCGCCGGACGCCGCGACGTCCTCCACCGCGGCGAATACGCGCAGGTTCTTCTCGGCCGCCAGCGCCCGGATGCGCTGGTAGATGAGGTGCGATTGCACCGCCGAGCCGCCGGGCGAATTGATCAGCAAAGCCACGGCCTTGGCGTTGCGGATGCCGAAGGCGCGGTCGAGCGTGCGGGCAACGCCGGCGAGCGTGAGCCCCGGCCGCAGCGGCGTCGAAATGCCGATCACCCCGGTCAGCCGGATGATCGGAACCACGGGAACATCGGTGCGCCACCGCCGCGGCAGCAGGGGGCGGCAGGCGGCAACGGCACGGGCAGGCAGGTCGCGGAACAAATCAGCCATGGATTCCTCGAAACTATGGATAAGCCGTCATCGCTTTTGTCCTCAAGTTACGCAATCTTCACCATTTGAGGGGAGGCTCCGAGGCTGGCCGCGGGGACGGCCGTTGTCGGAATGGGGAAGTGGGGATCACCAATGATCGTCAAGCTGGTGCTGCTGACCGCCATATATTGCGCGGTGATGGTGCTGCCATGGCTCGCGGCGCGTTCTGCCGTCGCCAAGGCCGAACGGGCCTGAACGGCCTTTAGAGCCTAGAATCAGACTCGAGAATCAGCGCTCGACGAGGTCGAGCGCCTGTCCCTGACGCAATATCGCCTCAGTCCGGGCCGTCGGCGTGCCGTCGGACCCCGCCAGCACGAGGCCTTCCCGGATCGCGAACGGTGCCCGGCTGCCTTTGACGGCGGCGAACAGCACCCGGATCGCGGCAGCGCCGGGCTTGGGATGCACCGGCATCACCGTGACACCGCCGAATCCGTCGACGAGATCGAGCAGCGCCGGCAGGCCGTCGGCCCGGAAGATCAGCGTGAGCACGCCGCCCGGCCGCAGCAGCCGCCGCGCCGCCGCGACCCAATCCGTGAGCTTCGCCGCCTCGATCTCGTGAGCCCGGCGGCGACACGCATCGGGCGAGGCCTGGAGCTTGCCGGCGTCGTGGAACGGCGGGTTCATCATCACGATATCGCAGCTCTCGGGGGCGAGACCGGCCGCCGCGAAGGCGTCCGGCGGCGCCGCGATGTCGAGCGCGACCGCGTCGACCCGTCCGGCAAGGCCGTTGCGCGCGGCGTTCTCTCCCGCGAGCGCCGCGAGACGCGCATCGATTTCGACGAGCGTCACCCGCACCCCGTCGACCCGCGCCGCGAGCGCGAGGCCCGCAGTGCCGACCCCGGCGCCGAGGTCGGCGACCCGGTCGCCGGCGCGGGCGGGGGTCGCCGCCGCCAGCAGGATGGCATCGTGGCCGAAGCGATGGCCGCGGCGGGGCTGGAGGAGGCGCAGGCGGCCGCCGAGCGCTAGATCGTCGGTGAGGTCCGGCTCAGCCGGCATCGGGCCGCAGTTCTTTGCCGAGGCCGGCGTCCTCGAGGAGCTGGCGCGCCGACCGCACCTGATCGTCGGCGACCAGCACGCGCCGCGGCAGGATGCCGAGCGAGCCTTCGAGCACGCTCATGTTCTGGTCGACCACCATGTGATCGATGCCGGCCCCGTCGAGCAGCGCCTCGACCGCGGACACCAGCACCGGGTCATTCGTCCTGATGATCTCCCGCACCGGATGTCCCCTTCATGGCCAACTCGACCGGGCGCGACAGCGCGCGTCGGCCCGCAGCTATAGTCGCGTCAGCAAGGCGCGTCAGGCGTCGCGACGCCCCTCGCCGGGCGCGCGTTGCGCGAGATAGGCGAGGAGCTTCATCTCCCGCCGGCCCCGCGTCACCGTGTCGAGCACGAGACCGCAGGTTATGGCAAGCGCCGCGATGATCATCAATCCCGTCGACAGCACGGCGGTGGGCAGGCGGGGCACGATGCCCTCGCGCAGATAGGTGATCACGATCGGGATGGCGAAGCCGACCGACATGATCGCCATCGAGATGCCGATCCCGGAGAAGAAGCCGAGCGGGCGCTCCGAGCGGTAGAGCTTCACGATGGTGCTGAGGATGCGCACGCCGTCGCGCCAGGTGTTGAGCTTGGAATGCGAGCCTTCCGGCCGCGCATAATACGGCGTCTCGATCTCGGCGACCGGCAGCTCGAGCTCGAGCGCATGCACCGTGAGCTCGGTCTCGATCTCGAACCCGCCCGAGAGCGCCGGGAACGACTTCACGAAGCGGCGCGAGAAGGCGCGGTAGCCCGACAGGATGTCGGTGAAGGTCTTGCCGAACACGTCGGCGACGAAGGCGGTGAGAATGCGGTTGCCGAAGCGATGGCCGCGCCGGTAGGCGGCCTGCTCTTGGTCGACGCGAGCGCCGACCACCATGTCGAGCCGGTCCGTGACAATACGTGCCGCCATGGCCCGCGCGCTCGGCGCGTCATAGGTCGCATCGCCGTCGACCAGGATGTAGATGTCGGCCTCGATCTCCGCGAACATGCGGCGGACCACCCGCCCCTTGCCCTGCAGCGTCTCGCTCCGCACGATCGCGCCGGCACCGCGCGCGATCTCGACGGTGCGGTCGTGCGAATTGTTGTCGTAGACGTAGATGTCGGCTTCGGGCAGCGCCTTGCGGAAATCCGCCACCACGGTGCGCGATCGCCGCCTCCTCGTTGTAGCAGGGGATCAGGACCGCAATCCTGCGGTGGAGCAGCGGATCGGGCTCGCCCCGCTGCTCGGCAAACGCCAGAACCTGTTCCACGAGAGCTTGCACCGGACCGGTCATCGCACGTCCCAACGCCGACGCCGCGGCTCGCGGCGCGCGCAGGATGGCGCAAATAGGTTGATAAACAGCTAGTTGGCGCGTTTTCGAGCACTCGATTGCGACCTCACTGCCATATCGGGCTGCCCCGGCGCCACCGCTCACGAGATCGGACGGAAGTGCCGGCACGGCTTGGAATAATTCCGCCTCGCCGGCGGTGTGGACGGCAGGTCCTGCCGCAGCGCAGCGGGGCTTGCCGCTCATCGCGCACATTTCTATGTATGCGGTGGCAGTGGGAGACGTCTTTGGCCGTCATCGTTCCGTTTGAAAGTCATGCGCCCGCATTGATCGACGGGCTCACCGATCTGGTGACCGCCGACATGGACCGGGTGAATGCCACGATCCTGACGCGCACCGGATCCGAGGTCACCATGATCCCCGAGGTGGCGAACCACCTCATCAATTCCGGCGGCAAGCGGCTGCGGCCGATGCTCACCCTCGCCATGGCGGTGCTCACCGGTTATGCCGGCGACGGCCACGTCAAGCTCGCCGCCGCGGTCGAGTTCATGCACACCGCGACGCTGCTTCACGACGACGTCGTCGACCAGAGCGACATGCGCCGCGGCAAGCTCGCGGCCCGCATGCTGTGGGGCAACGAGGCGAGCGTGCTGGTCGGCGATTTCCTGCTCGGCCAGGCCTTCAAGATGATGGTCGAGGTGGGCTCGCTGCGCGCGCTCGAGATTCTCTCCTCCGCCGCGGCGATCATCGCGGAGGGCGAAGTGATGCAGCTCTCGGCGGCGAACAACACCGCGACCACCGAGGATGAATATCTCGCCGTGATCCGCGCCAAGACCGCGGAGCTGTTCGCCGCGGCCTGCGAGGTCGGGCCGGTGATCGCCGGCCGCGCCCAAGGCGGAGCAGGCCGCCTGCCGCTCGTTCGGCATGAACCTCGGCATCGCCTTCCAGCTCGTCGACGACGCGCTCGACTACGGCGGCAAGGCGGCGAAGCTCGGCAAGAACGTCGGCGACGATTTCCGCGAAGGCAAGATCACGCTGCCGGTGGTGCTGGCGTTCCGCCGCGGCTCCGACAGCGAGCGCACGTTCTGGCAGCGCACCCTCGAGCGCGGCGAGATGACCGATGCCGATCTCGATCACGCCATCGGCCTGATGACCAAGCACCGCGCCATCGAGGACACGGTGACGCGCGCCCGCCACTACGGCGCCATCGCCAAGGATGCGCTGGCGCTGTTTCCCGCCGCGCCGATGAAGCAGGCGCTCGAGGACGCGGTCGAGTTCACCATCAACCGGACGCACTGAGAGACGGCGATCCAATAGCGGACAGGTGTCACGCCACCTTGAGCTGCGCGGGCCGGCGAGAGCCGCGGTGTGGCTTCACCACGATTTCGACGTCCTGGCCGAGGGCGACCAAGAACCGCATCAGTCGCTCGACCGAGAACTGCCGGAAATCGCCGCGGAGCATTTTCGAGACGTCGGGCTGCCGGATGCCGAAGAGAGCGGCGGCGTCCTTCTGCTTGAGGCCGCGGCCCTCCATTAGCGTATCGATCTTGTAGACCAACTGCGCCTTGATCAGGTGCTCCTCGGCGTTGGGAAGGCCGATGTCTGCAAAGACATTTCCGCTCCCGACCTAGTGTTCGATCTTCGGCTTTTTTGCTGCTCTCATCGCTCGCCTCTTGCTAACCTTTCGGCTTCGAGCAGCCGGTTCTTGATCATCTCGATTTCAAACCTCGGCGTCGCAATGCCCCGTCTTCGACTTCTTCTGAAACACGTGCAGGACGAAGACTGCCTGCGCAAAGCGCACCGTGTAGACGCTGCGAAACGTGTCGCCACGATGATCGCCAACGACTTCAACGACCCCTGCGCCGCTGAATCCCCGCATCGGCTTGGCGTCCCGATGCTTTCCACCACATTGGGCGACGTAAAGCGCATAGCCCATGCGTCCACGGACGGCCTTGGGCATGGCGCGGAAATCACGCAGGCTCGTGCCGACCCAGATCACCGGCTTAGGCGGGAGCTGATCGGCCATTGCACGTCACAAATATAGTGATTTCACTATATAGTCAAATAGACGCCAAGGCCTACGCAGAAAATGGGTCAACAAACTGCCGGTCAACCACAGCGCCGCCCTGTTTGCGCCGGTGATCCACCCGACGCTCAAGACCGGCGTGGAGACTTCTGGTCGCCGCCACGGCCGCTTGGGTGGCGTGACGCCACCTCGCCCGACGAAATCGGGCGAGGTCAGCTCTCGGGGGTTGGCGGAAAGCCGCAATCAAATGCGGTCCGGGAACTGGACGACGAAGTTGTCGCGGTTCGGCATCCGCACCTTCGGCAAGGTCTGCGCGTTCATCACGTCGCCCTCACCGATCAGCTTGTTCTCCGACAGGATATAGGCAACGAGCGCATAGACCTGGTCGTCGCTGAGCGTGCGCGGCGCCGGGAACGGCATTGCGCGCCGGATGAAGTCGAACAGCGTCGTCGCATAGGGCCAGTAGTTGGCGATGGTCTTGCCGCCGTCGAGGGTCGCCTTCGGCGGGCCGCCGACGAGGCGGGCGGCGCGGCCACCCTTGCCGCCGTCCCCGTGACACAGCGCACACTGCTCGGCAAAGATCTTTCCGCCGTCAGGGGCCCTGCCGCTGCCCGGCGGAAGATTGCTGCCGTCGGGCAGGATGTTGAGGTCCCAGGCAGCGAAATCCTTCGGACTGATCGGCTTGCCGAGTTGCGGGCCTTCGGCAAGCGCCGCGGCACCGAGCGTGAGCAGGAGGCCGGTCGCGATCGCGAGCTTACGCATAGACATGCTTCACCTCGCCCTTGGCGCTGACACCCCAGCTCGTCACCGCATTGAAGTGGTGTCCCGGGAATCCGAGCACCGAGGGCGGCTTGGTGGTCTGGCCGCGCAACGCCACGAACCGTTCCCGCGACGGCTGCGAGTTGCCGCCTTCGTCCCACGCCCGGCTCTGCAGGACCGCGGGTCCGCCGTCCCAGCGCCACGCCATGCTGAAGCGGGTGAAGGCCTTCGGCAGCCGCGGCTCGTCGAGCGCCGCTTCGCCCCAGCTCTTGCCGCCGTCGGCGGAGACCATGACCTTGGCGATCCGTCCGTTGCCGGAATAGGCGATGCCGGAAATCTCGTAGACCCCCGGCTCCTTCAGAGCGAGGCCGGGCGACGGCGAGGAGATGAAGGACTTCACCTCCTGCACGAAATAGAACTGGGTGTCTTTGCCGTCAGGCAGAGGGTCGCTGTAGATCTTCGATTCGAAGAAGGTCATGCCCGGCTGGTCGGTGACCTGGACACGGCGCAGGAACTTGACGTTCATGTTGCCTTCGTAGCCCGGCAGGAGGAGCCGCATCGGATAGCCCTGGCCGGGCTGGATGCGCTCGCCGTTCTGGTACAGGGCGACCATGGCGTCGTCCCACACCTTGGCGAGCGGGACGCTGCGCGACAGGTGCGCGGAGTTGGCGCCTTCGGCGATGATCCATTTCGCCTTGGGATCGACGCCGGCCTCGTCGAGAAGCGTCGCGAGCGGAACGCCGGTCCACTGCGCGCACGAAGCGAGGCCATGGAGCGCCTGCACGTCGGCTTGGATCGGCTCGTTGGAGAACAGCGGCGCGCTGTTGCCGCCGCATTCGAGGAAGCCGGCGCGCGTCACCATCCGGTAGCGCGAGAGCGACTCGAGGTCGAACACCAGCGGCTGCTTCACCATCCCGTGGATGAGGAGCTTGTGCTGGGCCGGATCGATGTCGGGAATGCCGGCATGCATGATGGTGAAATGCAATCCGTTGGGCGTGATCGCGCCGCGGAGCAGATGATGCGGCGTGCGGGCGCGCGACCCGCTCGGCTCGTTCTTCGGATTGTCGACGGTGCGCACGACGTTGTTTTCGAAGCGCGACGGGCGACCGTAAGGCGGCGTCACCTCGCCCGGCTCGAGGCTCCACGGCGCTTCGGCCAGCGGTTCGGCGGCGGCACCGGTGAGGAGCCCTGCCGAGCCTGCGCCCATGGCGCCGGCCACCATGATGCCGCGCCCCAGCAACGCGCGGCGATGCAGCAGGCCGTTGCCGGCCACCTGCTCGATCGAACTTTTCGATTTACTCATGTCGTCTCCTGGTCAGCGGATCCTTGCGGACCCTTCCAATTCGCTCGAAGCCGAGCTGATGAAAGCCTCTCGTCGTGGGCATATCCCGCGCCGAGACAGCTTCGCGTTTCCCTCCTGCGACCGCGCGAAGCGACCGCCGAGCGTGTTGTCGATTGCGAACACGCTGCCCGTTTCCGCAGCCCGAATCAACGTGTTTCAAGGACGCTTCGGCGCCGCGGAACTATTCCAGGGATTGGTATTTCGCCCTCAGGCGGACGGCGGCAACAGCGCCCCGCTCTCCGCGCGGATCTCCGCGCGCAGCGCATCGATCAGCGTGAGCCGCCCCTTGCGCTCGACATGCCAGAAGGTCCAGCCGTTGCAGGCTTCGAGGCCTTGCGCGAGCGCGCCGATGCGGTGGATCGAGCCGACGGCGTCGCCGAGCGCGATCGCGCCGTCGGCGCGCACCAGCGCCTTGTGGCGGCGCTTGGCGTCGAAGAGGTCGGCGCCGGGCATGATCATGCCGCGCTCGATCAGCGCCGCGAACGGCACCCGCGGCGCCTCGCGCGCGGTCTGGAACGCGGCGAGCGTCGCCTCCGGCAAGGGCTCGATCGCGGCGAGGCGCTTTTCGGCGCCGACGCGATAGTGCCGATCGCGCTCGATCCCGATGAAGCCGCGGCGCAGGCGCTTCGCCACCGCGCCGGTGGTGCCGGTTCCGCAGAACGGGTCGAGCACGACGTCGCCGGGTCGCGACGACGAAAGAATCACGCGCGCGAGCAGCGCCTCCGGCTTCTGGGTCGGATGAAGCTTCTTGCCGTCGCCGCCCTTGAGCCGCTCCTCGCCGGTGCACAGCGCGATGCGTCCAGTCGGAGCGGACCTGGATGTCCTCGTTGCCGGCCTTGAGCGCTTCGTAGTTGAACGTGTACTGGCGCGCCGCCGCGTCGCGCGACGCCCAGATCAGGGTCTCGTGCGCATTGGTGAAACGGCGGCCGCGGAAATTCGGCATCGGGTTCGACTTGCGCCAGATCACGTCGTTGAGAATCCAGAAGCCGAGATCCTGGAGGATCGTGCCGACGCGGAAGATGTTGTGATAGGAGCCGATCACCCACAGCGTGGCGTTGGGCTTCATCACCCGCCGGCAGGCGATGAGCCAGGCCCGCGTGAAGTCGTCATAGGCGGCGAAGCTCGAAAACTTGTCCCAGTCGTCGTCGACGGCGTCGACCCGCGAATTGTCGGGACGCTTGAGATCGCCGTTGAGCTGCAGATTGTAGGGCGGATCGGCGAACACGAGGTCGACCGAACCCGACGGCAATTTCGCAAGTTCGGCGATGCAATCGCCGTCCAGGATTTGGGACGGCAGGCGCGGGGCTGAGTGGCACGCGGTACGGCTGGCGACAGTCAAGCGGGGCGTCCTCAGGGACGCCCCGCCGCGCGGCATGACCATGACTCAGAACTCTGAAACGCTGGCAACGCGGTCGGTGACGCGGGACCTACAACCGACATGTCCCATCATGGCGATTCGAGGTAAAAATCGACTTAACCGAAGCGCGGTCCGCACTGGCGCGGTAACTTTCGGCCTACCATATTGCGATGTCAGGCATGGTGCGCAGCCGGCGGTGCGCGGTGGTAGGATTGCGTTAAGACAATGCCCGGCGGTGCGGCCGGGCCGCACGATGGAGCGGATCGATGCGCTTGGATGACCTGGAACAGAGCAACAATGTCGAAGATCGGCGCGGCCAATCCGGGGGCGGCGGCGGTTTCGGCCTTCCGATCGGCGGCGGCGGCCTCGGGATCGGCACCATCATCATTCTCGGCCTGATCGGCTGGGCGCTCGGCATCGATCCGCGCGTCCTGATCGGCGGCGCGGAAATCCTGTCGGGCGGCAGCAATTCGCAAATCCAGCAGCCGGCGCCGCGGCAGACGCGCACCGGCTCGCCCAGCGACGACATGGGCACCTTCGTCTCCAAGGTGCTCGGCAGCACCGAGACGCAGTGGAAGGCGGTGTTCCAGGAAGGCGGCAAGACCTATCGGGCGCCGATTCTCGTCATGTACAACGGCCGCACGGCGGCCGCGGGTTGCGGCGCCGCGCAGAGCGCGATGGGCCCGTTCTACTGCCCGAGCGACCAGAAGATCTATCTCGACACCGCGTTCTTCCGCGAGCTCGAGAAGCGCTTCCGCGGCTGCTCCGGCAAGGCCTGCCAGTTCTCCGAGGCCTATGTGATCGCCCACGAGGTCGGCCATCACGTGCAGAACCAGCTCGGCGTGCTGCCCAAGGTGCAGCAACAGCAGCAGCAGGTCGACAAGGTCGAGGCGAACCAGCTCCAGGTCCGCGTCGAGCTGCAGGCCGATTGTCTCGCCGGCGTGTGGGCGGCGCGGGAAAACCAGACCCTGAAGCGCGAGGGCAAGCCGTCCTTCATCGAGCCGGGCGACGTCGAAGCGGCGATGCAGACGGCGTCCGCGATCGGCGACGACACGCTGCAGCGCAAGGCGACCGGCCGCGTGATGCCGGACGCCTTCACCCACGGTTCCGCGGCGCAACGCCAGCGCTGGTTCACGACCGGGCTGCGCGAGGGCAACATCGCCGCCTGCAACACGTTCCGGACGGACAACATCTGACGTCGCGATACGGCCGGAGCGAACGAGGTCGTCCGATGCCGGGCATCGACGAAAGCAAGGCGTTCGTGCCGCTTCGCATCGCGGTGCTGACGGTATCCGACACCCGCTCGCTCGCCGACGACAAGTCGGGGGCGACGCTCGCCGAGCGCATCGCCAAGGCGGGGCATCAGGTGGCGGCGCGCGAGATCGTCACCGACGACGTCAAGGCGATCCGCGCACAGGTGCAGGCGTGGATTTCCGATCCCGCGATCGACGTCGTCATCACCACCGGCGGCACCGGCTTCACCGGGCGCGACGTCACGCCGGAAGCGGTGGAGCCGCTCTTCGAAAAGAAGATGGACGGCTTCGCCACCCTGTTCCTGATGGTGAGCTACGCCAAGATCGGTACCTCGGCGATCCAGACCCGCGCCACCGCGGGGTTGCCGGCGCGACCTACATCTTCTGCCTGCCCGGCTCGCCCGGCGCCTGCAAGGACGCCTGGGACGACATCCTCGTGCACCAGCTCGACTACCGCTACCGGCCCTGCAATTTCGTCGAGATCATGCCGCGGCTCGACGAGCATCTGCGCCGCGCCAAGGCGCAGGGCGCGACGGTGTGATCACGAGAGTTGATCATAGCAGGCCACGTAGCCCGGATGAGCGAAGCGACATCCGGGAAACAGCGTCCGTCGCGGATGCAAGCAAGCCCCGCATATCGCTGCGCTCATGCGGGCTACGGCCGCTACGCCGTGCAAATCCATCTCCCAGGTCTCGCCGACGAGATCGACGCCGAAGTCCCGGTGCGGGCTTCTCCGCGACCTTCACGAAGCCGCAGCGCTGATAGATCGCGCGCGCCTCGGTCAGGACGCTCTGGGTCCACAGCGTGATCCTGCGGTAGCCGGCCTGCCTGGCGAAGCGGACGCATTCTTCGACGAGCCTTCGTCCGATCCCGTGGCCTCGCGCGCGAGGCTCGACCAGCAGGAGGCGGAGCTTGGCGACGCGGTCGCCGGCGTCGACCAGCATGATCGAGCCGACCGGTTCGCCGTCGATCTCCGCGATCCAGCAGGCTTCGCGTGCGGGATCGAAGCGAACCAGAAAATCGGCGACGATCTGCGCGACCAATCGCTCGAAGGCGCGGTCGAATCCGTACGCCTCGGCATAGAAGCCGCCGTGGCGCGCGAGCACCCAGCCGAGGTCGCCGCCGCGAAACGGCCGGATCACCACGCCACCCGATGGCGCGACGCGCTCGCCGAGCAGTTCCTCGATCGCCCGCATGGCCGCGACGAGGCGGCACTGCTGGGTCTCGTCGAGAGGTCCGAGCTGCGCCGCGGTGTGCTGCTGCGAGCGGCGGTCGAGCGTGGCGAACTCGGCGCGGCCCTCCTCGGTCAGGGCGAGAATCGCCTCCCGCCGATCGGTCGCCGACGGCGTGCGCGCGACGAGGCCGCGGGACGCCGAGACGGCGCAGCAGGCGGCTCAAGAACGCGGGATCGAGGCCGAGGCCCTGCGCGAGCGCCGCAGCCGTCGTCTCGCCCTGGGCGATCTCATAGAGCACGCGGGCTTCGCTCAGCGAATAAGGCGTCTCCAGCAGGCCCTGCCGCAGGAGCCCGATCTGGCGCGTGTAGAAGCGATTGAATTGCCGCATCCCCGCGATGCGATCGGCGGAAATGGCCTCCATGTGGGTTCTACCTTGGGCTGACCTGATCGTTGCATGATAATTGTCAAAGTCAACTATATGGTGGCCTTCGTCAACAAAATTCACGGGGAAGATCGTCCCCAAGCCGCATCCATTGGTTGAATCCGAGGGGCACCGCCTGCTAATTTGGATGCGGGCGCAATCTATTTTCTTGAAATTCATTTGATGTCTCCGGCCGGGCTTCCCCATCGCATCTTCATCATTCGGCATGCTGAGAAACCGGAGAGCGGCGACAACCCGCATCTCTCCGAGAGAGGGCGGCGGCGCGCGGCGGCCCTGCCCCGCTATCCGCTTCCGCATCTCGCCGACATCTTTGCTGCAAAGACCTCGCAGGAGAGCGCGCGGCCGGTGGAGACCGTGACGCCGCTCGCGGCAGCGAGCCGCTTGAACATCAACGCCGAGATCAAGAACAAGGAATTTCCGCGACTCGTCGATGACGTGCTGTCGGGCCGATTCGCCGGCAAGGACATCCTCGTCTGCTGGCATCACGAAGAGATCCCGCATCTGACGAAGTCGTTGGGGGTGAATCTCACCCGCTCCTACCAATGGGCCGACGTGTACGACCGCATCTGGGTCGTGACCTATCTCAAGGACGGCACCCCGACGTTCGAAGACCGGCCGCAGCGATTGTTGCCGGGCGATTCATCGGTTTGATTCGCGAGGGCCGTGTCGCCCGTTCACGCGCTGCGCGCGCCGCTGCGCAGCATCAGCACGCGGCGGCGGCCGAGCCGCGCGAGAGGATCGGCTTCGGGATCGGCCGCCGCATCGCGATGGCCCCCGAGCTCGTCGTAGAGCCGGCGGCTGATCACCAGTCCCTGGTCGGGGCTCGCCCGTCCGAACACCGAGAACATGAGGAGGCCGAGGACCTCCCGCAGCGCCGGATAGGACGCCCGCGCCGAGACCGCCTTGCGGAACACCGCCGCCGATCCGTCGCTCCGGTCGGACTCCTCGATGAAGCGCGTGGTGTCGTCGATCCACGTGGTGTCGAGCACGGCTCCCGGGCGCAGGAACATCAGCCAGGGCGAACGCGCCGCGGCGGCGGCGGCGCGCAGCCGCGCCGCCAGCGGCTCGGTGGACGACAGCACCGTGCAGCCGGCGATGTCGGCGACCTCGAGCGTGTCGTCGGTCGAACCGGCGTCGGCGATGATGACCTCACGGACGACGCCGCTCATCGCCCCCGGCACCAGCATCGCGAGCGTCGGCACCAGCACCCGTTCGCTGTTCGAGGTGGGGATCACCACGCTCAGCATCGAAATACCTCTTTCAGCCGGTGGCGGTGTGGTGGCCGCGCTTATGGCCGGCGTGGGAGAGGACGCGCGCCGCTCCGGATGCAGGCGGACGTTGTGGGCAGAAAAAACGACGGGCGGCAAGAATGTTCTTGTTTTGTTCGTGCGAATTGACTACATAGGATTTATGTCCACGTCGCCCACATCGCTTAGCCGTCGCCCGCCGGAGCCGGATCTGTCGCATCCCGGCCCGGCGGGCGCATCCGAGCCGCAGATCGCCGGCCGCGGTCGCCGAAGCGCGGCGGCGCGGGCGCGGCGCGCAGACCAATGCCACCGGCCGGTTCGAGCCGCGGGTGACGATCGCCTTCGACGACGGCTGGCAGAGCATCGAGGATTTGCCGCCGTTCAAGACCGAGGTCGCGCTCGACACCGCGCGCAAGGTCATCACCCGCAACACCTCGCCGGACATCTCGTTCGACCGCTCGATCAATCCGTATCGCGGCTGCGAGCACGGCTGCATCTACTGCTTCGCGCGGCCGACCCACGCCTATCTCGGGCTGTCGGCCGGGCTCGATTTCGAATCGAAGCTCTACATGAAGCCGGACGCGCCGGAGCTCCTGGAGCGCGAGCTCTCGGCCCGCAATTACACGCCGCGCACCATCGCCATCGGCACCAACACCGACCCCTATCAGCCGATCGAGCGGCGCTTCGAGATCATGCGCCGCATTCTCGAAGTGCTCGAGCGCGCCGGGCACCCGGTCGGCATCGTCACCAAGTCCAATCTCATCGTGCGCGATATCGACATTCTCGCGCGGATGGCGAAGCGCAACCTCGTCCGCGTCGCGATCTCCGTCACCACGATGGACGCCAAGCTCTCCCGCGTGATGGAGCCGCGCGCGCCGACCCCGCCGCGCCGCCTCGAAGCGCTGCGCCAGCTCGCCGACGCCGGCGTGCCGACCGCGGTGATGGTGGCGCCGGTGATCCCTGCGATCAACGACGCCGAGATCGAGCGCATCCTCGATGCCGCCGCGGCCTGCGGCGTGCGCGGCGCCGGCTACGTGCTGCTGCGCCTGCCGCTCGAGGTGCGCGATCTCTTCCGCGAATGGCTGCAGGCGAATTTCCCCGACCGCGAGCGCCACGTCTTCGCGCTGATCCGCCAGACCCGCGACGGCAAGGACTACGACGCGACCTTCGGCAAGCGCATGACCGGCAGCGGCCCCTACGCCTGGATGATCGGCAAGCGCTTCGACACGGCCTGCGCGAAGCTCGGCCTCAACGTCGAGAAGGCGGCGCTCACGACGGAGCATTTCCGGGCGCCGCGCGAGCCGACACAGCAGCTCGATTTGTTTTGAGGCGATGCGCGCGTTCAAACCTCACCGTCATTCCGGGGCGCGCGTTGCGCGAACCCGGAATCCAGGCTGGCGATGTCTCAGCTCACAAAAATCTAGTTGTCATCGCCCGGCTTGACCGGGCGATCCAGTAACCACCGGACTCTCGTTCGGGCAAAGTCTCAGCCACGTCGATGGCACGGGGTTACTGGATTGCCCGGTCAAGCCGGGCAATGACAGTGATGGGGAAACCGCGCGAGCACACGGCGCAGGTGGTGAACCCGATCCTCCGGGTTCGCCGCTGCGCGGCGCCCGCGGAATTGACGTACACTGAGTCGGTTGCGTAGCGCGTCAGGATCGGTTGGCAAGTTAACGACGCGGACCGACGCCCGCGTCGCATGGTGTTAGGCCCGCCGCACAGGCGGACGCCTTATACTTCACTGCGGATACTTTGAGCGGTCTACCGCCGCGCCGCGCAAGATCACCTGGGAAATCTTGCGGGTGTTGGTGATGTCGTCGAGCGGGTTTGCGTCGAGCACGATGAAGTCGGCGTTCTTGCCGACTTCGAGCGTGCCGGTGTCGGGCATCTTGAGGAACTCGGCCGCGTTCTTGGTCGCGGCCTGGATCACCTGCGCCGGCGTCATGCCGGCGGCCACCATGTCTGCGGCCTCCTCATGGGGACCCCAGGGGCGGTTGCCGTCGGTCCCGAGCACGATCTTCACGCCGGCCGCATTGATCTTCGCCAGGTTGCGCGCCTGAATGCCGTAGGCGGCCTGCTGCTTCGGCCGGTCGGTGTTGCCCTCTTCGAGCTTGGCGTATTCGGCGGGCGGCAGGCTCGACTTCAGCCAGCTCAGATCCTGCTTGACGCCGCGGTCGGGAAGGTTCGGGTTGACGACGAGGTTCGGTTTCGACTTGTAGAGCGCCAGCATTTCGTCGTCGATGTCCTTGTCTCGCACGCTGTGCGCGAACGCGTCGACCCCGGCGCGGATGAGCCGCTTGCCATCTTCCTCGTTGAAAATGTGCGCGGTCACGCGAAGACCGTTCTTGTGAGCCTCGTCGATCGCGGCCTCGTATTGCGAAGGAAGCACCTTGTCGACCTTGCCTTCGCGGTCGTCGACCCAGACCTTGATGATGTCGACCTTGTGCCCCGCGTTCGTCTGCACCGCCTTGCGCGCTTCCTCGACGCTGTTGATCTCCAAGGTCGGGACGTCCCTCGTTCCGGCTGAGGCCTTTGCCGGCGCTGAGAAAGCGCGCCATCCCGGGCGTATCCTTGTTGCGGAGATCGAGCACATCGTAGCTGTCGGTGCCCATGCTCATCGCCGCCCCGACGCCGAAATAGGCGCGCTGCTTCAAGTCGCGCACGACCCCGTCGCGGGTCGGGCTCAGATGCACGTGCGTGTCGAGCAGCATCGGCATCACCGTCTTGCCGGCGAGGTCGACGCGCGTTGCGCCGGCGGGCGCCGTACCGCCGACCTGCGTGAGCTTCGTCCCATTCACGACCAGCGTCGCGTTGTCGAGGACGCGGCCGTCGCCGACGATGACGCGTGCGCCTTCGTAGGCTGTGACGCCCTGCGCGCTCGCCTGACCGGCGACGCCGGCCAGGACGCCGAGCGCAACAGTTGCCGTCAACGCTGCCGTTTTCATTCTGTTCATTGGTTCCTCCCTAGCGTGCTTGAGGAGCGGACTTTAGCGCTTCTTGGAGGGATGCGGAACCGCATCACCTGGCATTCCAGCCGGTACATGTCGCCGGGCTTTTCGCCCCGCCGCTACGGCTCGCCGGGGAGCGGCGGCGTGCTCTTCGGCAGCTTGCGAAGCCCGCTCGCCTGCTCGAAGGCGTAGGCATAAGCGAGGAGCCGCGCCTCGGAATAATCGGGGCCGAGCAGCTCGGCGCCGACCGGCACGCCGAGCGGCGCGGATGCGGTGGGCGTGGAGAAGCCGCCGGGGAAGGTGACCGCCGGAAAGCCGGTGCCGTTCGACAGCGTGCCGTTGCGCTCCAGCTGATCCTCGGCGGTGATCGGCGCCACCAGGATCTTCTGAAGCGGGTAGAGGATCGCCTGCAGATCGAGATCGGCCATCTTCTTCGCGACGGCGAGCCGCAGCTTGTCGCGGTTGAGCGTCCGCTCCTTGTAGGCTTGGCTGTTCATGCCGTCGACGACCGCGATTTCGGCTTCGAGCGTCTGCTGCACCGCCGAGGTTCTGGCGGCGACCAGCTCGGCGAAGCTCTTGATCGGGGCATTCGGGCCGAGCGCCGCGAAATAGCGCTCCATCACCGTCCGCGCCTCGAATTGCGATGTCGACACGATCGGCGCGAGGGTGTCGTATTCCGGCAAATCGAACCGCACGATGGTGGCGCCGAGCCCGGCCATCCGCTCGATCACGCCCTCCATGACGCGGTTGACCTCGGCGTGGCGCTCGGCGGTGCCGAACAGGTTCGCCATCACGCCGATGCGCGCGCCTTTGAGCGCATCCGTGCGCAGCGACTGCGTGTAGCTCTCAGGCCTGCGTCCGACGCCGAACGCGGTGATCGGATCGGCCGGGTCGTAGCCCGCCATGACGTCGAGCAGGCGCGCAGCGTCGGTCACCGTGCGCGCGATCGGGCCGATCTCGTCCTGGGTCAGGCTGTTGGGAATGACGCCGGCGCGGCTGACGAGCCCGCGCGTCGCGCGGATGCCGACGAGGTTGTTCGCGGAGGCCGGAGAGCGGATCGACTGGCCGGTATCGCTGCCGGTGCCGAGCACCGCGAAGTTCGCCGCGATCGCGGCGCCGGTGCCGCCGCTCGATCCGCCGGGGGTGCGGCCGAGGTCGTAGGGGTTGTGCACCTGCCCGCCGAGGCTCGAGATCGACATGCCGCCGCGCGCGAACTCCTGCAGGTTCGCCTTGGCGAGGATCAGCGCGCCGGCCTTGCGCATCCGCGCCACGGTGAAGGCGTCGGCGGGCGGCATCGACGTTTTCATGCTGACATTGCCGCCGCTGGTCGGCATGTCGAAGGTGTTGAAGTTGTCCTTGAGGATGATCGGGATGCAGTGCAGCGGGCCGGCGCTCGCGGGGTTGGCGCGGTAGCTGCGATCCATCTCGGCGGCAATGTCCAGCGCCCGCGGATTGACGGTGATGATCGCGTTGAGCGACGGGCCCTGCCGGTCATAGGCCGCGATGCGGTCGAGATAGAGCCGCACGAGCTGCACGCAGGTCAGTTGACCGGAGGCGAAGGCGGCATGAATGCCGGCGATCGTCGCCTCCTGGAAGCGGAACGGACTCTGTGCGCCCGCCGGCGCGGCGGAAAGACTCGTCATCACGGTCGCGACCAACATTGCAACGGGATATCGCACCGCCATTCTCCATCAAACAAACTGTCATTGCCCGGCTTGACCGGGCAATCCAGTAACCACCGGCCTTTGCGAAGGCCACGGCGTGAACCTGCAGCGCGGGGCTTACTGGATCGCCCGGTCAAGCCGGGCGATGACAGTGCTTGGGGCAACGCGAACGCCTCCACGCAGCGCGAGCGTCACTTCCCGGCGAGATAGAAATACCCGACCTTGTCGTTGGCCGGCGAGCCGAACCACATGCGGCCCTTGTCGTCCATGAAGAAGTCGCGCAGCGAGTTCTCCGCATGGGGGAACGGGTACTCGACGACCTTGCCGGTCTCGGGGTCGAGGCGGCCGACCACGTCCATGTATTCGGACGAGTACCAGACCTTGCCGTCGCGATCGATGCCGAGCGCGTAAGGCGTCGGCTGCGGGCCGGGCAGCTGGAACTCGGTGATCGCGCCGGTCTTCGGATCGAGCCGGCCGATCTTGCCGGAGTCGAACTCGGCGAACCACACGATGCCCTTGTCGTCGACCTGGATGCGGCGCGGCCGGCCGTTGGCGGTCGGCAGCGTGTACTTCGTCACCTTGAGCGTCTTGGCGTCGACCATGCCGATCTTGCCGTTCGCCAACAGCTCGGTGAACCAGGCATTGCCGTCCTTGTCGAGGGCGATGCCGTAGCAGTTCGGCACCTCGGGAATGTGGTCGTACTTCTCGGTCTTGGGATCGAACCGCGTCATCGCGCCGGTCGACCACACGAAGCCGGTCTTGGGATCGACCCGCACCGTGTGCTTGCCCAGGCTGTCCTGGTACTCCGTGATCTCCTTGGTCACGGGGTCCCAGCGGCCGAGCTTGTTCGAGCCCTGCTCGGTGAGCCACACGCTGCCGTCGGGCGCCGGCACCGCCGAATGGATCGCCGCGGTGCCGATGTTGGGCACCGGATATTCCGTCACCACGCCGCTCACGGGATCGAGGTGGCCGATCTTGTTGGCGGCGCCGTAATAGGGAATCCAGAACGTGCCGTCCTTGTCGGGATGCGCGCTCCACGGCATCCGGTTCGGCCCGGGCAGGTCATATTCGACATAGACGATCTTCATCGCGTCGTCGCCGAACGGACGCACCTCGCTCTGGTATTGCGGCAGGTCGGCCGGCGACTTCGGCAGCTTGGAGTCCTCGCCGAACATCGTGTTGATGTAATAGACGATGTCCTCGGCCTTCTGGTCGTTGAAACCGAAGACGGGGCGGTTGATGAAGTAGCTCATCGCCTCGCGCATGTAGTTGACGCGGCCGCGCCAGCCGTCCTCGTCGCGGACCACCGCCGCCATGCGGCTCTCGAAGCCGTGGCAGGCCATGCAGTGGGTGAACAGGAGGTCCTTGCCGCGCCCGTCGGGCAAGAGCTTCTTGCCCTGGTGCATGGAGATGTCGCTCCAGCGCACATAGCTCTGCGCCAGCGCGAGATCGTAGGACGCGTTCTGGTCGGCGCCGAGCGTGATGCCGCTCTTCGGATCGGCCTTGAAGCCGATCGCGCGCATGGTCAGCCGGTAGTCGCCGGCCGGCAAATTCTCGATCGCGTACTTGCCCGCGTTGTCCGACAGCACGCTGGTGGTGATCTTGGTCTTGAGCGTTCTTCGCCTGGACGAAGGCGCCGCGGAACGGCTTGCCGTCGGGCCCGGTGACGGTGCCGGTGATCGTCGCCGCATCCGCCGCCGAGACGACACGCGGCCATTGCCAAGCCGAGGGTAAAGCGCGCTACCGCAGCCATGATGTTCCTCCCGTGTTTCGATGTCGTTTTGCGTGAACGTTAGCCAATCGGGGATCGCTTCGCCATCGGGATTCGCGAGACCGGATTCGCGTAGCGACCGGGATCGGGCGAAGCCCGATTGCGGCAGCGCCATGCGCAACCGGCGATGCGCGGAACCGGGACGGCTCGCCAACCCGGACGCCGATTGACACCCCCCGCAGGCAGCCTAGATTAGCGGTGTTCCGAGGGGAGCTCCGGCAGGGAGCTGAGAGACCGCGCAGCCGCGAAGGCGCCGCGGAGACCCTTCGAACCTGATCCGGGTCATGCCGGCGAAGGGACGGACCTTTTCCTTCCACGACGCGACTCCGGACCATATGTTGCAGAAACGTGACTGCGAGATGTCGCGGTCGATACGGCGCAGGGACATGTCGAGCATCCTTTTCGCGAACCGCCTGCACCGCGCCCCACCGGGCGCCGTGCCGGCCGGCCTGTCCTGCTGAGCGCCTCCCAGGGAGTTGCCCAATGAACGTTCACGAGCGCAGCGTCGTCACCCCGAAAGTCACCACGGGACCCATCGCGGGCTCGCGCAAAGTCTATGTCGCGCCGGATGCGGCGCCGGAGCTGCGCGTTCCCGTGCGCGAGGTGGTGCTGACGGAAGCTGCCGCCGAGCCGCCGGTGCCGGTCTACGATCCGTCCGGCCCCTACACCGATCCCAATGCGACGATCGACGTCGATGCCGGGCTCCCGCGCACGCGGATCGAATGGGTGCGCGAGCGCGGCGGCGTCGAGGCGTATGACGGCCGCATCATCAAGCCGGAGGACAATGGCGGGGTCGGCGACAAGCATCTCGCGCGCGTGTTCCCGAAGAACCATCGCCCGCTGCGCGCGCTCACCGGCAAGCCGGTGACCCAGTTCGAATGGGCGCGCGCCGGCGTCATCACCAAGGAGATGGTCTACGTCGCGGCGCGCGAGAACCTCGGCCGCAAGGTCAAGCTCGAGCGCGCGGAAGCGGCGCTCGCCGACGGCGAGAGCTTCGGCGCGTCGGTGCCGGCCTTCGTGACGCCGGAATTCGTGCGCTCGGAAGTGGCGCGCGGCCGCGCCATCATCCCCTCGAACATCAATCACGCCGAGCTCGAGCCGATGATCATCGGCCGCAACTTCCTCACCAAGATCAACGCCAATATCGGCAACTCCGCGGTGACGTCGTCGGTCGAGGAGGAGGTCGAGAAGATGGTGTGGGCGATCCGCTGGGGCGCCGACACCGTGATGGACCTCTCCACCGGCCGCAACATCCACACCACGCGCGAATGGATCATCCGCAATTCGCCGGTGCCGATCGGCACCGTGCCGATCTACCAGGCGCTGGAGAAGGTCGACGGCGACCCCGTCAAGCTCGACTTGGGAGGTCTACAAGGACACGCTGATCGAGCAGTGCGAGCAGGGCGTCGACTACTTCACCATCCACGCCGGCGTGCGCCTCGCCTATGTGCCGCTCACCGCGAACCGCGTCACCGGCATCGTGTCGCGCGGCGGCTCGATCATGGCGAAGTGGTGCCTCGCGCACCACAAGGAGAGCTTCCTCTACGAGCACTTCGACGAGATCTGCGATCTCATGCGGCGCTACGACGTGTCGTTCTCGCTCGGCGACGGGCTGCGGCCCGGCTCGATCGCCGACGCCAACGACCGCGCCCAGTTCGCCGAGCTCGAGACGCTCGGCGAGCTCACCAACATCGCCTGGGACAAGGGCTGCCAGGTCATGATCGAAGGCCCCGGCCACGTGCCGATGCACAAGATCAAGATCAACATGGACAAGCAGCTCAAGGAATGCGGCGAGGCGCCGTTCTACACGCTCGGCCCGCTCACCACCGACATCGCGCCGGGCTACGACCACATCACCTCGGCGATCGGCGCCGCGATGATCGGCTGGTTCGGCTGCGCCATGCTCTGCTACGTGACGCCGAAGGAGCATCTCGGCCTGCCCGACCGCGACGACGTCAAGGACGGCGTCATCGCCTACAAGATCGCGGCGCATGCCGGCGACCTCGCCAAGGGCCATCCGGCGGCGCAGATCCGCGACGATGCACTCTCCCGCGCGCGCTTCGAGTTCCGCTGGGTCGACCAGTTCAACCTCTCGCTCGACCCCGACACCGCGCGCGAATACCACGACGAGACGTTGCCGAAGGACGCCCACAAGGTCGCGCATTTCTGCTCGATGTGCGGGCCGAAATTCTGCTCGATGAAGATCACCCAGGACGTGCGCGACTACGCCGCGACGCTCAACGACCCCGCCGGTGCGGGCGCGAGCGCGGCGGCCGGGACAGCGGAAGCCGGCATGGCCGAGATGTCGAAGAAGTTCCGCGACATGGGCGGCGAGGTCTATGTCGAGCGCGACGCGGTGAAGGCGAGCAACAAGGTGTTTTAGGCGCATGCCGGCGACGACAAAGCCGCTCATCTTCACGATCACCGCCGCCTGGGACGACGAGGCGGCGGTGTGGACCGGCCATTGCGACGACATCCCTGCCGCCGCGGATGCACCGACGCTCGATGAGCTGTTGGCGAAGATATCCGCGATGACGCTCGATCTGCTGCCGGACAATTTTCCGGGCGTCGATCCCGTGCGTATGTATAGGTGCTGAGCGAATGCGGCCGTGACGCGGTCGCGCACCGCAGTTCGACCGCGCGCTGAGGGAGTTGCTTCGCGCCGCGGGCTGTATCCTTGTCCGTCAGGGAAAGGGCAGCCACGAGATTTGGCACAGCCCAATTACCGAACGAAATTTCCCCGTGCCAATCGGTATTCCGAGTTGCCATACGGCAATCGCGATCTTGCGCCAGGCGGGTCTCCCCAAAGCCTTTTGATCGGAACTGCGCGCCGTTCCAGGGTGCGGTGCACAGCCGCCTACCCAACTTCCGCCAAAATAATCAGGCCGTTAGAGGCGTTCGGGGGCGGGGCCGCTCGAATCACTCCTCGTACCCCAACGCGTCTTGCGGGCGATCCGGCCGGGGCGGCCAGTTCTTGACGGGGGAAAAGCTCATGAAAATCGCCATCACTGCCGTCGCGGCGGGGATGCTCGCCCTCGCCGCAGTCGCGGCTCCAACCGCGGCCGACGCGGACTGCCGCGGCTGCGTCGCGGCAGGCGCGGTCCCTCTGCCCGCCTATGCCGCGCCGGTGCGGGTGGCCTGCGCGGGCTACTGGGTGCGGCGGCCGTTGGTCGACCGCTTCGGCAACTTCATCGGCTACTCGCAGCCGGAGTGTTACGTCCGGTGAGACGTCACCGACCGACCGCGCTGCGATTTGTCCAGTTCGGCGGCGCTGCGATTTATCCAGTTCGCCTTATCGCCACCATGCTTGCACACCACGTAACCGGGAACAGGCAGCGCCACGCCTACGGGCGGCAACGCGCGCCAATGCCCTCGGAGGGTAACATCATGTCCAATCGTAAACTGCGTTTAGCGGCCCTGCTCGCGTCCGCCTTCGCCATTGCCGCGGTGGCGGACGCCGAGGCGCGAGGCGGCGGCGGTGGCGGTGGTGGCGGGGGCCACTTCGGCGGCGGAGGTGGGGCCACTTCGGCGGCGGCGGCGTTCGGCGGCGGCGGGATGCGCAGCTTCGGCGGCGGCGGCTTCGGTGGCGGTGGCGGGCGCAGCTTCGGCGGCGGCGGCTTCGGTGGAGGCGGCGTGCGCAGCTTCGGGGTGGCGGCGCAGCTCATGGATTCGGTGGCGTCGGCGCCGCTCATGGCTTCGGCGGCGCTGCCGGCGCTCACGGCTTCGGCGGCCACAACTTCGGTGGCGGCACGGCGCACGCCGGCGGAAACCCGGGCGGCGTACACGGCGGCCCGGGCGGCCTACACGGTGGCCCGGGCGGCCTACACGGCGGCCCAGGCGGCATACACGGTGGTCCGGTCGGCGCGGGGACCCATTTCGCCGGCGGCCCGCACGGGTTCGGGCCCCACGGTTGGGGTCCGCATGGCTGGGGCCCGCGCGGCTGGGGTCCGTGGCGCGGCGCCTTCCCGCGTTTCTTCCCCGGCTTCCGCGGCTGGTACGGCTTCGGCTGGTACGGCCCGGTGTTCTGGCCGTTCGCCTATGACGTGCTCTACGCCGACATCTTCTGGCCCGGGGGTTATGACTACCCGTTCTGGAGCTACGGCTATCCCGACATCTACGGCGCGCTGTTCTGGCCCTACGGCTACGACGACCTCGCCGGCTACTTCCCGCCCGGCCCGGGCGCGGTCGCTCCGCCCCCGGTCGGTCCCCCCTACGCGCAGGGGTCGCCCGGCGCGGCGCGTGCAGCCCAACAGCGCGCCCGTCTCGCGGCAAAGCCCGGCGAGAGCCGGCAGGCGGAGGCGACCGGCCAAGTCGCCCAGATGTGCGGCGAGGACAGCAAGGAGGTCGCCGGCTGGCCGATCGACCGCATCGAGCAGGCCGTGAGCCCGACCGAGGACCAGCGCCACCTGCTCGACGACTTCGCCAATGCCTCGATCCGGGCGTCGCAGGCGATCAAGGAAGCCTGCCCGACCACGGTGTCGTTCGCACCGACCGGACGGCTCGACGCGATGCAGAAGCGCCTCCAGGGCATGGCCGAGGCGATCAACATCGTCTCGCCGCCGCTCGACAAGTTCTACGCCTCGCTCACCGACGAGCAGAAGGCGCGGCTCAACGCGGCGAACGGGACGCAGGACACGACGAAGTCGCTCGCCAATTGCGGCGCCGTCGGCAACTCCACGCAATGGCCGCAGGACCGCGTCGAGCGGGCGGTGCGGCCGACCGCGGAGCAGCAGGGCAAGCTCGACGCGCTCAAGGCGGCGATGGCGGACGCCGCCGACCGCCTCGCCAAAGCCTGCCCGGCGAGCCTGCCGGCGACGCCGTCGGCGCGCCTCGAGGCGATCTCGATGCGGCTCGACACCATGATCACGTCGGTCAAGGGCGTGCGCGGCGCGCTCGACGACTTCTACAACTCGCTCACCGACGAGCAGAAGGCGCAGTTCAACCTGATCGGCCGCCAGCCGGCGCGCCAGAGCGGGCTGTAAGAACGCGCAGCATCTGAAACGACGAAGGCCGGCTCCGCGAGGGGCCGGCCTTTTTTGTGCGTGTTTTGACGGCGCCGATTCATGACTGTCATCGCCCGGCTCTGACCGGAGCCGAATCCAGTAGCCACGAGATTTGCCTTACCGAGTACTGGATTCCGGGTTGCGCGACGCGCGCCCCGGAATGACTGCGGGAGTAAAGCGATCTGCCCGTCGGCAGCGCTAGGGTGCAATAAGCGATGGCATTGCACCGGTCGGCAGTCAGCCGGGCAATGACAGGGATTGCGCAGCGCATCGCGCCGCGTCACTGCACCTGCGCGGTCGGGTGGCTGCGCATGTGGTCGAGCACGGTGGCGCTCGGCCAGCAGTCGACCTTGAGGCCGTTCGCCTTCTGATAGGCGCCGACCGCGGAGCGCGTCTTCATCCCGGCCTTGCCGTCGATCTTGTCCTGGTAGAGGCCGCGCGCGGTGAGCACGTTCTGCATCGCCTCGACGTCGGCGGTGCGCATCTGCGTTCCCTTGCTCCACGGCGTCTCGAAGTGGCGCGGATCGGACATGCGGTCGCTGACGTGCCCGACGAACAGCACGTAGAGGTCGGAGAAATTGTACTCCTTGATCACGAAGTAGTTCTTCGGGGTCAGGAAGGCCGGCCCGTAGACGCCTTCGGGCTGCAGCACCGAAGCCGGCTCGGCGAGCTCGTCCGGGCGCAGCTTGCGGCCATAGGCCGGCGTGAAGCCCGCCTTGATCCATTCGCCGATCGGCTTGATCGTGCCCGGCTCGCCGAGCGTGCAGTCGAAGGTCGCGGGCGCGTGGACCTCGTAGGACCAGCGCCGGCCGGGCTCCCAGCCCTTGTCGACGAGCTGCTTTGCCGCGGAGGCGAGCGCGTCCGGCACCGAGTGGAAGATGTCGGCGCGGCCGTCGTGGTCGAAATCGACACCGTGCTTGTAGAACTCGGAGGGGAGGAACTGGGTGAGCCCCATCGCGCCGCCCCAGGAGGCCTTGAGGTCCTCGCGCTTGTAGCCGTCCTGCAGCATCTTCATCGCCAGCAGGAATTCGTTGCGGAACATGTCCTTGCGCTTGCCCACATAGGCCTGGGTGGCGAGCACGCGCATCGCGTCGTTCTTCTCATTGGAGTGGCCGAAGTCGGTCTCGCGGCCCCAGATCGCGAGCAGCACCGGACCCGGCACGCCGAACTGCTTCTCGATCGCATCGAGGGTCGCGGCGTGTTGGGTGCGCAGCTTCGCGCCTTCGGCAGCGAGGCGGGCCATGTTCGCCTCTTTGAGATAGTCGGCCGGGGTCTGGACGAACTCGGCCTGGCCGCGCTGCGGCGCCTCGGGCCGGCCGGGGATCGCGAGATCGGGCAGCTTGAAGATCGGGCTCGAGCCCCTTGGTCGCGGCGTCGAAGGTCGCGCGGCTGATCCCCATCGCCTGCGCATCCGGCCACGTGCCGGCGAGCCATTGCTGGAACGCGGCATCGGCGGCGAAGGCGGGATTGGCGGCGCAGAGAACGAAACAAACGCTGCGACCACCAGTCCTGGTGCGAACTTGCGGACCGACCTCCAGTGCATGTGCACCCCCAGATTTTTCGCGAACGTTCCGCGAATTGCGACGAATCGGAAACGGACCATGGCCGGTGAAAAAGGCATTAACACCGGAATGTTTTCATCGACGCCGGGCCGACTTATGGTTCGGCGGACCCACCTGACGCACAATGCCGGGCGAAATCATGGCCAAAATTACGGCGAAGGGCGGCCGGCCAGGGAGCGTCGTCATCGCCGGGCATTGAGCGCAGCGAATGCGGGACTGGCGGTGGCAACGGCTGGTGCCGCCGGATTTCGCTGCGCTGGCCGGGTCAAGCCCGGCCTGACGGCTCAAGCGACTACCGCGAAAACTTCTTGTACTTGAGCCGGTGCGGGATGATCGAGTCGGTGCCCAGCCGCCGCATCTTGTCGGCTTCGTAGTCCTGGAAGTTGCCCTCGAACCATTCGACGTGGCTGTCGCCCTCGAAGGCGAGGATGTGGGTCGCGATGCGGTCGAGGAACCAGCGATCGTGGCTGATGATCACGGCGCAGCCGGCGAAGTCCTCGAGCGCCTCTTCGAGCGCGCGCAGCGTGTCGATGTCGAGGTCGTTGGTCGGCTCGTCGAGCAGGAGCACATTGGCGCCGGATTTGAGCATCTTGGCGAGGTGAACGCGGTTGCGCTCGCCGCCCGAGAGCTGCCCGACCTTCTTCTGTTGGTCACCGCCCTTGAAGTTGAAGGCGCCGCAGTAGGCGCGCGAATTGACCTCGCGCTTGCCGAGCTGGAGCTGGTCGAGCCCGCCGGAGATCTCCTCCCACACGGTCTTCTTGCCGTCGAGCGAGTCGCGCGACTGGTCGACATAGCCGAGCTGCACCGACTCGCCGATCGCGATGGTGCCTTTGTCGGGCGTCTCCTGCTCGGTGATCATGCGGAACAGCGTCGTCTTGCCGGCGCCGTTGGGGCCGATGATGCCGACGATGCCGCCGGCGGGAAGCTTGAAGGTGAGGTCGTCGATCAGGAGGTTGTCGCCGAAACCTTTGCTGAGATTCTCGAAGGTGACGACGTTCTGGCCGAGCCGCTCGGCGACCGGGATGACGATCTGGGCTGTCGTGGGCGCCTTGTCCGCCGCCTTGGCGAGCAGCTCGTCATAGCGCTGGTAGCGGGCCTTCGACTTCGCCTGGCGGGCGCGCGGGCTCGCCGCGATCCATTCCTGCTCGCGGGAGAGCGTCTTCTGCCGGGATTCCTCCTCGCGGCCCTCCTGCTCCAGGCGCTTCTGCTTCTGCCCCAGCCAGGACGAATAGTTGCCCTGGTAGGGAATGCCGCGGCCGCGGTCGAGCTCGAGGATCCAGCCGGTGACGTTGTCGAGGAAGTAGCGGTCGTGGGTGACGATCAGGATCGCACCGGGATACTTGCGCAGATGGCCTTCGAGCCAGTTCACCGTCTCGGCATCGAGATGGTTGGTCGGCTCGTCGAGCAGCAGAAGCTCCGGCTGCTCCGAGCAGCAGCTTGCACAGCGCGACCCGGCGCCGCTCGCCGCCCGAGAGATGGGTGACCTCGGCGTCGTCGGGCGGGCAGACCAGCGCTTCCATCGCCTGGTCGACCTTGGAATCGAGATCCCACAGGCCCTGCGCCTCGATCTCGTCCTGGAGCTTCGTCATCTCGTCGGCGGTCTCGTCCGAGTAGTTCATGGCGAGCTCGTTGTAGCGGTCGAGCACGGCCTTCTGGGCCGCGACGCCCTCCATCACGTTCTCGCGGACGGTCTTGTCCGGATCGAGCTCGGGCTCCTGCGGGAGGTAACCGACCCTCGCCCCTCGGCCACCCAGCCGTCGCCCGAGAACTCGGTGTCGATGCCGGCCATGATCCGCAACAGCGTGCTCTTGCCGGAGCCGTTGACGCCGAGGACGCCGATCTTGGCGTCGGGATAGAACGACAGATTGATGTTCTCCAGGACCTTCCGGTTGCCCGGATAGACCTTGGTCAGACCTTGCATATGGTAAATGAACTGTCGGGCCATTGTGCCCCTCTTCAAGCGTTGGCGGCGTCGGAAATGCGGGCTCGCCGCCAGGACTGCGTTTGCTTCACCAGGACGGTTTCCGACGTGTCGCGCCTGGATGCTTTTTCGGGAAGGTCGGCGCTGATGTAGCGATGCCCGTCGCAAAGGGCAAGCGCCGATGATGTTGCGCATCGGCCCGGAAATTGTGTCGTTCCGATCACGGTCGCGAGGAAACGACGCCGAACCGGCCCGATCGATCTCTTTTTCCACGCGCTTTCACCAAAATCCTGCCATAGCAAGGGTGTGAACCGGTGGCGGGTGGGGTTTCACCAAACCCGGAGAGAGATCGCACAAGCAACAGCTACGAGAGTCGTTCCCATGGCGAAGGACAGAAAGCCGCTTGCGATCGGCAACACGATCGCTGCCCTCTGGCGCTCCCTCGTGATCGACCTGTTCGATGCCTATCGGCCCGAGCGCCACTACATGCGCGGCCCCGGCCCCAAGTGGCGCGCCAAGCGCGGCTTCGCCGACGGCACGGCCTGAAGTCGGTCCGACTACCTCCCGCTTCAAAAATCCCTTACTGACCTCATCCTGAGGAGCCTGCACCGAAGTCAGGCCTGCCTGACTTCGGCACTCAATAATGTCGAAATCGGCAACAGCCGATTTCGATGCAGGCGTCTCGAAGGATGGCCCAATTCGCCGCGGCCTGCGGCCGTCCTTCGAGACGCGTCCTTCGGACGGCTCCTCAGGACGAGGTCCGAGAGAGACCATCGCCTCCATCCTCCCCGGCTTGTCCGGTATCCGGCTCATGTGCCAAAGCTTTCGCGGTTCACGCGGATGAGCCGGGGCGGAGCGCCGCGGCGGCGAGGGAAGGACTTTTCGGATGCGATACCGTTGCGCGGTGCTCGACGACTACCAGAACGTCGCGTTGAAGATGGCGGACTGGGGGAAGATTGCCGCCGACGTCGATGTCACCGTCTTCAACGAGCACATCGCGCCCGCCGAGGCGGTGCATCGCGCGCTCGCCGACTTCGACATCGTCTGCATGATGCGCGAGCGCACGCCGTTCCGCCGCAACACCATCGAGGCGCTGCCGAAGCTCAAGCTCCTGATCACCACCGGCGCCCGCAACCTGTCGATCGACATGGCGGCGGCGGCCGAGCGCGGCGTCACCGTCTGCGGCACCACGAGCTTCGGCAATCCGACCACCGGCATCACCTTCGGCCTGATCCTCGAGCTCACCCGCCGGATCGGCTTCGAATGCGCGCGCCTCAAGGCCGGCGAGCCGTGGCAGGTGACCGCTCGGGCCCGACATCGAAGGCATGACGCTCGGCATCATCGGTCTCGGCAAGCTCGGCGTGCGCGTCGCCGGCGTCGCCAAGGCGTTCGGCATGAAGGTCATCGCCTGGAGCACCAACCTCACGCCGGAGAAGTGCAAGGAGGTCGGCGTCGACTACGCCACCAAGGAGGAGCTGTTCGCCAAGTCGGACATCGTGACGATCCACGTCCAGCTCAGCGACCGCTCGCGCGGCCTCGTCGGCGCGAGCGACATCGCGCTGATGAAGCCCTCCGCCTTCATCGTCAACACCGCGCGCGGGCCGATCATCGAGGAGAAGGCGCTGCTCGCCGCGCTCAGGGAGCACCGCATCGCCGGCGCCGGGCTCGACGTGTTCGACACCGAGCCGCTGCCGCTCGACCATCCGTTCCGCAAGATGGACAACGTCGTCATCACGCCGCATCTCGGCTATGTCAGCCTGCAGAACTACCAGCACTACTTCCCCGACATCGTCGAGGACATCCGCGGCTTCATCGACGGCAAGCCGGTGCGGGTGATCACGAAGTAGCGAGCCCTCTCCCGCTTGCGGGGCAGGGTTGGGAGGGGGAACGCTCAGTCTCCACTCCGCACAACGTCTGCGATTGCCTCGCCGCCGCGGCCCCTCCCCGACCCTCCCCCGCAAGCGGGAGAGGGAGAAGAGCACGCGTCGGACGCGGCAAAAAACCGATGGGAGCGCCTCTCCCCTTGGGCTAAACAGGCGGCCCGCGCTCACGCGATCCATGGAGGAGTAAGAATGCGAGTTACTCGTCGTGCCGGCGCCCTGTCGGCACTCGCCCTCATCGCCGCGCCCGGCGTTCTTGCCGACGCGGCATTCACGGCCGCAATGGCCCAGGGAGCAGCGAAAACCCGTGACCACACCATCAGGCCTGCAGATCATCGACACCAAGGTCGGCACCGGCGCGAGCCCGAAGGCCGGCCAGACCTGCGTCATGCACTACACCGGCTGGCTCTACGAGAACGGCGCCAAGGGCAAGAAATTCGACTCCTCGGTCGACCGCGGCGAGCCGTTCGAGTTTCCGATCGGCCGCGGCCAGGTGATCGCCGGGTGGGACGAGGGCGTCGCCTCGATGAAGGTCGGCGGCAAGCGCACGCTGATCATTCCGGCGGCGCTCGGCTACGGCGCCCGCGGCGCCGGCGGGGTCATCCCGCCGAACGCGACGCTGATGTTCGATGTCGAATTGCTCGGCGTGAAGGGCTAAAGTCCCGGGGGCGAGGCCGCCGGAGCATGATCCCGAAAAGTTGCAGACTTTTCGGACAAGATCATGCTCAAAACAAGGAGTTCGCGCGGCCTCGCCGCACGTTCGACCGGGAACGGCCGATTTCCGGCGCTACAAAAAGACGAACTGCAAGACACGAGCTTGCAAATCATAAGCTGCCAAAACACGAGCTGCAAAACACCAGCTGGAGGAAACGTTTCATGATGAACCGACGCAATTTCCTGCTTGCCACGGCCGCCGGTGCGGCGACGCTCTCCGGCATCCCCGGCGCGCGCGCGGCGACCTATGATCTCGTCATCAAGGGCGGCCACGTCATCGATCCGTCGCTGCGCATCAACGAGGTCCGCGACGTCGCGATTTCCGGCACCGAGATCGCCGCCGTCGAATCCAACATCACCGCCGACGCCACCGAGACGATCGACGCGCGCGGCAAGTACGTCGTGCCCGGCCTCATCGACATCCACTCCCATGCCGGCCGCGGCGGCGCGCCGCTCGCGCTCTCGGACGGCGTCACCGGGTGGGTCGATGCCGGATCGTTCGGCATCGACGGCATCGAGCAGGCGATCGCCGCCGCGGCATCCGCGCCGAACCGGGCCCGCTTCCTCATCAACATCTCCCGGCTCGGCACCCATCCGACCGGCGAGTTGAACGACATCAACAATGCCGATGTCGGCCTCACCCGCGGCATGATCGCGAAGCACCGCGACTACATCATCGGCGTCAAGGCGCGCCTGTCGACGAGTGTCGCCGGCAACAACGACCTCGAGGCGCTGCGGCGCGCCCAGGCGGCGGCCGGCCACCTGCCGGTGATGATCCACGTCGGCCAGAGCGTTTCGCCGATGCGCGCGATCCTGCCGCTCCTCAAGCGCGGCGACATCGTCACCCACATGTACGCGCCGGACGCCGAACAGCATCTTCGACGACAAGGGCAACGTGCTGCCCGAGGTGCTCGCTGCCAAACGCCGCGGCATCGTGTTCGATTTCGGCAACGGCGTGTCCGACCACTTCAACTGGGAGACGGTCGAGCTCGGCATGAAGCAGGGCTTCCAGCCCGACACCATCTCCACCGACTGGAACGCGATGTCGCGCACCACCGGCGTCGTCGACTTCCCGAACGTGATGTCGAAGTTCCTGATGTTCGGCATGCCGCTCGACCAGATCGTCGCGCGCGCGACGCTCGCGCCGGCCCGCGTGTTCCCGGCGTTTGCGACCGCGGCACGCTCAATGTCGGCGCGCCCGCCGACGTCGCCGTGCTGGAGCTCAAGGACGGCAACTTCCAGTTCGTCGACAACTACAAGGGAACGAAGACGGGCAAGCAGTGCCTGTTCCCGGTGGCGTCGGTGATGGGCGGCAAGAAGGCGGCGCGGGCGTAACGGCGCCGTTTAAGCCGCTCGCGTCATAAGGCATCGTCATGGCCGGGCTTGACCCGGCCGTCCCGCTTAGCAAGAGCACGGCTGTGCCAATTATCGGGATCACCGGGTCAAGCCCGGCGATGACGGCGAGAGTCCAACTCATCCGGACAGCTCTAGGCCGCTTGCGCGGAAGGCATGGTGTCCGAACGCCGCCGGCTTTTCGGACACTTTGATTGCGCGGAGCAGCGGCTTCTGAGAGCGGCGCGCCCCGGTCTTCACCCCACCGCCGCCAGCGCCAGCTCCGCCCGCACCCCCGCCAGATACGCGTCGAGCTGCTCGAACGTCCCCTCCCAGCCGATCGCCATGCCTTCGCGGAAGCTGTCGAACAGCTCGCATTCTTCCGTCGTGGCGCCGAGCGGGGTCCACTCCAGGGTGAACATCGTGCGTCCGCCCTGCTCGGCGAAGCGGAAGACCGAGAGCACTTCCATCGGCCAGCCCGGCACCATCGGGTTGCGCTCGAGGGTGCCGCTCTCGTTGCAGAAGCAGTTGATGAAGACGATCCGCTCGGGCGCCGCGATCTCGCGATAGACGCACTTCGCCCACATCAGGCTGCCGTCGGGCACCTGCATCGCGTAGTGGTACGAGCCGCCCGGACGCAGCTCCATTTGCCCGCTGGCGACCGGGAAACCCTTCGGCCCCCACCAGGCTTTCAGCCGTTCCGCCTCGGTGAACGCCTGCCACACCAGCGCGCGGGGGGCGTCAAAAGTCCGGGTGACCACGAACGGGGGGCTCGCGGGGAGGGGCTGGGTGGCTGGCATTGCGCGTTCTCCGATCGTTACACTGTCAACGCGCTGTCACATGCAATTCCCTTGCCGTATTTCGTCGCACCTACAGGTTGCGGTGCACTATCCCCGGCGCGTTCGCGGGGCACTATTTCCCGTCGAAGGCATCCTGCAGGGCCCGGATGTCGAGCTTGTTCATGGCGAGCATCGCCTTCATCGCCCGGTTCGACTTCTCTCGATCCGGGCTTTGCAACAGCTTGCTCGAGGACCGAGGGAATGATCTGCCAGGATAGGCCGAATTTGTCGGTGAGCCAACCGCACCGGTTGGGCCGGCCGGCGTCGCAGAGCTTATCCCACAGAGTGTCGACCTCTTCCTGCGTCTCGCAGTTCACGAACAGCGAGATCGCCGGCGTGAAGGTGTAGTGCGGGCCGCCATTGAGGGCGTAGAACGGCTGGCCTTCGAGCTCGAAGGTGACGGACATGACCGATCCCTTCTCTCCCGGTCCGGCGGCGCCGTAGCGGCTGACGCTCACGATCTTCGAGTTGGCGAACACCGAGACGTAGAAGTTCGCGGCCTCCTCGGCCTCTTTGTCGAACCACAGGAACGGCGTGATCTTCTGCATGTCGTTTTCCTCGGCAGAACGCGAACGGTGCATCAATTGCGAAACGAGCCTTGTCCGGTCGAATTGGCGTCCCTTGCGGGGCCGACCGGCAAGGCTCGTTTCGCGTCGCGCGTGGAGTTACGCAGCCGTTGCGGATTTGGTCGCGGTCTTCTCGCAGTTGATCATCCAGGGCGTGCCGAACTGGTCGACCAGCATGCCGAACCGCGTCGCCCAGAATGTCTCCTGGATGGGCATCGTGACGGTGCCGTTCTCGGACAGCGCGGCGAACAGGCGGTCGGCCTGCGCGGGATCGGTGACGCCGATGTTGACGTTGAAGCCCTTCGGCTGTTCGAACCGGCCCGGCGGGGCTGTCGGAGCCCATGAGCAGCTTGTCGCCCAACTGCATGCGCACATGGGCGACCTTGGCCTTGACGTCCGCGGACATGTCGCTGCATCCCTGCATGTCGCCATAGGACATCATCATCAAAATCTTGCCGCCGAGCACCTTCTCGTAGAACTTGAAGGCCGCGGCGCAGTTTCCGTCGAAACTCAGATACGTGTTCACATCCATCAGTTCTCTCCTGGTTGGACCCACCGCCCCCTCATCGAGGCGCAATCGTCACACCGCGGACCCGGAACTTGTTCCCCAGATCTCCGGGTCGCTCCCATAAGGACGAACGGCGTCCGGCCTATCCGACATCCTCAAGCGATTTTTTTGCGGCAGCCCGGCTCACGGGCAATCGGGCCTGCCGGTTCCTCAATCCCCTTTGGCCAGCCGGTCGATCTGCATGCGGATATGGGCGGCCTCGGCGACCGAATGGGCGCGGGCGATCGCTTCGTCGAAGGCGATGCGCGCCTCGTTATGGCGGCCGAGCTGCATCAGCAGCGCGCCCCTGAGCCCGAAATAATAGAAATAGCCGGAGAGCTGGGGCGCCAACGGCTCGATCATCGCCAGCGCCGGTGCCGCGCCCTTGGTCTTGGAAACGGCGACGGCGCGGTTGAGGGTCACGACGGGGGACGGCTGCATGCGCTCGAGGGTGCCGTAAAGGATCTCGATTTCGCTCCAGTCCGTTTCCTGCGGCCGCGCCGCGCGGGCATGGATCGCGGCGATGGCGGCCTGGACCTGGTAGGGCCCGGGGCGGCGATGCCGGATCGCCTTGTCGAGCAGCGCCAGCCCCTCGGCGATCGCCCCGCGGTCCCATCGGCCGCGGTCCTGATCCTCGAGCAAGACGATGCTGCCCTCGGCGTCGAGCCGCGCCTCGCGCCGGGCGTGCTGCAGGAGGAGCAGCGCCGCAAGCCCCATGATCTCGGGCTCGGCGGGAAACAGCCGCAGCAGCAGCCGCGCCAGCCGGATCGCCTCCTCGCACAGCGGCGCGCGCACATGCGCCTCGCCGCCGGTCGCCGCATAGCCCTCGTTGAAGATGAGGTAGATCGCGGCCGCGACCGCCGCGAGGCGCTCCGCGCGCTCGACGGCGCCGGGCGTCTCGTAGGGCACGCGCTCCTCCGCGATGCGGCGCTTGGCGCGGGTGATGCGCTGCTCCATCGCCGCTTCGCTCACCAGGAAGGCGCGGGCGATCTCCTTCACCGCGAGGCCGGACACGATGCGCAGCGCGAGCGCGATCTGCTGCGTCGCCGGCAACGCCGGATGGCAGCACACGAACAGGAGCCGCAGGATGTCGTCGCGGTAATGCCCCTCGTCGAGGCGCTCGGCGAGCGCGGTCTCGGTATCAGCAGTGTCGGAAATGCTGTCCTCGTCCGGCAGCGGCACCTGGCGCGCGGTGCGGCGGTGCGTATCGACGGCGAAGTTGCGGCCCACCAGGATGAGCCAGGCCGCGGGATCGCGCGGCGGGCCGTTCTTCGGCCACGTGGAGAGCGCCCGCAGGCAGGCGTTCTGCACCGCCTCCTCGGCCGTATCGAGGTCGCGGAAATAACGCAGCAGCGCGGCGACCGCGCGGGGCCGCGCGGCGGTGAGCGTCCCTTCGATCCAGTCGAGATCGGTCACGTGCTTCCCCGGCCGGCGGGGAAGAAGGCCCGGACCGGCCTGATCTCGTAGGCGCCGCCGGGATTGTGCTCGCCGAGCTCGCGGGAGATCTCGATCGCTTCCTCGAGCGACTCGCAATCGATGATGAAGAAGCCGAGGAGCTGCTCCTTGGTCTCGGCAAACGGACCGTCGATGACGACCGGCTGGTCGCGGTCCTTGCGCAGCGTGGTCGCGGCCGTCGTCGGCATCAGCCGCGCCACCGGCCCGAGCTTGCCGGCCTTGGTCAGGCGCTCCTGGACCACCGCGAGCTTCGCCAGGACCGCGTCGTCCTCCTCCTTGGTCCAGGAGAAAACGACGTCTTCGGAGTGATAGCAAAGCAGGGCATAGAGCATGGCGAAGTTCCAATGGTTGCTTCTCAAGGACGACGGGGCGGCCATGATTCCGACAATGAAGTGCAAAATTGTGGGTGGAACCGAAGCGAATCCACGGGGGCGGGTTGGCTCCGGTCGCTATTTCTGGTTTCTGTCGATCACCATCAGGTTGCAATCGAGCCAATGCATTCATCTCTGATAGGGCGCCTCGGGCCTCTCGCCCGATGCTGCCTTTCCCGTGGCCTCGGGCTTGACCCGAGGCGACCGGAATCGCGACAACTGATTGGCTGCGCGCTCGTTTTCCTGGCCGCGATCGCGGCTGCCGAGCCTGCGCGGTCACAGAAGGCGGCGCCCAAAGCGGCCCCGGCTGCGGCTGCGGCACCCTCGCCTGCTCCAACCGACCCTCCCGCCCCGCCGCCGCAGCCTCCCGCGGAATGGGCATCCGTCCCGGTGCCCGCCGACGAGGTGCGGGCGTATCTATGGAGCGTGTACCAGCGCTCCCCAGCGAAAGCGGACGGACACGGCGATTTCACCTGGAAGGACATTACCGCTGCCGCGCGGATCGGTCTTTCCATCGAGGAGTACGTGATCGGCGGCATCGATCCGGACTTCCGCGAGGTGCTGTATGCCGTCGGACATGCCGATGGACGCCGCCGGCGTCGAGTGGACGATCCTCTCCGGGTTTCGCGACGACTTCCGACAGAAAATGGCGTCCGGACTCAAGGCCAGCGTGAACAATTCATTTCACGGTGGGAGCGCGGCAACAGGCGGATACGCCCATGGCTGCGCCGTCGATCTCGCCAGCGCCGACCGGCTTGACGACCACAAGGTGTGGAGGTGGGTCGACAAAAACGCCCGCGACTTCGCTCTCCATCGCCCGCTGAAGGCCGCCGATCCCGCACACATGATCCCGCTGCCGGGATGGCATGAGATCGGGGTGGCACTGCGCAACAAGCGGCTCGGGGTGACTCCCGAGGTCGACGCTGTCCCGGAGACCCTCGGCAACCTCGTGACGGTCGAGCAATATCTGTGTGTCCGTCCCCTGCCCCTTCCTGGGCCTCCCGCGGGCACCGTCGCCGCGGGGACCGCAGCGGGCGCGCGATGACGGGCAGCCGGCCGAAAATTGGCGCGGCAATCATGCGGCCCACCGCGATGCCGGTCCCAAGGGGAACGGCGCTCCGCCGAAGGGGAACGGCGCTCCGCCGAAGCCGAACATTGCGCATGAGACTCAGGCGAAGCGGCCGCCCAAGACGACGCAGGCGGCATCGGGCGCTGTGCACGAGGAGCGTTCCCGCCCGCAGTGACGCGAGGCTGCCTGTTTGTTCGTCGACTTGCGGCGTCAACTTGCGGCTAAATTCCGCGGCCTCGGAAATTCGCTCGCACTCAACCTGGGCCGCTGGGCGGCTTCGATCCGTTCAACCCCTGCTGCCGCCATAAGAAGGCGTCCTGCTCGAAGCCGTCGGCCATGAGCCGCGCTTCGTGCCAGTCGAGGTCCTGCTGGCGGACCAGCGCGCGGTACTGCCGCGGCGGCGCGCCGAAGCGGGCGCGGAACGCCCGGGTGAACTGGCTCGTGCCGCCAAACCCGCAGCGCTTGACGATTTCCTTGAGCGAGCGCTCGTCCTTGTGGTCTTCCAGCATGAGCCGCAGGGCTTCATCGAGCCGACGTTTCAACAACAGGGCGCGAATGCCGCCTTCCGCCGCCAAAAGCCGATAGAGCGACGCGCGAGAGAGGTTGGTCGCCTCGGCGATCTCGTCGGGGTCGAGCTGCGCGTTCCAAAGGTGCGCGTCGATGTAATCCAGCGCGGCCTTTCTCTTCGACTTCACGTGATCCAATTCGTCGCCGGCCAGCCTGATGCGCGCGCAGGCGGTCGTCAGCGCCACAATGCCCTGGATCGCCGCCTCGGCCTCGCTCACCGTCAGATCGTCGGCCTGCGCATAAAGCTCTCGCATCGCCGCGCCGATCAGGCGCGCCGCGCCGCTGCCGCGCGGAAAGACAAGGCCGTGCGGCTCGAGCGTCAGCAGGGCCGTGGGCACGCTGTCGCGCGCAAGCACGACAATCAGATTCTCGTAGTCGGTCGCCACACTGTGGGACGGCTGCGTATAATCGGTGATCGCAATATCGCCCGGCTCGATGCGCATGCGCCGTCCGGCGCAGTGTCGATCCACCGAGCCTTCGATCTGGAGCATGATGAGCAACTGGTCGGCGCCCGGCGCGATCAGTGCGGGTCCCCGCGTCATGATGAACGCCGTGCCCTGGCAGCGCATCAGCATCGCTTGGGGCGTGGCATAGGTGCGGCTGGAGAGGCCGAAGCGTGCCTCCTCCGAGGGGTCCGGCAGCGACACCGTGTGGAGATGCGCGACGGCGTCGCGAAACGACTGCCAAAGCAGCGGGCCGACGTGGCCCTGCGGATTGCCGTCCATCCCTCGCAGCTTGGGCGACGAGCCGCCTTCGCCGTTGTCCGCCACAGGCGGTGCCGCGGGGACGTTCGCTTGCGAACCGTTGGTGCTGCCCTCGGCCATGGCGCGGCTCTCAGCAATCGGAAGCGCTGTGCTCAGATTGCAGCACGCGCAAAAGATTGAAGCACACGCAATGCAGTGGCGCAACGAACCGCCAATATCACGGGTAAGGCGACTGCACGCTTCTTGAGCAATCCGGAGAAACGACAGCCAGAGGCGACGGCGCCGCGGATTTCGCTTCGCGCGTCCGTGTCACCGTTGTCGCGCGCAGCTTCGTCCGGATTCCCCGCTTTTCGGGCCCCGCGCACGAAGTGAAATTGACACCGGAGATCAATCTATTGACGCGGCGTCTCAATCCCCGGTGCAGTGCTGCTTTGTGCTTGAAACCAAATGATTTTCTCCCATTCATGTGAACACGCATTTCAGCACCTTATCCATCGACCAGGGAAGGGCTCAACGTGATCGATTTGGACGGGGTTTCCGCCCAGGCGCTATCCGACACGATTGGCGCGATCTACGACTGCGCGCTCGACCCGCAGAAGTGGCCGGATACTTGCCGAAAGATTGCCGACCTGTGTGAAAGCACAGCGGGCGGAATATGCGTTCACGACATGCGGCACACCCAAAACGACGAGTTGTTCGTGTTTGGGTACCAGCCCGAATTCCTGGAAAAGCTGGGGCAGAACTATGCGCAAAGTCCGATGGCAGCATCGGATGTCGTCGCCGACATCGGCGACGTCGGCGCCCTGTCCGTGGATCGCTACGAGCTGCTCGAAAGCCGGTTCTTTCGAGACGTGCTGGAGCCGTTCGGGCTTCTGGATATCATCTGGTTTCCGGCGTTGCGCACTGGGGGCCGCATGGCCTCCTTGCATGCCTCCCGGCGCGAGACGGCGCCGCATTACCGGCAGCGCGAAATCGGCCTGCTCAAGCTACTCGCCCCGCATGTCTGTCGCGTGCTCGCCATCTCCGATGCACTCGATATCAGGGCGGTGAGGTCGGAGATGCTGGAAAGGAACTCTCGATGGGCTTGTCGCAGGCGTTTTCCTCACCGCACGCGACGGCCGCATCGTCTATATGAACACCGCTGCCGAGCGTCAGATCAAAACCGGCAATTCCATCCGCATCGTGAACGACCGTATTTTCCCCAGCGATTCCGCGACGCGCGCGGCGCTCTCGAAGGCCATCGACGAGGCAGGGCGCGAGGACACCGACAAGGGCACGAGTGAATATTCGCTGGCGATTCCCGATGTCGAGGGCGGCCCCGGCTATGTTGCATCCCTCCTTCCGGTGGAACGCGGTCAGCGCCGCGACATTCTCGCGCCGTTTGCCGCCTCGGTCGCCGTATTTACGAAGGATCCCATTCAGGCGCCGCTCATGCCGGGCGAGGCCTTTGCCAGACTCTACAAGTTGACCGGCGGCGAACTTCGCGTGCTGTTGGCGCTGGCCCAGGGGCTCGGCGCCAAGGAGGCGGCCGAGATGCTCGGCATCAGCGAGCCGACTGTGCGCACCCACCTGCAGCGCATTTTCTCCAAGACCGAAACGGCCCGGCAGGCCGACCTCGTTCGGCTGTTGCAGAACTCGACGCCGCCGATTCGAGTCCCATTGCAGCCCGCTATTCATTCCTGAGGGGCCTGGATCGGAAATACGTACCCGCATCATCGGTTCGGATGACGCCGCGGCTGCGGCCGAGTGCCAATTATCACGCATTGCCATTCTTGGTGCTTACCGCGAGCCCTCGCGGCTACGGCCGAATGCACAGCACCGCTCAATCCATCGTGCCGGCACGCCCGCGGGCAAAGGTCAAAGTGCATGTCGAATCCGGGCTCGATGTTCCGTATCTTTTTACTGATAGGCAGTGGCGTGGTGGCGGCCGCGCAGATTGGCAAGGCGATCATTTCGATCCCGTTCATCCGCGCTGACATGGACATTGGCCTTGGCGTCGCGGGGCTTATCGTCGCGACGTTTGCTACGCTCGGCGCCTCGATCGGCGTGGGGTTGGGCGCCGTGGTCGAGCGACTTGGGGTGCGCCGCTCGCTTGTCGGCGGCATGAGCCTCATCGCGGCCGGCAATCTGATCGGCGCGGCCGCACCGGACGCGTCGATCCTGCTCGCGGCCCGCATTGTTGAAGGGATCGGCTTCTTCGGCGCCGTCCTCGCGATCCCGAGCACGCTTGCACGTGTGGTCGACGAAAATCGGCGCGACTTTGTGATGGCGGCCTGGAGCGCCTACATGCCGACGGGCATCATGTTGATGCTGCTGCTCGGACCGCTTCTGGCGAGTATCGGATGGCGGGCGATCTGGCAGTTCAACGCCCTTCTGGCGGCTGCGTGCAGCCTGTTACTGGCACTCTACGCGCCGGAGCTGCCGCGCAAGACGGACATAGCAGCGGGCCATCTTTTGACGCAGGTCGCCCGCGTGTTGCGACATCGTCAATCCGTCACGCTCGCGATCGCGTTCTTCGCCTACTCCTGCCAGATATTCTCGATGGCCTTTGCATTGCCGCTCGTGCTCACGTCAGCACACGGCGTCGCATTGGGATCGGCCGGCCTTTTGAGCGCGGCGGTGCTTGCGGTGAGTGCCGCGGGACACGTTGCATCCGGCTTTCTGTTGCGAGCCGGCGTGCCGATCTGGGCCAACGTGGCGGCCTCTTTCTGCGTGTTCGCGCTCTCTGCGTCCGCTGTGTATGGCGAAATGGTGCCGGCCGCGGTTGTCGGCCTCGCTGCAGCCCTCGCGCTTGGCGTGGGCGGCTTCGCGCCCGGAGCGCTTTATGCGGCCGCTCCTCGCGTGGCGTTGGATCACGGGCCATTCCCGCCACGATTGGAATGCTGCAGCAGGCGAGCAATCTCGGCCAGTTCATCGGTCCGCTCGTGCTGGCGATGTGGGTGCAAGATGCCGGCTGGCAGAGCGCGCCGGCGATCATCGTCCCGATGGCGCTGCTCGGGCTGGCTGCCGCACTCGCGATCCGGCGCCAAGGTGAACCGGCGACCTCGGGCACAATCGTGCACAAAGTTTGATCGTTTCACTGCAACGGGCCGACTGGATTTCACCATAACGTCGGCCGCAGCCAGCGAAGCCCGCGTGAACGGCCGCATGTCCCTGCCAAGGCCGACGAGCCGGACAAGCCCAACCGGAAGTTGGTGCAGAAATAAGTACCCGCATCATCGGTTCGGATGACGCGGCGGCGGCGGTCGAATGCCAATGATCGCGCATTGCCAATCTTGAAGCCTACCGCGAGCCCACGCGGCTACGGCCGAATGCCCAGCATCGCTCGTCAATCCTGGAGGTTGTGATGGAAATCCTTACCGCTACCCATTCGCTGGCCCATGCCTCCGACGACGTGCGTGTCGTCCGGTCAAAGGCCTCCCAACCTTACAATCACAGCAGAACGGTCGTCGTAGCGAGCGTCTGGCTCGCATTCTTCGTCGTCGCCGCCATGGTGGCCCCCGGCAATGCAATAGCGCAGGGGCAGGCGGTGCAGCTTGCCCGAGAGTGTGCCGTGAAGGAAGTCGCGGCGATCACCGTGATCGAGGATCATGGGGACGCTGACGACGTGCCGGCGAATTGGCTGGGCGAGGCCGGGCAGACGATGCTGGATGCGCGATTGGCCTGCTACGCGGGTCGTGTCAGCGAGGCGCTCGCACTATACGACCGCGTTCTCGCTCTCGGGCCCGTCGCATCTACAACGGGGCAACGACGATGATCAGCCGCTCACGTGAGTGGAAGAGTATCGGCGCATGAACTCGCAGACCGGACTTCATTCCGTCGCTGGCTGACGCTCAATACCGTATTTGGAGCATTCGCTTTCACATTGATCGCGATGATCGCGATCAATGCCGCCTTCTCGGGCGGTAATTGAGTCCGACAAACATCGCCAAATACAGTGAGGCGATGCAGCGGGCCGACGCAAAGTAATGCTCGAAGGGGTGACCAAAGGTGAAAGTACGGTTGCTCTTGGTGAGTTGAGCCACACCAGAATTGCGAAATCTGAAAAAGATTGGGAACGCGTCCCGAGATCGTGAACGGAACGGCTGCAAACGCCCTCAGTCTGGCTCACACGATTGAGCGCTCTGCCCCAGGCCGATTCCGGAGCTCACTTGGGACCGTGCAGGACGACCTGCACTCGCCGGCATGCTCGATCGATTGCGCAGAGAGAAAAACGCTTTCAACAGCGCGATTTTGCCGGCTGATCGTCAGTTTGCCACAATTCGGCGCCTATCCCCGGTCAAAGCTCTCGCTGGGGCAGGATTTTCATCGTCGGCCGTAGGGCCCATCTTCTGATGAGGCTCCGAACAAGTCTCAGCAGCTCGCGTGTAACGGCCGGCCCGCTTTGTGATCGCGTTGCGAATCAAAGCATATGAACCGGGGTGGGGCTGAACGCATGCGCTCATTTCCTTCGTCGCCATACCGTCGGCGCGCCCTGCTGGCCTGCCTGTCCGCTCTCCTTGCCGCAACGTTGACCGGAGAGGACGCGCTTTCACAGGGCCGTCCCGGGGAAGGCGCTGCGACCTCGGAACCAAACGCGCTGCGGTCCACGATAGGCGCGGCGACGGCCGCTTCGACCCGCCCCGATCCGGTCAAGGACTACCTCTGGGAGGTCTATCAGCGCTCCACCGTGAAGAAAGACGGCAGCGGCGAGTTCACCTGGAAGGACATCGATGCCGCCAAGCACGCCGGCCTCTCGATGCAGGACTACACGATCGGCGGCATCGATCCCGATTTTCGCGAGCTCCTCTTCGCCATCGGCCAGGCGATGGATGCCGCCGGCATCGAGTGGAGCATCCTCTCCGGCTATCGCGACGATTACCGGCAGAACCTCGCCTCCGGGTTCAAGTCCCATGGCGGCTACTCGTTTCACGGCGGCAGCACCGCGACCGGCGGATACGGCCACGGCTGCGCCATCGATCTTTCGAGCCCCGACCGGCTGTCCGACGACACGGTATGGGCCTGGTTCGACCACCACAGCCAGAGCTATGGGCTCCGCCGCCCGCTGCCTGCCACCGATCCCGTCCACATCCAGCCGCTGCTCGGACCGGGATGGCACGAAAAGGCCGCCGCGTTGAGACGCGCGCGCCTCGCTGCCTCCGGCAACGCCGGCGCGGACCAATCCGGCAGCGATGTTGCGCACCCGACGACCGCGGCGGAGGCCGGCGTGAGCCCGGAGCAGTGGGGATGCGTCCGCCCGAAGGGCCAGGAGACCGCGCATTCCGAGGACAAGCCTCATCGCAAGTCGCGCTTGGCCGAGGACAAGGCCGGCTCTCGCCACGCCAATACGGCGCCGACCGAGTCTCGTCTACAAGCCGGCCAGCATTGGGCACACCGAGATCATCAAGACCGAGATCATCAAGATGCCTGTGCATCCCGAGGCCAAGCGGACACCGCCGCGGGCCGACGGCAAGCCGGCAGTTGCGCACGGCGACACAAAGCCCCCGTTGCAGCGCGCCGACGCCAAGCTTCCGCACGGCGAGACCAAACCGCCTCAGCGCGCCGACGCGAAGTCGACGCCGCAACGCGCCGACACCAAGCCGTCGAAGCCTGCGTCCCGAACATGGCGAGGCCAAGCCGCCGTCCGCTCAGACCGACAAAGCGCGCGTCGGGACGGCGAAGAGCGGCACCGGGACCTGACTTCGCGACGGAGTGGGTAAGGGCGCGAAGCGCCGTGCCGCGCGGACGGTTTTGACGTAAAGCCGCTGGGTACGCTTCGCTTTGCCCACTCTACGTACCGCACCATGAGTGTCATCGCCCGGCTTGACCGGGCGATCCAGTAACCACCGGACTTTGGTTGGGGCAAAGCCTTAGAAACACCTATGGCTCAGGGGTTACTGGATTGCCCGGTCAAGCCGGGCAATGACAGGTGATGTGGGGCGGCGCTGACTCGTGATGTGTGGCGGCGCGCGCCTCACAATCCGAATACGAACAGCATCGGTCTGATTGCGCTGGTCCTTGAGCTCGGGGATCAGCTGATGCTTGCTGCGCGCGATCGGGCTGAGCCCCGCGAGGATCGCGACATACTGCTTGCCGCCGGCCTCGAAGGTCATCGGCGGGGCGTTGAAGCCGGTCCCGACGTTGATCTTCCAGAGCTGGTCGAGCGAGGTGTCGTCGTAGGCCGCGAAAGTGCCGTCGGTGTAACCGGTGAACACCAAACCGCCGGCGGTCGAGAGCGTGCCGCTGTAGTTCGGATACGGGACGTGCACGGTCTTCTTCACCTCGCCGGTGAAGGGATCGGCGACGGTGAGCTCGGACTCGAAGCGCTCGACCTGCTTGTAGGTGCCGCCCTTCCAGTCGCTCGCCTTGTTGCTCAGCCCCGGGTCCTGGGTGACGACGACGCAGGGCGTCGCGGTCGGGATGTAGATGAGGCGCGTCTTCACGCTGTAGGTCGCCGGCCAGAAATTGTTGCCGCCGGACGGGCCGGGACACATGCGCTTGGTCGGGTCGGCGAGCGTCGGCGCCGCCTGCCCGGAGTAAAGCTGGATGTCCTTGGTCGCGTCATAATCGAGCGGCCGGCCGGTCTTCTGGTCGATGCCGCTCGTCCAGTTGATGTTGCTCATGTAGGGCTTGGCGAGCAGCGTCTGGCCGTTGTTGCGCTCCATCGTGTAGAGGAAGCCGTTGCGCGCGGAGTGCGTGATCAGCTTGCGCGCCTGCCCCGCCATCTGGCCGTCGATGAGGATGTGGGTGCCCGCCTCGTCGTAGTCCCAGTGGTCGCCCGGCGTGTACTGGAAGTACCAGTTCATCTTGCCGGAGTCCGGGTCCCACGACACCACGCTGTTGGTGAAGAGATTGTCGCCCGGCCGGTAGGTGGCGTCGTAGCCCGGCACCGGATTGCCGGTGCCCCAGATCACCTGGTTGCCGGCGACGTCGTAGGAGCCGGTGACCCACATGGCGCCGCCGCCGGTCTGCCAGGCGTTGTTCTTGTCCTTCCAGGTCTCCGAGCCGGGCTCGCCGGGCGCCGGGATCACGTATTTGCGCCAGGCGAGCTTGCCGGTCGCGGCGTCGAGGGCGGCGATGAAGTCGCGGGTGCCGCGGTCACCGCCGGCGGCGCCGATCACGATCTTGTCCTTGACCGCGAGCGGTGCCGCGGTGAGCTGCACGTCGGGCTGGCCGTCGCCGAGATTGGCCTCCCAGGCGACCCGGCCGGTCTCCTTGTTGGTGGCGATGACGCGCGGCGGATAGTTCGCGGTGGTGACGACGAGGTTGCCCCACAGCGCGGCGCCGCGGTTCGCGAGCGGCACCTTCTCCTGCCCGGGGTCCATGCGCCACACGATGCGGCCGGTCTCGCCGGAGCGGGCATCGATCTTGTAGAGCACGCCCCATTGATCGACGATGTAGAGGAAGCCGTCCTCGGCGAGCGGCGTCGCCTGCAGATTTTCGTTCGCCGAAGAGCCGCCGAGCGCGACGGCATAGGCGAGCTTCAGGCCTTTGACGTTGCCCTTGTTGATCGCCTCGAGCGGCGAGAACCGCTGCGCATCATAGCTGCGATGGTTCATCAGCCAGTTGGCCGGCTCCTTGTCGGGATTGGCGAGCCGGTCGGGTGTTACATCGGCGGCGATGGCGGCGGTGCCGAGGGCGAGGAGCGCGCTTCCCGCGAGGAGAAGGCTGCGCAAGGACGTGTGGGGTGTCGGCATGGAGGTGTCTCCCGTTTGATTGTCATCGTCGTTCTAAAACGCATCATTCATATGCGGCAGTCATGGCCGGGCTTGTCCCGGCCACCCCGATCCTTGGGGCACGGCCGTGCCCTGATATCGGGGTCGCCGGGTCAAGCCCGGCGATGACGTCTTGAAACAGGCACGGCTGGTGCTCGCTTCCGTCCCCGTCTCCGGGGAGAGAAAAAGAGCCCCACCCTGCCCTCCCCGAAGACGGGGAGTGAAAGGCGGCTCACAGCCCGAATACGAACAGCATCGTCTGGTTGCGCATCTCGCGCAGCTCCGGCGTGTTGATGAGCCGGCCCTTGGACTGGCGGCTGAGCCCGGAGAGGATCGCGACATACTGCTTGCCGCCGGCCTCGAAGGACATCGGCGGGGCGTTGAAGCCCGACCCGACGTTGATCTTCCACACGGGCTCGAGGGTCGTGTCGTCATAGGCGACGAAGGTGCCGTCGACGAAGCCGGTGAACACGAGGCCGCCGCCGGTGGTGAGCACGCCGCTGACGTCGGAGAAGATCGAGTGCGCCCGCTTCTTCACTTCGCCGGTGAGCGGATCGACGGCGACGATGTCGGACTCGTTGCGCTCGTTGTTCTTGGAGATGCGGCTGAAGAAGACGCCCTTGTGGATCGCTTCCTGGTCGAGCGTCGACTTCGTTGCACATCGACAGCGCCGGAATGTAGACGAGACCGGTCTTCTGGCTGTAGGCCGGCGGATAATAGTTGTTGCCGCCCCACATCGACGGGCAGAGCTTCTTGGTCGGCTCGGCGACGGTGAAGTTCTGCTTGCCGGAATAGACCTGGATGTCCTTGCTCGGATCGTAGTCGACCGGCAGGCCGGTCTTCTGGTCGATGCCGCTCGTCCAGTTGACCTGCGGCACGTAGGGCTTCGCCATCACGGTCTGGCCGTTCGCCCGCTCGAACGAATAGAGGAAGCCGTTGCGGGCGGCGTGGGTGACGATCTTGCGCGGCTGTCCATTGATGACGCCGTCGATCAGGATGTGCGAGCCCTCCTCGTCATAGTCCCACATGTCGCCCGGCGTGTACTGGTGATACCAGTTCATCTTGCCGCTGTCGGGGTCCCACGAGATCAGGCTCGCGGTGAAGAGATTGTCGCCGGGGCGGTAGAACGGGTCCGACCACGGGATCGGATTGCCGGTGCCCCACAGCACCTGGTTGGTGGCGGGATCATAGGAGCCGGTGACCCACATGGCGCCGCCGCCGGTCTGCCAGGCGTTGTTCTTGTCCTTCCAGGTCTCCGAGCCGGGCTCGCCGGGCGCCGGGATGACGTATTTGCGCCACGCGAGCTTGCCGGTCGCGGCGTCGACGGCGAGGATGAAGTCGCGCACGCCCTTGTCGCCGCCCGAGGCGCCCATCACGATCTTGTCCTTGACCGCGAGCGGCGCGGCGGTGAACTCGAGGTTCGCCTGGCCGTCGCCGATGTTGGTCTCCCAGACGACCTTGCCGGTCTCCTTGTCGGTGGCGATCACCCGCGGCGGATAGTTGGCATTGGTGATGACGAACTTGCCCCACAGCGCGGCGCCGCGGTTGGCATCGGCGGTCTTCTCCTGCCCCGGGTCCATGCGCCAGACGATGCGGCCCATCTCGCCGGAGCGGGCGTCGATCTTGTAGAGCACGCCCCACTGATCGGTGATGTAGAGGAAGCCGTCCTCGGCGAGCGGCGTCGACTCGAGATTCTCGTTGACCGAGGTGCCGCCGATCGCGACCGCATAGGCGAGCTTGAGCGACTTGATGTTGGCCTTGTTGATCTTGTCGAGCGGCGAATAGCGCTGCGAATCCCAGGTGCGGTGATTGGTGAGCCAGTTGCCGGGCTCCGGATTGGCGAGCCGCTCCGGCGTCACGTCGGCGGCGAAGGCGCCGGTGGCGAAGCGCGAGAGCGCGCTTCCCGCGAGAAGCAGGCTGCGCAGGGATGTGTGCTGCATGGTGGGGCGTCCTCTATCTGATCAAGTGTTTTGATTGTGCGGCACAGCGTTGAAGCTCGCCGCAGCATCACCTCTCCCCGCGTTCGGGGAGAGGTCGGATCGCGCTCAGCGATCCGGGTGCGGGCCGCGTCGCGATTTGAGCGTCCGCGAAGACTTCGAGGCTCAGACTCGCGAAACTGCGCCCTCACCCCGACCCTCTCCCCGCACGCCGGGAGAGGGAGAAGTACCGCTCGGTCCGCCGAGTCACAGCGCGAACACGAACAGCATCGTCTGGTTGCGCATCTCGCGCAGCTCCGGCGTGAACTGGTGGCGCCGGCGGGCGATCGGGCTCAGCCCCGCGAGGATCGCCACATACTGCTTGCCGCCCACCTCGAAGGTCATCGGCGGTGCGTTGAAGCCGGTGCCGACATTGATCTTCCACAGCTCCGCGAAGGTCGTGTCGTCATAGGCGATGAACGTGCCGTCGGTGAGGCCGGTGAAGACGAGGCCGCCGCCGGTGGTGAGCGCCGCGCTGTTGTTGGGATAGGCGGCTGTGCATGCGCGTCTTCACCTCGCCGGTGAAGGGATCGGCGACGACGATTTCGGACTCGTTGCGCTCGATGTGCCGGAAGGTCGCGCCCTTCCAGTCGCCGGCCTTGCTGGAGAGGTTCGGATCGAGCGACACCTCGTTGCACGACGTCGCCGACGGAATGTAGAGCAGCCTGGTCTTCGGGCTGTAGGCGGCCGACCAGAAATTGTTGCCGCCCGACATGCGACGGGCACAGCTTCTTGGTGCGGTCGGCGAGCGTCATGGTCTGCCCGCCCGAATAGACCTGGATGTCCTTGCCCGGATCGTAGTCGACCGGCAGGCCGGTCTTCTGGTCGATGCCCTTGGTCCAGTTGACGGTGTCGACATACGGCTTGGCGAGCACGGTCTGCCCGTTGGCGCGATCGAACGCGTAGAGGAAGCCGTTGCGGCCGGAGTGGGTGACGAGCTTGCGCGGCTGGCCGGCGACCTGGCCGTCGATCAGGATGTGGGTGCCGGCGGCGTCGTAGTCCCACATGTCGCCCGGGGTGTACTGGTGATACCAGTTCATCTTGCCGGAGTCGGGGTCCCAGGAGATCAGGCTGTTGGTGTAGAGATTGTCGCCGGGGCGATAATAGGGATCGAACATCGGCACCGGATTGCCGGTGCCCCACAGCACCTGGTTGGTGGCGGGATCGTAGGAGCCGGTGACCCACATGGCGCCGCCGCCGGTCTGCCAGGCGTTGTTCTTGTCCTTCCAGGTCTCCGAGCCGGGCTCGCCGGGCGCCGGCACCGTGTATTTGCGCCACACCAGCTTGCCGGTCGCGGCATCGAGCGCCGCGATGAAGTCGCGCACGCCGCGGTCGCCGCCGGCGGCGCCGATGATGACCTTGTCCTTCACGACGAGCGGCGCCGCGGTGAGCTGCAGGTCGGCCTGGCCGTCGCCGAGATTGGCCTCCCAGGCGACCTTGCCGGTCTCCTTGTTGGTGGCGATCGCGCGGGCCGGATAGTTCGCGACGGTGACGACGAGATTGCCCCACAGCGCGGCGCCGCGGTTCGCGAGCGGCACCTTCTCCTGCCCGGGGTCCATGCGCCAGACGATGCGGCCGACGTCGCCGGAGCGGGCGTCGATCTTGTAGAGCACGCCCCACTGGTCGGTGACGATAGAGGAAGCCGTCCTCGGCGAGCGGCGTCGACTGCAGGTTCTCGTTCGCCGAGGTGCCGCCGATCGCCACCGCATAGGCGAGCTTGAGGCCCTTGACGTTCGCCTTGTTGATCTTGTCGAGCGGCGAGTAGCGCTGCGCGTCATAGGTGCGGTGGTTCATCAGCCAGTTGCCCGGCTCCTTGTCGGCGTTGACGAGCCGGTCCGGCGTCACGTCGGCGGCGAATGCACTCGCGCCGAATGCCAGCAGAGCACTGCCGGCGAGCAGCAGGTTGCGCAGGGATGTGTTTGGGGCGTGCATGGTTGTCCTCCCGATTTCGAATTGTCGGCGTTCGAATTCGTGCGCTCCGCGTTTCGCGGGCGATTCCCTCCCCGTCTTCGGGGAGGGATAGGGTGGGGTCCGCTTGATCAAGCGTCCGCCGCAAGAAAGTACCCCACCCTGCCCTCCCCGAAGACGGGGAGGCAAAGAACTACGGCGTGTAGATGCCGCGGTTGTACCAGTGGAAGGAATCCCAGCTCAGCACCTTCTCGCTGCCGTCGAACAGCGAACCGAGATTGCCGCCGGACACCTTGTAGCTGAACTCCTTCACCCGGTCCTTCACCGGCACCGAGACGTTCTTCATGATGTCGAGGCCGGAATTGACCTTGAAGATCTGGTAAGTGCTCGGGTTGCGCACATCGAAGAACTTCACCTCCTGGGTCGGGTTGCGGCGGCCCGGCCCGCGCTCGTACTTGAGGTGCACTTCCATGTGCTCGCCATTGGCGGCGGAGAACACCCAGTTCTCCTCGCCGAGCGCGACCCCGTTGTCGACCGAGACCGAGCGTTGCACCTTCGCGGTGGTCGCCGGAGTGTAGTTGCCGACCGGCCCGGGCGATCCTCGGGTCGCGACGAGACCGCCGATGATCATCTGCCCGGTGTTGCGGTGCCGGTCTGCTTCACCGGAACGGCGAGATAGACGAGCTGGCTCGAGGTCTTCGGGACGTTGTCGGCGCCGGTGACGTCGACGCGATCGATGAAGATCAGGCGGATGTTGCAGTCCTTGGCGGGCCCCTGGGTCGCGACCGCCGGCTCCCAGCCGGCCGGCAGGAGCTTCGGCAGTGCCGCGATCCTTGACCTGGAAGTCGAGCTGCATGCGGAACTCCGCACTGTTCTCGACCAGCGCCTCAGCGCCGGCATGGCGCCAGCCGTGCCGATCCACCGCGCCCGCCGCGATCACTGCGCCGCCGGCACAAAAAGCGATACTCCTCCGCATGTTCGTTCTCCCGCTCATGGATTCTGGCCGATGCCGCATTATCCCGGAAATCTGGCTGCCCGGTGGTAGACCATCTTTGCGTCATGCGGTCACGGACTTATGCGCGCCGCACGCCCCTCGAGCGGATCGGAGCAGGCCCGAAATCCTCATACACCTTATCTCAGGAGCCCGCGACAGCGGGCGTCTCAAGGATGGCCACAGGCCGCAGTGTGTGGGGGTGATCCCTTCTCCAGACGCCTTGCTGCGCAAGGCTCCTCAGGGACGAGGTCTGCGAGGGGTCGCGGCCCGCGCCCGGGATGGCGAAGGGTCGCACCGCGGCGATGGAAAAATCCGGCTGTTCGCGATAGAGGCTTGTAGACTTGTCGGCCCCGGTCGCGCACCGGCTCGATTGCGGGCACACGCTGGAGGACCCCCGTGAAGACCAGACACGACCATCGCTGTTCGTCGGCCGCCCGTGCCGCGCGGCCCCGCCTCACCGCGACGCTCGGTTGCGCGATCGTCGCAGGCGCGAGCGGCGCCTGCGCGGCCGAGGTGACGTTCGAGCGCCTCGCCAATCCGGAGCCGCAGAACCTGGCTGATGAACCACCACGATCTGCTCGCACCGTTACTCGGCGCTCGACACCATCAACAAGACGAACGTCAAGAAACCTCAAGCTTGCCTTCGCCCTTCCGCTCGGCGGCACCTCGGGCAACGAATATCTCGAGGTCACCCCGGTGGTGGAAGACGGCTTCATGTACGTCACCGACGTGTGGAGCGTCGTCTACAAGATCGACGTGCGCTCCGGCACCACCGGCCGCATCCTGTGGAAGATGGACCCCGGCACCCAGAAGCCGGACCGTAACCGTGGCGTCGCCCTGTGGGGCAATTACGTCGACGAGGCACTCCGCCTCGATCCCAAACTTGCTCGGGCGTACCTTGGCCGTGGTCTTGCCTGGTTATGGAAGGGTGACAACGACAAGGCCATCGCCGATCTGACCGAGGCGATCCACCTCGAGCCCGGGGTGATGAGGCCTACGGAATCCGGGGCATCGCCTGGAAAGCGAAGGGGAGAGTACGACCGGGCCATTGCCGATTTCACGGAGGCGATCCGCTTCGATCCAAACTGCGCAATTGCGGCAGACTCCGTGGCGAAGCCTGGAAACTCAAGGGGGACCTCGACCAGTCCCTCGCCGACTACAACGAGCTGTCCGGCGCGATCCCCTTGACGCCGGTGCGTTCTGCAACCGGGGCTACCTCCATAACGCGAAGGGCGATTTCGACCAGGCCATCGCCGACTACACCAAGGTGCTCCGGCTCGATCCCACCCTGGCCCTGGCGTACAAGAACCGGGGCGCTGCCTGGCGGTCCAAGGGAGACCTCGAAAAGGCCCGCGACGATTCCACCAAGGCGCTCCGCCTCGATCCAGACATCACCGTCGCGAATAGCACCCGGTCTGATGCCTCGGAGTGGAAGCCGGAGGGCGCCGAGGAGAGTGCCGGGAAGGCTCCGGAGACCGCACGCGGCCGCAAACGCTCGCTCGCAGGTATCCTCCCGGGGACTGCGCTCCGAATCCAAGCGCGATAGCGGCGTCGTCCCCGCCGGCGCCGTCGGCAGCGGCTCGCCGTGCCGCGTGCCCCAATCCGGCGGCGATTACCTGGACCGGGGCATCTCCCGGTACCTGAAGGGCGACTTCGACCAGGCCGTCGCCGACTTCCAGCAGGCGATCCGTCTCGATCCCGGTTGCGCCCTGGCGTACCTGAACCGGGGCATCGCCTGGAAAGCGGTGGGCGAGTACGGCAGGGCGATCGCCGACTTCACCGAGGCGATCGACCTCGATCCCAAGCTGACCGTGGCGTTCGTGAACCGGGGCCTCACCGTGGAGCGCGGGAGGACTATGACCAGGCCCTCGCCGACTTCGACGAAGCCATCAAGCTCGACCCGTACGACGCCCGCGGCTATGACGGCCGTGCCTGGATCCTCGCCACCTGTCCCGATACCAGGTACCGCGACGGCCCGCATGCGATCGCGTCGGCCGCCCGCGCCTGCGAATTGACTCGCCATGAAGACCCCACGTGCCTCGAAACGCTAGCCGCGGCCCACGCCGAAGCGGTGATTTCCGACGCCGCGGTGAAATGGCAGGAGCGGGCGCTGGAGCTGGAGAAACGTGAGGAGGCACGGGAGACAGGTCTGCGCACGGCGGGCCCGGACGAGGCGAAGAGGCCATACCGGGAGGGCCCGGCATCCAAGTGAAATCGGGCCTGGCCACGGGATCGCGGACGCCGTGGCCAATCGTGTCGGCTTGAGAGCCCGGGCAGGTTGGGGTATCATGCATTGTTAGGAACTATTCGGCCTTGGCCCGCCGGGAGTCGGGATTGGCGAAGGCAAAGGCAGTACCTACACGGCCGCAACGGACGCGAGTAGCATATTATCGCATCCCAAAACGCCAATTACGTCGAAAAGTTTTTCATAGACAAAGGCCACACGGTTGACCGACCCGGCGAAGACTACGGCTATGACGTGATCGTCAACACTTTCGACGACTAAGGCTACGCCGAAAACGGCGACATCCGCATCCAACTCAAGGCTAGCGATAAACTTAATTATATTCAAACCAAGACATTTGTATCATTCGAAGTCAAATAAAACACTATGAGTTATGATTGAATGAGTTGATGTCTGTCTTCTTGGTCCTGTACGATGCCCAGGAGAGAAAGGCGATTCGGCTCCACGTGGAGAAACACCTTGGGGCTGGGTGGTCCCCGAAGGCGAAAGCTGGTACCGAGACGGTCACCCTGACAGTTCCTGTCTGCAACGAATTCACCGAGGCGACTGTCGACTACGCAAGGGAAAGCAAACTGAAAGTGTTGGCCCAGATAGCGGGGAGAATTCATCATGGTGCCTCAGTACTGTCCGGTTAGAAGTCGAACAGCCGTAACTGGTTAGGTTGAGGGTCTTCCGGATCTGCGTGGTTTTCGGGGCGAAGCAGCGGAAAAACAGGCGTTTTCTCGAAGGTGTTGACGCTCAAGATTTGGAGGATTTCGCCCATGCTCAGAGGGCTGTTCGATTTCTTCTTGAGGATCGCGACGAGGACGTAGATGCTCAATGCAATCCATACCTGAGTCTTGACCGCGTTGTCGGAGTTGCCCAGAAAGGCTTTGATCCGCAGATGTTGCTTGATCCATTTGAAGAACAACTCGACCTGCCAGCGACAGCGGTAGAGCTGCGCGATCGTCAATGCGGGCAACTCGAAGTTGTTGGTCAAGAAGATCAGGCGCTTTCCTCGCTCGGGGTCGACGTAGCTGACGCGTCGCAAGGATTCGGGGTACTTCTTCGAGACCAGCGGCCCCTGCAAAGTAATCGTCTGGTCGCATCGAAGGCCCGTCGTCTTGTCGACTTTTCGGGACTTCGTTCGCGAGGCGTCCAGGTTTCGCTTGGCACGCGTGATGAAGAAGGCGGACTGACGATGCAGGCGATAGAGACGGCCGAAATCCAGATATCCACGATCCATCACGTAGAACGCGCCCGCCTCGATCGGCAACTCGTCGAGGACCGTGACGTCGTGCCGTTTGCCCGACGAAACGTGGACGAACGTCGGAATATTGCCTCGCAAATCGATCAACGTATGGAGCTTGACCGCCGCCTTGTGTCGCCGGAATGGTGCCCAGGGGAACAGCGTCAGGCAAAGGTCGATGGTCGTGGAGTCCAGTGCGTAGGCGGTCTGCTCCAAGGCCAAGCCGAAGTCGTCGTCGGCATAGAGGATCCGAGCACGACCGATCAATACCTGAGCGAAATCGGCATAGATCCGCCAGTCTCGCACCCGATTGGCATCGGCGAGCGTGCTCCGGGCGATCCGCCCACGGAAGCCGGCATGGTAGAGCTTGGGCCGGTGCGACCGGAGGCACGTCTCGATGTCGCGCAGGCTCTCGCGGTACGTCAGTTGGGCGTAGGCCATGCAGAGGAATTGATCGCGGCAGGAGAAGCCTCGGACCCCATACTCGCCGTCGTAGCGTCTGACGCAGGTGTCGAACTCGTGTCGCGGCAGGAGTTCCATCAATTGGGCGAACACGACCTGTCCGGAGTACATCGTGAACCATGCCTTTCCACCCGAAGGTGGAGTGAGCATGGACAGGAGGTCCAACGGAATTGAAGTCGTGCGCACCCATTTTTCGACGAAAGCCTAGGCCGAATGACTACTTAGGTCAGAAATCGAATCGCTCAACCGGACAGTACTGATCAACCACCTGGCGGACGAGTTCGCCGCGCGCTACCGCGGCGGCGAACGGCCGGCGCTGCAGGAGTACATCGACCGCCATCCCGAGCTGGCCGACGACATCCGCGAGCTGTTCCCGGCCATGGTCGAGATCGAGCAGGTCAAGGAAGATCGTGAGGAAGCGCCGAGCCCCCGAACCGGCGGCCCGTTGCCGCCGCTGGAGCGCCTGGGCGATTATCGCATCATCCGCGAGGTCGGCCACGGCGGCATGGGCATCGTCTACGAGGCCGAGCAGGTGTCGCTGGGCCGGCACGTGGCGCTCAAGGTGCTGCCCAAGAACCTGCTGCTCGACGCCCAGGCCAGGCGCCGGTTCGAGCGCGAGGCCAAGTCCGCCGCCAAGCTGCACCACACCAACATCGTGCCGGTCTTCGGCGTCGGCGAGCAGGACGGCATGCCGTATTACGTCATGCAGTTCATCCAGGGCCTGGGGCTGGATGAGGTGCTGGAAGAGCTGAAGAAACTGCAACTCGGTGGCGCCAAGACCGGCGCGTTCGGCTCGGCGGCGATCCGCGCATGTGCGCGAACGCGGGGCAGGTCTCCGAGCTGCCGAGGGGCAGAGCGAGCGATCGGAAAATCCTGACCAGGGCGCAGCTGTCGGCCGTGAATGTGGCCCGCTCGCTCTTGACGGGCGAGTTCCATGGCGACGCTCGATCCAAGACGACGAGGATCACGGCGCCCGTGAGCGTGGAGGCAGTTGCCGGCGCAAGAGAGATCCAGGGACCGGATCGCGCCGAGTTCGCCGGCGTCGTCCGATTCGTTCACGTCTCTCGTCGTCCTCGGTCGTGCTTCCGGGCCAAGGCCGTGACGGGAGCAAGTCCAAGGCGCCGGAAGCAGACCTACTGGCAGAGCGTGGCGACGATCGGCGTCCAGGTGGCCGATGCGCTGGAGTACGCCCACAAGCAAGGGATCACTCACCGCGACATCAAGCCGTCGAACCTGCTCCTGGACACGCAGGGGACGGTGTGGGTGACCGACTTCGGCCTGGCCAAGGCGGACGACCAGCAGAACCTGACGCACACCGGCGACATCCTCGGCACGCTGCGCTACATGCCGCCGGAAGCGTTCGAGGGCAAGACCGATGCCCGCAGCGACGTCTATTCCCTGGGCCTGACGCTCTACGAAATGCTGGCCTTCCGGCCGGCGTTCGACGAGAAGGAGCGGAACCGGCTGATCAAGCAGGTGACCCATGAAGAGCCGGCGCGGCTGGGCAAGCTGAACCGGGAGGTGCCGCGCGATCTCGTAGACGATCGTCCACAAGGCGATCGACCGCGATCCGCCCGCCGCTACGCCACGGCCGGCGACCTGGCCGCCGACTTGCAGCGATTCCTCGACGACGAGCCGATCCAGGCCCGCCGGATTTCATCGTTTGAGCGTCTGGCTCGGTGGTCCCGACGCCATCCGGGCGTGGCAACTTCGTTGGCCGTGATCGGCTTGCTGATGATGATGGGGCTCGCGGGCCTCGGAATCGCCCTGGCGCGTTTTCGGGAACAGGCCCAGGTGCAAACTGTGCTGGCGGCAGATAGGGACGTGGAACGAGGCAAGGCCCTCAAGGCGAAGGAACAGGCCGAGACAGCCCGCCGCAAGTTGGCTCTCGCATTTACCGACATGCACACTTCCCAGGGGTTGGTGGCCGGACGGCGCGGCGACCCAGCCCAGGCTGTGCTTTGGTTTGCCAACGCCGCCCGATTGGCCAAGGAAGACCCGGATCGCGACCGCCTCAACCGCATTCGGGCTCGCACCTGGGGCGCGCGACGCCTTCACTCCAATCCACGGCTTCCTGCCGCGCGGGCGGCGAAGGGGCTTTCAAACAATTTGCTTTCCATCCCGGCGGCCGTTACCTGCTGGTACAGAGGGTTCCCAGACAGAGTGGTCCCGATTTACCAAGCGGATTGAGTATCTGGGACCTTGAACAGGAGCAGCCGTTGCCTTTGCCGGACGCGGCCGCCACGGCCAGTAGCGCAACCTGGAGTCCCACGGCCGGGAACTCGTATTCGGCCTGCCTTACGGCAGCGTTACCGTGGCGAGCTTCCCGGCCGGCGACGTGGAGCGGCAGATCCAATTCGACGCCTCCGTGACGTGGTTGTCATCCCGCCTCCAACGGGCGCTCCTGGCGATCGCCGCCGGATCGACGGCACGTGCTGGGACTGCCGGGGGCGGCTCTTCGCCACGCGGGAACTCCGCCATCCCTCCGCAATAGACGCTCTCGCCTTCAACCCGAAGGGTGATCGCCTGGCGAACGGCTTGCCAGACGGCCAATGCCGCGTCTATGCCATGACCCCGGACTCCGCCGAACCGTCATTCGCCCCTGTGCCGAACGTGACAAGCGCCCCATTATCGTCCCTGGTTCCAAATTAATCCGCCACTTTTTGTTTCGACGGCCGAGAGCTGCTAACACGAACGAAAAGACCCTTTGTGGTGGGACGCCAATACCGGGGAGATGGTTCGGTCTGTTCCGCGCGAGTATATGGCCCGAATGTCGCTGCCGCCGCAGGGCGCCGACGCCGGGGCCGTCAGTCGGGCGGTGCCCTTCCTCGGTGGCGCAAGAGTGTGATCAAGCTTAGCCCGGACGGCAAGTATATCGCGTTGGGCGAGGGACGAGCGGGTCTCGGGATAGCGCAACTCTCGACGCGGAAACGGGACGTGCCATCTTCGCCTTTGAGTACCGGAATTCCGTCGCCTCCTTGCGTTTAGCCCGGACGGCAGGCGATTGCTGATCGGTGCAACGGATAACACCGCCGAGCTCCGTTCCGTGCCATCAGGCCAGCTCATCGGCCAGCCCCTGATTCACCCAGCCGGTGATCTACCATGTCGGCTTCGCGCCGGACGGCCAGTCCTTCGCCACGGCCCAAGATGGTGGCGTGATCCGGATCTGTGGCGTCCCTCGCCAAAGCCCGTCGAGTTTCCGGCTCGAGCTCGACGGCCAATACTCATTCTCCCGAAATCGTCTAACCAGTGAGGTGTCCCTGATGCCCAAGATCCAAAGCTTGAGGGTCCGAACCGTCAGCGTGCCGATGGCTCACCCGCATCGGACCGCCGGGGGCGTTGTGTCCGAGTCGCCCCTGGTCCTGACGGACGTGTCCAGCGACGACGGGGTCGTTGGCCATAGCGTCGTCTTCACCTACACCACGGCGGCGCTCAACCCCACAGCCGAGTTGATCCGGAACCTGGAAGAGCTCATACGGGGCGAGCCGCTGGCCCCGCTGGAAATCGAGCAGAAGCTCTCCAGGCGGTTCCGGTTGCTTGGCACTCAGGGGCTCGTCGGCATCGCACTCGCCGCGATCGACATGGCCCTCTGGGACGCCCTCGCCAGGAGCCACGAATCCTCGCTCCTGGAACTGCTCGGCGGGGTCGCGAGGCCGATCCCGGCCTA
>CAWCCG010000031.1:0-94162 GCA_963793985.1 uncultured Alphaproteobacteria bacterium | reverse complement strand
CCCATCGATATCGCGGGGGTTACTGGATTGTCCGGTCAAGCCGGACAATGACATTCGTGGGTGGGAGCCGCCGTCACGCCGCGAGGTCGCGCATCACCTTGATGAGGTCCGACTTGCCCTCGAAGCCGATGCCCGGCAGGTCCGGCATCACGATGTGGCCGTCCTCGACGCGCACGCCGTCGGGGAAACCGCCATAGGGCTGAAACAGGTCCGGATAGCTCTCGTTGCCGCCGAGGCCGAGCCCGGCGGCGATGTTGAGCGACATCTGGTGGCCGCCATGCGGGATGCAGCGGCGCGGCGACCAGCCGGCGCTTTCGATCGCGGCGAGCGTGCGCTGGTATTCGCAGAGCCCGTAGGAGAGCGCGCAGTCGAACTGCAGCCAGTCGCGATCCGGCCGCATCCCGCCGTAGCGCAGGAGGTTGCGGGCGTCCTGGTGGCTGAACAGGTTTTCTCCCGTCGCCATCGGCCCCGGATAGAATTCGGCGAGGCTCGCCTGGAGCGCAAAGTCCAGCGGGTCGCCGGCCTCCTCGTACCAGAACAGCGGATAGTCCCGCAGCATCTTGGCGTAGGCGACGGCATCTTCGAGACCGAGCCGCCCGTTGGCGTCGACAGCAAGCTGCGCTTTGCCGTCGAGCTCCGCGAGGACACCTTCGATGCGCGGGCGGTCCTCGGCGATGGAGTTGCCGATCTTCATCTTCACCACGGTGTAGCCGCGGTCGAGATAGCTGCGCATTTCGGCGCGCAGCTGCTCGATGCCCTTGCCGGGGTAGTAGTATCCTCCGGCGGCATAGACGAACACGCGTGGCTCCGGCTTGCGTCGCGTGCCGTTCAGCGAGCAGCCGGAACAGCGGCTGGCCGGCGATCTTCGCGGTCGCATCCCACACCGCCATGTCGATGGTGCCGACCGCGACCGAGCGCTCGCCATGGCCGCCCGGCTTCTCGTTCTTCATCAGCGTCGCCCAGATGCGATCGGGATCGAGATTGTCGCCGGCATCATCGAGCAGGGATTTCGGGTCGGCGGCGGCGAGCCGCGGCGCGAAGCGCTCGCGGATGAGCCCGCCCTGGCCGTAGCGGCCGTTCGAGTTGAAGCCGTAGCCCACCACCGGACGGCCGTCGCGCACGACATCGGTGACGAGCGCGACGAGCGACAGCGTCATCTTGGAGAAGTCGATATAGGCGTTGGCGATCGACGAGGCGATCGGCACCGTCACCTCGCGAAGATCGACAATACGCATGGCGTGAGGTCCTTAATTTGCGACGCCGGTCCGGCAACGCGCTCCGTCGCGATCCGACGATGCAGGAAGATAGCGGGCTGCGCCCGCGCCGGCGATTTCGCGGACCTGCGCGGACGAGACGATGCGGACCTTTAGGGCTACTGCATGCTTTCGCGCAAGCGGCGCAGCTGGGGACGAAGCCTCTCGCAGCTGAGCTCGCGATCGAACCGCGCGATCGCATCGAGGCTGGGGTCGCCGCGCAGCTGTGCCAGGCGTTCCGCATCGCGCGCGCAGGCGCCCTGCGGCTCGGTGGCGGCGATCGACTGCTCCCGCGTGGTGGCGAGCGCCGGCGGCTGCTCCTTGCGCGGCTCTTCGCGCTTGGCTTCCTCCCGCTTCGGCTCCTCCTTGCGAGGCGGCGGCTATCGGAGCGCGCCGGGGAGGCGGAGGCGCAGCGACCAAAGGAATCGCGGCCGCCGGCAGCGTCGTCGCAATGCTCTCGAACAGGCGCTGGACCTGCGGCTTGAGCCGCGTGCAGCCGAGCTCACGCTCGAAGCGGATGATCTCGTCGGCGGAGGGCATCGAGCGCACCCGTGCCAGCCGCTGCTCATCGCGGCTGCAAGCCGATACCTGATCCTCTTTCTCGAGCGCCGCCTGCAATCGCGACTGCATGCTCTGGCTCGGCTCGCCGGGCGGCGGGGCGGCCGGCGGCTTGGCGGCGACGGGCGGCGGCAGGACGGGCGATGGCGGCACGCGGTGGCTTGATGACGACCGGCGCCGGCGTGGCGAGCGCGACGGACGGCGGCACGACCGGGTCCTGGTTCGCCATCGCTTCGAGCGCCTTGGCGACCGGCGACGGCACCAGCGGAATGATCGAGCCGCCGAGCGAGCCGTAGATGAACGGCTCCTGCCGGCCCGCGGTGGTGCGCAGCACCTCGTCGCGCACGCGGCCGAGCGCAATCCGGATGTCGAGACCGGGCTCCGCGATATGCTTGACGAGCGCGGCGGCGAACGGCGAATTCGCGCCGGCGCCGTCATAGGACACCGAGCCTTCCTTGGCGGCGTAGGCGACGAGGGTGTCGGCGCTGACGTCGTCGATCTTGCCGAGTCCGCCCTTCGGGGCGGCGCGGGTCGAGACCGAGCGCTGCAGCCGCGCGGCGAACGGATTGTCCCGGCAGGCATCGAGCAGGATCAGCCGCAGCCGACGCACCGGCTGGAGCGCCCAGACGATGCGATCGAGCGCGACCGCCTCGTCTTCCACGTCGTAGTCGCGGGCGAGTCTGGCGTCGACCGGGATCAGGAAATTGGCGCCGTTCACCTCGATGCCGTGTCCGGCATAGTAGACCACCGCGATGTCGGCGGTTTCCGCCGTGATCAGGAAGTCGCGGACCGCGCGCTTGAACTCGAGGACCCCGAGCTCGTTGCGCGAGCTGACCACCTCGAAGCCGACCGAGCGGAACAGCGCGGCGACGGCATTGGCATCATTGATGGTATTGGGCAACGGCGAGGCGTTGCGATAGGCGGAGTTCCCGATGACCAGCGCGACCCGCCGCTCGGCCTGCGCCACCGAGGCGAACAGGGCCGCCACCAAGATCAGCAGAGAGAACAGCAGGCCTTTCCGCATCATTTCTGCAACATTTGCTACGTTCTGCCGTCACGTCAACGGCCGAAACGCAAGGGCTTCAGTATTTTGTCGGATGTCCCTTCGATCCGGTTCACGCCGACGCGTCCCGGATCGCGGCATCCTTCCTCACCGCGTCCCTCAGCGGTGATGGTAATAAATGTACTTCGGCCGGCGCCGCACGGGTGGCGGCGGCGGCCGGCCGGTCTGGTTCACGATCACATTGATCTCGCTCGAATAAACGGGCGGATCGTGCGGAACATGGGCATCGTCGGCAAACAGCAGGCGCAGCTTGTGGGCGCCGAGCGGCAGCGTGATCTTCGCCTCGGTCTGCCCGGCGCCGAAATGCAAATGATTGAAATCGTTCGGGATCGGCTGGTCGAACGGCGGCAGCTCGGAATCGACGAGCAGGTGATGGTGCCCAGTGTTCGCCTTCTCGAATCCGGCAGGGGCGACGCCCATGCCGAGCAGCCCGAACCGGATCACCGGATTCTGCGTGATGTAGGAGCCGTCGGTCGGCTCGATGAAGTAGACCTTGGCATCCTTGGGCGAGGGGTGCCGCTTGGCGGGGCCGCCCGACGGAGGCGGCGTGCTCGCCTGCGTCGGCATCTGCTCGACCGCCTTCACCTTGATGCGCGCCGACACCACGGGCGGCGAATGCGGCACGTGATTCTTGTCGCCGAAGACGAGCTGCAGCGTGTGCTCGCCGGGCGTGAGCGTGACCTCCGCCTCGGTCTGGCCGGCGCCGAAATGCAGGTGCTGGAAGTCGTTCGGGATCTCGGCGTTGAGCGGCGGCGTCGGCGCGTCGATGATCAGATGATGATGCCCGGAATTGGCGCGATCGGAACCCGCCGGTGCGACACCCATTCCGCGCAGGCCGAAATGGATCGTCGACTTCGCCGGTATCGTGTCGCCGTCATTGAGACCGATGAAATAGACCGCGGCACCCGGCGGCGATGGCGTCGGTCCGCCAGCTTGGCCGAAAGCTTGCGCGCCGAGGACGAGACAACCCAATGCCGGCATAAGAATCGACGCCAGGAGTCTCGACATTACGGCACGCTCCCCAATCTCACGGACCTGCCCGGCATTCCCGGAAAATCACTTGGCGATTTCGAAGTTCGATGCGCGACGAATTCGATACACAACCAATTCGATGCGCAGCGGAATTCGATGCACAACGAAAGCGTCGCAAGAAGCGCTCGTGAAGAATAGGCCATTGTAGTGCATTGTAAACCCCGCGCGCCGCGGCGCAGTGACCTTGCCGATTCTGCCGAAATGAAGCATGGTGCGCGCGCGGTGTTTTGTTCGAATTCGGCCGCGCGGAAACGACACATGAATTTGCGTTTGTTGTTTCTGATGTTGCTGGCGGCGCTCTGCGCAACAGCAGGGCCGCAGGCAAGTGCGCAACGCGGTTTGACGATGGAACCGCGGCCCTCACCGAGCGCGCCGCCACCGACCGCACCTTCACCGGCCCCGCCGGTCGCGCAACAGCGGCCGGCGCCGAGCGCGAACGTGCCGGTACAGAAGGGGACCAATCCCGATCCCGGCGAAATCTTCAAGGACTGCGCCGACTGTCCGGAGCTCGTCGTGGTGCCGTCCGGCGATTTCGTGATGGGCTCGAACGACACGCCCTACGAGAAGCCGGAACACCCGGTGGTGATCCGAAATCCATTCGCGATCGGCCGCCACGAGGTGACGTTCGCGCGAGTGGGATCAGTGCGCCGATGCCGGCGCGTGCAAGCACCGGCCCGACGATCACGGCTGGGGGCGCGGCGACCATCCCGTGATCAATGTCAGCTGGGACGATGCCAAGCTCTACATCGCCTGGCTGTCGCAGCGCACCGGGCAGCGCTATCGGCTCCCCACCGAAGCGGAATGGGAATATGCGGCGCGGGCCGGCACCCGGTCGCCGTTCTGGTGGGGCCGCGACGTCGGTGCAGCGCGGGCGCAATGCGAGGGCTGCGGCAGCCCGGCGAGCCGGCAGACCTCGTCGGCCGCATCGTTCCGTCCCAACGGCTTCGGCCTCTACGACACCGCAGGCAATGCCGCCGAGTTCGTCGAAGACTGCTGGAACGACAATTACCGCAACGCGCCGAAGGATGGCGCCGCGTGGACCAGCGGCGACTGCCACCTGCGCGTGCTGCGCGGCGGAAACTTCACCAGCAAGCCCGCCGACGTGCGTTCCTCGGCACGATTCCGCTACGACAGCGACGTGCGCTACTACGCGAACGGCTTCCGCGTCGCCCGGGATCTGCAGTGATGCGGACGCTGCTCGTTGCCATATCGATTTGCATCGTCGCGGCGACGGCGGCGCGCGGAGCCGTACGCGGCGAGCGGCCAGGTCGGCTATCTCCAGGAGTGGGAGCTCAAGGCGAGCCTCGCCAAGACCGTGTCGGGCAGCAAGATCGAATACTCCGGCCCGGTGACGCTGCGTCACGTCGGTCTGTGCAGCGCAAACGGCGTCGAGGAAAAATCCGGCAACATGCGGCTCACGATGTCGCGCGCCCCTGCGGCTGCAGAAGGCACGCTCGCGTTGGAAGGAGACAGCTGCCGGATCGTTGCGAACCAGGCGCCGTCCTATTCCGGGCTTCTCACCTGCCGCAACGGCCAGGGCGTGCCGATCAGCTTCTCCATCGAGGAGGCCGCAGCGCCTGGCGCGACGGCTGCCGGCGCGACGGCCGGCGAAGCAAAGTCCCGGGCTCCGGCAAGTAACGTGATCCGCACGCGCAAAGCCGGCGTTCTCACCATCCTGTCGGCGTATCCCGACCCGCCCTTCGACGTGATGGACGGCGACACCTACACCGGTTTCGACATCGAGATGATGCGCGCGGTCGCTGCGCGCCTCTCGCTCACGCTCGAGCCGCTTGCCTACGCCGGCGAGGACTTCAACGGCATCTTCGCGGCGCTCGCCGAGGGCACCTGCGATGCGGTGATCGCCGGCACGACGATCACGCCGGAGCGTGCGGCGATCGTGCGGTTCTCGCGGCCCTATCTCGAGTTCAACCAGGGTATCGCCGTCAACATCCGGCAAACGCCCCGCGTCACTTCGACTGCGGATTTGCGTGGGCTCACTGCCGGCATCCAGAAGGGCAACACCTCGGACGCGGTCGCCCGCCGGCTGCTCGCCCAGGGCGACATCGCCGCGATCCGCTATTATCCCTACACGGGGATCGGCGACGCGATCGACGATCTCGAAGCCGGCCGCATCGGCCTCATCATCAAGCTGTTTCCGGTGATCTCGTGGCTCGTGCGCGACCGCGCCGCGCTCGCCGTGCCGCTGCAGGCGCCGACCCGCGAGCGACTCGGCATCGCCTATGCCAAGGACCGCGCCGATCTCGCCGACGCGATCGACGCCGAGATCGAGGCGCTGCGGAACAGCGGCGAATTCGCCCGGCTGCAAGCCGCTTGGCCCGGCACCGAGGCCACGATCTAACTCGATCTGAACCCGTCGCACCCAAGGAGCTGCCGATGCGCGCCTTCAAGCTCTATATCGGCTCGGACAATGCCTCCCACGTGCTCGAAGGCGAGGTCGCGCTCGAGCAATCGACCGACGTCACCTCGGTGCACTTCAAGGAATCGCCGCCCGGTTCCGCGCTCGACTGGCACGAGGCGCCGCAGCGACAATACGTTCTCACCCTGACTGGGACGCTCGAATTCACCACCCGCGATGATGAGGTCTTCATCATCAGTCCCGGCGATGTGCTGGTGGCGGACGACACCGTCGGCTCGGGACATAAATGGCGGCTGATCGACGAGGCGCCATGGCGCCGCTGCTACGTCGTGCTCAAGCCGGGGGCGCCCGATCTGTTCGTGGCGAACGGGTAGCCCGCGCTACGTCGCCGTGTGCGCCGCGCTGAACGTCAGATGCGCCGGCTTGCTGTCGTAGACTGCGACACCGGACATCGGATCGACCTCGCTCTCCCACGGCCGCTCCGCCAGCACGCGCCTGGTGTCGTCGTATCCGGCGCCCCAGCGCACGCGAATGCCCTCGCGGGTGAAGTCGAAATCGCGCGAATTGCCTTCGCCGTCGATGTAGGGCGCATTGAGCCGCACGATGTGCATGAAGGTCTTGCAGCCCCAGGCGGCGAGGTCCTTCACCTCCTGCGTCTCGCGCTTCTCCGCCGGCATCTTCGCGACCAGCTCGCGGATGACGTGGCGAAGCCGGTGCAGGTCCTGCTGGCGCGTGATGTAGGCGGCGTCGCGGCTCGCGAACTGGATGTCCTTCTCGCGGCTGAGCACGTCGAAGAAGGACTGCGGCTCCGGTCCTGAGCTGTGCCACATCTGGTCGGCGAACACGACGGAATCGCGCCGCGGGATGTCGTCGAACACGGCCTCGATCGGCGTGTTGGAATAGATGCCGCCGTCCCAATAGGGATCGCCGTCGATGCGCACTGCCGGAAACGAGATCGGCAGCGCGGCGGAGGCGAGCACGTGGAGTCAGGCTCAGCGGCATGCGGGCGCTGTCCCAGTAATGCATGCGCCCGGTCTTGACGTTGACGGTGCTCACCGTGAGCCGCGGCGCGCCGGAATTGAACCACGCCGGATCGGTAAGCCGCGTCATCGTCTTCTTGAGCTGGTCCGTCGTGTAGAGCGAGGCGCGCTCGACGCCGACCGGCGCCGCCGGGCCGAGCGCGAAGGCCGGATTGGGCCGGTAATAGCCGGGGACCCCGCCGACGAAGGCACTGACGTGCGCAGCCCGGTTGGCGAACTCGGCGGCGAGGGGCCATTGGCTGAACAGAGAAGAAAACGGGGAATCCTCCCACCACGGCCGATATTCCATCGACGTCCAGAATTCGCGCATCCGCTCGACGCGCTTCTCCGGCGGGTTGCCCGCAATCAGGCCGGCATTGATGGCCCCGCTCGAGGTGCCGATCACCCAGTCGGGCTCGATGCCCGCCTCGTGAAGCGCCTGATAGACCCCGCCCTGATACGCATTGAGTGCCCCGCCGCCCTGGAAAGCGAGAACGATTTGCCCCGGCAGGCCTTTCTTCGCCTCCGACTGGACGGAGGCGAGCGTGGTGTTCTGGATGTTCATCACATTGTCCCGGTCTGCAATGGCGTGGAATTTGGGGCTGCCGGCATTGATTTACCAGTGTGGCCGATGTTCCCTCGGCCGGAAATCGGGCGCTCTGCCTGGGTGGCGGGCCGCATTTCCCAGGGGAGGGAACCCATGAAGATCGACGGACGCTGCCATTGCGGCCGGATCACCTTCGAGGCGGAGGTCGATCCGGCGAGTGTCAGCATCTGCCACTGCACCGACTGCCAGACCCTGACCGGCTCGGCCTTCCGTGCCAACATTCCGACCGCGGCCGCAGACTTTGTGCTCCGCAGCGGTACCCCGAAGAGCTACGTGAAGACGGCGGAAAGCGGCAACAAGCGTCGCCACGCCTTCTGCTGGCGACTGCGGCACGCCGATCTACGCCTGCGCGGTCGAGGACCCGCCGAGCTATTCGCTGCGTGTCGGCACGATCACGCAGCGTGCGGCTTTCTCGCCGCGCCGGCAAATCTGGCGTCGCTCCTCGCTCGATTGGGTCGATCGCCTTGCCGACGTGCCGCGGGCGGAGAAGGGGTAGACGGAGAAGGGATAGACGGAGAAGGGATAGACAATGGCGGTCGGACGCTTCCGAGCCACCCGCCGGAGTATTGTTTACGCGGAGCACGATCGCAACACGTTGCAAATTTTTCGAATACGATCATGCTGGAACTCGAAATATCAGGGTGCGATTGATCGATCCGGTCGCGCTTTGAGATGCGGATGGGCCCACCCAGTTGCCGGCAACAATGCAAGTCACCGCCTCTTCGTCGGCCGCCGCGCCCCGGTGGCGAGGCGCGGAGCGATGAAACGCGGCCGGCACCCTGAATGATCGAAACCCGCAGAACGTTCCTGCGCTCGGGTGCCGCGCCGCTGCTGCTCGGCTTTGTCATTCTTGCGTGCATGATCGGCGCGGTGCTTTCGTTCGTCGCGTCGGAACAGAACAATGCGCAGGCGATGCGTCATTCGATGGAAGTCGAACGCGAGCTCGTCGGCGCGCTTTCAAACCTCACCGATGCCGAAACCGGGCAGCGCGGATATCTTCTCACCGGCGACGCGGCCTATCTCGAGCCCTATCGCGGCGCCGTGGGCCGTTTCGAGATGCAGCTCGACATGCTCCGCTCCATGCTTGCAGCTAGTCCGGTGCAGGCGCGGGCGCTCGAGGATTTTCGACATCGGCCCGGGCGAAGCTCGATGAGCTGGGCGCCACGATCGCGCGTTTTCGGATGGGAGCGAGGGATGAGGCTCTCGCCATCGTGCGCGGCGGATCCGGCAGGGTCTACATGGACGAGGCGCGCACAATCATCGATCGCATGATCAAGACTGAAGACCGGACGCAATCCGATCTGCGCGCGCATGCTGGAAACCGCCGCCCGCTGGCTCAAGATCGCTCTCATCGGGTCCGGTATCATGTATCTCGCCCTCGCGGCCTTCGCGGCGTTGAACTCCTATGGGCAGATGGCGAAGCTCGTCGCGTCGCGCGACGCGCTGCGGGCGAGCAACCAGAAGCTCCTGGAGGAGGCCGCCCGCCGCGAGCAACTTGCCGACCAGCTGCGCCAATCGCAAAAGATGGAGGCGATGGGCCAGCTCACCGGAGGGCTTGCCCACGACTTCAACAACATGCTTTCGGTCATCATCGGCAGCCTGAATCTCCTCAGGCGGCGGCTCGCGCGGGGCGAAACCGATCTCGGAAAGTACATCGATGCGGCGCTCGACGGCGCCGACCGCGCCGCGACCCTGACCCATCGCCTGCTGGCGTTCTCGCGCCGGCAGCCGCTCGAGCCCCAGTCGATCGACATCAACAAGCTCGTTGCGGGGATGTCGGATCTCCTGCGCCGCACGATCGGCGAGCAGATCAAGGTGGAGACCGTTCTCGCCGGCGGACTGTGGCGGACCCGCGTCGACCGCGGCGAGCTCGAAAGCGCGATCCTCAATCTCGCGGTGAACGCGCGCGACGCCATGCCGGAGGGCGGGCGACTCACCATCGAGACCGCCAACTGTCATCTCGACGACAGCTATGCGAGCGCCCATGTCGACGTGCCGGCCGGGCAATACGTGCTCGTCGCGGTGACCGACAACGGGAGCGGCATGCCGTCCGACGTGGCCGGAAGTGCGTTCGACCCGTTTTTCACCACCAAGGGCGTCGGCAAGGGTACCGGCCTCGGGCTCTCGCAGGTCCACGGCTTCGTGAAGCAGTCCGGCGGGCACGTGAAGATCTACTCCGAGCCCGCCGAAGGCACCACGATCAAGCTCTATCTCCCGCGGTTCCACGGCGCCGAGGAAACCGCAACGGCGCGGATCATCGACGGGCCGGTCCCGCGCGGCGACGCCGACCAGCTTATCCTCGTCGTCGAAGACGAGGAGCGGGCGCGCCAGGTGACGGTCGAGAGCCTGCGCGAGCTCGGCTACTCGGTGGTCCACGCCCCCGATGCCGCATCGGCGCTCAAGATTCTCGATGCGCAGCCCGGCGTGCGCCTGTTGTTCACCGACATCGTGATGCCCGACGTCAACGGCAGAAAGCTCGCCGAGGAGGCGGTGCGCCGCGTGCCGGGCATCAAGGTGCTCTACACCACGGGCTATACGCCGAACGCCATCGTCCACAACGGCATCGTCGACCCCGGCGTGCAGCTGATCTCGAAGCCCTTCACCCTGGAGCAGCTGGCGCGCAAAGTGCACGCGGTGCTCGACAGCGAATGAACGACGCCGGGCGTCTGCCCAGCGCCGCGATCCCGTTCGTGTTCGGCCGCCGGGGCGAAGCCGCGCAGGGATGGCTGGGGCTTCTGCCGCGACAGGATTGATCCGCTGAAGACCTTTCCGAACTCAGCACGAAGACCAGTTGCGCCGCGCCGCCAGCATCCGGTCGATAGTCATCAGTCCGCGGCGAGACGCTGGATGGACCATTGGCCGGCGACGTTGCTGACGAACGAGCTATTCCCGTTCAATACGGTGGTGCCGTTCATCTCCCAGATCGCCACGTTGCCCGACGTGTCGTGCCAGATGATGTCGGACTTGCCGTCGCCGTTGTAGTCGCCGGTGAGCTGGATCGACCATTGGCCGCGGCGACGTTGGCGACGAACGAGCTGTTCGGGTTCAAGACGGTGATGCCGTTCATCTCCCAGATCGCGACGTTGCCCGAGGAGTTCCTGCCACAGGATGTCGCTCATGCCGTCGCCGTTGAAGTCGCCGGTGCCTTTGATCGTCCATTGGCTCGGCACGTTGCCGACGAACGAGCTGCTCTGGTTCAATATGGTGGTCCCATTCATCTCCCAGATCGCCACGTTGCCCGAGGAGTCCTGCCACAAGATGTCGGTCTTGCCGTCGCCGTTGAAGTCGCCGGTGCCCTTGATCGACCATTGGCTGGGGACGTTGGCAACGAACGAACTGTTCTGATTGAGAACCGTGGTGCCGTTCATTTCCCAGATCGCCACGTTGCCCGACGTGTCCTGCCACAAGAGGTCGCCTTTGGCGTCGGCGTTGAAATCGCCAGTGCCGACGATGCTCCACTGGGGGGTCGGCACATTGCCGACGAACGAACTGTTCGGGTTCAACACGGCGGTGCCGTTCATCTCCCAGATGGCCACGTTGCCACTGGTATCCCGCCAGAGCAGGTCGGCCTTGCCGTCGCCGTTGAAATCGCGCTGGCCGACGATGGCCCATTGGCCCGGGACGTTTGCGACGAACGAGCTGTTCTGATTGAGAACCGCGGTGCCGTTCATTTCCCAGATCGCGGTGTTGCCCGAACTGTCCCGCCAAGTGATGTCGCTGAAACCGTCACCGTTGAAATTGTGGGTGGTGCGCGGGTTGAACTGGAAGACCGTGCCACAGCCGTTGGGTTGCTAACGCACTGGGCAATGGAGCCGCCGGTCAGGTTCATGCCGTAGAAATTGTTGTTGGCATAGAGCAGGTCGCCGTATGGGCTGTCGCCGTTGGGGTCAAACGGGATGAAATTGTGCAGCGTGACGTAGGTCCATGTGCTGCCGTTGGGCACCAGCTTGTAGAACGTGCCGCCTCCATACTGCCCACCGCCGGCGGTAGTGCCATAGAGGGCGCCGTCCGCAGCCAAGATGAGACCGCTGTGCGGGAGCGAGCCCCCGGTGTTGCCGTTGAACTTGTAGATTTGTTTGTAAACCCAGGTGCCGTTGGTGAGCTTGATCGACCAGGCCGTGCCGTCGCCAGAAGGATTGCCACCGAACGACGTCGTCCCGTAGATCGTTCCGTCGGGCCCAAGCGCGAGTCGACCTTCGGGATCGGCGCCGTCGGAGGAATTGCCCGGCTGGTTGGTGCCCAGGAAATTGTACAGCACTTGATAAGTGCCGCCGATCGGCATTCGCCAGATCACGCCTTGGTTATATTGGCCGCCGCCGAACTGGGTGCCGTAGATGCGCGCCGTCCTGGCCGAAGATGATCATCCCCTGCGATCCGGTATTGAGGCTTCCATCGAAGTTGTGCAGGACGGTGAAATCCGCTGCCGGTGGTGCTCAGGCTGTAGAGGACACCGGCCCCGTTGGTCCTGTTAACGATCGCTCCATCTTTGCCGCCGGCATCCGTGGTCCCATAAATGGTGCCGTTGCTGATGAGCAGTCCGCCGATCGGGGTCGATCCGTTCGGGAATTGATTGATGCCCCCAGCGCCCGGCACAGCGGGATCGAACGTATGCAAGATCGTGTACGTCCCTCCCGGCGTAATGCTGAATACGATACCGCACCCGCAAGTCGTATCGCCGCCCGCCGATGCCGTGCCGTAAAGCACGCCCTGGTAAAAGGTGAGGGGAGAGATCGGTGAGATGCCGTCTTCGTTATTGCCACCTATCGGCTGCTGCGAGAATCCGTGAAGAAATGAGTAGGTCCACGTCGTCTGCCCCGTCGCAGGCGGTGCGAGCTTGTAGATGGTGCCGCAGCTTGGGAAGCCCGCCGAGCAATTGCCCCCATAAAGGGTGGTCCCGTAGAGCGTGCCTGTGGTGTCCATGGCAAGGCCGCCGCGCGGCCAGTAGCCATTGGTCCCTGTCCGGTGGGAAATGCATAGAGCGTGTTGAGCCCCGGAGTCTGGGCCTGCGACGGAGCGATTGTTCCGGTCAGTGCTGCGAGGCAGATAAGCGTGCCGCAATAATGCGTTATCATGCAAAAACCTTTCGTGTTTTCGCCCCCTGGCTTCGGTCTGTCGTGGGCTAACTGCGCCGCCAAGACCACCCTGCGGACCCACGGAACAATTCGATTTTAAATGGAACTTTAGGCTCACGCCACCGTCGCGGATGCCATTGACGGGACGCCGGCCGGTGCGCGACCAATGCGGGGTGCAGGGGATGCTCGTCCCATGAAGATCGGACCGCCGCGACAGATCGGCCTCGTGTGGCTGTCGCTGATGGCGCTCGTGGTCGGGATCGTCACCGGCGCCGGGGCGGTGTTCTTTCGCGCCCTGATAGGCCTCATCCATAACATCGCGTTTCTCGGCCGCTTCGAGGTCTTCTACGACGCCAGCGTGTTCACGCCGCCGAGCCCGTGGGGCGCTTACGTCATCCTGGTCCCGGTGCTCGGGGGCATCATCGTCACCTTCCTCGTCACCAATTTCGCACCCGAAGCGCGCGGCCACGGCGTGCCCGAGGTGATGGACGCGATCTACTACAAGGAAGGCATCATCCGGCCGGTGGTCGCGGTGGTGAAATCGCTCGCCTCGGCGCTGTCGATCGGCACCGGCGCGGCGGTCGGGCGCGAAGGCCCGATCATCCAGATCGGGGCATCGCTCGGCTCCTCGCTCGGCCAGCTCGTGCCGATGTTGCCGTGGCAGCGCATCACCCTCGTCGCTGCCGGCGCCGGCGCCGGCATCGCCGCGACCTTCAACACGCCGATCGGCGGGGTGATGTTCGCGATCGAATTGATGATGCCGGAGCTGAGCGCGCGAACCTTCCTGCCCGTCGCGCTCGCGACCGGCGCCGCGACCTTCATCGGGCGCATCCTGCTCGGCTTGCAGCCGGCTTTCGCGGTGCCGGACGAACTGATGGCGAACCGTCATGCGACGATCGCGGCGCTCCTGCTGTTTGCCGTGCTCGGCTGCTTGATGGGGATCGCCGCCGCCGCCTTCGTGCGCGGGCTGACCCTTGCCGAGGATATCTTCGAGCGCATCGGCAATTCCTACCTGCGCCACATCATCGGCATGCTCATGGTCGGCGGCATGATGTACGGGCTCTTCGTCGCCACCGGGCACTATTATGTCGAGGGCGTCGGATACGCGACGATCCAGGCGATCCTGTCGAACGACATCGTGGTGCCGGCCGTGCTGTCCGGCGCGGTTCGCGCTGCCGATGCTGTTCGGCGTGCTCTATGTGGGCAAGCTCGCCGCCACCTCGATCAGCCTCGGCTCGGGCGCGTCGGGCGGCATCTTCTCGCCCGCGCTGTTCATGGGCGCGACGCTCGGCGGTGCGTTCGGCGCGCTGGTCTCGACGTACTATCCCGTCGAGGGGGTCGGCGTCGCGACCTGCGCCATGATCGGCATGGCCGCGATGGTCGGCGGCGGCACCGGGGCGGCGATGACCGCCGTCACCATGATCTTCGAGATGACCCGCGACTACGACCTCGTCATGCCGATCATCGTCGCGGTCGCGCTCGCCATCGGCGTGCGCCGCGTGCTGTCGAACGAGAACATCTATACGGCGAAGCTCGTCGCCCGCGGCCACTACGTGCCGAAGGCGCTGCATGCCGACATGTTCCTGGTCCGCCACGCCGGCCAGGTGATGGTACGCGACGCCTTGGTGCTGCCGGCAGACGCGCCTTTCGACGCGCTGCTGCGCAACCCGCCGCATGACGGCCTGCTCTATGTCGTGGTGACGCGCCGCGACCACATCGTCGGCGTCATCCGCGTCAACACGGCTCTGCGGCGCGGCCTCGCCGACGGCCTCACCGGCGTGTCGCTCGGCGACGTTGCCGACCGCCGCTTCACCCTCGCGCAGGAAGACAACGTGATGTTCGACGTGATCCGGCGCATGGCCCGGCGCTGCGCCGCCATGGCCGTCGTCACCAAGGGGCGGGGCCGGCCGCGGGCGGCCGACGTCGTCGGCGTGATCTCGAAAGAAGACATCGCCGACGCGGTCGCGGACGAGCATCAAGCCGTACGGCGAGGGGTGACACGTAGCGGGCGCGCCCGCTCTCCGGTGCACCAACTCTCCACATCGCCGGGCTTGTCCCGGCGCACCCGATAATAAGGCACGGCGATGCCGAGAACCTCTCCCCGCATGCGGGTAGAGGTCGGATCGCGTGAGCGATCCGGGTGAGGGGGCCGCGTCGCAGAGTCTGAGCGTCTGGAGATCGGCTCGCAGGCTCAAACTCGCGAAGCCGCCCCCTCACCCCGACCCTCTCCCCGCGCGCGGGGAGAGGGAGCAGGGGCGCCGCGCGCAAACCCTCTGGTAACCATTCGAGCGCACGGTCATCGACGTCGCCGGCCGACATGAGACGGCGGCGTTCGATGCGCGCCCGGGTGAGGGGATGTCGGGGGAGCGGCGGCTGTGAGTGGGGCAATCAACCTGGATGGCGTCGAGGGCAGCGGCGCTTCTGCGCCCACCGCGCCGTGGTTCGACTGGAAGATCGATTATCGGGAATTCAGTCAAATCTATCCGGGACTTGTGGAGCAGCCGGAGGAGCCGCGACCGGCCCCGAAAGCCGACGTGCCGACGCTCGAAGCCGACATCGCGGCGCTCGTCACCGCGACCGCGGGCAACCTGCGCCACAGCGAAAGCGCCGCGCCGCGTCCCCGTCCGGTGCCGCAACCGCTACCGCATCTGCGCGTGGTGCCACCGGGCCACGACGAAGACGTTTCGCTCGATCACGCGAAAAATGTTTCGGCCAAGGTTAACGAATTCCGCCCCCGCGCCTGGCTCGATATCCGCCCCGGCGACGCGGTGCGCATCGTGACCACGGGCGGGGGCTTACGCACGCGCCCGAAATTGCGGGCTGTGGTGGCGCTCGGGCTCGGGCTCTTCATCGGATGGATCGCGGTGCTGCCGCTGTCCTACTTTCGCACCTATCTCGCCCGGGCGGTCGGAGAGCCGCCGTCCCTGGTGCAGGTCCCGCGCAGCGACGGCGCCGCGCCGCGCCCGCAGGCGACCGCCGAAATCCGCCGCGATGCGCCGAACCCGACGGGCTCGGCGAACAAGGGTCCGAACCACGGGCGGCGCCTCGCCCAGAACGCGACCCAACCGAAGCCGATCAGGACCGCGTTCATCGCCCCGCCGGGCGTCGATGTGACCGACACGGCGCGCCGCAGCGATCCCGGCCCACGGCCGATGCCGTTCCCGGAAACCAAGCCCGAGACCCTGAGCGGCTGGACCGTGCGCGAGGTCTACGGTAGCACCGCGATCCTCGACGGCCCCGAGCGCAGCTTCAAGGCGGCGCGCGGCGACATCGTGCCGGGCGTCGGTCGGCTCCAGTCGATCGTGCGCTGGGGCGACCGCTGGATCGTCGCAACCGAATCGGGATTGATCTCCTCGCCGTGAGCGGGTGACGGCCCAGCATCGCCATCGCCTCGGGGTCGGCATTCGGCGGGAAATGGACGCCGACGTGCCTTCACGCGATTAAGCGCCGCCGGGTGCTATCCTTCATCTGGCTTGGCGGGGAACGCAGTAAAACCAGCCCTCCAGCCCGCGTCGCGGTGTCGCCGTGTCGAAGAGCGCTGGCCCGACACTCGAGGCATCGCTGGCAGAAAGGCGATGTCCTGGGCGCGGCTGTGGACGGCGGAATCGAATTGTAGATGCGCAATCTGTATCGACTCATTTGTGTTGCATTTCTTGCGATCGCGCTCGCCGCAGCGATGCATCGGTCGGGGATGTCCTCGTCCATTGCTGTCGATTCGCGGGCGGCCACGGCCGTCGAGGCCGAGCTTCAATCGACCGTCGAGGCCGAGCTTCAACCCAGTCTCTCAGCAAAACGTCAGCCGCAAAATTCCAAGCCGCGCGAGCCGAAAGGGCATCAACGCCGGTGACCTGCGCCGGCTGTCCGCCAGCGCACTGAGTGCCGCAGTCGATGATCTCGTGGCCCTCGGCGTGTCCTGGGTGCGTATGGACTTTCCCTGGAGCGAGATCGAAAGCACGCGGGGGGAATTCAACATGAGGGGTCCCGATGCGGCCGTCCGTGCCCTCGGCAGCCGCGGCATTGGGGTGTTGGGAATCATCGACTATGCCCCCTCGTGGGCCAATGGCGGCAATGGGCAAATGTATCCGCCGACCAATGCGACCGACTTCGCGACCTACGCCGCCTTCCTGGTCAGGCATTTTGCGCCGATGGGGGTTCATACATGGGAGATTTGGAACGAACCCAATTTGAAGGTTTATTGGGCCACCGGGGCAGATCCCGGACGGTACACGCAATTGCTGAAGGCGGCGTACCTCGCCATCAAGGCCGCGGATTCCAGTGCGATCGTGATCACCGGAGGCCTCGCTCCCGCAGCGAGCAGCGGTGGTGATCTTACGCCCATGGACTTCCTCACCGGCATCTACGCCAACGGAGGGCGAGGATTTTTCGATGCGGTGGCCGATCACCCCTACACCTATCCCGCCATGCCGGATGACAAGAGCGGAGGGGCGTATTGGTGGGACGCCATGAACGATCTGCGCGCCATCATGACTGCGCACGGCGATGCGGACAAATCTATCTGGATGACCGAATACGGGGCACCGACCAACGGACCGGCGCCCGCACGATTCGTCAGTGAGTCCAATCAGGCCGTCATGCTGACCAAGTCCTACACCATGAGTGCGAACTACGCGTGGGCCGGCCCGCTCTTCTGGTACGCTCTGCATGATGCGGGAACCAGCACGACCACGGTCGAGAATTTCTTCGGAATCCTGCGGTTCAACGGATCACACAAGCCGGCCTATTCGGCTTTGCAACGGGTGCCGCCGCATTAGAGCGTTTCCTGTATTGATTAAATCGGAAGCGATTTCCTAGCCTTTGAGAGAGGTTGTGCATTCGGCTGGGGAGGCGAGGCCAGCATCTTATGGCGAGACCTCTTTCCGAAGTACATTCGACGAGCGCGTGGTTCCGCAGTTGCGCGGGAGCGAGTACGCGAGCGTGGCGGCGCGGTTCGTGGCGGTGTCGTCGGTGGTGAAGTGCGACGACAGCGCTTTCGGGCAACCTCGCTCGGTTCGCGCCGGGCAAGATGCGCGGCCCTTGCAAGCGCGATTCTCGAGCCGCACCGCGTCGCATCTGGAGCAGGCTCGGTCAGATGCCGCTCGACGCTGCATGCTGAAAGCCGACTGGCCGCACGCGGGGTCAAGGATCTCGCACAAGCGGCGTGGCACGTTCCTCGCCGCGAGGGATGCGCTTAAAAAAAACGCTGTTCCCAGTGAACTAGGCCCGCGCCGTACGTCGCCCCCGGCGGCCGCCGCGCAGCGATGCCAGGCTGGCCTCGACCCCGCGCCTGATCTTCCTCGACGAGACGCTGGATCAAGACCAGCTGATGGCCTTCCTGCTGCGCGGATGCGGGACCGAAGGGCCGATCCGGCTGCGGGCGAACGCTTTTTGCGCTCACACGGCCGCTGCGCAACCATGACCTTCCTCGGCGCGTTGCGCTGCGATCAGCTCACTGCCCCTCGCGTCTTCGACGGCCCGATCACGGCGAATGCTTCCGCGCCTACGTCGAGCAGCAGCTCGTTCCGCATCCTCAAGCTCGGCGACATCGTCGTCATGGACAATCTCGGCAGCCACAAGTCGGCGACGCTCCGCCGCATGATCAGGCTGCCGGCGCACGGCTCTGGTATTTGCCGCCTTCTCGCCTCGATCTCAATCCGATCGAGCAACGCCTTCGCCATAGATCAAACACTGCGCATGCGCGCCGCGCAGAAGCGCATCTGTCGAGGATGCTTGGCGACATCATCGCACCCTCGCTGCTTCCATCGACCCTCGCGAATGCGCCAACTACTTCGCAAATGCAGGATATGCTTCCGCTAAACCGGAACGCTCCTAGGCGAGACGATGAAGTCGGCAGGCGCGCGCGTGCGCGCCGCCGCCCCGCTCAGATCCCGAACAGCGCGGCTTCGGTGTAGGCGAGATCGCCCAGGCGCGGTCGATGCGGGCCCTTGAAATATTTGGGCCGCACATCGGGGAAATGGCGTCCGACGAGACCCTCGACCGGTCCGTTGGCGTCGATCAGCACCAGCGGGCGACGGCGCTTCGCGAGGTAGCGGCCGAGCGGCCGCGCCAGGCGGACGAAATCCTTGATGTCGCGGCAGTACACCAATTGAAAGCAGGGGACGGTGCTCCAAACCACGCGACGGGTGAAGACGAACGGGTAGAGGCCGTCGTCATCCTTGCACCAGACGCTGACGCAACCCGATTTCAGGTGGTCGAGCAAAACCGTGCGCTCGAACGGGTCGGAGGCGGCGTTGATCGCCGCGTTTGCGGCAGCGGCGTCGATGACCTCGACATCTGCTGAAGGCGCAGCGCTGAGGCACGGCACCGACATGAACAGCCCCTCCGTATAGCGTCGATAACCTTGGGCCTCGAGGAGCGGCCAGGTCGCCGGCGCCGGAGAAATATTGAGGTAGGTGACCTCCTTGTGCCGCAGAGCTCGCGATGACAGCAGCGAGCCATAGGGGCGGAATTCCGGTTCGACGTACCAGCTCGAAAGATTGCAGCGGGTAAACGTCGTCGTCCCTGCACGAATTGTGCAGGATAGCGCGAGCAGCACACCAATCGGCCGCGACTGCGCCTCCATCAGGTAGCCGTATTGAGGCATGCCGGCGGGGATCGTCCGGTTGCCCAGCGCGTCGAGCATGTGTTGCCAGAACTGAAGCGTGCGCTGTCGACCAAAGCCTTTTTTGAGGAGGGCAGCGACCGCCTCGAGATCGGCGCTCGTGATCGGACGGCAACGAATTGCAACTGCGTGCGAAGCCGCGACACCGGACGCTCCGACGGGTGCCGCGAGCCCTGACGAATTCGCGATGCCGGTCACGCCCGGTCGTTGGACGGCACTGGGCTTGCAGAGGGAACCACGCCGGCACCGGAGACAGCCGCGGAACCGGCAACGCCGGTAATACCGGTGCCGCGCGGGGAGACCGCAGCAGGAGGACCGCCAGAGGGCGCAGAGAAAGCCTTGTTATTCATAGGGCGGGTTCATTAGCGGCTCGGATTGGTGAACGAAAGGCCGTCAACAATCATAAAGGTTTGATTAACTCATTCACCGCGTTGCAATAATGCGAGTTCCCGCATCGTTGGTTGTTATCGGGTTCCCTCGATCGGCGAACGTTCGAAGCCCGGCCGAGGGCTGTCGCAGTTCGGAGCAACATTCTGGGACAACAACGGAATTGTTCCAGCGCATCGGCTCCCAGTCGGCGCGAATGGCACCAACTGATGAGATGGCGTTGTCGCCCCAGGCGCGGTAAAATAGCGCAGTGTGCAGCGATTTCCGCGCTATTGCGACGGAACGGCACACCGCCGCGGCCCTTTCCCGGCGGCGGTGCGATGATACATGAAGGCCAAGTGCGGTCGAGCGTGTGCGGGCGGTCGAGCGTCGAGGATTGCGAACGACGATCTCTCGCCGCCGGACGGCGGGTGCTCGTCGTGAACCACGCGAAACACGCTTGGCTGGGCGGTGCCGCTCATATGCCCTGCAAACTCAAGGTAGCGGTACAGTCTGTAGAAGGCCGTGCAGTAACCAGGTCGTGCAGTACGCAGGTCGTGCAGTCCATAGAGAGTTTCGTCCTGGTAAGGAGTCCGGTCGAACAGTGAGTTCATCTAGTTAAGGACACTATCAGTTTCCGATTGCCCGGCCTCGCCGAACTCGAACAATGGCGCCGTGGTCGTCGAAGCCGCACCAATCGGAACGAACAGCGAAAGGAAGAACCGTTGCGCATCGCCGTCGTCCACGATTGGCTTTATACGATTGGTGGAGCCGAGCGTGTGCTCGGAGAAATCCTGCGCTGCTATCCGCAGGCCGACGTCTATGCGCTGTTCGACGTGCTGTCTCCGCTCGACCGGGCCCGCCTCGGATTCGACAAGACGCATACGAGCTTCCTGCAAAACATGCCGTTCATCCGCAGCCGTCATCGGCTGTACCTGCCGTTGATGCCAATTGCGATCGAGCAATTCGACCTTTCCGATTACGATCTCGTTATCTCCAGCAGCTACGCGGTCGCCAAAGGGGTCTTGACGACCCCGGATCAAGTTCACGTGTCCTATATTCACTCGCCCATTCGCTATGCCTGGGACATGCAGCACAACTATCTGCGTCAGAGCGGCTACTCGCGCGGTTTGAAGAGCGTGCTGGCACGAATGATCCTGCATTACATCCGCATGTGGGACATGCGCACAGCCAACGGACCCGACGAAATCATCGCCAACTCGGCGTTCATCCAGCGCCGTATCCGCAAGACCTATGGGCGCTCCGCCCACGTGATTTATCCGCCGGTTAACCAATCCTCGTTTGCAGTGGCGCCGCCGCGCGGCGAGCACTTCCTCGCCGCCAGCCGTCTCGTGCATTACAAGAACGTCGAGCCGATCGTCAGGGCGTTCGGCTTGCTGCCCGATCTCAAGCTGGTCGTGGCGGGAGACGGCCCCGAGGCTAGCCGGCTCAGGGCGCTCGCCAGCCCCAATGTTTCGTTCGTCGGCTATGTCGCGGACGAGGAGCTGCGGCGCCTGATGGCGACCGCTCGCGCCTTTGTGTTCGCCGCCGAGGAAGACTTCGGGATCGTTCCTGTCGAAGCGATGTCGGAGGGAACTCCGGTGCTCGCACTCGAGCGCGGCGGCGTCCGCGAAACGGTGGTCGTGCGCCGTACCGGCATGTTCTTTCCGAGCCCGAGCCCTGACGATATTGCCGCCTGTGTGCGCGATTTCGTCAAGGAAGAGCACACCTTTTCGCCGGAGAATTGCAAAATCCAGGCGAGCCGGTTTTCGCCGGAGCGGTTCCGTACCGAGTTTAAGGCGTTCGTCGATTCCGTCATGGAGCGGAGTCACTCGGATCTTGAAACGTCGCCCGCCGCCAGGCGTGCGGCAGTCCAAAGTCTTTCCCGACCCCTATGAACGGCGAACTGACCAGTGCGCAACGATCGTCGAATGGCGGAGCCGGCGCCGGCTTGCTCGCGAAGATTTGGCGCCGTCGGGGGCTGTTCGTTTGGACCTTTGTTGCTCTGTTCGGCGCTGTCGTCGCGTCGCTCCTCGTGCTGCCGGTACGCTTTCTCGCGACCGGCTCGGTCATCGTCGCCGAGCAGGAGCCGGGCATCGACAATCCCTCGCCGGGTTGGGCCGAGAAGGTCGGGGATCCCGCCGATCTCGAGAGCCAGTTGCTCGTCGTCCGCTCGCCTCGGGTCATGCGCCTGGCATTGCAATCTCCCGGCGTGTTCGATGCCGTGTTGCGCGACTGTCGCAACCGATGGAACAGCCCGCTGCTGGGCTGGCTCGGCGAAAAGATACCCTCGTCATCCTGCGACAGGCTCAAACCCGATAGCGAGGCCCTGCTGGAGTATGTTCAGGGCAGCTACTCCGTCGGGGCGGTCGGGCGATCGCGGGTCATCAATATCGGCTATTTCTCTCCCGAGCCCGGCACCGCCCAAACCTTGGCGAATGCGCTGATCAACGCTTTTCTCGAAGATCAGCGCACCAACAAGTCGAGTGGCAGGCTTATGGCCGCCGACTGGCTGTGGCAGGAATTGCGCCAGCTCGACAAGCAAATCCGTGATGAGGACGCCAAGATTGAAAGCTTCCGTGCCGAGAAAGGTCTGACGCGCGGCAGCTATGCGCCGATAACCTCCGAACGCTTGACGAGCATCGCCCAGCAGCTTTCGGCGGCGGAGAGCTCGCGCTCCAATGCGGTGGCGCGCTTGCGCGAAATCAAAGCCGACCAGTCGACCGGCACCAGCAATGCGCCGGCCGTGCTTGCAAGTCGTCCCGTCGCCGATCTCAAACAGCAGATCGCAACGACGACCGCAGAGTTGGGGAACGCGTCGGGGATCTACGGCCCCAACCATCCGACCATTCAATCGTTGCGTCGCCAACTCGGCGATCTGCAACATCGGCTCAGTCGGGAAATCGACAGCATCGCCAACAGTGCAAAGAATACCTATACGGCGGCTGATGCGCAGGTGACGTCGCTTCGCCGTGAGCTGGAGACCGCCAAGGGCGAAGTGGCCTCGGCAACGGCGGAAGAAACCTCGATCGAAAACAAGGTGCGGGACGTCGAAGCCAAGCGCCGACAATATGCAGAACTCTACAAGCGCGCGAGCGAACTGGAGACCGATCGCCGCCTCCTTCAGGGCAGCACCCGGCTCGTCAGCCTCGCCGAGCGGCCGACCAAGCCGTTCTTCCCCAAGACCGTCCCGTTCGCTGCGGCGGGCTTTGTACTTGCACTTGTCGGTGCATTCGGCGCCGTGATCTGGCGCAATCGTTCCGATCACACCGTGAGGTTTGCAGGCGATCTTTCGCTCATCCCCGGACTTTCGACGATCGTTGGGCTGCCGACCCTGCCTGTTCCGGCGATGCGGCGTTTTCTGCCCGCCGGGCAAACCCTGCAACCGTCTGGCATCAGCGCTGCAACGCGGCCGCGCCGACCACAAACTGCAGGATAGCCTGCGCAAGCTGTACGCGGCCATCATGCTGGAAAGCGGCCGCGTGTCCCGACGCATCCTCATCACGTCGGCCGGACCGAACGAAGGCAAGACATTCACGACGTTGGCGCTTGCTCAATTCGTCGCCGGCACGGGCAGCCGCGTCATTGCCATCGAATGCGACATGCGTTCCCCAAGTTTCGAGACGGCCCTCAACGTAAAAGGCCCATACGGCCTCGCCGACGTGCTCCGTGGTACGGTGCAGGCGCGCGACGCCGTGATCAAGACCGGAAATCCCAACCTCGACGTGATCGTGGCAGGCCGCGCCACCAGCGAGTCGACCGAGCTGCTCATGGGTCATCCGCTGTCGGAGCTGTTGTTGTGGGCCCAGGGCTACGACCTCGTGCTTCTCGACTCCCCGCCGTGCAACACCGCGATGGATTCGCTGATCGTCGCTTCGCGTGTCGATGGGGTGCTGTGCTGCATGCGCTGGGGTCACTCGGATGTGACCGAGGCCGCGGCGAGCATCGCGCGATTGCGGGCCTACAGCGCCAACGTTCTTGGAATGGTGATCACCATGGTCGAGGGCCCCGATCAATCGAGCTACGAGGGGGCGCTGAACGCGCCGAGTCTCTATCTCAAAGCAAGCTGATGGCGCCGCCTCGCGTCCTGTTCGTCAACCACACCAGCAAGATGTCTGGTGCGGAATTTGTGCTGCTCGACGTCGTGCGACCATGGGCAGGGGCGTCGGCATTTTTGTTCGAACATGGTCCGTTGGAAGACGAGTTGCGCGCCCGCGGCCTCGCCATCGTGTGCTCGCGGTTTGGGGCGGGGCTTTCAGAGATTCGCCGCGACAACTCGTTGTGGTCGGCCGCGCCGCTGGCCGGAAAACTCGCGGCACTCGTGGCGGAGATCGCTGCGGCGGCACGCCGGCACGACCTTGTCTATGCGAACTCTCAGAAGGCCTTCGTGCTCGCCGCGTTCGCCTGCGCGCTTGCTCGCCGGCCCTTGATCTGGCATCTGCACGACATCATCGACGCCTCGCATTTCGGGCGTGCGCAACGTGCGCTTCAGGTCATGCTCGCCAATCGTTTGGCGGCGCGGGTCGTCGTGCCCTCAAAAGCGGGCGCCGCAGCCTTTGTTGCCGCTGGCGGCCGATCGGACCTCGTCACGATCATCCCGAATGGCGTCGACCTCGGCTGTCAAGCACCCGGCGAAATCGGGGCTCCAGACGAGATCAGGCGCGAACTCGGATTGCCGAAGGGAGCCCTGGTCGGAGTGTTCAGCCGATTGGCGCCGTGGAAGGGGCAGCATGTCGTTCTGCGCGCGCTCGAGCGGCTGCCGGACGTGCAATGCCTTATTGCTGGCGACAGCCTGTTTGGAGAACAAGACTACGCGCGGCACCTCAAAGAAATGGCCGACAGCCCATCGCTTCGCGGCCGCGTGCACTTCCTCGGACATCGTGGCGACGTTCCGCGATTGATGCGCGCAGTCGACATCGTCATTCATCCCTCCGTCGATCCCGAACCGTTCGGTCGCACGTTGGTCGAGGCGATGCTGACCAAAGTGCCCCTGATCGCAAGCGACGCCGGCGCCGCATCGGACATTCTCGAAGGTGGGCGCGCAGGCCGTCTTGTAAAGCCCGATGACCCCGACGCACTCGGAGCCGCGATCTCAGCCATTTTGAGCAGACCGTCCGATCTGCCCGACCAGCTGGCCTATGCCGCCGAGCGGGCTCGCGCCAAATATGGTGTCGGCGAGATGCAGGCCGAGGTGACGGATGTAATTTGTCAGGTTGCCAACGGAGATCGCGCGTGAGTAGCGGCTTCCCGTCGATCGCGGGGCTGCGCCCTTCATCCCTGACGGGCATCGCTCCGACGATCGTGTTGTTGGGCGCGACGATCCTGATCGGACCGCACGTCGGTTCGCTGATTCGTCCAGCCTTCATCGTCGGCTGCGCCGCCGCCGGCTGGTATGCGTGGCGCGTCAGCCCCGCGGTTCATGTTCAGGCGGCCCTCTGGCTCTTCTCATTCGCACCATTTGCACGGCGCATCGTCGACCTGTCGATCGGCTACGATCAATCCGGACTGATGCTTATCGGTCCGCTGATGGCAATCCTCGCGCCGTTTCCCCGCCTGTTGACCTATTTCGACGACAGAAAGACGTTCAGCCCGACGCTCGTAACAATGATTGTGTTCGCCGGATGCGTCGCCTATGCCGCCACCATTTCGCTGTTTCAGGGCGATTGGTTCAACGCAGCGTCCGGCGCACTGAAGTGGACCGCACCGGTCATTTACGCAGCCGTGCTTTTGCGCGACGCCGATCGCGATGAAATGGTACAGGGAATGGCGTCGGCCTTTCTCGTCATCCTTCCCATCACCGGCGTCGCCGGCATTCTGCAGTACATAAATCCTCCCGAATGGGATCGCTATTGGATGCAGTTCTCGCCGATCCTCTCGATTGGTCGGCCGCTTCCCTACGAGATCCGCGTTTTCAGCACCATGAACGGACCGGCGAGCTTCGCGACGTTCACCGCCACCGGCCTGCTGCTGGTGTGCTTCCTGCGATCGCGTTGGTACACCGCGATATTGGCCATGCCGGCGGCGCTGGCTCTTCTGCTGTCGCTCTATCGAACGGCCTGGCTTGCTCTCGCCGCTGGATTGATGTTTTGCTTCTTGTTTGACGCCACGCGCAAGCGAGCAGCGCTTATTGGCTTCGGCGCGCTCGGCGCGATCGTCTTCGCGGCGGTGCTGCCGCCGTTTTCCGAGGTCGTCACCGACCGTTTGGCGACACTCACCGAAGGATCCACCGACGGCAGCGCTCAAGAACGACTCGAGCAATACATGATGCTGTGGTCGCAATGGGATAGTTCTTTGTTCGGTGTCGGCTTCACGACCGCCGACGTAGGCTCGGCCGGCGCCGTCGCCACCGACGGGACCATCATCCAATGCTGGTTTGCAATGGGGATCGTTGTCGGCCTCGTCTGCTTGATAGCGTTGTTTTGGGCAACGGTAAGCATGATGGTTGCTGCCTGGCGGGACGGCCGTCGCGAAGCGATTGTCGTCGGAGCGATCGGGTGCGGAATGTTGGTGCAGCTTCCCCTCGCGACGATCACGTCCGGTGAACTCGGCTTCCTGTTCTGGACCTTCGCCGCGCTCGCAGCGTTAGGCCCCTCCGCTGCCAGAGCCATGGCGCGATGAAGCGGGGCCGGCAGGATGGGACCTCGATCGGCATGGTCTGCAATAATCGGGCGACTGGGCGCGCGGTCGGGGGACGCCCCGACGAGCCGCGACGTTGCGAGCCGCGACGTTGCGGATAGACCGATGAACGGGGCCCGCGACGAATCCGATCGGTCGACCGGCAATTCGACGGAAGCACCGCTCCAGCGGGAGATCAAATCGCTATCGAGTCGCCAGCTCGCTGCCCTCCTCATGAGCGGAGCGCTGGTCAGCAAGATCCTCGGCTTCATACGCGAGATTCTGATGGCCCAAACCCTCGGCGCTTCGATGGCCGCCGATGGCTTCAGGGGCGCCATTACAGCGGTGATGTTGCCTTTGCTGTTTCTTCAGGGCGAAAGCCTTCCCGCCATCATGATTCCGATGCAGCGGGAATCGCGGGACAAGGGTGATGCTCCGCTGCAACTGACCGCGATGACCACCGCCCTGACCCTCGTCGCGACCGCGATCATGCTGGTGATCGAGATTCTCGGTCCATTGTGGGTCGATGCGATCGTCGGCGGTTTCGTGCCGGAGACCCAGGCGCTCACCCTCGAATTCGTGCGGATCATGGCGCTCGCCATGCCGGCCTCGGTGATGCTGAATTGCCTGGCCGCCGGCGAGATCGCGGTCGGGCGCTCGCGCATCACCAATGTCCGTGCCGGCATCCTCAACGCATCCGTTCTTACTCGGCATCGGCCTCTTTGTCCTGACCGGATGGCTGAGCACGCTTGCCTGGGCGTTTGCATTTGCATTCAATCTGCTCGGGGCCGTTTCGATATGGCTATTTTGGCGCGATGGTTATCTGACGATGCGCGGCCTTCGGCCGGACACGATCATCGCCGCGGGAATGGAGTTCGCGCGACGGCTCCGGCCGCTCATTTCCCTGCCGATCGCCGAGCAGATCAATATTTGGGTTGAGCGCACGCTCGCATCGCGGCTCGTCACCGGCTCGGTCGCCTCGCTCGACTATGCTCGGACCTTGACCGACAGCGCATTGCTCTTGATCAGCCAGCCGGTCGGGTATGCCGTCTTGTCGAGTTATTCGCGGGACGCCGAACGCGAGCAGATCGACGCCATCGCCCGTCCGATCCTCGCCGTCATGATGCCGGCCTCGGTTTTCCTGTTCGCGTTTGCGCCGGAGGTCGTCGGCTGTCGTGTTTCACCGTGGCGCGTTCGACCAACAGGGCGTTCTGCTCACCAGCCAAGCCTTGCGCGGGATGTCGGTTGGACTATGGGCTGCGACCTTGAGCTGGATTCTGCTGAGGATCCTGAACAGCACCTACCGTAACACGGCGGTCGCAGCCATCCTCGTCGCGTCCTATTGCGCGAATGCCGCGGTCAATCTCGCGACCGTCGGTATCCAGGCGACGAGTGGTCTCGGCACCCTGATGCTCGGCTTCGGCGAAGCGGCGAGGGCTTGCACGATGCTGGGTGGCGTCATGCTCGCATTGCAATGTTCGCGACGAATGCTGTTCCTTATCGGTATCGCATTAGTTCCATCGACGATGCTGGCCGTGGCCGCCTGGATGATCGATCAAGCTGTGTCCGGTTCCTTTGAACGACTTCTTCGTGGTGGGGTGGCGTGCACGTTTGCGATAGCATTTGCCGCATTGCTTCTGATGCCGAGCCAACGCAAAGCTGTACTTCTGCACATTCGACATTGGACTGGCGCAACACCAAAGCGGCCCGAATGACCAAGGACCTGACCACGTCACGGCCTTTGAACGGGAAGCCGTTCCGGATCGACGGCGGCCTGTTTACCCCGCGTTCGCGGGCCCGCGGATGCTTCCTGACATTTCATCGCGTCGCGCCGTCGGCGGTTTGGCCCAGTCTGCCGAATCGGAACTTTTATATCGACATCGATTTTCTGGATCGGCTCCTCACCTACCTGCGTCGTCGCAATTGGAAGGTCGTGACCGTCGACGAAGCGCTGGAACTCACGCGGAACCCAAAAGCCGATACACGTTTTGTTAACTTCTCCATCGACGATGGATATCGGGACAATTACGACCTTCTGGTGCCCCTGTTTCGACGCCACCAAGTGCCGATTACGCTCTATCTGACGACGGGGCTCATCGATCGCATCATGCCGATGTGGTGGGCAGGGCTCGAAGATACCCTGCTTCGTCGAGATTCGGTGGTCATCGATGGTCGCGAGATCGACGTCAGCACCGCGGAAGCGAAGCGGCAGGCCTATTCTCGAATCGAGGCGGTGTGGTCTGAAGCCAACTCCATCGCATGTTACCGCGCGTTCTGCGAGCAGAACCGCGTCGACGACGAGGCGGTCTATTCGCGCAATGCACTGTCGTGGGAGATGGTGGAGCGCTTGCGCAACGATCCGTTCGTCGAGATCGCATCTCACGGCGCGATGCACCAGCGCTTTTCGAGCCTGACCGACTCCGAGGCCTTCGACGCGCTCGAGAGCGGGCGACGACGGCTGATGGAGAAGCTCGACATCGACATCCGCCATTTTGCGTTTCCGTACGGCCGCTCCACCGATTGTGGCCCCCGCGATTTCGAGCTGGCGCGACGGGCAGGCTTTGCAAGCGCCGCGACAAGCCGCAAGGGTCTCATCCGATATGGTCAGGATCCATTTCAACTGCCGCGGAACACCTTGAATGGTGCCCACAAGAACGTGGCCCTGGTGGAACTGCACCTCGCGGGAATAACCGGCGTTGTGGCGAAGATGCTCGGCCGTGTCTGAGACGGCCAAATTGAGAGTTCTCTCGATTGCGCACGCGGCCGTGAGCCGCCCCGCCGGTCGGCTGCGTTATCATCCGTTTGCGGCTCGGAATGATCTCGACGTTCATCTCGTCGTCCCAGCCCGCTGGCATCAGTTCGGTCGCAACATGTGCGCCGATCCGCCCGGCGATCCGGGCGTCACCGTCCACGTTCTGCCGATCTGGTTTCCCCGCGCCGGGCCGATGAGCTGGTACCTTCACGTCTATCCGGGGCTCGGCAGGCTCATTCGCGAAATTGAGCCCGACGTCGTTCACCTCTGGGAGGAGCCATGGAGCCTGGTTGCCCTTCAGGCCTCGCTCCTCAAAGGCCGCGCTGCGCTGGTGATGGAGGTGGACCAGAACATCCTCAAACGATTGCCGCCGCCTTTCGAGGCGATCCGGCGGCACGTGCTCAGGCGAACCAACTTCGTCCTGTCTCGCAGCCCCGACGCAACCGACGTCGTCCGGGCGAGAGGCTATCGTGGCCCCGTCGGGCCGATCGGGTACGGAGTTGATCAACAGACCTTCCGGCCGCGGAACGAGGTGCCCGTTCGCCCGATCGGTACGCTGCGCGTCGGCTACGTCGGCCGCGTCGTCGAAGAAAAAGGACTCGACGACGCGATCGAGGCGATCGCGCATGCGCAATCACGCGTGAGCCTCGCCGTCATGGGAGAGGGGCCGCACGAGAGCGCCTTGCGCCAGCGCGCGCAAATCCTCGGAATCGGGGACCGGTTGTCGTTCCAGCCATGGGGCCCGCCGAACGACGTCGCGGACTTTATACGTGGCCTCGACATTTTGGTGCTGCTGACGAGGCGTACCAAGAGCGTCTTGGAGCAATTTGGTCGCGTCATCGTCGAAGCTCAGAGCTGTGGGGTACCGGTCATCGGCTCGAACACCGGGGCGATCCCGAACGTTGTCGGCGACGGTGGTTGGATTGTGCCGGAGCGGGATCCGACGTCATTGGCCCGCCTGTTCGACGATCTTGCCTGCGCCCCCCAAGATGTGCAAATGAAGGCGCAGTTGGCACAGCAAAACGTGGCAGCCCGCTTCACCTATCAGACGGTAGCTGCGCAGCTGGCACGCGCCTGGATTGAGGCTGCGCAATCCCGGCAATCCATAACAATCTGTAACGAGCATCAACGATCATTAGGACGTATGGTCCGGTCGATCGTCGGTCCCATGCACAGGGGCCCGACACAGACTAAATAGACGGACTCGGAGCCGTCCCAGAGGACGTGAGATGTCATCGATCAGACAAGCAGTTCTTTCTCATCTTTCTGCAAATCAGAAAGATACCCTGAAAAGGGTGCTGGGAAGGCTGTCGCTTTATCAAACTCCGCCCGAGCAAATCTATCTCGAGCAGATCGTTTCGACCAGCGCATCGACATTCTTGGTCCAAATCGGCGCCAATGATGGAGATGATTTTGTGCGCAGCGTGATCCGCCGACATGGCCGAAGACATGACATCAAGGCTATTCTTGTCGAGCCGCAACCGTATTTCTGTACCAAGCTCCTTGATAACTATGAGAAAATGCACGATATAAAAATCATGAACGTAGCTGTTTCCGACAGCGCCAGGGAGGCCACGTTATACTATATCGACTATGGCGCGAAAGGCGTCCCTGGCTGGGCCAAAGGGCTTGGTTCGTTCGATCGCGACGTTGTGTTGTCGCACGAGGACCTGTTCACAGGCTTAGGTCAGTCGATCAAAACATTGAACGTCAAATGCGTGACCGTTCCAGAATTGCTCGCCGATGCGCCGAACGGAACGATGGATGTCCTGGTCATCGACACGGAAGGGCACGATTACGTCATTCTCAAGCAGTTCGATTTCACGCAAGTGCGGCCTAAGCTGATCGTATTCGAATCGAAGCATTTGCCTGCTGACGATGTTGCGCGAAGCGATGCCATGCTTTGTGGGGCAGGCTATTACGTCGTTCACTCCGGAACGGACAACAGCATTGCGATTCGATCCGATCTGTCAGACCTGCTGACGCCGGAGCACGCTGCGAGAGCTATTCCGCCAAAGGCGGTGGGAGGCACCCGCTCTGCGCCGCACCTGTCGTCGCGGAGCGCGTACCGGGAAATCGCGTTTTCATTTGTCAATCTCTGACCGACGAAGATCTTTCGTCGGCGGTGGCGTCGCGCCGCCCGATGCGGCGCCGTCGATCGCCAGACGCGCCGCAGGAGAACGCCGGGTCGCGTGACGGTGAGGCCAGCGCTTCGCGGCCAGGACGCCAAACCCGGCTAAGTCTTTGAAATTGATGGTGGGCGCGACAGGGATCGAACCTGTGACCCCTACCATGTCAAGGTAGTGCTCTTCCGCTGAGCTACGCGCCCATTCCAGGGTGGGGCGATGCTATATCGGCTCGCGGCGCGCGCCGCAAGCATCCGCTCCGGTCGTTGTCCGCCCCGGTCTTGAGGTCCACCGTCCCGCGGGCGTGCCCTTGCCGCCACCTGCGGCGGAGCCTTCGCCCCGTCTTGCCGCGCGCCTTGTACCGCCAGCCCCCGGCCGACGGCCCCAGCCCCCGGCGACGGCTCACGCCGCCAGCATCTTCCCCACCTCGTTGACGAGGTCGCGCAGATGGAACGGCTTGGAGAGCACCTTGGCGTGCTTCGGCGCGGTCGAATCCGGGTTGAGCGCCACCGCGGCGAAGCCGGTGATGAACATGATCTTGATGTCGGGGTCGAGCTCGGCCGCCCGGCGCGCGAGCTCGATGCCGTCCATCTCCGGCATCACGATGTCGGTCAGGAGGAGCTCGAACGGCTCCTCGCGCAGCCGTTGATAGGCCGAGAGCCCGTTGTCGTAGGAGATGACGTCGTAGCCGGCGGTCTGCAGCGCCTTCACCAGGAAGCGCCGCATGTCGGTATCGTCTTCTGCCAGAAGGATCTTCGTGGTCATGCGACAATCACGCCCGAGTGTGTCGGCTCAGGACCCCGGCGAGGATGCCGGACCTGCTCCGAAGGAATAGATTTCCATAAGCCGCAAACTGGGTAAATATGCCGTGAAGCCGCCTGATCTTTCGCGTCCCGCTTTACCCGCGCGGCGGTTCGCGTCTACAGAAGGTGCGCCGGACCATCAAGCGTTTTTGCACGCCCGCAGCGTACAGGAATATCGTACCCGCGGCGGACAGGAATGTCCTACAGGAAATGTGGCCGAGTGCAGCCCCCGAATGAGGCTATGAACGTCCATCCCGACGAGCTCGATCCGCCGTTCGAAATCCTGGAGCCGGCCGAACTGCGTGGGCCGGTGGCGTTCAACTCGCCCCACTCCGGCTGCGTCTACCCCAAGGCCTTCCTCGCCGGCGTGCGGCTCGACCTCGCGGCGCTGCGGCGCTCGGAAGATTGTTTCGTCGACGAATTGCTGCTCGGGGTGGTCGAGCGCGGCCATCCGCTGATGCGGGCCCATTTCCCGCGCTGCTTCGTCGACGTGAACCGGGAACCCTACGAGCTCGATCCGCGCATGTTCGAGGGCCGGCTGCCGTCGTTCGCCAACACCCGCTCGATGCGGGTCGCCGGCGGCCTCGGCACCGTCGCCCGCGTGGTCGGCGACGCCCAGGAAATCTACGACCAGCGCATTCCGGTCGACGATGCGCTGCGGCGGATCGAGGGGCTCTACAAGCCCTATCACCGGCTGCTGCGCCGGCTGATGACCAAAATTCATCGCGATTTCGGTGCGGCTGTGCTGGTCGACTGCCATTCGATGCCGTCGACCGCCGGCCCCAAGGACGAGCGGCCGCGCGCCGACATCGTGATCGGCGACCGCTACGGCACGAGCTGCGTCGGCATCGTCGCCGAGGTGATCGAGCACGCCTTGCGCGAACGCGGCTATGTCGTGAGCCGGAACAAGCCCTATGCCGGCGGCTTCATCACCGAGCACTACGGCAACCCCGCCGCCGGGCTGCACACGGTGCAGCTCGAGGTCAACCGCGCCCTCTACATGGACGAGCGGCGGTTCGAGCGCGGGCCGAACTTCGCAGCCGTTGCCCGCGACCTCGAGGCCGTGGCCGACGCGCTCCACGACATCGAGCGCCAGGAGCTGCGCCCCTACCGCGCGGCGGCCGAGTAGGCTCTGCGCCGGTTGCGCCGCACGGCTGCCTGCGAAAGCAGCCTGTTCAATATGCGACCTGAAGCATATGGGCCGGAGTCATCGTCTCGTTAGTCATCGTCTCGTTGGAGTGGACTCCGCGCCTAAGCCGTGATCACCGGCCTTATCGCGGCGAACTCGATAAGCGTGGCACGGCCTTGCCTTATGATCGCAGTCGCTGGGACGAGCTCACCACGCTGCCAATATGGACCACGGTCAGTGTCGAAAAGAAAAAAGGGCCGCTAGCACGCTAGCGGCCCAAGTCTAGGGAGGAAACGCCCAAGGAGGGCGGCAGTAACGCGAGAGATCGCGCTACCGCACTGCGGGAATATGCCACCGCGATGCACAAAAAACAAGGGGGACCTAAGCACCTGTCAAGAAAGCCTTAATTCTTTTCGGCCGACCTGGAGGGGGTGCCGATTTGGTCCGATCTGGGGCATCATCGCCCGGCACATGGAGGGGCAATCGGCATGGGCGCAGTTGATTTCGAGGCGTTCATCGACGAACTCGCGACGGTGTCGGGGGAGGCGATCCGGCCGTTCTTCCGCACCTCGCTCGGCGTCGAGGACAAGAGCGGCGGCGGCGCCTTCGATCCGGTCACCGCCGCCGACCGCGCCGCCGAATTGGCAATGAGAGCGTTGATTCGCAAGCAGTTTCCGGCCCACGGCATCGTCGGCGAGGAGTTCGGCGCCGAGCGTCCCGAGGCCGAGTTCGTGTGGCTGCTCGACCCCATCGACGGCACCAAGTCCTTCATCTCCGGCATGCCGGCCTGGGGCACGCTGATCGCGCTCACGCGCGGCCGCCGCCCGGTCTACGGCATGATGCATCAGCCCTTCATCGGCGAGCGCTTCACCGGCGACGGCGCCGCGGCACGCTATCGCGGACCCGCCGGGGATCGCGCGCTTCTGGCGCGGCCTTGCGCCGCACTCGCCGACGCCGTGCTCTATACGACGAGCCCGCGCCTGATGAAGCCGCAGGACCGCGAGGCATTCGCGGCCGTCGAGGAGAAAGTGCGGCTCTCGCGCTACGGTGGCGACTGTTACGCCTACTGCATGCTCGCCGCCGGCCACGTCGACCTTCTGATCGAGACCGAGCTCAAGCCCCACGACGTCGCCGCCCTGATCCCGATCATCACGGGAGCCGGTGGGGTGATCACCACCTGGACGGGCGAGCCGGCCGAGCAGGGCGGCCGCATCGTCGCCGCAGGCGACCGCCGCGTGCACGAGGCGGCGCTCGCGATGCTCGGGGGGTGAGGGCGAAGGCGGTTGCCGGGGGCCGCAACTCGTAGCCCGCATGAGCGCAGCGATATGCGGGGGCGGCGGTTTCCCCGGATGTCGCTGCGCTCATCCGGGCTACAAGCCGTACGCCGTCGCCTCAATACAACGGCGTCCCCGGGACGAAGGCGTCGAAGGCGGCCCAGAACTGGGAGCGGAAGTAGTCCTGCTCCATCAGGATTTCGTGCCGGGCTCCGGGCACGATGAGGTGGGAGCCGGCGCGCAGCCGGATCGCAAAATCTTCGATCGCCGGCGTCGAGACGAGATGGTCGTCGCCGCAGGCGATGAGCAGCATCGGCTGGCGCACCGAGGACGGGAAGGACGGGTCGGCGAACTCCCCCATCGCCCGGAAGGCCGCGTCCATCCAGGCGTTGGTCGGAGCGCCGATCACGAGTGACGGCTCGGCCTCGAGGACGGCGCGGGCGCGCGCATGCCGCACCGGGTCGGACGTCACCGGGTTCTTCGGAAACGGCAGGGTCGATGGGCTCTGCGGTCCGCCGCCGGGGACGTAACGGCCGCCGAGACCGGCGAACCGCAAGCTCCGCACCAGCGTCGGCGCGAACGACAGCATTGGAATGTTGGTGAGCCGGATCAGCGGCGCGCACAGCACCATGCGGTCGAACCAGCGATGCCCCGCTATCGCCGCGCGCAACAGCACCGCGGCGCCCATCGAGTGGCCGAGCGCATAGAAGGGCGGCGGGCAGTCGGGCAGGACGACCTCCTGCACGAAGGTCGCCATGTCGGTGTCGTATTGGTCGAAGCTGCGGATGTGGCCCTTGCGGCTGTCGCGCAGCCGACGCTGCGACAGGCCCTGGCCGCGCCAGTCGAGCGTCGCGACCGCAAAGCCGCGAGCGCGCAGGTCGCGCACCACCTCGAAGTACTTCTCGATGAACTCGGTGCGGCCCTGAAAGATGACGACGGTGCCCTTGCGGCCTTGCGGCGGTTCCCACCGCGCATAGCGGATCGACACCTTGTCGGGCGTCCGGAGCATGCCGGTGGTGACGCCTTCCGGCACCGGGTTCGCAGGGATCGAGATGAGCTTCGCCGCGGGGGCGGCGGCGCTCGGCGCCTGCGCCTGATCCACAATGTTGCCGGCAAGCGCCATGCATTTCACCCCGAGAGACGATCGCCCCTCGCTTATAGGAGTCTGCCGCCGCGCTCAATGAAGATCGGCAGCGGGATGTACCTAACTCTCCCGCGCGAGTGGCAGGAAGGTGAGCCAGTGCGACTGCCGCAGCCCTTGAAGCCGGGAGAGGGCTTCCTACATGTCTGTTCGTGCAGGCCAATCGGCTGCACGCGCGGTCCGGCCTCTGGTGAGGCGGACTTGATCTGCATGTCGCTTCAAGGAGGACTATGCCATGCGTACTTTCGATCTTTCCCCCCTTTATCGTTCCACCGTCGGCTTCGATCGGCTGTTTTCCATGCTCGACCAGGCGTCGGGTTTCGAAGGCGGCGGTTCGCCCTATCCGCCCTACAACATCGAGCGGACCGGTGAGAACGACTATCGCGTAACGCTCGCGGTGGCCGGCTTCTCGGAGGCCGAGCTGTCGATCGAGTCGAAGGAGAACACCCTCACCGTCAAGGGCGAGAAGGTCGCCAAGACCGACGAGAAGCAGGCGGAAGTGCTCTACCAGGGCATCGCCGCGCGGGCTTTCGAGCGCGTCTTCCGGCTCGCCGACCACGTCGAGGTGAAGAGCGCAGCGCTGGAGAACGGCTTGCTGCACATCGACCTCGTGCGGGAGATCCCGGAGGCGATGAAGCCTCGGACCATCCGTATCGCCGGCGGCACCAGCAAGATCCTGGACACGAAGGCAGCTGCGTAACGCAGGCTGCGCCGTCCAATAGAGGCGTTTCTCGACAGAGATGTTTCGGAGCGCCCCGGTTCGCCGGGGCGCTTTCTTTTTGCGCCTATTCGAGGGGCGCGATCGGCACCATGGTGACGGCGGGCGGCTTTGCCGGCGCCGAGGTCGCCGGGATCGCGGGCCGCAGATCTGCGCTCGCCGGTGCCGGGGGCTTCGCGGGCTGAGCCTGCACGGCGCCGGTGACGTCGCCGGCGGGAGCGCTCGGGGCCGCTGACGCGGTCGCCGCAGGAGCGCCGGCCGCAGGGGCTGGCGCCGCGGGTGCGGCCGACGCGCTCGCTGCGGGTGTTTCGGTCGCCGGAGCCGCGGCTGTGCTGGCCGCAGGCGTCGCGGCTGCAGGACTACCGGCTGCAGGACTACCGGCTGCAGGAGCCCGTGGCGGCTGGGCGGCGAGCTTCTTCGCTGGCGCCGGCGGTGCAGCGATCTGTGCAGGAGCCGGTTGGCGCCGCGACCGGGACATCGGCCGGCGGCAGCGGCGCGGTTTCGGAGTAGCCGCTCCCGCGCACGCGGGGCTCATAGCGTGGCGGCGCGTCCGGAACCGGCGATCCAACTGCCGCGCGCTGGGTATCGGACACGCGCGTCGCCGAGAGGACGCGGCCGCTGCGCGCATCGACCGCGACGCGCATCTCGACATTGGCGCGGCTCATGGCGCGCAGATAGTAGACGGCGCCGCGCAGCGCCGGCCGGCTCAGCGGTGAAAACCCCGCGGCCCGCACGTTGACCGCAATCTGCTCCTGCGACACCGCGGGCATGTAGGCGGTGTACTGCGCCTGCGCTGCCATCGGAACCAGGCATGCAAGACCGACGGCAGCACACGCGAGATGCCGAGCCTTCATGATCCCCTCCGTCTCCTGATCGGAACGGATGACCGCCGTCGAATCGGCCGGCCACCCCAAAGGCCGGTATCCCAGCCCCGGATTCAGGCGAAGCTTGGGCGTGATCTCGTTCGTTTTGCGTGGCTGGCGAAGGCTTCGATGTCCGCTTCGGTGGTCGCAAACGACGTGACGAGACGAGCGAGCACGTGCCCGGCGGGGATGTTCCTTCCACCTGGAAGGCTGTCGGAGTGGAACGCGTAGTACTGGGCGCCGGCCGCCTGCAGCTGCGCGTGCAGGGCCTGCGGCAGCAGCACGAAGACGAGATTGGCGTCGACCTGCCACACCGGGGCGATGCCGATGTCCGCGAGCGTCGTCGCCAGGCGATCGGCCATGCGGTTGGCGTGGCGCGCGAGATCGAGCCACAGGCCGTCGGCGAGGAAGGCTTCGAACTGCGCCGCGATGAACCGGTGCTTGGAGACGAGATGGCCGGCGCGCTTGCGCCGCTCCGCCATCATCGCGGCCCGCGCGGGATCGAAGAACACCACCGCCTCGGCCGCGAGCGCGCCGCCCTTGGTGGCGCCGAACGAGAGCACGTCGACGCCCGCCTGCCACGTCGCCTGCGCCGGCGTCACCCCGAGGCGCACGAGCGCATTGGCGAAGCGGGCGCCGTCCATGTGAACCGTAAGCCCGCGCTCATGGGCGAGAGCGCAGAGCGCCGCGACCTCGTCGGTGTGGTAGACCGTGCCGGCCTCGGTCGCCTGGGTGAGCGAGACCATCGCCGGCACCACTTGGTGGGGGCTGTGGCCCTCGTGCCGGTCGAGCGCCAGCGCCAGCGTCTCCGGCGCGATCTTGCCGCCTTCGCCGTCGAGACCGACGAGCCGCAGCCCGCCGCCGAAGAACTCCGGCGCGCCGCATTCGTTGCTGATGACATGCGCCTCGCGGTGGCACATCACCGCGCCCCAGGGCGGGGTGAGGTGGGCGAGCGCCAGCGCATTGGCCGCGGTTCCCGTCGGCACCAGGAACACCGCGACCTCGCGCTCGAAGAGCTCGCAGAACCGCTGCTCGACGCGCTGCGTTACGCGTCGTCGCCATAGGCGAGCGCAAAGCCGTCATTGGCGGCGCCGATCGCCTTGAGGATGGCGGGCGCGACCCCGGCCGCGTTGTCGCTCGCAAAATTCATCGCGTCGTCCCCGGCTCGCCCGATCCACGCACCGTCCGAAGGCGCCGATCCGCGCGGGTGTCGGCGGCAAGCTGCGGGCAAACCGCGCGAAGGTGAAGCGCTTCGGTTGCGGGATTCGGTCCCGCCGCCGCGAGGGCGCACAAAAAATCGTGTTGCGATCGGATTTCGTTGTCGTGCCGCCTTGAATCCGTGGCAGGATTTTGTAATAAGTGTTAGGACAGCATTGCTGTCCCAATACAGCGGAGGTTGTTCCTCGGTCTGGAACGCGTTCGCCATCGGACGCGGCGGCCGGCGATGGTTGGCATCGCGGCTGCATGGCAAGCAGCCCTGCGCAGAAAAACAGCTGGCGACGAGGCTGTCAGCTTGACATGGTACGCGTGCGGGCCGCAGCGCCGATGAGCGCGGTCACAGGCGCGGTGTGTCGGCAGCGACGCCTGCCGGAGGAGTGAGGCGGCAAGGGATGGACGCGACAGGACCCCTTCAGGAGCATCGCGCTCTCGGCGAAGGCATCGGCAATGCCGGACGGCCTGCCACCGACCGGGCTGCCACGACCGGCCGGCCATGGCGGCTGGCAACACCGCCGATCCCGGCGTGCCGGCGGCGCGCGGCCTCTACGATCCCGCGCTCGACAAGGATTCCTGCGGCGTCGGCTTCATCGCCGACATCAAGGGGCGCAAGTCCCACCAGATCGTCGAGGACGCGCTCACCATCCTGGTCAATCTCGAGCACCGCGGCGCGGTCGGTGCCGACCCGCGCGCCGGCGATGGCGCCGGCATCCTGGTGCAGATTCCGCACGCGTTCTTCGCCCGCAAGGCGGCGGAGCTCGGCTTCGCGCTGCCCGCTCCCGGCGAGTACGCCATCGGCGTGCTGTTCATGCCGCCCGAGGAACACTGGCGGCAGGAAATCTCGGAAGGTCTACGCCGAGGAGATCGCGGCCGAAGGCATGGAGCTGCTCGGCTGGCGCGACGTGCCGACCGACAACTCGACGCTCGGCGAGTTGGTCAAGCCGACCGAGCCGGTGCACCAGCAGGTCTTCATCGGCAAGGGCCGCCGCAAGCTCACCGAGGACGAGTTCGAGCGGCGCCTCTACATCCTGCGCAAGACGATCTCCGGCCGGCTCTACACCGTGCGCGAGCGGCGCACCTTCGGCTATTACCCGGTGTCGGTGTCGTGCCGCACCGTGATCTACAAGGGCATGTTCCTCGCCGACCAGCTCGGCACCTACTATCCCGATCTGCACGAGCCGGATTTCGTCAGCGCGCTTGCGCTGGTGCACCAGCGCTTCTCGACCAACACCTTCCCGACGCTGGTCGCTGGCGCATCCCTATCGCATGATCGCCCACAACGGCGAGATCAACACGCTGCGCGGCAACCGCAACTGGATGGCGGCGCGGCAGGCGTCTGCGCGCTCGCCCTATTACGGCGACGACATCAGCAAGCTGTGGCCGATCTCCTACGAGGGCCAGTCCGACACCGCCTGCTTCGACAATGCGCTCGAGTTCCTGGTGCAGGGCGGCTATTCGCTCGCCCATGCGATGATGATGATGATCCCGGAGGCGTGGGCCGGAAATCCGCTGATGAACGAGGAGCGGCGCGCCTTCTACGAGTACAACGCCGGCCTGATGGAGCCGTGGGACGGCCCGGCCGCGATCGCCTTCACCGACGGACGGCAGATCGGCGCGACGCTCGACCGCAACGGCCTGCGGCCGGCGCGCTATCTCGTCACCCGCGACGACCGCATCGTCATGGCGTCGGAAATGGGCGTGCTGCCGATCCCGGAGAGCGAGATCGTCACCAAGTGGCGCCTGCAGCCCGGCAAGATGCTGCTCGTCGACCTCGAGCAAGGCCGCCTCATTCCCGACGAGGAGATCAAGGCGCAGCTCGCGCGCAGCCATCCTTACAAGGAATGGCTGGTGAACACGCTGATCCAGCTCGAGGAGCTGCCGACGGCCGACACGCGGCCGGCGCTGTCGAACCTCACGCTGCTCGATCGCCAGCAGGCCTTCGGCTACACCCAGGAAGACCTCAAGATCCTGATGACGCCGATGGGGACCACCGGCGAGGAGGCGGTCGGCTCGATGGGCAACGACACGCCGATCTCGGCGCTGTCCGACAAGCCGAAGCTGCTGTTCACCTACTTCAAGCAGAACTTCGCCCAGGTGACGAACCCGCCGATCGACCCGATCCGCGAGGAGCTCGTCATGAGCCTCGTGTCGATCATCGGACCGCGCCCGAACCTGTTCGACCTCGAGGGCATGTCGACGGTGAAGCGGCTCGAGGCGCACCAGCCGATCCTCACCAACAAGGACCTCGAGAAGATCCGCTCGATCTCCGAGGTGAGCGACTCCCACTTCAAGTCGCGCACGCTCGACGCCACCTGGGACGCCGATCTCGGCGCCAAGGGCCTGCCGCAGGCGATCGACCTCCTGTGCAACCAGGCCGAACAGGCGGTGCGCGACGGCATCAACATCATCATCCTGTCCGACCGCAATGCCGGCTCGGACCGCATTCCGATTCCGTCGCTGCTCGCCTGCGCCGCGGTCCATCATCACCTGATCCGCGAGGGCCTGCGCACCTCGGTCGGCCTCGTGGTCGAATCCGGCGAGCCGCGCGAGGTTCACCACTTCGCCTGCCTCGCCGGCTACGGCGCCGAGGCGATCAATCCCTATCTCGCCTTCGAGACGCTGGTCGCGATGAAGGACGAGCTGCCGCAGAAGCTCGACGAGAAGGAAGTCGTCAAGCGCTACATCAAGTCGATCGACAAGGGGCTGCTCAAGGTGATGTCCAAGATGGGCATCTCGACCTATCAGTCCTATTGCGGCGCGCAGATTTTCGACGCCGTCGGGCTGCGCTCGGATTTCGTCGAGACGTTCTTCACCGGCACCGCGACCCGCATCGAGGGCGTCGGCCTCGACGAGATCGCGCAGGAGACCGTGCGCCGCCACCGCGACGCGTTCAGCGACGCTCCGGTCTACAAGAACGCCCTCGACGTCGGCGGCGAATATGCCTACCGGGTGCGCGGCGAAGATCACGTGTGGACGGCGGCGACGGTCGGCGCGCTGCAGCACGCGGTGCGCGGCAATTCGCTCGACCAGTATCGCGCCTACGCCAAGGTGAGCAACGAGCAGACCGAGCGCCTGCTGACCATCCGCGGCATGTTCACGATCAAGACCGCCGAGCAGGACGGCCGCAAGCCGGTGCCGCTCGAGGAGGTCGAGCCGGCGGAGGACATCGTGCGCCGCTTCGCGACCGGCGCCATGTCCTACGGCTCGATCTCGCGCGAGGCCCACACCACGCTCGCGATCGCCATGAACCGCATCGGCGGCAAGTCGAACACCGGCGAGGGCGGCGAGGAATCCGATCGCTACAAGCCGCTGCCCAACGGCGATTCCATGCGTTCGGCGATCAAGCAGGTCGCCTCCGGCCGGTTCGGCGTGACCGCGGAATACCTCGTCAATTCCGACGTCATGCAGATCAAGATGGCGCAGGGCGCGAAGCCCGGCGAAGGCGGGCAACTGCCCGGCCACAAGGTCGACAAGACGATCGCCAAGGTGCGCCACTCGACCCCGGGCGTCGGCCTGATCTCGCCGCCGCCGCATCACGACATCTATTCGATCGAAGACCTGGCGCAGCTCATCTTCGACCTCAAGAACGTCAACCCGACGGGCGACGTGTCGGTGAAGCTCGTGTCCGAGGTCGGCGTCGGCACCGTGGCCGCCGGCGTCTCGAAGGCGCGCGCCGACCATGTCACCATCGCCGGCTTCGAAGGCGGCACCGGCGCCTCGCCGCTCACCTCGATCAAGCATGCGGGATCGCCGTGGGAGATCGGCCTTGCCGAGACCCACCAGACGCTGGTCGCCAACCGGCTGCGCAGCCGCATCGCGGTGCAGGTCGACGGCGGGATGCGCACCGGGCGCGACGTCGTCGTCGGTGCATTGCTCGGCGCCGACGAATTCGGCTTCGCCACCGCGCCGCTGATCGCGGCCGGCTGCATCATGATGCGCAAGTGCCACCTCAACACCTGCCCGGTCGGCGTCGCCACCCAGGACCCGGTGCTGCGCAAGCGCTTCACCGGCCAGCCCGAGCACGTCATCAACTTCTTCTTCTTCGTCGCCGAAGAAGTGCGCGAGCTGATGGCGGCGATGGGCTACCGCACCTTCAACGAGATGATCGGGCAGATGCAGATGCTCGACCAGAGCCGCGTCATCGCCCATTGGAAGGCGAAGGGGCTCGATTTCTCGAAGCTGTTCTACAAGCCGCAGGCGCCCGGCGAGCGTGAAGATCTACAAGTGCGAGCCGCAGGACCACAAGATTTACGACATCCTCGACCGCAGGCTGATCGCGGAATTCGAAAGCCGCGCTCGACCGCGGCGCGCCGGTGCGGATCGTGACCACGATCACCAACACCGATCGCGCCGCCGGCGCGATGCTCTCGGGCGAGATCGCCAAGCGCTACGGCCATGTCGGCCTCCCCGAGGACACGATCCACGTCAAGCTGACCGGCACTGCCGGGCAGAGCTTCGGCGCCTGGCTCGCGCGCGGCGTCACCCTCGAGCTCGAGGGCGAGGGCAACGACTACGTCGGCAAGGGGCTCTCGGGCGGACGCATCATCGTGCGGCCGCCGGTCGATGCCGGCATCGTTCCCGAGGAGTTGATCATCGTCGGCAACACCGTGCTCTACGGCGCGATCGCCGGGGAGGCCTTCATCCGCGGCATCGCCGGCGAGCGCTTCGCGGTGCGCAATTCCGGCGCGACCGCGGTGGTCGAAGGCGCGGGCGATCACTGCTGCGAATACATGACCGGCGGCCTCGTCGTCGTGCTCGGCAAGACCGGCCGCAACTTCGCCGCCGGCATGTCGGGCGGCATCGCCTATGTGCTCGACGAGGACGGCAACTTCCCGACGCTGTGCAATATGGCGATGGTCGAGCTCGAGCCGGTGATCGAGGAGGAGGACTTCAACGCCAAGTACTATGGCCAGTCCGGCGACCTCGAAGCCCACGGCCTCGTCGAAATCATGTCCGACATGACGTGCCACGACGCGGCGCGCCTGCGGCACCTGATCTCGCGCCACGCCCGGCTTGCCGGCTCGCGCCGCGCCGCCCACATCCTCGCCAACTGGGATGCCTACCGGCCGATGTTCCGCAAGGTGATGCCGCTCGAATACCGCCGCGCGCTCACCGAAATGAAGGCCATCCAAACCGCCGAGCCGCTGCTTGCGGTCGCCGGCGGCTGATCACGAACCGCCTGATAACGAACAGCATGGGCAAGATCACCGGGTTTCTCGAGTTCGAGCGCAACGACCGCGACTACGAGTCGGTCGAGGCGCGCATCAAGCATTGGCGGGAATTCGTCCAGCCGCTGCCCGACGGCGAGGTGCGCGACCAGGCGGCGCGCTGCATGAACTGCGGCATCCCGTATTGTCACACGGGTTGCCCGGTCAACAACCAGATCCCGGACTGGAACGACCTCGTCTATACCGGCGCGTGGCGCGAGGCGGCGCGCAACCTGCACTCGACCAACAATTTCCCCGAGTTCACCGGCCGCGTCTGCCCGGCGCCGTGCGAAGCCTCGTGCACGCTCAACATCGACGACAACCCCGTCACGATCAAGACGATCGAATGCGCGATCGTCGACCGCGCGTTTTCCGAAGGCTGGGTGAAGCCCGAGCCGCCGGCGGTCAAGACCGGCAAGTCGGTTGCCGTGGTCGGCTCGGGTCCGGCGGGCCTTGCCTGCGCGCAACAGCTCGCCCGCGCCGGACACCACGTGCATGTCTACGAGAAGTGGAAGCAAGCCGGGCGGGCTCCTGAGCTACGGCATTCCCGACTTCAAGATGGAGAAGCACCTCGTCTCGCGCCGCGTCGCGCAGATGGAGGCGGAAGGCGTGAGCTTCCATTGCGGCATCCACATCGGCGTCGACCGGCCGGTGGAAGACCTGATCGCGCGCCACGACGCCGTCGTGCTCGCGGGCGGTGCCGAGAAGGGACGCGACCTGCCGATCCACGGGCGCGGCTTCGACGGCGTCCACTTCGCCATGGAGTTCCTGCCGCAGCAGAACCGCCGCGTCTCCGGCGAGAAGCAGGACGGCTCAGCCCCGATCCTCGCCACCGGCAAGCATGTCGTGGTGATCGGCGGCGGCGACACCGGCTCCGACTGCATCGGCACCTCGATCCGCCAGGGTGCGCTGTCGGTCACCAATTTCGAGATCATGCAGCGGCCTCCCGACATGGAGAACAAGGCGCTGACCTGGCCGGACTGGCCGCTCAAGCTGCGCACCTCGTCGAGCCACGAAGAAGGCGTCGCGCGGGACTTCGCGGTGCTCACCCAGGAGTTCGTCGGCGAGAACGGCGCGGTGAAGAAGCTGCGCTGCGTGCGCTGCGATAGCCCGTTTCAAGCCGATCGAAGGCACCGAGTTCGATCTCCCGGCCGACCTCGTGCTGCTCGCCATGGGCTTCGTGCATCCCGTGCACGAAGGCATGATCAAGTCGCTCGGGGTCGCGCTCGACCACCGCGGCAACGTCAAGGCCGACACCGAGAACTACCGCACCTCGATCGACAAGGTGTTCGCCGCGGGCGACATGCGCCGCGGCCAGTCGCTCGTCGTGTGGGCGATCCGCGAAGGCCGCCAGGCCGCGCGCGCGGTCGATGAGTTCCTGATGGGATCGAGCGACCTGCCGCGGTGAACCGTGATCACCCAGAGCCGGTCGAACTTCTAGCCCGGATTGCTAGCGAAGTCCGGGTCGAACGCGTCAAAGCAACGGGTCGCCAACGCGGGCATCGCAGCCCTGGATTTGAAACGCTTGCGCGCCAGATCCGCGGCGTATACGCGCGAGTACACGTCAGCGTCCGCCGCCGAACAGGAACGGGAAGAAGTTGCCGCGTCCGCCGCCGCCGCCGAAGAAACTCGGCCGGTACTGCGTCTGATAGGTCGCAGAGCGCACCCGCTGCTGCTGGGCGGCCTGCTGCTGGGCGGGCTGCTGCTTTGCGGCTGCAGCCTGTGCCGCGGCCGGGTCTTCGGCCGGTTTGGCCGGCGCGGTCGTGCGATCGGCGACCATCGGCGTCATCGGCAATTCGGTGGTGGCGACGACGGGGTCGGCGCCGACCGGGGCGACGTTGCGGCGCGGCCAGGAGAAATCGTCGGCGCGCCCGGCCGGAGACGCCATCGCCTCGCCTTTGACGAGGACCTTCGCGGCCACCGCATCGGCCACGACCGACGGAGCCGATGGACTAGACGGCCCGGATGCGACCTGACGGGCGCGTCTTGCTCGGGCCACCGAGGAGTTCGGCGGAATCCTCCGCCGGCTCGGAGATCAGCGGGCAGCGAGGGACCGGCGAGCGGCCGCGCCTTGGACGTGCTGGCCTTGCCGGGCGCCGCGGCCGGGCCGATGTCGCCGGTGCCGGGCGCCGCGGCCTTCGGCTCGTCGGCGGGCACGGCGACCGCGACAGGCCGCGCGGTCAGCCAGCGATCGATTTCCTTCTCGACGAAATGCGCCAGCTTGCGCGCGCCGGGCTGGGTGAAGTACACGCCGTCGCCGGAGCGCAACCGCCGTGTCTGGCCCTCGAAGTCGGGGCCGGACTGGGCGAAGCGGCCGTCCTCGTCGACGAAGCCGTCCCAGACGTCGACGTAGACGATGCCCGCCTTGTCGGCGCGGCTGCGGTAGAGCTCGTTGAGGAACGGGATGTCGCCGGCGTTGCGGCCGGTGCGCACCGGGGGCAGGCCGACCCAGAAGATCGGAACGCCGGAGGTCTTGAGCGCGGCGATGGTGTCGTCGATGCGCTTGATATAGGCCTCGCTCCAGGCGTCGGAGCGGAACTCGTAGGTCCGTGTGGTCGTGGCGCCGGGTGTCGTCGCATCCGGTGCGGCAGCCGCCTCGGGCGCCGCCTTGGCAACGGGCTCGTCAAGCTCCCGAGAGGCCGGATCGGCGTCGGGATTGGTGGGCTGGGCGGGCTTCGGCGCGTGCCGCCAGCACTGTCTCCCGGATCGAGCGGCGGTCGTTGAGGCCGATCATCATCACCACGAATTTCGGCTTCTGCGACGCGATCATCTCCCGCGCCGCCTGCGGCCAGTCGGGATAGTCGCCGCGCGGGTCGCTGCGCACGTCGGCGCGGATCAGGCCCGACAGCGTGCGGTGCCGGCGCAGGACACCGATTTCCGGAGTGTCGGCGAACGCCTGCTCGAGGCCATAGCCGAGCCAGTCCGCCATCGCGTCGCCGAGCACCAGGATCGGCGTCTGCACCGGCGGCGCATCGGGCTTGCGCGGCGTCGACGCCGGCGCCCGGGAATAGTCGACGTATTGCGAATTGTCCTGCTGCTGCTGGCGCGCGCCGAACCAGCCGCCGCCGCCGCGCCGGTTGTTGTTGCGCGTCCGAAGCCGCCGAAGAACGGGAAGCGGTCACCGAACAGGAACTGGGCCTCGGCAGGCACCGGCGCGACCACCAGCACGGCAGACACGGCCGCGAGCTCCGCCGCGACGAGGAGAGCGGCTGCCATCAGCCGTACGCGCTAGACCACGGGCCATTGCCGATCCTGCTCATGCTCCGCCGAGGCGACGCGCCGGGCGGCAAGTCACGCAAACTTAACATGAACATGGTGTCGGATTGAAGGTACCGGGAAGTGCCCGCGAGGCCGATCCTTTACCTATCGTCCCCAAATGGTTGCCGGCTTCACCGCACCTCCGGGAGCCGGGGTGCCGCGTTCGAAAAACGCCAGCAAAATCAACGCTGGCGGAGCAGGTCCAGCATGCCGGCGGTGGCGAAGCCGTCGGGGACGAGCCCCTGAGAGTTCTGGAAGTTCCTGATTGCGCTGCGGGATTTGGCGTTGATGCGGCCGTTCGGCTCGCTGCCGATGTCGAATCCCAATCGCACCAGATGCTGCTGCATCTCGAAGCGCTCGGCGCTCGTGAGCACGCGCTCCTGGCGCGGCCAGGCGGTGACGAAGGCCGGCTCGCCGCGCAGCCGGTCGGCGAGGTGGCCGATCGCGAGCGCATAGGCCTCGGCCGGGTTGTACTTCATCAGCACCCGGAAATTGTTGAGCATCAGGAAGGCCGGCCCGGTTACGCCGGCCGGCAGGAACAGGGTCGCGCGATCGGCCGGGCGCGGGAAGCCCTTGCCGTTGATCCGCGACACGCCGAGCTTTTCCCAGTCCTTGACCGGCATCGCCTTGGCGCCGTCGGCGAGGAGGTAGTCGAAGCCTTGCGGCAACGTGACCTCGTAGCCCCAGGTCTGGCCGGTCGCCCAGCCGTCGAGCTTGAGATTGTTGGCAGTCGAGCCGACGAGGTCCGGCACCGAGTTCGACGACGTCGCGGCGGCCGTCGCCGTCGAAGTCGATCGCGAAGCGCTTGAACGACGTCGGCATGAACTGGGTCGGGCCGAAGGCGCCGGCCCAGGACCCCTTGAGCTTGTCGGGATCGATGTCGCCGCGGTTGAGAATCTCGAGCGCGGCCAGGAACTCGTCGCGGAAATAGGCTTGGCGGCGGCCGACGCAGGATAGCGTCGCGGTCGAGCGCACCACCGACCGTTCGCCGCCCGAGGTGCCGAAGTTCGATTCGACGCCCCAGATCGCGGTGACGATATTGCGATCGACCCCGTAGGCCTTCTCCATCGCATCGAAGATGGGGCGGTGCTGGGCGAGGATTTCGCGGCCCCGCTTGATCCGGGCGTCGCTGACGAGAAGATCGAGATAGTCCCAGAACGCCTTGGTGAATTCCGGCTGGGCGTCCATCAAATCCATGATCCGCAGATCAGGCGTGAGCCCGCGCGTATAGGTGTCGAAGGTCTCGCGGGTGACGCCGCGCTTTTGCGCGTCCGGCCACAGGCTCTCGATGCAGTTGGGGAAATTCTGTGCCGCCGCGCGGATCGCTTCGACGGTCATCAGCGCGTGCCCGGAGCTTCCGGGCTGGCCGCTCCACTCCGATGAACCGGGGGGAGGGGCCGCCTGCGGCGGCGAAACCGTCCCGGTCGACCACGGCAGCGAGAACGGGAGTTGCAACTGGGCGTGCGCACCCTGCGGCGCGCCGACAAATGCGCCCAGAGCGCAGACTGCGAGCAGCCATTTCGCACGTGTCATCCGGCTTCTCCCCCGAGCCGCGACGCTTCGATCGCGACAGTTGTTGGCACGGGACTTCTGATTTCGGGAACCTTAACATTGGGTGTGCGAGCGGGGCGGAAATGCGGCATTTCCGCCTGGACACCCCTCAATTGTCATGATTATTCCGGTTTTTTACCGCCCTCCTGCGCTACCTCGCCTGCCCAGTGAACAAAAACTCGGAAGTCCTCGGCCACATGAAGCCCATTCGCAAAGCGATCCTTCCCGTCGCCGGTCTCGGCACGCGGTTCCTCCCGGCCACCAAGGCGATGCCCAAGGAGATGCTTCCGGTGGTCGACCGCCCGCTGATCCAGCACGTGGTCGACGAGGCGCGCCAGGCCGGCATCGAGCATTTCATCTTCGTCACCGGGCGCAACAAGGCGGTGATCGAGGATCACTTCGACCGCCAGTTCGAGCTCGAGCTGACGCTGACCGAACGCAAGCGCAAGGCCGACCTGGAACTCCTCTCGCGCGATCTGCCGGGCGCCGGGCAGACGAGCTTCACCCGCCAGCAATTGCCGCTCGGCCTCGGGCATGCGGTGTGGTGCGCGCGCGAGCTCGTCGGCGACGAGCCGTTCGCCCTGCTGCTGCCCGACGTGCTGGTGCAGGCCGAGCGCGGCTGCCTCGCCCAGATGATCGACGCTCACGCGCATCTGCCGGCGAAGTCGAACGTCATCGCGGTCGAGGAAGTGCCGATGGACCGCGTCCACATGTACGGCGTCGTCGGGGTCGGCGAAGCTCGCGGCGGGGCCTTCGCGATCACCCGCATGGTGGAGAAGCCGCCGCGCGCGGAGGCACCGTCGAACCTCATCATCACCGGCCGCTACATCCTGCAGCCCGAGATCTTCGACATCCTCGCCGACCAGACCCGCGGCGCCGGCGGCGAGATCCAGCTCACCGACGCGATGATCCGGCTCGCCGAGAAGCAGCCGTTCTACGGGCTGAAGTTCCAGGGCCGCAGCTTCGACTGCGGCAGCAAGGTCGGCTTCCTCGCCGCCAACGTCGCCTATGCGCTCGCCCGCGAGGACATCGCCCCGGCCTTCCGCGCGGAGCTGAAGGCGCTGTTGGGCGAGTAAGCTCGTCATTCCGGGGCACCGCGCAGCGGTGAACCCGGAATCCAGCCGGCACACGTGACACGAAGAATGGATTCCGGGTTCCGCGTGCGCGCGCCCCGGAATGACGCGTGTGCCCACCACGTTCCGCTCACCGCTGCAGGCGCAGCGACAGCAGGAACAGGTTCGACTGGTAGTCGGTGAGATATTGGTTCGAGCTCAGCCAGTCGTGACGGAATTCGGCGCGCAGCCAGATGTCGCGGGTGAACTTGTAGGTGAGCGCGGTGCTGACGAAGTAGCGGTTATCGACGCGGTTCATCCCGATGTAGTAGTCGATGCCGTAGCCGAGCTTCATGATTCCGGTGAGCCAGCGGCGGAAATCGTGATCGACCTCGAGTGTATAGTCGCGGTGCAGCACGCCGGAGGCACCGACCACGACGAGCTCGCCGGTGGTGGTCACCGCGTTGAACTTGATCGCGGTCAGCGGGTTCGGCAGGAACAGCACCGAGCCGTCGACCAGCGGGCCGTTGACATTCTGCAAGTGCGGATCGCGGTAGCTGCGCTGGGTGCGGCCGACCGAGATTTCGCCGGTGAGCTTGGGCGAGAACACGAACGTGGTGCCGACCTTGTAAATCTGGCCGTCGGAATCGCGCATCGCGTTGGTGGTGTCGAGGGTGATGTCGTGGACGCGTTCGTCGGAATAGACGTCGACGTACGGTTTGACGCCGGGCAGCACCTCGTAGCTGCCGCGCAGCGAGCCGCCGATCTGGTCGTAATTGCGGTCGCCGTTGCTCGAATAGGTGCCGTCGGTCAGGAACGATTTCTGCCAGGTGAAGCGATCGAACTGTCCCTTCGCCGTAACCTCGAAGCGATCGAACAGGTGCGTATAGCCGAGCGTCGCCCCGCCATTGAGCACGACCGGAAGGTATTCGTTGCCCGCCTGGATGTTCGGGCTTCCCGGATTGTCGGTCGAAATGATGAAGCGGCCTTCGGCGTCGATGCGGTCGTGGCTGTCGATATCGATCCGGCCGTTGGCTCGCGCATCGAGGCTCGGCCGGTTGAGCCAGACCGGCGAGTTCGGGAAGAACGTCGAGCCGTAGCCGAGGTACGAGCCCTTGATGTTGAAGTTCAGCGCATGGCGCTCCCAGTCCGAGAGTGCAAGGAGCTCCGGAGCGAGTATGTATTCCGGTGCGGACTTGGCGATGGTGGCGTGCTGGGGGTTCGAATCCCATCCGCCGGTGAATTCGATCGCCGGGTAGAGGTAGTAAGTCCCGGCGTGGACGCCGACCGGGGCGAACGGGGTCGCATCGAGGCGGGCTTGGCGCAGCGGCGTGATCGGCGGCACGATGACGAAATCGGGCGGCAGCGGGATCGGCCGCTGTAGCTCCACCGCCCGCCCCGGCTCGAGCACGAAACCCCTGCGGAGGAGCCGGGTCTTGGGTCGCAGCGCCGCGGTCCCGAGCTGGGCCGGGGTCGCGATCAGCGTCCCCCGGTCCGGCGTCGGGGGTGGCGGCGGCTGGCCCGGCTTGAGCTTCACCTTCACCTTGCGATTGCCGACCGATACGAACCCGGCGCGGCCGGCGCCTGACTCGGGGACCGGCAGCGGCGTGGTATTGCCGAAGCTGGGGGTCGGGCCCGCGGTCGGGTCGGGCGTATGCGAAAAATCGGCGGGATCCTGCCCGGTGACGGAGGGGCGCAGCTCGCCTGGAAACAGCACGGGTTGTCCTCGGGCCGGCAACGACGCAAGCAGCGTCGCGCTGGCCGCCAGCGTCGCAGCGAGGCAAATGACGCGAGGACGCAGCACCGATGAAAATCCCAAAACACCCGCCGCCCCAGGGCGGCGGCTTGGTTAAGAGACTTAAAATGAATATGGTTAACAGCCCGTTCACGCCTTGCCGGTGGAGGGCGTCGCGGGGCGCGGAAAGGCGTGCTAAGGCAGGCTCGCGTCCGGCCAGAGCGTGCCCTCGACCCGCGGGAAAGGGGCCGCGACGTCGTGCCCCGCGCGCATCTGACGAGGTAACAGCGTAGGGCTCCTCACTAAGTCAAGGACACGGATGGCAAAGGCGGACCTGCGCAGCGATGAAAATCCGATGAGCGCGGACGACGAGGCCCTGATCGCCTGCGGCCTGCGCACGCTGGAAGCGGAGGCGGGCGGGCTCACCGCGCTCGGCGCGGCGATGCGAGATGGCCTCGGCTCAGCCTTCGTCGCGGCCGCCGCCCTGATCAAGGCCGCCCGCGGCCGGGTCATCGTCACCGGCATGGGCAAGTCCGGCCACGTCGGCAACAAGATCGCGGCGACGCTCTCCTCGACCGGAACGCCCGCCTTCTTCGTGCACCCCGCCGAGGCGAGCCACGGCGACCTCGGCATGATCACCGCCGACGACGTGATCGTCGCGCTCTCATGGTCCGGCGAGACCGCCGAGCTCAAGAACCTGATCGACTATTCCCGCCGCTTCCGCATCGGCCTCGTCGCCGTCACCGCCGACGCCGCGAGCACGCTCGGCAAGGCGGCCGACGTCACCCTGGTGCTGCCGCAGGCGCGCGAGGCCTGTCCGCACAACCTTGCGCCCACCACCTCATCGCTGATGCAGCTCGCGCTCGGCGATGCGCTCGCGATCGCGCTTCTGGAAAGCCGTGGCTTCACCGCGATCGACTTCCGCAACCTCCATCCCGGCGGCCGGCTCGGTGCGGCGCTCACCTTCGTGCGCGACCTCATGCATGGAGGCGCGGAGATGCCGCTCAAGCCGGTCGGCACGCAGATGTCCGACGCGCTGGTCGAAATGTCGGCCAAGGGCTTCGGTTGCGTCGGCATCACCGGCGCTTCGGGCGACCTCGTCGGCATCATCACCGACGGCGACCTGCGCCGTCACATGCGCCCCGATCTGCTCGAGGCCAAGGTCGAAGACGTCATGACCAAGGCCCCGACGACGGTGCGCCCCGACCAGCTCGCCAGCGAAGCGCTGGAGATGCTCAATTCGAAGAAGCGCACGGTCTTGTTCGTGGTCGAAGCCCGCCGCGCCGTCGGTGTCGTGCACATGCACGATCTGCTGCGGGCGGGCGTGGCTTAGGTTCGTTCAATGTAGGCGCCGGTTGCATCTTGATCGCGGCGCGAGCCGAATTTCGAGAGGGAGATCAGCCATGATGACACGTCGCCATTTGCTTGCGAGCTCCGTCGCTGTGACGGCCAGCGCGATTTTGCCTTGGGGCGCAGTGGCGGCCGAAGGCGCCAATCAGGCGACGGTCCTCTTCGATGCCTTCGGCAAGCCCTCCGATCTCAAACGGGGGTGGGGTTATTCGCTGTTCATCGAGCACGGCGGACGGCGCATCCTCTTCGATACCGGCGGCAACGATGCCGATTTCGCAGCCAATGCGTCCGCGCTCGGCGTCGACCTGAAGAAGCTCGACTTCGTCGTACTCAGCCACCGGCACAACGACCATACGGCCGGGCTCAACCACGTGCTGGCCGAGAATCCCGATGTGACGATCTACACGCCGTTCGAGGGCGGTGGGTTCAATTCGCCGATCCCCGGTCCGCTGATGAATCTGATCAAGCGCAACGTCGCCTCGGTGCCGGAAGACCTTCGCTACTTCGGCGGCAATCCGCCGTCGAACATGAAGCCCGGGGCGCCCTGGCTCGGTGCGCACTTCATGCAGATCGGCGAACCGAAAGAGGTGCTGCCGGGCGTTTTTCTCTTCTCCACCCGATCGGAACGAGCGGGGACGAGGGAGATGAACGAGATTTCCATGCTGATGAAAACCTCGCAGGGCGGCGTCGTTGTCGTCGGCTGCTCGCACCCGGGCATCGAGCTGATATTGGAAGCGGCGACCAAGATCGAGCCGCGAATCCATTCCGTGTTCGGTGGCTTTCATCTCGTCGACCTTTCCGACGACGAAGCGACGGCGCTGGTGACGCGGCTGCGCGACAAGTGGCAGATCGAGCGAATGGCAGCCGGTCACTGCACCGGCCAGTTCGCCTTCGTGGAGATGGGCCGCATCTTCGGTGCGAAATTCGAACATGCCGGAGTCGGAACGGTGCTGCGCCTGCCGGCGTGAGTTTGCGGAGCGCGCACTTCGCACGCTTTGCTCGCCGCCTCGGAGAAGCGCATCACCCATTGAACGCGCGGTCGATGAGGACGCCGATGGCGACGCCTGCCATCGCCGCTGCGAGGCCGATCGACACCGTCTCCAGCACGGTGCGGACCGGGTTGCGCTTGGCGATGCGGGCGCGGCCGATGCCGAGGCCGATCAGCAGCGCGAGGGTAACGATCGCCGAGACGATCCGTGCCTCGCGGATCGGCAGCAACACGAACGGCAGGATGGGCACCGCCGCGGCGAGGAAATCGGCGAGCAGCATCCACAGCGCCTGCTCCCGGGGATCGAGCGGCGCCTGCGGCGTGCCCTGCAGCGCGAGCAGCAGGCCGCCGAGTGCGCCGCGGTCGTGCCCCACCGCGGCGGTGAGCGCGGTCGATTGCTCTGCGCTGAGGCCGGCTTTCGCGAGCCGGCCCGCGAGCGATGCGGCGAGCTTGTCCGGGCTCATCGTCAGTTCGGCCTGCAAATTCGCGTGCCTCGCATCGATCTCGTCCCGCGTCGTCTCGACGTCGAGATAGGCGCCGGCCATCATCGACACCGCTGCGGCGACGGCGCCTGACGCGCCGGCGATCAGCACGGTCTTGGTGTCGGAGGTGGTCGCCGCGACGCCGAAGATCAGCCCGAAGATCGAAACCGTGCCGTCCTCCATGCCGAACACGATGGTGCCGGCGGAATCGGCGAACGAACGGCGCAGGCGCTGCAGGGTCGTGGCAATCGTCACCGACATTCTCCTCGAGTCGCGGTCGGGCGCATGGGTCACCGCGCCGGCCATTGCGGCAGGCACGAGTTCTCCTTCGAGCAGCGGTCGCCGATCACCGCGACGCCCTGGACTTCGATCAGCATGCCCGGCACGGCGAAGTTCGACACGGTGATCAGCGCGCTACCGGGGTAGTTGCCGTCCTTGAAGATCTCCTTGCGGATTTCGGTCAGCCGGTCGCCGTTCCTGGGGTCGTTGATGAAGACCGTCATGGTGACGAGGTTGGCGACGCTGCCGCCGGCCTTGTTCAAGGTCTGGTCGATGAGGTGAAAGATCTGCCGCGCCTGGGCTTCGAAGTTGCCGGCGATGCTGTGGCCCTGGTCGTCCTGCAACGCGGTCTGGCCGGAGAGCCATACGGTCCGTCCACCCTCGGTGATGACGCCGGGGGAAAAGGCGCGGGCCATCTGGCGCTCGGTCTTTTCCATGTATTCGGCGGCCAACACGGGGCTCGCCAGCGCCGCCAGCAGCGTGCAGGCCGCGGCGAAAACGCAGGTTGGGGCGAGGGTTGGGAGCATCGGCATCGGCTACCTCCATCGGTTCGAGATGGGCGCAGCCTAGCGCATCGCCCGGCTGCGGGGATCACCGGAAGGAACCGCCCAGGCCTGCGCCGCGCCTAGGCCCGGCAAAATTCCGCCGCGAACTCTTGGTTGTTTCGCCCCAAACACACGGCTGCGATGGGGTGGTCGATTCGATGCGCATAACCTTTTTGAGCTTGGCAATCACCGCCCTGGTGGCGACCACGTTGGCGACCCCTTTGGCAACCGCGGCGCTCGCGCAGGACCTCGGCACGCTCAACCCGCAGCCGCTGCCGCCGCTCGCCCATCCCGACGATCCCAAGACGCCGGCCAAGGAAGTCTTCGGCCGCAAGGTGCTGCCGAGCTCAGGGCCGGCCCATGTGATCGGCTTTTACTCCAACGGCTGCATCACCGGCGCGACGGCGCTGCCGATCAACGGCCCGACTTGGCAGGTGATGCGGCTCTCGCGCAACCGCAACTGGGGTCATCCCCACCTCGTCGATTTCCTGGAACGGCTCAGCAAGCGGGCCGCGAAGACCGGCACTTGGCCTGGCCTCCTGGTCGGCGACATGTCGCAACCGCGCGGCGGCCCGATGATGGGCGGCCATGCGAGCCACCAGGTCGGCCTCGATGCCGACATCTGGCTGTCGCCGATGCCGCCGCGGGAGTTCAGCCGCGCCGAGCGTGAAGAGACATCGGCGACGATGGTGGTTGCCGACAGCCGGCGCGACGTCGATCCGAAACTGTGGACGTCAGGCCATTTCAACGTGATCAAAGCGGCCGCCTCCGACCCGGAGGTGGAGCGCATCTTCGTCAACCCGGCGATCAAGGTGGCGCTGTGCCGCGGCGCCGGTTCCGACCGCGCCTGGCTCGAAAAGGTCCGGCCGTGGTGGGGGCACGACTACCACTTCCATGTCCGCATCCGCTGTCCGGCGGACAGCCCGACCTGCAAGCCGCAGCCGCCGGCGACCGGCGGCGACGGCTGCGGCGCCGAGCTCAGTTCATGGTTCACCGAGGCTTTCCTCAATCCCCCGCCGTCGGCGCTGGATATTCCGCGACCGGGAAAGCCGATGTCGAGCTTGCCGCCGGCTTGCCGCGCGGTGGCCAAGGCACCTGATGCAGCCGCCACGAGCGCCGGCGCCGCGAGCCTGCGCTGAAGCGCGTGCTCGCTTGTCCAGGATCGTTCGCGCACTTCAGCGTGCGACGTGACTCACTTCTGAATTCATTACGTTCGCTTTGAGCGGTCTTCGTTCGAGCGAATTCTGAGGAATCGTCGCCGCCGCTGTTGCGGCCATGAACATCGCCTGGCACCGCCACGCTGTCGGGATCGCCGGGCCAAGCCCGGCGACGGGGGCGCGCACCATTTCGGAGCGCGCTTGAGCGCGTTACGCAGCGATCTCCTTGAAGGAGACGCGGGTCTGCTCCGAGACCCAGCCGCGCGCCTTGGTTTCGATCCATCGCCGCGCTTCCTGCTCAGAAATGAAGCCGGGAATGTGGTCACGCTTGCCGTGAGCCCAGGCGACGCGCACGTACCATCCTGGTGCTGACTTCAACCGGCGCACTTCAAAGGCCGGATCGGCATTGCTTTCGTTCATCAGGTTTCCCTTGAGGATTACAGGCGTGCGGACGTCCCACGAATCAAACGGGAAGCTCGTCCTTTGGTTCCGGGCCGTAGAGACCGGCCGCCGCATCGCAGAAACTGGCTTAAGCAAAAAACACCAGTGCGACGCTGCGATTCGCATTGTGAACGCCAAATGCCGACGAGATTGTGACGCCGACAAGTGAGATTGTGGCGCCGGCGCGTCGCGGCACCGCGTGAGCCGCGGCTTCTCAACTCGGCGGCAAGCGCAGCGCTCCAGCTCTTTTACAGTGGGCCACGGCCCCCGCGCGAGGGCTTGCGCGGAACCGCCGCAGCCGGAATGATTGCCGCCTGATCGGACGGCGCGTAAGAGCCGACGCATGGAGGGAACGCCATGATCCATCGAGTGAGCCGCCGTGAACTCGCCGCGCTCTGCGGCGGAGCCGTTGCGACCGCCGCCACCGGCATTGCGGCCGCACAATCTGCCAATCCGATCCGCATCGGCCTCGGCATGGCCTTGACCGGGCCGCTCGCGCCCAACGGCAAATCGGCGCTGCTCGCGATGCAGATCTGGGAGGAGACCGTCAACGCCAAGGGCGGACTGCTCGGGCGGCCGGTCAAGCTCGTCTACTACGACGACCAGAGCAATCCCTCGAACGTGCCGGCGCTCTACACCAAGCTGCTCGACGTCGACAAGGTCGACCTCATCATCGGCGGCTATGCCACCAACATGATCGCGCCGGCGCTGCCGATCGCGATCGCGCGCAACAAGGTGTTCATCGGCCTGATCGGCCTCGCGATCAACGCCGAGTTCGGCTACCCGCGCTATTTCGCGATGCACCCCGCCGGCCCGAACCCGAAGGCCGCGACCACCCGCGGCTTCTTCGAGATCGCCATGGCGCAGACGCCGAAGCCGCAGACGGTGGCGATCGTCGCGACCGACGCCGAGTTCTCGCGCAACGCCTCCGACGGCGCGCGCGAGAACGCGAAGGCGGCCGGGCTCAAAATCGTCCACGACCGCAGCTTCCCGCCCAACACCACCGACTACGGACCGATCGTGCGCGCGATGCAGGCGAGCAATGCCGACCTCGCGGTGGTCTGCTCCTATCCGCTGGAGACGGTCGGCATCATCCGCGCCGTCAACGAGATCGGCTACAAGCCGAAGATGATCGGCGGCGGCATGGTCGGCACCCAGGCGACCGCGATCAAGACCCAGCTCGGTCCGCTGCTCAACGGCATCGTCAATTTCGATTTCTGGGTGCCGGCGCCGACCATGCAGTTCCCCGGCGTGATGGAGCTCATCAAGACCTACCAGGAACGCTCGGCGAAGGAGGGCGTCGACCTGCTCGGCTATTACATGGCGCCGTGGGGGTTTGCCGACCTGCAGGTGCTGCAGCAGGCGATCGAAGGCACGAAGAGCATCGACGACGGCAAGCTCGCCGCCTTCCTGCACGCCAACACCTTCAAGACAGTGGTCGGCGACATCAAGTTCGACGACAAGGGCGAGCTCGCGGTCGGACGCACCATCCAGACCCAGTTCCAGGGCATCAAGGGCAACGACCTCGACCAGTTCCGCAATATCTCGGCCCAGGTGATCCTCGCCCCCGCCGAGCTCAAGTCCGGCAACGTGATCTATCCGTACGAGAAGGCGCGGGTGTAGCTGCGAATCCTTCTCCCTCTCCCCGCCGGGGAGAGGGTCGGGGTGAGGGGGCGGTTTCACGAGTCTGAGCCGCCGATGTATCTCTTCAGATGCTCAGACTCGCAGCGAGGCTCCCTGACCAGGAGCGCCGTGCGCGATCGCCGACCTACTGGAAGATGATGATCGCGTTCTTGAGCGTGATCCAGACGCCCCAGGCGATGGGGATGCCGACGAAGCACCAGAAGGCCAGCGCCTTGCCGTCGAGCCCGCCCCGGCCGATGCCGTAATCGCCTTCGGCGCCGCCGCCGGCACTCTTTGCCTGCAGTGCCGCCACCTCCTCCGGCTTCATGAACCAGCGGTCCGAGAGCGGCTTGATCATCATGTTGCAGAAGAAGCCGATCACCAGCATGCCGGCGAGCACGTACATCGTAACGTCGTAAACGTGGTCGCGCGGCACACCCGCCGAGATCTCGAACTCGCGGATGTAGTTGACGACCACCGGCCCGATGATGCCCGCGGTCGACCACGCCGTGAGCAGCCGCCCGTGGATGGCGCCGACGAACTGGGTGCCGAAGATGTCGGCGAGATAGGCGGGGACGGTGGCGAAGCCGCCGCCATACATCGACAGGATCACGCCGAAGGCGAGCACGAACAGCGCCTTGCTGCCGATCTGGGCAAACCACGGCGCGGTGGCGTAGAGCACGATGCCGAGCAGGAAGAACGTGTAGTAGGTGTTCTTGCGCCCGATATAGTCCGACAGCGAGGCCCAGAAGAACCGGCCGCCGATGTTGAACAGCGACAACAGGCCGGTGAAGCCCGCGGCGATCGCCGCGACCAGCACCCGCTGCTCCTGGCTCAACGCGCCGAACTTGACGTCGGGATGCCCGATCAGCGCGCCGCCGAAAATCTCCTGCAGCATCGGCGAGGCCATGCCGATGACGCCGATGCCGGCGGACACGTTGAGCATCAGCACCGCCCAGATCAGCCAGAACTGCTTGGTCTTGTGGGCGTCTTTGAGGGCCACGCTGCGCTGCGTGATCATCGACTTGCCGGCCGGCGGGGTCCACCCGGTAGGGCGCCAGCCCGCCGGCGGCAGCCGATAGCCGAACGCACCGATCATCATGAAGGCGAAGTAGATCGCAGCCATGGTGAGGAAGGTCTCCCACACGCCGACCGAGGTCGGGGTGCGGAAGTAGTTCATCAACAGGTTGGCGAGCGGAGCGCCGATCATTGCGCCACCGCCGAAGCCCATGATCGCCATGCCGGTCGCCATGCCGCGGCGATCGGGAAACCACTTCACCAGCGTCGACACCGGCGAGATGTAGCCGAGGCCGAGCCCGATGCCGCCGATCACGCCGCTGCCGAGCCACAGGATCCAGAGCTGGTGGGTGTAGACGCCGATGGCGCCAAGCACGAGGCCGCCGCACCAGCACAGCGCCGCGACCACGCCCGCCTTGCGCGGGCCGGCGCGCTCGAGCCAGCCGCCCCAGAGCGCCGCCGACCCGCCGAGCACGACGAAGAACAGGGTGTACATCCAGCCGAGTTCGCTGATCTTCCAGTCGCAGCTCGTGGTGACGAGCGCGGCGAAGATCGACTGGTCGGGGCAGGCATCCGACTTGGTGATGCCGATGGCGCGCGACAGCGGCAGCCAGAACACGCTGAAGCCGTAGGCCATGCCGATGCACAGATGAATGCACAGCGCCGCCGGCGGCACCAGCCAGCGATTGAATCCGGCTTTGGCAATGATGCGCTCGCGGTCGAGCAGGCCGGGCTCGGCCACCGGCGCGAAGGTTCCTTGGATCGTCGACATTTTCCACCCTTGCCGAGGTGCGTTTCGCACGCCACGCTTTTGGCGGCGCGCATTTGTTTGGAGAGAAGCCCCGCCCTGCCTCGGTCGGGCGGGACTCGACGACGAAGAACCCATCGGTCCCCGTCGAAGGTGAATTCTACCGCTGCGGGTGTGAATTGACGTTAAAACAGCTGCCGTTTGCAACTGATACAAAAGTCGCGTGTCGCCGGCGTGAACGGTTGTCGCACTGCACAAATTCCGTGATCGATGACGGAGCGGTTACGTCTCTCTTCTTCGCGCGGCCGACGAGAGATGAGCGTGCGTAGTGTCGGCAAGGCCAGGAGTGCTGACCCTACGCCGCCGCCTCCGCGAAGCCGCGCTTGCGCAGGAGCGCGTCGGGCGACGGCAACCGGCCGCGGAACGCCGTGTAGGCATCGGCCGGATCGCGGGAGCCGCCGGCGGCGAGGATGTCGTCGCGCAGCCGCGCCGCGGTCGCCGGATCGAACGCGTCGCCGGTCTCCTTGAAGGCCTCGAAGGCGTCGGCGTCGAGCACCTCGGACCACATGTAGCTGTAGTAGCCCGCGGCATAGCCGCCGCCGGAAAAGACGTGCTGGAAGTGCGGCGAGCGGTGGCGCATCGCGATCTCGCCCGGCATGCCGATCTTCTTGAGCACGCCAGCCTCGAAGGCGGCAGGATCGAACGCAGCAGGACCGGATGCCGCAGGATCGAGCGCTTGGGCGCCCTCAAGGAGGTGGTACTCGAGATCGACCAGGGCCGAGGCGAGGTACTCGACGGTGGCGAAGCCCTGGTTGAAGCGGCGCGCCGCGAGCGCGCGAGCGATGAGGTCCTCCGGCATCGGCGCGCCGGTCTCATAATGGCGGGCGAAGCGGCGCAGCACCTCGGGCTCCTCCAGCCAGTGCTCGTAGAGCTGGGACGGCAGTTCGACGAAATCGGTGGCGACGCGGGTGCAGGCGATCACCGGATAGGTCACGTCGGACAACAGCCCGTGCAGGCCGTGGCCGAACTCGTGGAACAGGGTGCGGGCATCGTCGAACGAGAGCAGCGTCGGCGCGCCGCCGCCCGCCTTGGCGAAGTTCATCACGTTGACGACGAGCGGCCGGATATCGCCTGACAGCTTCTCCTGGACCCGCAGGGTGGTCATCCAGGCGCCGCCGCGCTTCGAGGACCGGGCAAAATAGTCGCCGAAGAACAGGCCGACATGGCGGTCGCCGGGGCCGCGGACCTCCCAGACGCGCACGTCGGGATGCCATACCGGGACATCGTGCCGCTCGTGGAACGACAAGCCGAACAGCCGGCCGGCGGTGTCGAAGGCCGCCGCGATCATGTTGTCGAGCGAAAGATAGGGGGCGATCTCGGCCTGATCGACGTCGAAGCGGGCCTTGCGCAGCTTTTCCGCATAAAAGCGCCAGTCCCACGGCGCGAGCGCAAAGTTGCCGCCCTCGGCCTGGGCGAGCTCCTGGAGCGCGTCGCGGTCGGCCACGGCACGCGCGCGAGCCGGCGTCCACACCCGCTCGAGCAGCGCCCGCACCGCCTCGGGCGTCTTCGCCATCGAATCGTCGAGGCGGTAGCGGGCAAAATTGGGATAGCCGAGCAGTCGGGCGCGCTCGGCGCGGAGCTGCACCGTCTCGGCGATGATCGCCTTGTTGTCGGTCGCGCCGCCGCCGTCGCCACGGGCGATCCAGGCGAGGTAGGCCTTTTCCCGCAGATCCCGCCGGGTCGAGGAGGTGAGGAACGGCTCGACGCTCGAACGGGCGAGCGTGATCGCGTATTTGCCGGCATGGCCGCGCTCCTGCGCCGCCTCCTTCGCCGCCGTGATCTGCCCGGCCGAGAGCCCGGCGAGATCGTCCTCGGTTTCGAGCACCAGGGCGTAGGACTGCTCGTCGGCGAGCACGTTTTGGCTGAATGCGGTGCCGAGCGACGCCAGCCGCTCGCCGATCGCGGCGACCCGCTCCTTGTCCGCGACATCGAGGCCGGCGCCGGCGCGGCGGAAGGTGAGCTCGTAGCGTTCCAGCACGCGCGCTTCCTCGGGCGAAAGGCCGAGCTCGCCGCGGCGATCCCACAACGCCTTGATGCGGGCGTAGAGGCCCGGATTGAGCTGGATGCGGTTGCGATGCGCGGCAAGCCGCGGCGACATCTCGCGCTCCAGCGCCTGGATGTCGGCGTTGGTGTGGGCGCCGGCGAGGCATTGGAACACCGCGGAGACCTTCGCCAGTGCACGCCCGCTGCGCTCCAGCGCCGCAATCGTGTTGGCGAAGCTCGGTGCCGCTGTCTCGCCGGCGATCGCCTCGATCTCCGCGAGTTGCTCCGCCATCGCCGTCTCGAAGGCCGGCTTGAAATGGGCGGGACTTATCGCCGCAAAGGGCGGCGTGTCGGCGGGCCCGGTCCAGGCTTGGAGCAGCGGATTGCCGGCCTGCGCGGCGGCGGGGGCGGATGAGGTCATGCGATCGTCCATCGTGAATTTCTACTTTGCATGGGGTTGTTCCTCAAAAATCGCTGGCTCGACGGAAATCGGGCCGAGCGCCGTGCCCTGGTCCGCCGCGATTTTGTCGCAGTTTCCGCCTTGATCCGACAGTCCATTTCGGGGATGGTGCCGCCCCAAACAAGGGTTACGCCATGTCGCAGACGACTTCCTCCGGCCGGCGCATCGTGTGGCAGAGCGTCATCACGGTGCTCAGCGCCGCCGTGCTGATCAGTGCCGAGGTGTTCGGCGCCGCCTTCGCCGGCGGCTGGGCGCTCGCGAGCCTCATGGGCTTCGGCAACATCGGCGTCTACGTCTTCCAGGTGATCTTCTTCGTCGGCGGCGTCGCGGTGATGATCGCCTTCGTGCGCAACGGCATGCGCGTCGAGCCGTTCACCGCGCCCGAGTAGCCGGCCAAATTCGCCCGCGCCGCGGTGCAGTGTTGCCGCGTTGGGACAGCGAGAACAATTCTCGAATTTTTTTGATCCGATAAAGCGTGCGAGGGGCGCAAAACTCTTGCACGGCTTTCTGAAATCACTTATTTGCAATTTGCCCAATTTCGCACGTGCCTGTGGCCGTGTGTCAATCGGTGGGCATCCGGACAAGAGGCCGGACAGCCGCCCGGAGCGAGATCGCGATGACCGCAAGGTCACCGGATTGCTTGAGCTCCGAACACTTGATTGGCAGCCGGAGGCGAAACCGGCGCACCTCGTTCTCCACGAGGGACGCGGCTTAAAGCAACGACGGAGCGGGCTTTTTTGGTCTCTGCCGGTTCTCCACCGACCGGCTCGGGCTACCGAAGAGGCTTGTTTCTCATTGCCGCGCGTGCGGATCGGGGATCTCCCTAATCCAATCCAAGGCGGTTCATACGGCTCTTGAGCCCTCTCGTCGGCGCGTCCCCATCGCGCGTCGCCGCGACCTCGAGAGGCCGTCACATCGGAGCGGCTTGCCGCTCCCCGTAGCCTATTGGGGAGAGCGCCATGACGGAGCGCATCCACGAGTTCCTGCGTCGCCGCAACGAAGACGGGCCGTGCCTCGTCGTCGACCTCGAGGTCGTGCGCGACAACTACAAGGCCTTCGCCAACGCCCTGCCGGACACCCGGGTGTTCTACGCCGTCAAGGCGAACCCGTCGCCGGAGGTGCTTTCGCTGCTCGCCGGGCTCGGCTCGTGCTTCGACACCGCCTCGGTCGCCGAGATCGAGATGGTGCTCGCAGCCGGCGCCACGCCCGACCGCATCTCCTATGGCAACACCATCAAGAAGGAGCGCGACATCGTCCGCGCCTTCGCGCTGGGCGTTCGCCTGTTTGCGGTCGACTGCAAGGCCGAGGTCGAGAAGATCGCCCGCGCCGCTCCCGGCGCGAAGGTGTTCTGCCGCTTCCTGTTCGACTGCGCCGGCGCCGAATGGCCGCTGTCGCGCAAGTTCGGCTGCGACACCGCGATGGCGGTCGACGTGCTCGAGCACGCCCACCGGCTCGGCCTCGAGCCGCACGGCGTGTCGTTCCATGTCGGCTCGCAGCAGCGGCGCACCCAGGCCTGGGACCTTGCGCTCAAGTCGGCGGCGGCGATCTTCCGCGCCTGCGCCGACCGCGGCATCGCGCTCGCCATGGTCAATCTGGGCGGTGGCTTCCCGACCAAGTACCTCAAGGAGGTGCCGGCGGTGGAGAGCTATGGCCGCTCGATCTTCCGGGCGCTGCGCAAGCACTTCGGCAACGCGATCCCGGAGACCATCATCGAGCCGGGCCGCGGCATGGTCGGCAATGCCGGGATCATCGAGGCCGAGGTCGTGCTCGTCTCGAAGAAGAGCGAGAGCGACAAGCTGCGCTGGGTCTATCTCGACATCGGCAAGTTCGGCGGCCTCGCCGAGACGATGGACGAGTCGATCCGCTATCCGATCCGCACGCCGCGCGACGGCGAGGCCGGCCCCTGCGTGCTCGCAGGCCCGACCTGCGATTCGATGGACGTGCTGTACGAGAAGCAGCCCTACGACCTGCCGGTCAGTCTCGAGATCGGCGACAAGGTGCTGATCGAGGGCACCGGGGCCTACACCACGACCTATGCGTCGGTGGCGTTCAACGGCTTCGCGCCGCTGAAGGCCTATCACATCTAGGTCAGGAGATCGGTTCGGGGGATCGGATCGGGAGGGCTCGGCGTTCGTTTCACCCACGCCGCGCCTCGCCCGTCCGACCTGACCTCGGCCCTCGAACCGCCTGTTCGCCGCTCATCCACTTTTCGATCTGACGATTGGAACCGCCCATGGTTGCGATCCGCCATGAACGTCCCCCCGACGTCGCCGCGCGCGAGGCCCTGCTCGATCGCGCGTTCGGCGAGGCCCGTTTCGCCAAGACCTGCGAGCGCCTGCGCGTCGGCCGGTTGCCCGCCGCGGGCCTGTCGCTCGTCGCGACCGACGACACGCGCGTCGTCGGCACGGTGCGGCTGTGGCACGTCTCGACCGGCTTCGACCGGCCGGCGCTCCTGCTCGGCCCGCTCGCCGTCGACCCCGATTGCCGCAACCGCGGCGTCGGTGCCGCGCTGATGAAGCGCGCCATCGCCGAGGCGCGCCGGCGCGGCCACCGGATCATCCTCCTTGTCGGGGACGCGCCGTATTACGCGAAATTCGGCTTCTCGGCGGCCGCGACCGGGAGCCTCTCGCTGCCCGGACCCTACGAGCCGCACCGGCTGCTCGGCCTTGCCCTGCACGATCAGCCGCTCGCCGCCGAGCTCGGCGAGGGGCTCGTCCGCGCCACCGGCCGGTCCGCGCCACGGGTTGCCGATGGAACCGACGCCGCCCCGGTTCGCCGCCGCAGGGCGAGACTGTCACACGCCGCTTGATCTCATCTGTCATTTTGCCGACACGTCGCTGACATCGCCCGGCTTGGCCGGGCGATTCAGTAAGATTCCCTCCCCCAGTGCGGGAAGGGAATGATACCGAACGACCCCAACAGAGTGGGGGCGCCCCGCCGCGCCCGATCGGAGTTGTCTGAATGACCAATTGGCCCGTGCACGCCACCATCGACGGTCCCATCGTGATGATCGGCTTCGGCTCGATCGGTAAGGGCACCTTGCCGCTGATCGAGCGGCACTTCTCCTACGACAAGGACCGCATGGTCGTGATCGATCCGTACGACGGCGATCGCGAGATTCTCGATGCGCGCGGCATCAAGTTCATCAACCAGGCGGTGACGCGGGAGAACTACCGCGACCTCCTGGTGCCGCTGCTCAAGGCCGGCAACGGCCGCGGCTTTTGCGTCAACCTGTCGGTCGACACCTCCTCGGTCGCGATCATGGAGCTCTGCCGCGAGATCGGCGTGTTCTACATCGACACCGTGGTCGAGCCGTGGCCGGGCTTCTACTTCGATCCCAAGCTCGGCCCCGAGGCGCGCACCAACTACGCGCTGCGGGAAACTGTGCTCGAGGCGCGGCGGCGCAATCCGAGCGGCATCACCGCGGTCTCCTGCTGCGGCGCCAATCCCGGCATGGTGTCGTGGTTCGTCAAGCAGGCCCTCCTCGACATCGCCCGCGACCTCGACGTGAAGTCGCCCGAGCCCAAGACCCGCGAGGAATGGGGCCGGCTTGCCATGACGCTCGGCGTCAAGGGCATCCATATCGCCGAGCGCGACACCCAGCGCGCGCGCAAGCCGAAGCCGGCCGACGTCTTCGTCAACACCTGGTCGGTCGAGGGCTTCCTGTCGGAAGGCATGCAGCCGGCCGAGCTCGGCTGGGGCACCCACGAGAAATGGATGCCGGACAACGGGCGCACCCACAAGACGGGCTGCGGCGCCGCGATCTTCCTGCTGCAGCCCGGCGCCAACACGCGGGTGCGGTCGTGGACGCCGACGCCGCGCGCGCAGTACGGGTTCCTCGTCACCCACAACGAGGCGATCTCGATCGCCGACTACTTCACCGTGCGGGAAGGCGGCTCGGATGGCGGCGGTAAGGCGATCTACCGGCCGACCTGCCACTACGCCTACCATCCCTGCAACGACGCGGTGCTGTCGCTCAACGAGATGTTCGGCCGCGCCGGCGCCATGCAGGACGAGCACCACATTCTCGACGAGCACGAGATCGTCGACGGCATCGACGAGCTCGGCGTCCTGCTCTACGGCCACGCCAAGAACGCCTACTGGTACGGCTCCCAGCTCTCGGTCGAGGAGACGCGGAAGCTCGCGCCCTACCAGAACGCGACCGGTATGCAGGTCACCTCCGCCGTGCTCGCCGGCATGGTGTGGGCGCTCGAGAACCCCGACCGCGGCATCGTCGAAGCCGACGAAATGGACTTCCGCCGCTGCCTCGAGGTGCAGCGCCCCTATCTCGGCCCGGTGATCGGCACCTACACCGACTGGACCCCGCTCACCGGCCGCCCCGGCTTTTTCCCGGAGAACATCGATACGTCCGACCCCTGGCAATTCCGCAACGTGCTGGTGGGATAAGCCGCGCCGTCCGCGGGGAGAAGCCACTTATCCCTCCCCGTCTTCGGGGAGGGCAGGGTGGGGCTCTCTCTTGCTCGCTGACGCTCCGCGGACCCCACCCGACCTCGCTATCGCTCGGCCACCCTCCCCGAAGCCGGGGAGGATCGTGTCTTCCTCCGCCCCTCGGAGAACACCTACAACTCGGGCCCTGGTCTAACAATTCGGCAACGTGCTGGTGCATAAGGTCCGCGGCGGAGCAGGGAGACCGCCATCATGACCGTTGATTTCACCAAGTTTCCGTTCCCCAACCTTTGGCAGCCGCAGGCGGCGACCGTCACCGAGGCGATCACGGCCGAGCCGGTGGCCTCCGGCTTCGTGATCATCACGCTCAAGGCCACCGATGCCGACGGCTTCGTCGCCAATGTGCGCGAGTTCGCTGCGCACCTGCGCGCCAAGGCTGGACATCGGCCTCACCGACATCATCGCCTGCCGCCAGCTCCGGCGCGACGAGCTCGGGGGCGCAATGCCGTTCGATCAGCCGATTTGCGAGAGCCTGCTGCAGGAGGCCGCGGGCCGCGCGAGCACAAAGGAGGCCGCCGCGATGGTCTCCGCGATCGCGCTCGGCAATGCGGTGGCGAATTGGGTGTTGCGGCTCGAGTTCAAAACGCCGGAGCTCGCGTCCGCGGCGGCGCGCACCTTCAACTGGAGGCGACGCCGGCTTCACCGCGCTCACCGGCGCCACGACCGAACATACCGTCGGCGCGTTCCGCAACATGATGCGCTACGCGACCGTCTCGCGCGATCCCAACGTCATCCAGTTCTTCAACCTATTCCCCAGCCCCGGCAAGCTCGATGTGCTGTGGCCGTCCTGGCAAGAGGCGTTGCCGTGGTTCTTCGAGGTGGGCGGAATCCTGTCGTCCTTCCCGCTGCTGGCGCTCGACCCGAAGCAGCCGATGCTGCTGGTCAACTGCGCGCATTGCGACTCGATCAAGACGTTCCTCGTCGGCACGCTGTACGATCCGCGCTTCGTCGAAACCTTGAAGGCCTGCTACGGGCAACGCGGCGTGACGGCCCCGATGCCGTTCTTCTGCAAGATCGTGCCGGTGTGAGATACGTGGTGGGTGACGTCCCATAACGCAGTCATGGCCGGGCTTGTCCCGGCCACCCCGCTTACCAAGGCACGGCCGTGCCCTATGATCGGGGTCGCCGGGTCAAGCCCGGCGATGACGCGCAATAAATGAGAGCGCCGGAAAGGCCCGCTGGTTTGCGCTCAGCCTACGCCCCCAACTCCGCCACCCCCGCTTCGCCCGCCTCCGTCGCAAACGCCAGCCGCGTGCCGGCGGCGTTCCAGGCGAGCGCGGAGACCAGGTTTCCGTCGGGGCGGCGCGCGAGGATTTCGGCGCCGTCGGGCGTGCGCACCAGGAGCACGGTGCCGTCCTCGTAGCCGACCGCGACGATGTCGGTGCGGGGATGGCAGGCGACCGTGGTGACGAGGCAGTTGAGCGGCGCGAGCATCGCCGGCTCGCTGCCCATCGGCCCGTCCTTGCCCTGGAACGGCCACAGCGATCAGCTCGCGCGAGCCTGAGGTCGCGAGCGCCTTGCCGTTGGCGCTCCACGACATCGACCGCACTTTCGCCGTGTAGCCGGACATCCGCATGTGCTTGCCGTCGACGAGGCGCCAGCCGTGCAGCATCGGCTCCTGCATCGCGGTCACGAGAAAACGGCCGTCGGGGCTGAAGCTCGCGGCGATGTGCGAGCCCTTCCATTCGAGCCGCTCCGGCTTCGCCTGGGCGTTCGGAAACCACAGCGTGACGCCGTTGTAATGGGCGATGGCGAGCCGCACGCCTTTTGGTGCGAAGGCGAGCCCGCCCGCCGTCGACGGCACCTCGACATGGCGTGGCTCGCCGCTGCGCGCGGTGACGAACGCCTCCTTGCCGGCGGACCAGCCGACGATGCCGTCGGGGCCGGGGGCGACGTGGTCGATCCAGCGCCGCTTGGCGTCGGTCGCGACGACCTCATGGCTGCGGTCGGCGCGGGTCGCGACCACCGTGCCGTCGTCGCCGCCGGTGAGGATGCGCTCGCCGTCGCTCGCCGCCGCGAGAATGCCGCCGCCATGCACCGCGACGCGCTCGGGCTCGCCCTCGCGCGGCACGAACAGCAGTGCCTCCTCGCCGAGCACGAACACCGGCACGTCGCCGAGGAAATACGCCGCGACCACCGGCGCGCCGGCCGCGAACAATCGCGCGCGCTCGGCGACCGAGGGCCGCTTGGACGGCATGATCATTGTCGAGCCGTTGTCATTGCCGTGCCGGGCGCGCGGTCACGCCACGCATTCGGCAAAGCCCTTGCGGATCATGCTCTCCGGCAATTCGCGGCCGATGAACACGAGCCGGCTCTCGCGCTTCTCGGCGTCCTTCCAGTCGCGCTGGTGGTCGCCGTCGAGCATCATATGGACGCCCTGGAACACGAAGCGCTGGGGATCGTCCTTGAAGGCGAGGATGCCCTTGGAGCGCAAAATCTTGCCGCCCTCCTGGGCGACCAGGTTCTGGATCCACGGGAAGAACTTGTCGGGATCGATCGCCTTCTCGGTCGAGAGCGAGAGCGACTGCATGTCCTCGTCGTGATAATGGGCGAGGCCGCCGTGAGAATGGTCGTGGTGGTGGTGATCGTGGTCGCCATGCCCGTGGTCGTGTATGGTCGTGGTCGTCGCCGCGCTCCAGGAACTGCGGCTCGATGTCGAGGATGCGGTCGAGGTCGAAGGCGTTGCGGTTGAGCACCTCGGCGATCGGGATGGAGCAGCGCTCGGTGCGGTGCAGGCGCGCGTAGGGATTGATGGCGCGGATGCGCGCTTCGATCTCGCGCAAATCGGCGTCGCTGACGAGATCGGTCTTGTTGAGCAGGATCACGTCGGCGAAGGCGATCTGGTTCTTGGCCTCGGGCGCGTCGCGCAGCCGGTCCTTGAGCCAGCGCGCATCGGCGACGGTGACGACGGCATCGAGCTTCGCCTTGCGGCCGACCGCCTCGTCGACGAAGAAGGTCTGCGCCACCGGCGCCGGGTCGGCGAGCCCGGTGGTCTCGACGATGATGGCGTCGAACTTGCCCTTGCGCCGCATCAGGCCCTCGATGATGCGGATCAGGTCGCCGCGCACGGTGCAGCACACGCAGCCGTTGTTCATCTCGAAGATTTCCTCGTCGGCGCCGACGATCAGGTCGTTGTCGATGCCGATCTCGCCGAACTCGTTGACGATGACGGCGAACTTCTGCCCGTGCGGCTCGGACAGGATGCGGTTCAGCAGCGTCGTCTTGCCGGCACCGAGATAGCCGGTGAGCACGGTGACGGGAATCTTCTCGGACGCCTTGTCGGGACTCGTATCGGTCATGGGGAAACTCCAGAAGCTCGCCCTGATATAGGGATTTTTGCTGCAGGTGCAAAATGGGATCGGCGGACTCGCTGAGCGGGCGCCCGTTATCATCTCCGAAGCCAATCCAATCGTCGTGGCCGGGCTTGTCCCGGCCACCCCGATTACCAGGGAACGGCGGTGCCGCAGGCGCTGCAGTCGGAGCTGCGCGAGCGTCGGTGCTTTCTTGATCGGGGTCGCCGGGCCAAGCCCGGCGATGACGCCGCTGCGGGATAGGCAAGCGCGCGCCGAGCATCGCACCGTCCGCGATGGCGGCGGCGGCGGAATCCGGCTAGGTTCGCGCCCCGCATCTGCCGGGGGCGCGTGATGAAGGCATCCGAACTGTTCGATCTCAGCGGCCGGGTGGCCCTCGTCACCGGCGCGTCGAGCGGGCTCGGGCTGCGCTTTGCCGAGGTGCTGGCGGCGAACGGCGCCGCGGTCGCGCTCGTTGCCCGCCGCAAGGACCGGATCGTTGCGCTCCAGGAGAAGATTGCGGCGGCCGGGGGCCGGGCGTTCGCAATCGAAGCCGACGTCCTCGACGGCGCCGCGATGCGGCGCGCCTTCGATGCCGCCGAGGCCGCGTTCGGCACCGTCACCATCCTCGTCAACAATGCCGGCGTCGGCCATTCGACCCGCGCGCTCGAGCTTCCCGAAGAGGAATGGCGGCGCGTGATCGCCACCAATCTCGACGCGGTGTTTCTGTGGTCCCAGGAGGCGGCGCGGCGGATGCTGGCGGCGGGCAAGCCGGGCGCCATCGTCAACATCGCCTCGGTGCTCGGCTTCGGCGCGAGCAAAGGCGTCATCGCCTATGCGACCGCCAAGGCCGGCGTGGTGCAGATGACGAAGGCGCTCGGCCTCGAGCTCGCCTTCAAGGGCGTGCGCGTCAACGCCATCGCGCCGGGCTGGTTCGTCACCGAGATCAACCGCGACTACCTCGCGAGCGAGGAAGGCAAGAAGCTCACCCGCGACATACCCGGTCGGCCGGTTCGGCCGCGACGGCGATCTCGACGGCGCGCTGCTGCTGCTCGCGTCCGACGCCGGACGCTTCATCGCCGGCGCGACGATCGTGGTCGACGGCGGCCAGATGGTCGCGCTCAGGGGATAGGCTCAGGGGGAAGATAGATGGATTTCACGCTCTCACCGGAAATCGAGGACCTGCGTCTGCGCACCCGCGCCTTCATCGAGCGCCACGTGCTGCCGCTCGAGCAGGACCCCGCGAATTTCTCCGAGCACGAGAACATTCCGTCAGAGCGCCTCGAGCCGGTGCGCGCCAAGGCGAAGGCCGAAGGCCTGTGGGCGCCGCAGTCGCCCAAGGAATTCGGCGGCATGGCGCTGCCGATCGTCGCCTGGGCGGCGATGTACGAGGAGGCCGCGCGCTCGCTGTTCGGGCCGCTCGCGCTGAACTGCATGGCGCCCGACGACGGCAACATGAACTTGCTCTCGCGCGCCGGCACGCCGGCGCAGAAGGAGCGCTGGCTGCGCCCGATCGTCGAGGGCAAGGTGCGCTCATCCTTCGCCATGACCGAGCCGGCGCCGGGCGGCGGCTCCGATCCCGGCATGATCCGCACCCGCGCCGAACGCAAGAACGGCAAGTGGGTCATCCACGGCCGCAAGTGGTTCATCACCGGCGCCGACGGCGCGGCGCATTTCATCCTGGTCGCGCGCACCTCGGACGATCCGCGGCGCGGCCTCACCGCGTTCCTCTATCACCGCGACCAGCCGGGCTGGCGGATCGTGCGCCGGATCGGCATTCTCGGTCCCGAGGAGCACGGCGGCCATTGCGAGCTCGAATTCGACGGCCTCGAGGTCGAGGACGAGAACGTGCTGCTCGACGTCGGCGACGGGCTGCGGGTGACCCAGATGCGGCTCGGGCCGGCGCGGCTCACCCACTGCATGCGCTGGCTCGGCCAGGCCAAGCGCTGCCTCGAGATCGCGCAGGCCTATGTGGAGAACCGCGAAGGCTTCGGCATCAAGCTCGCCGACCGCGAGAGCGTGCAGATCAAGCTCGGCCAGGTCGCCCACCAGATCCAGATCGGGCGCCTGCTCACCATGCATGCGGCCTGGAAGCTCGACCAGGGCGACCGCGCCCGCAAGGAGGTGTCGATGGCCAAGGTCCATGTCGCCGACACGCTCCATAACGCCGCCGACGTCGCGATCCAGCTCAATGGCGCCCGCGGCTTCTCCAAGGACACCATCCTCGAATGGATCTACCGCGCCGCACGCTCGGCCCGCCTCGTCGACGGCGCCACCGAAGTGCACATGATGGTGCTGGCGCGCTTCATGCGCCAGGAGGGGAGGGATTTCTGGAGCTGGGGCAAGGGCGAAGGGGCGAAGTCGTAGCCGCAGGGTGGGCAAAGGCGCACTCGCGCCGTGCCCACGCGGAACGTGAGTTGAAACGTGAGTAAGACGTGGGCACGCTTCGCTTTGCCCACCCTACGCGCTGCGGCAAGGGCGGAGGCCGTGCCACATGACGGCGGCGTGACGGGCCCCGAAAAGCTGCCGGCGGCGCTTGCGTCGGGTAGCTGGAAATTTCAATATCCCGACCGCCGCCGACATTTCCTTGTGAGTCGGGAGGCGGCAACGAAATTGACCGTACTGCGTTGAAGTGTCAGCCTTCTTCTCGGTTTGGGGGACGACTATATCAGGGTGCACCACCCCGCGTGGTCGTGGAGAGTGAGCAATGCCGCTTCTGCCGGTTAGCCTCGACGACAAGTACGACCTCGGAAACGACCGCATCTTCGTCACCGGCTTCCAGGCCCTGGTGCGCCTCTGCCTGATGCAGAAGGAGCGCGACCGCCGCGCCGGCCTCAACACCGCGGGCTACGTTTCCGGCTATCGCGGTTCCCCGCTCGGCACCCTCGACCAGCAGTTCATGCGCGCCGGCAAGCGGCTCAAGGCGAACGACATCCTGTTTCATGCCGGCACCAACGAGGATCTCGCCGCGACCGCGCTCGTCGGCACCCAGAACGCCGAGCTGCGCGGCGAAGGCAAGTTCGATGGCGTGTTCGGCATGTGGTACGGCAAGGGGCCGGGCGTCGACCGCTCCGGCGACGCCTTCCGCCACGCCAATTTCGCCGGCACCTCGAAGCACGGCGGCGTCATCGCGCTGATGGGCGACGACCACACCGCCGAAATCCTCCACCACCGCCCACCAGTCCGAATATCACTTCATCGACGTCATGATCCCGATCCTCAACCCCGCCGGGGTGCAGGAGATCATGGACTACGGCCTCTATGGCTGGGCGATGTCGCGCTTCACCGGCGCCTGGACCGCGCTCAAATGCATGCACGAGACGGTGGAGTCGACCGCGATCGTCGACGGCAGCCTCGACCGCGTGAAGATCATCATCCCCGACGACTTCCAGATGCCGCCGGGCGGCCTCAACATCCGGCTCGGCGACACCGTGCTCGGCCAGGAGGCGCGCCTCCACGACTTCAAGCGCGATGCGATGCTCGCCTTCGTGCGCGCGAACAAGCTCAACCGGATGATCTGCTCCGGCGGGCGCAATCCCGAAGGTCGGCGTCATCACCGTCGGCAAGAGCTATCTCGACGTGCGCCAGGCGCTCGACGAGCTCGGCCTCGACGAGGTCAAGTGCAACGACCTCGGCCTGCGCCTCTACAAGGTCGGCTGCCCGTGGCCGATCAGCCGGCTCGATTTGATGGAGTTCGCCCAAGGGCTCGAGCTCATCATCGTGGTCGAGGAGAAGCGCTCGCTGATCGAAGTGCAGGTGCGCGAGGAGCTTTACGGCACCGCCAACCAGCCGGTCTGCATCGGCAAGAAGGACGAGCGCGGCAACTGGCTGTTTCCGGTCAAGGGCGCGCTCGATTCGAACGACGTCGCGATCTGCATCGGCGACCGCCTGCTCAACCATGTGCGCAACGACGAGCTCGCGGCGCGGGTCGCGCGCCTCAAGGAGGCACAGCGCGTTCTTGCCGAGACCGAGGACGTCGCGGTCCGCATCCCCTATTTCTGCTCCGGCTGTCCGCACAATTCATCGACCGTGGTGCCGGAAGGCAGCCGCGCCTATGCCGGCATCGGCTGCCACTACATGGCCCAGTGGATGGACCGCTCGACGTCCGGCTACACCCAGATGGGCGCCGAGGGCGCCAACTGGATCGGCGAGGCGCCGTTCTCCAAGCGCGGCCACGTCTTCCAGAATCTCGGCGACGGCACCTACAACCATTCCGGCTCGCTCGCGGTGCGCGCGGCGATCCAGGCCGGCATCAACATCACCTACAAGATCCTGTTCAACGACGCCGTCGCCATGACCGGCGGCCAGCGCAACGACGGCAACATCACGGTGCCGCAGATCGCGGCCGAGATGGCGGCGGAAGGGGCGAAGCGCGTCGTCGTCGTCACCGACGAGCCGTGGAAATATCCCTCCGGCACCAAGTGGCCGCCGGGGCTCACCATCCATCACCGCGACGATCTGCAGGAGGTGCAGAAGGAGCTCGCCGAAGTGCCGGGCTGCACGGTGCTGATCTACGACCAGACCTGCGCCGCCGAGAAGCGCCGGCGCCGCAAGCGCGGCCAGTTCCCCGATCCGGACAAGCGCGTCGTCATCAACGAGCTCGTCTGCGAGGGCTGCGGCGACTGCGGCGTGAAGTCGAACTGCGTCTCGGTGCAGCCGCTCGAGACCGAGTTCGGGCGCAAGCGCACCATCGACCAGTCGGCCTGCAACAAGGACTTCTCCTGCCTCAAGGGCTTCTGCCCCTCCTTCGTCACCGTGGAGGGCGCGAAGCTCAAGCGCGGCCAAGGCGTCGAGCTCCCCGCCGACACGCTGCCGTCGCCGGCGCTGCCGGCGATCGACAAGACCTTCAGCATGATCGTGACCGGCATCGGCGGCACCGGCATCGTCACCATCGGCGCGATCCTCGGCATGGCGGCGCATCTCGAAGGCAAGGGCGTCGGCATCATCGACATGGCCGGTCTCGCCCAGAAGGGCGGCGCGGTGGCGAGCCACATCCGCTTTGCCAACCAGCCCGAGGATATTCACGCGATCCGCGTCGGCGCCCGTTCGGCCGATCTCGTGCTCGGCGGCGACATGGTGGTCGCCGGCGGCAAGAAGGTGCTCGCCGCGGTCAAGCCCGGCACCACCTCCATGGTGATCAACCTCGCCGAGGTGCTGCCCGGCGAGTTCACCCGCAATCCGGAATTCTCGCTGCCGACCGAGCGCCTCAAGCGCACCATCACCGGGCTCGCCGGCGCGGCGCACACCCACTTCGTCGACGCCTCCAAGCTGTCGACCGCGCTGCTCGGCCAGTCGCTCGGCGCCAACATGTTCATGCTGGGCTATGCCTATCAGCTCGGCACCCTGCCGATCTCCGCCGAGTCGATCGAGAAAGCGATCGAGATGAACGGCGAGGCCGTCGCCATGAACCATGCCGCGTTCCGCTGGGGCCGGCGCGCGGCGATCGATCTTGCCGCCGTCGAGGCGCTGGCGCGGCCGGCATGCCGTCGATCCGGTGCGGCAGGTGTCGAAGTCCCTCGACGAGATGGTGGCCCGCCGCGTCGAGTTTCTCACCGCCTATCAGAACGCCGCCTATGCCGAGCGCTATCGCCGCCGGGTCGCCGCCGCCAAGGCCGCCGAGGCGGCGAAGGCGCCGGGCCAGTCCGGCTTTGCCGAAGCGGTGGCGCGCTATCTCTTCAAGCTGATGGCCTACAAGGACGAGTACGAGGTCGCGCCGCCTCTACGCCGATCCGGCGTTCCTCGCTCAGGTGAAGAACGAGGTCGACGGCGACAACCTGCGCTTCACCTTCCACCTCGCCCCGCCCCTTTTGGCGCGCCGCAACAAGACGACCGGCGAGCCCCGCAAGATGAGCTTCGGGCCGTGGATGATGAAGGTGTTCGGGGTGCTGGCGAAGCTGAAGGTCCTGCGCGGCACGGCGCTCGATCCGTTCGGCTACACCGCGGAGCGCCGCACCGAGCGGCAACTCGTGCGCGACTACGAGGCTCTGCTCGATGAGGTGATTGCGCAACTGTCGCCCGACAACCACCACCTCGCCGTCGGCCTCGCGGTCATCCCTGAAAAGATCCGCGGCTTCGGTCCGGTCAAGATGCGCCACCTCAAAGCCGCCAAGGCCGACGAGGCGACCCTCCTCGAGCAATTCCGCGCCGGGGCCGTGACAATGCTCAAGGCGGCGGAGTAAGGTCCTCCTTGTCGACGAGACCAAGCTCACCGGCCGCGGCAACGCCCGCGCCGGGCCACCGGGAGGATGCACCGATGCGCACCGCGCCTGACGCGGGTGGAGTTCTTGCTGCGACTTCGGCATCCCTCTTCTGCGCCGCCCTGCTCGCCGTCGCGTCCTTGCTCGCGGTGTTCCCTTTGGCGCCGGCGCAGGCCGAGGACAGCATCTTCATCCCGCTGTTCACCTATCGCACCGGGCCGTTCGGCGCCTCCGGCATCCCGCTCGCCAACGGGATGCACGACTATCTCACCCTCCTCAACGAGCGCGACGGCGGCATCGGCGGGGTAAAGCTCGAGATCGAGGAGTGCGAGACCGGCTACGACACCAAGCGCGGCGTCGAATGCTACGAGGCCATGAAGGCGAGAAAGCCCGCCGTCGTCGTGCCGTCGTCGACGGGAATCACCCTGCAGCTCATCCCGAAGAGCTCGGTCGACAAGATTCCCGTGCTGTCGATCGGCTACGGATTGTCGGCGGCCGCAGCCGGCGGCGAGTTTCCGTGGGCGTTCAATCCGCCGGCGACCCATCTCGACGGCCTGTCGATGATCCTCCAATACATCGGCGGACGCGAGGGTGGCCTCGACCGGCTCAAGGGCAAGACCATCGGATACATCTTCCTCGACGGCAATTACGGCCGCGAGCCGATGCCGCTGCTCCAGCAGTTCGCGCAGGATTACGGGTTCACGGTGAAGCCGTATCCCGTCGCCGCACCGCAGGCGCACAACCAGGCGGCGCTTTGGCAGGCGATCGGCCGCGACCGTCCCGATTGGATGATCATGTGGGGCTTCGGCGCCATGGACGCGGCCGCCGTCAAGGAAGCGGCCGCGATCCACTTTCCGATGGACCGCTTCATCGGCTCCTGGCATGCCGGCAGCGAGGACGACGTGCAGCCCGCCGGCGCGGGCGCCAAGGGCTATCTCGCGCTCAATCTCAACGGGGTCGGCGCGGACTATCCGGCGATCCAGGAGATCGTCAAGCACGTCGTCGACACCGGCAACAGCCAGGCCGCGCGCGAGAAGGTCGGCGAGAACCTCTACGATCGCGGCGTCTATGTCGGAGTGCTGATCGCCGAGGCGATCCGCACCGCGCAGCGGCTTTCCGGCCGCCGGGCGGTCACCGGCAAGGACATGCGCCGCGGGCTCGAGTCGCTGAGCATCTCCGCAAGCCGGTGGGCGCAGCTCGGCCTGCCGGACTTCGCGAGCCCGATCACCGGCATTTCCTGCAGCGACCACAGCGGCCATCAGTCGGGCTATGTCCAGCAATGGACCGGCACCCGATGGGTGCGAGCCTCCGGCTGGATCGGGCCGATGACGGAACGGCTGCGCCCGCTCCTGCAGGCCGCGGCGCAGGATTACGTGTCGCGCGACCCCGCCTGGCCGAAACGCACGGAACCCTGCGACAAGTCGTCGTGACGCGCGGCGGTTTCACCGCCCCGCGGCGCGCAGGGCTGCAAATTCGGACCTCGTGCACTAGAATACGGCGATGAACGAATTCGCCGATGCGGGCCCCGCGCTCGCCCATCGCCCGGGCAATCATCCACAGGTCGCGAGTGGCGCGATCGGGGTGCTGCTCGTCAATCTCGGCACGCCCGATGCCACCGACGCGAAATCGGTGCGGCGTTATCTGCGCGAGTTCCTCCACGACAAGCGGGTGATCGAGGAGGATACCATCACCTGGAAGTTCGTCCTCAACGCCATCATCCTGCCGCTGCGGCCGGGGCGGAAAGGTCTCGATTACCAGAAGATATGGAACCGCGAGCGCGACGAGTCGCCCTTGAAGACGATCACGCGGTCGCAGGCCGAAAAGCTTGCGGCCGCGCTGCCGCGGCAGCAATGGATCGTGGTCGACTGGGCGATGCGCTACGGCAATCCGGCGCTGCGCGAGCGCATTGCAGCGCTGATGAGCCAAGGTTGCGACCGCATTCTCGTCGTTCCGCTCTATCCGCAATATGCCGCGGCGACCACGGCGACGGTTTGCGACGAGGCATTCCGCGCGCTGATGAAGATGCGCTGGCAGCCGACGCTGCGCTTCGCCCCGCCCTATTACGACGATCCCGTCTACATCGAGGCGTTGGCGACCTCGCTCGACGCGCATCTCAAGACCTTGTCGTTCGTGCCGGAGGTGATCATCGCCTCGTTTCACGGCATCCCCCAGGCCTATTTCGACAAGGGCGATCCTTATTACTGTCATTGCGCGAAGACGACGCGGCTGCTGCGCGAGCGGCTGCGGCTCGACGAGACGCAAGCTGATGATGACCTTCCAGTCGCGGTTCGGCCGTGCCGAATGGCTCAGGCCCTACACCGACGAGACCGTGAAGGCGCTGGCCTCACGCGGTGTGAAGAACCTCGCGGTGATCACGCCCGGCTTTTCCGCCGACTGCCTGGAGACGCTCGAAGAGATCGCCGGGGAGAATGCCGAGTACTTCCACCACGCCGGCGGCGAGAACTTTGCCGCGATCCCCTGCCTCAACGACAGCGAGGCTGGCATGCGCGTGATCGAGGCCGTGGTGCGGCGGGAGCTGCAGGGCTGGGTCGGATTCTGAATTCGGACGGGAACGTGTTCCGGCTCAACTCAAGCGCACGGTCCGCGCGACGGTCGCACCGCATCGCCCGCATTCATAAATCTGAGTCTTGGCGCCGGCTTCCCTGGGAAGCGCGCTCGGCATGGTGCGCGCCAAGTCCATCGGAACGCTGCAGTTCGGACAGGACGGCGCGTCGAATTGGAGCTCGGTCGGCTGGCTCATGGTCGTCCTCCCGCCCTTTATATGGCGCGAGCGAACGCCGATTTCGCCTGTGATATATCGCAGTCGCGTTCATTCTCCCACCGGCGAAAGGTTATCGGCCGGTTGTGAACGAATCACGGCGCCGCAGCTACCAACAGAGATGCGCCTTTCGACGGAAATCGCCGGCTGCACGCCCTTTCGCGTGTGCGCCACAGCGATAAATCCGTCTCACCACGTCAACACGATCGCAATCGATGTCGTCTAACCTGCGTTCATCGGTTGCGGCACTCCAGGAGGGGAAGCCATGATGCTCAGCGGCGGCGATCTCTTTGTCATCATTATCGTTTTTCTGGCCATCCTGACGCTGTTTCTGGGCGTCAAGACGGTCCCGCAGGGCTATAATTGGACGGTGGAGCGGTTCGGCCGCTACACCCGCATTCTCCAGCCCGGCTTGAACCTCGTCGTTCCCTTCATCGATCGCATCGGCCGCAAGATCAACGTCATGGAGCAGGTGATCGACGTTCCCGAGCAGGAGGTGATCACCAAGGACAACGCGACCGTCACCGTGGACGGCCTCGCCTTCTTCCAGGTGTTCGACGCCGCCAAGGCGAGCTACGAGGTCGCCTCCCTCGAGCAGGCGATCGTCAAGCTCACCATGACCAACATCCGCTCCGTGATGGGCGCGATGGACCTCGACCAGATGCTCTCCCACCGCGACGAGATCAACGAGCGGCTGCTGCGCGTCGTCGATGCCGCGGTGTCGCCGTGGGGCGTCAAGGTCAACCGCATCGAGATCAAGGACATCGTGCCGCCGGCGGACCTGATCCAGTCGATGGGCCGGCAGATGAAGGCGGAGCGCGACAAGCGCGCCGAGATTCTCACGGCAGAAGGCCAGCGGCAGTCGGCGATCCTCAAGGCCGAGGGTGCCGAAGCAAGCGCAGATCCTCGAGGCCGAAGGCCGCCGTGAGGCCGCGTTCCGCGACGCCGAGGCGCGCGAGCGCTCCGCCGCCGCCGAGGCCAAGGCCACCGAGGTGGTGAGCCTCGCCATCAGCCATGGCGACGTCGCCGCGCTCAACTACTTCGTCGCCGACAAATACATCCGCGCCTTCAGCGAGCTCGCCCGCGCGCCCAACCAGAAGGTGCTGTTGATGCCGGTGGAGGCGACCGCGATGCTCGGCTCGCTCGCCGGCATTGCCGAGATCGCCAAGGATGCGTTCCACGACCGCGGTGCCGCGGCCCCGCCGCGGTCGACGGTGCCGACGGTGCCGACGATCCCGCCGCTCCCGCCGCGGCCGGCGAGCTGAAGGACATCGCCATGATCGCCTTCTTCGCCTCGCTCGGCATCTGGGACTGGTTCATCGCCGGCGGCGTGCTGCTCGTCCTCGAAATCCTGGCGCCGGGCGTCTTCATGCTGTGGCTCGGGCTCGCCGCCATTCTCGTCGGCCTGCTCTCGCTTCTCATCGACTGGCCGTGGCAGGCGCAGTTCGTCGCCTTCGCGGTGTTTTCGCTCGCCGCGATCCCGCTGTGGCGCCGGCTCGCGCGAAGCGTCGGCCAGCCGACCGACCAGCCCTTCCTCAACCGCCGCACCGCGTCTTATGTCGGGCGCGTGTTCACGCTGGAAAAGCCGATCGTCGACGGCGTCGGCACCATCGGCATCGACGACACGGTGTGGCGCGTGACCGGCCCCGACACGCCGGCCGGCAGCCGCGTCAAGGTCACGAGGGTCGACGGCGCGGCGCTGCACGTCGAGCCGGCCGGGGCGTAAGGCGGGCTCGGCCAAACACGCGTTCGTGTGATCGACAAGTCGCGTCGCGCTGCTATCGAAGGCCGGTTCTTTGCAATCGGCCAGGAGGAGGACGCATGCGACTCGATTATTTTGCGGTCTCGCCGGAACCGGTGAAGGCTCTTGCCGGCGTCAACGCCGCGCTGCTGCGGGCCGGCCTCGACCGGCGCTTCACGAACCTCCTGTTCCTGCGGGTGTCGCAGATCAACGGCTGCTCCTATTGCGTCGACGAGCACGCCCGCGACCTGCGAGCGGAGGGAGAAATCCAACGAGCGCCTCGACGGCCTCGCCGGCTGGCGCGAGAGCCCTTATTTTACCGACGCCGAAAAAGCCGCGCTCGAATGGGCCGAGTCGTTGACCCATGTCGATCTCACCCATGCGCCCGACGCAGCCTATGCGCCGCTGGCGCAGCATTTCGACGACAAGACGATCGCCAACATCACCTACGCCATCGCGCTGATGAACGCCTGGAACCGCATCGCCATCGGCTTTCAGAAGGCCCCGGTGCCGCGGCCGGCCAAATAGCCGCCCGACGCGAGCCGTCATTGGGGCGCGCGTGAGCGCGAACCCGGAATCCAGCCTTCGTTCGTAAAAGTTCTGGATTCCGGGTTCCAGCCTCGGCTGGCCCCGGAATGACGCGCCTTGTTTTGCGGCCTGCGCGTGCCTACGGCACCCGCCTCACACGTCCACCTTCAGCGCGGCGATGAAGGCTTCCTGCGGGATGTCGACCTTGCCGAACTGGCGCATCTTCTTCTTGCCTTCCTTCTGCTTGTCGAGAAGCTTGCGCTTGCGGGTGATGTCGCCGCCGTAGCACTTGGCGGTCACGTCCTTGCGGAAGGCGCGTACGGTTTCGCGCGCGATGATCTTGCCGCCGATCGCCGCCTGGATCGGGATTTGGAACATGTGCGGCTGGATCAGCTCCTTGAGCTTCTCCACCATGGCGCGGCCGCGGTTCTCGGCGCGGGTGCGGTGGACGAGCATGGCGAGCGCGTCGACCGGCTCGGCGTTGACGAGAATCTGCATCTTCACGAGGTCGGCCGGTCGGTAGTCGGTGAGATGGTAGTCGAACGAGGCATAGCCCTTCGACACCGATTTAAGGCGGTCGTAGAAATCGAACACCACTTCGTTGAGCGGCAGGTCGTATTTGACCATGGCGCGGTTGCCGACATAGGTGAGCTCGACCTGGATGCCGCGGCGGTCCTGGCACAGCTTGAGCACGCTGCCGAGATATTCGTCCGGCGTGAGGATGGTGGCGCGGATCCACGGCTCTTCGATCTCGCGGATCTTGACGACGTCGGGCATGTCGACGGGATTGTGAATCTCGATCTCGCTGCCGTCGATGAGCTTCATCTTGTAGATGACCGACGGCGCGGTGGCGATGAGGTCGAGGTTGAACTCGCGCTCCAGCCGCTCCTGGATGATCTCGAGGTGCAGCAGTCCGAGGAAGCCGCAGCGGAAGCCGAAGCCGAGCGCGGCGGAGGTCTCCATCTCGAAGGAGAAGCTCGCGTCGTTGAGGCGCAGCTTCCCCATCGCTGCGCGCAGATCTTCGAACTGCGCGGCGTCGACCGGAAACAGGCCGCAGAACACCACCGGGATCGCCGGTCGGAAACCTGGCAGCATGTCCGTCGCGGGCTTGCGGTCGTCGGTGATGGTGTCGCCGACGCGGGTGTCGGCGACCTCCTTGATCGAGGCGGTGATGAAGCCGATCTCGCCGGGGCCGAGCTCGGACGCTTCCAGCATCTTCGGCGTGAACACGCCGACGCGGTCGACCTCGTAGCTCGCATGGGTGCCCATCATGCGGATGCGCTGGCCCTTCTTGAGCATGCCGTCGACGATGCGCAGCAGCACGACGACGCCGAGATAGGCGTCGTACCAGCTGTCGACGAGCAGCGCCTTCAAGGGCGCGTCGCGATCGCCTTTCGGCGGCGGCAATCGCGTGACGATCGCCTCGAGCACCTCGCCGATGTTGAGGCCGGTCTTGGCCGAGATCAGGATCGCGTCGGAGGCGTCGAGCCCGATCACGTCCTCGATCTGCTGCCTCACCTTGTCGGGCTCGGCGGCCGGCAGGTCGACCTTGTTGAGGACGGGGACGACCTCGTGATTGTTGTCGAGCGCCTGGTAGACGTTCGCCAGGGTCTGCGCCTCGACGCCCTGGCTCGCGTCGACGACGAGCAGCGAGCCCTCGCAGGCGGCGAGGCTGCGGTTGACCTCGTAGGCGAAGTCGACGTGCCCGGGCGTGTCGATCAGGTTGAGGATGTAGTCCTTGCCGTCCTTCGCCCGGTAGTTCAACCGTACCGTCTGCGCCTTGATGGTGATGCCGCGCTCGCGCTCGATATCCATGGAATCGAGCACCTGCTCGCGCCCGACCATCTCCCGCTCGGAGAGGCCGCCGGTGAGCTGAATCAGGCGGTCCGCCAGCGTCGACTTGCCATGGTCGATATGCGCGACGATCGAGAAATTACGGATGTTTTCGATGGGCACTGCAGTCATGGGGGCGAGATAACACTGCGCCCCCCGGCCAGCAAGGGAAGATGGGCGGGCCTGCACTGGGGGCCAAAGTCTTTGAGAGCCGGCGTCCCAAACGCCGTCATTCCGGGGCCGGCCGCAGGCCGGAACCCGGAATCCAGCTCTTGCTCAGAAGACTGGATTCCGAGGTCGCGCTGGCGCGCGCCCCGAATGACAGAAAAGTCAATCGATCTGGATGTGCGCCGCCTTGGCGACGCCCTGCCATTTCTCGCGCTCCTTGGCGAGGAAGGCGCCGAACTCGGCCGGCGTGCCGGCCTTGATGTCGACCGAGAGCTTGGCGAGCGTCGCCGTCACCTCGGGCGATTTCAGGCTGTCGTTGATGGCGGCGTTGAGCTTCGCGATGATCGCGGGTGAGACGCCGGCCGGCGCCACCGTGCCGGTGAAGGAGACCGATACGAAGTCAGGGATGGTCTCGGCGACCGTCGCCACCTCCGGGAGGCGCGGATTGCGCGCTTCGCTCGTCACCGCGATGGCGCGGATGCTGCCGGCCTGCACAAGGGGCAGCGACACCGCAGGGTTCTCGAAGGTAAGCGGCACCTGGCCGGACACCACGTCCTGGGTCGAGCTGCCGCCGCTCTTATAGGGGACGTGGGTGATGTCGAGACCGGTGCGTAGCTTGAGCATCTCGCCGATCATGTGCGGCGACGTGCCGACGCCGGGCGACGAATAGGCAAGTTTGCCGGGACTGGCTTTGCCATAGGCGATGAGCTCAGCGATCGACTTGATCGGCAGCGCCGGATTGACGACGACGAGGTTCGAGGTGGTGCCGACCAGCACCACCGGGATGAACGCCTTGGCAGGATCGAAATCGAGATTGCGGTAGACCGCGGGATTGATGCTCAGCGTCGAGGTGTTGGCGAACATCAGGGTGTAGCCGTCGGGCTCGGCCTGGGCGGCGAGGCGGGCGCCGATGGTGCCGCCGGCGCCGCCGCGGTTCTCGACGACGAAGCTCTGGCCGAGAATGACGCCGGCCTGCTGGCCGATGATGCGGCCGATCACGTCGGCCGGGCCGCCGGCCGCGAACGGCACGATGAGCCTGATCGGCTTTACCGGATAGCTCTGTGCCGCAGCGGCGCCGCCAAAGGCCAGCATTCCCGCCAGCACCGCCGCCAGCACGAAGATCGCTCGCTTCATGGCATCTGTCCCGTCGACATGGCTTCGTTCGCCAAGCCTAGATGTTTAGTCCCGGTAATTGCTGGAGCGGATTGAGGGTGAAGCGGTCAGGCTCCATTGTCCAGAGCTTGCAGATGTACTCGTACGGCGTGAGACCTTTGAGCGTCTTGAGGCGCTTGGCGAAGTTGTAGGCGGCAACGAAGTCCCCGAGGTGGCTTCGAAGCTGGTCATGGGTTTCGTAATAGAAGCGTTTGACCGTCGCATCCTTGATCGTCCGGTTCATGCGTTCGACCTGGCCATTGGTCCAAGGATGCTTGGGCTTGGTGAGGCGATGATCGATGTCGGCTTTGGCACAAGTGTATTCGAAGGCATGGGCTCGGAAGGGTTTCTTGCGTGCGATCAACTCTTTGATCTCGGCTGCCGTCCAGCTCTCGCCACGGGGATCGGTGAAGTGCAGACCGTTGTCGGTCAGCACCGTGTGGATTTTGTAGGGAACAGCGGCGATCAAGCGCAGCAGGAAGTCTCTTGAGACGGCCGTAGTAGCCTTCTCGTGCAGTTCGGTGAAGGCGAACTTCGAAGTTCGGTCAATGGCCACAAAGAGGTAGAGCCGTCCCTCCTGGGTGCGGACCTCGGCGATATCGATGTGGAAGTAGCCGATAGGGTAGGTCTTGAACTTGCACTTCCGGGCCTTGCCGTCTTCGACGTCCGGCAGCCGCGAGATGCCGTGGCGCTGGAGACAGCGATGCAATGACGAGCGGGTCAGGTGCGGTATCGTGGCCTGAAGGGCGTAGAGGCAGTCGTCGAGTGGCAAGAGTGTGTGCTTGCGAAAGGCAACGACGATCGCCTCGTCCTCGACCGACAGCACCGTGGACTTCGCTTGCTTCGGCCCAGTCGGTAGATCGGCGACGGAGCCGCGCTTCTTCCACTTGGCAACGGTCTTGGGATTGATGCCGTAACGCCTCGAAAGCGTCCTCAGGCTCTCTTGACTATGCTGTATCGCTCGACGGATCGCCTCTGTCGTTGTGGCGCAGCCGTGAAGAACCTGTCCCATAGCGCATCCTTCGAATCAGGTGATAAGGGTGCACCATCAAATCCTGGGATCAAACATCTAGGCGCTGACTGCCACTCGGTGATACTATGGCTACGGATGCCACACTGCACTTCAAAATACCTGCTCCCCCCTTTCATTTTGGAGAACCACCGACGACGGATGAGCGGGCAACCGAATAAAAAACGCCGCTCCGTCGGGTCGTCCCCGCTCTGCCCACAAGCGCCCTCTATGTCCTTTGACAATCGAGCGGCAAATCGATAACCCCATTCCCATGCCGTGCGGTTTTGTCGTGAAGAATGCGTCGAACAGATGGGGCATATTGTCTTCGTTGATACCGACGCCGGAATCACGTATGCAGATTTCTATTTCATCACAGTCACGCAACGTCGCACCAACTACTAATAGTCGCTCTCGGTTTTCTATTCCTATCATTGCGTCAATCGCGTTAGTTACTAAATTAATCAGAACCTGCTGCAACTGAACCCTTTCGGCGAGCACTTGCAAACACTCGTTGATAGGTTCATTCTTGAGCACAACATTATGGCGTTTCAGCGAGCGGAAGCCGGCGCCGCGCGCGGTCACGGCCGCCATGACGTTGAGTAGGTCGCGCATGGAGCGCGCCAGGCGATTCAAGGCAAGTCACCACGAGGACGTCGCCGGGCTCTAGCCGTCGCAACACCTTGGCAAGCTCAACGCGGTCGCCGCGGGCGCCGCTGGCCTTCTCGCGGAAGACCTCGGCGCACCCGGCGCCGTCAGCTCGGCGAGCTGGGCGGCAAGGTCCTGATCCCTGGTGCTGACCCGCGCGTAACCGATGTCCATCGCAAATCCCCCGCTATTTTTGCAACTGATTTATGCGACAATAAAGTGCCCGGTTTTATTGGACTCAACTACTGCGTTTGAAGCAGTTGGGTTCCATCTGGAACTCGGCGCGTCGGCCTCCGTGCGGTTCGTGTTTATTCGAGAACCGGATCACCTGCGCCGATCACAAATAGGCAGGCGCGCGGTTGCCATGCTCCTGACTGGCCACACCGCGTGAAGACCCGGCACTGCACGGCTCCTTGCGAGGCTGGGGCCACCAATTCTGACCGCTGCTGCCGACCCGGCCGCTCTCCGCCGAGGCGGGATTTTGGGCGTCCGCGCTGCCCATATGCTCGCCCATCGCGCTGGCGCCGACCCAGGCCGATACCCTGGCGGCATGCCGGACCTGCCTACTTGCCTCCCGTCAGCTTGGCTACCTAGCGGTAACATTGGGCGAGGCTGAGGGCTGAAGGCGGCAGAGAATGGCTGCATGGCGATTGGTGAGGCGCGTGGCGATCTCGCGCGAACCCAGCCGCGGCCAAGTCACGCGCGAGACCTAGATCACCGGCCGCCTGTCGCAAAACTTCGATCAATCGCGTCGGTCAAAGCACCCGACTGACCAGCGTCGCCTGCCATTGCCCGGCGCCACGGGGGGGCGGATGCGGCGGCTCTTGTTCAGGGCTGCCGCAATGCCTCAGGCTCCTAATTCCTTCGTTTGGAACGCCTTGATGGTGGCGACGAGCTTGGCGGTGGCCAGATCATTGATGGTGGCTGACTGGCCTCCTTGCGGACGCCGTCGTTGATGAATTCGTCGGTTGGGGCACCGGGAAAGGTCGCGACGAGGCGTGTCACGCCGAGCTGAACCGCAAAATTGGCGGCCGATTGGGGACGCCCGAAGAGATACCCCTGCGCCTCGTCACATCGTTCGTCCTTAAGGAACGCGACCTGACCGGGGGTCTCAACACCTTCGGCGATGACGGTGAGGCCGAGACTACGGGCCATGCTGAGTAGCGAGCGGACAATGGCCTCGGATTTCGGATCATCGGCAACGCCCTTGACGAAGGCGCGATCAATCTTGATCCGCGACACCGGGAACAGCGTCAGGTAGCGCAGCGACGCGAAGCCAGTGCCGAAATCGTCGAAGGCGAGTTTCACGCCTTGCCCGCGCAGTTGCGCCAGGGGCGCCGCCGCCTCCTCGTGGCTCAGCGCGATGTTTTCGGTTATCTCGAGCTCCAGGAACTCGGCCGGCAGGGAGCTATCACGCAACGCGGCCTCCACGTCTTCGACCAGCGAGGGATGGCGCAACTGCTTCGGAAACAGGTTGACAGCAATGCGTGAAAACCGGAACCCGTCGCGTCGCCACTGCGCCGCCTGGGTGCATCCGGTCGCGAGCACCCACCGGCCGACATCGACCGCGAGCGCAATATCCGACAGCACCTCATGGAAGGCATGAGGCTCGAGCAACCCGCGCTCCGGATGATGCCAGCGCAGCAGAGCCTCGGCTCCCACCACGGCGCCGTCGGTCAGTCTGATCTGCGGCTGATAGAAGAGCTCGAACTCGTTATTTTCAAAGGCGCGATGCAGCTCTCTCGAAGTCAGCGCGCGTCGCGATAGCGTGTTCGCCCGCAATAACGGAGTGAAGTATCGATAGACCCGGCCCCCGTCCTTCTTGGCTTGGTAGAGCGCAAGATCGGCGTTCGACAACAACTCGTCGGTGTCAGAGTCACCGCCGCATCGGCGCCGTGGCGATGCCGGCACTGGCGCCCAAATGAAGGACATGCTCACCGATCGGGTAGGGCAGCGACAATTTCGTCAGCACCTCGGAGATCATCTCGGACATTGTGAGTGGCGAGCCGCAATCCGGCACGATGACGACGAATTCGTCGCCGCCAAGGCGACAGGCCAGCGCGCCCCCGGTGCCCGGGCCGCCACCGCCGATCTCAGGCGGCCCGCGACCTGCATAAGCAGGCGATCACCGGTCGAGTGACGAAGGGTGTCGTCGACCTCCTTAAAGCCATCGAGGTCCAGGAGCGCGATGCTGACCTGTCGCGTGCCGCCGGCGAGCAGGTTCTCGAGCCGCTCGTTCATGGCGTAGCGGTTGGCAAGCCCGCTGAGCTGGTCGAAGTGCGCGAACTGGCGCAGCTGCTCCTCGGCGCGCTTGCGCGCGGTGATGTCTTCGTGCACGAAGGCCACCCGCGCACCTGGCCATCCTCGGCGAACACCGGCGCCGCGGCGAGGCGGACCTCGACCAGCGTTCCATCTTTGCGGCACCGGGTAGTCTCGATCGCCGGAACGATCTCGCCCGCGCTGGCGCGCTGCCAGAACTCGAGCGACTGATCCTTGAACTCGGCAGGAACGACCTTGACGGGATGGCCGAGCACCTCCGCCTCGGTATAGCCATACATGGCTTCGGCGGCGTCGGGTTCCAGACGAAGACTTTATGATCGAGATCGGAGCAGGCGATCGCGACCGGTGAAGCGTCGATCACGGCGTCAAGTGTGTTCTTGGCGCGCTGCAGGTCGTCTGTTTGCTCAACGCTCGCCTTTTGGCGGCGCTCGAGCGACGACGCCATTCGATTGAATGCTTCCCCGAGCCGGCCGAATTCGCTGGGCCCCTCGATGGTGGTGCGATGGCTGAGTTCTCCCGCGGCGAGCATCGCAGCATCCCGCTCGAGCTCGCGCAGCGGATGGATGATGCGCCCGGACAGCATCCAGGCGATGATCGAGGCGATGGTGATCGCCGCAAGCCCGAACAGGAGGCTGCGCTTGAACCGAGCGGTGATGCCGGCGGACGCGACCTCGATCGGAAGGCCGACGCGCACCAACCAGGGCGCCCGATGCGTGGCCGAATAGCCGGTGAAGCGGGGCACCTTGTCGCTCCAGGTCGTGACTTCGCTGGTCTCCTTTTCCTGCATGTGCCGGACGAACGCTGGGACATCCGAAAGATCGCGTCCGGTTACGCTGGCATCTTCCGGGAAGGAGGCGACGACGATGCCCTTGTCGTTGACGATCCGCACCAAGCTGCCCGCGGGCAGATCACCGATCCGTACCGCGTCCTGGAACTTGGGGATAAGGGTGCCGATGAGAAGGACGGCTTGAATTTCTCCTGCGGCGTTCCTGACCGGCCGCGCGATCGGGAGCACCAATTCCTCATCCCGTCGATTTTGCACGGGATCACCGACGGCGATCGGTTGGCCTGCAAGGGCCTGCTGGAAATAATCGCGGTCACCGATGTTGTAGCGAGCGCGCGACGCCGATCCGATGTTCTCACCATCGGGCGCGATCACGGCGACATCGGATATGAAGCCCGGTAGCTCGGCTTTCAGTCCTGACAACAGCGCGTCGTTTGCCGCCGTATCGGCAGGCTGCACGCCGACGGCGCGGCTCAACCCCCGGCCAAGATTTTCGACATTGCCGAGATGGTCGTCGATTTGCGCAGCGATGACACGCAACTCGCTGTAGGCGCGGTCGAGCGCTTCGGTCTGCGCTATACGGTATTGGATCGTCCACAGCGCGACCCCGATCAGGACCAGAAACGGAACCGTAGCTGCCGCCACGAGCCCGAGTAACTGCGAACGTATTCCCAGATATTTCGGCACCGCTCTACTCCGGTCTGCCGGGCTTGAAGCCGCACCATGGTGCGCGATCGTTCACGCCGCAGCACGCGCGACGTCGCCGGCCCAGGCGCGGTCGAGGCAGGGATCAAATTTTCTTAATTGATCTTCGCCTTGTCCCGCTCGACACGTCGATTGCAAAGTCGAGCGCCAGCCGTCGGGATATACATCATACCTCTATCGACCAACGGCGTAACCTCGAACGTTGCCCCTTTTTTTGCAACGCGGGGAAAGTTTGTTGCATTGCGTCGAACCCACGTCCGTGTTGCACCGTTTCGTCGACCTCGCCAACGAACCCTGGCGCTCGGCTAGATGCGCGAGCGCCCCTTCAAGCCGCCCGCGCAGAACTTTGGGGCGTAGCTGATATGGCCTTGCATCACTTGCCTGCCCGTCGAGCTGCCCTCGGGGCCGTGTGCGGAGGCTGGTGGCCTTGTTGCCCGCCGTTGCCGACCAACGAACACAGCATCGTGTTCGGCCGCAATGTTCCAGTGGCTAGAAGTCGGGATGCAGGCTCGATCGGTGAGATCGCCGGCGACGAAGCAGAGGGCTCGCCCGCATCGATGCCACCGACAAGTGGCGCGGGGGCAGGTGTCGGTGATCGTTGAGCATACCGACGACGACCGTTGCAAAGACCGTCGAGACGACAAGTAACATCATTACGCTGATCATGAGCGTCCCCCCGATCTTCGCGCTGCTTTCATGCCAAGAGTGGGCAGCGTGGCACGAGCTGGGCAAGGCGGCTATTGCGCGGCGGACACAGCCGAGGCGCCCCTACGAAGTTGGTTAATGAGGTCGCCGACGAGCACGGCATGGCGGGTCGGCGAGCTGCGGGAGTACGCGCTCGATGCCTTCATGCGGGAGACGAAGGAGCGGTCAGCGTCGCGCCGGACGATCAGGCGGTAACCGTCGTGCTTGATCTCGTGGACCCAGTCGGGCCCGGTCGGCACCTTGTAGGGTTCGGTCGGCTTTGAGGCAAAGGAGGCCGCGCTAATCGAGTTCATCAAAAGCGCAAGGAAACACGAAGTCGCAACTAGCCGATCTCATGTAGCGCGAAAATTCTCAAGTCATTCTTGCTTCGAGCGCTACTCACTGCCTTGGAAAAGACCGAATGATATCGGGCCACTGCGACGAAGGTGTCGAACGGCACAATCTTGCGCAGTCAATTCGACAGGCGTGATTTTGGCTCCCCCTGCAACCCAGGCGCAATTCGGCCATCATTAGCCACCCCCGAGCCAAACCGAAGCATTGCAGGTTTTGGTCCCACCGCAAATATCAAGTACGCCATGACAGACCTCGGTGCCGCCTACAAGAAGGGCGACTATGCAACAGCACTACGACTGGTGCTTCCCCTTGCCGAGCAGGGGAATGTTCACGCTCAAGCCCGTCTCGCGTTCCTATACGCCAACGGCGAGGGCGTCACGCAGGACTATGCGGCCGCGGTGGACTGGTATCGCAAAGCGGCCGACCAGGGCAGCGCCATTGCTCAGTACAATCTCGGGGACATGTACCGCGTCGGCGAGGGCGTGCCGGCGGACAACGCAGCCGCGGCGAGTTGGTATCGCAAAGCGGCCGAGCAGGGCTACGCCCGTGCTCAAAACAATCTCGGGGTCATGTACGACAATGGCGAGGGCGTCCCGCAAGACGATGTCACCGCGCACATGTGGTTCAACTTGGCGGCGGCCAGCGGGTTCAACGAAGCGGTTAGAAATAGGGATATGGTCGCCCGGCATATGACGCCCGCGCAGATCGCGGAAGCCCAGAAGCTGGCCCGCGAGTGGAAGCCGAAATAGGCCACCGCACCGGTCTAGTCGCTCCTCCCGGCCCTTCCCGAGCAGCTCTGGCAGCCGCGCGAGGTTCTTCGACCGAGTTCCCCTTTGACGTTTGCCGGCAGTCGTCCATTGATCAATTCTTGCGAACGCCGCAACTCTGATTTTAGGTGTCGGTAACGACGCGGGAGGAGGCGCCATGTCGCTTGATATTCCCACGTTCTTTGTCGTTGCCGCGTTCGTCTGTGCGGTCGCGGGTTTATTACTGCTGCTTTCCTGGTTGCAGAACCGTAGTGTTCGAGCGCTGTCCCTGTGGGCGTCAGCTTTGATCATCGGATCGACCGGCATCGCCCTTATCGCCGCGCGCGGCGGCATCTCGGACACCTGGTCGATTGTCATCGCAAACGCAATCCTGGCCACTGCCTACGGGATGATGTGGGCCGGCGTGCGCAACTTCGATGGACGCGCGACGTCGGCTCCGCTTGTTCTCGCCGGCGCTGTGATTTGGCTTGCCGCCTGTAACATCGAGGCTATTTTTACCGCGCCGCGGGCTCGCACTGCGCTGATGTCCGCAGTCATCGTCTCCTATTCGCTCATCAGCGCGTGGGAGCTCTGGCGAGGTCGCCGCGAAGAGCTGATGTTTCGTTTGCCGGTCATCTTACTTCTCCTTGTTCACGCGGCATTCTTTGTCGTTCGCATTCCGCTTGGCAGCGCGCTGCCTCTGCCAACGGATACCAAGGAAATTCGCACTGGTTGGTGGACTTTCACCATTTTCGAGACCGTGTTCTTTGCGCTCTGCCTACCCTATCTTCTCGACGCAATGGCAAAAGAGCGGGTGCTTCTCCGATACAAACACGCTTCGCTGATTGATCCACTTACCGGCGTGAGCAACCGCCGAGGGTTTTTCGAGCGTGGCGAGAAGCTTCTACACCGGGGCGGGTTTGACCGCCGACCTACGGTGTTGTTGTCGTTTGATCTCGACCGTTTCAAGCGTGTCAACGACACCTGTGGTCACCACGTCGGAGACCAAGTTCTCAAGGCTTTTTGCGGCGTCGCGACGGCTGCGCTGCGACCTGATGATCTGTTTGGCCGGCTCGGCGGGGAGGAGTTTGCCTCTCTCCTTCCTCACACATCGCTCGACGAGGGCCGGGCCGTCGCCGAGCGTATTCGCTCAAACTTCGAGGCGACAACGCTGCAGGTCGGAGCGAATACACTGACGGCAACGGTCAGCGTCGGAGTAGCAATGTCGATTGATCCAGGCCCGAAACTCGCCGACCTTTTCAAGGCGGCCGATCGTGCGCTCTACCGTGCCAAGGCAAACGGGCGCAATCGTGTCGAGCATGCGAGTGGGGTATTCGAGAGAATTAGTGACGTGGCCGAAAAACCCGCCGCAGTCTCAGCGACGCGCTCTTCGACCTTGCGCCGTCTAGGCAGGGCACCGCCAGGGACGCGCTGCGCAAGTTCAACCACTCGAATGAGAAACGCCGCCAGGGACGCTCGCAGCGGCTCGCGTGGAGCGTGGGCTGGGGCGCCTATTTGTCGTCGTCCTTTAGGCTAATGGTGCATTCGAGTAGCTGCGACTTCTATGCCCCGAAGAAACTCGATGTGACTTTTCAACTGTGCGAGCCTTTGCTCGCCGGCAAGTAGGCGCTGCTCGAGGATTCGTGATTTCGGCACGGTGTTTGGGGTCAGACCTCGCCGTCATCAGCCTGCTCGACGAGGAATATCACCGACCTTTGGGCTTTCGCCATGCGAGCTCGAAGACCTGTGGCTTCGGCTTCTGCGTCTGCGACCGCGGAACGCACGACTTTTTGGATGAATGCGATCCTGCGTTCGTCGTTATTCTTGGTTGCGTTCTAGCGAGCGAAAGCGCAATGCGCGGAGGTTAAACATTTCGCCCTCCCCATCATCTCCCTATGCGCCAGGCTCCCGATCGCGTTCAAAAGAACCCGACGGAAGGTCGTCCTGCGCTTAAGCGCAGATTAACCAATTCACCGTACATACCATAGTCCTTGGCTCCGTGTAGCCCATGTACTGCGCCTTTGGAATTCGTAACTCTCGGCCTCAAGAATTGGGAGTTTTCGACCGGCCAGTAGGACATGAACGCCGACACTGCGCGTGTGGACGTCAATTCCTATCGGCCCGCATGGCAATAGGCTGTCTGTTGCCGATCTTCCTCAATCAAGCACACACCGCTGGGTGATTTCCCGCCGAAAGGCTGAAATTGTTGCGGCTGTCGAAGGAGGCTTAATTTCGCTCCAAGACGCCTGCGGCCGGTAC
>CAWCCG010000030.1:0-84202 GCA_963793985.1 uncultured Alphaproteobacteria bacterium | reverse complement strand
GATGGGTTGAGCGTCGCGAAACCCATCCCCTAGGTCAGCCACGATGTGACGACTTTTGGGGACAGAGATGGGTTTCGCAAGGGCTCAACCCATCCTACGGGTCGCACGTATCAGAGCGCCGAGGCCATCAGCTCCGGCTCGCGGCCCTTTGCTTCGGCGGCCTCGAAGTTGAGCTCGATCTTCACGCCGTTGGGATCGATCAGGAACAGCTGGTAGAGGCCCTGGTCGTTGACGCGGCGCTCCTTGAAGTCGACGCCCTTCTTCTTGAGGTGGTCGATCAACTCGAGAAGGCCGGTGGCGCGGAATGCGACGTGGTCGACGACGCCCGACCCGTGGGTCGCGGTCAACTCCTGGCCGAGATATTTGAGCCGGTTCTCAGACGCCTTGGCGCCGCCGACGGTGAGATGGAGCACGTCGGTGTCGCCGACGTACAGCCAGTATACCGGGAACTTGAAGTCGGGGTGAGGGCCGACCCGCATGCCGAGCACGTCCACGAACCAGTCCTTGGTCTTTTCGAGGTCCTCGGTCTGGATCAGAAAGTGCTGCAAATGGTGGAGCGGCATGGCATCTCTCCTCGCGCTGGTTCGTCCTTTGATCAGCTATCCTTGAACACCGTTCCCGACAAGTCCCGGAGGTCGCATTCCATGCCTGCGTATTGGGTCGCCCGTTCCCGCATCATCGATCCCGTCGAATACAAGAAGTACACCGACCGGATCCCCGGCATCATCGCCAAGTTCGGCGGCAAGGTGCTCGCCCGCGGCGGCCGCTTCCAGATCATGGAGGGGCCGGACAAGTTTCGCCGCTTCGTGGTGATCGAGTTTCCGACGCTGGAGCAGGGCGTCGCCTGCTTCACATCGAAGGAGTACGACGAGGCCGCGGCGTTCCGTCGCGCCGGCGCCGGCGAGGTCGAGACGATCATCGTCGAATCGGGCGACGCCACGCCGCAGTGACCGCGCGCCCGCCGCCGGGGCCGGCGCTGGCGCCCCCCGGTGGAATGGCCTTATGATGGTGTAAATACATAGAAATCAACAAAGCAGGATCAGGCGGAGGAAACGCGATGGTGCTTCGATGGAAGACGTTTGTCGCCGCGGCATCGGCGATTGCGATTGCGGCCGTCGTTTCTTCCGAACGCGCCGCGGCGCAGTCCGGCGAGCCGATCAAGATCGGCTTCAGCATGGCGATGACCGGCGGTCTCGCCGCCAACGGCAAGTCGGCACTGCTCGCGCAGAAGATTTGGGAAGAGGACATCAACGCCAAGGGCGGGCTGCTCGGCCGCCCGGTCAAGCTCATCTTTTACGATGACCAGAGCAATCCGGCGACGGTGCCGGGCATCTACACGAAGCTGCTCGACGTCGACAAGGTCGACCTCCTGATCGGGCCTTACGCGACCGCGCAGATCGCGCCGGCGATGCCGATCGTGATCCAGCGCAACAAGCTGTTCATTGGGCTGCTCGGCCTCGCGGTGAACACCGAGTTCAACTATCCGAACTACTTCGCGATGATCCCGTCGGGGCCCGATCCCAAGCCCTCCTTCACCAAGGGCTTCTTCGACACCGCAATGGCGCAGACGCCGAAGCCGACAGACCGTCGCGATCGTCGCCGCCGACCAGGAGTTCTCGCGCAACGCGTCGGACGGCGCGCGCGAGAACGCCAAGAAGGCGGGGCTGAAGATCGTCTACGACAAGAGCTACCCGCCCTCGACCACCGACTTCGCCCCGATCGTGCGCGCGATCCAGGCGACCAATCCCGATCTCGTGGTGCTGTGCTCCTATCCGCCGGATTCGGTCGGCCTGGTGCGCTCGATCAACGAGATCGGCTTCAAGCCGAAGATGGTGGGCGGCGCGATGGTCGGCCCGCAGGCGACTGCGCTCAAGACCCAGCTCGGCCCGGCGCTCAACGGCTTCGTCAACTACGACTTCTGGCTGCCGGTGCCGAAGATGATGTTCCCCGGCGTCGAGGCGCTGATCAAGAAGTACCAGGCCCGCGCGCCCGCCGAAGGCGTCGATCTCCTCGGCTACTACATGGCGCCGTGGGGCTATGCGCAGCTCCAGGTGCTGCAGCAGGCGATCGAAGCGACGAAGAGCCTCGAAGACAAGAAGCTCGCCGACTTCATCCGCGCCAACAGCTTCAAAACCGTGCTCGGCGACGTCCGCTTCGGCAAGAACGGCGAATGGGCGGAGTCGCGCGTGCTGCAGGTGCAATTCCACGACGTCAAAGGCAACGACGTCGAGCAGTTCCGCACCATGGGCACACAGACGCTGCTCACGCCGGAGGCCTACAATTCCGGCCACGTGATCTTCCCGTTCGAAAAGGCGAAGTGAGCCGGGCCATCCAACGAGTCATTCCGGGGCGCCGCGTGAGCGGCGAACCCGGAATCCAGGCTCTCACGATGCTGCAATGGCCCGATCGCGCTGCAAAATAAGAGCCTCCGTTTCGACAATCGGGTGAAAGGGAGACGACGCTCATGAGCGAACCACTCGTCACACGACGCGACCTCGGCGGTGTTGCCGCGGGCGCCGGCCTCGCGGCGGTAGCGTCCGGCGGGATCGTCGAAGCGCCGGCGCAAACCGCGCCGAAAACATTCGTGCTGATCCATGGCGCTTGGCACGGTGGCTGGTGCTGGCGACGCGTGTCGGACCTTCTCGAGAAGAAAGGGCACAAGGTGTTTGCGCCCACGCTCACCGGGCTCGGCGAGCGCTCGCACCTGCTGACCAAGGACGTCAATCTCGACACTCATATCGCCGACATCGTCAACGTCGTGAAATGGGAGGACCTCAGGGACGTCTGCCTGGTGGTCCATTCCTATGGTGGTTGGCCCGGCTCGGGCGCCCTCGAGCAGATCGGAGATCGCGTCTCCTCGATCGTCTGGCTCGACGCGTTCAAGCCGGAAAACGGCCAGCGCGGCGCCGACTACACCTCTGAGGCTTTCCGCAAGGCGCTGTTCGCCGCGGTCGAAAAGGGCGAACCCGGACGCCCGGCGCCGAAGCCGGAAGCGTTCGGCGTCAACGAGAAGGATCGCGCCTGGGTCGAGTCAAAGCTCACTCCGCAGCCGACCGGCGCGGCTTTGCAGCCGGTCAAACTCACCGGCGCACGCGACAAGGTCGCGAAGAAAACCTATATCCGCGCCGCGAGATATCCGCAGCCGAGCTTCGACAAGGCGCTCGCGGAGTGCAAGGCCGACCCGTCATGGCGCACCTTCGAGACGACGGACTCCGGGCACGACGTGATGGTCGATGCGCCGGAATGGCTGGTTGGAATCCTGCTGCAGGTGTCTTGAGGAAAAGTCGGCTCGGTCGGTCACGAGTCGGGGCCTGATGGACGCCTCGAGGATGGTCCTCAAGGCTCTGGATTGCATGTCCAAGGCGCGCGACCGCTCGCCCCGCGAGTGGGGCGATCTCGTGCGGGCCGCCTCGCCGTACGGAGGGCAATGGCCGCGTGTATCAGTGCGGCACGGCGGAGCCCTACGCAAAGAGGTGCAATATTACCGATTTCGAGCTGAGAAACGTCAACGATACCAATGATTTCTACTTTGCATGGGGTTGTTCCTCGCAAAACGCGCCTGCGCAAATTGCTCAGAGCCCCAAATAGAACTTCCGGATCAGATCGTTGTTGTTGAGCTCGTCGGCGGAGCGGCCCTCGAAGGCGATCTTGCCGTGGACGATGACGTAGCCGCGGTCGGCGATGCGCAGCGCCTGGGGGAAGTTCTGCTCCGCCATCAGCACCGTGAGTTGGTAGCGCTCCTTGAGCTCGCGGATCTTGTCGATGGTGCGGGAGACCAGCACCGGCGCGAGGCCGACCGAGGGCTCGTCGACGAGGAGGATGCGCGGGGCGAGCATCAGCGCGCGGCCGAGCGCGAGCATCTGCTGCTCGCCGCCGCTCATCGATCCCGCGAGCTGGCGGCGCCGCTCGGCGAGCCGCGGGAACGCTTCGAAGCAGAAATCGAGATTGGCCTTGATCTGGGCGCGCGCCTTCGGCCGGAACGCGCCGAGCAGCAAATTCTCCTCGACGGAGAGCCGCGGGAACAGGCGGCGGCCTTCGGGGACGAGCGCGATGCCGAGGTCGACGATGTCCACGGTCGAGCGGCCGATGAGGTCGTGCCGCTCGCCTTCGATCTCGGCGACGATGCGGCCGGAGCGCGGCCGCACCAGCCCCATGATGCTCTTCATCAGGGTCGACTTGCCGTTGCCGTTGGTGCCGAGCAGCACCACGGTCTCGCCGCCGCCGATGCGGATCGACACGTCCTCGAGGACGCGCACCGCGCCGTAGCCGGCGTCGATCCCTTCGATGGTGAGGCTATTGGCCAAGATAGGCCCTCTCCACTTCGGCGTCGCGGATCACCTCGTCGGGGCGGCCGTCCGCGATCTTGCGGCCGGAGACCAGCACCACGAGGCGCTGCGAGAAGTTCATCACCGCGCGCATGATGTGCTCGATGAGAATGACGGTGACGCCGCGCTCGTTCAACCGGATCAGCAGCGCGACGATGTCGTTGACCTCGGAATTGGAGAGCCCGGCCATCGCCTCGTCGGCGATCAGGAGCTTCGGCTCCGCCGCCATGGCGCGGGCGAGCTCGAGCTTGCGCATGTCGACCTGGGTGAGGTCGCGCGGAAAATGGCGGCCGCGGTCGGCGAGCCCGACAAGCGACAGCAACTCGCCGCAGCGCGTGCCGATCTCGGCTTCGGTGAGTGCGCGGCTTGCGCCGCGCATTCACCGTGAACAGCAGCGGGATGCGCACGTTGTCGGCGACGCTCATGCTGGCGAACGGGCGCGGCAGCTGGAAGCTGCGGGCGAGGCCGAGCCGGGTGCGCTGGTGTGCGGCGAGGCCGCGCGAGATCGCGGCCCTCGAAGCGCACCTCGCCGGTCTCGTTGACGCAGGGTGCCGCACAGGCAGTTGACGAGCGTCGACTTGCCGGAGCCGTTCGGGCCGATGAGGCCGACGCGCTCGCGCGGCGCGACGGCGAGATCGATGTTGTCGAGCGCGACGAAGCCGCCGAAGCGTTTGGAGAGGCGCTGCACCTCGAGCAGGTTCGTTGTGGAGGCCATCGTCATTTCTTCACCGACAGGCGTTGCCGCAGGCTCTGCCACAGGCCCGACGATGCCGTTCGGCGCGATGATCACGAAGGCGACCAGCAGCACGCCGACGATCAGCAGGTTGACCGCCGAGGAGATCGTCACCGTGGTGACCTGCTCCAGCGTGCCGAGCAGCACCGCGCCGATCAGCGGTCCGACCCAGCTCGTGGTGCCGCCGATCATCGGCATCGCGATCGAGTTCACGGCGTATTCCAGCGCAAACGCAGACGCCGGCTGCAGGTAGCCGATGTAGTAGGGAAACGGCGCGCCGGCCATGCCCATCAGCGCGCCCGACAGCGTCGTCGCGATGAGCTTGAGCCGCAGCGTCGGCACGCCGGAGGCCTCCGCCGCGAGCTCGTCGTCGCGGATGGTGGCGAAGCCGTAGCCGAGCTTGGAGTGCTCGATGGTGCGCGCGATGACGATCGAGATCAGCGCCAGCGCGAGCATCACCAGGAACAGGTACTGGATGTAGGGCAGGTGCAGCAGCTCCTGCTCGGCCGGCCGGATCACATAGGCGCCGCGCGAGCCGCCGACGTAGTCCCAGTTCACGATGAGCGTCTGGAGCACCACCGCCATGCGCCAGCGTCGCGATGGCGAAGAAGGCGCCGCGCAGCCGCAGCGTGAGATAGCCCGTGCCGAGCCCGACCAGTCCCGACACCGCGGCGCCGATCACGACCAGCACCGGGATCGGCAGCTGATAGAATTTGTGGAAGAACACGGTGGAATAGGCGCCGAGCGCGAAGAACGCCGCGGTGCCGAAATTCACGTAGCCGGTGTAGCCGCCGAGAATGTTCCAGGCGGTGGCGAGCACGACGAACTGCAGCACGGTGTAGCCGGCGAAGAAGACGTAGTCGTTGCCGACCGCGCGCGCCCCGGCGAAGACGAGGGCCGCGGCCCGATACGCGAGCAGGATGAAGAGCGGCGTGCGCATCCTCTAACGTCCCATCAGCCCGGCCGGCCGGAAGGCGAGGGTGAGCAGCAGCAGCCCGAACGATACCGCGGGCGCCCAGGACGGCCCGTAGAAGGTCGCGGTGAAGCTTTCGATGATGCCGAGCAGCATCGCGCCGAGCAGCATGCCGGGCAAACTGCCGAGGCCGCCGAGCACGCAGATCGCGAACACCCGGCCGATGTATTCCCGCCCGATCGACGGCTCGACCGGCTGGATGATGATCAGGAACGCGCCGGCGAGCGAGGCGGTGGCGATCGAGATCGCAAAGGCGATGCGCTTGATCCGGATCGGGTCGGCCGCCATCAATTGCAATGCGAGCTGGTCCTGCGACACCGCCATGATGGCGCGGCCGGTGAAGGTGCGCGCGAGGAAGAGCTGCAGCACCGCCAGCATCAGGAGCGAGAGCACGCAGGGCACCAGCATGCGCAGCGGCAGATCGATCACCCCGAGATGCAGGTTGGTGTCGATGTACCACGCCTGGACGTAGCGGTAGTCGACGCCGAACACGAGGATCAGCGAGACCTCGGTGATGAACAGGATGCCGAAGAAGAACGCGAGCCCGCGCAGCGAATCCTGGCCGCGCTTCTCGAAGGAAAGATAGTAGACCTGATAGATCGCGGCGCCGAGCAGGTAGAACGCGGGGAGCGCGATGATGCTCACCAGGATCGGATCGAGCCCGAGCTGGGCGCTGAAGTAATAAGCGATGTAGGAGCCGAGGATGATGAAGGCGGGGTGGGCGATATTGACGATGTCGAGAATGCCGAACGAGATCGAAACCCCGACCGTCACCGCGGCATAGAAGCCACCGAGCAGCAGTCCGGCCGTCACTGCATTGAGCAGCAGGTCGTAAGAGAACATCTCCCCCCGCGGCGGGTTGTCTTTCTGGTCGTGTCGAAACATCGTGCGAGAAGAGCTCGCAAGATCGTCATGGCCGGGCTTGACCCGGCCATCCCGATGATCGAAGCACAGTGCTTTCCTGATCGGGATCGCCGGGTCAAGCCCGGCGATGACGTTGCTGGCCCTATCCGGCTGCGCGCCGCTATGCTGCAGCGCGGCGGACCTTTTCCGGAAGCGCCAGCGGCTTGTTGGCACTGTCGAGGAACTCGACGGTCATGAAGATCATCTCGCCGTCGCCGATGTTCTCGAGGTCGTGCACCTTGAACTCGCCGGGGCCGTAGCTCTCGTGGCGCGTCTCGCCGGGCGCGTAGGAGTACTCGACCGTGGTGCCGTCCATGAGGTGCTGGCGGCCGCGGCTCGCGGTCACCGCGGTCCAGAAATAGTTGAGCACATGGCGATGGAAGCCGTAGCGCTCGCCCGGCTTGAGGCGGATGGTCCACACCCTGACCTTGTCGGTCTCGGAGACGAGCTCGCTGCCGACGCAGCCGTTGGGCGCGCCGGCCTCGCGCTCGAACTCCTCGCGCAGCGCCGCCGGCCATTCGCTCCGGTCCTTCCGCGCCGCCTGCTTGTCCATCATGGTCAGAGCCATGGGGTCCTCCGTCTCGAGGGGATCGTTTATGTCTTGCCGAGCCGATAAATAGCCCGCAGAACGGCGGAAACCAAGCGAGTTGGGCGTGACCCTGGGGCGCAGGCGCCGGCCGCGGCGCCGACTTGGGTCAGCCTGGGGGACACGCAATTCGACCATGCCGACGCCAATTCCCACCGCTTCGAAGAGTTCGGGCCGTGCGCTGGTGATCGGCGGCTCGCTCGCCGGCCTGTTCGCCGGCCTGCTGCTGCGCCGCGGCGGTTTCGACGTCGACATCTACGAGCGGGTGCACGGCGCGCTCGCCGGGCGCGGCGCCGGCATCGTCACCCATGCGATGCTCGAGGAGACGCTCGACGCCGCCGGCATCGCCTGGCACGAGGACCTCGGCGTCGATGTCGCGACGCGCCGCGTCTACGATCTCGCCGGCCGGCTGGTGCTGGAATGGCCGTACCCGCAGGTTCTCACCGCGTGGGACCGGCTCTACGACATGCTGCGCCGCGCCTTTCCGTCGGAGCGCTATCACGACGGCAAGGAGCTGCGTAGCGATCGAAGCCGGCGCGCAGCGCGTGACCGCGAGGTTCGCCGACGGCAGCAGCGCCGAGGGCGATCTCCTGATCGGCGCCGACGGGCTGCGCTCGACGGTGCGGGGCGAGCTTCTGCCCGACATCGTGCCGCTCTATGCCGGCTACGCCGCATGGCGCGCCCTCGTGCCGGAAGCAGCAATCCCGCCGGCGCTGCATGCCGAGCTCTTCATGCACATGGCGTTCTGCCTGCCGCGCGGCGAGCAAATCCTCGGCTATCCCGTCGCCGGCCCCGGCAACGATTTGCGGCCGGGGCACCGGCGCTACAATCTCGTGTGGTACCGGCCGGCGGAGCCCGCGCGCGCGCTTAGGCGGCTGCTCACCGATGAGGCCGGCGTCACCCACGCGCTGTCGATTCCGCCGCCGCTGATTTCCCGCGAGGTGATCGCCGAGATGCGCGCCGCCGCGGAGACGGTGCTGGCGCCGCAGTTCCGCGACCTCATCAGGCTCGCCGGCCAGCCGATCCTGCAGGCGATCTACGACATCGAATTGCCGCGCATGGCGTTCGGCCGGATCGCCCTCATCGGCGACGCCGCCTTCGTCGCGCGGCCCCATGTCGGCGCGGGCGTCACCAAGGCGGCGCAGGATGCGCTCGTTCTCGCACGCGCGCTTTCGGGCGCCGCCTCGATCGAGGAGGGGCTCGCCGCCATGGAAGCGAGCCGGCTTGCCTTCGGCCGGCGCATCATCGCGCGTGCCCGCGAACTCGGCGCCTGCCTGCAGCAGACCCACGCGACCGCCGGTGGAGGCGCGCAACGCCGCGCGCTTCCGCACCCCGGACGCGACGGTGCGGGAGACGGCGACGCTGGAGTTTCTGACGGAATAGCGGGCTGTTGTTGCGAGCCGAGGGCCGGTTTCCCGACCGGGCATTCGATCTGAACTCGCGCAGCGGGCTGGGCTTATCTCACGATGTACAGGCTTGTCGGCGGGGTGGCGCCATTGAACTCCTTGAGCTTGTTCAGAGAGTCTGACGCGATCGGCCGGCGAGCCCTCGTGCCGTTCCTCATCATTTTCATCTGGGCATGTTCCGTCGTCCCGAATCTCGCGGTGCGATCGTTCATATGGGAGGAGGGAACCTATGCCGAGATCGCCAGAGAGCATTCTGACCAGCGGCGACTTATTCCAGCGCTTCATCTACGCGACGCGTTGGGTCGAAAGTCCGTCGCTGCTGCCCTGGCTGATCGCGGGGGTCGCCTCGGTCACCGGCGAAGTGAACGAGTGGTCGGCACGACTGCCGGCCATGATTTCGGTCCTCATAACGGCGCTATTGGTGGCGCGGATGACCCGTCGCTATGCGAGCGCGAACGCCTCGCTGGTCGCGGCGCTGAGTTTCCTGTTCTCACCGCTCGTGCTGCAGAAGTTGACGATCGCCGAGCCGGACACGGTCGTGACCCTGCTGTCCTTCGGCACATTCGTGCTGTGGTGGAACGGCGAAGCAACCGGGCGCGTGACCACCGCGCGCTGGATTGCGTGCGGTTGTCTTCTCGCCCTGCTCACGATGGCCAAAGGTCCGCAGCCGGCCGGCTATTTCGTTCTCGGTGTCGGCACCTATCTCGTCGTTCAACGCAAATGGCGCGATCTTCCCCGGTTTCTGATTTGCGTCAGTTTGCCCGCAGTCGCGATCGTCACTTGGGGAGCCATCGTCTACCGGCCCGGAGATGAAGCGGTCTGGCTTCGTTATGCAAGGTTGAGCACTGCGCCATTGGCATTCTCGGACTATCTCGCCGGCGTGGCGCGCCTTCTCGGCATGATGTCCGTCGAACTGGTACCAGCGATCATATTGGTGCCGTTCGCGCCGCATCCCTGGGGAGCACGGCGAGCCGGGCCCGACGTCCCTGCAATTGCCGCACCGTTGTGGCTCTATTCAGCCGCGTGCACCGCAGCGCTCATCGTGTGGCCCGGTGCAGCAGCGCGCTACGCGATGCCGATCGCTCCGGCACTCTGCGTGCTCGCGGGTCTCGCAGGGGATGCCCTCGAAACATCGAAATATTCGTCGCTGCGACGGCTGACAAGCGGACTGCTTTGCGTGTTGGTCATCTATCAACTCGTCCTGGTCTTCGTGGTGATGCCTCTCTATGCCGAAGCCTTCGGCGGGTCACGGCTGGCAGGAGAATCGATCACGCGCGCGATCGATAATGCGCCGGCGCCGGTGTTCTGCACGGACCTCAATACCAATCAGCTGTTTTACGTGCGCGCGCCGCTGCGGTGCATCGGCGCAACGGAGTGGGCGTCGATCCCGCCGCCCGCCTGGCTGATCGTACCGAGAAGTTCGGTGTCCGCCATCGAAGAGCTCAGGTCCGATCTCGAAGCGCTGACCGCGGTCGAGACGGAGTCCGGGCCCCAGCTCACGGCGATCCGCATGGTGCGGAATAAGGGATTGTAATCATCCGTCGCGAGCAGCGGGCCTTGAGCGATCAGCTCTTCACCGCGCCTTCGGTGAGCCCGCCCACCATGTAGCGGCGGAAGGTGTAGTAGATCGCGACGGGCGGCAGGGCGTAGATCAGGCCGGTCGCCATCAGGAGCTCCCAGGGCGAATCGTCGGCGGCGAGGAAATTGCCGAGGCCGACTGCGAGCGTGATGTCGGTGTCCTTCGAGAGCAGCAGGAAGGCGTAGAGATACTCGTTCCAGGCGAGGAGGAGCGCATAGGTGCCGACCGCGACCAGCGACGGCACCATCAGCGGCAGGTAGACCAACCGGAACAGCTGCAGCGCGGACGCGCCGTCGATGTAGGCGGCCTCGTCGAGCTCCTCGGGCAATTTGTCGGAGGCCTGCTTGAGCACCCAGATCGCGTAGGGCGAGGCGAGCGCGAGCATCGCGAGGATCAGCGACCACTGGTTATTGAGGAGCCCGTAAAGGCCCATGGTGCGATACATCGGCACCGCGAGGAACGCCGCGGGAATGAAATAGGTGAACAGCGCGAGGTTCATCACCGTGCGCCCGCCTTTCACCTTGAGGCGGCTGATGGCGAACGCAGCGCATGTCGCCACCAGCAAGGTGAGCACGCCGGTCGCCACCGCGATGACGAGCGAATTCCACAGCTGGAGCCAGAAATGATTGAGGTAGTGGTGCTTCTGCTCGAGCACGATGGCGAAATTGTTGAGCGTCGGGTGCTCCGGCCACAAATTGCCTTCGAAGGCGGATTGCTTCGGCGAAATCGCGAACAGCACCATGTGGTAGACCGGCGCGAGCGTCCACAAGAGCACGGGAATGCCGATCAGCAGCAGCTTCGCTTCGGTGGAGACGGCGCGCAGCGACGGCAGCTTCATTTCGACAACCGCTTCATTTTGACAGCCGTTTCATTTCGACAGCCGCTTCATCATGAAGTAGACGAGCGGCAGCACCAGGGGCAGCGCCACGATGATCGCCGCCATGGAAAGATCGACGCTGTCGAGCCGCAGATACCGGATGCCGAGCGTCGCCAGCACCTGGGTGAGATCCGCCGGTCCGCCGCCGGTGAGGAGATAGACGCTGTTGAAGTCACCGAGCGTCCAGATCATCGAGAGAATCGTGCAGGTGAGATAGAGCCCGCGCATCGACGGCCAGGTGACGAAACGGAACGCCTGCCACTTGGTGGCGCCGTCGACGGCGGCGGACTCGTAGAGATCGTGGGGAATCGCGAGCCGCCCGGCGATCAGGATCAAGGTCCAGAACGGCAACGATTTCCAGATATGGGTGAGGATCGCGAGCGACAGCGCCAGCGTCGGATCGTTGAGCCAGTTGGGGCCATCCTCTCCGGTGAGGCGGAAGATCAGCGAATTGACGAGGCCCCATTCCGGGATTGAGCATGAAGCGGATCGACAGAATGGTCGGGATCGACGGCAGCGCCCAGGGCAGGATGAAGATCGCCGCGAGCCACCGGATCCACACGCGCTGCTGCACGAAGAAGTCGGACAGGAACAGCGCGACCACCATTTTCAGATTGATGCCGATAATCAGAAACACCAGCGTATTGACGACCGCGCGCGCAAAGATCGGATCGTCGAACAGCGTGACGTAGCTCTCCGGCCGTCGCCCGATCCAGAAGCCGTAGCAGACGGGATAGATGACGAAGGCGAGGAACACGAACACGTAGGGCGCGAGCAGAATCACGCCCCAGATCGACGGCGCGCGCTCGCTCTTGCCGAGCGGCGTGGTCTCGGTATCGGCACTGACCGCGCTGATGGCGACGCTCGACATTCTGGCGTACCCTCTCCCTGAAAGGGGGAGGGTCGAGTCGCGGCGCCGCAGTGACCCTCCCCAACTCTCCCCTTTTCAGGGGGAGGGAGAAGAAATCAGCCAGCGACCTGCTTGATGCGGGCGATCATCTCGTCGACCGCCTTGTCGACGGGGACCTTCTCGTTGACGACGCGGTTCATCGCCTTGGCCCAGACGTTCTCGTTGTTGAGAATCGTGAACTTGTAGTTCTTGGTGAACTCGAACGTCACGGTGCCGCTGGCATATTGGTCGTGCACCGATTTACGGTGCGGATCGGCCGTCCAGAACGGACGCTCCTGGGCCGCTTTCGTCACCGGGTACCAACGGCCGAGCGCGCCCTCGACGTACGGGGTGAGATTCTCCTCCTGCAGCAGGAACGACACGAATTCCTTGGCACGCGGCTTGTTCCTGGCCTCGGCGAAGATCACGCCGACCTTCACCGCGGTGCGGTAGCGCATCGGGGTGCCGTCCGGCTTGTTGGGGAAACCCGCGGTGCGGATCAGCTCTCCGTAGTTCTTCTTTGCCTGCGCGCGCTCGGCCGCCGGGAGCGCCTCGTTGTTGGCGTCGTCGAGCCATTTGGCGGCGATCGAGATCGTCGCGTTATGGGTCATCAGGGTGGTCTTGTTGTGGAACGCGACGTTGTTGTCCGGGTCCTTCCACGACGTCGAGGACGGCGGCGTGCAGCCCTTGAGGTAGGGCTGGGTGTAGTCGGTAAGCGCGCCGATCAGCCCCTGCCTCACCTTGGGATCGTCGACCAGCAGCTTGCCGTCGTCGTCGACCAGCTTGACGTTGTAGGCGTCCATGAAGGTGAGGAAGGAGTAGAACGAGTTCGAGGAGTCGACGCCCATCGGCATGCCGATGGCGTAGTCGCGCTTGCCGGTCTTGCGGCGTAGCGCCGGCTGCGCCTTGTCGCACCAGAACGCCCAGTATTCCTTCCAGGTCTTGGGGATGTCGCTGTCCTTGAAGCCGGCGTTCTGCAGCATGTCGTCCCAGTACTGGATGTGCATGGTCTGCTGCTTGAGCGGGAAGGCGTAATAGGCCTTCTTCTTGGCCTTGTCGTTGTAGAGCAGCGTGGTCTCGACGGTGTTCGGGGCGAACCGGCCCTTGAGCGGCGTGATGATGTCGGAAATGTCCTCGAGCTTGCCGTCGAAAGCCCATTTGCCGGCGACCTGGAAATCGTAGACGTCGGCATAGGCGACGTCGGGCGGCGTGCCCGCATCGAGCGCCGACACCGTCTTGGGGATCATGTCCTGGACGGCGTACTGCGACAGGTCGACCTTGACGCCGGTCTTGGCTTCGAACTTGCGGATGGCCTCGAACAGCGCATCGTCTTCCGACTTGTAGAAGCCCTTGACCCACCAGACCGTGAGCTTCGCATCCGAAGCGTCCTGGGCGCCCGCGGGCATCTGGACGGCGGCAAGCGCAAACGCGCAGCCGAGCGCGATTTTGAAGAAATGTCGTGTCATATGTCCTCCCTCGACGGCGCGATCGCCGGGATCGCTCGGGTCGAGCCGCTCGCTGCTTGCTTTCTCGCTTCTTGCGGGCTGCAGCACGCGTCGCGCCGGTTCGCCCGGCCGCGGTATGGCGAGCCTATCGCGATCCGGATCGCATGGGAACCAGTGGTGCGGCGGCCCAAATGGTGGCGGTGGCGGCCGCAATCCGCCCGGCTCGGCCGCGCCGCAGTCAGCGCAAGGGGCGCAGTTGTTGCGCTCGAACGCGGCAAGCTGGTTCGACATTCGCACGGTGTTAGCTTCGCCAACGACGGGGCCTCGGCCTTCATGTGGGCGATAGATTGGTGTGCGAGAGCAGGGCTTTGCATCGATCGTCAGGAGAACAGCGCTTTGAATTCCGGTGAACTGCTTCAATCCGCGTCCGCCCCGACCGTGTTGATCATCGGGACGGGCCCAGCCGGGCTGTTCGCGGCCTGCGAGCTCGTCCGTTACGGCATCGTGCCTCGGATCGTCGAGCTCAGGCCGTCCCCGCATCACGAGACGCGCGGGACCGCGCTGCAACCGGCGGTCCTGGAGAGCATCGACCGGGCAGGCCTGATCGAGCCATTCCTGCGCGCAAGCGTGCATATCAAACACGTTCAGCTCGTCGGGCCGGGGCTTCATGAAATCGCAGCCAGCACGTTCTCCGACAACGGCAGCAAATATGGCTTTCAGTGCAGCCTGCCCCAATGGCGCACCGAGACGATCCTGCGCGAGCACCTGAAAGCGCAGGGCATCGAGATCGAGTACGGCACCGAGGTGAAGTCGATCGAAGATGATCCGGCCGGCCTGCGGGTGACCATCGACACCGATGGCCGAACGGAAGAGCTGACGGCCGCCTACGTCCTCGGCGCTGGTGGCGCCCATGGGGTGACGCGCCACACGATGCAGGAAAGCCTGGAGGGCGAGACCTACAGCGGCCGGTTCATCGTTGCCGACTTCAAAGCTCGATTGCCGTGCCCGCCCGAGTGCGGTCGCGTCTTCGTGGGTGAGAGCGGGTTCGTGTTGTTCTCGCCGCTTCCCGAGGATCGCTGGCTCATTTTTGTCAATCGCGATGCGGCCGACACGCGATCCGAGCTTCCGACCGAGGACGAGCTCGGTGCATTGGTGAAGGCCCGCGTCGGGTTCGATGCCGGCATACACGATGTCCGTTGGGCCTCTTATTTCAAGATGCACAAGCGCGCCACCACGCGGCTCGCCGACGGGCGGCGTTTCCTATTGGGCGACGCCGGCCACTTGTCCAGTCCGATGGGTGGGGAGGGCGTCAACGCGGCCCTGATGGATGCAGCCGACATCGCCTGGAAGCTGGCCCTCGTCCTGCGTGGTGGGGCCAAACCGTCGCTGCTCGAAAGCTATGCGATCGAGCGCGGACTGGCCGACCACCACGTGCTGGAGGTATCGGACGAGGTTCATGGCTTCGTGATGAAGCTGATCGCCATGTGCGCGGACGGCGGCGTGCCGGTGGTGCCGCCGGAGGGCCCTGCGGAGGCCAAAGCGTCGGCGCGGCGACGGCTCATGCTCGATGTTTCGTATGAGGGGAGCGCGTTCGTCGGCCAGGCCGGCGCCGATGTGGATGGCCTTCCGCCGGGTACCCGTTTCCCGGATTGGCTCCGTCTGGGCGGTCCGGGCCACCATCTGGTTGTGTTCGGCAAGTCGCCGCCCCTCGGCGATTTCCGCGCGCGGTGGGGCAAGCTCGTCTCGATCGTCGATGCCTCGAGCGCGAGGCTCGATGCCGTCGAGGCCGGCGTTCCGAACGGCGGCGCGATCCTGGTGCGGCCGGACGGTTTCATTGGGTTCCGCGCGGCTCCCGCCGACGAAGCGAGCATGAAAGCACTCGATGCACATCTCGCGACTTACCTCGTGCCTGATGCTGGGTAGGCGCGCCGAGCCGAGCGGGCCGCCGTCGCGCCGGTGGCGCTTTGTAACCGCCTGATCCCATTGCCGTTCAGGTCGAGCATGGGGGAGGGCGCCGGGCCGGGCTCGCGATCCCGTGGGCGCGAGCTCAACCTCTAACAACCGCTAACAACGCATAACGGGCGTTTCCCGCGGCCAGCCGTTACACAACGGGCAACGGACAATGTAGCGCGCTCACGGCCGCTGCACCCAACGGACGGAGCCCGACGATGAGCACTATGGAACAGCGCGGCGAGGTTGCGGTCGCAACCACGAAGGCGGTCGACATGAAATTCGAGGTCGTCGTCATTCCGGTCTCCGACGTCGATCGTGCGAAGGCCTTCTACGCGAAGCTCGGATGGCGGCTCGATGCCGATTTTGCGGACGGCGACGACTATCGCGTGATTCAGTTCACGCCGCCCGGCTCTTCCTGTTCGGTCATCTTCGGCAGGAACGTCACCGCGGCGGCGCCCGGTTCCGCGCAGGGTCTCTATCTGATCGTCTCCGACGTCGATGCTGCGCGCGGCGAGCTGCTCGCCCGCGGTGTCGCTGTCTCCGAGGTATTCCATAGCGACGGTGTGCGCGCGGGAACGGACGAGCCCTACCTGTTCGGCAAGCACCGGGTCAGCGGTCCCGATCCCAAGCATGCGAGCTACAGCTCGTTCGCGTCGTTCAGCGATCCCGACGGCAACGGCTGGCTGTTCCAGGAGATCACGACGCGGCTGCCCGGCCGCATCGACACTGCGACGACCTTTGCTTCGGTGAGCGATCTCGCCGCCGCGATGCGGCGTGCCGAGGCGGCTCATGGCGAGCACGAGAAGCGAACCGGCCAGCGCGATGCCGAGTGGGCGGACTGGTACGCCGAATACATCGTCCGCGAGCAGGCCGGCGAGCCGCTGCCGCAGTGAGAGATCACGAGAGCTTCGATTTGCAGACGCGAATGCAGGAGTGGAACGATGACGAAGATTTTATCCGCGGTGACTGTGATCGGTGCAGCAGCGCTTGCCGTGTTGGGCGGCAGGGCAGTGGTTTCCGCGCAGGATAGGTACACGGTACAGGTACCCAACGGGCTCGCGTTCTCAGAGTTCAGGGGCTACGAGGAGTGGCAGGTCGTAGCGGTCAGTCAATCGGGAGGCCTGATCGAGGTGATCGTCGGCAATCCCGCGATGATCGATGCCTACAAGGCCGGGATTCCCGGCAACGGTAGGTCCTTCCCCGACGGCGCCAGGATGGCGAAGATCCATTGGAACGCGAAAAAGAGCGCAGAGGCCCCCGAGCCGACCACGGTGCCGGACACGCTGCACGACATCGATTTCATGGTGAAGGACAGCCGCAGATTCGCCGGTTCGGGTGGATGGGGATACGCCCAGTTCAACTACCAGGCCGCGTCCGACACGTTCGCGCCGGAGGGGACCGGTAGCGATTGCGGGTACACCTGCCACACGATCGTGAAGACCAAGGATTATGTTTTCACGGCCTATCCGAAACGATAGCGATATCTCGCCACTGGTGGCTTTGTGTACGGGTTAAATCACGCGAGCTTTCGCAGGCCGCATCGGTGGCACTGTTTGCGACGATTCAATTGCCGGTTCGCGAAACGCGGGCCGCAGTCGCGCCGGGGCCGTGGCGATCTGGAGGAGGGCTTTGGCAGACCTTCCGCATGCTCATGAGGAAAGTCGCCGTATTCGGCAATGCCGGCGGCGGCAAGTCGACGTTGGCGCGGCGGCTGGCGGAGATCACGGGGCTGCCGCTCTACGTCGTCGATCTCATCCAGTTTCCGGAGGCCGGTATCGGCCGGACGAAAAGGACGGCGGCAAGATCTCGCACGAGGAATACCTGAGTATCCACAAGGAGATCCTCGGCCGCGATCGGTGGATCATCGACGGCTTTGAGAGCGTGGCGTTGGCGTGGGAGCGGTTCGCCGCCGCAGACACGCTCGTCCACGTCGACCTGCCGATTCTCAGCCATTATTGGGGGGTTACCAAACGCTTCGCCGCAGGTCAGTTCCGGAATCCGAAAGGCTGGCCGGAGAACAGCCCCGGTCTGGGAGAGCACGCTCGACAGCTACCGGGTCGTCTGGCGCTGCCATCGCCGATTGACGCCGAGGTATCGCCAGCTCGTCGCCGAAGCCGCAGGCTCGAAGCGGGTGCACCATTTGCGGTCGCGGGCGCAGATGAAGGCATTTCTCCGAGATGCCGAGCGACAGCACGCGCCTCAGGCGTAGCCCGGATTGAGCGGATCGCGAAATCCGGGGCAGCCCGCTTGCCGACGTTGCCGGCTCCAAGCCGGACCAAAGCGCAGCTCAAACTCCCTTCCGCCACCGCTGGCGCCGCAGTAGTCTCTCTCCAACAAACAAATTCACAACGGAGGGCGCCATGGGACGGAATTGTTTCATCGTTACAGCGCTGCTGACCGGCAGCATATTCGCCGCATATCCGGTGGGCGGCGCCGAGGTGACGCCGGACCGGCTCCTCAATCCCGACAAGGAGCCGCAGAACTGGCTGATGAATCACCGCTCGTATGACGGGCAGCGGTTCTCTCCGCTGGCCCGCATCAACAAGGGCAACGTCAAGAACCTTCGGCTTGCCTATGCGATCGCACTCGGTGGATCGGCGGGCATGGAGGTCGTCGAGGCGACGCCGCTGGTCGAAGACGGCTTTCTCTACATCACCGATTCCTGGGGCGTGCTCTACAAGATCGACGGTCGGTCGGGCGACAGCGGTCGCATCGTCTGGCGTATGGACCCGAAGCAGGAAAAGCAGCACGTCAATCGCGGCGCCGCCCTATGGGGCAATCTCGTCATCTCCCCCGCCAATGCGCCGGCGCGCATCGTCGCCACCGACAAAGAGACCGGCAAGGTGGTCTGGGAAACCAACGTGGCGTTCGGCGAAGCCGAGTTGCAGATCACCGGGGCGCCGCTGCCGATCAAGGACAAGATCATCGTCGGCGCGTCGGGCGGCGATCGCGGCGTGCGCGACTGGATCGCCGGGCTCGATGCGGCAACGGGCAAGGTGCTGTGGCGCAAGTACACCATTCCGGCACCGGGAGAGCCCGGCAGCGAAACCTGGAAAGGCAATACCAACGCCTGGCAAACCGGCGGCGCCGCGATGTGGGTGACCGGCACCTACGATCCCGACACCAACCAGACGATCTGGGGCACCGGCAATCCCGTGCCGATGTTCGACCCGACCTACCGTCCGGGCGACAACCTCTATACGAACAGCGCGATCTCCTGGAATCCCGACACCGGCAACATGAACTGGTACTTCCAGTTCACGCCCGGCGACATGTGGGACTACGACGAGGTCGGCACCCACATCCTGATCGACGCCGACGTAGCGGGGCAGGCGCGCAAGCTCGTTTCGCACTCCGCCCGCAACGGCTTCCTCTACACGATGGACCGCCACAACGGGCAGATCATCGGCGCGAAGCCCTACATGGACGTCAACTGGACGAAGGGTATCGACCAGAAGACCGGCAAGCCGATCGATTACGATCCTTCGAAGGACATCCAGATCTATGCCGGCGTCGGAAACTTGACCCCGGGTGCGCCGCTCAAGAAGGTGTGCCCGTCGCAGGCCGGTGGCAACAATTACTGGCCGTCGTCCTACAGCCGCAACTCGAAGCTGATGTACATTCCGGCGCTAACCGCCTGCGTGAACGTCTCGATCGACCGCGAGAAGCACAATGCGCAGAAGGGCTGGAACGGCGGCCTGAGCCAGACCGACGAGCGCTTCGAGAGCAATCTCACCGCGGTCGACCCGGTGACCGGCGACATCAAGAAGAGCGTGCATCTGCGCTATCCGAACTATTCTGGCACGCTCGCGACCGCCGGCGGGGTCGTCTTCCTCGCCCTCGTCGACGGCACGGTCGCAGCCTATGACGACACCTCGCTCGAGGAGCTATGGAAGATCAATCTCGGCACCGGATTCTGCGCTCCGCCGATGACCTTCGAAGTCGACGGCAAGCAATATCTCGCCATCGCATCGGGCTTGAGCGCGCCGGCGCGGGCCAAACTCGTGAACACGCCCGAGCTCAAGGACATCCGCAACGGCACGACGCTCTACGTGTTCGCGCTCTGAGCGGATTTGGTACGCACCGCGAAGCGCGCTGCTTGGAAGTCGTGCAAACAATTCACGCCGCCTCGATGTTTACGCACCGGGGCGGCGCGTACCTTGCGCGCAGATTTTGCCAAACGACTCGACCTGCATGCACACACGACGAGCCTCCCGGCGGGCGATCTGAATGACCGACGTGGCGCATGTCGGCGAAATGCTTGCGCTATATGCGCGGCTCTGCCCCGACAAGATCGGCGCCGCCGACCTCGATCGCAAAATGACGTTTCGGCTCTGGCACGCCCGCGCGTGCAGGCTCGCCAATGCGTTTGCCGGCCTCGGTCTCGGCAAGGGCGACCGCGTCTGCGTGCTCGCCTACAATTGCCTGGAGTGGCTCGAGCTCTACGCTGCCGCTGCGCTCGCTGGCGTCGTCGTGGTGCCCATCAACTTCCGCCTCACCGGGCAGGAAGTTCGCTACATCGTCGAGAACTGCGACGCGCGTGCGCTCGTCGTGCAGGACGATTTGCTCGGCGTGATCGAGTCGGTACGCGCAGAGCTTCCGGTCCCTCCTGCGAACTTCATCCATTTCGGAGCGGCCGCTTGTCCGGCAGGCTATCGTTCCTACGAGGATTTGCTCGGCCAAGCGCGTGACAGCCTCCCGTCGATCGACATCGGCGGCAGCGATCCCTGGACGTTGATGTACACCTCCGGCACCACCGGCCGGCCCAAAGGCGCCATCCGCAATCATAGGGGTGGCGCGATGCTTTCGCTTGTCACCGAGGTCGAACTCGGGATTTCGCGGGACGATGCGGCGCTTCTCGTCATGCCGATGTGCCACGGCAACTCGCTCTATTTCTTCGGCGCGTTCGCTTATTGCGGGGCGGCCTGCACGGTTTACAGCCGCAAGCACTTCGACCCCGAGCATCTCCTGCGCACGCTCGCCGAAGTCGAAGCCACCTTCACCTCGCTGGTGCCGACGCATTACACCATGATGCTCGACCTGCCGGCGGCGACGCGCGCCCGCTACAACGTCGATTCCGTCACCAAGCTGATGATCTCGTCGGCGCCGGCGCGGCGCGAGACCAAGCTTGCAGTCATGGACTATTTCCGGAATTCGGGCCTTTTCGAGCTCTACGGCTCGACCGAGGCCGGCTGGGTGACCATGCTGCATCCCAAGGAACAATTCTCCAAGCTCGGCTCGGTCGGACGCGAATGCGTCGGCTCGCGGCCCGTCCGTCTGCTCGACCCCGACGGCAACGACGTGCCCGACGGCGAGCCGGGCGAGCTCTATTCCTGCAACCCTTATACGTTCGACGGCTACTGGAAGCTGCCGGACAAGACCAGGGAAGCGTTCCGCGGCGATTACTGCACGGTCGGCGACATGGCGCGCCGCGACGCCGACGGATACATCTATCTCGTCGATCGCAAAAGCAACATGATCATCTCCGGCGGCGAGAACGTCTATCCGTCCGAGGTCGAGTCGCTGCTCGCCACGCACGAGAAGGTGAGGGACGTCGCGGTGATCGGTCTCGCCGATGCCACCTGGGGCGAGCGGGTGCATGCGGTGATCATCCCGCGCGACGGCGCGGCGCCGACCGAATTCGAGATCATCGAATGGTGCCGGAGCCGCATCGCCGGATATAAGCGTCCGCGCTCGGTGAGCTTCATCGGCGACGCCGAGATGCCGCGCACGGCGACCGGCAAGATCCAACACCGCCTGCTGCGCCTGCAGCAGGAGAACCGCCGCAGCTGATCCGTCGCGCCCGAAAGGCATTGGTCATGAACGAGCCGCTCGCCACCCAGGACTTGAACGCGGACGCGCTCTCCTGCGCCGCCTGGATCGCGCGATTCCTCAAAGCGCGCGGCATCGACCGCATCTTCGGCCTGCAAGGCGGCCACATTCAGCCGATCTGGGACCACGTGGCGCAGCAGGGCATCCGCATCATTGACGTGCGCGACGAGGGCGCGGCCGTGCACATGGCGCATGCGCATGCGGAGCTCACAGGCGGCTTCGGGGTCGCGATGGCGACCGCGGGTCCCGGCGTCACCAACACCGTCACGGCTATGGCCAACGCCTCGCTCGCGCGCGCGCCGCTGTTGCTGATCGGCGGCTGCACGTCGCGGCCGCAGGCCAATATGGGGCCGCTGCAGGACATTCCGCATGTCGACATTCTGCGACCGGTGACGCGGGCTTCGCGAACGCTGCGCGTCGCCGATCAGGTGATCCGCGAGCTCGACGAGGCGGTGGCGCGCGCGATGGGTGACGCCGGCGAGCCCGGCCCGGTCTATGTCGAAATTCCGACCGACGTGCTGCGCACCCATGTGCCACCGCAACTCGTGCTCGACGAATGGATGCAAGCGAAACCGGCACGGCGGCCGATGCCGGACCCGGCGGCGGTTGCAGAGGCGGTCGACGTGTTCTGGTCGGCCAGGCGGCCGGTCGTCATCACCGGCCGTGGTGCGCGTGGCGCCTCGGTCGAGCTGCTGCGCCTGCTCGACGCCACCGGCGCGCTCTATCTCGATACCCAGGAGAGCCGCGGCCTGGTGCCGGCGGACCATCCCTCGACCGTCGCCGCGATGCGGGCAGCGGCCATGACGGATGCCGACGTCGTTCTGCTGATCGGTCGCAAGCTCGATTATCAGGTCGGCTACGGATCGCCGGCTGTTTTCCCGCATGCGCGCTTCATTCGGCTCGCCGACAATCCCGGCGAGCTCGTCGACAATCGTCGCGGCCAGCCGGAGCTGCTGGCCGCGCCCGACCTCGCGCTCGCGGCGATGGTCGAGGCAGCGGGCAATCGAGAGCCCGGCATCGACAGGGCCTGGGCGGACGGGATGCGCCGCCGCCACCGCGAGCGTGTGGCTTCATCCGCCGCGAAGAAGCAGCGCCCGGTGACCGGCGCCGACGGCAAGATTCATCCGCGCGCGATCTTCGACGCGATCGCCGAGCTCGCCGCGCCGGACTATATCGCGATCGCCGACGGCGGCGACCTCCTGAGCTTCGCCCGCACCGGCCTACAGGCGACGACCTACATGGATGCCGGGGCCTTCGGCTGCCTCGGCGTCGGCGTGCCGTTCGCGATCGCGGCCTCGCTCGCGCTGCCGGAGCGCCAAGTGATCTCGGTCAACGGCGACGGCGCCTTCGGCATCAACGCCATGGAGCTCGATACCGCCGTGCGGCACGGCGCGAAATGCGTGTTCATCGTCTCGAACAACGCCGCCTGGAATATCGAGCGGCTCGACCAGGAGATGAACTACGGCGGCCGGGTGGTCGGCACCACACTGCGCCATTCGGACTACGCGGCGATGGCGCGCGCGCTCGGGCTCCATGGCGAACGCGTCGAAAAGCAGGAGGACCTCGGCCCCGCGTTGCAAAGGGCGCTGGAGAACATGCCGGCATTGGTCGACGTCGTCACGTCGCAGACCGTGTTGTCGTCGGACGCCCAAAAGGGCCTCGGCTTCGTGCCCGATTATCAGGCACTCACGACCTGGGACGAAGCCGAGCGGAAGCGGCGGCAGTCGTCGTAGCCTTGTTACCCGACGCTGGCATCGCTCGTGCATAACTGCGTATATTGCCGGCGCACGAGGCTAAGCCAGGAGGCGGTTGATGGGTGCTCACGCATTTCTTCGAAAGCTCGTCCACTCTCTGGTGCGGCCAACTCCCAATTTGAATAAATTTGCTTGCGCACTGGGACTGTCCCTGACGGCGGTGACATTCACGCCAGCCGCGCACGCGCAAGCCCCGACGAGCTCAGCGTCGAGCCGCCCGCTGAACATCATTCTGGTGCTGCGGGATCAGACACGTTCCGAGTTGCCGAGTGCCGCGGGTTACCACACGCCGGCGCTCGACAGGTTGGCGCAACAAGGCATTGTCTTTCGAAATCACTACATCGCCTCGGCGATGTGCACGCCCTCGCGCGCGGCCCTCTATAGCGGTCAGCCGCCGCAGGTGAACGGGGTGTTCGACCAGTTGGAGGCGGGCTATGTGCCGAGCCTGCGCAAAGACCGGCCCAACATGGGCTCCATGATGAAGAAGCTCGGCTACCGGACGGCGTTCTACGGCAAATGGGAGATGGATTTCGACATCCTGCCTCCGAGGTCGTCCGTCAATTACAGCGATGCGCTGCAGCCCTACGGTTTCGATGTCTACCAGCCGGACGGCGACAAGACGGGAACGCCTGACCAAGGCTACAAGACCGACATCTACACCGCTGCCGAAAGCGTCCGCTGGCTGCGTGGCAATGTGCCGGAGCTGCGCAAGACGGGGCAGCCGTTCTTCATGGTCGTGAGCTTCGTCAACCCTCACGACATCATGTATGCGGATGCAAATATCCCGGGAACGCCCCAGGTGCAGAGGGCCGTCGTGAACGGCGCGCTCACGCTGCCGCCGCAGAATTCGCTCTACAACAAGCGCTGGAACACCGCGCCTTCGCCGACGATACGAGAAAGCCTCTCCGCTCCCGGCATGCCCGGGGCGCTGACGGAATACCATAAGGGCTGGTCCGGGGCCCTCGGCACTATTCCGGTGGATCGTGCCGATATGTGGCGCGTGTTCAATGACTACTACCTCAACATGATCCGCGATACGGATACCGACCTGCAGCAACTGCTCGATGGACTGGACGAGTTGAGCTTGTGGGAAAATACGGTCGTGATCTTCACGGCGGACCACGGCGAGATGGCGGGAGACCATGGCGGCCTGCGCGGCAAGGGACCTTTCGCCTATGAAGGCAACTCCCATGTGCCGATGATCGTCGTCCACCCCGATTATGCCCGCGGTCAATCGTCTGCTGTTCTGACGAGCCACTTGGATTTGATGCCGAGCCTGCCGGGGCTTGCGCGGGTGCCAGAGGCACAGCGGCGCGAGGCTGTGAAGGATCTCCCCGGCCGCGACTTTTCAGGGACCCTGGCGAACGCCGATATCGCCGCGCCGCAGGCCGTGCGTCCGGGTGTGCTGTTCAACTATGTCGCGCCCCTGACGATCGATTCCGACTATTGCCTGGCGGGGATGACGCAACTGCTCCAGGGAAAGGTCACACCGCCTTTGACGGAGCTGCAATCCAAACTCGGCAAGCGGGGATTCCTCAGCTTTGTTTTCGACGGGCAGTACAAGTTCGCGCGCTACTACGCCCCCGCCAACTTCAACACGCCGGAAACGCTCGAGCAGATCACTGGCAACAACGATCTCCAGCTCTTCGACCTGAAGAATGATCCGCTCGAGACTCGCAATCTCGCCGTCGACCCGGAAACGAACAAGCAGCTCATCCTGCGGATGAATACGTTGCTCAACGAGCTCATGGCCAAGGAAGTCGGCAAGAACGACGGCAGCTTTCTGCCAGCGGCGATTCGGCCCAAGCAGTGATCGTCACCTGATCGTTTAAGGAGTGCCCCAAGTGCGGCAGGGGCTCGCCAACAGCCTGCCGCTCGCGGTCGGCGGTGCCACTGCGGCGGCGCTGCTCACGCTCGTCACCATGCTGGAGATGTGGCAGGAGGCGCGGTTCTCCAACGTCGCCGTGCTCGCGCTGACCGTCGTCGCCATCGCGGTCGTCGTGGTGGTGGTGCTGGTGCTGGTGCAGCGGCTCGCGGGGAGCGCCTCTTTCGGGGGCGAATGAGGGGCGGGTCCTGTGTGCCGCGCCTCCAGAGGATTGTCATGGCCGGGCTTGACCCGGCCATCCCGCTTAGGATGGCACGGCCGTGCCTTACTATCGGGATCGCCGGGACAAGCCCGGCGATGACGGAGGCGGGAGTTCGCGCCTCAGCCTCCGGATATTGCCGTCGCCCGTTGCATGCCGAGCGCCACGATCCGGTGCAGCAGCTCCGGATAGGAGATGCCGTCGTGCAGGGCGGCCGTGGCGAACTCCTGACTTTCCGCGATTTCGGGATTGGGATTCGCTTCGAGGAAATACAGCGTGCCGTCGGCGGCGAGGCGGAAATCGATGCGGGCATAGCCGTCGAGCTCCAGCGTCCGGTAGATGCGTTTCGCCGTCCGCTGGATGCGGGCGTACAGCTCCGGTGAAAGGTCCTTGGCCGGTCCCTGCAGGATGCCGCGGCGCTCCTGGTAGCCGGTATCGTGCTTGACCTTCTCGGTCGCGATGTGCCACGCGCCCGCGGCCATGTTGCTGAACTCCAGCTCCCACACCGGCAGCACGCGGAGCCGGTCGTTGCCGAGCACCCCGACATAGAGCTCGCGTCCCTCGATGTATTGCTCCGCTATTGCCGCGGTGCCGACGCGCTGGTGGATGAAGGCGACGCGTTCGGCGAGCTTCTCGTCGCTGTCGACGACGGAGGCCTGCGAGATGGCGATCGAGGCGTCCTCGCTCACGCTCTTGACGATCAGCGGCAGGGCGAGGCGCGGCGGCCGCCGGACCTTGCGGCCCATCGGAAACACCGCGAAGGCCGGCACCGAAATCCGGTGATAATGGACGAGCGTCTTGGAGAGGTCCTTGCCCCGCGCCAGCACGAGCCCGCGCGACTTGCAGCCGGTGTAGGGGATCCGCATCAGCTCGAGAAGGCTCGCGACATTCTGGTCGTACATGACGTCGCCGTGAAAGTGCTCGAGCAGCGAGAACACCACGTGCGGCTTCCAGTTTTCGATCTCGTCGCGGATCAGCTTGAGCTCGTCATAGACGCCGAGCGGGCGAACCTCGTGCCCGGCGGTACGTAGCGTGCTGACGACGTCGTATTCGGTCTTCCATACGTTGATCTGCTGCTCGGTGTGCCCTTCCAGCGAATCCGGCGGGAGCAACCGTGGGTCCATGAGCACGAGGATGCGAAGCCGTTTCATAGCGCAATCCACTTACGCTGCGACGGGCCGAACAGCGCATGCATCGTCTTGGCGGTCAGAAGGACGGCGAACTCGATGATCAGCGTGTTCTCGCGGCCGACCGCGCGCAGATCGAGCTCGCGACACCGGGCCATCATTTCGTCGAGGACGGCATCGAGCGTGAGCTGGTATTCGCCCGTCCATTTCGACACCAACTGCCTGATCTTCGCACGATTGCGCCGGATGAATGTCGAAGCCGCCAGCGACCGGCGGTGCCTTGGGTCGGCGGAGAACAATCGCAGCAGATCGCGGTCGTAGGTCGTCGGCGTATCGAAGGCGTAGAGCGCCTGCTTTTTCCGGTAGTGCTCGCCGAGCGTCTCCGTGAGCGTGTCCAGAGGGTCGACCTCCTCCCGGCCGGTGAGCAGCGGCGGCTGCCTGGCGATTTCCGTCATCAGCTCGTCAACGTATTCGAGTTTCTTGAGCGCCGGCCATCCGGCGTAACGCGTTCGCCAGTTCGAGCGGGGCCGCAGCCACACGGCAAACGTCTCGGCGAAGTCTTCATCCGGATGGCTTTGCGCGTACCACAGCCGCAGGTGCTGGACGAAATTTCGGCTGGCCGGGTTCGGCCGGTAATAGCGCGGATAGCGTTGCGAGGATCGGCCGAACAGCTTCTGCCACTGGCGGCGGCGCTGAAGCTGATAGGAGTGCTGCACCACATGGCCGGCTTCATGGCGAAGAATGCGCATGCATTCGGACAACGTGCCGCCCTCGACGTCGATGATCATCTTCCGCTCGAGCTGCATCAGCCGCTCGTGGGCAAGATAGAAGGGGATCGCGATGCCCGGCGTGTTTTCCGGGCTGAACCATTCGCTCGATATCCAGGCATGGGGCATCGCCAGGATGCCTCGCTCCTCCAGCTCCCCGTGGAGGGTGTTGAGGCAGTCCTCGAGCCAGGTGCCGCCGATGGTGACGCCGAGATCCTTCAGGCGAAGCCCGAGCAATTCATCGTCGGAGAGGGCAGTCCAGGCAAGTTTCCGACGGGGCATGGTGCTTTGAAACCTGAGGCGAATCCGGCACTTCGATGGTGTCACGCCCGGCCGGGGGCGACAACTGCCAGTGTGCCGGGGGATCGCCGCCACCGCAATCCGGCCGATCGCGCCGGTGCGGGCCTGGTGTGGGTCGGTCGTCGCCTTACGACGAAGTGCCGGCTTGCCTCATCGATCGGCCTGAAGGAAAATTCGCCCGGGATCGGCGGCACGCCAGCGTGGGCCGGTCCATCGCATTTGCCCACAGGTAGCACGCGTTGACGATCGCGGCCGAGCCAGCGGATTCCAGACCGGAGCCCCACGGCAGTCTCGCCGCCATGGCGCTCGGTGCGCTCGGCGTCGTCTACGGCGACATCGGCACGAGCCCGCTCTACACCTTCAAGACGGCGCTCGACTGGGCGGGCGGGTCGGCCGCTCCCGACGTCGCGCTCGGCATGCTCTCGCTCATCGTGTGGACGCTCATCATCACGACGTCGATCAAATACGTCGCGGTGATCATGCGCGCCGACAACGACGGCGAGGGCGGCATTCTCGCGCTGATGTCGCTGCTCGGCATCAAGCACGGCGAGCGTGCCGGCATCATCTCGATCGGCATTCTCGGTGCGGCGCTGCTCTATGGCGACGGCGCCATCACGCCGGCGATCTCGGTGCTGAGCGCGCTCGAAGGGATCAAGGCGCCGGTCCCCGAGTTTGCGCCCTATGTGCTGCCGCTCTCGGTCGTCGTTCTCATCGGCGTGTTCGGCCTGCAGCCGCTGGGCAGCGGGCGCATCGGCCGCCTGTTCGGGCCGATCATGACGCTGTGGTTCGTGACCATCGGGGTGCTCGGCGTCCACGGCATCCTGCGCCATCCCGGCGTGCTCGCGGCGCTCGATCCGCGCTACGGGCTCGGTTACCTGTTCACCCACGGCATGACCGGCTTTCTGGTGCTCGGCGGCGTCTTCCTGTGCGCGACCGGCGCCGAGGCGCTCTACGCCGACATGGGTCACTTCGGCCCGCGGCCGATCCGGGTCGCCTGGTACGGCCTCGTGCTGCCGACGCTCCTTCTCAACTATGCCGGCCAGGCCGCGATCGTGGTGGACGGGCAAGTCCCCGCCGGCTCCAATCCGTTCTTCCAGCTCTGCCCTGAGCTTCTGCAGGTGCCGCTGGTCGCGCTCGCCACCGTGGCGACGATCATCGCCAGCCAGGCGATCATCAGCGGCACCTTCTCGATGACGCGGCAGGCGATCCAGCTCGGGCTGTGCCCGCGCCTGCACATCACCCAGACCTCGTCGGAAGGCTACGGGCAGATCTATGTCGGCTTCGTCAACTGGGTGCTGATGGCGCTCACGCTCGGCCTGACGCTGGCGTTCCGCTCGTCCGACAGCCTTGCCGCAGCGTTCGGCATCGCGGTGTCGCTGACGATGTTCCTGACCACGATCCTGATCTTCCTCACCATGCGCGAGGTGTGGGGATGGAGCCTGTGGCTCGCGGCCGCCGTCGCCGGCCTGTTCGCGATCGTCGACCTGTCCTTCGTCGCCGCCAACCTGATGAAGGTGTTCGAGGGCGGCTGGGTGCCGCTCGTCGTCGCCTCCCTGCTGTTCTTCGCGATGTCGACGTGGCGGCAAGGCCGCACGCTCGTCGAGCGCAAGCTCGAGCGCGACACGCTGCCGCTCCAGGGTTTCATCAAGAGTACGCACGACAAGATGCGCGTCACCGGAACGGCGGTCTACTTGACGAGCCGCACCGACGTCGTGCCGGTGCCGCTGCTCCACAATTTCAAGCACAACAAGGTGCTGCATAAGCGCATCGTGCTGCTTCACGTGGTGACGCGGAACATTCCGCGGGTCCCTGCCGGCGCAACGCCTGGAGATCACCCATCTCGCCGACGATTTCCACGCGGTCGTCGCCAATTACGGCTTCATGCAGAGCCCGAACGTGCCGCGCGCGCTCGCGCGCTGCGAGCCGGAAGGGCTCAAGTTCGAGATGATGGAGACGTCGTTCTTCGTCGGGCGGGTCACCATCGTCGCGGAGAGGGGCTCGCGCTTCGGCCACATCCGGCGTGCGCTGTTCGCGGCGATGCAGCGCAACGCGCAGTCCGCGACCGAGTTCTTCCGCATCCCGCCCAACCGGGTCATCGAGCTCGGCGGCCAGGTGGAGATATAGAACGCGTCCAGTGAACCGACCAACGCCGCGTCATCGCCGGGCTTGTCCCGGCGGTCCCGGATAATGTGGCACGGCTGTGCCATCACTGAGCGGGGTGGCCGGGTCAAGCCCGGCCATGACCGCAAAGCTGTATTGCGTCTCTTTGATGCTGCGATTCGAGAGCGGTGCGATAGGGCCAACTCCGGTTGAGAGGATCGACCATGCAGCGTCCGGCGTTCATCACGTTCACGTTGTTCGCTCTCGCTCTGTCGGCCGCGCCCTCGATGGCGCAGTCGGCGATGCGCGACGTGCTCGAGGACATGAAGAAGGGCGGCTACGTCGTCGTCGTCCGGCACGGCCGCACCGACGAAACCGCCTCCACCAAGGACGATTCACCGCTCGACCTGTCGACCTGCGCGGGCCAGCTCATGCTCAACGATGTCGGCAAGAGGCAGGCGCAGGCGATCGGCGAGGCCTTCAAGAAGGCGGAGGTCCCGGTCGGGCAGGTGATCGCGAGCACCTATTGCCGCGCGATGGAAACCGGGCGCCTCGCCTTCGGCAAAGCCCAGCCGTCGGACGCGCTCCTGCTCGAAGCCTTTGCGCCGGCCCCGGGGACGCCGGTGCCGCCGCCATGGCCGCAGCGGGTCGAGACGATGAAGCAGATGATCGCCGCGGCGCCGGCGGCCGGGACCAACACGGTGCTGATCACCCACTTCCCGAACGTGAAGGCCGCACTCGGCGTGCAGATCGGCTTCGGCGACGCCGCGGTCCTCAAGCCCGACGGCCACGGCGGCGTCACCGTGGTCGCGAGGATCACGGCGAAGGAATGGGCGTCATTCTAGGCCAGCTCGGCGATCCCGCGAGTATCGAGCTCGCACGACCGCATTTCGAGCACGCGCTCACTCCGCCGCGACGGTGTGGATTTCCGCGGCTCGAGGCTCTTGTTGGCTCGTCTTGCCTTGCAGCCAGCTTTGTACGCGGCCGAGGTAGAGATAGACCACCGGGGTCGTATACAGCGTCAGGATTTGGCTGAGAGCCAATCCGCCCACCATGGAATAGCCCAGCGGCTTCCGGAGTTCCGAGCCGGTACCATCGCCGAACATCAAGGGGACGCCGGCCAGCAAAGCCGCTGCGGTCGTCATCAGGATCGGACGGAATCGCAACAGGCAGGCTTCGCGAATGGCCACAGGCGGCGGAACGTTGCGCTCGCGCTCCGCCACGATGGCGAAGTCCACCATCATGATCCCGTTCTTCTTGACGATGCCGATCAGGAGAATCAGGCCGATGATGCCGATGACCGAAAGATCCATGTGCCCGAGCTGCAGCGCCAGCAAGGCTCCGATACCTGCCGACGGAAGAGTTGACAAAATCGTCAGCGGATGGATGAAGCTCTCGTAGAGCATCCCCAGAATAATGTAGACGACCACCAGCGCGGCGGCGACCAGCGCCGGCTCGCTCGACAGCGATGACTGAAACGCCTGGGCATTGCCCTGGAACGTTCCAATCACGGAGCTGGGCACGCCGATTTCCTGCACCGCCTTGTTGATCGCGTCGACCGCCTCGCCCAGCGCAACGCCGGCGCGCAAATTGAACGACAAGGTCGCGGCGGGAAATTGGAGCTGATGATTGACGGATAGCGGCCCGATTTTCTGAGAGTTGATGTCGATGAGCGTGGATAGCGGCACTGCGGCGCCCGTAAGGGGAGATTTCACATAAATGCGATCGAGCGATGCTCGATTATGCTGGAGGTCCGGAGGTATCTCCAGAATCAACCAGTAGGTATTGAGCTGCGTGAAATATTGGGCGATCTGGCGTTGTCCATAGGCGTCGTTGAGCGTGTCGTCGATGGCCTGCGGTGAAATGCCGAACCGCGAGGCCTGATCGCGATTGATCGTCACCTTGAGCTGCGGCGCTTCTGCCAACAGATCGCTGGCAACGTCGGTCAGCTCGGGCAAGGTGCGCATCTTGTCCAACAGCTTTTTCGACCACTCGTTCAGTTCGGCGACGTTCGGATCCTGCAATGTGTATTGAAAGGCAGCGCGGGATATCCGGCCGCCCACCGTGATGTCCTGGGCGGGTTGAAGGAATAGATTGACGCCGATAATTTTTGCGATCTGCGGCCGCAAGCGATCGATCACTTGCGACGCCGTGACATCACGCTCCTCGCGCGGTTTGAGCACAATGGTGAAATTTCCGTTGTTCGCGGTCTTCGCGCTCGTGGTCGACCCGACCGTCGATCCGAATGCTTCGATCGCAGGGTCCCTCGAGAGCACTTCGCCGAGTTCCTGGTGCAGCCGCATCAATTGCTGCGGCGAGGTATCTTGCGCTCCCTCGGATATTCCATTGATCAGGCCGATATCCTGGATCGGAAAAAATCCTTTGGGGATCGTCACCATCATGTAGCCGGTGAGCGCCATGGTAACGAAAAAGACGCCCAGCGTGATGGCCTGGTGACGAAGCGCCACGTCGAGCGTGCGCTCGGTAGAAGGCCAGCATCGCATCGAAGATGCTCTCGATGAACCGGTAGACGACCCCATGCTGATGCGACTCGGGCTGCATGAAACGCGAGCAGAGCATCGGCGCGAGTGTCAGCGACACCAGCGCCGACACGGCGATCGATGCCGTGACCGTCAGGGCGAACTCGCGGAACAGCCGGCCGATGATGCCGCCCATCAGCAGCAGTGGAATGAAAACGGCAATCAGCGAGAAACTGATGGATAGAACCGTGAAGCCGATTTCGCTCGAACCCTTGAGTGCGGCCTCGTAGGGCGCCTCACCGTTTTCGATATGGCGATGGATGTTCTCGACCACGACGATGGCGTCGTCGACCACAAACCCGATCGCAATCGTGAGCGCCATCAAGGACAGATTGTCGATGCTGAAATTGAGCAGGTACATCGACGCAAACGAACCAAGGATAGCGAGCGGCACCGTCACGGCCGGAATGAACGTGGCCCAGAAGTTGCGCAAAAAAAGCAAGACGACCAGGATAACCAGAACGATCGTCAGCGCGAGCGTGAATTCGACGTCTTCGATCGAAGCCCGTATCGTCGTCGTGCGATCGAGCAGGATATCGACGTCGATCGAGGGTGGAATGTTCGCCTTCAGGCGAGGCAGCATTTCCTTGATCTTGTCGACGATTTCGATGACGTTGGCGCCGGGCTGCTTGTAGATATACAGGAGAATGGCGCGATGGCCGTTCAGATAGCCCTGGACGGTCATGTCGGATTGCGCTGGTAAGGCTTCGCCGACGTCCCGGACCCGTATAGGGCCGCCGTTACGATAGGCGATCACGATGTCGTTGAACGGCTCGGCGTCGATGATCTGATCGTTTGCCGCGATGGTGAAGCTTGTATTTTCTTCGTTGACCGTACCCTTTGCGGCAATCGTCGTCGACGTCATCAGAGTGCTGCGGACGTCTTCCAGGGTTATACCGGCCGAGGCGAGCTTCGCGGGATCGACCTGGATGTGGATCGAAGGCTTTTGCTCGCCACTGATCTGGCTCTGCGCGACACCGCGGACCTGGGAAATCTGCTGGGCGAGGAAGTTATCGACATAATCGTCGACGATATACAGCGGCAACGTGTCCGAGCGTGCTGCGATCACCATGACCGGCGAATCGGCGGGATTCACCTTCTTGTAGATGGGCGGCGTCGACATTTGCTGCGGCAACGTCCTGCTGGCGGCCGTAATGGCGGCCTGAACGTCCTGCGCTGCGGAGTCGATGTTGCGTTCGAGATCGAATTGAATCGTGATCGTGGTTCCGTTGAGCGCACTCATCGAGGTCAGCTGCGCGACCCCCGGAATTTGCCCGAACTGGCGCTCCAGCGGTGCGGCGACGGATGCCGCCATGGTCTCGGCGCTGGCACCCTGTAGCGTCGCGTCGACCCGAATGGTCGGAAAATCCACCTGCGGCAGCGGTGCAACAGGCAAAAATGGATACGAGACCAGCCCCACGAAACCGACGGCAGCCATCAGCAGCGCGGTCGCAACGGGCCGGCGAATGAAAGGCTCGGATATGTTCATGCACGCTTCCGTCTGGCCAGCGATGCCGCCAGCCCGCCGACTGCCCCGGCCGAATTCTGACGGAATTTGCGTTGGCCGTCGAGCACAACGCGCGTGGTCGACGACCGCGCGACGTTGAAAGGCCGTGCCGGCCGATCCCACCCGGGCCCTTCCGAACCCGGGGAGGAGAAGAAGAGCTGAAGAGTAGCTGAAGAAGAGCTAGAGTAACGCCCCCGGGCTCTTCTTGTACTTGGTCGCGATCGCGTCGGCGCTCATATAGGCGAGCGCCTGGATGGTCAGCGTCGGGTTGAAGCCGCTCATCGACGGGAAGGTCGACGAGCCGACCACGAACAGGTTCGGGATGTCCCAGGTCTGCCCGTACTTGTTGACCACCGAGGTGTTGGGATCGTTGCCCATGCGGGTGCCGCCCTCATGGTGACCGCCCGGCGTGCCCGGCGACGTCGCGATGCGCCACTGCTGGCTTGAACCCATCGCGCGGGCGATCTCCTCGAGCTTCTTGTAGAGGAACTCCATGCGCGCCACCTCGTTGGGCTTGCGCCAATCGTAGGTGAGGCGCGGCGCCGGCAGGCCGAACTGGTCGCGCACGTTCGGATCGAGATCGATCGTCTGATCGGCGTAGGGCAGATTCTCCATCTGCGCGGCGACGCCGACATAGCGCGTGAAGTTCTTGGCGATGAAGTCGCGGTACGCGGCGCCCCAGCGCGGGGTCCCGGGCGGCGGCGGCATGCTCATCGCGGCCGCGATCGGGCCGCCTTCGATGTCGGCCTCGGTCACGGAAATCTGCGCGCCGCGGATGAAGCCGAGGCCGCCGTGGTCGAAGTTGTCGCCGTTCCAGTCGTCGAGCGTGTGCTTCTGCGCGCTCGGTCCCATGAAGTTGTTGACGTAGCGGTCGTCGAACGTGGCGAACACCCGCCCGCCGATGTGCGTCATGAAATGCTTGCCGACCTGGCCGCGCGAATTGGCGAGGCCGTTGGGGAATTTCTCCGTCTTCGACAGCAGCAGGAGCCGCGTGTTGTCGTAGACGAAGGTGCCGAGCACGACGATCTCCGCCTCGATCGTGTTGTCGGAGCCGTCGGGCCCGTAATAGGAGACGCCGGTCACCTTCCCGCTGTTGTCGCTGTTGACGCGGTGGCACATCGCGCCCGTGATGAGCGTGAAATTGCCGGTCTTGTCGGCCTCCGGCAGCTTGGTGACGAGGATGCTCGACTTCGCGCCGACATGGCAGCCGAAGCCCTGGCAGAAGCCGCAATAGGTGCAGCCCGGCCGGCCGTTATAGGCCTCGGAGATGATCGCCCGCGGGGTCGAGAACGGGTGATAGCCGAGCTTCTTGGCGCCGGCCTCGAACAGCACGGCCGCCTGCTCCATGCGCAGCGGCGGCAGCGGATAGGGGCGCTGGCGCGGCGCCTCGAAGGGATTGCCGCCGTCGATCTTCTTGCCCTGCAGGTTGCCGGCCTGGCCGGAGACGCCGAGCTCGTATTCGGCCTTGTCGTAATAGGGCTCGAGCTCGGCATAGTTCACCGGCCAGTCGGCGAGCGTCGAGCCTTCGGGGATCGCGCCGATGCCGTAGCGCTCGATGGTGTGGGAGCGGGCGCGGAAGTCGTCCTCGTGGAGGCGCCACGACACCGAGCCGTAATGGACGGTGCCGCCGCCGGCCTGGAAGCCGTAATCGAGCTTCGGCAGCATGCCCGCGCGCGTGTTCGCGTTGACGCGCCAGGTCACCGGCTGGCGCTTCGGATTGGGCCGCAGGTCGAGCCGCTGGAAATAGCGCAGCTCGTCATGCGGTGCGAAATCGGCGGTCGCGAGCCGCGGGCCGCGTTCGAGCGCGATCACCTTCATGCCGGCCTTGCCGAGCTCCGCCGCCATGATGCCGCCGACCGCGCCGGCACCGACGATGACGACGTCGGTCTTCTGTGTGGCCATGATGTTCCTCCGTGTCCGTCGCAGCCGCGCATCAGCCTTCGCTTTGCCGATCGACGCTCTTGTTTCTTTCCCTCCCCGTCTTCGGGGAGGGGAGGGTGGGGTTCTTTCTTCCTTGCTCGCTGCGCTCTTTTTCTGGCTCGCTTCGCTCGCGGACCCCACCCCTGCCCTCCCCGAAGCCGGGGAGGGAGAAGAAGCGGGGAGAAGTGCGCTACAGCAGCGCGCCCGGGCTCTTCTTGTATTTGTTGGCGATGGCGTCGGCGCTCATGTAGGCGAGCGCCTGGATCGTCAGCGTCGGGTTGAAGCCGCTCATCGACGGGAAGGTCGACGAGCCGATGACGAACAGGTTGGGGATGTCCCAGGTCTGGCCGTACTTGTTGACGACCGAGGTGTTGGGATCGTTGCCCATGCGCGTGCCGCCCTCGTGATGCGCGCCGGGCTGCCCCGGGGGCAGGCCGTTCCGCCAGACCTTCTGTGCGCCCATCGCCCGGCCGATCTCCTCGAGCTTCTTCATCATGAACTCGACGCGGGCGACCTCGTTGGGCTGGCGCCAGTCGAAGGTCACGCGCGGCGCCGGCAGGCCCCAGGCATCGCGCACATTGGGATCGAGATCGATCATGTGCCCGGCATAAGGCAGCACCTCGGTCTGGGCGACCATGGCGCCGTGCCGCGCGTAATACTTGGCGAGATGGTCGCGGTAGGCGGCGCCCCACCGCGGCACGCCGGGCGGCGGGCTCATGGTCATGAAGGCGAGCGGGCCGCCTTCGAGGTTGGGCGTGCCGATCGAGATCTGCGCGCCGCGGATGAAGCCTGCGCCGGCGTGATCGAAATTGTCGGCGTTGAAGTCGTCGACCGTGTGCTTCTGCGCGCTCGGCCCCATGAAGTTGTTGACGTAACGGTCGTCGAACCCGGCGAGCGCGCCGGCCATGACGTGCGCCATGAAGTGCTTGCCGACGTGGCCGCTCGAATTGGCGAGCCCGTTGGGGAATTTCTCGGTCTTCGACAACAGCAAGAGCCGGGTGTTGTCGTAGACGAAGGTGCCGAGGACGACGATCTCCGCCTCGATCGTGTTGTCGGAGCCGTCCGGCCCGTAATAGGACACGCCGGTCACGCGTCCGCTCTTGTCGCTGTTCACCCGGTAGCACATGGCGCCGGTGATCAGCTTGAAATTGCCGGTGGCGTCGGCCTCGGGGAGCTTGGTCACGAGGATGCTCGACTTCGCCCCGACATGGCAGCCGAACCCCTGGCAGAAGCCGCAATAGGTGCAGCCCGGCCGGCCGTTATAGGCCTCCGACAGGATCGCGCGCGGCGTCGAGAACGGGTGATAGCCGAGCTTCTTGGTGCCGGCCTCGAACAGCACGCCGGACTGATCGACCTTGAGCGGCGGCAGCGGATAATCGCGCTGGCGCGGCGCCTCGAACGGATTGCCGCCGTCGACCTTTTTGCCCTGCAGGTTGCCGGCCTTGCCCGACACGCCGAGCTCGCGCTCGGCCTTGTCGTAGTAAGGCTCGAGCTCGGCATAGCTCACCGGCCAATCGGTGAGCGTGGTGCCGTCCGGCAGGGCCGAGAAGCCGTAGCGTGCGACGGTGTTGGTGCGCGCCGCAAAATCGTCCTCGTGCAGGCGCCACGACACCGAGCCGTAATGCACGGTGCCGCCGCCGGCCTGATTGCCGTAATCGAGCTGCCCGAGCGGGAAGGCGCGCGCATTGGCGTTGGGACGCCAGGTCACCGGCTGGCGCTTGACGTCGGGGCGCAGATCCTTGCGCTGGAAGTAGCGCAGCTCGTCGTGGGGCTCGAAGTCCGCGGTCTTGAGACGCGGGCCGCGCTCGAGGGCGACGACCTTCATCCCGGCCTTGCCGAGCTCGGCCGCGACGATGCCACCGACGGCGCCGGCGCCGATGATGACGACGTCAGTCTTTTCCGTGGCCATGATTTCCTCCCTGGCGTCTCTTTTCCCTCCCCGTCTTCGGGGAGGGTAGGGTGGGGTTCTTGCTTCCCACCACCCACCATGCCTTGCCGCTAAGACCCCACGCCGCCCTCCCCGAAGACGGGGAGGGAGAAGCGGGCTCACACCTTGCGCGACAGCCTGCAGGCCGGTGATCGGCGCGCGGGTGAAGGCCTGCTTGCTCTGCATGTCGGCTTCGGTGAAGTAGGGCTGCGCGCCGGGGAAGCCGACGAGCTTCCAGCCGGCGAAGTCCTTGTTGCCGCCGTAGACCGGGTCGGCGAACATGCCTTCCATGGTGTGGGTGCGGATGGCGTTGAAGAACGCCTGCGCCGTCGGATAGGTGAACTCGCTCGCCTTGCCCTGCTCGAGCGCGGTGATGACCTCGTCCTGCTGGCTGGGGCTCAACTCGACGAACGGCTTCATGAACGTCTTGCGGCAATAGGCGTCGAGCGATGCGAGCCCGCGGCGATAGAAGTCCTGCTGGTCGGAATAGGCGCCGGCCAGCGCAAGGTCGATGTAGTTGAGCACGCCGGCGTCGCGCGCGCCCGGCTTGCCCGGGGCGCCGGGCATCAGCCGCTCGGCAAAGGCGGCGACCGTTGCCGCATTCTCGTCATTGAGGAAGGCGCCGTGGCCCTCGCCGCCGTCATGGCCGGCGTGCGCGGCCGGCACTGCCCCCGTCGTCTTGGGCTCGGGCGGCGGGCCGCTTCGCCTGGACGGGCGTTGGGTGCGGCTGGCGATGCTGCTGGGCGAGCGCGTCTGAGACCATGCTGGTCCCGGCGACCGTGCCGGCGCCGACGGCTGCGCCGACCAGGAAGGCACGGCGGGATTCATCGTGCTTGGCCATAAGCGTTTCCTCCAGTTGTCTGCGATGTTCTTTAAGAAAAGCGTCGGCGCGTTCGCGCTTCGGGGGTAAGCTTATCCCGATTGGAATGGTTCAAAAAGCGAAATCCGGCCATGCACCGCCTGCGCATTTGGCCGCGGTGCAAGGCATGGTATTTGCGTTGGCTGTATTTGGGTTCGTTCGAGGTTCGTCAGCGGTTGCGAGGATCGAGATGAGCGGCACGCGTCGGGACTTCCTGTGCCAGGTCGGCAGCGTCGGCGGCTACCGGGCGACCTACCTTTCGATGCAGGCGATGGGCCTGTTGGGCACGGCGGCGGTGGCGGAGCCGCTGACGCTGCAGAAGGGCGAGGCCCACGGCACCAAGGTCGTGATCCTCGGCGCCGGCGTCGCCGGGCTGTCGGCGGCCTATGAGCTCGGCAAGGCCGGCTACGACTGCACGGTGCTCGAGGCGCGCGACCGTGTCGGCGGGCGCAACTGGAGCATCCGGCGCGGCACCCGCATCGAGATGACCGACGGCACCCGGCAGGTCTGCGAGTTCGATCCGGAGATGTACTGGAATTCCGGCCCGGCCCGCATTCCGAGCGCCCACCAGGCGGTGCTCGGCTATTGCCGGGAGCTCGGCGTCGCGCTCGAGGTCGAGGTCAACACCAGCCGCGACGCGCGGCTCTACAATCCGGCGGCGAACGGCGGCAAGCCGATCGAGATGCGCCAGGCCCACAACGACGTGCGCGGCGAGATCTCGGAATTGCTCGGCAAGGCGATCAATCGCGGCGCGCTCGACGAGGAGCTCAACGCCCACGACAAGGAGCGCATGCTCGCCTTCCTGCGCACCTATGGCGACCTCTCGCCCGACCTCGCCTTCAAGGGCTCGACGCGCTCCGGCTACAAGAGCCTGCCGGCGGCGGGCGAGGAGGCCGGCGAGCGGCGCGATCCGATGCCGCTCGGCACGCTGCTCGACATCGACATGTGGGGCGCGCGTGATGTTCGAGGAGGGCTTCGACTTCCAGGCCACCATGTTCCAGCCGGTCGGCGGCATGGACCGCATCCCGATGGCGTTCGCCAAGAAGCTCGGCCCGGTCGTGCGCCTCCAGACCGAGGTGACCGTCGATCAAGCGCCGCAACGACGGGGTGAGCATCGCCTACACCGACAAGCGCTCCGGCAAGCGCGGCGTCGTCGAGGCGGCGTACTGCCTCTCCACCATCCCGCTCAAGGTGCTGGAGCCGATCGACCACGACTTTGCGTCGACCCATGCCGCGGCGATCCGCGCCGTCACTTATGGCAACGCCATCAAGATCGCCTGGCAGTCGCGGCGGTTCTGGGAGATGGACGACCACATCTATGGCGGCATTTCCTGGGTCAAGGGCCCGACTGCGCTGGTGTGGTACCCGAGCGACCGCATGTTCTCGCAGAAGGGGATATTGCTCGGCGCCTATGTGGGGCGCGGCGGCACCGCGGACGAACTCGCCGCGAAGTCGCTGCGCGAGCAGTTCGAGCTCAGCCGTGCCGCGATCGAGGGGCTGCATCCCGGCCGCGGCCACGAGCTCGAAAAGCCGATGGCGATCGCGTGGTCGAAGGTGCCCTACAGCCTCGGCATCGGCGCGCGCTACCAGACCGACAGCGACCCGAATTACGCGACGCTCGCCGAGCCGGACGGCCCGTTCTATTTCGCCGGCGAATATCTGAGCCACGTCGGCGCCTGGCAGGAGGGCGCGATGCTCTCCGCGCGGCGCGCCATCAACATGCTCGACAAGCACCGCCGCGAGCGCGCGTGAGAGATCGGAGCCACGGATTTCGGCGTCGTGGAATCCTATTCGCCGCTGGAACATCGGCGCCGCAGTGATTAGCTTTGCGCCATGACTGCAGCCGACACAGAACCCCCCCGCCTTACGGAGCGGCAGTTCGAGCGCATCGCCCGCGCGCTCGCCGAGCCGCGGCGGGTCGAGATTCTCAAGGAGATCGGCGCCTGCGCGGAGCCGACCGCGTGCAGTGCGCTGCACGAGAAGCACAAGGTCAGCGCCGCGACGCTGTCCCACCATATCAAGGAACTCGAGACCGCGGGCCTGATCGAAATCGTTCGTGAAGGAAAATTCGCCAATCTCCTTCTCAACCGCGGCGTGCTGCGCGCGTATCTCGATCGTTTAGCGAAAATCTGACTTTCCCTGTTCCTCCCCCCTTGCGGAAACGCGGCTCGCACCATAATTCGATTGTTGTCGAACTATCGAAGCGATGGCACGGCACGCCCATAACGCGGGGGGCCGATCCGTACGCCAACGGAACAGGGATAATCTATGAGCGATCTCAAAGGCAAAGTAGCAATCGTGACGGGTGCCTCGAAGGGCATCGGCGCCGGCATCGCCAAGAGTCTCGCGGCGGCCGGCGCCGCGGTGGTGGTGAACTATGCGTCAAGCCGCGAGGGCGCCGAACGCGTCGTTGCCGACATCAAGGCCGGCGGCGGCAAGGCGATTGCGGTCAAGGGCGACGTCGCCAAAGCGGCCGACGTCCTCCGGCTGTTCGAGGAAACGAGATCGGCTTTCGGCCGCGTCGACGTTCTGGTGAACAATGCCGGCGTCTATCAATTCCAGCCGCTGGACGACATTACCGAGGATGAATTCCACCGGCAGTTCAACACCAACGTTCTCGGCACCATTCTTGCCGCCAAGGAAGCGGCCAAGCATTTCGGCCCGGACGGCGGCAGCATCATCAACATCTCGTCGGTGGCGAGCGAGCAGGTGGTGCCGACAGCGTCAGTCTACTCGGCCACCAAAGGTGCGGTGGACACGCTGACGCGCGTGCTCGCCGCCGAGCTCGGCCCGCGCAAAATCCGCGTCAACGCCATCGCCCCCGGCGGGGTCGAGACCGAGGGCACCCACGCCGCCGGCGTCATCGGCAGCGACTTCGAGAAGCACATGGTGGCGCGCACTGCGCTCGGCCGGCTCGGCCAGCCCGACGATATCGCCCGCATCGCCGTGTTCCTGGCCTCCGACGCCGCCGCCTGGGTCACCGGCGAGCGGCTCGCTGCGTCGGGCGGCTATCGCTGAAACGCGGCGAGCTGAATAGAGCCGAGCTGAATAGAGCAGCGCGTAGGATGGGTTGAGTCGTCGCCAAACCCGTCGAATTGTCTCCGCGGCAATCGACGGGTTTTCGCTTCATTCACCCCATCCTGCATCTCCGGCAGGCGAAGGCCTGGCCCTTCCGGTGGCCGAGCTGCCGAAAACCCGAATTGCGACGGCCCGTTCTATTTCGCTGGCGAATATCTGAGCCACGTCGGCGCCTGGCAGGAGTGGCGCGATGCTCTCCGCGCGGCGCGCCATCAACATGCTCGACAAGCACCGGCGCGAGCGCGCGTGAAGGCGCCGGGCATTCCATCGGACATGCTGTAGCGTCTCTGACTGGCCCAACGGCCGTCACCGATCCGAAGGCGCGCGACGCGCTACGCTTATTGCGCCCTGCGCGTGTCACCGGAGCCGCTACGGCACCCGCACCGTCTGCGGCTTCCCCTTTTCCAATATTCTGAACGTAACTACTTTTGCCGGCGCCGAATTCTCCGAAACATTTACCTGCGTAGGCTCCTCCAAGAGCAGTTCGCCTTTATGAATCACAACCGGCGGCTTTCCTGGCTGCGTAGATGTCTGCGATCCCTCGATCACGTAGCCGAAGGAATATCCGGGATGGTAGTGTTTGGAACTCGCACCTGGTGCCACTTCGCTGTAATCGACGACGACCTCTTTTCCGTCGCAGAATCCAGCGAGATCGGTCGTTATCAATCTGGTCGTCGTCAAGGTCCTGACTTGTGCGCTCAACTCCGGAATGGTGAGCGATCCGACAATTGCACCGCTCACGAAAATGACAGCGCTACGAAGCAATTTTTCCATTTGATGTCTCCCTGGGTGCGGTTGGTGCAGTTGATTAAATCCGTTTCAAGCCCCAGCCGATCCGTCAGACGATCCCGGTCGTGTAATACACGGCGATCACCACGAACACCGCGAGCGTCTTGAGGCAGGTGATCGCGAAGATGTCGCGATAGGACTGCCGGTGGGTGAGCCCGGTTACGGCGAGCAGCGTGATCACGGCGCCGTTGTGCGGCAGCGTATCCATGCCGCCGCTCGCCATCGCGGCGACACGGTGGAGCACTTCGAGGGGAATGCCGGCCTGGTTCGCCGCGGCGATGAATTCGCCCGACATCGCCGCGAGCGCGATGCTCATTCCGCCCGACGCCGACCCGGTGATGCCGGCGAGCGTCGTCACCGTCACCGCTTCGTTGACCAGGGGATTGGGGATCGCCGAGAGGGCCTCCCGGATCACCAGGAACCCGGGCAGCGACGCGATCACCGCGCCGAAGCCGTACTCCGAGGCGGTGTTCATCGACGCGAGCAGCGAGCCCCCGACGGCAGCCTTGCTGCCTTCGGCAAACTTCTCGGCGACCGTCCGGAATGCGAAGACGAAGACGGTGAGGATGCCCATCAGCAGCGCCCCGAGGACGGCCCAGATGGCGACGATCGCGGCCACCGAGGTCTCTATCGGATGATCCATGCCGGCGAGCTGCACCTCGTTGGTGACGCCGTAGAACTCCGGAATCACCACGGTGAAGACCTTGTTGAAGACGCCCACCACGACCAGCGGCAGGATCGCGATCCAGGGATTGACCAGTTGCTCCTGCGGGAGCTCTTCCGGCTCGTTGGTGTGGCCGGTGCCATAGCCTTCGCCGGCGGCGAGCGCGACGCGGCGGCGCCATTCGAGATACGCCATGCCGCAGGTGAAAATGAAGACGGCGCCGATCACGCCGAGCCACGGCGCGGCCCAGGTCGTGGTCTTGAAGAACGTCGTCGGGATGATGTTCTGGATCTGCGGCGTGCCCGGCAGCGAGTCCATGGTGAAACTGAATGCGCCGAGCGCGATCGTGCCGGGGATCAGGCGCTTCGGAATCTTGCCCAGCCGGAACATTTCGGCCGCGAACGGATAGACCGCGAACACGACGACGAACAGCGAGACGCCGCCATAGGTGAGGACCGCGCAGACCAGCACGATCGACAGCATCGCGCGCTCGCGGCCGACCAATCCGATCACCGACGAAACGATCGACTTCGAGAAACCCGAGAGCTCGATGACCTTGCCGAACACGGCGCCGAGCAGGAATACCGGGAAGTAGAGCTTCACGAAGCCGACCATCTTATCCATGAACAGGCCGGTGAAGATCGGCGGCACCGCGGAGGGCTCAGTGAGGAGCACCGCGCCGAGGGCCGCGATCGGCGCGAACATGATGACGCTGAAGCCGCGGTAGGCGACGAACATCAGGAATACGAGGGCCGCGACGCAGATCAGAAAACTCATCGCTCGTTCCTCCCCGGGTATCAGCCTGATTCTGGTTTTGTCGCGCTGTCATTCGCCCCGTCGATGCCACGACGGCCGCGGAAATATTGCCTTCGATATTCTTGGTATCATTGACGAGAAGTATGTCGGTCGATTGACCGGGCGGCAAGGTCGCCCCCGCTGCGAAGTTGCGCGATAACCGGTGGTCGTCGTCCGCATCGATGGGACCGGATGGGTCGGCGATCACAGTCATCGCATTGCGCCGCTGAGCTAGGGATGGCGCAATGCGCTTCGCTCATTGCGCCCTACGCTTCGTCGCTCACCGAGCCTCCGGCGGTTACCGGATCGCCCGGTCGAGCCGGGCGATGACAATCACGAAGGCATGCGCCTTCAAAACTTCTCCACCCAGGGCCGGACCTCGATCTCCCAGGCCCAGGCGCTGCGGTGCTGCTCGACGAGATGCAGGTACGTCTCGGCGATCGCGTCGGGGTCGAGGAGGGCGTCCGGATGGTCGGCGGCCGCAGGCCGGCGCGAGCTGAGGATGCCGCCGTCGACCACGACATGGGCGACGTGGATGCCCTGCGGCGAGAGCTCGCGCGCCATGCTCTGGGCGAGGCCGCGCAGCGCGAACTTGCCCATGGCGAACGGCGCCGACTGCGCATAGCCCTTCACGCTCGCGGACGCCCCGGTGAACAGGATGGTGCCGCTGCCGCGCGGCAGCATGCGCCGCACCGCCTCCTGCGCCACCAGGAAGCCGCCATAGGCCGACACCAGGATCGACTTCTCGACCTCGGCGGGGACGAGATCGATCAGCGGCCCGCGGGTGCGGTAGCTCGCATTGTAGACGACGATCGTGCGGCGCGCCGCTGCGATCGAGGTCGGCGAACACGCGCTTGACCACCTCGGGCTGCGTCGCGTCGCAGGCGAAGGTCTGCGCGCCGAGCTCCACCGCAAGGTCCTTGAGGTCGTCGATGCCGCGGGCGGCGAGCGCGATCCGCATGCCGGCGCGCGCGAAGCGGCGGGCGATCGAAGCGGAGAGGCCCGACCCGGCGCCGACGATCAATGCGACTTTCTGGTCCGCCATCGTATCGCTCCTGTCGTATCGACCCTGTCGTACCGCTCCCGTCCCGCGATGACCGACCCGCCGGCCGAACCGCGCCGGTCTAGTCGGTGATCTCGGCGCGGCGCTTCCTCACCGCCGGGGCGACCATGACGATGAGGATACCGATGGTGATGATGATAAAGGTGAGGCTGATCGGCCGCGTTACGAAAACCGAGGGGTCGCCCTTCGCCATCAGCATGGCTCGGCGCAGATTCTCTTCCATCATCGGCCCGAGCACGAAGCCGAGCAGCAGCGGCGCGGCCGGAAAGCCGAGCTTCGACCACACGAAGCCGAGCACGCCGAACAGCGCGGTCAGGTAGATCTCGAAGGAGGAATTGTTGACGCTGTAGATGCCGATCGCCGAGAACGCCATGATCGCGGGGAACAGCAGGCGATAGGGCACGGTCAGGAGCTTCACCCACAGCCCGATCAGCGGCAGGTTGAGCACGACCAGCATGAGATTGCCGATCCACATGCTGGCGATGAGGCCCCAGAACAGCTCGGGCCGCTGCGTCATCACCTCGGGTCCCGGCTGGATGCCCTGGATGGTGAGCGCGCCGAGCATCAGCGCCATCACCCCGCTCGCCGGCAGGCCCAGCGTGAGCATCGGGATGAACTTGCACTGGGCGTCGGCGTTGTTGGCCGATTCCGGCCCGGCCACGCCCTCGATGGCGCCACGGCCGAACCGCGAGGGATCGGCGGCGAGCTTCTTCTCCACCATGTAGGAGGAGAACGAGGCGATCGCCGGCCCGGTGCCCGGCAGCACGCCGAAGAACGAGCCGATCGCGGTGCCGCGCAGGATCGGGCCGAACGAGCGCTTCATGTCGTCCCAGGTCGGAAACAGGTGGGTGACCTTGGCGTTGAACACCGTGCGCTCTTCCGGGATCGCCGAGATTGGCGATGATCTCGCCCATGGCGAAGATGCCGACCGCGACCACGATGAAGCCGATGCCGTCCGAGAGCTCGGTGATGCCGAAGCTGTAGCGCTCGATCCCGGTGTTGACGTCGCGGCCGACGATGCCGAGCAGCAGGCCGAGCGCGACCATGGCGATCGACTTCGCCATGTCGCCCTGGGCGAGCACCGCCGCGGCGACGAGGCTCATCAGCATCAGCGAGAAATATTCCGGCGCGGCGAACTCGAGCGCGACCTCGGCGAGCGGCGGGCCGAACAGCGCGATCAGCAGCGTGCCGACGGTGCCGGCGAAGAACGAGCCGATCGCGGCGATGGCGAGCGCCGGTCCGGCGCGGCCCTGGCGCGCCATCTGGTAGCCGTCGATGCAGGTGACGACGGACGAGGTCTCGCCCGGCAGGTTGACGAGGATCGCGGTGGTCGAGCCGCCGTACTGGGCGCCGTAATAGATGCCCGCCAGCATGATCAGCGCGCCGACCGGCGCGACGTTGAAGGTGATCGGCAGCAGGATCGCGATGGTGCCGAGCGGGCCGATGCCGGGCAGGACGCCGATCAGCGTGCCGACCGAGACGCCGATCAGGCAGTAGAGCAGGTTCTGCCAGGTGAGCGCGACGCCGAAGCCGAAGATGAGTTGCTGGAACAGCTCCATGGCGTCACGGTCCCGAGAACAGCGGATAGGGCAGGCCGAGCGCCCAGATGAAGACGGCGACGCAGACTACAGTGAGGAACGCGGCGAGCAGCAACACCTCGACGAGCCGGAACTCGGTGCCGGCGGCGGCCGAGCCGACGATGAGCGCGAACAGCGCCGGCACGAAGCCCGCATGCTGCATCAAGAGGCCGAACAGCCACGAAGGCGAGCGGCAGGACGACGAGCGCGCGCAGCGACCAGTTGCCTTCGATGCGGTCGTTCGAACGCAAGCCCCGGACCGTGAAGAACACGCCGAACAGCACGAGAGCCGCGCCGAGCACCAGCGGAAAGAATCCGGCGCCCATGCGTAGCGCGGTGCCGAACGGATAGTCGCGCCCGATGACGAGCGCGCCCGCGCCGATCGCGATCAGCATGATGCCGGACCAGAAGTCCTTGCTGTCGGGAAGTTTCACTGGAGGGTTACCGGGTGGGGAGTGACAAGACATTTTGCACGCTGCGACCATCTCATAGCATCGGTCGAATGAGTAGCCGCACAACACCCACCAGCGTCATCGCCGGGCTTGTCCCGGCGACCCCGATCATCGGGCACGGCGGTGCCTCATTGGGGTAGAGGCCGTGCCTTGTTATCGGGGTGGCCGGGACAAGCCCGGCCATGACCGCATTGGGTCTCAAGTGACGGACTTGAGGGCACCACGGCGGACCGACACCTCGCATCACTCGGCCTTGATGCCGCCCTGCTTCACGACCTTGCCCCACTTGTCCATCTCGCTCACCATGAAGGCGCCGAACACGTCGGGCTTCATCGGCACCGGCTCCCCGCCTTCGGCCGCGAACTGCTTCATCACGTCGGGATTTTTCTGCACCGCCTCGATCTCGGTGTTGACCTTGTCGATGATCGCCTTCGGCGTGCCGACCGGAGCCACGATGCCCCACCAGTTGACCGCCTCGTAATTGGGAACCGTCTCGGCGATGGCGGGAACGTCGGGCAGCACGGCGGCGCGCTCGAGCCCGCCGGTGCCGAGCGCGCGCAGCTTGCCGCTGTGGATGTGCGGCACGGTCTGCACCATCGAGCTGAACATCACCTTGGTATGGCCGCCGACCACGTCGACCAGCGCCGGGCCGCCGCCCTTGAACGGCACGTGCAGGAGGTCGGTCCCGGTCATCAGCTTGAACAGCTCGGCGCCGAGATGCTGGAAGCTGCCGATGCCGGCGGAGGCGTATTGCAGGTCGCCCGGCTGCTTCTTGGCGAGCGCGATCAGCTCGGCCACGTTGGTGACCTTCAGCGACGGATGCACCACGAGCACGTTCGCGCCCTTGGCGAGCAGGCCGACCGGGGCGAAGTCCTTGATCGGGTCATAGCCGAGCTTGTAGAGCCACGGATTGACCGCATGCGCCATCGAGATGACGAGCAGGGTGTAGCCGTCGGGCGGCGACTTCGCCGCGACCTCGGTGCCGATCACGCCGCCGGCGCCGCTGCGGTTGTCGACCACGACCTGCTTGCCGAGGCGATCGCCGAGCTTGGTCGCGATCAGCCGCCCGACCACGTCGTTGCTGCCGCCCGGAGGGAACGGGATGATCAGCCGCACCGGCCGCGCCGGGTACTCCTGCGCCATGGCGAGGCCCGTGCTTGCGATCACGAGACAGGCGGCGAGCGTCGCGCGCAATCGGGTCATCCGGACTCCTCCCAGTTTCGGCTTGGTCTCGATCCTAGCAACATATTTCGCCGGCCGCCGCCATAGCTAATTTTGCCGCGCAGAACGTCCGACTGTGGTGCAGAGCATCCTTCACGACGGGCGCACTCCCTCTCCCGCTTGCGGGGGAGGTGGGGAGGGGGCCGCTACTCACCATGACGCACCGCCGTCGCCTGGACGCACCGCCGCTTCCCCCTCCCTACCCTCCCCCGCAGGCGGGGGGGAAGGAGCGGCGTGCGGGGCGAGAGCAGGCTCACACCACGATGTCGCGCACTTGCTTCGCCCGCGCGGTGCAGGCGCCGATGAGGAAGGCGAGGTCGGTGCCGGTGGAGACGTAACGCGCGCCCATCTTCACGAACTCGGCGACGAGCTGCGGCCGGCTGGCGAGGCCGCCGACGCCGACATGCTTGCCGTGCTTGCGGCAGGTCGCGATCGTCGCGGCATAGGCCTCGCGCAGGCGCGGGTGCTCGTATTGCTCGGGGATACCCCAGTCGGCGAGGAGGTCGTTGCTGCCGATCATCACCATGTCGACGCCCGGCACGGTGACGATCTCCTCGGCGCGCGCGAGCGCCGCGCCGTTCTCGAACTGCACCATCACCGTGGTCGCCGCGTTGAGCGCGGCATTGGCCTCGGCGACCGGAAACGACCGGTACTGCAGATGCGGGCCCGCGCCGGCCGCCGAGCGGCTGCCGAGCGGGGGAAACTTCGCCGCATCGACCACGGCGCGCGGCTTCCTCGGCCGAGCCGACATGGGGCGCGATGATGCCGAGCGCGCCGCCGTCGAGCACGCGCGAGATGTATTCCGGCGTGTTGGCCGGCACCCGCACGAACGGAGCGATGCCGGCGGCGAGCGCGGCGATGCAGATCTGGCTCGTGGTCTCGAGCGAGACGCTCGCATGCTCGACGTCGATGTAGAGGGTGTCGAAGCCCGCGGTCGCGGCGATCTGGGCGATCTCGATCTGGCGCACGAGGCGCACCGTCATCGACGCCACCACCTCGTCGCGCGCAAGCTTCTCCTTGACGCTGTTGCGCAATATGTCGCCGATCCCGACCGCCATGGATGTCCTCCCGCTGCTTTCCCCCTGCGTAGCGTTATTTTTCGCGCGCCGCTATGCTGCCTCGCGAACCGGGTGGCCGCAAGCGCCGCCCCGCCGTGTGCAGGAATTTGTGCAGGACTTCGCAATGAACTATTCGACCGACTTCAAGACCATCCGCGACGAGGTGTCGGCGGAGGAGTGGCAGGCCCGTCTCGATCTCGCGGCGTGCTACCGCCTGGTCGACGCCTACGGCATGACCGACCTCATCTACAACCACATCACCGCCCGCATTCCCGGCACCGACGACCACCTGCTGATCAACCTCTACGGCCTGCTCTACAAGGAGATCACGGCGTCGAGCCTCGTGAAGATCGATCTCGAGGGCAACATCATCTGGAAGCCGGACACCGACTACGGGATCAACAAGTCGGGCTACGTGATCCACGGCGCGATCCACCAGGCGCGCCCCGAGCTCAAATGCGTGCTCCACACCCACACCCCCGCCGGCATGGCGGTCGCCGCGATGGCCTGCGGACTCCTGCCGATGTCGCAGACCTCGATCCGCTTCCACGGCCACATCGGCTATCACGACTACGAGGGCCCGGCGATCGACCTCGCCGAGCGCGAGCGCTGGTGCGCGACCTCGGGCCCCACGACGCCATGATCATGCGCAACCACGGCCTGCTCACCTGCGGCGCGACCGTGCAGCAGGCGTTCAACACCATGTACCAGCTCGAAATGTCCTGCCGCGCCCAGGTCGAGGCGATGGCCGCCGGCGCCGGCCTCACCATGCCCGGCGAGAACGTGCTCGCCCACACGGCGCACCTCTACCAGCCGGGCACCCGGCGTCCCTACGGCGTGCTGGAATGGCCGGCGATGCTGCGGCTCCTCGAGGCGCAGGGCAAAACCTCGGGCTATCCGCCCTATTGGAACTGACGGGGCAGGCACCAATTCGTAGCCCGGATGGGCGAAGCGACATCCGGCGAACGGCGGTTGGGCCACGTTGGGTTGCCGTGAAGGCTGCCCGCTGTCGCTTCGCTCACTGCGCGGCTACGAATGGCGATCGGAACCAAACACGAGAGGTGCAGCATGGATAAGCGCACGATCCTGATCGCGCTCGCGGCGGTGGTTTCGGCCGGCGCGGTGGTTTCGGCCGGCGCAGCCTGGGCCCATCACGGCTGGGGCAGCTACGACGCCAACAAGGTCCTCACCATCTCGGCGCCGGTCGACACCCTCGAATGGGCCGACCCGCACGCCCACGTCATGGTCAAGTACCAGGACGCGACCTGGCAGGCGACGCTCGCCCCGCTCTATCCGGATGGAGTCGCGCGGCATCAAGAAGGACATGCTCAAGCCCGGCACCCCGGTCGTCATCGAAGGCTATCCGTCGATGCGCACCGAGCACGAGATGCGGGCCGAGCGGATCACGGTCGGCGGCAAGACCGTCGAACTGCGCTAACGCGTGTCCGCCCTCGAAGCGGTGATGCGGGCGCTCGAGCATTCGGGCCTCGGCGTCGCCGCGCGCGGCTCGGCCTGGCTCTACCCGCTCGCGAACCTCGCCCATGTGCTGGGCGGGGCGCTGCTCGTCGGCGCCATCGCGACCTTCGACATCCAGCTCCTGCGCGCGGCGCCGCATCCGCTCGCGACCTACCGCGCCGCCATGCCGATCGCCGCGATCGGGCTTGTGCTCCAGGTCGTGTCGGGCGTCGTGATGCTGTCGGCGGACGCGGTGCCGATGCTGCGCAACAGCGCCTTCCAGTTCAAAATGGCGATGTTCGCCCTCGGCCTCGTCAACGTCGTGGTGTTCTACTGGCGCTTCGGCGGCGCGCTCGGGGCCGACACCCCGCTCGAACGCGGCGTCGTCTTCGCCGCGGTGTCGCTCGCCAGCTGGACCCTGGTCCTGCTGGCGGGAAGGGCGACGGCGTATATTTGACAGCGTCGTCATTCCGGGGCCGGCCGCAGGACGGAACCCGGAATCCAGCCCTACGCAAGAAGTCTGGATTTCGGGTTCGGTGCTGCGCACCGCCCCGGAATGACGGAGAAAATACTGGCTCGCGCCCCTTTTCCCTCCCCGTTGTCGGGAGGGATTAACGGCTACTCGTGCGTCGTCCCGTCCGGCATCAGCGCGCCCTTGAGGTTGACGCCCTCCATGTTGGCGTCGGTCAGGATCGCCCGCGAGAGCCGCGAACTCCGACAAATCGGCGCCGGCGAGGTTGGCGCCGGTGAGGTCGGCGCCGAACAGGTCGGCGCCGGCGAGGTTCGCGCCCTTGAGGTTCGCCTCGCGAAGCACGGCATCGACGAGGCCGGAATCCTCGAGGTTCGCGCCCTCGAGATTGGTGCCGCGCATCGACGTCCCGACGAGGTTCGCGCGCTGCAGCTCGGCGCCGCGCAGCGAGGCGTTGTCGAGCCGGGCCCCGGTCAGGATCGCCTCGGTGAGCTTCGCCTGGTCGAGGATGGTGCGCACCATCCGCGCCTTGCCGAGCTTGCCTTCGGTCAGGTCGGCGCCGGTGAAATTGGCGACGCTGAGATCGGACTCATAGAACATCGCGCCGGCGCCCTTGACGTTGGTGAGCACGGCGTTCTTGAGGTCGGTCTTGTTGAAGTTGGTGCCGGTAAGGTCGGCGCCCGCGAAGTTCGTGCCGAGGAGCTTGCTTCGGTGGAACACCGCGCCGGCGAGATTGGCGCCGGAAAGGTCGGCGCCGCCGAGGTCGCGCCGTTTGAGCGAGACTTTGGCAAGCGCGCATTTCGCGCAGGCCTTGGTCTGGCCGGCGAGGAACTCGGTCTCGCCGTCGGCAAGCGCCAAAGTCGGCAGCAAGGCAAGAGCGAGCGCTGAGGCAAAGAGACCCGATCGGAGCATGGTTCGCCTGTTGCGAATTTTGCGACGGCCGCAGAAAATCACCCCGCGCGCCAAATGCTGGTTAACACAGGAAGCACTGGATAACATAGGTTCGCCGGCGCCGCCAAAGCGCCGCGCCGCCGCCATCGGGAGCGGCATCGGGAGGAGCCATGTCTCGCCGCCGCTTCGCTCCGCCCTGTTCCTTGCCGTGCTCGGTGTGTCGGCGGCCGGACCGCCTGCCGGCGCCGACGAGCGCCCGACCCGGCGCGAGGTGTGGGACCTCAAGCTCGGGGCGGATATCGCTGCCCAGCCCGACGACTTCATCGATTATGCCTGCGGCACCAATGGCGGCCCGCCGGGCCTCCAGCTCACCGGCTGGAAGGACTTCCGCCGCTGCCGGCCGGACGCAAGCGGATTGCGCGAGGTCTATTTCCGCTATGACGACGAGATCGAGTACTGGGCCAAGGCCAACAATCTCGAAGGCCAGATGGAACAGTATGTCGGCACCAAGACCTACGGCTTTCCGATCACGGTCTCGGCGCTGATCGACGAGGCTGGGATCGTCCGCGGCATCCGCATCGTCACCGACCCCCGCGATCCCACCGGCGACCGCGACGAGGCCTACCTGCTGCGCAATTTCCTCAATGCGCGGCTCGGCCGCGACAACTGGACATGTGACGACCAGGCCGCCGCCGACGGCGAGACCGCGGTCACCGGCGTCTTCATCAAGCAGCGTTGCGAGAAGCAAATCGACGATGCCACCCGCGCCGTGCTCATCACGCGGCATCTGCGCAAGCCCGGCCAGAGCCAGTACGATCCGCACTCCGGCAAGGAGACGACCAACCAGTTCGAAAGCAATGTCCGCTTCGAGCTCGTCCGCACGAAGTAAGCGCGAACGCCCCGCATGACCGCTGCGCCACAATAGGCGTTGCTGGCGGGGCAGGGGTCCTCTAAAGACCGTCGCCACAGCTGCGGCCACACCCTAAGGTGCATCATGTACCCGAACGTCAACCTCTACATCGACGGCGCCTGGAGGCCGGCGGCGAGCGGCAAGACCCTCACCGTCCTCAACCCCGCGACCGGCGAGCCGATCGGCACCGTCGCCCATGCCGAGAAGGCCGATCTCGATGCTCGCGCTCGCGGCCGCCCAGAAGGGCTTTGCGGTCTGGCGCAAGGTGTCCGCCGTACGAGCGCTACCGCCTGATGCGCAAGGCCGCCGACATCCTGCGCGGCCGCGCCGGCGAGATCGCGACGCTTGATGACCATGGAGCAGGGCAAGCCGCTCGTCGAAGTCGAAGGGCGAGACGCTCGCCGGCGCCGACGTCATCGACTGGTTCGCCGAGGAGGCGCGCCGCGCCTATGGGCGTACGATCCCGCCGCGCGGCGACGGCATCTGTCAGCTCGAGGTGAAGGAGCCGGTCGGCCCGGTCGCCGCGTTCACGCCGTGGAATTTCCCGATCAACCAGGCGGTCCGCAAGATGTCCGCCGCGCTCGCCGCCGGCTGCTCGATCATCCTCAAGGGTCCGGAAGAGACGCCGGCCTCCTGCGCGGCGCTGGTCGACGCCTATGTCGAGGCCGGGGTCCCGGCCGGCGTCGTCAACCTCGTGTTCGGCGTGCCGGCGCGAGATCTCGTCCTACCTCATCCCGCATCCGGTGATCCGCAAGATCTCGTTCACCGGCTCGACCGCGGTCGGCAAGCAGCTCGCGGCGCTCGCCGGCCTGCACATGAAGCGCGTCACCATGGAGCTCGGCGGCCACGCGCCGGCGATCGTGTTCGACGACGCCGACGTCGACGTCGCGGCGAAGATTCTGAGCGCCAACAAGTTCCGCAATGCCGGCCAGGTCTGCGTGTCGCCGACCCGCTTCCTGGTGCAGGAGCCGGTCTACGACGAGTTCGTCGACAAGTTCGTCACCGCCGCGAAGGCGGTGAAGGTCGGCGACGGCCTCGACGACGACACCCGCATGGGTCCGCTCGCCCACAGCCGCCGGCTCGACGCCATCGAGGGCTTCGTCACCGACGCGGTGGCCAAGGGCGCGAAGCTCGAGACCGGCGGGCGCCGCATCGGCAACAAGGGCTATTTCTTCGAGCCGACCGTGCTGACCGAGGTGCCGCGCGAGGCGCGCATCATGAACGAGGAGCCGTTCGGCCCGCTCGCCGTCATCGACTCGTTCGGCAGCTTCGACGAGGTGGTGGACGGAGGCGAACCGGCTGCCCTACGGGCTTGCCGCCTATGCCTACACCCGTTCCGACCAAGACCGCGGCGGCGATCGGCCACGCGATCGAGAGCGGCATGGTGTCGATCAACCACCACGGCCTCGCGCTGCCCGAAGTGCCCTTCGGCGGCGTCAAGGATTCCGGCTACGGCAGCGAAGGCGGCGCCGACGCGCTCGACGCCTATCTCAACACGAAGTTCATCACGCAGCTGAACGGGTGAGAGTCACCTTCATTCCGGGGCCGCCCACAGGCCGGACCCGGAATCCAGACTGCGGTGCGAAAAGTCGAGGTCCTCTGGATTCCGGGTTCGGCCTTCGGCCGCCCCGGAATGACGGTAATTATGCCGCGACGCTGATGCTGCCGTCGCGATTGTCGACCATCACCGGGGAGTGGAGATATTCGACCTGCGGCGGCGTGCCGTAGCGGCTCTCGACGCGCTTTGCCCATTCGGTGGTGTAGACGCGCTCGGCGTCGGCACGCGAGGCCCAGACATAGATGCCGCCGGCGCGCCGGCCATCCTCGCTCATGTAGTAATTCTTGCGCAGCAGGCCGGGCATGCCCTGGTATTGGGGCGCGGTCGACTGGAACGTCTTGGTGATCTCTTCGAGCGTGGTTGGCTTGGAGAGATGGAATGTGACGATGGTGACGATCATGACGGGTCTCCTCGTTCGATGAGCGATGATAGCATGGCGTCCCGGCACGCAAGCGATCTCGCCCGGCACCCCACAGAGGGGTTACTCGCCGGCATTCCAGAAGGACACCTCGATGACTACATCGCCCCGCGAATCCGACACCGCTGCCGCAACGCGCACGCCGTCCGACATCGTGATGATGGATGCCGTCGCGCTCGCCGGCGCGATCCGCTCACGGCAGGTGTCCTGCGTCGAAGTGATGACGGCCTATCTCGACCAGATCGAGAAGCTCAATCCCACGGTCAACGCCATCGTCGCGCTGCGCGACCGCGCGGCGCTGCTCGCTGAGGCGCGCACGCGCGACGCGCGAGCTTGCGCGGGGCGGACGATCGGCCCGCTGCACGGCCTTCCCCAGGCGGTGAAGGACCTCGCGCCCGTCAAGGGCATGCCGATGACCCAGGGCTCGCCCATTCTGAAAGATTTCATGCCGCCCGCCGACAGCGTGATGGTCGAGCGCATGCGCAAGGCCGGCGCCATCATCATCGGCAAGACCAACACGCCGGAATTCGGCCTGGGCTCGCACACCTACAACCCGGTCTATGGGGCGACGCGCAACCCCTACGACCTCACCCGCTCGGCCGGCGGCAGCAGCGGCGGCGCGGCGGTCGCGCTGGCGCTGCGCATGCTGCCCGTCGCCGACGGCACCGATTACGGCGGCAGCCTGCGCAATCCTGCCGGCTGGAACAACGTGTTCGGCTTCCGCACGAGCTTCGGCCGCGTGCCCGCCGACGGCCGCGACGCCTGGCTGCCGTCGATGGGCGTGGGCGGCCCGATGGCGCGCAACGTGCCCGACCTCGCGCTGCTGCTTTCGGTGCAGGCCGGCCACGACGCCCGCGCGCCGCTCTCCCTCGAAGGCGACGGCGCGCGTTACCGTGCGCCGCTCGAGGCCGATCTCAAGGGCAAGCGCATCGCCTGGGTCGGCGACTTCGGCGGCTACCTCCCCTACGAGGCCGGCGTGCTCGACGTCTGCAAGGCGGCGCTGAAAACCTTCGAGACGATCGGCTGCATCGTCGAGGAAGCGCAGCCCGACTATCCCGTCGACGCCGTGTGGCAGGCCTTCGTGAAGCTGCGCGCCTGGCAGACCGGCGGCACGTTGCTGCCGTTCTACCGCGATCCCGCCAAGCGCGCGCTGATGAAGCCGGAAGCGGTGTGGGAGGTCGAAAGCGGACTGAAGCTCTCGGCCTACGACATCACTGCGGCGTCCGCCGTGCGCTCCGAATGGTACCAGGCGGTGCGGCGTTTCTTCGAGCGCTACGACTATTTCGTCGTGCCGACCGCGCAGCTATTCCCGTTCCCGATCGATCTGCACCTGGCCGCGCGAGATCGACGGCACCAAGATGACGACCTACCACGAGTGGATGAAGGGCGTGCTCCCGGTCACCATGGCGGGCTCGCCGGCGCTCGCGGTGCCCGCGGGCTTCGGCGCGGCGGGCCTGCCGATCGGCATCCAGATCGTCGGCCCGAACCACGCCGAGTTCGCCTGCCTGCAACTCGCCCACGCCTACGATCAGGCGACCAACTGGGTCGCGAAGCGCCCGCCGCCGATGCTGGGGGCGTGATGCTTACCTCCCCGCTTCGGGGAGGGCAGGGGTCTTTCTTCCTTGCTCGCTGCGCTCGCGGACCCCACCCTGCCCTCCCCGAAGACGGGGAGGGACGCGCAAGATTCTGCCCGCCTGCAATTGCAAGACTCCGGCCGAAATCGGCCTATTCTGAAGTCATGGAAACTGGAGCTTGATGGCATAGTTATTGCGTTTTGCGCATTATCGGTTTTGCATGTCCGGATAACGCATAGGAATGCGTCGATGCAGACATTCAGCACACGCAGCGTACTTCATGGTCTTTGTGACGCGTGGCGCTGACGATGCTCATTTCAGATACGGTGTTCGGGCAAGCCTATCCAACGCGACCGATACACGTCGTGGTTCCCTCTTCGCCAGGCGCCGGCGTGACGGACATCATGGCGCGTCTCGTCGGACAACATTTGAGCGCTCGCATTGGTCAGCAGATCGTCATCGACAACCGCCCGGGCGCTTCAGGCATTATCGGGGCGGAAGTCGTGTCGAGAGCCGCGCCCGATGGCTATACGCTGCTGATGGCCAACGTATCGCTCGTGGTGAATCCCTTTCTGTACCCCAAGATGCCATACGATGCGTTGAAGGACTTCATCCCCGTAACCATGATCAACTCCGCCCCGATGCTGCTCGTCGTGCATCCATCGGTTCCTGCGAAATCGGTGAGCGAGCTGATCGCCTATGCCAAGTCGCATCCCGCTCAGCTCAACTATGGGTCCGGTGGTCTGGGCAGCACGCCGTACCTTGCTGCCGAGCTGTTCAAATCGCTCTGCGGGAATCGACGTCGTGCACGTGCCGTACAAAGGCGGCGCGCCTGCGCTCAGCGATCTCGTCGGCGGGCAGGTATCGTTCATGATCGAGAACATGCCCGGCACGATGCCGTATGTCAGGGCCGGAAATCTGCGCGCGCTCGCGATCACCAGCCCGCAGCGCTCCGAGCTCGCGCCCGAGTTGCCGACCATGGCGGAAGCTGGCGTCCCAGGTTATGAGATGAGCGGCTGGAACGGCCTCTTTGCCGTGAAGGGAACGCCACCTGAGATCGTAGCGAAGCTGCATTCCGAAGTGGCGAAAATACTGCGCACCCCGGAGGTGCGACAGGAACTGGCCGCGCTCGGTGCGGAGCCGGTCGGCGATACGCCGGACGAATTTGCCGCGTTTCTCAAGGCCGACATGGCGCGCTGGGGCAAGATCATCCAAGACAAAGGCATTCGGTCCGCCCGTGAATGATGCGCGGCGAACAGGTGTCACCCGGGAGCTCGCGCGCTTTGTCGCCGAATTGCGCTGGAGCTCGATCCCGGCGGAGATCAACCACGAAGCCAAGCGCGCTTTGCTCAATTGGGCGGGCTGCGCGATCGGCGGCTGCCGAGACGAGGCCGTCGACACGGCGCTGGCCGCGCTCTCGGAATTTGCCGGACGGCCGCAGGCGACCATCCTCGGGCGCAGCGAGCGGATGGATATACTCAATGCCGCTGCGCTCAACGCGCTGAGCTCCAACATACTCGACTTCGACGACACGCATCTGCGCACGGTGATCCATCCGACGGTTCCCGTGGCGGCCGCCGCGATTGCGCTCGCCGAGCACTCGCGGGCGACGGGCGCGCAATTGTTGCACGCGTTCATCCTCGGCGTCGAAGTCGAATGTCGCGTCGGCAACGCCATCTCGCCGGAGCATTACAACGCGGGTTGGCACATCACCGCGACATGCGGCATTTTCGGTGCCGCTGCGGCGTGCGCGAAGCTGCTTGATCTCGACACGAAGGCCACCGCGTGGGCATTGGGCATTGCCGCAAACCAAGCGGCGGGCACCACCGGCGCGCATGGCAGCATGACGAAGTCGTGGAACATGGCTCACGCGGCGCGCAACGGCCTCATGGCCGCTCTACTGGCCGCGAAGGGCTTTACGAGCACCGAGCAGGCTCTCGAAGGAGAGCGCGGCTTCACCCGCGTGTTTGCGCAACGGCGCGACCTCGATGAGATCACACGCGGCCTGGGCGAGACTTGGGAGCTCGCACAGAACACCTACAAGCCTTACCCGTGCGGCATCGTCGCGCATCCGGTGATCGACGCATGCTTGGCGCTTCGCGACGACGCACGCGTCACGCCGGACGCGATCGAGCGCATCGAATTGCGCGTCCATCCGCTGGTGCGGATGTTGATGGGGAATGCGACGCCGCTCACCGGGCTCGAAGCCAAGCTTTCCGTTCAGCACTGCGCGGCCGCAGCGCTGATCTATGGCCAGGTCGGCGTGCGCGAGTTCACCGACGCCTGCGTCAATGATCGTGCGGTGGCTGCGCTTCGGGCCCGCGCGATGCTCGTCGAAGACCTCGCCATGCCCAAGGAGGCAGCGGGCGTAACCATACACGTGAGCGGCGGCTCGACGTTCGACAAATACGTGCCGCACGCGACCGGAAGTCTCGATCGGCCCATGAGCGATGAAGCGCTCGGCCGGAAATTCCACTCGCTCGCCGAGTGGGGATGGCCGGAATGCGACACCGCTGAGTTCATCGCGCTCGCGTGGTCGCTCGATACGCTCGCGGATGCCGGCGCGTTCGCCCGCGCGGCGGCGCCGCGTCAATAAATCCAAGCCTTCTCAAGAGCCGACAGCGGGGGCGCAATTCCAATCGGGCCGACCGTGGCGACGCAGCAGGTCGGTCAGCTCCGTTGCGCTCGTCAAATGCTCGAAGCTGTCGACAGCGCGTTCGACTTCGCCGACGCCTTGTGGCGTCAACGCCAAGCCGGCGAGCTGGCGAAATTTCCCGCGAATCTCGGACTCGTCGTATGGGTTCAGGCAGTCTCCCCTCGGACTGTCGCAGGCACGCGTGATTTGCCGCCCGTCTTTCAACGTGAGCGTGACGCGGGCCGGCCTCAAGGCCGGCAGCGCCGGGTTCATCGCCGGGTCTTCGCTGATGTGCACGCGGTGGCGAAGCGCCGTTATCGCCGGGTCGTGGAGCGCTGAGTCGTCGACCGAACTCGTAACCGGCGCTGCCTCTCACCGCGAGGCACGCGGCCACATGGGGCAGCGAGTATTTCGAAGCGAAATAGTTCGGCGGATCCGGATTGCACATGACCGTTGCAAAGCGGAAGGTCGCGATATCGATGCGTTCGATGTCGTCCGCTTTGGCGCCGAGCGCCGCGATGGCTTCCTCGAGTGCATCGAGCGCGGCATAGATCGGATTGCAGCACGCCCGCAGGCGAAACCAGTTTCGCGTGATTTCCCAGCGGGCGCCGAGTTGATCGAGCAAGCCGGCCGGCTCGAACCCGTCGCCGACCAGGCTGCTCAGCGCTTCCTCGATCGCGTCGTCCTGTGCGGTAAAGCCTGCCAGCGCAAGATCGGGCGCAAGCCCGAGCACGAAACCGCTCATCCCCCCGGCCACGTTCAGCGCGGTCGCACCGGCGACGGCGTTGTTATAGCTCGGCGTGAGGACGAGAGTAGCGGCGATACGGATCGCCCGGCTTATATCGGCCGCGTTCAGTCCCCGCAATCGCGATCCCGCGGCAGCAGCGCCCAGCAGCGCCGCCTGACCGTTCTGGTGTGCGAGCGGCCGGGTCGTCATCGCCGCACCGAGGCGGGCGCCGGCGTCATACCCGAGGATCAAGGCTGCGAGCATGTCGCGGCCGGTGCTTCGTCCCCATTCGCCGACGCTCAGCACGCCCGGCAGAATCTGCATCGCGCCCTGATAGGAAACGTACCGATTGCCTTCTCCCAGCTCCAGGGACCGTCCGGCGATGCCGTTCAACAAGGCCGCGTTGCGCGGATCGTTTGTCGGCCAGCCAGGCGCCAATACGGTCGCGCCCGTCCCCGCGGTCGCGCTCAATCGCTCGCGCAGCCCCCGCACCTCGGGCCGACTTGCCCCTGCGAGAATGACACCGATCGTATCGAGCACGACCAGCTTCGCATGCCGTTGCACTTCCTTCGGCACCTGCTCGAGCGTCGTCTCAGCGACGAAACGAGCGAGTTTTTCGATCTGCTGCTGCCATTTGCATTCTTTCTCGTGGTTGGGGGCGTGAGTCTTCCCTCGCCGTCTTCGGGGGGGCAGGGTGGGGGCTTTCTTCCTTGCTTGCTTCGCTCGCGGACCCCACCCTGCCCTCCCCGAAAACGGGGAGGGATCAGCGCTACGCCCGCAGGAGGCGCCGCGGGTCGGCGACGAGCTTGTTGGCGGCGACCCATTGGGCGATCTCGGCATAGGTCGCGAGCCACACGTCGGGGTGCCGCAGCACGTGCTTGAACACCTTGTCCATCACCGCCGAAATCATCGGACGGCCGCCGAAGTGGCAATGCATCGAGAGCACCATGAAGGCCGGCGCTTCGCGGTGGTAGAGATAGTCGAAGGTCTCTTTGTGGACGTCCCACAGGTCCATCGAGCTCGAGCGCAGCACGCGGTTGTCGGTGAAGTCGCTGCCGGGGATGTGCACGATAGGTCCGCTCGCCGTGTCGACGACGCGCGGCAGATCGCTGTCGCGGGCGTCGCCGTGCCACTTGAGCCCTTCCTCGACAAGGAAGCGACGGGTGTTCTCGGAGAACGCCATCGACGGGCTGAGCCAGCCGACCGGCCGCCGCCCGGTCGACTTTCTCCAGCGCATCGAGCGAGCGGCGGATGGTGTCGCGCTCCTCGTCCGGCGGCATGTAGGACATGAGCTGGTCCTGGTACCAGCCATGGCCGGCGACGTCGTGGCCGGACTTGACGATCTGCGCGACGGCGTCGGGATAAAGCTCGGCGCAGCGGCCGTTGACGCAGAAGGTGCCGCGGATGCCGTTCTCGCGGAACAGGTTGATGAGCCGGTAGACGCCGACCTTGCCGCCGTAGCTCCCCCAGGCGATGCCGGCGTGGTCGATCACGCCCGCCTTCACCGGGCTCGCCTGCACCGAGTAAGGCGGTGCCTTGCCCTCGCTCCAGGTCTCCAGCATGGCGGTGACGGCGACCGCGATGCGCTTTCCCTCCGGCCACTTGTAGTCGCTGCTCATGAACGCATTCCCTTTGCGGCGCCTGCCCGCATTCGCCCCGCGCCGGCCGTCTGGTATGCGCTCGATCCGGGAGCGGTCAAGCCGGGGGCGCCGGCCTGCGGGACCTCGTCCTGAGGAGCGCCCGGAAGCGGCGCGTCTGAAGGACGGCCCTATGCATTGCGGTCTGTGGCCATCCTTCGAGACGCCGTGCTACGCACGGCTCCTCAGGATGAGGTCAGCAAGAAACTCAAACGCTCTCGGGAGGAACGGTGACGCATCCGGACATTCTCTACGTGCCCTACCGGGACACGCTGAAGCTTCTGACGCTCGAAGACGCCATGCGCATCTGCGAGGACGTCTACCGGATGCACGCGCGCGGCAGCGTGGTGTGGTCGAAGCCGCCGAGCTTCAAGCTCGACGTCGCCGACGGCTTTCACAACCACTGGCACGTCAAGGGCGTGCTGTTGAAGGACGTCCCCGTCACCGGCGTGCGCATGTACAACTATTTCAACGACGGCGATCGCAACACCGTGGGCGGCCTCGATTGCACGCGCCTGATCGTGCTGTCGGACCCGCGTACCGGCCATGCGCTCGCGATCGTCGACGAGCATCTGGTCTACCAGGTGCGCAGCACCGCGGCCGCGGTGATCCCGCTCAAATGGGTGGGGCCGGTCTCGGCGAAGGTGCTTGGCCTCGTCGGCATCGGCGCGATGGGGACCAACACCATGCGCTGCCTGCTCACGATGTATGACTTTGCCGAAATCCGCGTCACCTCGCGCCGGCCTGAAACGCGCGAGGCGTTCGCCGCGACGTGGAGCAAGACCCTCGGCATTCCCGTGCGGGCGATGGAGACGCATCGAGGAGGTGGTGCGCGGCGCCGACATCGCGGTCGGCGGCACGACGTCGTCACAGATCATGACGCAGGAGGCCTGGCTCAAGCCGGGCGCCGTGTTCATCTCGCTGGCGCGGCGCGAGTTCGAGCCGGCGGGCTGGGCGAAGGTCGACAAGGTCGTGATCGACAGCTGGGAGATGAACTATCTCATGCCGTTCTTCCGCGAGATGGTGGACTCGGGACCTTCCGCCGCGACCAGCTCCACGCGGAAATCCATGAGATCGTCGCCGGCACCAAGCCGGGCCGCGAGCGCGCCGACGAGCGCATCCTCGTGCACACCACCGGGCTCGCCTCCCAGGACATCGCGATCTGCCACTACATCTTCGAGCAGGCGAAGGCGCAGGGGCTCGGCATCACCTTGCCGGCCGCCCGCGCGATGGACGAGCCATGATCGACGTCGCGGCAAAGCTCGGCGAGCTTCGCCAGTTCATCACGGCGGAGCGCTGCAAGGCGCTGCTCGTCGACCTCGTGCGCGTGCCGAGCCCGCAGACGGCGCTGATGGAGGCGGAGCCGCAGCTGCGCACCTTCATCGAGACCGCGGTCGCGCCTCGCCTCTCCGCCATGGGCTTTGCCGACATCCGCTACGACGGGATGGGCAACCTCATCTCGACCGTCGGCGCCGGCACATCCGGCAAATCGCTGATGCTCATCACCAACGCCATGAACCAGCCGGCGGCGACGATGCCCAACGCCTATGCCGGCGACGTCGCCGACGGCGCGCCGCTTCGGCCTTGCCGGCGAAGTCGTGCTCGGCAAGGGCGCGAGCGAGCAGAAGGCCAACATGGCGGCGATGCTCGTCGCGATGGAGGCGGTGCTGCGCGGCGGATATCCGCTCGCCGGCCGGCTCGTTCATGTCTGCTGCGTGTCGGGGGAGACCGGCAGCCATGCCGCGATCCGCAGCGTCGATCGAGGGCGAAGGCGTGCGCGCCGACCTCGCCTATCTCGGCGGCACCAGCCTGATGATGACGCTCGGCAACCGCGGCCGCATCGACGTCTTCATCACCGTGCACGGCGCGCCGACCCATTCGAGCCGGCCGGAGGACGGCGCCAACGCCATCACCGGCGCGACGGAGGTGATCCGACGGCTTGGCTGAGATCAGGCTCGACCAGGTGCATCCTGCGCTCGGCCGGCAGACGCTCACGGTCAACCGCATCCGCAGCTATCCGGAGAGCACCCACACCATCCAGGCCTCGTGCGAGCTCACGATCGATCGCCGGCTGCTGCCCGGCGAGGACCCCGACGCGGCCTTTGCCGAGATCGCCGCGGTGGCGCGCAGCGTCGAGGCGTGGCCGGACCCGGCGAGCGGCAAGCCGTTCCGGGTCGAGGTCACGCTCGGCCCGTTCATGTATCCGTCGCTGGTGACGCACCGACGCCGAAGTGGTGCAGGAATTGTTCGCCGCCTCGCGCCTCGCGCTCGGCACCGAGCCCGCGACCTTCTACGCGCCGAACGCGTTCGACCAGGGCTATCTCAACCACGTCGGCATCCCGACCGTGAACTGGGGTCCCGGCGAGTACAAATTCGCCCACACCGACTTCGATCTCGCCGCCGTCGACCGCGTCCGCGACGCGGCACTGGTGTACGCGACCCTCATTCTGCGGCGGCTGGGGTAGCTCCTTCTCCCTCCCCGACTTCGGGGAGGGCGGGGTGGGGTCTTTCTTGCTGCCTGCCGCGTTGAAAAGGAACCCCACCCTACCCTCCCCGAAGACGGGGAGGGAAAAGCGCAAAGGAGGCCGTTCGTGCCGTTCAAGATCATCAAGCCCGAAGCGGCGCCGCGCCGGGCGCTCGAGCCCGGCCGCGGGTACTCGCTGCGGCTCGTCGACACCGGGATCGGCGTCGAGAGCCTCGACCTGCATTTGAACGTGCTCGCGCCGGGCGGACCGCGCGGCCGGCTGCACCGGCACACCCGTTCCGACAATGTCTACATCGTGAAGTCCGGCGAAGGCCTGCTCACCATCGAGAACGAAGACCACGTCATCGTCGCCGACGACGTCGTCTTCATTCCTGCCGGGCACGAGGCACGCGCTGAGCAATGTCTCCAGTAGCGATCTCGTCATCTACGAAATCTACGCGCCCGCCGGCGCGGCGTTCGACTTCGTCGCCGAAGCGTAAGCGCCGGCACGCCGCGACGACGCCGGCGCAGTCCCGTCAGTTCGGGAGCGGGTGGTGCCGTGGGCGGCAGCGATTGCGCGGCCGGCGGAGCTTGCTGCAGGCACTGGAGGCTGCGCCGGCGCCGCGGGCTGCGCGCGTCCGGGTGCGCTGTCCGAAGTTCGGGTTGGCCGCGCTGCACGCTGCGACCAGTTCCGGAGCGACCTGCGGCAGCGGTTTCGCCGCGCGGCGCCGCTGCGCCGTGCCCTGCATGATCGGGCGAATGCAATCGATCTGGCAATGCCGTTGCCGGCCTTCGCACCGCCGCGCTCGAATCCCGCCTGCTGGCAGGCCGCGATGATCTGCCCGCACGCCCCGCGCCGCGGCGCCTGCGCGTCGGCGACGCCGTCGCGCCGAAGACAACCACGGCGCAAATCAAGCCCATTCGCAATCCGTGTTGCTGCATGCTCGATACTCCCCGTTCCGCCCCGCTTCGTCGTAGCGCGCGGCGGAGTCGGGAAGAAGGCAAGGCCAAGGCAGCCGGGGCGCGAACCTGCTATCATGTCGCCATCTCACGGCTCGAATGAGCGAGCGCGCCAAGGTCAACGCACAAGCGGAGGAAACGTCATGAACGCCTCGACCCGCCGCCAGTTTCTTGCCCGATCCGGATCGCTGCTGGCGCTCGGCACGACCGCAGGCGGTTCCGCATTCGCTGCGATGGGCCCGAACGACAAGTTCGACCTCGTGGTCAAGGGCGGCGAGGTGCTCGACCCCAGCCAGAACCTGCGCGCCAAGCGCGACATCGGCATCCGCTGGGGCGTGGTCGAAGCGGTGGAGCCCGACATCCCCGCGGAGCGCGCGCTGCGCGTGCTCAACGTCGCCGGCAAGCTGGTGACGCCCGGCCTCGTCGACATTCATGCCCACGTCTATCCCTACGGCTCCGCGATCGGCATTCCGGCCGACGAGCTCATGAGCTTCCAGGGCACCACGACCATGGTGTCGGCGGGCGATGCCGGCGCCAACAATTTCGCCGCCTTCCGCCGCTTCATCGTCGGCGAGACGCGCACCCGGCTCTATGCCTTCGTGCACATCGCCAATTTCGGGCTGACGCCATTTCCGGTGCCGGAGCTCTACAACATCGACTTCGCCGTGGTCGACGCCTGCGCCAAGACGGTCGCCGAGAACGCCGACATCGCGCTCGGCGTCAAGGTGCGGATGTCCGAGAACATCATCGCCAACAACGGCTCCGAGCCGCTCAAGCGGGCGGTCGAGGCGGCGAGCCGCGCGGGCGGCGGCGCCCGGGTCATGTGCCACATCGGCGGCGTCGCGACCGTCGCGCTGATGTCGGAGATCCTCGACCTGCTGCGTCCGGGAGACATCCTCACCCACGCCTATTCCGGCCTGCCGAATAACGCCGGCGCCTTCACCAACATCGTGCAGAACGGCCGGCTGCTGCCGGCGGCGACCGCGGCCAAGCAGCGCGGCGTCATCTTCGACGTCGGTCACGGCGGCGGCAGTTTCGACTTCACGGTGGCCGAAGTGGCGATCGCCGCGGGCGCGACGCCCGACACGATCTCCTCCGACATCCACGTCGTGTCCGGCAACACGCCGGGCATGCCGTATCTCACCTGGGTGATGAGCAAGTTCCTCGCCATGGGCTTCCCGCTCGAGCAGGTGGTCGCGATGGCGACCATCAATCCGGCGAAGATCATCAACCGGCTGCCGAAGCTCGGCACGCTGCAGATCGGCGCGCCCGGCGACGTGTCGGTGCTGGAGCTCGTCGAAGGCCCCGTCGAGTTCGTCGACACCCGCGACAACAAGCGGCAAGGCAAGGTCCAGCTGCGGCCGGCCGGCGTGGTGCTCGGCGGCGTGCCGCTGGGGCGGCCATACCAGCTGCCGTTCGCGGTGCGGTGAGACGAATGCGGCCGACGAGCCGGCGGCGCCGGCTACTTCGCGATGTGCAGCTTCGAGATGGCGTTGCCGATGGTCTGGAACGTGGTGATGATCTCGCTCGCCGACGTCAACAGGAAGAACTTGACTGGAATTGGCGTCAGCGGCTCGCGCAATTCTGCAGCAGGGTCGAGGTCGGATCTCCGCCGGTGTTGACCTGGACGGCGTAGATTGTGATGTCGGCGCCTTGGCATTTGGTGCAGGTGGCCCGCTGGCGCGTGTCGATCGATGACGCGTTGCTGTACCAGCGATCCTGCGTGTTGAGGCCGTCGGTCAGCAGGATGATGACCTGCTGGTATTGATAATTCGAGTCCATGGCCGGCACGGTGAATGGTCCGCCGCCGACAAGCGACATCCACCCCCATACGAGGCCGATCGCCTGGTTGGTGTTGCCGTTGGGGGTCATCTGGTTGACCATCGTGTTCATGGCCGTCCAGTCGTAGCTCAGCCCCTTCATTTGCAGCGGGCAGCTGCCGTATTGCTCGGCCGGGAACAGGCTGGCATTCACCCCGGCGACCGGCGCACTGACGTTCTCGTCGTAATTCTGCTGGCTCGGCGCGTTCGAATTGCCGCGATCGGTGATGCAGCCGTTCCAGGTGCTGTGCGACGTCCGGCGTCCAGGTGTAACCGCTGTTGGTGCAGCTGCTCTGGGTGGTCGCGTTGCCCCGGCTGCAGGTCCCGTTATTGGCCTCCCAGTCCGTCCAGTCGATCCAGCTCGCGCTCGAATAGCTCGATCCGACATTGACGTCCTTCACGAAGGGAATGATCGAGACGTAGACGTCGCCGTTGTTGACGGCCACGGACTTGAGCTGCGCGAGCAGGTTCTTGGTCGCCGTCTGCAGCGCGCCGATCTTGCCCGAGTCCGCCATCGAGCCGGTGTTGTCGAGCACCAGCGCGACGCGCAGCCGCGACTGGCCCCAGGCGATGGTCGACGAGGCGCTCAGGTTGATCGAGGCCAACCTGAACGGCGGAAGATTGAGGAACGTCGTCGGCAAGGTGGCGGTACCGGTGAGCACGACCTGCGGGCCGCCGGTGTTCGAATAGGTCGCGGTGATGCTCGGCGTGGTGAGCCTGGTGCCGGTGTAGATCGACGAAAACAGCGTGTTCGCCTCCGAGGTCAGCGCACCCGAAGTGATCGTCGCCGCGTTCGCCGAAAGCGCGAGCGCCGTGGCGTCGAGCGCCACCTGCATCTTCGCATTGGCGAAGCTCGCGCGCGTGTAATCGATGCCCATCCCGATCATTCCGATCAGCACCAGCAAGATGATGGCGAACACCGGGGCGAGGCTGCCGCGCTCGTCCCGCAACAGACGGACGAGTTGCAAGCTTCGGGCGCTCATGATCGTGATCCGCTTTGCCGAAATGAATTTGCGCAAACATCGAAGAAAAAAATTAAACGACGGTGTGACCCGCCTGCGTTTCGCCAGGCTTCAATTAACGGGTCGGTTACCAAGCCGACCGCGGCGCGCCTGTCGACAGCAAATGAGTGGGCGCGGCGGCGCGGCGCGACGATCGTTGCGCGGGGCGCATCGCCAAACACAGTGGTCATCGCCGGGCTTGTCCCGGCGACGCCGATAGCGGGGCACGGCTGTGCCGATGTCGATCGGGGTGGCCGGGACAAGCCCGGCCATGACCCTGCGCGAAACGAAATACGCCTCAGAAATTCGCCGCCTTGCGCATCGGGTGCGCCTCCGGGCCGGTGACGCCCTTGGGCAAGTCGAACAGGCCGCTCGGCAACGTGTCGAAGAAGGTGAGGACCTCGTCGGTCTTGATCACGTCGGCATATTTCGCGTTCATGTCGCACAGATTGATGGCGTGGCTCGCCTGCGAGCGGTCGAAGCATCCCTCCTCGGCGAGCGTGATGCGGTAGTTGAGGCTGAAGGCGTCGAGCACGGTGGCGCGGACGCATCCCGACGTGGTGGTGCCGGTGACGATGACGCTGTCGGCGCCGAGCAGCGTGAGATAGCTCGCCATGTTGGTGCCGAAGAAGCCGGACGGCTTCTGCTTGTAGATCACGATGTCGCGCGGTCCCGGCGCGATCTCGGCCATGATCTCGTTGCCGTCGAAATTGGACATGACGGTCTTGTTGCCGACGTCCTCGGCGGAGCGGTTGTTCTTCCACGCCCAGCTTCCGGAGTCCCAGAGGTCGCCGCGGCGCACGCCGGTGGTGTAGATCACCGGCAGGCCCTTGGCGCGCGCCTTGTCGATCAGGGCGCGGATGTAGGGCAGGGCGGTCCAGGCGTCCTCGCCGCAGGAATTGCGCCACTTCTTGATCGACTCCAGGATCGGCTCAGGCTTGTCACCGCAGAACGCGTAGTTGACGTCGATGATGACGAGCGCCGGGCGCTTGCCGAAGCCCTGCCGCGCCCCGTAGCCCGAGGTCCCGAACACCGCCTTGTCGCGCTCGGTGAGAAATTTGTTCCAGATCGGTTCGCTCATGTGTGTCCTCCCAAAATCATCGATTCTTGTCGTCATTCCGGGGCCGGCCGCAGGCCGGAACCCGGAATCCAGGCTTCGGCAATGGCGGCGTAAGAAGGCTGGATTCCGGGTTCGGTGCTGCGCACCGCCCCGGAATGACGGAAGTTGTGTGACGGCCTCGACATGGATAGCTGACGTCCGACCAACTCTACAGCGTCGCCCGCACGGATTCGACGAAGCTCATGTCGATGATCTCCTCGTATTTCACATCTGTCTTGAGGAGGCCAGCTTCGCGGACCACGGCGCTCGCGGTCGCCCAGGCCTGCGGGGTGATCGTTCCGTCGCGGCTCCACATTTCGTCGGCAAAGGAGCGGTCGAGCGTCGAGCGCATGTCGTCGAGCGGCATGGTCGGAAACTGCGCCTTGGCGATCTCGGTCGCCTCCTTGGGATTCGCATAGAGGAACTTCGAGGCCTTGACCATGCCGCGCACGAAGGTGCGCACGAGCTCGGGGTCTTTCTGAATGGTGTCGAGCCGCACGTTGAGGGTGGAATAGGCGTAGGGGCCGAGCTCCTTCGGCACATTGAAGAACGGCTCGCCCCAGATGTTGTTGCGCACGCCCTGGGTGACGAACGGCTCGGTCGCCTCGCCGATCTGGGCCTGCTTGCTGCGCACCACGGCGATGGTGGCGGAGTTGCCGGTCTCGATCAGCGTCACGTCCCTCTTGGCGTCGAGCTTCCACTTGCCGAGGAGATAGCGCATGATCGAGTTCGGCGTGCCGCCGAACGGGCCGACCGCGATGGTCTTGCCCTTGAAGTAGGCCGGCCAGTCGGTCCCGGTCGGCTCCTGCCCCTTGGCGGCGCAGAGGTAGATGTTGCCGCGATCGACGCAGTTGACCACGGCGCGCAGCTCGGCGCCCTTGGCCTTGGCGAAGGCGTTGTGCTCGGGCCCGCCGATGAAGGCGAAGGCCTGGCCGGACAGCACCGCATTGGTGTGGCCGCTACCGCTCTCGATGGTGACGATCTTCACCGTCACGTCATCGAAGAAGCCCTTCGCCATCGCGATGTAGAGCGGCAGGTAGCCGGTGCTGTGCACGGGCTCCGCGACCAGGAGCTCGCGCGCGGCACTGGCGCGCGTTGCGCGGCCGGCGAGTGCCGCACCGGCAGCCGCGGTGGTCTGAAGGAATCTGCGTCGGTCCATGACGTTCTCCTCAGCTCTTGACGCCCTTGCGCAGGACGCGCTCGAGCCAGGACACGGTGACATACATGATGACGGCAAGCGTCGAGAGCACGGCGACGGCGACCCACACCAGTGCGATGTCATAGGTCTGGCCGGCATACAAGATGGCGCGGCCGAGGCCATGTTGGGAGGCGATGAACTCGCCGACCACCGCGCCGGTGAGCGCGAGGCCGATGTTCACCCGCAGCACCGAGATGATCCACGGCAGGCAGGACGGCACCACGAGCTTGCGGAAAACCTGCAGGCGGCTCGCGCCGAGCGAATAGAACAGCTTCTCGTTGTCGGGATCGACCGCCTTGACGCCGGCATAGGTGGTGAGCGTCGACACCACGAGGGTGAGCGCGGTCGCGATCGCGACCTTCGAGGCCAAGCCGATCCCGAACACCAGCACGATCAGCGGCGCGAGCGCGAGCTTGGGCAGCGACTCGAAGCAGATGATGTAGGGCTGCACGATCGCCGCATAATTGCGCGACCACCAGAACGACATGCCGAGCGCGGAGCCGGCGACGGTGCCGATGAGGAAGCCCAGCAAGGTCGAGCGGAAGGTGAAGGCGATGTCGGTGAACGCGTCGCCGGTGGTGAAGAAGATCGTCATGGTGTGGAAGATCGCGCTCGGCTGCGACCAGAAGAACGCGTCGATCCAGCCGGCATCGGCGCCGACTTCCCACAGCGTGACGCCCCCGACCAGGATGCCGATCTGCACCGCGAGGATGACCCAGCCCGGCCAGTCCCGCTGCACCGGCAGCTTTCGCAACGGCTTCGCACGCGGCGCAAGCGGGCACGGCGGCGGCCGGCAGGTCGGTTGCGACGCTCCAGGGCAGTTCCTTGACAGGGGTGTGTTCCATCGCCATGGCGCCCGGTCCGCTCAGGCCGCGTCGTCGAAGGCGGCGGGCTGGCTGTGCAGCAGGTCGAGGCAGCGCTCCTTCATCGCGGTGAACTCCGCGCCGGTGGTGCAGGAGCGCAGGCGCGGCCGCGGCAGCGCAACGGCGATCGTGTCGATCAGCCGGCCCGGCCGCGTGCCCATCACGTGCACTTCGTCGGAGAGGAAGATCGCCTCCTCGACGTCATGGGTGACGAAGACGACGGTCTTGCCGAAGTCGCTCCACAGCGCCAGCAGCCATTCCTGCATGCGAAGCTTGGTCTGGGCATCGAGTGCGCCGAAGGGCTCGTCGAGCAGGATCACGTCGGCGTCGAACAGGAGCGTGCGCAGCAGCGCTGCGCGCTGGCGCATGCCACCGGACAGCGCCCTCGGATAGGCGTTCTCGAATCCGGCGAGGCCGTAGCGGCGCAGCAGCGGCAGCGCGCGGGCGCGTGCCTCGCGCAGCGGCACGCCCTGGATCTCCATGCCGAGAATGATGTTGTCGGTGAGCGTCCGCCACGGCAGCAGCAGGTCCTTCTGCAGCATGTAGCCGACCCGGCCGATGGTGCCGGTCGAATCGACGCCGTCGATCCGGACGCGGCCCGAGGTCGGTTCCTGCAGGCCGGCGACGATGTTGAAGATGGTGCTCTTGCCGCAGCCCGACGGGCCGACGAGGCTGATGAAGGCGCCTTGCCTCACGGCGAGGCTGACACGGTCGAGCGCCAGGAACCCGCCGGCCGGCGTGTCGAACCGCATGCTGAGGTCGTCGATCTCGAGCTTGGCCGGCGAGGGCATGGCCGCCTCCATTCCGAAGCGTATCGGGTGCCCCGGCGGGTCGCAAGAAGCATGCCATTGGAGCGAACGGATGAGCGGCGATACGTCCCGGGTTGAAGGCTTGCAAATGTCACGCTGCCTTCACAAGCGGCAGGCGGCGCCGCAATACCTCGCTCGCTTGCCTCGCCGCGCGCTTATTCCGCCCGCACCGCCGCGACCGGCGCTCCGGCCACCAAGGCGTGGACCGAGAAGTACTTTTTCTCGTCGAGCCAGAACGCGACCGGGGTCCAGCCGGCGCTGCGCGCATGGCTGCGGAACAGCTCGACCGAATACTTGTAGCTGTTCTCGGTATGGATCGATTCTCCGCGGCGGAAATCGATGCACTTGCCCGCGACCCGGACCTTGTGGCGCGCCAGGCTGACGAGATGCATCTCGACCCGCTGCTTCTCGCGATTATAGAAGGCGCGGTGCCGGAATTTGGCGAGGTCGAAATCGCCGTCGAGCTCGCGGTTCATCCGCTCCAGCAGATTCAAGTTGAACGCGGCGGTGACGCCGGCGGCGTCGTTATAGGCGGCGTTGAGGATCGCGGGGGCCTTGATGAGATCGACCCCGATGAGGAGCACCGCGCCGCGGCCGAGCAGCGTCGCCGCATGCCGCAAAAACGCGTGGGCCTCGACCGGCTCGAAATTGCCGATGGTCGATCCCGGGAAGAAGCCGACCCGCGGCTTCGAGCCGATGCTCGCGGGCAGCGCGAATGGCTTCGTAAAGTCCGCCGCGATCGGATGCAGCACGAGGTCCGGCAGGTCCTCGTGCAGCTTCATCGTCTCGGTCGAGAGAAACTCGGCCGAGATGTCGACCGGTACATAGGCCGCGACCCGCCGCGCCTCGCGCAGCAGGATGCGGGCCTTGGCGGAAGAGCCGGCACCGAAGTCGACGATCGCCGCATCGTCGGGGATGAGCTTGGCGATCGCCGGTGCATTCGCCTCCAGGATCGCGGTCTCGGTGCGGGTCGGATAATATTCCGGCAGCTGCGTGATCTCCTCGAACAGCTGCGAGCCGCGCACATCGTAGAAATACTTCGGCGACAGGTGCTTCGGCTCCGCGAGGAGGCCGGCCACCACGTCATCGGCAAACGTCTTGGCGGGATCACCGACCGGACGCAGAACCTGCTTGACGGCGACATTCATGACGCTTTCTCCAAAACAAAACCGGATGATCAGGCCGGAAAGTCGGCAAGACGCAGGCCGCTGAACTGCCAGCGCGCCGCGGGCGGGAAGAAGTTGCGGTAGCTCACACGGTCATGCCCGACGGGCGTCGCCAGCGAGGAGCCGCGCAACACCAACTGGTTGACCATGAATTTGCCGTTGTATTCGCCGAGCGCGCCCTCGACCGCCCGGTAGGCGGGGTAGGGGGAATAGGCGCTGCGCGTCCATTGCCAGACGATACCGAAGGCATCGTTGAGCTCGCCGGCGCGGGCCGCGACCTCCCACTCCTGCTCGCTCGGCAAATGCTTGCCGGACCATCGCGCGAAAGCATCGGCTTCGTAGTAGCTGACGTGGCAGACCGGCGCCGCTTCCTCGATCTGCTGCAGGCCACCGAGCGTGAAGCAATGCCAGGCGCCGTCGGCTTCGCGCCAGTGGCCGGGCGCGCGCCAGCCCTCGGCGCATACCGTCGCCCAGCCGTCGGAGAGCCAGAGGTCCGGCCGCGCATAGCCGCCGTCGCCCATGAAGGCGAGCCACTCGCCGTTGGTCACGAGGGAACGGGCGATGCGCACCGGGCCGACGAGCGCGCGGTGGGCGGGCGTCTCGTTGTCGAAACAGAACCCGTCCCCCTGGTGCCCGACGGTGTGGATGCCTTCGGCAAGCGCGCAGAAGCCCGCACCGGCGGCTCGTGGCCAGCGGAACGCCGGATCGTAGGCCGGCGCCGCCGGATTTTCCGAAAACGCGTGGAGGATGTCGGTCAGGATCAGTTCCTGGTGCTGCTGCTCGTGATGGAGCCCGATCTCGACGAGGTCGACGATCCGTGCCAGCGCATCGCCGGAAGAGCGCGCGATCAGGTTCTCCATGCCGCGATCGACATGGGCGCGATAGGCCGCGACCTCATTGCAGTCCGGCCGCGTGATCACACCGCGCTTCGGCCGCGCATGGCGCGCGCCGACCGTCTCGTAATAGGAGTTGAAAAGATAGGCGAAGCGCTCATCGAACGGTCGATAATCCCGCGCATGGGGGGTGAGCACGAACTGCTCGAAAAACCACGTCGTGTGCGCGCGATGCCACTTGGTCGGGCTCGCGTCCGGCATCGACTGGACGCACTGGTCCTCCGGCGAGAGCGGCGCGGCGCGGCGCTCGGTCTCCTGCCGCACGCTGCGATAGGCATGTTCCCAGGCGCCGGCGTGGTCGCGGCGAGCCGGCCACACCACGGCCGGCGTGGGACGAATGACATCGTCCGAGGCTGAGGGTGCCAAGCGGGTCATGAAAATCCGTTTGCCCCGATGACCCGCGCCGCGGCGTTGTTGCCGCCGGGTCCCAATCTGGCACCAAACGCACGAATCCGTCCGCGGTTCCCTACGCCAGACGCATCCAATGCGGCCGGCTCTCTGTGTCGTACTCGACCCATCGCCCTCTCGCCCCTTACGCATCCGCCCCGGCCGTCACCGGTCGGGAGCAAAATCCGCAAGGAAACCATTGGATTGCGTCACGGGACGCGGCCGAATGGGTCGGCTTGCGGGATATAAGCCAAAGCCTGCCCCCGCCGCGTCGTCCGAAAGGACTAGAATCGCTTGCGCGCCCCAACGCGTCCGGCAGATAAGCACAGCCCCGCACGTTTTTCCAGAGCGTCCGGCGGCCGTGAGAATGCGTGAAGAATCAATGGATGCCCCTGTCGCCGCCGCCCCGGCCCCCACCGCGCCCCCGCTGACCCACCGGGAAGCGCAGCGGATCGTATGGGGGATCCTGCTGCCGGTGTTCATGGGCTCGCTCGACTCGACGATCCTCGCGAGCGCGCTGCCGACCATCGGCCGCGACCTCGGCGACGTGCATCTGCTGCCCTGGCTCATCACCGCCTACCTGATCGCGTCGACCGCGGTGACGCCGCTCTACGGCAAGATCAGCGACATCCATGGCCGCCGCCGCACCGTCCTCGCGGCGCTCACGATCTACATGGCGGGATCGCTGATCTGCGCGCTCGCGCCCAATCTCATGGTGCTGATCTTCGGCCGTGTAGTCCACGGCCTCGGCGGCGGTGGCCTGACCTCGATGGGCATGGCGGTGCTCGGCGACCTTGCGGCACCCAAGGACCGCGGCCGCTACTACTCCTATTTCTCCGCGACCTACACCACCGCCGGCGCCTGCGGCCCGGCGCTCGGCGGCTTCATCTCCGACTATGTGCACTGGTCGGCGATCTTCTGGATCAACATCCCGATGGGGATCATCGCGCTGTGGCTTACCTCGGAGCGGCTGCGCCGGCTGCCGCGGCACGAGCGGCCGCATCGGCTCGACATCATCGGCGCGGTGCTCATCGTCGCGGCGAGCGTCGCCTTCATGCTCGGCCTCACGCTGGCCGGGACGCGCTATCCATGGCTGTCGCCGCAAGTTCTCGGCCTCGCCGGCGCCGCGCTGGCGCTCGGCACGCTCTTCATCCTCCGCCTCCTCACGGCGCCGGAGCCGCTGATCCCGGTCTCGATCCTGTCGGACCCGGTGGCGCGCTGCGCGCTCACCGCCAACACCTTCGGATGGGCGCCGATCGTCGGGCTGAACGTGTTCATGCCGACCTACCTGCAGAGCGTGCTCGGTCTGTCCGCGACCGCCGCCGGCCTTTCCCTGATGGTGATCATGGTCGCGCTCAACACCAGCGCCGGGGTGACCGGCCAGCTGATCGGCCGCGTCGTGCATTACAAGCGCCTGCCGATGCTCGGCCTCGCGATCGCAATCGTCGACGCTGTTGATCATGGGATGGAACGCGCAAAGCTTGACGGTGTGGTCGGTCGCAGCGCTGCTCGCGGTGCTGGGCGTCGGGTTCGGCCCGGTGCCGCCGGTCGCCATGGTGTCGCTGCAGAACACCGTCGAGGCCCATCACCTCGGCACCGCGGTCGGCACGCTGAGCTTCCTGCGCAATCTCTGCGCGACCATCATCGTCTCGATCTTCGGCGCGCTTGTGCTGGTCGGGTCGGCGCGGGTCCTGCCCCGCGGCGTCGACGGCCTCGCGCTTCCGGCGGAGCGGTTCGCGAACGTGTTCTATGTGGCCGCGGCGAGCCTCGTCGTCTCCCTCATCGCGCTGCTCCTGATGGAGGAGAAACCGCTGCGCTCCAATCGCCCCGCGGCGGGCGGGGATGCGCAGGGCTGAGCCCGCGCAACGCTCCTGCCCGGTTTCGGAATGCGCTTGCGCGTGAATTTTCCGGCCGGATCGGCTATCTGCGTCTGTCGGGCCGCACCTGAGCGGCCCGCGCGCGACCTCGATGCTCGAACGGGACCCCTGCCATGCCCCATCTCACCACCGACGACGGCGTGAAGCTCTACTACCACGAGGTCGGCACCGGTACGCCGGTCGTGTTCGTGCACGAATTCGCCGGCGACGTGCGCTCCTGGGAGCCGCAGCTTCGCCATCTCGGTCGGCGCTACCGCTGCATCACCTACAACGCCCGCGGCTATCCGCCCTCCGACGTGCCGGATGACGTCGCGAAGTATTCGCAGGCGCGCGCCCGCGACGACATCCGCGCCGTGCTCGATGCGCTCAAGATCGACAAGGCCCATATCGTCGGCCTGTCGATGGGCGGCTTCGCCGTCGTGCATTTCGGCTTCACCTATCCCGAGCGCGCGCTCTCGCTCGTCATCGCCGGATGCGGCTATGGCGCGCATCCTTCGATGCGGGCGCAGTTCACCTCGGAAGCGGAGGCGAGCGCGGCGCGCTTCGAGGAGCTCGGCATGGCCAAGGCCGCGGAAGCCTATGCGCTCGGACCGACGCGCGTGCAGCACCAGAACAAGGACCCGCGCGGCTGGCGCGAAATGGCCGACCAGCTCGCCGAGCACTCGACGCTCGGCGCGACCATGACGCTTGCGCGGCGTGCAGAGCCGCCGTCCCTCGCTCTACGACCTCACCGAGGAGATGAAGAAGATCACGGCGCCGACCCTGATCATGACCGGCGACGAGGACTGGGCCTGCCTCGAGCCCGGCATCCTGATGAAGCGGAACATCGCGACGGCTGCGCTGGTGGTGCTCCCCAACGCCGGCCACGCCATCAACCTCGAGGACCCCGACGTGTTCAACGCGCACCTCGATGCGTTCCTCCACGCGGTCGAAGTCGGCAAATGGCCGACCCGCGATCCCCGCGCGATGGCGGGTTCGATCCTGGGGCGGTAGCGCCCCAGAGCGCGCGCGTATGGCAATCCGGGGACCGTAGGCCGCAATCGCTCTGTTGCGCCGCTGCGCATGTGGGATGGCGCAATGCGCTTCGCTTATTGCGCCCTACGCGCCGAGTGCGATGCCCGGGTCGCGCTACTCCGCGGCCCTGCCGAGCCGGCGGACGATCTCGGCGCGGATCGCGGCGCGCTCGGCGAGCGAATGGCCGCGCGGGCGGGCGATCGGCAGCTCGGCGATCACGTGGGTGGGGCTCGAGGAAAGCAGGAACACGCGGTCGGCGAGCCCGATCGCCTCGTCGAGATTGTGGGTGACGAGGAGCGTGGTGACGCGCCGGCTCGTCACCAGCGCGGCGAGCTCGTCGCGCAGGCGCTCGGCGAGCGCGTCGTCGAGCGACACGAAGGGCTCGTCGAGCACCAGGAGGTCGGGCTTGACCGCGAAGGCGCGGGCGAGCGCGACGCGGCGCGCCTGGCCGAGCGACAGCTCGCCGGGATAGTGGTTGCGATGCGCGGCGAGGCCGAGCGCCGCGAACAGCGTGTCGAGATCGGCGTCGGTCGCCTCCGGCGCGCCGAGTCGCACGTTCTGCTCGACGGTGCGCCACGGCAGCAGGCGCGGCTCCTGGAACACCATGCCGAGCCGGCCGTGCTCGGGCAGGCTCACGGCGCCGGTGAAGTCGCGGTCGATCCCGGTGATGATGCGCAGAAGCGTCGTCTTGCCGCAGCCGGACGGGCCGACCAGCGCCGCCACCGCGCCGTCCGGAATCGCGAAGTTCAGGTCGCGGATAACGTCGAGCCGCCCCCCCGATGTCGACCGGTAGGATTTGCTTTCGATCCGAACATCAAGCTGGGCGGGGCCGCCAGCGCGAGACATGTCGTTCAATCGGCTGCACCAGGAAGGTTTCGATCGCCAGCATCACGAGGACGAAGACGATAGCATAGGCGAGGATGCGCCGAACGTCGAACAGCTGAAATGCCGTGCCGATCTCGAAGCCGACTCCGTTCGGGCGTCCCAGAAGCTCGACGATGAGCACGATCTTCCACACCAGCGAGAGCCCCGACCGCGCCGCCGCCGCGAGATAGGGCGCGAGCTGGGGGATGAGCACGTGGCGCAGCCGCGTCCACCAGCTCATGTGGAACACCTCCGCCATCTCGTCGAGCTGCCGGTCGAACGAGCGCGCGCCCTCGCGCACCGTCACGGCCGCGTTGGGAAGCTTGTTGAGCACGACGGCGGCGATGCCTGCTGCCTCGGTGAGGCCCGCCCACACATAGGCGAGCACGATGATGACGAGCGCCGGCAGGTTGAGCAGCACCACGAGCCAGGGGTCGGCGAGGCGGTCGGCGAGGCGCGAGCGGCCCATGACGACGCCGAGCACGGTGCCGAGCAGCATGGCGATGGCGAAGGACACGGCGACGCGCGCGAGCGTCACCCCGAGCTGAAAGGCGAGCTCACCCGATGTCGCCTCCTCCCAGATCGCCGAGGCGACGCTCAGCGGTCCCGGGAGCATGCGTGGACCGGCGAGCTCCGCGCCCACGTACCATGCCGCGACCAGGAGGCCGAGCGAGACCAGTCGCGCAGCAAAGTTCAATCGGCCTTCCCCGGATCGTAGAAGGTGCCCTTGTCGAGCTCCTTGGCCGTGCCGACGAGATTCGGGCCGCCGAGCTCGGCGAGCACCCCGTAAAGCGCACGGGAATCGCTCTCCTCGTCGGCGATGCGGCGGCGGGGAATGCCTTCGCTGTAGCGCTTGCGGTAGATTTCGAGCCCGGCCTTGTCGGAGACGCCGATGCGCGGGGCGAGCCGCTGCCACTCGGCCTCGGAGCCTGCGAGAATCTCCTTGGCCGGCCGCGGCGGTCTTGAGGAAGCGCGCGACCGCGGACTTGTTCTTGGCCGCCCAGGTGCCGTCGAATGCATAGCCGAGCATCGCGACCGGACCGCTGGCGCCGAGCTGCTTCTCGATCGCCTCCATGTCGATCACGCGCTTCATGCCCTTGCCTTCGAGGTCGGCGCAGAAATTCCAGAACGTCAGCGTCGCTTCGTGCTCGCCCTGCAGCGCCTTCTCGGACAACAGGGGCGGCGCCCCGAACACCACCTTCGCCTCTTTCTTGAGGTCGAAATTGGCGCGTCGCGCCACCGCCTGGAGCATCAGCCAGTTCTTGTCGAGCGGCCCGCCGGCGATGGCGAGCTTCTTGCCCTTGAGATCGGCGGTGTCCGCGATCTCCGAGGTTGCCGGCGCGATCACGCAGCCGAGCGTCGATGAATAGGGATAGAAGACGAGGTTCGAGCCGAGCGAGCGTTCGCGCGACACCCACAGCCAGTCCGACACGATCATATCGGCCGAGCCGCTGGCGAGCGCGATGCGGCCGGCTTCGGTCGAAGCAAGCTCGACGACCTGGATGTCGAGATCGGCCGCCTTGTCGAGGCCACGCGTCTTGATGACGTCGAGCTCCCAGGCGAGCGTTCCGGTCCTCTGGGCGACGATGCGGATGCGATCGGCGGCGGACGCTACGGTGACAGTGGCGAGGGTGGCAAAGGCGAGCCCCGCGATCAACACCGGCGCTGCGCCCCACAGCATGCGCCACACACCCCGCACCATTGCCTCCCTCCGATCCCTTTCGCGCAATCCCGTTCGCGCACGTTTAACCCCGGCGTGGTAAGGCGCAGGCTGCCAAGGTCACCGGGAGTGGCGCAGCATACATGCTCGTCCGGCCTTGGCTTCGGCGGTTTTTCCTTTTCGCGCTATTGTCTTTTCCTATGGCGCCGAGGGTCGCAGCCGGCCGGAGGGAGAGACGCAACGGGAGACGTTTGATGCTTGTCGGCGTGCCGAAAGAGATCAAGGACAGCGAGTACCGGGTCGGCCTCGTGCCATCGACCGTGCGCGAGCTCACCGCGCGCAACCATCGCGTCCTCGTCCAGAAGGATGCGGGGCTCGGCGCCGGCATCCCCGACGACGCCTATGTGGCGGCGGGGGCGGAGATCGCGCCCGGCGCCGGACCGCATCTTCGCCGAGGCCGAGCTGATCGTGAAGGTGAAGGAGCCGCTGGCGGCCGAACGTAAGAAGCTGCGGCCGGGGCAAGTGCTGTTCACCTACCTGCATCTCGCCGCCGACCGCGAGCAGGCCGAGGATCTCCTCAAGTCCGGCGTCATCGCCATCGCCTATGAGACGGTGACGGGCCCGCAGGGCGGCCTGCCGCTGCTGGTGCCGATGTCGGAGGTCGCGGGCCGCATGGCGCCGCAGGCGGGCGCCCATTGCCTCGAAAAGGAGAACGGCGGCCGCGGCGTGCTGCTCGGCGGCGTCCCCGGCGTGCCGGCGGCCGACGTGCTCGTGCTCGGCGGCGGCACGGTCGGCGCCAACGCGGCGCGGATCGCCGCCGGCATGGGCGCCTATGTCACGGTGGTCGACCGCAGCCCCGAGGCGCTGCGGCGCATCGATACGAACTTCGGCGGCGCCGTCCGCACCGTGTTCTCGACACAGGATGCGGTCGAGACGCTGTGCCGCCGCGCCGACCTCGTCATCGGCACCGTGCTCATCCCCGGCGCCAAGGCGCCGAAGCTCATCACCGCGGCGACGGTGAAGGCGATGAAGCCGGGCTCGGTGATCGTCGACGTGTCGATCGACCAGGGCGGCTGCTCGGAGACGTCACGCCCGACGACCCATTCGCATCCGACCTATGTCGTCGACGACGTCGTGCACTACTGCGTCGCCAACATGCCCGGCGCGGTCGCCCGCACCTCGACCTTCGCGCTCAACAATATGACGCTGCCCTTCGTCCTCGCTCTCGCCGACAAGGGCTACCGCATCGCGCTCGGCCAGGACCCGCACCTGCGCGCCGGCCTCAACGTCTGCGAAGGCCGCATCACCTACAAGGCCGTCGCCGATGCGCTGAAGCTCCCCTACGTGCCGGCCGAGCAGGCGCTGCGGATGTGAGAGAACGAATCATTCCGGGGCGCATCTTCGCGCGAACCCGGAATCCAGACGACCTCGCCTTTTCGCACCGAAGCCTGGATTCCGGGTTCACCGCTTCGCGGTGTCCCGGAATGACGTGGACGCCTACTTCCCGACGTACGTCTTCATTAAAAAGTCTGCCACCGCCTCGATCTCGCGCTTTGTGAGCGGCGTCGAATGCGGATCGTGCGGGACGCTGTCGCCGAGGTCGGCGGCGGTCGCGCCGTAGCAGGTCTTGTCCTCGTAGGCGTACTTGTCGAAGTGCGGCATCTCGGTCGCCGGGCGGCCGCAGGCGATCACCTCGACGAGTTGCTCGCGGTTGAGGATCGTCTTGTGGAGGTTCGCCGCCTGGCCGGGCGAGCGCGGGTCGCCGCGCCCGTCGCCGTCGGGTCCGTGGCAGAACTGGCAGTCCGCCTTCTCGTGATAGAGCCGGTCGCCGAACGACACGTCCTGGGCGAAGGCGGGAAACGGAAGCGCGGCGAACGACAGTGCTGCCGCGGCGATTGTGAGCATCGATATCTTCACGCGGGAACCTCTCGATCTCGAAGCTCGCGATCCATTGCGCTCGCCGCGCGTCGCGTCAAGGCGCACCGTTCGCGCGCAAGTAGACTTGGCGCATCCTGTCCCAATCATCGTCATGCCGGGCTTGACCCGGCGATCCCGATAGTGAGGCACGGCCGTGCCACGTGATCGGGATGGCCGGGTCAAGCCCGGACATGACCAGGAAACAAATCCCACTCTAACCCTTCTCACCCGCCACCACATAGGACCACAGCGCCTCGATATCGGCCGGGGCGAGAAGATCGCCCCACGGCGGCATCATATTCTTGCCGCGCGTCACCGAGCTCACGAAGCGCTCATGCTGGTCGTGCGGGAACTTCGTCAGGTCGAACGCGCTCTCGGGATTCTGCATGCGGGTGCCGTGGCACGGCGAGCAGTTGCGCGAGAAGATCGACGCGCCCTTGGCGATCTGCTCCGGCGGAAAGGTCGGCTCCTGGGCGGCGCCCGGGAACGGCATCAGGAAGAGCGCGCCGGCGAGCGCACCGGCGACGGGTGACAGTCTCGATTTCATGGAAGGCATCTGCGGGGGAAACTCAAACGATGGTTTGAAAGCGATCGGGCCGGCGTTGCGGCCGGCCCGGTGACGCGTCGGTTGGAAGAGCTCAGTTCGGCATCAGCGCGAAGGTCCACACCGAGCCGCCCGGCGGCACGTTCTTGAGCGACTCGCGCGCGAGGTTCCAGTAGAGCCCGCCGATGCCCGAGAGCACGGTGACATACTGCTGGCCGTTGTGGGTGTAGGTGACCGGCATGCCGTTGATGCCGGACCCGGTCTGGAAGTGCCACAGCTCCTTGCCGTTGTCGGCATCGAGCGCGATGAACTCGCCGGTCTCCTTGCCGGTGAACAGCAGCCCGCCGCCGGTCGCGAGCATCGCCGACCAGTACTGGTGGTCGGTCAGCGGCACGCGCCATTTCTGTTTGCCGGTGAGCGGATCGATGGCATCGACATGGCCGATCGGCTCGCCGTTCGGGGGCATGTTGAGGTTCTCGACGAACATGTAGCGCTGGCCCGCCTTGAACTCCTCGATGGTCAGGTGCTTGTAGAGCCGGCCCTCGTGGATGGTGTTGGCATAGAGGAGCCCGGTCTCCGGATTGAACGCAGCGTGCGGCCAGTTCTTGCCGCCGCGGGTCGACGGCCACATCTCGATCTGCCCGCCGGAGCGCAAGGTCTTCGCCACTTCGGTCTCGATCGGCCGCCCGGTCTCCTTGTCGATGTGGCTCGCCCAGTTCACCTTCTCATAGGGGTTGGCGGCGACGATCGAGCCGTTGGCGCGATCGAGCACATAGAGGAAGCCGTTGCGGTTGAGCTGCATCACCACCTTGCGCTTGACGCCGTTGACCGGCAGCTCGGCGAGGATCAGCTCCCACACCGCGTCGTAGTCGTAGGCGTCGTTCGGCGTGAACTGGTAGTGCCACACGATCTCGCCGGTCTTCGGCCGGATCGCGAGCACCGAGGCGGTGTAGAGATTGTCGCCCGGCCGCTGCGCCGTGGTCCACGGGGCGGCGTTGCCGGTTCCCCAATAGGTCAGATCGAGATCGGGATCGTAAGAGCCGGTGATCCAGGTCGAGCCGCCGCCGTGGAGATAGGCGTCGGTTTCTGCGGCCAGGTCTCGTGACCTTTCTCGCCGGGGCCGGGGATGGTGTAGAGCCGCCACAGCTTGCTTGCCGGTCTGCGGGTCCCAGCCGTCGATGAAGCCGCGGATGCCGAACTCGGCGCCGGACATGCCGGTCATCAGCACGCCGTTGGCGATCTGCGGCGCGACGGTCATCGAGTAGCCGTCCTTCCACTCGGCGGCTTTCTCCTTCCAGATCTGCTTGCCGGTCTTGGCGTCGAGCGCGACGACATACGCATCGAGCGTGGCGCGAAACACCTTGCCGTCGTAGAGCGCGACGCCCTTGTTCGATACGCCGCAGCACACCACGCGCGGCGTCTCCGGCAGCCAGTCGACCGGGGTCTTCCATAGCTGACGCCCGGTGGCGATGTCGATCGCGACCGTCGCCTCGGCGTCGGCGACGTACATCACGCCGTCGTAGACGAACGGCTGTGCCTGCTCGCCGCACTGGTTGTCGAGGCTCACGTTCCACACCGGCACCAGCCGCTTGACCGTCTGCTTATTGATTTCCTTGAGCTTGCTGTAGCGGTTCTGGTGGTAGCCCATGCCGTAGGTCAAAACATTGTCGGTGTTCTTGCCGTCGTTCTTGAGATCGTCGAGCGTCTGTGCTGTGGCGGCAGCGCCGCCGGCGAGCAGCAGGCCGGCAACTAGGGTTGTGAGCTTCATGGGCGTGTCCCTGGGATGTTTCTAAAGGTGTGATCTTTAGACGACGGCGTGCGCCGCACAAGGTCGGGGGGCGTCGCAGCACCCATGCACGGGCCTGGCGGAGTTGGACGCTGCCCACCCGACCAGCATCCCAGCAGCGCGCATAAGCGCGTTGAACCGGCAAACAAATCGTGCTCTCTTTCGACCAATAACAATTCTAACCAGGAGCCGTTTCGCGGCGCCTGCAAGCCCAGGGAGGAAGCTCATGGCAGACGACGACTTGCGTTCGTCTTGCGCTCACACAACGCATGATCATCTAGCGCATGATCACACAGCGCACGAGGACAGCTGCGGCGCACATCCGGAACAGCTGCGGGCCTCACGCCGCGAATTCATCAAGGGCGTAATCGCCTCGGGTGTCCGCGGTGTCGTCGACAGGCTACATCGTGCTCGGTCGCAGCACCGCCCACGCCCAGGCCGCTGGCAGTGTCGGGCGCCTCATCACGCTCAACGTCAACGGCCGCGACCGTCCGGTCGACGTGCTGCCGAACGAGACGTTGAT
>CAWCCG010000029.1:0-85769 GCA_963793985.1 uncultured Alphaproteobacteria bacterium | reverse complement strand
AGTGTCGCGTCCCAGAAATAAGTTTACATATTCTGCGAATATGGCGATGATTCGTTCCTTGTTTCGGGGCGGATCATGGCGCGCATCGGACGACCTCAGGAACGGCAGATCTCGCTGACGGATGGTGAGCGTGAGGAATTGGAGCGGATTGCGCGCTCGCGTTCTGCGTCTCACGGCTTGGTCCGGAGAACAAAGATCATTTTGGCCTCCGCTGCTGGGGAATCCAATACGTCGATCGCGCGGCGGCTCGGGATCGCAAATCCCACGATCTGTCATTGGCGCAACAAATGGTTCGCTCAGGGGATCGCCGGACTTTACGGTGAGGCGCGGCCCGGGCGACCTCGCACCCACGACGAAGAGGTGGTTGCCAACCTTCTTCGGACGGTTCTCAAAACGAAGCCAACGGCGGGGAGCCACTGGACCGTGCGATCCGCGGCGCAGGCGACCGGCCTGTCGAAGAGTACCGTGGCGCGGATGTTTGCATTGTTTGGCGTTCAGCCGCACCGCTCCAAAAGCTTCCAGCTTTCCACCGATCCGCTGTTCGTCGACAAGGTCAGGGACATCGTCGGCCTGTACCTCAATCCGCCCGATAAGGCCGTGGTGTTGTGCGTCGATGAGAAGAGCCAGGTTCAAGCTCTGGAGCGCACGCAGCCGGTGCTTCCGCTTGGACTTGGCTATGTTGAGGGTGTCACCCACAATTACATCCGGCATGGCACGACGACCTTGTTCGCAGCCCTCGACGTGGCCAATGGCAGGGTCCTCACGCAGTGTCGCGCACGACATCGCCACCAGGAGTTCCTCGCCTTTCTCAAGCATATCGAGGCCAATATCCCGACGGCCCTCGATGCCCACCTCGTCGTCGACAATTACGCCGCGCATAAACACCCCAAAGTGCGTGCCTGGCTCGCTGCCCGGCCGCGCTTCCACCTCCATTTCACACCGACTTATTCGTCCTGGCTCAACCAGGTCGAGCGCTGGTTCGCCTTGATCAGTGAGCGTCAAATCCGCCGCGGATCATTCGTCAGCGCGAAAGACCTCATCGCCAAGATCGAGACCTTCGTCGACGCGTATAACGCCAAAAGCGCCCCGTTTGTATGGACAGCCACCAGCGATGCGATCCTCGAGAAAGTTGGAAAAATATGTAAGGCTATTAATGGGACGCGACACTAGGTGTCGCGCGACGGGCAAGAATTTCTCGACGGGCATTCATGTCGAGACCACCGACATTGATACACTGCCCCAAGTTCGAACCCGCTCGTATTGCCCGTACTGCCAGGCGGAACACGTGTGGCGGACCAGTGATGCGATACTTGCCGACGTCATCCCGCCATCCGAATGGGTCGAAAACCAGAAATAAGCTCTTTCCAGGATTCATCGACGCCCCGTCGCATTTGCCGGCCGATTACTCCCGATAAGGGGTCTTCCCGGTAGGAGTTCGAGCTGCCGTCACCGCGAGCCAAATACCACGATGACCCCAATGGGTCCCACAAGGGCTTGCAAAAATAAATGTCTGACAGTTCTGTCCCTTTACCAAAGAACATAATCAAAGCACCGTTTGAACACTATCGAGGCCGCTTGCTGCGTTTGCCGCATTTAGTCGGCCAACAAGGAGAAACCCAATGAAAGACGCGCACAACAAGGCGGCGGAACATCACGAGTCTGCCGCAAAGTCACACCGCTCCGCCGCGGATTCTCACGGCAAGAATGACCATGCCAAGGGCAAGGAGCATTCGACCCAAGCCAGGCAGCAATCGCAGTCCGCAGGCGAACATTCCAAGGCTGCGCATGAAAAGAGCAACCAACAGAAATAACCGCTTCCAGAGGGAGGCTGACGAGATGCCAGCCTCCCCCGAAGATGCAGTCATTATGCCGAGCATGCGAAGTGTGGGCACTAGATGGCCCCAACCTCGCGAAGCCACCGTCTTTAGGGCGCCTCTGCGCCACAAACGAGCGAAGGAGGGATGCCATGAACGATGCGCAACCGCCTCCGCACGGGTCGCAACAGGTCATGCAAAGCGCTGGCTATTTCCGCGATCAAGCAACCCTGTGCCTGGAGATCGCGCGGCACATCAGTAACCTGCAGGCAGTGGAGAATTTGCGCGCAAGCGCCGCCCGACATCTCGTGAAAGCCGACGATGTGGAAAAGCGGCGGGCGGGGCACCGTTCCATCAGTCCCGCAGCGGAAACGATCAAACGTCTCTGATGTTGCGGCAGAGAAACAAGGCTCTCATGGCGAACAGATGAGAGCCAAGGAGAGAATAGATGAACAGGAATTGCTTCGGCGCGGTCGTCGGCCTCTGCTTAGCGCTAGCCGCCATGGGACTGGCGAAAATGTCCGTGTGGCGGCAGGCTGGAACAATATCTCCAGAGATCGCGCAACTCGATGCGAAGTACAAGGATCGCTGCCCTTATTATCCCTCGCCTGTTTTGTGTTACTCGCGCACCATGATGGGAAGAGCATCTGACGAGGGGGCGCGACTTTGAGTCAACCCCAGATCATCGTCGACTCGGAGATGCGGCCCACACCGCTTCGGGCCGAAGTCGTGGCTCCGGGGTGTGGCAGCTGGAGCGGGTGAATTGAAGTGAGTGGCGGAGGCGGACTGTCGGGATGAGCGAGACTCAAAAAGGAACTCCCGTATGGCTTCGAAGGAGCGACTGATGGCCATGGCGGCTGCCCGTTGTGCGGTGTGCTCCGGAGCGATGGTCCTTACTCTGGTCGAGGCTGATCCAACCAATGCGGCGTTGGAGCGTCGCGCCTACGCATGCGCCGACTGCGGACACAGCCAAACGTACTGCGTGGATGCTTGCGACAGCTGACGCGCGGGCGAGGCTAAAAGAAAGCTCCCGCTGGGGCAGGCCCAGTCAGGCCGCACAAAAGCAAAATCAATGAATGCTACCGCTTGCATAGAAACTCACACGGGGCGAAACGCGCCATGAGCCTACAAAACGCTGCAATGTACGGTCGCCGAGCACGGGACAGCAGAAGCTCAGAAGTTCTCGGCGACAACGTCAACCGAGCGATCGAGCAGCTTAATAGTGTGATTGAAAAGCTCGAAAGGCGCGTGCGACACCTCGAAAGCAAAATCGCGGATAGATAGGAGTCTTTCATCGAGGACGCAGTTTCACCCACAAACGTACCAAGCCAGGCCTAGCGGCGGGCTTTTTCTTCACGGCCGCTCCCGCTCCGGCCAGTCCGCCCTGACGTCGGCTCCGACGATCCCGCACTTCGTGCACACCATCCGTAGGATAAACGAGGGAACGGTCAGGTCACCAGGGAGATGGTCGACGTTCATGGTCCTCTCGTAGTGGCACCGATGGCACCGAAACGCCAGCGACCGCACGCCGCTCTCGCGCATGTTTGCGATGGTCATCAGCTCGATCGGATCATTGAAGCGGGAGGCGGTCATCATCAACTCCGGCGCTTGATCTCGTACCCCGCACGTTCGAGGGCCTTCACGATTGCCTCCCCTTGCCGCATTGCAAAGAGTGCGTCCACGCCGCGCCCGCTGGCCTCACCGTGCTCTACGAGGGCGGTCACGATTACGGTTCGAATCGCGGCTTCTCCAGCATCGATTGTCATGAGCTTCCTCTGGCTGCGCTGCGCAGCTTACAGCTAAAGGGCTTTTACCGCATCGCCGGGCGGTCCGGGTCGTTGACCGCGGCGGTCCCGAGTTCGAGCCCGCGAGGCGCCCAGCCGTTCAAAGTCGCTCAGCCGTTGATGTGCGGTTCGTCATGCAAAACGACATTCAGCAACGAGCTGTGGACCTCCAAATGACCGTTGTAGTCGATCAAGCCCAGCTTTCGAAACTTGTTCATGAAAAAGCTCACGCGCGCTCGCGTCGTACCGATCATCTCCGCCAGCGTCTCTTGGCTGATCTTCGCCACGATTGGCTCGGGCCGACCTTCCTTGCCAAAATTCGCCAGCAAAAGAAGGGCTCGCGCCAAGCGTTTCTCGCTCGAGTTGAACAGCTGATCCACCAAGTCCGCCTCAACCCGGATGGTGCGCGCCAGGAGATGCGAGACGAACATCTCAGAAAAGGCCGGCTCCTCATGTAAAACGCGGACGATGGCCGCCTTCTCCAGCCGCATGATCTCGCACTCGGTCATTGCAGCGGCCGTAGCCAGGCGCCGCGGCTGTCCTGTCAGGCAACCCTCTCCGCAGAATTCGTCGGGACCCAAGACCGCAACAACGGCTTCCTTCCCCTGCTCGGAAACGACAGTGATCTTGACCTGACCTTTTTGGATGTAGAACACTGCATCCGCAGCGTCGCCCTGCGAGAAGATAACTTGATCCGTCCCGTACTTGGACAGGGCTCGGCCACCATTCGTGGTGGCGAGAAATACCTTCGGGTCAAACGGGACTTTTTTCGCCTTCTTTGTCATGACCGACCCACTCCTGAGCGCCCACGGGTGAGAATATGTTGTCTTTTTGCTCACCGCATTAGGTTTCGAAACAAGAGAGGGGCGGCTGAGTGTCTCAGAGGATATCGCCGGCGGAACGAGCCGGGCGATCATCTCTGCGCTGTCGACCGTCACCCGCTGGCGTCGGTCGGCACTCTGGAGCTTGGCCCGCGATGCTCGTGGTGGCCGGTATCTCGTACTGACCCACCTCATTCCGCCAGTTGGAGCGGATAACGTTTCAAGGTTCCGGGCAAACCGCTGACAGAGGAGAAGGCGGTCCGCGATGGCGGCTTCACCGGCAATGTTATCGCTGGGACTGATCTCTCCAGCGTACGCCCGCTGGCCAAATAATCATCTTCTTGAGCGCTCTTTCACGTCTGCGCTCCGTCCACATGGCCGTTGGTTGAAGGCGTGCCAGCTGGAACCGCACAGCCGCGGAGCGCCTGCAACGTAGAGTACGCCCACATCCCGCGGGACAGGAGCGAAACGCACCGTCGACCGGGCATCTGGAGATGATCACAGTGAATTGTTTCATTCCTTACTATGTCAACGAACGGCGACGTGCGGGGGATCAAGTGCGGCTGGTACACGATGGATGAGCGCGGAAAGCTAGGCGCCGGGCCGTTCTTGAGCCCCAGCGAATGCCTCGGGTCCGACTCGCAGCGAAACGAGACGCCGATGCCGACGCGGTTGCATTGACCGCATCGCGTTGCAATCGGTCTCGTGCACCGCGGCGAGCATGGACTCGCTATTCAAATATCGGAGCTGAGGAGATCGTTAGACCCTCCGCGGCCGCGAGCATAGACTTTCAATGCGGTCGCGGCGTGTTCAGGAGTTTACACCAGCGGGTGCCGGACAAACGCTGACGGCGCACGTTTCACACGATCCCACAATGATTATGCCCGCCCCGGCAGTGCTGCCCCGGAAATTATCTGGCTCCGCCCTGTCCCTGGACGATCATGATTTGGTGTCTGCATGGCAGCTCGGATCTCCTCAGCGGCTCGATCTTCGCTGCGCAAGGCGTCGAGAAAATCCTTCTGCCATTTATCGACGTTGTTTTCCAAAATGCCGTGCAACAGCGCCGCGTGTCGCTCGCGACGTTCGTCAAGCGGCATAGCCAGCGCTTGCGCGATGGCGCCGGCGACCGATTCGGCATCATAGGGATTGACGAGCAGCGCACGTTTGCCCTCGACGGCGGCGCCGGCGAAGCGGGAGAGAATGAGCACGCCGGGATCGTTCGGATCCTGCGCGGCGACGTATTCCTTGGCGACGAGATTCATTCCGTCCCGCAGCGGCGTCACCAAGCCGACCCGCGCCGTGCGATAGAGCCCCGCCAGCACCGAGCGGCTGTAGACGCGGTTGACGTAGCGGATCGGTGTCCAAGACACCTCGCCATATTTGCCGTTGATGCGGCCGGCTATCGAACCCACCGCCTGCGCCAGTTCCATGATATTCCGGAATTTCCGATCGGTTCTTCGGCGTGATCTGCAGGTATGTCACGCTTGCCCTGCCATTCCGGGTTCCTGGCGAGGAAAATCTCGAAGGCTTCAAGCCGCTGGACCAGGCCCTTGGAATAATCGAGGCGGTCGACCCCGATGACGAGCGTCCGCCCGCCGAGGCTCGTCACCAGGTTCTTGACCAGCGGCGAGCGCACATTTCGGCGCGCGAGCGCCTGAAATCCCCGCGGCTCGATGCCGACGGGGAAGCTGCCGACCCGGGTCTGCCGTCCGTTCGAGGTGAAGGCAATCTGGTGGCCCGACGTCTCGAACACCCGCATCTCGCGACGCAAATCTTGATTCTCGGTGATGAGGTAGCGGACGAAATTTCCGGAATCGCCATCGGTCTGGAAGCCCACCACGTCGTATTGCAACAGCAGCGGGATGAGTTGCTCGTGGTTCGGCAGGGAGGTCAGCACCTCCGGCGGCGGCATCGGGACGTGAAGGAAAAAGCCGATCCGGTTGGCGTGGCCGCGGCGGCGCAACGCGTCCGCGATCGGGATGAGATGATAGTCGTGGACCCAGATCAGGTCGTCGGGTTCGATGATCTTTTCGAGTTCGGTCGCGAAATGATCGTTCACCCGCATATATCCGCTGAGATCGCGACGCGCGAACTCGGCGAGATCGAGCCGGAAATGCAGGATCGGCCACAGCACCCGGTTGGCGAAGCCGTTGTAGTATTCCTGGTAGTCGTCCTCGGAGAGATCGGTGACCACATAGGTGACATTCTTGTGGGAGACCGTGTGCATCTCGACGTCCGCGCGTGGCACGGCCTTGCCGCTCCAGCCGAACCACACGCCCCCGTTACGCTCCAACGCCGGGCGCAACGCGACTTCGAGGCCGCCGGCGCGCTTTGCGCCATCCCCGCTCGGGACGCTCACCCGGTTCGAGACGACGACTAGCCGCGCCAAAATCGATCCTCCCAGCTGCGCGACAGCCGCATCGCGGTGAGTATCAGCCCGGCCATGGAGTAGGTCTGGGGAAAATTGCCCCATAATTCGCCGGTCAGAGGATGAACATCCTCGGTCAGCAGGCCATAACGATTTCGATATTTCAGTGCGTCATTGAACATATCGCGTGCCTGCTCGCGGCGACCGAGATCCCATAAAACGTCGATCAGCCAGAACCGGCATACGAGAAAAGCCGTTTCAGGCAGGCCGAAATCATCCTCGCTCGCATAACGCATAACGTGGTTGTCGCGCAAAAGTTCACGCTCGATCGCCTCCACGGTGCGCACGAAGCGGGGATCGTGCGTTTCCAGGAGCCCGATCTCGGGCAGCAACAGCACGCTGGCATCGAGATCATCGATCCCGAATCCGGCCGTGAAGGCGCCGCGTTTCTCGTTCCAGGCCTGCTCGATCAACCGCGTCTGCATCCCGTTTGCCGTATTGGTCCAATGCGCGGCACGCTCCTCCAAGCCGAGATGCGTCGCGATGGCGCCGAGACGGTTGCAGCCGGCCCAGCACATCGCCGCCGAATGGGTGTGCACCCGGCTGCGACCGCGGTATTCCCAGATACCGGCGTCGGGCTCGAAGGCGAGCCGCGCCGCCTCGACACCGAGCCTTTCCAGGAGATTGAACAGTCCGGCATCGCCCGGCCGCGGCAGCCTGCGGTCGAAGAACATCGGCGTCGCGGCGAGGATGATGCTGCCGTACGTGTCGTGCTGTACCTGACCCGCCGCCGCATTGCCGATGCGAACCGGTGCGTTGTTGCGATAGCCTTTGAGGCCCTTCGCAATCTTCTCCTCCATCGAGTCGGCCGGGACAATGCTGTAGACTGGACGGACGAATTCCTCCGAAGCGATTCCCAGAATAAAGGAGATGAAATTCTCCATGGTCTGGGTGGCGCCGAGGCGATTGAGCGCCTTTACGACGAAATAAGCATCGCGCAACCAGCAATACCGGTAGTCCCAATTGCGCCCGGAGCCCGGCGCCTCCGGAATTGATGTCGTGTGCGCCGCGATGATGCCGCCGGTCTCCTCGAAATTGCTGAGCTTGAGGGTGATCGCCGCACGGATGACGGCGTCTTGCCATTCATAGGCGATGGAGAGGCGCCGCACCCATTCGGTCCAGTAGTCTTGCGTGCGCGCGGCGAACGAGCGGCAGGTCGTAGGCAGGTCGGCCGGGAACGGCTCGTCCGGACCGATGACGAGATGGAGTGGCCGTGTCAGCACGAAGGGGGCTTCGCGGTCGATATAGGACAACGCAGCGTCGGTGGTGAGACGGACAACCACGTCGGCTCCGCTGAAGCTCACATGATTGCTGCCCATCGATTTGAGCGCCATCGGAGCGCCGTAACTGCTGGTCGGACGTACCCGGATGGTGACGCGGGGCAGGCCGGTGATCGGCTCGATGATCCGCATGAGCTGCGGTGGGCGAAAGATGCGGTCGTATTCGCGAAACCGCGGTGCGAAATCGGTAATCCGGATCGACGCGCCCTTGTCGTTCGTCAGGACCGTGGAGACGATCGCGGTGTTGCGCACATAGTCGGACGAAAACTCGACCATGCCCTCGAGCACGACATCGCAAAATCCCTTTTCCTCGTCGCCTGCCAACAGCCGGGAAAAGATCGGGTCGCCGTCGAAGCGCGGATAGCACCACCACACGATCCGCGACAATGGATCGACCAGCGCGGCCGTGCGCCCATTGCCGATGATCGCAAGATCGAGCCCGAAATCATTCATCCCGACTTCATCCCGTCCCGGCCGCAAAGGCCGGTGAGCCAGTCGCGGACGTCCTGCGGACCGTCGAAGATGCCCTCGACGCCTGCCACTTCCCGTCCGACCGAATAGCCGAAGCCGCCGAGCGCAGGCAGCACCGCGAACACCGACTCGTCGGTGACGTCGTCGCCCACGAACAGCGGGATGCGTTGCGCGAACGGAGGATTTTTCATCAGCTCGCACACGGCAATGCCTTTGTTGAAGCTCGGCGGCTTGATTTCGATCACAGCCTTGCCGCACAGCATTTCGAGTTTCTCCGCCGTGGCGCGATCGAGAATGGCGGCGATCTTGTTCTTGATCAAAGGCCCCAGCTCCGGCGCCAAGCGGTAATGCACGGCGAGCGAGGAGCCTTTGTCTTCGACGATGATGCGGGGATCGACGGTGACGGCCGCCGTCACCTGCTTCTTCAATATGGGGCTCAGCTCGGCATGTCGCTTCTGCATGGGGGCATTGTCCGCAATGCGCCATTCGACGCCGTGTCCGCCGACACAAGGCAGCCTGAGCGGCACGAACAGATCATCGAGGTTCTCGATGAGCCGGCCGCTGACGAGCGCGAGCGCGCCATCGGTCCGCGCGTGCAACTCGCCGAGCGTTCGAACCAGCGATGCCGGCACCACGACGCTCTGTGGCGTTGCCGCGACGTCGAGGATGGTGCCGTCGACATCGAGCAGGATCGCGACCTCGGCGATGTCGATGGGGTCCCGCCATTGCCGCCGGAAGGACTGGCCCCGTGACGAGATGAGGTTGCATGATCATCCTGAAAATGAGGCCGTGACTTCGATATCGCCACGGGCCGCGAGGATTTGAAGGGAGATTTTATCGTCGCCTTGACGCCGCACCGAAAGATCGACACTGCCGGTGCCCGCCTTGAGTCCGCGCAGAACGACGCTGTCGAGAAAGGCCGGCAGCTTCGGATTGCGAAACCGGATCACGTTCGCGAACGGGTCCTGCTCGATGCCGAGCGAGGCCTGCAGCAGCGCAAAGAAGGCGCCGCTCGACCAAGATTGCGGGGCGCAGGCCACCGGATAGAGCGTCGGTCCGCGGCCGCGAAAGCGCGGAAAGCCGCAAAACAGCTCCGGCAGCCGCCGCAGATCCATGTAGGTCGCAGCATCGAACATTCCCTGAAAGATGCGCGTCGCCGCCCGGCTGTCGCCATAACGCGCAAGCCCCGTCGCAATCATGGCATTGTCATGGGGCCACACGGAGCCATTGTGATAGGACATCGGATTGTAGCGGGCCTCGTCGACGGCCACGGTCCGCACCCCCCAGCCAGAGAAGAAGTTCGGCTCCATGAGGCGTCGCCCGATCCGTTCGGCGTGGTCGCTGCGGGCAATTTCGCTGAACAAGACTTGGCCAGCGTTCGAAGTCGCCACCCGGCAGGGCCTCTTGTCTCCATCGAGAGCGAGCGCATAGGTCCCGATCTCCTCGCACCAGATAGGCGTCCTCGAACCGCTCGGCCAATTGATCGGCTTCTGTGTCGAGCTGGTGCGCCCGCTCCGTGAAGCCCAATTGATTGGCACACCATGATGCGAGCTTCTTCGCCGCATAGACGTAGCCTTGCACCTCGGCAAGCGCGATCGGTCCTTCGGCGAGCCGGCCGTCCGCGTGGAACACGGAATCGTAGGAATCCTTCCAGCCCTGGTTGGAGAGCCCGCGCGGCGTCGCCTTGAAGTATTCGACGAAGCCGTCATGGTCACGGTCGCCCGGACCGTCGATCCAGCCCAGCGCCCGCTCGATCGCGGGCCACAGGCTGCGCAAGGTGTCGAGATCGCCAGTCGCCTGGGCATAGCGGCCCGCCAGGATGACGAACAGAGGGGTCGAATCGACGCTCCCGTAATAGAGCCCGAACGGGATCTCGTGCAGCGTTGCCATTTCGCCCGCCCGCATTTCATGCAGGATCTTGCCCGGCTCGGCGTCGGACTCAGGATCGAAGTCGGTCGCCTGATAGGCTGCGAGCCGCGTGAGCACGGCGAGCGCCATACGCGGGTCGAGCCACAGGCACTGCATGGCCGTGATGAGGCCATCACGCCCGAACGTCGTCGAGTACCAGGGGATTCCCGCATAGGGATAAGGCCCCTGCGGGCGTGTGGGTCAGCAGGATGGCGAGGTCCGCGGTCGCACGCCGCAGAATTTCGTTGAACACCTGATTGGAGGTTTCAATCACGGTGCCGACCTTGATCATCTGCTTCAGTTCGCGGTGGGCGCTTCGCAGGCTCTTCAGGAATGACGGCGGCTCGGGCTGATCGCCATCACAGGAGATCGTACCGTAGAGCGAAACCGACTGGTGCGGCTCGAGATCGAGCTGGAACGAAGCGAGCGAAGACGACAAATGGGTCGGCATCGGCTCGAATACGATACGCGTGCGCCGCCTCTTGCCGTCGAGACCGAGGTAGATGAAATCCGCTACATTGCCCTGGACAAGGCAACGCACCGCGCCGCGGCGCGCGCGCTGGGTCCCCCGGACCTCGAATACGTCGGCGAAGTCATTGTCGAAAGTGATCGACAGGAGTAGCCGAACTCGATCGGCACTGAAATTTCGCACGGCAAAGCGGTGAAACAGGGTGGAACGCCAAACGAACACCGTCCTCGCCACATGGACCAGGTTTTTCTGCAGGATGACGCGCTTGTCGTAATAGATGTCGGGATTGGTGAGATCGACACTGAGGACGCAGTTGTCGTCGGAGAGGTTCGACCCGAGGAGGAGGGGCTGAAGTCCGTTGATCAGCAGCTCGAAATGCGAGAGGTGGCGGGTGTCGCAATTGAACAGGCCGTCCGGCCCGCCCGGCGAAGCGCCGATGTCGCCGTGGCTGTCGAACACCAGGAAGCAATCGTCTCGCTTCATGGTTCGCCGCAACCGCGTCGTGGGCTCGGTCGCCGGAATATAGAATGACGCTTCGGAAAACGGTTCGATTCCCGGTGGCGTGACGGCCGGACTCTCAATCGGCATGCATATCTACGTCACTGACCAGTTCGTCTCCACTGATACGTGCGCCCCCGTTTATCGGATATTTGGTGCTGCGACCCGGCTGCGCGGCGTGATGGACAAGGCCCTGATAGACCCGAACGTAGTCCGTTGCCATGCGGCGCGCGGTAAAGCGCTCCTCGAAACGGCGGCGTACCTTGCGGCGATCCAGCGCAGCCACCTGAACCGAAGCGATGCGGGCCTGATCGATATTGTCGACGATCATGCCGGTTACGCCTTCGTCGACGACCTCCGGCACCGCGCCGGCGCGATAGGCGAGGACAGGGGTTCCGCATGCCATCGCCTCGATCATGACGAGACCGAACGGCTCCGGCCAACAGATCGGAAACAACAGCGCGATCGCATCCCGCAGGAACGGCCCCTTGTCCCTCTCGTTGATTTCGCCGATGAAGTCGACGCCTTCCGTCGACAGCATCGGTTGCACGACCTCGCGGAAATAGGACTTCGTCGAGCTTGTCCACCTTGGCCGCGATTTTGAGTGGGATGCCCAGGCTCCGGGAAATGCGTATGGCGTCGACCGGCCCCTTTTCCGGCGAGATACGGCCAACGAAGGCAAGATAGCCTCCATTGGGCCGATAGTTGGCCTCGTGCAGATTTTGCGGGAGGCCGTGATGGATCGTTGCGGAGAAATTCGCATGCGGCAACGGCGCCCGTTGGGCATCCGAGATCGAAATCAGCGGCATGTCGCTGAATCCCGCAAAAAACGGCAGGCAGTCGCGGTGATCCTGGCGGCCATGCAGAGTCGTCAGGCTGGGGATTGGCAGATGTCTGAAGATCGGGAAATGGAAATGATCGATGTGGAAGTGAAGCACGTCGAACTCGGCGGCGTGCGAACGTACCTTGTCCAGCATCAGCATGTAATAAGGCACGACGTCGCTGACTGCCGTGTCGAGCCGTAACGCTTGCGTGCAGCACGGCACGAGATTGGCGGCCGTGATGGAATCACCGCTTGCGAACAAGGTCACCTCGTGACCTTGGGCGACCAATTCCTCGGTGAGATAGGAAACGACACGTTCCGTTCCGCCATAGAGCCGCGGCGGAACGCTTTCGATCAGGGGTGCGATTTGGGCGATTTTCATTGGATACCGTCCACCTGCGCGTATTGGAAACATGCCGAATGAGTCGGTCTCATCCTGCTCGCCCGACGCTCGGCCACGACACACGCGCCATATAAATTGAGGGCCATTCTCTCTGTGTCACGGACGAGGGTGGCAAATCACCCGTCAGAGCGCTTCGAGGCGACTCTGGTCCGATGCCCGATTTCCCAATCGCGAGGCCGGCCACTGACGCGTCGCTTTTGTCGGCCCTCAGGATTTCATGATGATGTCCATCATCGCATCGGTAGGCGTAAACGGTGCTTGTGCCGGTCGGATCGACATACGCCAACCTCATGTTATTGCCCAGATACTACATGCGGTTGAGATGAGTGGGGCTGGTGATGAAAGTGATGCTGCACGCATGGCGCGCTCCTGTTTCAGGGCAAAAGGTGTCGATGGGACTTGTTGTAAGTTGACCATCAACTCGGGGACGCGGGCTGATCAATATTGCTCACAAGCTCGCAATTATCTGAGCGTTGCGTTTAACAACGGACTGCGACCCTGACGCCTGAAGGTGGCCGTTCGCGTCAACCTCGCATCTCGTCGCATCAATACGCTAGGAGGTCGCCATCTCCCCCTTGATGCGGCGCGGCGAATACGCCCATCATCTGGAACATGGCCTTTGCCGGCGGGCGTAGTGTTGTCGATGCCCTGTTGATGAAGGTACAGGTCGATCTCTGAGGCGTGGAATTCCGACAAGAAGCCGGCCAAGTCCTGAACCCGAGATTCCGCGAGAGAGGTTTTCTGTACGGCTACGCCCTCCTGGAAACCTCCACGCTTCCCGCCCACGACAATCTGAACGGGCTTGCCCCAGACTAGTAGTCCATACCGCCCATACCGCCCATGCCACCGCCAGGCATTCCCGCGGCCTCGGCTTCCTTCTTCGGCCGTTCGGCGACCATGGCTTCCGTGGTGATCAGAAGCCCGGCGATCGACGCCGCATTCTGGAGCGCCGCCCGCACAACCTTGGTCGGGTCGATGATGCCCTTGCTGATGAGATTGACGTACTCGCCGTTCTGGGCGTCGAAGCCGTACGAGTATTGGTCCTTCTCCAGGATCTTGCCGACGATGACCGACCCGTCTTCGCCCGCATTGATGACGATCTGGCGCGCAGGCCAAGAGAGCGCCTTGCGCACGATGTCGACGCCGGTTTTCTGGTCGTCGTTCTGCGTGCGTACCTTCTTGAGTACTTCGCTGGCGCGCAGGAGTGCGACGCCCCCGCCTGGCAGAATACCTTCCTCGACCGCGGCGCGGGTCGCGTGCATCGCGTCGTCGACGCGATCCTTGCGCTCCTTCACCTCGACCTCGGTGGCGCCACCAACGCGGATCACCGCGACGCCGCCGGCGAGCTTGGCGAGACGCTCCTGCAGCTTCTCGCGATCGTAGTCGGAGGTGGTCTCCTCGATCTGCGCCTTGATCTGGGCGATCCGGGCCTCGATGTCGGCCTTCTTGCCGGCGCCGCTAACGATCGTGGTATTCTCCTTCTCGATCATCACCTTCTTGGCGCGACCGAGCATGGCGAGCGTCACGTTCTCCAGCTTGATGCCGAGGTCTTCCGAGATCGCCTGGCCGCCGGTCAGGACCGCGATGTCCTGCAGCATGGCCTTGCGGCGATCGCCGAAGCCCGGTGCCTTCACGGCCGCGACCTTGAGGCCTCCGCGCAGCTTGTTGACGACGAGTGTGGCGAGCGCTTCACCTTCGATATCCTCCGCGATAATAACGAGGGGCTTCGAGGTCTTTACCACTGCTTCCAAAAGAGGTAGCAGCTCCTGCAGGCTCGACAGCTTCTTTTCGGAAATCAGGACATAGGCGTCATCCATATCGACGCGCATCTTGTCCACGTTGGTGATAAAGTAGGGCGAGATGTAGCCGCGGTCGAATTGCATGCCCTCGACGACCTCGAGTTCGGTCTCAAGCGACTTTGCCTCTTCGACGGTGATCACGCCTTCGTTGCCGACTTTCTTCATCGCGTCGGCGAGAAACTTGCCGATTTCGGAATCGCCGTTGGCGGAAATCGTGCCGACTTGGGCGATCTCTTCGTTCGATGTGACCTTCTTCGAGTTCTTCTTCAGGTCCGCGACCACCGCTTCAACTGCGAGGTCGATGCCGCGCTTGAGATCCATCGGGTTCATGCCGGCGGCGACGGCTTTGGCGCCTTCCTTCACGATCGCCTGAGCGAGAACCGTGGCGGTCGTGGTGCCGTCCCCGGCAAAGTCGGATGACTTCGAAGCCACCTCGCGCACCATCTGAGCGCCCATATTCTCAAACTTGTCTTCGAGCTCGATCTCCTTGGCGACGGTGACGCCGTCCTTGGTGATGCGTGGCGCGCCGTACGACTTGTCGAGCACGACGTTGCGCCCCTTGGGTCCTAACGTTACGCGTACCGCATTGGTGAGAATGTCCACTCCGCGCAACATCCTGTCGCGCGCATCGATTGAGAATCGTACGTCCTTCGCAGCCATTTTTGTTCTCCTTGAGGTCTGATACGATGCGCCTTAGGCGGCCTTCGCGCGGGCTGAGGTCTGTTCGATCACGCCCATGATGTCGCTCTCTTTCATGATCAGATATTCGACTCCATCGATCTTGACCTCGGTGCCCGACCATTTGCCGAACAGCACCTTGTCGCCTTCCTTGAGGTCGATCGGGATAAGCTTGCCACTTTCGTCGCGGCCGCCTGGACCGACGGCGATCACCTCTCCTTCGGTGGGCTTCTCTTTGACGGTATCCGGGATGATGATTCCGCCTGCGGTTTTTCCCTCGGCGTCTATTCGCGTAAGCACAACGCGGTCGTGAAGCGGCCGAAATTTCATATCGGTTCTCCCAAAGCTGTTAATTTTTCGGATAGAGCGAGGCCACGTGCTGCCGGGCCGCAATATGAATGCGTGCTTCCCACCCTCTCAATTGGTGCGCTTTTAGCACTCGTCAAGCGCGAGTGCCAATTCGTCTCCATGAAAGCTCGCCGTAATTTCATCCAACATATTGTAATTAAAGCATAAAATTATTTCCCAAGCTCGGGAGACCGGGAACACCACGCAGCGTGTCAGCAGCAGCTGATGGGCATCAACGCCCGTCCTCGCGATGGCCTGTTGCTCCCACCACGCCGCAGGGCGTATCAAAACCAAAGCGCTCAAATCGCCGGCGGATGAGAATTCGGCGGTGGGTCAAATTGATCGGCCAAATCAGCGTTAGGAAAGATGATGGCTAGCGACAGACAAAAAAATCAAAACCGACCCCGCTCCGAAAGCTGAGGCCGCTCCGGAGAAGAAGAGCATTTCAGGTGCAGAGCCATCCAAGGCTGAGGAGGGCGAGGTAGCTGCCGCCGTACCCTCCGGCTATAGCAGGGGCGAAGGTCAGAAACCGGTTTCTAAAGCTTATAGGGATAACTGGAACGTGATTTTTGCAAAGAAAAAGAAACGATAACGTGTGCGTTGTGGTCGCTAGCTAGTTCCACTTCTGTTTTACTATCCCGACAAATCGACATCGTCTTAACTGGAGCGGGCTCTTCGGCTTGCCGAAGAGCCGTCGTCCGCGGGGCCGACACGTAGCTGGTGGTGAAGGCGAACTGACTGAGCGTCCCTCGCCTCAGACACTCGGCAGTTTCGCTCGCACCGGCCCGCCGAGGAGCGGTGTCAATCGGCGCCCAATCGGGAGTCCAAGAGGTGTACCGGCGCTGTGTCAACCGAGTTGATGAATTCTAGCCGCGGGCTTCCTCCTCGAAAGGAACAAATCCCGATTTTGGCGTCGATCCTATCGCGCGCTGGTCGTCTTGAGGGATCAACGCCAAGGGCTGCCAAACATGGTTGACTAGCCGAAAAATCTCTCCGTCATCGCAAAGTGCGTACAAGTAGCTGGGATCAGCGGTGATCTGAATAACGGTCCTTGCCATGCAATCTCCCCTCTGGGCCTCTGGGCACAATGCTGCTGGCTCCCAATATAGTGTCCATCCACATAGTTTGCCTGGCGAAGCCCGGCGCGCCTGTGCTGCCCGAGGTGATCGACGGCTCCGCATCTCGCTATTTTCTCTTTTGTGCTTACCTATCCCAGATCGCCGGCCAAGGGTCCTTTCCTCAGGCGTCGGCGGCTGAGAGTTCGCTGTGCTCCCGCCTGAAACAAGGAGCGCGCAAATGCCGCCGTCAAACCTTGCCAAATGCGGAGCGAACAAATGATGCTCGCACGCATTGAGCCGACCGGTTGTAGATGCCCGCCACGCCCGCCTTGTGGCCAGACACGTGGTTGAGCACCGCCTCGATGACGTGCGGCCGCACGCCCAGGTCGGCCATGCCGGTGGCGGCCGAACGGCGAAGGTCATGCACGGTCCAAGGCTTATTCAACCTCAGAACAAGGTCTAGCGCGTCCTTCGAATGAGACCAGGCGGAGAACCCGTTGCCGCGGCGCCGACTGCCGAAGACGAGTTCTTTCCCTTTGGCTCTTGAGCACGTGTCGAGAACAGCGAGCGCCGCAGCCGACAGCGGCACGTCGTGCGGTCGGTTGTTCTTCGTTCGGCTGGCCGGCAATGCAATCGTCTTTCCCGCATTCTCGACCTCTGAACACCTCAGGCCGCCGATCTCCTCGCGACGCTGCCCAGTTAGCATTAGTAGACGCACGATACGCCCATAATCGTTGTCCGGCGCCGCCTTCCAGATCGCGACCAGCTCCGCGGTGGAATGCACGCGGTCGCGCCAAGTCTCCTGGCCCCTGTTAGTGCCCATAACCGGATTTGAATCGCACATGCCTTCGCCGATCGCCCATACGAACAAGGCCGAGAGCGTGCTGCGGGCCCTGTTGGCCGCAACGATGCCGTTGGCGGCTTGAAGCTCACGAAGCCTGGCCGCGACATTGGGACGGTCGATCCTGTTGATCGCCAGCCCGTGCAGCGACCGCCAGTGCTGTTTCAGATGCCGGCTGCATAGGACGCGGCTGCTAGGCCGTAAATCGAGCTGCCTGACAGTGAGGTAGTCTTCGACAACTCGTGAGAAGAGCAGCGCCGCGGTGGCGCGTCTCGCGATCTTCTCGGCCGACGGATCAACTCCTTCGTCGATAGCAACAATCATCTTGCGAGCCGCGCGTCGCGCATCGTCGAGTCCAAGAACCGACGCATGGCCGATCGTGTAGCGGCGCTGCTCGCCGTTCCACCGATAGTGGAGGATCCACTTCCGGGAACCGCCCGCGCGTACGCGGAGGCCAAGGCCCGGGACCTCATGGTCGGAGAAGATCCTGTCGAACTCGCCTTTGCCTAGGACGCAAAGACGGTCGATATTGGTTGGGGTGAGCTTCATCGTCGTGGAGGCCTTTGGGAAGGATCTGGGAAGCGCCAGAAGATATACGACGTTATACAATCGAACTCGGGGTCAAGAGAGGCAATTGCTTGATTGCACAGATGTTTGATAAACGCCGTTCGCTGATGTTACACGCCGAGAAGGTCGGGCTCTTGTCTGCGACACTCCGGCCCTTTCGGAGCGGATGATGGCCGGTGGACTCTATCTCGAAGATATTCATGTCGGACAGCGCTTCACCGCGGGACCGATTTCGGTCACTGCGGCGGAGATCAAAAGCTTCGCTGCCGAATTCGATCCGCAGCCGTTTCATCTCGACGAGACCGCGGCCGAAGCGACGCTGTTTCGAGGGCTGGCGGCGAGCGGATGGCACACCGCCGCGCTTACCATGCGCATGCTCACCGCGGGCGGCATGCCGATCGCGACCGGCGTGATCGGCGTCGGCGGCGAGATCGAGTGGCCGCGCCCGGTGCGTGCCGGCGACGCGCTGCGCGTCGAGACCGAAGTGTTGGCGATCAAGCCGTCGCGCTCCAAGCCCAATCAAGCCATCGTCACGATGCGCAGCACCACCATCAATCAAAACGGCGAGCCGGTGCAAATTCTCACGGCCAGGCTGGTTGCGTTCTCGCGGCCCTGATATCGCGCGGCGCAAGATTAACGCGCTGTAATCATTGCGGGTTTGTAATGAGATTGTAAGTGAAACGTAACTTGTGTTTCGGCCTGCGCGGATATGTCATGGGTGCACCCAGATCCCCGCAGGAGGACTCAGATGTTGAAGAAGGTCGTGATCGGCACCGCAGCGCTGATGCTCGCCGCATCGGCCTATGCGTATGCCCAAGCGCCGATGGGACGCGACGGCGGCCGGCGATACCAGCCGCGCGCCGAAGATCGTGCGGCGTTCCTCGACGCCCGCATGGCGGCGCTTCATGCCGGCCTCAAGCTCACCCCGGAGCAGGAGAAGTCGTGGCCGGGCTACGAGCAGGCCTATCGTGCGCTGGCCGCTTCGCGCGCCGAGGCGATGACAGCGTTCCGTGATAACCGCGATCGCGCGGACGATCCTGTCACGCGGGCGCAGCGCGAAGCTGATTTCCTGACCAAGCGCGGCGCCGCGCTCAAGCAGTACGCCGACGCGGCCGCGCCGCTCTACAGCAGCCTCGACGATGCCCAGAAGCAGCGTTTCGAGGTGCTGTCGCGGATCGGCCGTCCGCGCTTTGCCTTCTGGCATGGCGGACACGGTGATTCCCGCGGCGATCACGGCGGTTCCCGTGGCGGTGATGGTTTCCGTGGCGGTGACGGCTTCCGCGGTGAATATCGCGGGAATATGCCCGGGCCGCGGGATTTCCGCTGAACTCAAATGAAAGCGGCGCCGGCCCCCCCCGGCGCCCTCGGATGAAAGTCACGCGCGTTCTCGTCCCTTCCGCGCGTAGCAGCGAGCCGCCAGGTCCTAGCTTGGCGGCTCGCCTGCGTTTTACGAGGCCGCGGCCTCCTTGGCGAGCGCCGCGGTGAAGGCCGCAAAGCCACGCTTGAGATCGGCGATGAGGTCGCCGACGTCCTCGAGCCCGATGTGAAGACGCACGGTCGGGCCCTCGGGTGTCCACCGGGTCGCGGTCCTGATCGGCGTCGCATTGAACGGGATGGCGAGGCTCTCGAAGCCTCCCCAGGAGGCGCCGATGCCGAACAGCGTGAGCGCATCGAGAAACGCGTAGACCGCGGTCCGCGGCGCCGGCGTGAAGACGATGCCAAAGAGGCCGCAGGCTCCGGTGAAATCGCGCTTCCACATGGCGTGGCCGGGATGGCTCGGAAGCGCCGGGTGGATCACGCGCGCCAGTTCCGGCCGTTTCTCGAGCCAGCGCGCGACCTCGAGGCCGGCCGCCTGATGCTGGGCGAGCCGCACACCCATGGTGCGCAGCCCACGCATGCCGAGAAACATGTCGTCGGGGCCGACGCAGAGGCCGGTCTCGTAAACCGTCTCTTTCAATCGCGGCCAGGTCGCCGCGTTGGCAGCGGCGACGCCCAGCATGATGTCGGAGTGGCCGCCGATGTATTTGGTGCCGGACTGGATCGATAGGTCGACGCCCTTCTCGAGAGCACGAAAATAGAGCGGGCTCGCCCAGGTGTTGTCCATCACCACGACGGCATCGCGCGCATGTGCCGCCGCGGCGATGGCGGGAATATCTTGCATCTCAAAAGTCAGCGATCCCGGGCTCTCGACGAAGACGGCGCGGGTGTTGGGCTGGAACAGAGCCGCGATGTCCGCACCGACCGCCGGGTCGTAATAAGTCGTCGCGATGCCGTAGCGCGGCAGAATGTCGTTGCACAGCTTCCGGGTCGGGAAGTAGGCGCTGTCGGTCATCAGGAGGTGGTCGCCTGCGCGCAGCACCGACAGCAGCGCAGTCGAGATTGCCGACAGCCCGGACGGCAGCAGTGCGACGCCGTCGCATTGCGGGCCCTCGATATCCTTCAACGCATTCTGGAAGGCTTCCGAGGTCGGCGTGCCGCGCCGCCCGTACTGGTAGCGGCTGCGATGGGCGATGTACTCCTCGGCGCTCGGATAGAGCATGGTCGAGGCGTGGTAGACCGGGGTGTTGACGTAGCCGTGATGCGCGGCGGGGTCGCGGCCGGCATGGGCGAGTCGCGTCGCCGTCTTGTAGTCGCGGGCGATTTCGTCGCCGCCTTTGCCTGTCATGAGAGCGTCCGTGCCGGTTGCGCGCGTGGAGTCAAGCGCGCCAGCATGTTCCTTAAAGTGAGATCGACGCCATTTACCGCGGCAACCGGTCCGGCAGTCAACCCCTTGACCTCGATTGCCAACCGATCTCTAGATAGAGGTGTGAAGCGAAAAGGGTGGGAATGGCCGCAGCGACGCCGCAGAAGGCGGGCCGTGCCGCGGCCGGCATTGCAAGACACTCCGGTTCGATCTGTAGTGCTGCGCGGCCGCGCGCCCGGAGCGGGTGAGACTTGAGGATCACGGGACCGGAGGTTCGCCATGAAGCGATATGCCCATGCAGTGTTCGCCACCGTCGCCGTGCTGGCGCTCGGCGGTACGGTATTCGCGGGTGCGGCGAACGCCGCCATGCTCGACACCATCAAGCAGCGCGGCTCGCTCAATTGCGGCGCCAACGGTCAATTGCCGGGATTTGGGCTGCCCGATGCCCAGGGCAACTGGACCGGCCTCGACGTCGATCTCTGCCGTGCCATTTCCGCTGCGATCTTCAACGATGCGAGCAAGGTCAAGTTCATCCCGCTGACCGCCAAGGACCGCTTCACTGCACTGCAGACCGGCGACGTCGACGTTCTCATCCGCAACACCACGTGGACGTTGTTGCGCGACACCCAGCTCGGGCTCAACGCCACCGGCATCAACTACTACGACGGCCAGGGCTTCATCGTCCGCAAGGGCCTGAAGGTGAACTCGGCGCTCGAGCTCAACGACGCCACCATCTGCGTCCAGCAGGGCACGACGACGGAGCTCAATCTGTCGGACTACTTCCGCGCCAACAAGATGAAGCTGCGATCGGTCACCTTCGCGACCCTCGACGAGGCGGTGCGCGCCTACGAGACCGACCGCTGCAACGCCTTCACCACCGATGCCTCCGGCCTCTATTCGGTGCGGCTCAAGCTTGCCAAGCCGGACGACCATGTGGTCCTGCCCGAGATCATCTCCAAGGAGCCGCTCGGTCCGTTCGTTCGCCACGGTGACGACCAGTGGTTCGACATCGTCAAATGGATACTCTTCGCGATGCTCAATGCGGAGGAGCTCAACGTCACCAAAGCCAATGTCGACGAGCAGATGAAATCGGACAATCCCGAGATCAAACGTCTGCTCGGCACCGAGGATAATTTCGGCGAGCGGCTCGGGCTCACCAAGGACTGGGTCCACCGCATCGTCAAGCAGGTGGGGAATTACGGCGAAGTGTTCGACCGCAACGTCGGCCAGAGCTCGCCGCTCAAGATCGCGCGCGGCCTCAATGCGCTGTGGACCAAGGGGGGCATTCAGTACGCACCGCCGATTTGCTGATCGCAGCCCTCACGGCGGGGCAGGGCGATGGCGCGATCTCCGGGGGCTCCGCAGGTTCCGTTCTTCCGCGATCCGAAGCTGCGGGCGATCGTCTATCAGGTCGTGCTGTGCGCGGTGCTCGCGGCTCTCGCCTACGCCGCCGTCCGCAACGCCGCCGAGAACCTGGAACGCGCCAAGATCGCGTCCGGCTTCGGGTTCTGGAACACCATCGCCGGCTTCGATATCAGCCAGACGCTGATCGAGTATTCCGCGCAATCTTCGACCTATGGCCGCGCTTTCTGGGTCGGGCTCACCAACACGCTCCTGGTCGCCGGTCTCGGTATCATTCTCGCGACGGTGTTGGGAACGGTCATCGGCGTCGCGCGGATGTCGAAGAACTTTTTGGTCGAGCGTCTCGCGTCCGGCTATGTCGAGCTCATCCGCAACGTGCCGCTCTTGCTGCAGCTGCTGTTCTGGTACAACGCCGTCCTCAAGGCACTCCCCGATTTCGCCAACGGCTTCGCGATTCCGGGCGGCTTTCTCCTCAACAATCGCGGTCTTTACGTGCCGCGCCCAGTCGGCATCGACGGCTGGCACGTCGCCGGCGTGATCGCGCTCGCGGTCGCGCTCGGCTTTGCCTTCAACACGCTGGCCGCGCGCAGCGCCGGGCCCTTGCGGATGCTCGGCCTGCGGTTTATCGCGACCCTCCTGATCGTGGTCGGCATTCCCGTGCTGGCACTGTTCGCAATGGGTGCGCCGCTCGCGTTCGAATATCCCGAGGCCGGCCGCTTCAACGTGCGCGGCGGCGTCGAGATCCTGCCCGAATTCGTCGCGCTGCTGGTCGGCCTCGTGATCTACACGGCGGCCTTCATCGCCGAGGTGGTGCGCGCCGGCCTGATGTCGGTGTCGCGCGGCCAGACCGAGGCGGCGCAGGCGTTGGCGCTCGGGCGGTTCCAGACGCTGCGCTACATCACCATGCCGCAGGCGATGCGGGTGATCATTCCGCCGCTCACCAACCAGTATCTCAATCTCACCAAGAACTCCTCGCTCGCGGTCGCCATCGGCTATCCCGATCTCGTCCAGATATTCACCGGTACGGTGCTCAACATCACCGGCCAGGCGATCGAGGTCGTCGTCATCACCATGGCGGTGTATCTGAGCATCAGCCTGATCACGTCGTTCGCGATGAATCTCTACAACGCGCGCGTTGCGCTGGTGGAACGATGACGGCGCTCGACAGCACGCTCGCCGTACCGCCCGGCGGTGTCCCGCCGCGAGCCTATGTGCGCACGGCGCCGGCGGAGACGCTCGCGCCGCCGCGCTTGCACGTCGGCTGGCTCGGCTGGGCGCGCGCGCATCTGTTCGCGGACCCGCTGAGCACGGTGCTGACGATCCTGATCGTCGCCGTGCTCGTGCTCATCGTCCCGCCGCTCGTCGATTTCCTGTTCATCGACGCGACCTGGAGCGGCACCGACCGCGAGGCCTGCCTCGCGACGCCGGCGCGACCGGAGGCCGGCGCCTGCTGGGCGTTCATCCACGAGCGTTTCGCCTACACGATCTACGGGTCCTATCCGATCGCCGAGCGCTGGCGGGTCGACCTGTTCTTTGCGTTGCTCGCCTTCGGCACCGCATGGCTGCTGTGGCTCGACGCGCCGCGGCGCGACCTCGGCTCGGCGTATTTTTTCGTCGTGCTGCCGGTCGTCAGCTTCGTGCTGCTGCACGGCGCTCCCGTGCTCGGGCTACCGGTGGTCGACACCTCATCGTGGGGCGGCATGCTTGTGACCATCGTGGTGGCCGCGGTCGGCATCGTCGCATCGCTTCCGATCGGGGTCATGCTCGCACTCGGGCGGCGCTCACGGATGCCGGCGATCCGGCTGTTGTCGACGATCTACATCGAGTTCGTGCGCGGCGTTCCGCTGATCACGGTGCTCTTCATGGCGAGCGTGATGCTGCCGCTGTTCCTGCCGGAGACGTGGTCGCCGGACAAGCTCATCCGTGCGCTGGTCGGGGTCGCGCTGTTCGCCTCCGCCTACATGGCCGAGGTGGTGCGCGCCGGACTGCAGTCGATCCCCAAGGGGCAGTATGACGCATCCCATGCACTGGGCCTGAGCTACTGGCAGTCGCTGCGCCACATCATCCTGCCGCAGGCGCTCAAGGTGACGATCCCGAACATCGTCAACAGCTACATCGCGCTGTTCAAGGACACGACGCTGGTGTTCTTCGTCGGCATCTTCGATTTCCTCAAGACCATCGAAGTGGCGCGGGCCGATCCCAAATGGTCGACACCAGTGACGAGCGCGACCGGATACATCTACGCGGCCGTGGTCTATTTCGCGTTCTGCTATGCGATGTCGCGCTACGCGGCGCGCATCGAGAAGCGGCTCGCGGTGGGTGACCGACGGTGAAACCCATCGAGACGATGCAAGGCGCGGCAGGGAACGGCGGTGACGCCGGGCCCGCGGTGAGCGTCGCCGGCCTCTACAAGTGGTTCGGCGAATTCCGCGTGCTCGCCGACATCAATCTCGAGGTCGCGCGCGGCGAGCGCATCGTCATCTGCGGGCCGTCGGGCTCCGGCAAGTCGACGCTGCTGCGCTGCATCAACGCGCTCGAGGATTTCCAGCGCGGCGAGATCGCGGTCGACGGGCTGGCGCTGACCAAGGATGTCAAGCGGGTCGACGCGATCCGGCGCGAAGTCGGCATGGTGTTCCAGCACTTCAACCTGTTTCCGCATCTCACCGTGCTCGAGAACTGTACGCTTGCGCCCATCCTGGTGCGCGGCATTCCGCGGCGCGAGGCCGAGGAGACCGCGATGGCGCTGCTCGCGCGGGTGAAAATCCCGGAGCAGGCCGGCAAATATCCGGGGCAGCTTTCCGGCGGCCAGCAGCAGCGCGTCGCCATCGCGCGGGCGCTGTGCATGAACCCCAAGCTGATGATGTTCGACGAGCCGACCTCGGCGCTCGACCCCGAGATGGTCAAGGAGGTGCTCGACACCATGGTCGGGCTCGCGCTCGACGGCATGACCATGCTGGTGGTGACCCACGAGATGACGTTCGCGCGTCAGGTCGCGAGCCGCATCGTCTTCATGGATGCCGGCCAGATCATCGAGGTCAACGCGCCGGAACCGTTCTTCGCCAATCCGCAGCACGAGCGGACGAAGCTGTTTCTGAGCCAGATTTTGCGATGACCGCCGTGAGCTGGCGCGATGGAACGAGGCTGTCGTCTCTGCGTCGTGAGGAGACGATCGCTCGGGAGGGGTGCGTGTGAGGCTTGCGGTCGGTCCCGCTGCTGGCGTCGCTGTCGCACTGTTCGCGGTGCTTTCGGCAGCGCATGCGCAGGAGGACGCCGACCAATACTGGCGTTCCCAGATGGGCCCGTCGGTCCTCGCCGACGATCAGGAGGCGGAGAAGGCCTCGAAGCCCGGTTCGGAATTTACCGAATGCGCGAGCGGTTGCCCCATGATGGTCGTCGTGCCGGCCGGCCGGTTCACAATGGGCTCGCCCGCGACCGAGGCGGATCGTCTGCCCACCGAGGGCCCGCAACACGAGGTGACGATCGCGAAGCCGTTCGCCGTGGGCAGGACCGAGGTGACTTTCGCGCAATGGGATGCCTGCGTCGCAGCCGGGGCATGCCGCAAAGTAAGCGACAACGCCTGGGGGCGCGGCGATCGACCGGTCATCAATGTCGGGCTGGAGCGACGCGGTGCAGTACGTGGAATGGCTCGCCAGGATGACGGGAAAGCCGTACCGGCTGCTCTCCGAGGCCGAGTGGGAGTATGCCGCGCGGGCCGGCACGACGACGCGGTTTTCGTTCGGTGACGACGATGCCGATCTCGGCCGCTATGCGTGGTACTTCAAGAATTCCGATCGGAAGTCGCAAGCAGTCGGCACCAAGATGGCCAACGGATTCGGACTCTACGACATGCACGGCAATGTCTACGAATGGGTCGCCGATCCCTGGCACGAGAACTATGAAAACGCGCCGTCGGATGGCTCGGTCTGGCGCGACAACCCGGTGCCGAACCGCCATGTCGCCCGCAGCGGCTCCTGGTTTTTCGACGCGAAGAACCTGCGGTCGGCAAGCCGCGTCGGTCCGCCGTCCAATCTCCAGGACGGCAATGTCGGATTTCGCGTCGCGCGAGACCTGCTGAATACACGGTAGCGGTGCTGCCGGGCCATGACCGGCGGCTGCACCGTCGTCGAGCTCAGGTGTGGTACAGTCGACGTCGGGTAAAGGCCAGTCATAGGCCAAACTTGCAACGACGCAGCAGCAAAACGGGAGGAGCTATGTACCTGACCAGGCAAAATCTCATCCGCACTGGCGGCGCGCTCGTCGGCCTCGCGGCGCTCGGCGCCGCGTTCGGGCTCGGCACTGTCGTCGCCCAACAGCCGATGCCGCCCACCAAGGTGAGCCAGCTCATGAAACAGACGCTTGCCGACGTGCCGGGGCGCGAGGTCATGATGATCACGCTCGACATTCCGCCGGGCGGCGGCTCGCCGGCGCATCGCCATCCGGGCGCGCACAATTTCGGTTATGTGCTGGAGGGCGCCTACAAGTACAAGCTCGACAACGGCCCGGAGACCGTCGTCACCAAGGGCCAGACCTTCTACGAGTTGCCGGGTCAGCTCCACGCGGTGTCGCGCAATGCGAGCGACACCGAGCCTGCCAAGGTGCTGGTCGTGGTGGTCAACGAGGCCGGCAAGCCGCTCACGGTGCCGGAGAAGTAACAACGGCGTGGCGCTCGCATGATCTATTTTCTGACTTCGATCATTCCCGCCCGGGTGTTGCTGCTTCGGCCCGAAACTCAGGCAGCGGCGGGGACACCTCGACGGTGCCGATCCAGGTCTTCGCCCGGCGCCCCAGCCGTCCATCGACAGATTCGTCCTCGAAGTCCGTCGGCGTTTCGGATGCGAAGGTGTGGTCGATCATCGATTGTACCCTGACCACAGCGCGCAGGCGGTCGTCGATCTCGCAAAGCACCGCGGTGAGTACGCCACACCTCGAGCAGATGACCCACTGCGCCGTGCCGTGGCCGAATCTATAGATACTCAGCGACGACGGATCGCCGTACCGCAACACCAATCGGGCGCCAGGATCGGAGATATAGCTTGCGCCATGTCTCCTGCACATCGTGCAGGAACATCTGCGCGGCACCAATTGGTCCGTACTCTTCTCGGTGAAGAGGGTGAACTCGACGTTGCCGCAATGACAACTGCCTCTCAGGTCGTGCATCTCCAAGTCTCCTCCGGGTCGGAGTGCGAAGGGGAAGTACAAGGCGCCGGCGATGAGCTCTTATGCAGCCCTCTAACCCGGCCCGGTTGCGACCGGCACGTCGTTGCGCGCGCCCCATTCCGCCCAAGAGCCGTCGTAAAGCGCCTGCGGCGATTTGCCGAGCGCGTCGAGGGCGAGCCACAGGATCGCGGCCGAGACGCCGGAGCCGCAGCTGGTGATCACGGGCTTGTCGAGGTCGACGCCGCCGGCGGCAAAGGCGGCGCGCAGGCGGTCGTGCGAGGCGAGCAATCCGTCCTCGACGACGGATGTCGACGGCACGTTGCGCGAACCGGGGATATGCCCGGAGGCGAGGCCGGGGCGGGGCTCCGGCGCTTCGCCGCGGAAGCGGTCGGCCGGCCGTGCGTCGACCACCTGGGCTGCGCCGGTCTCGGCGGCGCGGCGCACCCGCGCGAGGTCCGCCACGACATCGGCGTTCTTGCGCGCGGTGAAGCTCTTGGCCGGGCGCGTGACGGCGCCAGCCTCGACCGGCCGGCCTTCGGCCTTCCACTTCGGTAGCCCGCCATCGAGGATGTAGACATTCGCCGCGCCGAACAGGCGGAACGTGAACCACACCCGCGGCGCGGCGAACAGGCCGAGGCCGTCATAGGCGACGATGGTGTCGGTGTCGGCGATGCCGAGCTTGCCCACGGCCGCGCCGAAGTCTGCGGCGCTCGGCAGCATGTGCGGCAGGTCGGTCCCGTGGTCGGCGACTTCGTCGACGTCGAAGCGCAGCGCGCCGGGAATATGCCCGGAGAGATATTCGGCACCGGCGTCGCGCTTCATGGCCGGCAGGTAATAGGAGCCGTCGAGCACGACGAGGCCGGGCGCGCCGAGGTTCGCCGCGAGCCAGTCCGTGGTCACCAGCCACTTGCTGCGGGGATGAGGCGGTGGTTGCAGCATCGGTACTCCTCGTTCGTCATTTGTCGTGATCGCGTCTGCCGAACTGATCGCGTCGGCGGTGCGTCGGGTCAGGCGCGCGCTACGCGGTGCGTATCACACTTTTTCGTAGGGCACCTTGACCGTCGAGCGACGCTCCATCCAATCGGGGACCGGCAAATTCTTGGAGCGCAGGAACTCCGGATTGAACAGCTTGGTCTGGTAGCGCGTGCCGTAGTCGCAAAGGACGGTCACGATGGTGTGCCCGGGCCCGAGCTCGCGGGCGAGGCGGATCGCACCGGCGACGTTGATCCCCGACGAGCCGCCGAGGCACAGGCCTTCGTGCTCGAGGAGATCGAAGATGATCGGCAGCGCCTCCTCGTCGGGAATCTGGTAGGCGATGTCGATCGGTGCCCCTTCGAGATTCTTGGTGATGCGCCCCTGTCCGATGCCTTCGGTGATCGAGGAGCCTTCGGATTTGAGGACGCCGGTGGTGTAGTAGCTGTAGAGCGCCGCGCCGCGCGGATCGGCGAGCCCGATCTTCACGTCCTTGTTGCGCGCCTTGAGCGCGATGCCGATGCCGGCAAGCGTGCCGCCGGTGCCGACCGCGCAGATGAAGCCGTCGACCTTGCCGTCGGTCTGCTCCCAGATTTCCGGGCCGGTGGTCTTGATGTGGCCGTCGCGGTTCGCGACGTTGTCGAACTGGTTGGCCCAGATCGCGCCGTTCGGCTCGCTCTTCGCGAGCTCCGCGGCGAGGCGGCCGGACACCTTCACGTAGTTGTTGGGGTTCGAATAAGGCACCGCGGGCACCTCGACGAGATCGGCGCCGCACAGCCGCAGCATGTCCTTCTTTTCCTGGCTCTGCGTCTCCGGGATGACGATCACGCTGCGGAAGCCCATGGCATTACCGACCAGCGCGAGGCCGATGCCGGTATTTCCCGCGGTGCCCTCGACGATCACGCCGCCGGGCCGCAGCTCGCCGCGCTTCACCGCGTCCTCGATGATGAAGAGCGCCGCGCGGTCCTTGACCGACTGGCCCGGATTCATGAACTCGGCCTTGCCCAGGATGGTGCAGCCGGTCACCTCCGATGCGCGGGCGAGTTTGATCAGAGGTGTGTGGCCGATCGCCTCGGTAATTCCGCGGTAAATCTCCATGCGCGACGCGATCTCCAGGCGACGGTCCGGCCCCGCCCGGACCCTATCGAGGTCGGCGCGTCGCCACAAGTTGGCGAAATCCGCGTTCTCCTATGTCTGAAAGACTTGGCAAAAATCTCTGCCGAACGTCGATGTTGCGGGATAAAAAACCGCTCTCGCGGGAGGCGCGGTAGTATTCCACAGCCGGCGGAATCGGTTATCGAAGCCAAGCGGCATGAGAGCCACTCTGCGCGGAAGTCGTCGCCAGGACTGCGCACGGTGTGCGAACAGCCTGTAGCCGTCAGCGTTCCGTCGACTTGATCGTCGCGAGCGCCGCGAGCGCGCGGCGGCGGCCGTCCTCGTGGGCGACGATCGGCGCGGGATAGGTCTTTCCGAGCGTCACGCCTGCGCTCGACAGAGCGAGAGGCGGAGCGCGGTCGGGCGCATGGATCGAGTGGGCGTCGAGCTCGCCGAGCTCGGGCACGAAGCGGCGAATATAGTCTCCGCTCTGGATCGAACTTCTCGCTCTGCAGCACCGGATTGAAGATGCGGAAATACGGCGCGGCGTCGGCTCCCGATCCCGCGACCCACTGCCAGTTGGCGGGATTGCTGGCGACGTCGGCGTCGACCAGAGTGTCCCAGAACCACTGCTCGCCGGCGCGCCAATCGATCAGCAGGTGCTTGATCAGGAACGAGGCCGTCACCATCCGCACCCGGTTGTGCATCCAGCCGGTGGCCCACAGCTGCCGCATGCCGGCGTCGACCAGGGGATAGCCGGTGCGGCCGCGCTGCCACGCGGCAAGGGCCGCGGCATCCGTCGCGCCAGGGAAACCCATCGAAGCGGCGATTGAAATTGACCGTCGCGAGCGCCGGCTGCTGATTGAGCAGGTGATAGCAGAATTCCCGCCATCCGAGCTCGGAGAGGAGTTTCTCCACGTCCGCGTCGGCCGCTTTGCCGGCGGCTGCAGCGTGCGTGCGCAGGCATGCCAGACCTGATGAGGACTCAATTCGCCGAACCGCAGGCGCGGCGAGAGGCGCGAGGTGTGCGGCAGGTCGGGCCGGTCGCGCTGCGCGGCATAGCCCTTCAGCCCACGTGCCAGAAAGACCTCGAGGTCCTGCTGTGCGCCGGCTTCGCCGCGGACCCAAGTGGCGCGCATGTCTGCGGCCCAATCGGGACGGGTCGGCTCCAGCTGCCAGTCGGCCACCGCGTCTCCGGCGATGCCTGTTGCGCCCACGATCCGCGCCGGCGCGGGGATCGGTGCCCGCGGCGTGCCGGCGCTGCGGAGCTGCCGCCAGAACGGCGTGAACACCTGGAACGGCCGACCGCTGCCGGTTCGAAGCGCGGTCGGATCGTGGAGGAGATTTGCCGCGAACACCTTCACCTCGGTGCCGGCAGCGGCGAGACGCGTCGTGACGTTGCGGTCGATCGCCGCGCCCGCCGGATCATCGCGGCGGTTCATGAACAGCGCTGACGCATTCGTTTCCGCGGCGAGGCCGGCGATGGTGTCTGCGGCCGCGCCACGCCGCAGCACGAGATAGCCGCCGCGCTCGCGCAGCGCATCGGCGAGCGCGCGCAGCGATCCGGCGAGCCACCAGCGCGCCGCGCCGCCGAGCGGACGCAGGCCCGGGCTTGCTTCGTCAAGCAGATACAGGCAGATGACCGGCCGCCCGGTCGTCGCCGCGGCGGCGAGGGCAGGGTGGTCGTGGAGCCGCAGGTCGTCGCGAAACCAGACGATGACGGGACCGGGAGTCGGCATTACTCAACCGACATCGCCGCGCCGACGAACGCTCGACGGCGGCCCGCGTTAGCGCTACAAAAGCGATCAGCATTTGAATGATTCTTACTACAAATGATCCACCTTGACGCGCACGCGCGGCGAGTGTGCGAGGTTCGCCTTCAGACATTGTTTGCACTGCCGGCCGCTAGTTCTTGCTGGCCATTGGAACTTTGCCTCCGATCGCGGTGGTACCCATGCTGGACGGGGTCAGCGCCTTGTTTTCTGTATCTATTTCTGTCGAGTCGATGCTCGGGCTCCTCCTGCTGTTCATGTGGGTGCAGAATTTCGAGGTCCGCGCGGTGGCGTGGTGGGGGAGCGCCCACCTCCTGCGGGCGAGCTCGATTTCACTGTTCGGCCTTTACGGTCAGGTGCCGGACCTGATCTCGATCGATCTTTCGAACTTCATCCTGCTCACCTCCTTCGCCACGACCTGGATCGGCACACGCCTATATGCCGGCAGGAAGATGAGCGTTCCCATGCTGTTTGCGGGAGGCATCATCTGGCTGGTGGCGGTGCAGTTTCCGGCATTCCAGCAGTCGATCGAGCTGCGCTCGTTGCTCAGCGCCTTCATCATCGCGGGCTACACCTGGGGTGCGGCCACCGAGCTCTGGTATTGCCCGAGCTGTCCCTCGGTGTCGCGGCTGCCGGCGAGCTTCCTGCTGTTCGCCCATGGCGCGCTCTTCCTGCTCCGCACGCCCCTCGTGATGATGCTGCCGCATCCTCCCGGAACGGAGCGGCTGTTCGGCTCCATCTGGCTCACCGTGCTGAGCTCCGAGGCGCTGTTGTTCACCATCTCCATCGCCTTCATCCTGATGGCGATGGCCAAGGAGCGTGCCGTCTTCGTCCACAAGGCCGCCGCCATGATCGATCCTTTGACCGGGCTGTGGAATCGGCGCGGCCTGATGAGCGAGAACGAGCGGTTCTTCCCGGTGACCGGCAAGCCCGCGCAGGAAGCCGCGGTGCTGCTCATCGATCTCGACAACTTCAAGTCGATCAACGACCGCTTCGGCCATGCGTTCGGCGACCGCGTGCTGCAGATCTTCGCCGCCACCGCGCGCAGCGCGGTGCGCAGCTCGGATTTCGTCGGTCGGCTCGGCGGCGAGGAATTCGCCGTCGTTCTCCATGGGCTCGCGAGCGAGCGCGCCCTCGTGGTTGCCGAGCGGATCAGGAATGCGTTCGCCGAAGAGGCCGAAGTGGTCGAAGGCCAGACCGTGGGGGCAACCCTGAGCGTCGGCCTCGCCAGTCTATGACGGCTCGACCATCGGCTTCACCGAGTTGCTGTGGAGGGCCGACCGCGCGCTCTACCGCGCCAAGGAGGCGGGTCGCAACCGGGTCGTCACGGCGGTCCCGGATTTCTACACCCGCGAGCAGGACGGAGTGGTGTCGCTCGCCCGCGCGCTGCCGAACCGGGCCGCCGGTTGACGACGACCACGGCACGTCGGGGTGCGACGCCACGACCAGCGGCGATCGGGTTTCGCCCGCGTTCACTCCCGTCCTAGTATTGCCGCGCACGATGGCTGGCGACGTGCCGCGGCACAGAATCGGGAGACAACGCCATGAGGGGGCTCGCCCGTCGCGACGTCCTGCGGCTCGCGAGCGGCCTCGCCGCGGTGCCCTTCGTCCCCGAGCGCGCATCGGCGCAAAGCTATCCGACACGTCCGGTGCGCGTGATCGTCGCCTATGCACCGGGCGGTGTGACCGATGTCCTGACCCGCCTGATCGTCGGCTAAGGTCGGCGAGCAGCTCGGCCGGCAGTTCTATGTCGAAAACATTCCCGGCGGCTCCGGCAACATCGGCATGGGCCAGGCCGCAAGGGCCGCGCCCGACGGCTACACCCTCCTCGGCGCGTTTGCGGCTCTCGCAATCAATCCCATTCTTTTCGAGAAGACGCCGTTCGATCCGGTGAAAGACTTCGAGCCGATCTCGCTCGCGGCTACCTCGACCACGATCCTCGTCGTCAATCCGGCCGTGCCGGCAAAATCGGTTGGCGAGCTCGTCGCGCTCATTCGCGCCAATCCGGGCAAGTACAGCTACTCATCCGCCGGCATCGGTACACAGTCGCATCTTGCCGGCGAGCAGTTTCGGCTCTCGCTCGGCCTCGACATCGTGCACGTCCCGTTCAACGGCGGATCGCCGGCCGTCGCGGCGGTGGTCGCCGGCCACACGCCGATCGGCTTCGCCACGCCGACGGCCGCCGCGCCGCAGATCGAGGACGGCAAGGTGCGTGGTCTCGCCGTCACCAGCAAGCAGCGTTCCCGCGCCCTGCCGGGTGTCGCCACCATGACGGAAGCGGGCCATCCCGACATCGAGGGCGACAGCTGGGTCGGCTTCGTCGCGCCGGCCGGAACGCCGAAGGACGTCGTCACCCTGCTCAACCGCGAGATCGTGAAGGCGATCGCGCAGCCCGACACCCGCGACAAGCTCACGGCGCTCGGCTACGACCCCGTCGGCAGCACGCCGGAGGAGCTCGGCGCGCAGATCAAGTCCGACATCGTCACCTGGGCGAAGGTGATCCGGGCCGCGAACATCCGGGTGCAGTGAAGGCGGCGCCGCCTTCGACGCATACGCCTCAAAGCGTGAGGAAAGGATCGTTCATCCGCTTGTCGTTGCGCCGGCGCTGCTTGATCACCTCGCCGGTCGTCCAGTATTCGCTGCGCGTCGCCCGCTCTGCCTCGGCGGCGAATTCCTCGGGCCACTGGCCGAGCGAATAGCCATACCACGGCATCTCCGGCCGCAACGGCGGAAGCCCGAGCTCCTCCCAGATCAGCTTGGCCTTCTCCATGTATTCCCTGGCCGGCAGTGAGATCGGCGGATAGGGCCGCTTGATCATGGCGTTGATCAGCATCGCCGAAGTCGGTCGCCTCGTAGTGGTTGTCGTCCGCGCCGGTGCGCGGGCCATGCCCCATGTCCTTGTGGTCGAGGATGCGCAGGTCCTGATGCGGGCGCATCCGGTAGGACATCGCCCAGAACAGCATGTCGAGGTTCTCGGGCTCGATGTCCTCGTTGACCGCGATGATCATCTTGCCGACCGCCGAGGAGAACGCCGAAGCGCCGTAGAGCGCGCGCCACACTTCGGCATCGAGCGTATCGGACTTGAGCTGGATGACGATCAGCTTGCGCAAATTGGTGAGCGGCTCGTGCATGAACACGCGGGTGACGCCGCTGATGTTGAGGTGATGCTGCAGATGATGCAGGAACGCGGGCTCGTAGGCGACGCGCTTGATCAGGCTCGAACTCGCTCGGCGTCACCTGGCTGATGATCGAGACCAGCACCGCATCCTTGCGCCGCGTGATCGCGGTGACATCCATGAACGCGTTGTATTCCTTCAGGTTCATGTAGCCGTGCGACTCGCCGAAGCTGCCTTCCGGCTCGAGCCACTCGGTGTCGAGATAGCCTTCGATGACGATCTCGGCTTCCGCCGGGACCAGGAGATCGACGGTTTTCGCCTTGCACACGCGGATCGGTGCGCCGACGAGGCCGCCGGCGACCGAAAGCTCGTCCAGATGCTTCGGCAGCTTGTGGACCGAGGAGAAAACGATGGCCGGCGGGGCGCCGAGCATCAGCGCAACCGGCATCCGCTCACCGCGCGCCTTGTATTTGAGCCAGTGCTCATGGATGCCCTGGTTGAGCTCGATTTCCGGGTTCATGCCCATGCGGGTCGGGCTTTTGACCATCGCCCGGTAGTTGCCGATGTTCTGGCGCCCGGTGTCGGGGTCCTTGGAGATGAACATCGAGCAGGAGGCGTAGGGCGCGTTGTCGAAGCCGGGCGTCGAGATCGGGATCGGCAGTCCGTCGACGCCGTTGCCCGGCTCGTTGAGCGCGTCGCCCTCGACGACGATCTCCTGGCACGCCGGATTGTGCACCAGCACCGGCTCGATCTGCTGCTGCTCGGCGCGGTCCCAATTCTTCTTGATGTCCTCGACCTTGCAGCCGATGCCGATGCTGTAGATCTCGCGATTGGAGGCGAGGATGCCGACCGCCACCGGCATGTCGTAGCGGCGTCCGGTGCTGTCCGTCACGTTCTCGAACAGGAAGCCCTTGCGCTCCGACTCCGGGATGCCGCCGCGAAACTGCCAGCGCACCAGCGCGTGCATCTCGGTGTCTTTGTTGATCGGGCGCTTGACGCGAAGCAGCAGACCGTTCTTCTCCAGGGCGGCGATGTGCGCGTGCAGGTCTGAATAGGTTCGATGTTCCATGCTTTCCTCGGGCCGTCCAGGATCGGCTTTGAATTCCCCGCCCGGTCGTGCCGTAACGAACCGGGTCTCCGACACGTGGGCAACCTAGAGGGGCGGGGACACCCGATCAACCGCGCCCGGCGCATGCGGCACTGCATGTGGCGCGGTGCGACAATATGCGAAGGACTGGGCCATGCTCTTCATTCACAACGACGTCGTCGCGAAGCTCCTGACCATGCGCGAATGCATCGAAGCGCAGGAGCATGCGTTTCGCCAGGTCCCGTCGGGCGGCGCGATCCAGCGCCCGCGCCTCGACATGTACGTGCCGTGCGAGCGCGACGACGGCTACTACCGGTGGAGCACGGTGGAGGGCACGAGCGACGGCATCCTCGCGATGCGCATGAAGTCCGACATCGTCACCTGGCCGGTCGGCAAGGACGGGCAGTGGCGCGAAAGCAAATACTGCATGCAGCCGGGCACCTATGCGGGCCTTATTCTGCTCCTGAGCACCCGCAACGGCGAGCCGCTCGCGTTCATCAACGATGGCGTGTTGCAGCATATGCGGGTCGGCGGCGGCGCCGGCATCGGGGCGAAGCACCTCGCGCGCGACGATGCGCAGACGGTCGGCATCCTCGGCTCCGGCGGCATGGCGCGCACCTATCTCGAAGGCTTCCAGGCGGTCCGCCCGATCAGGCACGTGAAGGTGTTCAGCCCGACGACGGCCAACCGCATCCGCTTTGCCGAGGAGATGAGCGAGACGCTCGGCATCCCGTCGAGCCGGTCGATACGGCCCGCGAAGCCGTGCGCGGGGTCGACATCCTTGCGACCTGCACGGACAGCATGAGCCCGACATTCGAGGCCGCATGGCTCGAGCCGGGCATGCACGTGACCATGCTCGGGCCGCGGGAGATCAGCCGTGAGGTGCTCGCGCGGTGCGACGTGAAGATCAGGCAGGGCAGCGGCGGGCTGAAGCTTCCGGAATCCGAGCGGGTCATGGCCGAACGCGGACACAGCCCGGTCGCCTTCGTCGCCGGCACGGCCGAAGAGATGCGACGGCTTCCCGCCAAGACGACGCAAGGCGGCTTCGGCGGCGACTATCCGGACTACTGCGATCTCGTTACCGGCAAGGTGCCGGGACGCACGGATGACACGCAGATCACCTTCTACCACAACCTCGGCAACCAGGGCCTGCAGTTCTCCGCGGTGGGTGGCCTCGTCTATCGCAAGGCGAAGGCCGCCGGCGTCGGACGGGAAATTCCGACGGAGTGGTTCCTGCAGGATATTCGCGATTGAAGGGGGCTCCGCGCTGCGTGCGTCGCGTCGCGTCTACCGCCCCTGCAGCGGCAGCGGCTGGTCCTCCAGCATCGCCTTGATCGATTGGCGGGCGAGGTCGTCGCGGATGCCGTGACGGGTGAGCAGGTCCTGGCATTCGGCGACGATGAGATCGACGTCCTGCAGCATCTTGAGCCGCTTGTAGTGATCGGGGTGGGCGATGCCCATGCTGGCGCCGATCACTTCCAGGAGATTGATGACGACGAACGGCCAGTCGCGCTCGTGGGCGCACAGTTCGCGGTGATCGGCATGGTAGACCGCGACCAGGGCATCGACGCCGGCGTCGCGGGCCGCCTCGAGCTCGCGCAAGCTGGAGTTGGCGCTTGTAGTCGGGCAAGCGTGCGCAACGCATTGCTCATCAGGCCGACGGCCGGCAGTCCGAGGTCGACGACCTCGATGCCCGGCACGGCAGCGAGCAGGCGCAGCGCCGCCTCGACCACGCCGGGAATGCCGGGATGGCGGTGCAGCGCGACACGCATCGGGACGGGGTGCCGCAGCAGCGGCGTGAGGTCGTCGACGCGGGCGCCGAGAAACCGCATGAACGGCGTCATCTCGAACGGCTTGCTGCCGGCGCTGCGCTCATAGGCCGGCAGCATGACCTCGGTGAACTGGACGTGGCAGCTCGGGCACCACGACAGCACCTGGCTCGCTTCGGCGAGCTTGCCCATGGTGTTGGCGGCCATGTTGGCGGAGACGTCGGTGTCGCCGGTGCGCAGCTGGATCACGCCGCAGCAATGGGTGGGGCCGCCCATCACTTTGTAGGTCACGCCGAGCGCATCCATGATGTCGAGCGCGAGCAGGGCGATGTGCGGCGTCTTGAGGAGATTGCAGCCGGTATAGAAGACGAAGTCCGGCGCCGCGTCGCCGGCACTGCCGGCCGCGACCTTCTGGCCGAGCCGCGCCAGCACGTCGTCCTCCGCCTGCATGCGCGATTGCACGGTGACGTCGAGATTGAGCTTGCGGAAGCCGTCGACGCCTTCGCGGCGCCGCTCGCGCGGCTCGGCCTTGTCCTTGGCCATGGAAAGCCGCGCCATCGCGAGGAGAAAGCGTGGATTGACGCCTTCGTCGCAGGCCTTGATGCATTCGCCGGTGAGCATGCAGGTCGACGCCCAGCGGCGCGAATCCGCCGTGCCGTCGCCGCCGCGCAAAATGTCGATCACGCCCGTGATGACGGCTTCGGGCTCGGCGGTGACGCCCGCCGGGGTCTTCACCGGACAGGCCTCGACGCACTTGCCGCAGCGCGTGCAGGCATCGAGCATCTCGTCGATGCGGCCGCTCAAGGCGTCTTCAAAGTAGTTGGCCATGCTTCGCTCCGGTGGTTCCGGCGCAGTTTAGGCCTCCCCCGATCATCGGCAAGGGGCGATGACACGGCCCGGCGGTGCAGCGCGTTGCGGTGTGCGCCGGCGCATCGCTCCCTATATGATCGGCGTTGACGGCGGCTCGAACGGTACCGCCGTCCGGCAGAGGAGTTCCGAGGATGTCCGCATCGACAAAGACCCTCGCTACGCCCATTCCGTTTTCCGCCGAACGGCTCGACGCGCTTCTCGACGAGGCGGGGATCGACGTCCTCCTCGCCACCTCCAAGCACAATGTGCAGTACCTGCTCGGCGGCCACCGCGCCTTCTTCTTCGACTACATGGACGCGATGGGGCTCAGCCGTTACTTGCCGATCTTCGTCTACGTGAAGGGGGCGCCCGACAAGGCCGCGTTCTTCGGCCACCGGCTCGAGGGTTTCCAGAAGGAGAACACGCCGTTCTGGGTCGGGGAGGCCAACACCTCCGCGTCGGGCTCCGTCGACGCGATGCAGAAGGCGATCGATTACCTTCGCAAGCTCGGGCTGCGGCCGCGCCGCATCGGCGTCGAGATGGGCTTCCTGCCGCTCGATGCCGGCACGGCGTTGCGTCACGCCTTTGCCGACAGCGAGATCGTCGATGCCGTCGTGGTGCTCGAGCGGCTGCGCGCGCGCAAAAGCGCCGACGAGCTCGCAAAGCTGCGCGTCGCCTCCGACAGCGTCATCGATTCCATGCGCGCGGTGATCGCGAAGCACGGCCCTGGCACGACCAAGCAGGAACTGGCGGACGCGCTGCGGCTCGAGGAAACCCGGCGCGGACTGACCTTCGAATATTGCCTGATCGCCGCCGGTGCGAGCCACAACCGCGCGCCGTCGGACCAGCCGTGGAACGAGGGCGACGTGCTCTCGCTCGACTCCGGCGGCAATTACCACGGCTATATCGGCGATGTCGCGCGGATGGCGGTGTTCGGCGAGCCGGACGCTGAGCTCGTTGACCTCCTCGACGAGATCGAGGAGGTGCAGCGCGCGGCCTTCGCCGCGATCAAGCCGGGCGCCATGGGCAGCGTGATCTATGCCGCCGCGGAGCCGCTGGTGCGGCGCTCGCGCCAGCACAATCACCTGCACTTCCTCGCCCACGGCATGGGCCTCGTCAGCCACGAAGCACCACGGCTCACCAGCAGCGGTCCCGTTCCTTATGGCGACGACGACGCTCACCGGCCGCTGGAAGAGGGCATGGTGATCTCGGTCGAGACGACGCTGCTCCATCCGCGCCGCGGCTTCATCAAGCTCGAAGACACCGTGGTCGTCACCGCCGGCGGCCACGAGATCTACGGCGAGGGTGCTCGCGGCTGGAACCGGGGCGGCACGGCGCTTCGGGGCTAGTCCGCGGTCGCGTCCTCCGCTACGGGTCATTCTCCACGGATTCGGCACGTTGGCCCTGGTCAGGTTTGCCTGGGATCGCTTCCGGATTGGTGTGCCCTTACATAGAGGTGCTCGAATGGCTGGAGATAGAATACGAAGACCGATCGAACTCGCGGCAGGCGGCCGAAGCAGCATTCAAGACCGCAACGACCAAGCCTGTGGAACCACCTCCCAAGAAGCCGGCTCTCCCGGGCGTCAAAGAGCTGGTCTCCTTGCGCATTGATCAGGACGTGCTCGAACACTTCCAGGAATCCGGGCCCGGCTGGCAGGACAGGATCAATGAGGCGCTGAGACGGGCGGCTGGGAAGTAGCCCTCGCTCCCTGTTCACCCAAAATGAGCGGACACCGTGGGTCAAGCCGGGCGATGAGAAGGTGTATCGGTCGCCGAGGAGCTGCTCTCAAGCGAACGCCGGGCGGGCGCGACTGCGCATCAGGAGCCAGGCCGCGATGGTGAAATTGACGAGGTTCCAGGCGAGCCCGTTGAGGAACGCCGCCTGATAGGAGCCGGTGAGGTCGAAGATCGCGCCGGACATCCAGCCCCCCAGCGCCATGCCGAGGAGCGTCATCATCAGCACGACGCCGAGCCGCGTGCCGACCTCGGCGGGGGGAAAATACTCGCGGATCACGAAGGCATAGCTCGGCACGATCCCGCCCTGGAACAGGCCGAACAGGGCCGAGATCACGTAGAGCGAGCCGAGACCGTCAAACGTGAAATAGAGCAGCAGCGCCACGCCCTGCGCCGCCGAGCCGACCGCGAGCGTCGCGACGCCGCCGATACGATCGGCGACGAAGCCCGATGCGACCCGGCTGACGATGCCGAAGCCGAGCATCAGGGAGAGCATCTCGGCCCCGCGCGCGACGCCATAGCCGAGGTCGCCGCAATAGGCGACGATGTGCACCTGCGGCATCGCCATGGCGACGCAGCAGGCGAGGCCGGCCACGCACAAGAGAATCTGGAGCACGCCCGGCGATACATCGAGGCGCCGGCTTCGCAGTGCACCGGCGGCGACTTCAGCCGGGCGCGGGGCCCGGCGGCGCAGCATCAACGACAACGCCGCCATCAGGATGAGGCAGATGACGCCGATGGCAAAATAGGTCGCGCGCCAGCCGTCACGGCCGGTGAAGTGTTGGACCAGCGGCGGCCATATCGTGCCGGCGAGATAATTGCCCGATGCCGCGATGGCGACGGCGATGCCTCGCCGCTTCGTAAACCAGAACGACACGTCGGCCATCAGCGGGCCGAATGTGCCGGACGTGCCGAACCCGATCAACGCCGACGCCAACGCGAACGACCACAGGCCCGGCGCCATCGAAGCGGCGGCGTATCCCGCCGTCATCGCTGCGATGCCGAGTGCCACCACGGCGACGATACCGCGGCGGTCCTGCAAGCGCCCCATCGCGACGCCGCCCAGCGCGAACCCGAACATCGACAGCGTGAACGGCAGCGACGCGTCGCCGCGCGCGATCGCGAACTCGGCCTGGACCGCAGGCAGCACCACCGGCATCGACCACATACCGACGCCCCCTACGGTCCCCAGCCCCACGGCCGCGGCAAGCCGCGCCCAGGCGTAGGGCGAATCGAGTTCAGTGGTGACGACGTTGGTGCGGGTATCCATGGACTGATGACTGAATGTAAGGCGCGAGTTCTATCACGGCATGGGGACGCGGCCACCGCATGGCAGGCATGGCCCAACGGGCATAGCGAGCTTCGCCGCACGAAGGAGGATTGGGGTGCGCACCTATTCGTCTGCAACGAACCCCGAGGCCTTGACCACCGGGGCCCAGCGGCGGTGTCGGCTGCGACCGTCGCGGCAAAGGCGTCGGGCGGCTGGAACCGCGGCTCGCTGCCGATCTTGGCGAGGCTCTCGACCATCTCCTGCGATTTGACGGCGTCGGCGATCGCGGCGCTGAGCGCCTGCACGATTTCGGGCGACGCCTTGGCAGGCAGGAAAGCGCCGAGCCAAGTGTCGACAACGACGTCGTAACCTGCTTCGCGGATCGTTGGCACGTTGGGCACGAATTTCGAGCGCCGCATGCTCGACACCGCGAGAATCCGCAGCCGCCCGGATTGGGCGATCGTCAAAGCCTCGCTCATCGGGTTGATGCTCGCGGGAACGTGGCCGCCGACGAGGTCCTGCAGGGCAGGGGCGCCGCCGCGATAATGCACCGGCGTCATCTTCACGCCCGCTGCCGCCGCGAACATGACGCCGACGAGATGCGGCGTCCCACCGGCCGCGGTGGTCGCGTAGAGCGCCTTGTCGGGGTTCGCCTTGCACCAGGCGACGAAATCGGCGAGCGAGGTGACCCGGTCGGGCACCGCTGGGCCGACATTGTAGGTGAGCGAGCCCGAGGCGACCGGCGCCACCGGCACGAGGTCACGGGGCGGATCGTAGCTCAGGGCACGGAAGCTGTGCGGATAGACGGTGATCGGAAAATCCGGCGTGAACAGGATTTCGCTGCCATCCGGCTCAGCGTTCTTGATCGCGTCGATCGCGACACGTGCCGCGCCGCCCGGCTTGTTCTCGACGATCACCGTCGCCGCATAGGGCCCGCGCAGGCGGTCGGCCAGAATGCGCGCGATCAGGTCGGTTCCGCCGCCAGCCGGAAAGCCGACGACGATCCGGACCGGCTTGCGGATCACCGGGCCGGCCTGCGACCGAGCCCGCGGGACGCAGAGCGACATCGCGGCACCGGCGCCCGCGGCAACAAAGGCGCGTCGCGTGGACATCGGGCTCTCTCCGGCAGGCGACCGCGTGGCCAAGCACTCCAATCGATATCAAGTTCGGCCCTCGCGGGAAAGCTGCGGCAGGCGTGAGCGCATCATGCTGCACCGCGCAACCCTTCTCGGCCCGGACAAGCTGTTGTAGCGTGACGCTGAAAGAAAATGGAGGGAACCAGGTATGTCGTTGCGCTGTTCGACGGTTTCGATCGCGCTCGCGGCCCTGCTCGGAACGATCTCTGCAGCAGCGGCCTTCGATGAAACCAAGTATCCGAATCTCAAGGGCCAGTGGCTGCGTGTCGGCTCGGCGAATTGGGCAAATCCCGGCCAGAAGCCGCCGCTGACCCCGGAATATCAGGCGATCTTCGACGCCAATCTCCGCGACCAGGCCGCCGGCGGCCATGGCACCGAGCCCTCCTTCGCCTGCCTCTCCCCGGGCATGCCGCGCATCATGATCGACTACACCCAGATGGAAATCGTCCTCACCGCAGAGACGACCTACATTCTGATCGACCACATCAACGACAACCGCCGCATCTTCACCGATGGGCGCGGCTGGCCGGCCGAAGAAGACCCGACTTTCCGCGGCTACTCGATCGGACAGTGGATCGACGCCGATGGCGATGGCCGCTTCGACACCCTCGAGGTCGAGACCCGCAACTTCAAGGGACCGCGCGCCTACGACACCACGGGCCTGCCGCTCCACAGCGACAACGAGACCGTCGTCAAGGAGCGCATCTATCTCGACAAGGCCGATCCGGAGCTGCTGCATGACGACGTCACCACCATCGACCATGCGCTGACCGGGCCGTGGACGGTCGCGCGAAGCTACCGCCGCAACAAGAACCCGCGGCCGGCATGGGTGGAGATGAACTGCGCCGAGAACAATCAGCACATCCGCATCGGCACCGAAAATTACTTCATCAGCGCCGACGGATTGCTGATGCCGGCGAAAAAGGATCAGGCGCCGCCCGATCTGCGCTATTTCCCCTCGTCGAAGAAATGACGCTGCGCCAGCCTCGACCTCGAATATTTCCGGCGGGCGAACCCGAGCCGCGATGAGTGAGCTCTACGATTTCAGCGCCACGCTCAATTCCGGTGAGGTCTGCGCGCTGTCGGAATTTCGCGGCAAGGTGCTGCTGATCGTCAACGTCGCGTCGAAATGCGGCTTCACCCCCCAATACGAAGGGCTGCAAGGCCTTTACGAGACCTTCGGGCCCCGCGGCTTTGCGGTCCTTGGCTTTCCCTGCGATCAGTTCGGCCATCAGGAACCGGGGACGGATGCCGAGATCGCCGCCTTCTGCCGGCGGAATTTCGCGGTCACCTTCCCGCTGTTCGCCAAGATCGAGGTGAACGGGGCGGGCGCGCACCCGCTCTATCGTTGGCTCAAGCAGCAGAAGGGCGGTTTTTTAGGCAGCCGCATCAAATGGAATTTCACCAAATTCCTGGTCGACCGGGGCGGGGCCGTCCGCAGGCGCTTTGCGCCCACGGTCCGGCCGGAGCGCATCGCACAAAATATTTTGGAGCTGCTGTAACTGCGTACCATACTGGACTATGATTACGGCGAGTGGCAGAATTTTTCTGAAGAGCGTCGCGTCAAATTACAAAGCTCGGGAGGGACTTCAATGGACGACTTGCGCCTTCGTCTTGCCGAAACTTCGCTGGGCCTCGCGCTCGGCGCGGCCCTGCTGGTGGGGCCAGCCTTGGCCCAGGCGCCCGATATTTCGGGGACCTACTGGGCGACCGAGTATGCCCCGAAAGTGCAGATCGTCGGCGGCGGCGAGCTGCCGCTCACGCCCGATGGCAAGGCAGCCTACGAGAAGAACATGGCCGGCCTGAAGAGCGGCACCGTCATCGATGCGGCGCGCAAGTACTGCGTGCCCGACGGGCTGCCGCGCGTTCTGGCGACGCCTTATCCGTTCGACATCATCCAGGCGCCGCCCGGACAGGTGACAATGGTCCACGAGCTCAATCACCAAGTCCGGGTGGTCGCGCTCGACAAGCCGATGCCGAGCGAGGAGGAACTCATCCCGTTCCCCTATTACAACGGCCACTCGGTCGGCCATTTCGAAGGCGACACGCTCGTCGTGGAATTGGCCGGCTTCAACGAGAAGACGTTCCTCGACGCGACCGGCGCGCCGCACACCGACGAGATGCGGACCACCGAGCGCATCCGCAAGATCAGCCCGACGGAGCTCGAGGACGTCATCACCATCCACGATCCCCAGTATTATACGAAGGATTGGCAGGCGCGCTTCGTCTACAAGCTCCGCAACGACGTGCGCCTCGAGGACTATGTGTGCGGCGAGCCGCACCGCGACATATCCGGTGTGAAGGGCGTTCGGCGGCCCTGAAGCAACGCGGCGATCGTGAGCCGGCGAGGCGGCGCGTCTCCCGGCGCATGATGCGAGAAATAGGAAGTCCGGCTCGCCACGGAAAGTGATCCGCGGCGGCGCCTGCGGCACGATATTCAAAACAACGACGTTCTCGGGAGGTTTCGATGATGAAGACCGATCGCCGCTCGACTGTTGCGGGCTGGCGCGCTGGTTGCCGCGACCGGTCCGGTCGTTCTCCGCGCGTCGTCGGTGCGCGCGCAAAGTGCGGTCAAAAATCCGGTGCCGGAAGTCCAGGCGCTGTTCTTCGACGTGTTCGGCACCGTGGTCGACTGGCGCACCGGTGTCGCCCGTGAGGCCGAGCGGATCCTCAAGCCGATGGGCTATTCGCTCGACTGGCCCGCCTTCGCAGTCCGCATGGCGCGACGAATACCAGCCGGCGATGGACGAGGTGCGCACCGGCCGCATCCCATTCGCCCGGCTCGACGTGCTGCATCGCCGGATGCTCGAAAAGATCAAGCCGAAGTTCGGGCTCGACAAGCTCGACGACACGACCTCGGACGAACTCAATCTCGCCTGGCACCGGCTCGATGGCTGGAAGGATGTCGGCCCCGGTTTCGCCCGGCTGCGCACCCGGCTGATGCTCTGCCCGTGCTCCAACGGCAACATCGCCTTGATGGCGGACATCGGGCGGCGCAACGACTTTCGCTGGCACGCGGTGCTCGGCTCGGAGATCGCCGGCGACTTCAAGCCGAAGCCGCGGGTCTATCTCGCCTCCGCCGAGGCGCTCAATCTTAAGCCGAGCCAGTGCATGATGGTCGCGGCCCACAGCCCCGACCTCACGGCGGCGGCCGCGCAGGGCTTGCGCACCGGCCATGTCGGCCGGCCGGGCGAAGGCGGACCGGGGACCGGCGAAACCGCACCGAAGGGCAACTTCGACGTCGTCGGGAAAAACTTCGAGGACTTCGCCGACAAGATGGGCGTCTAATAGAGCCTATTGATCAGCCCCCTCCGGTGTCATCGCCGGGCTTGTCCCGGCGACCCCGATCATGTGGCACGGCCGTGCCTCATTAAGCGGGGTGGCCGGGACAAGCCCGGCCATAACCGAGATCTTGATTGCGACTGCGGAGCACTCGTGCCAGCGCAGCGCTTACCGCTCGTACATTCCGATAAGGATCGCCTCTTCGAGCAGATGCTTGCGCGCTTCGCGCTCGACGTCGCGGCACGTCGGGTTCTTGCGAACCTTCAACTGGTCGGTCGAAACCGCGAACAGCCGGAAGTGATAGTGGTGCGGCCCGTCGCTGCGCGGCGGGCAGGGGCCGCCATAGCCCAGCCGGCCGAAGTCGTTGATCGCCTGATGCAGCCCGGCCTGGCCCGGCCGGCCGGCCCCTTCGGGCAGCGCCGTGCGTTCGATCGGAATATCGTACACGGCCCAATGGTGCCAGATGCCGATCGGCGCATCGAGGTCATCGCAGAGGAGGACGTAGCTCAGCGCTCCCTCCGGCGCACCGCTCCATTGCAGCGGCGGAGACAGGTCTTCGCCTTCGCAGCTGCAACGCCGCGGCATCGCACCACCCTCGGAAAAGGCGCTCGACCTGAGCAGCATGTTCACCTCCGTTGCCCCGTACGGGCTGAGCGGTCTGCCAGCCGCCGATGCCCTGGGCGATCCGCATAGATTAGAAATCGTTTCTTGCGGCTCCAGTCAAATCCGCTTTGATTTCGCACAAATTTGCAACCGATCGGAGCGAATTGGGGCTGTTCAGGCGCGATTCCCGCGCTGCGCCGTGGCGTTCGGGAGTCATCATAGCGTGGTTACCAGCACTTCCGCCGCGAGGCGGTGCGTGTCTTCGGGGCGCGCGAGGTCCGTACCCGGGCGAAGCAACGCCGATGCACCGGCCGCGACCGCCACGCGAAAAGCGCTCTCGAGATCGTTCCCCGCCGCGAGGCTCCACACGAGGCCGCCGAGAAAACTGTCGCCGGCGCCGACCGTGCTCATCGGCTCGATCGGCAGCGGTTGTGCGCGCAGCACGCGGTCGCGATCGACGAGCAGCGCACCGCGATGGCCGAGCGTCAACGCGACGATTTCGACCTGCCCGCTGTTCACGAGCCGGACGCAGGCGCGTACCCAATCCGCTTCGCGTTCGAGAGGCTCGCCGAACGTAGCGCCCAATTCGTGCAGGTTCGTCTTGATGAGATGCACGCCCTCGGCGAGCGCCGCCTTCAGCGCCGGGCCCGTCGTATCCAGCATGAATTTCGCATTCCAGGACTTCGCGATGCGGCAGGCCCGCGCGTAGAAGTCCGGCGGAGCGCCCGGCGGAAGGCTCCCGCTGGCAACGACGAAATCCGGCGGGTGAGAGCGGTGCCTGAACACGTTGAGGCAGGCGCGCCACTCCGCCTCGCCGACTGCGAGGGCCCGGGAGAACGAAGCGGAACTGCTTGGCGCTCGTGGTCTCGTAGACGGAGAAATCCTCCCGCGTGTCCGCCCTGGTCTGCGAGGTCTCGCTGGCGATGCCTTCTCGCGCGACCAGTTGCGACAGCAACTCGCCGGTGTCGCCGCCGCGCGGATAGACCGCCGTCACCTCGCTGCCGAGCCGGTGAATGACGCGCGCGACATTGATGCCGCCACCACCGGCGTGACGTCGCGCGGGCGCGCAGCGCAATTTGTCGACCGGCACAATCCGCTCGACCGAGGTCGAAGTGTCGATCGACGGATTCGGCGTGAGCGTGAGGATGCGGGTCATCGCGCGCTCGTGGTGCGGGCGATCGCCGCGAGTCCGAGGAATGCAACATCCGGATTGACGATGACCGTGGTCGGGATGGTCTCGAGGAAGTCCTGGAATCGTCCCTTGGCGACGAAGCGCGCGCGGAATTCCGACTGTGCAAGATGATCGACGAGACGCGGCACGATGCCGCCCGCGATAAAGATGCCGCCGCGCGCGCGGAACGTGAGAGCGAGATTGCCGGCCACGGTGCCGAGCATGGCGCAGAACATGTCGACGGCCGCAAGCGGAAGTCGCGCAACAGCGATCGAGTGCGAGCCGGGTGATCTCCACGGCGTCGCGTTGCGCGGGAGCCACCTGATCGATGGCGGCGATCGCCGCATAGAGGTTCTCGAGTCCGGGTCCGGACAGCGCACGCTCGGCCGACGCGTGGCCGAATTGGCGGCGCAGATGTGCGATGACGGCGTCCTCGCGCGCGCTCGTCCCGGCGAGCGTCGCATGGCCGCCCTCGGTGGCGACGAGCGTCGGGACGCACCCGTCGCAAAGCAGCGCGGCCATGCCGAGGCCGGTGCCGGGCCCGATCACGGCCATCGGCTCACCGGCGACGGCCTCGCCGCCGGTGAGAGGCCGGACGTCGTCGGCGCGCAGATGGGGGAGTGCGCGGGCGATCGTCTCGAAGTCGTTGACGATCTCGGCCGACGCGAAGCCGAATGCGGCGCGAAGCTTGTTTTCGTCGGCGATCCAACGGCTGTTGGTCATGAGGCAGCGTCCCTCGGCCACCGGGCCTGCCATGCCGAGAATCGCGCGCGCGATCGGGCGCGCCTGCTTATCGAGGAACGTGGCGATCGCGCTCTCGATCGAGGGGTGGCGGGCAACCGCGGCGTATTCGATCGGACCGAGGCGATCGCCGTCGAGGACCGCCAAGCGTGCGCTCGTGCCGCCGATGTCTGCGAGCAATGTGCGGTTCACTGCATGGACCGAAGGTGACGCGCTGGTTGCCATGGCTTCGCTCACGGATCCGAAAGCTATCACTTTATGCTGGCTTCGGGCCGGCAAATCGGCCTCGATGCGGCGAACCGCGCGCCATTGTGCAGCGCAAATTGGCCTAGGCCGCTGCGTTGCCGCATGGCGCAGATCGTCCGGTCCGTTCCGCGCTCCAATCCACCACGTGACCGCGGTCACAGATTTCCGGCCCGGTTAATGCGACACCGGCGGCATGCGGACCGCGCCGATTTTCGGAGCGCACCGCCCGGAGGACGCCATGAATATCCTGCTCTGGTATCTGCCGTTCGCGATGTTCACCGAGACGTGCGATCTTATGATCAGCGAATGCAAAGCGCCGCCGCATGACAAGCCGAACGAGGTGCGCACGCATCGGCCGTTGGCTCAGGTTGCGCCGCGGCAGCGGTGAGGACTTGTGGCATAACTCTCCGCGTTGAAGCGTCGCGGTCCGCTCCCCTGCGTTCATAACGCAGCCGGGCTCCCGCAGCGCAGCAGACGCCGGGGAGCCATGAACACTCATATTCTCGCGATCGACCAGGGGACGACCTCCTCGCGTGCCATCCTCTTTCGCGCCGACTGCACCATCGCAGCCGTGGCGCAGCGGGAATTTCCGCAGCACTATCCGGCCTCCGGCTGGGTCGAGCACGAACCCGAAGATCTCTGGCAGAGCGTGCTCGCGACCTGTCGCGCGGCGATCGCGAAGGCCGGCATCGCCGCCCGTGACATCGCCGCCATCGGCATCGCCAATCAGCGAGAGACGACGCTCATCTGGGAACGCGCCAGCGGCCGTCCGATCCACCGCGCCATCGTATGGCAGGACCGGCGCACCGCGGAGATGTGCCGCTCCCTGAAGGACAAGGGCTACGAGGCGCTGGTCGCCAAGCGCACCGGCCTGCTGCTCGATCCCTACTTCTCGGCCTCCAAGATTGCCTGGCTGCTCGACAGCGTGCCCGGCGCGCGCGCCAGGGCCGAAGCCGGCGTCGCTCGCATTCGGCACCGTCGACACTTGGTTGTTGTGGCGGCTCACCGGTGGTGCGGTCCACGCGACCGACGCGACGAATGCCTCGCGCACCGCGCTCTACGACATTCACACGAGCGACTGGAGCGAGGCGCTGTGCGCGCTGTTCGGCGTGCCGCGCGCGATCCTTCCCGATGTGCGCGACTGTGCCGCGGACTACGGGTCGACGACGCCCGATCTGTTCGGCGCCGCGATCCCGATTCGCGGCATCGCCGGCGACCAGCAGGCGGCGCTCGTCGGCCAGGCCTGCTTTTCGCCCGGCATGATGAAGGCGACCTACGGCACCGGCACCTTCGCCATTCTCAACACCGGCGACACCGTGGTCGCCTCGAGCAACCGCCTGCTCTCGACCATCGCGTACCGGCTCGGCGGCAAGACGGTGTACGGCCTCGAGGGCGCGATCTTCATTGCCGGCGCCGCGGTGCAATGGCTGCGTGATCGACTTCGGCATCGTCCCCTCGTCGGAGGCGGTCGGCGCGATGGCCGCACAGGCCGATGCCGCGCAGGACGTGGTGCTGGTGCCGGCCTTCGTCGGGCTCGGCGCGCCGCATTGGGATGCCGAGGCGCGCGGCGCGCTGTTCGGCCTCACGCTCGCCACCGGGCCGAACGAGCTCGCACGCGCCGTGCTCGAGAGCGTCGCCTTCCAGACGCTCGATCTCCTCGCTGCCATGCGCTCCGATTACGGCGCGGCACCCGATGTCGTGCTGCGCGTCGACGGTGGCATGTCGGCGTCCGACTGGACCATGCAGCGGCTTGCCGACATTCTCGATGCGCCGGTCGACCGCCCGGTCATTGCGGAGACGACGGCGCTCGGCGCCGCCTATCTCGCCGGGCTTCAGTCCGGCCTCTATCCGGAGCCGGAGATGTTCGCCGAGCGCTGGGCGCTCGACCGGCGCTTCACCGCCGCCATGGACGGCGCGATGCGGTCGCGCAAGATCGCGGCATGGCGCGACGCGGTGGCGCGGACCCTGAGCGGGAAGGCGGCTCGGTAGAGCACAGAACCGTAGGGCGCAATCCCTCTATTGCGCCGTTGCGATGAGGAAATGGCGCAATGCGCTTCGCTTATTGCGCCCTACGGCCCGGTGGGAAGGCGGTTGCGGTGGTAGGGTGGGCAAAGGCGCGTCTTAGCGCCGTGCCTACGCGGTGGCGCCAGCCGAACTCGCAGACGTGGGCACGCTTCGCTTTGCCCACCCTACAAGCGCTGCTTCGTGGCCGTTACGAAAAGCCGTAAAGCTTCGCCGCGTTGTCGACCAGGATGCGGTTGCGCATTGCTTCGTTGGGCACCCACACAGCGAGCAGATCGAACAGCAGCGCGTCGTCCGGCTTGTCGGTCCTTTCCGACGGATGCGGCCAGTCGCTGCCCCACACCAGACGCTCCGGCGCCTCCTTGACGTAGGCCTGCGCCACCGCGGTCGCGTCGGAGTAAGTCGGCGGCCCGACCTTGGTGTCGGCGTAGGCGCCGGAGAGCTTCACCCAGGCCTTGCCCTTGTGCAGGAGGTCGGCGACGACGCCGAACACCGGGTGCGCGATGCCGTCCGGCTCCGGCACATGGGCGAGATGATCCCACACGATCGGGCAGGGCAGGCGGTTGAACAAATCCTTGTTGTCGACCGTGACCGCGGCGATGCAGTTCATCTGGATGTGCCAGCCGAGCGGCGCGATGCGCTTCGCGAGCGGTTCGATCATGTCGACCGAGGTCGCGCCGCCAGTCGCGAGGTTGAAGCGGATACCGCGTACACGGGCGGCATCGAGGCGCTTCAACTCGTCGTCGGTGACGCTGGTGTTGACGACGGCGACGCCGCGCGCCGACGGCCCGAACTCGCCGAGCGCCTCGACGAGGCCCTCGTTGAACACGCCATAGGTCGAGGGCTGCACGATCACGTTGCGCGAGGTACCGGTCCGCTTCTGCAGCAGCCGGTAGTCGGCGACGGAGGCGTCACCCGGCCGCAGCACCGAGGTCGGATCGACCTTGAAGCGCGAGGAATAGATGTGGTGGTGGCAGTCGGTCGCGTTGGGCGGCGCTTTGGTCTTGGCGATCGACGTACCGGTCGACCACGGCACCGTGACCTGCGCTTGCGCCGGCTGCGCCCCGGCCACGCCGGCCGCCGCGGCGGCTGACATCATCGACAACACGTCGCGCCGATTCCAGGCGTCGGTCATTTGCTCCTCCCTAGGGTTTCCCAGCGCCGCTCATCGTTGAAGCGTCATTCCGGGGCCGGCCGCAGGCCGGAACCCGGAATCCATGCACTTCGCCGCCATGCATGGCAACCTGGATTCCGGGTTCGCGCAAAAACGCGCGCCCCGGAATGACGAAGCTGGAGTTAGTTACGATGAGCCCTTTGTCGCAGGCGGACAGAAGGCTGCGCACCTCAATCCTGCGGCTCGACCTTCACGATGGCGTGGCCGTGGTTGTTGCCGACCCACAGCACTGGCCGCGCGCCGCCTTCCTGGATGAACACGCGGCGGATGTTGGTCGTGTGCGGCAACAGGTACTCGACGATCTCGTCGGTCTTCGGGTTGAGCCGTGCGACCTGGTCGCTCAGCATCGAGCCGGTCCACACCTCCGCCGCACCCTTGCTCGGGGCGACGTCATAAGGCGCGCTCCACGCGGTCGGCAGCTTCCATTCCTTGATCTGCTCGGTCGACGGATCGAACATGGCGATACGGTTTGCCGCATACTCGGCGAACCACAGCCGGTTCTGGTCGTCGAAGCGGCCGCGGCGCGGCCGCGAGCGCGCGAATGCCGTGCTCCAGATCTGCGCGACATTGGTCTTGGCGTCGAGCTTGCCGATCCGGGTGTCGCCGAACGACATGAGGTAGAGGTTGTTGTCCTTGTCGGACGGCAGGCCGTAGCCGCGGATCGTCTCGCCCTTCGCGGTGGTGGCGACGCCGCGGTCCTCCCACTTGCCGGAGGCGAGATCGAGGCGGAACACGCGGCCGTTCTCGGTGTCTTCCATCCACACCTTGCCGTCCACGTTCATGTGGGTCGGCGTCACCATGTTGGTCTGGCTGGTGATGCCCTGCCATTCCTTCGGCAGCGGATAGGTGCTGACCTGCTTGGTCTTGCGGTCGATCTTGGTGGCGCCGGCCTGATACGACATGCCGACCCAGATGTTGCCGTCGGGATCGAACTCCAGGCCGAGCGGGCCCTTGGGCTGATCCTGCCGCAGCGTCTCGAGCGCATAGTCCTGGACCTTGCCGGTCTTGGGATCGAGCTCGCCGACGAACTGGTTGCCGAAGTCGGAATACCAGGCGTGCCCATCGGCATCGACGATGACGTCGTGGGGCAGCGCTTCCTGCCGCGGCAGATCGTATTCGGTGATGATCACGTGGGTCGAGCGGCCCTTCGGGCGCGGCAGCCGCGTGAAGTTGAAGCCTTCGCTCTCGGGATTGCGGACGTTGGCGTTGGTGAGGTAGTCGGACGCCTGATCCATCAGCGCGGCGGGAACGCGCGGCCGCTCGCTGCGCGGGCCGCCCTGGAGCAGAAGCTGCGGCCGGGTCGGCACCGATTCAGGCGCGTAGCGGCCCATGCGGGTGAACACCTGCTTCCATTCGTCCGGCGTGTGGATCTGCGAATAGACGCGCTGCAGGGTGTGGCAGCCGACGCAGTCCGGCAGGAACGACTTGATCTGGTCGGCGCCCGGTGCGCTCAACAGCCACTCGGCATTGGAGAGCTGCGCCTGCACGTGCTTAGCGTTGGTGACCTTGGCGAGCTTGAGATCGGCGCTCGCGCCGCCGGCGGCGACATCGACCTCTTTCGGCCCGTCGAGCGTGTAGCCGGCGGCGCGGATGGTGAGCGTGTAGTGCCCAGGCTCGAGCCGGTCGGCCGGGAAGGCGTACTGGCCCTTGTCGTTCGAGACGACCGTGGTGGTGATGGTCGAGCCGGCCTTCTTGGCGCTGACGAGGACGCCTTCCATGGCGCCTTCCTCGGCCGAGGAAACCTGGCCGGTGAGCGGCGCCGCCTGCGCGCCCGTGGCCAACAGGGCGACGCCTGCTACGCCCGCATACAAGAAGGCCTTGATTCGCATGAGTTCTCTCCCCTGGGATGATTTTCGCCGGTGCTGCTTTCTTTGACGCGCGGCCGGTGCCCCGCTGCCGGATCGGCTCGAAAAGGGCCGAGAATTTCATAGCAGAATCGGGGTTCTCGGGGAAGTTCTGGGCCCGAAACGCGAAAAAAGCCCCCACCGGCTGGTGCCGGTGGGGGCGGAATGCCACGAAATGATAATGAAAGGCGCGATGTTTCTCTGGCCTCCAGTGAGTTTGCCAATCTCCTGCGTTCAGAGAGCGGCTAGGGCCTCCCCTCCATCCGCCGGCTCACCAGCGTTTTGATCTCCGCAAGGCTCCCCGTGATCCCATCGACCTTCGTCTCTAGCCTTATGATCCGCTCGGCCTGCGGCGCTGCGGCTTCGACCTTGTGCTCGAGTTCGCCGACACGGGTCCAGATGTTGGAGGCGGCCCAGGCGGCGAAGATCGTCTGGCCGACGATGGTGATGATCAGCGCGAGCGGCACCTTCCTGTCGAGGTGCCATTCGCGCTCCCGCTGAGCGTCGTCGTCGTCGGCCATTGAGGTCCCTCGGCCAAAACAGAGAGCTGCGAAACATGGGCGTGTCACGCCCCGCGCGAACCGGTCAGTTATCGCGTGCTCCCGGGAGCGGCGTCGCGAGGCGCCTGTCATGCGCCGGCAATGGTGACGCTCCGGTGCCGGGCTTCGGCATCGTAAACCGCGGATCGGTGAAGCCCGCCGTCGCGTCCTTGGCGAGGATCAGACCCACGCCGACGGGAAGCGCTGCGACGAAGTCGAGGGAAAAGCCCGGCACCTCGATGCCGAGGAAGGTTTTGGCGGCGCCGAGCGCGACGACGATTACGCCGGCGGCGGTGGTCTGCCAGTTGGCGAAGAGGCTGCGCATGGCGTCTCCGTATCTCAGTCTCTCGATGGCCTGGATGAACGGCGTCAGGTCGACATCCGCCTTCTTCGCCAGCGCGGCGAGCTTGATGCCGTCCTTGAGGAAGATGGTGAAGGCGTCGGCGATGTCCGAGCCGTCGTGCTGGAGCTGCGGCAATGCAGCCTCGATCCTGGCGAGGTCGCCGTCGGTCAGGAGCTCCACGGCGATGTGGAAGAGGCTCGCCATGGGTCAGGCCTTGGCGGGGAGTGCGATGATCGCTTGCGCGGCGTTCGCGGCTGCGGCCTTCGCGGTCACGAACGCCGCATAGGCATCGGCGAGCGCCTGTGCCTGCGACTTCCCGGCCGCGATGTCGTCGTTGTAGGCCTTGAGTGCCGCGCCGGCATCGGCGCCGTATTTGAGCGCCTCCGCGATCACCGCGCCGGTGCCGGCCGGCAGCGGCACGCCGGCGCCAGTGAGGGTCGCGAGCACGCTCTCCACGCTGGTGAGGAACGAGACGATCTGCGGCAGGTTCGAGACGAGCCAGGCATCGGCCTTGACGAGGTCGGTCTCGGCGACGGCGAGGCCGTGCTTCGCCGAAGCGACGACCTTGAGCACGTCGGCCTCGGCTTCGGAGGCGAACTTGGCGAAGAAGTCGGAGACCTGCTGGAAGACGGAAGACATCGGTCAGTTTCCTTTCAGCTTGGCGAGCTCGGCGAGCACGCCGTTGACGACGGTGGGTGCGAACTGCAGCGACAGGTGCGCGAAGACCGGGATCGGCAGGGCATCCACGGGGACGACACGATCGAATGCGTCGTGCTCTCCCGCGTCGGAGAGAAAGTCGTGCCCGGTGAACAGGACCGAACGTTTCGTCCTCGCCTTGTCGATCGGATGGTTTGCGCCGAGCGAGGACTCGGCGATGCAGCAGACGAGATCGGTCGAGGGTGCAAGCTGCGCGAGATAGGTCGCTGCGGTGCAGCCGAGCGAATAACCGATGAGCGCGGTCTTGCGTCCGCGCGCGCGTTTCATGCCGACATTGGTGCGGGCGCGGTCGACTTCGGTATAGGCGTAGACGCCGGCCTCGATGCCGCGGGCGCGCGCCTGTCGCGCGAGCGATGCAATGCCCATCGAGAAGACGTAGCCGCCCTGGCCCAGGAAGAAGGCAGCATAGACGGGGGCGCTCACGTTGGGGCCGCCGGGGAAGGCGCCGGTGCTATCGGACATGCGCCGCCTGCACATGCATCGCGTCGATCGACGCGCCGGACCAGTTGCCGCCCCACTCCCAGCCCTCATCGAGGAAGGCTCTGATCAGCGGTGAGCCGGCGGTGAAGAGATGCTTGTGCGAATGCTGCGCGTTCTCGGCATCGTCCCAGTCGATTGCCGCGCCATAGGCGTGCATCGAAAGCGCCGACCCGCCGCGCATCGGGCGGTAGTTGTAGGAGCCGGAGAAGCGGTCGTAGCGCAGCGACGCGATCTTCTCTTGGTCCTTGCCGCATTGCCCCCAAACCCAGGCGAGGACGCGGGTGAGCGAGGCTGCGCAAAGCTTGTGGATGCGGATCGCATGCAGGACCGTGCCATCTATGCGGAGCGTCCACGGGCACGACACCTCGGCGAGATGCGACGCCGCCCAGCCCTTTGAGCCGGGGTTGCCGTAGAACGCCGCGGCGCGGGCCTGGGTCGGCCAATTCTGCTTGATGAGGATCGTTGGCGCGCGACTCTGCTGCCCCGCTTGCGGGGGAGGGTGGGGAGGGGGAAGCCGCGCCCGCCGTACCACCCGCACCTGAGATCGTCGCGCTGCCGCTTCCCCCTCTCCAACTCTCCCCCGCAAGCGGGGGAGAGGGTGCCGGCGCCGCAGCCGGGAACCGCGTCTCTGCCTTCGGCGCAAACATATCTGCCAGGAGCTCCATCCCGCTCCGGGGCCCGAGATGCGGTACATGCGCGCCGAGATTTACGGCGTTGTGCTCGCCGACGTGACGCTGGCCGCTTTCATCGAGGTAATTGATGCATTCGAAATGCGGGTCGACGTAACGCGTGGTGAAGCCGCCGCCGATGGGGCCGTAGAGACCCACGGTCATGAGGTCTTCGGGGAGGCGGTATCTGTGCTTGCGCACGGTCGCCATGAAGCCGCCCATGATGTCGGGCGCTGCGCCGCGGGAGAACCCGACGACGTGATAGGGCACGTCGGGGTTTTCCGAGACGTGCTCCGCCGCCCCGAGCCAATTCGCGTATGGGAAGAACACCGCCTGGCAGCCGCGGTTCTTCGCGAGCCGCTCGGCGGCGCTTACGTCGATCAGGCCATCGAGGCCGCGGAAAAAGATGATGTAGGGCTGCGCGGTCATGCGAGCCCCCGCTGATCGTTGGTCAACGGCGGCGCCCACTGCGCCTTGTACTTGCTCCACAGGCCGAGCGCGGCGGTCTTGCCAGTGCGAACGCGACGCCCCCAGCCGCCGCCGAAGATGTGCCAGGTCTTGAGGCCCATCAGGAAGCGCAGGCGCCCCTCGTAGATTTCGGCGATGAGCTTGGCGGGGTCGGAGAATTTCTGCGTGGCCGCGACCGTCTGCGGGCCGATCGAGCCGTCCTCGGGGACGCCGACGAGCTCCTGCAGGACCTTCGCCGATCGAAAGATGCCGGAGTTGATGCCGTAGTCGAGCACGGCGTAATCGACGCCCGGAGGTAGCTCGTCGTAGCGCATCGGCGCTGCGTAATGCGCGGCGTAGATCGCCTCCGCCACCGGCTTCGGCATGTTGCGCACGTCGGCTGCCGTGGCGTCGTGTTTCCAGTAATGGCGCGCGTCCGCGATGGTGATGCCCCAGTTGGTGGGGCCGCCGGGGTCGCCGGGATCGTTCGAATAGCCGCCCTCGTCCTCGAAGACGCGAGCCATCGCTTCGTCGTAGGTTGCCTTCATGGGATACCTCGTGCGCGGGTGAAAACGGCGGCGTATTCCGGCGCGAGCGCCGCGAATGCGCGGGAGGTGCGGGATTTTCGGAGAGCGCGTAGCCCGGATTGAGCGGAGTGAAATCCGGGTCGGCCTTGCGATCCATCACGCGTCTGCAATCCGACGCGCGGCCGCTCCCGGATTTTGCTCCGCTCAATCCGGGCTACATGCAGGCCGCTACGCCATGATCTCGTCGACGAGGAGGAACGAGTTCGCGGTGCCGCCAAAAAACGCGCTGCCGCCGCCCACCGTGTTGATGTTGACGGTCGCGCCGCCGGCTGCAGTGCCCCACAGCTTGAAGGTCGTTGCGATCAGCGTCGCCGCAGGCGCCTGGTAGAGGAGGGCGATCTTGCTTGGCGCGGTCGTTGCGAACGATGACGTCGTGCCGGCGGTCGCGAGCGCGTTGGTGCCGGAATCCTGGGTGACGAACGCCGTGAGGCTCACACTGGCGCTGGCCGATGTGCCGAGCAGCGCCTCGCCTCTCACCCGCAGCAGGTTCGCCGAGGAGGTCGGTGTGATCGCCTGCGAGACGACGAGGTTGCCGCCTGCCGTGGTCGGCACGGTCGCGGACGGCGAGTAGCTGTTGGCGCCGGTGCTCGCGGCAGCGTTGAGGCTGTAGAGCGACTGCACCACGGCGCCGGGGAGAGGTACGCCTGGGCGCAGCAACTCGAGCCGCGTCGGCTTCGCCGACCAGTTGCCGGCGGTGGCGAGCGTCGAACCCGTCTCGTAGCTCGCGTAGCCGAGCACGCCGTAGGGGACGGCCGACAGTGTCGCCGGGCCGTAGAAGATCTGCGCCAGATCGGCACTGGTGCTCATCGCCGTGACGTTGGCGATGCCCCAGCCCGCCAGCGGAAAGATCGCGCCGCCCGTGCCGAGGCAGTTGATCGCGGCAAGCGACACCGTACCGCCGTTGTTCACCGCCGCGAGCCAGATGCGGCCCGGCGCGGCGTTGGCGAAGCCGAGCGTCGCGGTCGCCGGGACGGTCAACGACAGCGCCGCCGTCACCGCGACAACGGAATAGTCGCCGTTCCCCGCGGTGGCATCGCGAAATGCGAACCACACCGGATCGCTTGCGCTCGGCACGTTGCCGGCGAGCGTCTTGATGCTCAGCGTAAGCGCATTCGCCGCAACCGATGCCACGATGGTGCCGTTGATCATGGCGGCGCCGAACATCACCGCCGACGGCGCGAGGTACTGCGCCGTCAGCGCGGCCAGATTGGCGAGCGCGCCGGCCGCACCGCTGTCGGCCAGCGTCTTTCCGGTGGTGTCGGCAAATGTCGCGAGGTGCCCGGCGGTGGAAGAGCCCGGCCCGGTGACATTGCCCGAACCGGTCGGCGGCTGATAGCCCGCGGCGGCGGGCGAGTTCGTCAGCACGACGGTCCAGTCCGAATGGGCGCCGGAGCCGCCGGTGGCGGCGACGTTCACCACAAGGGCTGCGCCGCTGTAGGACGTGATCTGGCCCAGCATCTGGTTCGCCGGGCTCGATGTCTCCTGGATCAGCACCCACTGCCCGACGGCAAAGTTCTTGTTGGCGGCGATGGTGAGGGTCTTGGCGCCTAGCCCGATAGTGAGTGTCGTCGTCGAGGTCGGCGGTCTGCGACAGGCCGGTCGCCGTCGCCGCATTGGCGAAGACGACGTTCGAGACACCGATGACGATCGGGCTGTCGGTGCAGGTCTGCACGAACAGGATGCCCGCATTCACCGCGCCGCCCGCGACCATCACCATGGTCCCGCAGACGACGTTGGTGTTGCTCTGCCAGTCCGCCGCCAGCACCCAGGCGCCGTTGCCGGCGATATAGATGTCCGTTCTGGGTCTGATTGGTCTGGTCCTTGACCAGCATGCGCTCGGAAGCATTGCCGACGCTGACGCCGTCGATCGTCTGCACGCCGGCGAGCACGACGTTGCTCCCCGTCGTCGCGACAAGGCAGGGCGCCTTGATGGCGACCGCGGTCTCACCGACGACGGTGCCGCGAATGTCGAGTGTGGTCATGCGCTCTCCTGCGAAAGAGTGAGTGTGAAGCGCTGGCGGACGCGGCGACGAATCCCTCCCCGTCTTCGGGGGGCAGGGTGGGGAACAGCGCATGCGATGTGAGAAGAGCCGCACACCTCCTCCCAAAAATCGGGGAGGAGAAGAGCTGGGCCGGGGCAGAGCGCCTGCCTCCCGCTCTCGCTTGCGGGGGGAGAGGGCCGGGCGGCAAAAGCGCTATTCAGACCGTCAATCGTTCGCCGGTTCGCGAGTTCATTCGTACAGCCACTTCTCGGGAAGTGGCTGTAAGGCCGTGCGCGCAAAGCCGAGGCGTTCGATCCAGCGGATGGCGCGCGGACTGTCGCGGTCGGTGGTGGCGACGACGTGCCCGAGGCCGGACTCGCGGACCATTCGCATCGCCAGCAAACCGGCGCGGTGGAATGCGACCGGGTATTTCCGCGCCTCCCCGGTCTGCTGAACGAATGCGATCACCGGACCGTGCGGTGGAAACGCGATCCCGCCGAGGCCGACGACGCGATCGTCGACGAGCATGGTGATGGCGCGGATGCGGAACGGCAGCGGCTCGCCGATGACGTGAGGCAGGTCGGCCGCGATCGTCGGCCGCAGTCGGACGATGGGCCGGCGGCCTACGTCTCTTTCTCCCGCATGCGGTAGAGCCGAAGAAGGGTGAGCGGCATCATTCCCGCCGGCCTCATCCACGCCGCCCTCATCCGCGCTCGTTGGTCGTGATCCCGATCACCACGCCGCCGATGGTGCACGGCGCGGGCGCCTGTGCCAGCAGGCAGAGCCGCGCGTCGGTGTTCCATTCGCCAGGCACCTCGACCATCGGCGCGTCGTATTCGCTCCACACCGTGCCAGTGGCGGTCGGCTGGTCGGATTCTCGCGCATCGGCAGGTCGTCGAGCGCGTCGAACCGCTGCCCGTACGTAACCCCCTGGCTGTAGGTGTCGTACATGACGAGGCCGAGATGGTCGATGCGCTTTTTCTGCGCGAGCGCCGAGCCAAGCTGCGCCGCGTAGGCGAGCTTCGCCGACATGAATGGCGCGACATAGCCGAGACAGGCGGTGATCGTGGTCGCCAGCTGGCCGTTCGGCAGCGTGACCGCGCCGCCGGAGACGACGACGGAGCCGACATGGACCGGCGTTCCGGTACCGCCGATGTCGGCGAACACTTCGCACGGATAGCCCTCGTATTGCGATCCGACTGCGAGGCTCCCGCTCGGAGTCGCCGTGGTGCCGGTGACGACCGCGCCGGCGAGCCCGGCCACGATGTTGGCGTGGCTCTGCCCATCCGGCATCGCGAGACCGCCGGCGGCGTCGGTCGTGCCGATGCCGATCGGGGCACCGTCGGCCCACACCGACAGGGTGGTGTTCGGCAGCCACGGCAGCCTGACGGACGCGACCGGACTGCCGGAATAGACGAATGCGCAGTCGAGCTGGTTGTTGAGCGCCCCGCCGACACAGCCGGTTCGCAAAGCGAGCTTTTCGATGAAGCGCCGGGTGACGCCGTTGATGACCCGCCGCACGACGAAATAGACGAGGTCCTCGGTGCCGGCCGACGGCAGCACAGCGACGTTCTCGATCGCGCCGAGCGTCTGCAACCGCCACCACGCCTCGACTTCGTCGCCGACGTCATAGAGAAGGCAGGCGACCTGACCGTCACCGCGAGGCAGCCAGATGGTCTTGTCGGGCTGGGTCGATTTGTCGATGTCGATGAAGCCGGGCAGCCCGATGTCGAGATTGAGCCGCGTCAGATCGCGGTCGGTATAGTCGAGTTCCTGGCCGCTGAAGGCGAGCTCGTATACTTTGCGTCCGGACTGCTGGACGAATACGCGCGCGCTTGCCGATCTTGACCGCGGGGAGGCGCTGAGCGCCCTGGTCGGAGCAATCACGGATCACGATCGCATTCTGCGTGATCGGCTGGTCGAAATTCGACGAGCGGCACGACGCGATCGACTGCTCACGTCCCATCAGAAGTCTGGTGAGCGACAATCCCCACGAGACCGTGTCGAGCGGTCCGGAGCCGAGCGTCACGTTGATGGCGCCGCCATCTCCGGTCGCCGTGCCGTCGAGGTTGATGTCGGCGAAATTGGTGAAATTGTCCGAGGCCGAGAGCCAGGCCTGCCCGCCGCCGAACCAGCACAGGCGGCCCTCGTGGAACGCGACCGATGTCGGCCAGCCGGCGACATCGGACCATTGGCTCTCCACCCAATTCAGCGTCCCAATCAGCGAGGAGAACGTCGTCGCCGCGCCGATGCCGAGCGCTTCCGGCGGATTGATCGCGGCGATCTCTACCGTCGTCGGCGACACATAGCCGGTGACTCGGCAGATCGCGTACTGGCCGCCGGCCTGGACGGCGGCGCCTGCCGTCGTGACGCCAAACGGTCCACCGCGCGAATTACCGAAGATGACGGTTGCGGCACCGCTGACATAGTCTCCGGCATTGGCGAAACCCACCCGCAGCCAGCAGATGACGTTATCGTTGAGATTGGAGCCGGTGTCGCTGTAATTGAAGGTGCCGTTGGCGGTGGTCGTGCCGACGGTCACGAAACCCGAAGTCGGTCCGGTGAGCGAACGTTGCAGCGTGAGTGTCCCGGACCACGTGCCGCTGACGATCCACGAGATCAGGCGATCGTTGTCGACCCCGCTGATCCGCGCCGGATTGGTGAATGCGTTCTGCGCGCCGAGCACGCGCTTGATTGTTCTGCCCGGGCGAGAACAGCCGGAACAGCGCGCCGACATGTCCGGGTTGAAACCACGGCTTGTCGGAGGTGAGCGCGCCGTTGCCGTAAAAGACCGACGGCGTGAAGTTGGCTTGGCGGCCGGGCAGACTGTCGAACGGCCCGTCGTCGACCCTGTAGCGTACCACCGACCAGCCACGGGCGCCGGGACGGGCGCCACGCCGCTCGATCATCTGCTGCGGCTGGCCGTAACAGGCGACATAAATGATATCGCCGGACTGGTCGTAACGGATGTTCGCAAGGTCGGCTTCCCCCCACGGGGTCGGCAAGATGACGACGCCGGCGGGCTCGATCGCGCATTGCGTGACGGTCTTGCTCCACTGGTCGGACGATTCGATCTGGATGACGAAGCTCGCGGTCGTCGGCGTGCAGGAAAGCGAATGGGTGCCGGTGTCCAGCACGGTCTGGGCGATGAGATCGGAGGTACCCGCCGTCGATCCCGCCCGAAACGTCACCGGGCCTTCGACCACGACGATGCGGATGCCGTGCTCGGCGCCGCGATCGGCGGGCGCGACGGTCACGGTCTGCGCAATCTGCGCGAGGCCGCCGACAGGGGTGCAGGTGAGCACGCAGGAACCGGTGTCGTCGGCGGCATCCTTGGCGATGGTGACCGACGCGCCGGCCGTGGTGTTCGCACTCGACCACGCGCCGGTGTTGACGAAATAGGGGTCGCCGATGGCGGTCGCGACGGCGGGCCGCGTGAGCAGCACCTCGTCGATCCAGATGCGCATCGCGTTCGCGGTAAGCTCGATCAGGGCGGTGTCGAGCTTGGAGAACACGAACCGGACGAGCTTCGCCGGATTGTCGCCCAATACTTCACCGGCATAGAGGAGACCGGGGCGCAGCATCATCGGCCCGAGGACGTAGGGCAGCCAGTTGACCTGGCACTCGCCGGCGATCCGCAGCTTGGCGATATCGACGCGGCCGACCGCGATCTTGGAGACCTCGCCGGCATTGAGCGAATAGAGGGGCGCGTTGGTTCTCATCGGTCAGCCCCAAAAAATAGTCTGCTTTGCGTGGAAGCGGGCGGCGAGATCGGCCGCCCGGCATCTTGTCTCAATCGTCGCCCTGCGGCCCGGTGACCACCGAGCCGCCGGTGCCGCCGCCGAGCCAGAGTCCGCCGGGCCCGAAGGCGCCGCGGCGGGCGCGCGCCCAGAACGGGACCGGCGGCAGTCCCGGTGGCTCGTCCATCGCCTCCTCGGCCTTGGCGACGCGCCGGGCGCGGTCCTCGAGCGGCTTGAGCGCGTCGCGCATCCGGGCGTCACCGGTGATGCGGAAGGCCGCATAGCGTGCGAGCCGCAGCGTCACGTAGTCGACGAAATGCGCCGGCCATGCCGTGACGTTGAGGCCATAGGCGGGGTCGCGCGAAACGTAGGCGACGTAGATCGGCGTCAGGTTCGCGTACCAGTATCCCGCCTCCTCGCTGTACTGCAGCAGCGGCGGATCCATGTTGGGCGAGGTCGAAACGACGATCACCCGCACGAAGTCCACGGGGATTGCGAACATGAAGTTGAAGCCGAATTGCGGGGTCACCGACGCGTCGCTGTCGAGCACGCACCGTGCGCCGCGCGAACTTCCACAGCCCCTGGCTCAGGCAATAGGCGACAGTGTCGGGCCAGTAGCTGTCGAGCACGCGACGCGGCTCGCGGTTCTCGGAGAGGTTCGCGAGGCGGCGTTCGCCAAGGTGGCCGAGCGCCTCGTTGTAGATGAAGAGCTGGCTGACGCTGCCCGAGGAAAAATCAGGACCGAAATCGCCGGGCATGGCTTCATTCCTTCGCCGGCGCTTCGGCCGCATCGAGCAGCGGCCAGGCCCGGAACACGATGAGCGGCCCGTAGGCCTTTCCGATCAGCTTCTTGAGCAGCGTGACGTCCTCGGCCTTGAGGCTGAGCGAGGTCGCGCCGTGAATGCGGCTGGCGAGCTCGCCGCGCTTGAATTTCTCCTCCGGCGAGAGATTGCGCTCGTCTTCGTAGGAGATGACCAGCGCGCGCACCGCGGCGCCGCCGAGCGTGAAGGGGGCCTTGGCATCGCCGCCATCACTGATGGCGACGCCGTCGAAATCGCTGAGGGCTACCGTGAAGTCGATCATGAGGTCCTCCGTACCGATGAAAGCTGCATGTGACCGGGAGCCAGAAGAGGCTCGGTCGTGGTCCGCACGCGCGGTGGATGCGGCGGATGCGGCGCGCGCAGGCTCATCCGCGTCCGTTCGCGATCCGCTCCAGGCGACCGATCCGCGCGTTCAACTCGAACAGATAGAGTGCCTGCTCCTCGAGCTTCTCGAGCGCGATGTCGCCGCGTTCGAAAATGTCGGCCGGCTCGTCGCCGATGCCGGGAAAGCGCAGATGTGCCGCGACATGACGTTCGAGCTCGTCGATCGCGAGCCGCCCGCGATAGTCCTTGGCGCGCGGCCGGTCGGCGTATTTCTCGATCTTTCCGGTAAAGTGATGCTCGAACACGTAGTCTGGATTGGTGTAGGCGGAGTTGTTGAGGTAGATGCCGCCCGACACGTTGATCTTGCCGGCGCCGAGTGCACCCCCGGTCGGCGAACCGACGAGGAGCGAGGCCGAAACGGTGAGGCTTCCCGCCGCGCCGGGATCAGCGGCGGAGCCGACGACGACGCCGTGCGAGCCAGACGGATTGAGGAAGAGCGTGTTCGCCGGCGTGTAGATTGAACGTGCCGTTGTTGACGTTCGCCGTCAGCACCGTGGTGGCGCCGATCGCGTCGTAGATCAGGAAGGCGTTGTTGACCTGCTTGATGAACTGCCACTGCGAAGCACCGGCATCGAGCAGCTGGAAGCCTGCCTGGTTGCCGCCGCCGTTGTCGTTGATACTGACGAAGGCGGGGACGGCGCCGGTCGACTGCACCAAGAGCAGCGGGAGCGAGGTACCGGTCAATACGAGCTGGCCACCGGTGGTGATCCGCATCGCATTGGTGAAGCCGGTGCCGTTGAGCTGCCAGTTGAAATTGAGCGAGTTGGTCGGCGAGGCGCCGGCGACGGGCAGGGTGTTGATCACCCAGTCGAGCTGTTGCGACGTACCTGATGTGGTCGACCATCCCTGTCCGATCAGATGGATGTTCGGGCTCGCCTGCTGCTGTGACACTGTCGCGGCCGACGTGTTCTGCAGGACCAAGCCGTCTGCCGATGGGTTCGGCCCGGGAGCGCCAAGCAAGTCTCCGGTGATCGTGGCGATGCCGGAGATCGGCGGACTGAGGAGCGGCGTAAAGAACGTGATGCCCGTGCCATTGACGATCTGCGCGAGGTTCGTCGTGCCGGTCGGATCCTGGAACCGCGTGGTAGCGGCGCGGACGTAGATCGTCGGATCGGAGCTGTTGCCGAGCAGGATCTTGGACGACACCGTCGGCGTGCTCTGCAGGGTGAGATAGGTCCCGCCGGGATAACCCCCGACGACGTTGGTGACGACGTTGCCGAACGGATCGACGTAGAAGCCGGGGCTCGCGAAAGCGAGGTTCGAGAAGGTGAAGTTACGCAGATCGACGCCGTTGGCGGCGGCGAACGAGCTCAGCGTCTCGAGATGCGCGCCGATCAGCGTCGCGCCGGAGTCGACCGGCGGGCGCCCAGTCGAGTCGATCTCGGCGAAGCATAGGCCGTTGTGAAAGCCGACGCCGGGGCCGTAGTTGTTACCATTGCTCGGAGCGAGATTGCCGGAATAGATCACGATCGCGGCGTCGTTCGACGAGCCCTGCACCGCGTTGAACGAAACGATATTGATGCCCCAGTTCCATTTGAGCGAGCATCCGGGCGCGTTGTAGACGTCGAACTCGTGAGCGGTCGCATTGAGAATGTGAGAGGCGCCCGCGTTGAGCCGGGATTGCGAATTGCCGCCGAAATACGCGCCCTGCTCGGCGCCGAGCGTGCCGCCGTCGCCGCTTGCGGTTTCGGCGATGAAAACGCCGCCGACATAGTCGCGGAAGGTGTTCGAGGCGCTCGTCGCCGCCGTCTGATAAGAGATATCCGAGCAGTGCCTCGCGCGAGCCGGTGACTGCCGTTCCGCCGAATTGCTGGAAGCTCACGAGATTGTTGACGATGCCGAAGGTCTGCCCGTTGTCGGCCGCGTTGACGAAGGCGAAGTTGAAGCTGCCGGTGCGTCCGAGCATTCCGAGCGGGTCCTGGGTGAACGAACGGGCTCCCGAGGTCGACCTCGCCCACAGCCACCCGTCATGCTGGTCGCCGTACCCTTTGGTGATGAATGCGCCGCCCGGCGCGATCAGCAACGTGCCGGGCCCGCTGTAGGTCATTCCTGCGCCCGGGTAGGTTTCAAGCGTTCCGCCGGACGGGATCGCGATTGCGGCTCCCGCGATGGCGTAGCTCGCGGGTGGGGCGATCACGTATCCGTTGGCTGCGAGCGCCGCGTTGAACGCGCTGGCGTCGTCGGTCGTGCCGTCGCCCGCCGCGCCGTAACGAAACACCGAATTGATGAGACCCTGCGACGCCGCGATCTGAAACGTCGCTGCGTTCATGTCGTGAAGCACCTGGCGCAGCGCGGCCGCGGTCACGGCGCCGGTGTCGTTGCTCGGCAGCTTGGTGTTGATTTCGGCATCGATGCCGGCCTGGGTCTGAAGCACCATGGGTCAGGTCCTCGGCTCACGGAAAATGCGAAGGCCGGCGGATCGCGCCGCCGGCCAGGACGAACGTGCCGTGCGGCACTAGTTCATCGCATTGACTTCGAAGAAGTCGAGCTTGACGTCGTTCGCCGCGCTGGTGGTGTAGGAGGCGCCGGTCACCACGACGGTGATCGCAGCGCTTTCCGTCAGGGTGAGAAACACCGGTGCGAGGATGCCGCCGTGCAGGGTGCCGAGGATCGGCGTGCCTTGGGCGTACTGGGTGTTGGAGCCGGCGGCGCCGTACTTGAACAGGTTGGCCTGGGCGGACCAGCCTGTCGCGTTGTTCGGCGTGGTGCCGTTCACCCACGCGCCGCTGTCGCAGATCGTCGTGCCGGCGCTCACCGTGCCGCCGGAGATCACGCCGTTGGTCGCGGTCTGGCCCGACATGGTCGGGTTCACCCACAGCTTGAAGCGCTTGTTGTTGGTGGTGGCGCCGGTGACGCCTTGCGCGGTGATGCAGAGACCGCGGCCGGCCACGTCGAAGGCACCCGCCGGGATCACGACTCCGGCGAGGATGTCATCGGTGGCGTCGGCTCCGTTGCCGGCGATCGGGTTGCCGATGTTGCGATAGAGGTTGCCCTCCTCGGAGAACACCGCGAGCGGCGTTCCCTGCGCAGAGCCGCCGAACAGCGTCGTCTCGCCCGGCGCGTTGGTGGGAACAGCGAGGGTCGCGGCACCGCCGGAGATCGCCGCCACCTGCAGGGCGAAGGCGCCGGGCAGGCTCTGGCTAATGACGTAGACGAGATCGCCCACGCTCATGCCTTTGCCGCCGGTCGCAAGCGCAGCGTCGGCAATGTAGCCGGCGCCGAGCACAGCCTGGATGGAATCGGAGGTGATGTAGACCCATTCCTTCCAGGCGCCCTCGACCGGTCCGCCGCCGAGATAGGAGAGCGTATTCGTGGTGTATGCCATGTCGCTCTCTCCTCAGGTGTACTTCGAGCCGTCGTGATTGACGATCACGACGCCGGAGTTCTGCAGCAGGGCGCTGCCCATGAAGATCGAGGAGCGCGCCCAGTAGTAGGCGTTCTCCTCGTTGTAGCCGGCGCGGACGTCCATCTCGCCGGTGTTGACCGCGTGTCCGACCGCGTTGCGGTGGAAGGCGAAGCACTGCTCGCTCGAGGTGCCGACGCCGGGCAGGTGGGGATGGAAGATCCAGTTGAAGCCGGCCCAGCGGCGGAACCGCCGCGCCGGGCCGGTGAGCGGGGTGATCTCGACGTATTCCGCCTTCTGGAATTCGGGGATCTGCATGAGGTAGGCGCGCATCGCCGGCGAACCGACGAAGAACATGTTGTCTTCCTCGGTGGTGTCGACGTCCTGCAGGTCGAGATGGGCGAGCGCCCGGGTCGCGAGCGCGAGTGTCATCGCCTGCGCCGAGCCGAGCGTGTTCGAGGCGCCCGCCAGCATCGCCAGGATGTCCTGGTCGACCTTGCGGTTCATCACCTTGACCGTCGACATCTGCATGATGCGGCGGCCGTCGCCCTGGCTGGCGAAGATGTTGAACTCGGTGCGCTGCGGCTTGTCGTGCCACTCGATGAGAGTGGCGGGCACCTGGGTGAGCGAGTCGACGCGCGGCGGAATGTTGCCGTTGAGCCCGCGCGTGACGGCGGTAGCGCCGCCGGAGCCGGCGACCAGGAACATCGCCTGGTTGCCTTTGATCACCGCTTCGGTCGTGCACACGGTGCGGAGCCAACTCACACCCTGCTCGAACTGCGCGATGAACTCCTGGCGGTACTGGATTTGGAATGCCGAGTCGGCCATGGGTCCAGTCCTTCGGATTCTTAGGATGTGCCTCCGTTCAGGTTGTCTTCGCCGCGGGCCGCAGGTTGTCCGCTTCGCATGCCGTCGGCATGCAAGCGGCGCTGCGGCGATCGCGCGAAGGGCGTCCCGTCGGCGGTGAAGAGCGCCGGCCGGGACCGCGGCGGCTGCGATGCGCAGCCACGCGGGTTGTCCGGTCGCGCGGGAAAGAGAAGCCGTGCCGTCGGGTGAACGGCAGGCAGCTGTGAAATTCGGTCCGATCGCATCGCGCCGCTGACGGAGGGCGCGAGCACGCCGTTCGCAATCCGCTTCACGCGGCGGCGCGGTGTGCTATGCTCGCGCATCGTCTGACGCAGGGCCGCGATCGATGAGGTGGTTCAGATCGAACGCCGGTAGAGATGCTTGGCTGGCGCTTGTTCGCACTGGCCTGCCAGTTCGTATTCACCTTCGGCCATGTTCATCTGACCGGCATCGGCGTCGCCGACACAGCGGCGATTTCCGCCGGCGCCCCGAGCAATGCGGTCGGCGGTCCGGCGTCGCCACGGCAAAAGGCGCCGTCCGGCCTGACGCAGGATTTCTGCGCACTCTGCAGTAATATCAATCTCGCGAATGCGCTGGTATTGCCGGCGCCGCCCGCGATCATTCCGGCAATCTCGCCCAATGAGCGAGCGCATTGGCCGCTGACGGCGACGCCGGCATCGCCACGTGACCATTTCTATTTTGACGCCCGCGGTCCTCCCCACGCCTGACCCACCGCGCTGAACGGCTGCATCGCCGAGTTCATCGCCTCCATGCGCCGTTCCTATGCGGACGCGACGCCGGCCATTGAGCCAGGCCCGCACGCCTTCGACGACGCGTGAGAGCCGCCGAATTCGGAACGCCCGATCGCGCATCCCGTCAAATTCAGGCGTTGGAGTCTTCGATGAGGAGTACTGTCCTTTTCGTGATGGGGCTCGCCATCCTCTTTCTGGCAAGTGCCGTGCAGACCTTCGGCACGAATTGGCTCGGTCAGACGTGTCCCTATCCCGGTCCGTGTTTCCGGCCTGAGTGGCTCGCGTTCGGTATCGTCCTCGCCGCCGCCGCCTATGTCGCTTGGAAGTATGATCGCGGCCGTCGCTGAATGCGGCGCGAAGAGATGGTTCGCTCGGAGATGGCCGGTCACGACCGGCCACGAACCGACTTGGAGTTCGAAACGATCAAGGTGAGAGATGACCCATCGTTTGCCTTTGCTCATAGCCACCGCAATCGTCGCTGCATGCGTCGCAGGGTCAGCCCAAGCCACCGCAACCTTCCAAGCGCGGGCAGGAGTGTCCGGCCCGCTCGGTCCGGCATGGTGGGGATGGCACGGGCCTGGCTGGGGATACGTCGGCCCCGGCGGCGGCAAAGGTTGGGTCGGCAACGGTTGGGGATGGCGAGGCGCCGGTGGCTACGCCGCGCCAACCTACATCTCCGGCGTCAGTTGCCGACGCTGGGCGCCGACCGCGAAAGGTTGGACGAAGGTGCGGCTGTGTTGAGACGCACGGTCCGACCTTTGACACGATAGAGCGAGCCATACGCGAAAACCGTAGAAGCGGTGTTACCGCACCGACACACGAGTTTAGGATTCGTTAATGCGAGGGGTTCTCGCGTGTGAATTGCTTTGCTAGGCTCTTGCCAACAGAGAGCGGGTCCGTTCGCCCATGCGTTGGTTCCGGTCGCACAGTTTCGGGTTGACGTCGGTGGCGCTGCTTGCGCTCGCCTGTCAATTCGTTCTGTCGTTCGGCCATGTCCATCTGGATCGCACAGCGGGCTTTTCAACCGGTCGGGTGATTGCGGCCGCTGTCGGATCGGCGGTTGCCGCGCCTACGGGCAAAGTGGCGCTGGCCGATTTGCCGGCTTCGCCGCGCGAGAAAAGTCCGGACAGCCTCGGCGACGATTTCTGCGCCATCTGCGCCAACATCAGCTTGGCTGCAGCGATCGTTCTTCCGATCGTCCTTTTATTTCTACTCGGGACGGCATGTTCCGAGAGATTGATCTGGTTCTTTGCGGAGACGCGGACCGCATCGACCATTCACGTCCATTTCGACGCCCGCGGTCCCCCTGCTGCCTGACGCGATGACCTGAGTTGACCGCGCCACCCTGACAATCGGGCGGCGCTGGAAGCTCACGGCAACGGGCGAATTTCGCCCTCGCGTCGCGCGATTTCGATCGCGCGGATCATCCAGCAAATCCAGGGGCTTTGAAAATGAATCCGTCTTTTCGTACGCGCATGCGTCTCGGCGTGTCTGCGATCACCATGATCGCGGCGTGGAACGCGGCAATCGCTCAGGAACCGAACGCACCACCGCCCGTATCGCCGGACAGTGCGCCAGCGGCGCCGTCCGCACCGCAAACGCAACCAAGCACAACGCCGAGCACCCGCTGACGCAACACGCATACCGCAGATCACGGTGACCGCTCCGAAGGAAACGCCGAGCGCACCGGCGAAACCGGCGACGACTGCCCCGCGGCAGAAGGAGGTACGCCAGCGCCGGTGCGGACTGCGCCCGCTGCACCTGCACGGACTGCACCGGTCCAGACGGCCGCCCCTGCGCAGACGGCCGCGCAGATTGCTGCGGCCCGGGAAGCCGCCGCCACGCGCGCCTTTACGCAGCAGGTCGAGAAGGCCAACCAGGTCCGCGACAATCTCTCGCCGAAAACGGGAACCGACGTCACGACGGTCTCGCACCAGGACATCAGCAACGCGCCGGGCGGAGCCAACCAGTCGGTCAGCGATATTCTGGTGACGCAGTTTCCCGGCGTCTCTCAGGACTCCACATCGTCAGGCGACTACCACGTGCGCAACGAGCACGCCAACGTGCAGTTCCGCATCAACGGCATCATCCTGCCCGACGGCGTGTCCGGCTTCGGTCAGTTCCTCGAGACGAGCTTCATCGGCAGGATGGCGCTCATCACCGGTGCGCTACCGGCGCAATACGGACTGCACAACACCGCGATCCTCGACATCACGTCGAAGGATTTCACCACCAATCCGAACAGCGGTTCGGTCGGCGTCTATGGCGGCAGCAACGGCACGATCACGCCGACCTTCGAATACGGCGGTAAGGTCGGCAACACCGAGTATTTCTTCGCGGCCCGTGAATTCCAGAATTTTCTCGGCCTCGAGAACCCGACCCCGAACGCCACCGCGCTCCATGATTTCAATACGCGCGGCGGCTTCTTCGGCTACACCTCGACCTTCCTCGACGAGTCGACGCGCATCAGCACGATCACCGGCGCCCAGACCATCAAATATCAAATCCCGACCAATCCGGGCCAGCAGGTGTTTCCGGGCCTGTTTCCGATCTTCGGCGCGCCTGCCGACGGCGGCGATTCCGCCAAGATCAACCAGGTGCAATACGAGAAGAGCGCCTATGGCGTGCTCGCCTGGCAAAAGTCGCTCGGCGACATCGACATGCAGCTCGCCTACTTCTCGCGATACAACAGCCTGCTGTTCGTGCCCGATCTCTACGGCGACATCCTCTTCAACGGTGTTGCCTCGAACATCGTCCGCACGCTCGTTCATGAACGGCCTGCAGGGGGACAACGCCTACAAGGTCAACGATGCGCACACCCTCCGTTTCGGGTTCACTTCGAGCGTAGAGCAGGCCATGGTCCGCACCATCGCGACGGTCGAACCGTGCTGCGACGCCGACGGCAACGCGACCGGCGGCCCCTTCAGTTTCGCCGATCCGAGCACCAAGACCGGCTATCTCGCCGGCGTCTATCTGCAGGACGAGTGGCACATCACGCCGAATCTGCGTGATGAACTACGGGGCCCGCTTCGACCAGATGTGGCAGTACGTCGACAAGCACCAGCTCAGCCCGCGTGCGAACTTCGTCTATACGCCCATCCCGGGCACCACGCTGCACTGGGGTTATGCGCAGTACTTTCACGCCGCCACTCCTGACCCTCGAAGCCCAGGCGAACCCAGCCCTGTACGCGAACACCACAGGGGCGCCGCCGTCGTTCGCGCAAAACCCGATCCTACCGGAGCGCTCGCAGGTGGTCGATGCCGGCATCAGCCAGCAGCTGCTACCGCCGTGCCCCGCGACCGCATCAGGAGCAGTCCTGAGCAAGGAGCCGTTGGCCTTGGTGCCGGCGCTCAACTGTCCGAGCCTCGAGGTCGGCATGGACGGCTACTACAAGAGGGCGAAGGACCTCCTCGACGACGGGCAGTTCGGCGCCGCCTACATCCTCACGGCGTTCAACTACGACAAGGCCGAGGTGTGGGGCGTCGAATGGAAGGCGAAATTCGTCCAGGGCCCATTCACCGCCTACGGTAATTTCTCCTGGGGTCGCGAGACCGCGAACACGGTCGTCTCCAACCAGAGCCTGTTCGCGCCCGATGAGCTCGCATACCTCGCCACCCACTGGATCAACACCGACCACTCGCAACTGCTGACCGCCAACGCCGGTTTGTCTTACCTGTTCTCGGACGGCACCCGTGCGAGCCTGAACATGATTTACGGCAGCGGTCTGCGAGCGGGCGACTTCAATACCGACCATGTTCCCGCATACACGGTGTTCAATTTCGGCCTCAAACGCGAAATCTGGGCGCATGGTCTGTTCGACAAGCCGATCGAAGGTCGCTTCGACGTCGTCAACATCTTCGACCGGATCTACAACATCCGCGAGGGTAGCGGCATCGGCGTGTTCGCGCCGCAATTCGGTCCGCGGCGCGGCTACTACGCCGGCATCTCGCAGAAACTCTGATGTGCGCTCTTAGAAAGGTCACTCACATGAGAAAGCTTCTTCTTGCCGGATTGGCACTGGGCGCGCTGGCCACCTCCGCCTTCGCCGCCGACATGGCTCCTCGTCCCATCCTTCCGCCGTCGCCGAGCTGGACGGGTTTCTATGTCGGCGGCAACGTCGGCTGGGCGGGCTCGACCGATGCCGTCACCAATCTCGGGACCGACAGCGGCACCGGTGGGTTCGGCACCGCGCTGCTCGCCGGCGGCCTACCCGGCATTGTCAACCTGAACGAGACCGGCGTGATCGGCGGCGGCCAAGTCGGCTACAACTGGCAGGTCGCCCCGACCTGGGTGGTCGGCATCGAAGCTGACTTCCAGGGCACCAATGCCAAGGGCAGCAACGCTTTCGCCTTCCTCGGCGCAGTGCCAATTCCCCCGATCACCACCACCTACACGCGCGAGCTCGACTGGCTCGGCACGCTGCGCGCCCGGGTCGGCTACCTCTGGTTTCCGGGCCTGATGTTCTACGGGACCGGCGGCCTCGCTTACGGCGAGAACAAGCTCGGTGCCGCCGCGGCGTGCCCGGCTTGGACTCCGCCATGCAGCAGCGAGGCCGGCACGGCCCACCAAAGCTCCAACACGTCGGCGGGCTTCGCGGCAGGCGCTGGCGCGGAGTGGAGATTTGCACCGGCCTGGACCCTGCGGGGCGAGTATCTCTACGTCGAGTTCGGCCGCTTCAGCAATACGATCTCGTACACCTATCCGGGCAATACGAGCACGCTGACGAGCACGATACGCGAGCGCGACAACATTGCGCGCGTCGCTCTCAACTACCTGATCGGCTACTGAGGGGGAACGGATATGAGAAACCTTCTTTTATCTGGCATTGCTCTTAGCGTGCTGGTTGCGCCGGCCTTGGCGGCCGATCTCGCTCCGAGCTTCAAGGCGCCGATCTACGTCTGGACCGGCGTTTACATCGGCGGACATGCCGGCGGCGCGTTCGGCGGAGAAGATGCGACCAACCCGGCAATCGGAACGCCGGTGACCTATTCGACAAATCCGAGCGGTTTTCTCGGCGGCGTGCAGGCCGGCTACAACTATCAGTTCTCGCCGAGCTTTCTCGTCGGCGCCGAGGCCGACATGTCCTGGTCGGCAGCGAGCGGTAACTACAATTTCATAACGCACGACGGCGACGGGCGCCACCGCCAGCGGCATCTTCAACAGCAACCAGAATTGGTACGGCACTGCCGCCGGTCGCTTGGGTTATGTCATCGGCAACTACATGCTCTACGCCAAGGGCGGCGGCGCATGGATGAACGCTGACTACAGCCTCGCGGTCACCGGACCGTTCGCTGGCGGCTCCGCCAATCTGACCCGCTCGGGTTACGTCGCCGGCGGCGGCGCGGAATGGATGTTCTATCCGGGCTGGTCCGCCAAGGTCGAATACAACTATCTCGATTTCGGCAGCAGCTTCGTGCCGCTCGGTGTCGTCGGGGCGACCGTCAATTCTCATGTCTCGACGTTCAAGGTGGGGGTGGATTGGCATCCGGGCTGGTTCTAGCGCGTCGGCAGTTCCCCAATCTTACGAAAGCAGCGCGTTGGAAGCCGCAGCGCGCCACTCAGCCTGCGCGAGATGGCGGTCAGAAACCGCCAACAAAGAGGGGGGCGTCAATTCTGGAATGCACATGGTGATGAGCGAGATGTGTAAGAAACTTTGTGGACTTCGGTCGAGGAGTCGTTTGGTGTTCCCGCGTAACCTTGCGTATGCGCTCGTCACCGCGTCGGTCTGTTGCGCATTGCTCGGTCCGATCGCTCACGTCCAGGCGCAGAGCGCCGCAGAGTCAGCGGCTCCGCCAACGATTTCGACGCCCGCACCATCTGCCGTGCCGCCGGTTGCCGGTACTCCGCCTCAAGCGCAACCGGACGTGCCGCCGATGGACATCGCGCCGGCGCTACTGCCGCGTGACCTCACGCCGTGGGGCATGTTCATGGCGGCCGACATCATCGTGAAGGCGGTGATGATCGGTCTCGTCTTCGCTTCGGTGCTGACTTGGACCATCTGGCTCGCCAAGACGCTCGAGCTCTTCGCCGCGCGCCGCAGGCTCGCCCGCGCCCACGAGGTGCTGGAGACGGCGCGCTCGCTCGGCGAGGCTGCGCAGCCCGCGAGCCAGGCGAGCCCGCAGGTCGCGCGGCTGATCTTCGCGGTCGAAGGCGAGCTGCGCCGATCGCCGGACCGGCGTGACGCCGCAGGCATCAAGGAACGTATCGCCGCGCGGTTCGAGCGGATCGAGGCCGGTGTCGGCCGGCAGATGCTGCGCGGCACCAGCATTCTCGCCACCATCGGAGCGACGGCGCCCTTCGTCGGCCTGTTCGGCACGGTGTGGGGCATCATGAACAGCTTCATCGGCATCTCGAAGCTGCACACGACCAATCTCGCGGTGGTGGCGCCGGGCATCGCCGAGGCCTTGCTCGCCACCGCGTTCGGCCTCGCGGCGGCGATCCCGGCGGTCGTGATCTACAACATGTTCTCGCGCTCGATTGCGCAATATCGCGCGCTCTATGCCGACACCAGCGTCGAGATCATGACGCTGGTGAGCCGCGATCTCGTGCAGCGCTATCCGGCGGCCGCGCCGGCCGCGGAGTAGCGGCCGTGGGCTCGGCATCGCAAGCGGCGGGGCGCGGCGCGAGCGTCCTCGGCGGGCTGTTCGGGTTTGATCGCACCGAGACGGTGCGGTGGGCGGTGTGTTTCCTGCTCGTCGCGGGCCTCCACGGCATGGCGGCCCTGAGTTTCGTGCGATCGCTTCAGCCCTCGGATTTCGAGGCCGGCGCGCCCGTCGTCATGCTCGAGCTTCCGGAGATAACGGCCGCGCCCACGGCGCCGCCCAGCGATCTCGCCCCGGGCCCGCCCGAAATGGAGACCGAGCCCACGCCGCCGCCGAAGGAGGAGACCAAGCCGCCGGAAGAGATGGCTGAGGTCGCGCTTCCCGAACCGGAGCCGCCCAAGCCGCAGCCGCCAGTCGAACAGCGGGAGGCGACTGCGACGCCGTCCGTCGAGCTGCCGCCGTCCACCGCCGCGCCGCCGACGCCGGGCGCCGAGGTGAAAACGCCCGCGGCGATGATCCGCTGGCAGAGCGCGCTCGCCGCCCATCTCGAGCGCTTCAAGCGCTATCCGGCGGCGGCGCGCGCGCATCACGACCAGGGCATCGCGACGGTCGCCTTCACCATCGATCGCGATGGGCACCTGCTGCGCAGCTCGATCGTGCAAAGCTCGGGCTCGCCCGCGCTCGACCAGGAAACACTCGACATGCTGTCCCGCGCCCAGCCGATGCCCAAGCCTCCCGGCAACATGCCCGGACCGGGGGCTTTCCTTCGTCGTTCCCGTGCGCTTCAACATCAGGTGATGCGGCTGTTGCGTGCTCTTCGCGGGCCGCGCATGATATGGTCGCTGTGTTCGCCGCCGAGATTCGCCGAGATGGAAACGCCGAAGCTGACATTGCGGGTCGACCTGGGGAGCGGCCGTGCGCTGGGCCCGGGCAAGATCCGCCTCCTCGAAGCGATCGCGAAGACCGGGTCGATCTCCCAGGCCGGCCGCAAGCTCGGCATGTCCTATCGGCGCGCCTGGCTGCTAGTCGACGACATGAACAACTGTTTTCGCGATCCCGTGATAGAGGCGCAGCCCGGCGGAGCGCATGGCGGCGGCGCTGTGCTGACGCCGTTCGGCGAGAAGCTCGTCGAGCGCTACCGCGCCATCGAGGCCGATGCGCTGGTCGCGACCCGCAAGCATCTGCGCGACATCGAGATGGCCCTCAAGACCGGCAAGGCGAACCGCCCGCTGACCTCGCTCAAACGCACGGTGCGCGGCACAGCGGCACGGCGCAGCGCGCAGTGATTCGCAACGGAGTCCCGCTCTCGGCCCGGATCCGACAAACACACCTGGCGTCATCGCCGGGCTTGTCCCGGCGACCCCGATAACCGGGCACGGCCGTGCCATATGATCGGGGTGACCGGGACAAGCCCGGCTATGACCACTTCATGGCAGGAAATGTGAATTAACTGCGCGCTCCCCGCGCCTGCTCGCGCGCGGAGAGGAGGCCGCGATACTCCTGCTGCATCCGCGCCCCGGATTCCCCGGTCCAGTACGTCTTCCACGAGTCGGAGCCGTGGGTTGCGCGCATGTACTTGCCCTCGATCTCGGCGATGCGGCTCTCGACGCTCGACACTCCGGCCCCCGAGGTGTTGGGAAGGAGCGTGCCGCGTGGGTCGACAATTCGCGCCACCGCGAGAATTGCCCGGTTGAAGCTCGGGTGATTGGCGAGCAGGCTGCCGTCAGCGAGCCGCGCATTGAGAAGATCGATCTTGAGGTCTTGCGCAAAGTGCCGGTCGCAGAATTGCACCACCGTGTTGCGGTTGACGTCGTAGTCGTTGCCCCATTCGCGGCTGAGTTCACGCGCCGTGGCGTGCTTGAATTCGCCGTCGGCGCGCTGGCGCTCGGCGAGCAGCTGGTCTTGCGCGTCGAAATACCAGCGGACCGCCTGGCTGTACTGCTCGCCGCTCCAGTTGCCGGCGAGCGCGGCTTCCGCAAACGAGGCGAGCAGCGGCCGATTCGCCTCGCCAGCCAGCATGCCGTCGCCCAGTGCGAGGCCGCTGAGATAGGCTTCGGTGGAATCCGGCAGACCACGCGCCGTGCGCCACGCCGCGACCTGCTCCGGCGTAGCGTCGGCAGCGGGCGGCCGCACTGCTCGCAGTTCGCCCGCGGAGAGCTTCGTGGTGAGCTCCCTGTAGGCTTTGGCGAGCGCAGCCGGGCTGTCGAACCGATCGAGAAGTCTTGAGGAAAGCCTTGTCGCCGGCCGCCATCTCGTGGCGCCAGGTGTCGGGGAACGCGGCCCTTTCCACACCATCGCCGCTGCGCTCTGCAGGTGTGGGCTGCGGGGGCGCGACGCCGCTGTCGCCGATCGCGACGGAGTCAGACATGGGAGCGGTTGCGGCGACGGCGTCCGTAGCCGCCGCACCCGTTTCCATCTCAGGCGCCCGCAAGAGGCGCTCCATCGAACCAATATTCAGCATGGATCACCTCGTTCGAGCGCTCTTTCTCCGAAATCACATGCGCGGATGGCTGACGAACGCCATTCCGGTCGGCGTATTTCGCGTAGTCACGTCGCGCTCGGCCTCCTCCTTGGTGAGGATGCCTTCGCGCACCATCGCGCCGTTGGGGCCGATGACACACCAGCGCTTGGCAGGGCCCCGCCACTGGAAATAGTGATGACCGCGCGCCTCCACACGACCGACGGCCACCCCTCCGAGCGGCGCCTTGATCAGCTCGGCGAAGCGAATGGATTTCGCCGGCACGTGCTCGACGAGATAGAGCAGGGCGAACATGGTCGACTGCTCGTCGAGCACCTCGACGATGTCGCCGGCCCGAAGCTTTGGCTCGTTCGGCCCCCACACCGCGACGTCGGTAAGCACCGCGCGGTAAGGCGTGCGCTCGCCGTCGAACACGACGCGCCAGTGGTTGCGCGCATAGGACGCGTCCTGCATCGCGCTCAGCGGAATCGGCACCGGCGCCTCGTCTGCCCGCGTCGTCTCTGCTAATTCCTTGACCGCCTTCACTGGAGTGTTTGCCATGATGTAACCTTCGGCGCCCGGTGAACGTGGGCACTCGCGCCCGGCGCGTGGCACGATCGCCCAATGAAAATCCCGTCATTCCGGGGCCGGCCAACGGCCGGAACCCGGAATCCAGAATGCCGAGCGACGCGTGTAGTCACCCGGTTCAAGCGTGGAGTTTGAGAGCGGGAAGGGGACTTCAGCCCGCTTGCACGGGCACATCTTCGCTGGCCGCCAGGCTCGCCGCAGGCTCCGCGGCTGTCACGCCGCCATCGACGTGCACCTCCGCAAGGGCCTTCGCGTAGTCCTCGCGCAGCGCCGCATCGGACCAATACCGTCGCTGACCGGCGCCGCTGCTGTCATGGAGCATCGCCTCGATCTCGCGAACCCGTTCGCGCGCGGCATTCGACTGAGCAGCCGGCGTAGCCGCGGCGCCAGCGGGCGCTTCGAGGCGCCCCCGTGCCTCGAACACCGCATCCTGGAGCGCGGCGTCGCGCCAATAGCTCGCGGGGTCGCGCCGCAGCGCTTCGTCTCCGCGTGCGACCGTCGCGCGGTCGGCCTCCGGCGAAGGCGGCGGCTCGGCGATCGCGTGCGCGTCATCGTCGCGGATCGTCTCGTAGAGCGCGACCGCGCTTTCCATGAGCTGCGGCGACCATTGGCGCTGCGCCGCGAATTCGGCGAAGGCCTCCTTCAGCACGGCCTCGTCGAGGCCCGGGCGGGTGTGGTCGCGATACCATGCGAGCGCATCGAGAAACTGCTCGTGTGAGAGCCCGGCGCGCCGCAACCCGTCCCGGAAGGCGCGGCGCAACGTCTCGTCGGCGTCGCTGACAAGGCCGAATTCGCGGTAGCGGTGCATGGGTGCCTCAATGTCAGGTACTCGATTGTCGTTAAGGAAGATCGTGCGCGCTGCCGCGCCTTGTCGTCGCGGGCTCAAGACGCCGGCGCAACGATGAAGAAGATGTTCTTGCCCGACAAATTCGCCGCCGAGGTCTGCTTGATCTGGTTCGCCACCGAGATCACGGATTCGAAGCTCGATGTGACATTGGCGGGCGTGGTGAGATCGAGCGCGAACAGCACGACATCGCCATCGACCGCTGCGGGAAACGCTACGTTGCCCGCTCCATTGCTGCCGGCCGCCAGCTGGAACACCGCCGCGCCGCGCTTCGAGCCGACGAGCTGTCCGTCGACCAGAAGACCGGTCGCCGCGCTGAACGTGCCGTCGCCGACAAGCCCGAGCCGGCGGCCATAAGTCCCAAAGCAATACGTTGTCCTGGGTGAGCGCAGGCATGGAAGTTCTCCGTGGTTTGCGATTGAAGCGACGTGGATTCGCGGTGGGCTGTGGGTGCCAAAAGCAGCGATGGATTCGGCACGCCACCGCGTCATTCCGGAGCCGGCCGCCGGCCGGAACCCGGCATCCAGACCTATCCGCTCTTCAGTTTAGTGGAGGACGAAAGAAGAAGCTCGATTCCGGGTTCCGTGCTGCGCACCGCCCCGGAATGACGACGGGTGGGTGACCCGTGCGAAACCTGGCCTATGGCCAGCCCTGTCTCAGCCCGCCTCCGCCTCCGCACCCGGATGCTGCGGTCGCAGCTTTTCGATCCTTCGCAACTGCACGCCGACCCAGCGCTTGCCTTCGGCAAAATCGGTGGCGCGCCGGCCGTCTTCGGCGCCGGGCCAGAACGTCATGCGGTCGGTCTCGCACAGCACGCGCAAGATGTAATCGAACGCGCGCTGCTGCTGGCCCTCATTGGCGATGCCTTTGGCGAGCGCCTGGACGGCAAAGATGTCAGCGCTGTCGATCTTCGGAAACTGCCAGGGATGATCCGGCTGCGACTTGCGCCGGCGCGCGGGAGCGCGATTGCGGTCACTGGTCATTCGTCCACCCACGATATGGGCCAAATTGGTTACGGCGAGGGCGCTTGCTCATCCTGTGCAAGACGGGGCCTTCCGGCCGCAACCCACGCCTCGAAGCGGCGACACAGGTCGGAATATTCGCGGCGCACCTCCTCGTCGATCGTCCCAGGTGGAAGTCGCTCGAGAATGTCGTCCTCCATGCCACAGTCGCAATGGCCGCGCGCAGTCTTGAGCGGCAGGATGAGTCGCATCGCCTCCTCGACGAGATCGTAGCGCTTGAGCGCGAGCGCAATTCTGGCCGTCACGCCCAGCGCATTCCTGCGGAAATTGCCGGAGCGGAAGGCCACCTCGATCGCCCGGTCGATCACCGGCAGCGCCATCTCCGGCTGTTCGGCGGCGTAGAGGAAGCTCTCGGCAAGAGAGATCAGAATTCCGGGGCGGGTCCGGGCGTTCCGCATGAAGGGCAAGGTATAAGGCCTCAGCCTCGTCGATCCTCCCGACCCAGGCGAGCGGTCCGGCCAGCCAAGACCGCAGCTCGTACCGCTTGTCGGGATCGGTTTCACCGGCAAGCCATCTCCTCGATGGCGGCCACCTCTTCGTCCAGCGATAGCCGCTGCCGCATCAGCGACGAGTGCCACTCGCAGATTTCATAGAAGGCATCGGCGGAGGTTATATTCGCGGGCTAGGAGGATGGTACAAGGCGGGACGAACTTGTATCAGCGCTGATGGAGGAGGCAAGAGCAGTCTACCGCTCGCGAATGTCACTCCTCGTAGCCCGTGATCTTCGCGTGCGGGATCCCAAAGCTCTGTAGCAGTTTGAGAGCTCGCTCTGACACCACAAGGTCCCAGTCGGGTGTTGCTCCGAAGTCATTTTCGCCGGCTTTGCCATCGACCTTCATCCAGGCAAACGCTGGAAGTCTTTTCTCCGGATTAAGCTCCTTGAACTGTTCTGATTTCCAAACCTCAACCTTATCGAAGCTCATGCCGGTCAGCCTCGCAGACTGGATTGCAGCTTTGAGATCGGAAGTTACGATCAAAGCAAGGGTCCATCCCAACAAAGCGTCGTCCGACCAATAGTCGAATTCGTAGCGCAACTCGTATATCTTGGGAGGATTCGCGTTCCAATCCGCCACCGAGACGCCGTCCCAGCCGCCCGCTTCCGGCACCAAAACAAAGTGTCTCATTCGGCCTCGCAAGCACCTCACCCCACGCGTCAAATCACATCTCAGAATCGTAAAGTCGATCCGTCTGGTGGCCAGCGCCATGCGCACCATCAAACTGGTGGCTCAGTCTCCGTAATGGCGAGACGCCTGCGTCGTCCGCATAACATCAGAGGGTAAGAACGAATGGCTGTCGATCTCGGCCCGGCGCCGAATTTCGTCAATCAGGTGGGCGACAGTCTCAGGAACTGCCCCCTGCACGTCAAGGAGGTCTTTCTCCTGCCGGAAAACTTCGGCACGGATCAGCGGGTGAGTGGTTAGGTGCTCGGCCCATTGGGGATGGTTTGAATCAAGCTGGGGAGTCCGCTCAATTCGGCTCGTCAAAAAGTTATGGATAGAATTGAACGCTTGAACGGCACAATGCATGACGTCGGACGCATCTCCACTGCGCCTGGTTCCAATGCAATAGGCGAGCGCAAGCACCGCGTATTCGGCGTTTGCTGCATACATGTCGAAAGGCGTGCGGCGCGGGTCCGGAACGAGCACCATGACGCGATCGTCCAGTGTCTTCAACTCGCCGTCTGAAACCTGCGGCGCAATGCTTTCGCGCCACATTGCGTCAAGACTCTGATTGAAGAGCGCGGCATCGCCAGCGTCAGTGCGTGCCGCGTAAGCGTTGTAAACTTGCGAATGGCGCTGTGCGCAGGCAGCAGATAATACCAGCTTAAGGTCGCAAGACAGGCGGTCCAAGTCTTGATGACGAAGCGCGAGCCCAAGCTTCATTTGACACCCCACGTTCGCGGATTGGATAGGGAAGGCGTGTTGAAGGGAAAGTATGCGGTGGACGGACTTGTGACTACTCCCCCTTGGCCCTCAATGAACTTTCGACATTCTGGGCAGAATGGACGTGAGGCAGCGATGTACAGAGGGGCTCCGTCGGCACGTTTGAGAAGAGCAACCTCCGCGTCAACTCCCTCGCTTTCTAACCAGACTTCTCCAGGCTGCCTTTGAGGGAGTTGTACAGACGTTAAGCCAGTATTTCCGCTCCCAGCCACGAAAAGGCCTTTCGTCGTTTGCATCACTCCAACGGTTCTGTGATTTTGGGCGCGTGGGTCGAGGAGCTCCCAGAATCTGATGGGCGCGAGCCTCGAGCGGTTGAGTAGATTCAGCCACACGGCGCGCAATGACAAGTTGAGCGAGTTCGTCGCGGGTAGGATAGCCGCCTGGGTTGTGCAATGACGGTGTTGTGAGCACATAGTTTCTTGGTTGTATCTCCTGCACTCGCGTTCTAAGCGAATTGAACTGTAGTGTCCGCACCGGGCCCAAAAAATCCAAGAAATCCCGGGGGTCGAGGTCCTCCCGATTGCCGCCGACCCTAATCAAGGAATCTGACGGAGCTGTTGGCTCTGTTCCGGCCACCTGCGTTAGCTGCTTGGTGACGGACCGGTAGTCGACCGCACTGAGCTTGCCGTTGTTGTAGGCATCGAGAATCGACGCCGGATCGTCTTGGCCGACACTGGCCAGGAGGGCCACAGCGGTCGGCCGCGACACCTCAGCCGGTGGGTCGGGCTGGGCGGTGCGCCGTAACGTGAGGAACAGACGGCTCCGGCTTTCCGGTGTGAGGGCGCCATCATTGGCGATGCGACCGGCGAGATCGGGCGTCCCGGTGATCGCCTCATCAACGTAAGTTTGTTCCGCCTGATCGGCTGTGGCCTCTTGTGCCTTCGCGGCAAGCGCCGAATTGCGCTCGGCGTCCACCTCGCGCGCGGTCAGATTGTCCCGCGCAAGCGTGACGAAGGGCGTCTCGGGTGTCGCCCGCGAAGTGCTTCACGAGCGGATGCGGGCTCTCTTCGGCGGTCAGCTCGTCGATGGCGCGCGCGGGGTTCTCCGTCGCCAGCTTGCGGTAGTTGGCGGCGGCGATACGCAGTGCGGCGCGCTTCTTCTCGGCCAAGGCGTCATCCGGAGTGAGGAAGCGCTTGTCGACCGCGTCGTCGATGCTCGAATGGAGACTGTCGATGGCGGCCGCCGAGAGCGTGTCGTCGGGGTCCGTGCTGAGGTTTCCTTCGAGATGCTGCAGTTGCCGTTCGCGGTAACCTGCGTGGGCATCGGCGGCGCCCTGGAAGGCCTGCTGCGAGACGTTGCGCCCCTCCTGCATGAGCGGCACATGGAGCGAGTCGTAATAGAGGAGCCGCGTCTGCTCGTCGGAGATCGTCTCGGCGGGGCCGTCGACGATCTTGGCGGCGGCGTCCATCCAGCGCTGCTTGAGCGTTTTGTAGTCGGGATCGCCGACGCGCTGGGTGCGCAGGCCCATGAGGCCGCTGATTGCCTGAGTGTGGGCCGCACTGAATTCGGTGCGCGCACGGCGGGCGGCAACTTCGACCTCCGCTTCGCCCAGGCGCGAGACATCCTCGCCGAAGCGCGTCCCGGCGGCGGCCATCTGGTGCGCGCCGCGCGCATAGGCGTCGACATCATAGGTGCCGACCGGGCGTGCGCCGGCAATCCCCGGCGCGCCGCCGAGGTCTTCCGCAGTCGGTTGTTTCATCGGGAGACTGACCTTGTCAGATTGGACGAGCGGCGTACGCGCGGATGCCCGCGGTTCGCATGCTTGACTTCGGCCATCCCGAACATCGGGCACAGCCGTGCCTCGCTATCGGGATCGCCGGGTCAAGCCCGGCGATGACCAGCGCTAGTAGGAGTCGCGGGCGGACGAAGATGCGGAAGATTTAGCGGCGATGCGCCGCCCTGACATCCGCGCTGCGCGAGTTAGGGCGGACCTGCGTGCGGGTCCTCGGCTAAACCAACCCCGCGCCCTTGAGCGCGGACGCTGCTTCGCCCACCCCCTTTGCAGCGTCGGCCATCTTGCCGGCCTGTTCGCCGGCCTGGCCGAGGTCGGCGGCCTGCTGCGTCGCCGCCTGCTGGGCGCGAACCTGCGCCTTGACCTCGTCGGCCTTGTCCTTGTCGACGAGCCATTTTGCCGGTGCGCCGGTGCCTTCGAAGGCGTCGCGGAAGGCGGCATCGACATCGAAGTCGGCGCGCACCGCAGGATCGATCTGCATCGCAGCGCCGAGTAGCTGCGAGGCGCGGGTGAAACTCATGGTCTTCGCCTCTTCCTCGGCCTGCACCAGCGGATTGGCGAACTTGAACTCGATGCGCTGGCCGCGCAGCGGCGCCGGCCGGTCCCACACCGAGCCGAACGCACCCAGGCGGTCGAGAATGTCGAAGGTCGCCGCGCAGAGCTGGCCGTTGTACTCGAGGTCGACCGGCTCGAACAGCGGCGTCGCGCGGCGGATATACTCCTTCATCCGCTCGGAGACCTCGTAGGCGGTCATCGCCTTGCCGTCGAATTCCGGCAGATTGAGCACGTTTAGGAAGAACGCCTCATTGAGCACGCGCTCGATCTTGTCCTCGTATTCGGTGCCCCACTGCAAACCTTCGCCGTTGAGGGTGATAGGGCGCAGCACCTCGCCGGTGCGCTCGTCGTAATCAGGATCGACCCAATTGATTGCGCCAGCGTAAAGATTGGTGCCGCCCTGGATGGCGTCGCCGACCGCGATCATCGGCGGATCGACGATCTTCTGCCCGATCTCGATCAAGGTCAGCGTCATCTGCTGCAGCATGCGCCCATCCGGCAGCGCGATGATCGCGGTCGGCGAATAGGCGTATTGGGAGAACCCGCCGATCGTCACCCAACGGGGATGACGTAGCCGAGATCGGGCCGGGCCGTTTCCTCGAGGATCGTCTGGTGATCCTCATCGATCACGATTTGCACGAAGGGATGCGTGCCGGCGTACGCGGTGCGATCGTCCGTCCGTCCTTGTCGACGAGGTCGTATTCGTCGGCGGGACAGCACGATGACGCGGTAGTTGATCTCGGTGAAGGGATCCTTCTCGGCCTTCTTGGCGACCTCGGCGCGCACGGTCTGCGGAAACAGCCGGCACAGCGCGCGGGCCTCGAGCTTCCACTTGCGGTGAAACTGGTCGATCACGCAGTTCGGCGTTCTCGGCCCACACGCAATCGCGCAGGTGCCAGCGTGCGGTACAGCATGCCGGTGCGCGCCGGGTTGAGCCGCGGCTCGATGACGCATTGGCCGGACGCAGGGTGTAGTCGGCGTCGCCCTCCTTGGTGGCGCGGGTGAACTGCGAGGCCGGTCATACGTACACGCCGCCCATGACGTTGCCGGCGACTTCGAGCCACTCCTGGCCTAGGCTTGATCCTTGTTGACCGTGTCGACGGCCGGTCTGCGGCTTAACCACGGCATGCCGCAGGCCGCAGGATCGAGCTGAGCCGTTCGCGAGCTCGCGATGCGCGAGCACGGGCCGGCCGGTCATCAGAGTACGAGCAAACTCGCACCGATAGCGCACGCGCGTGAAGTCGGCGTGGATCGGATCGAAAGTTCTCCGCGAAACTCTGCCACAAGGTGAGCAGCGGGAAGCGCGCTTGGCGTACAGCGATCGCCGATCCGCAACAGCTCCTGGACGCGGGTCTTCATG
>CAWCCG010000028.1:0-73166 GCA_963793985.1 uncultured Alphaproteobacteria bacterium | reverse complement strand
CCTCCAGCAGCAGCAGCAGGCAGCAGCAGCAGCAGCAGCAGCGAGCGACCTCAGCAGCAGCGACGGAGCAGCAGCGACGTCAGCAGCAGCAGGACGGTGATGTCCAGCCTGTGAGCCTGCTGCTGCCAGCCAGCCTGCCAGCAGGCTACCTACAGGCTACACACGCCACCAGCTAGTGAGCCACCATCAGCTACACCCAGCAGGCTACCTGCCTAGGAGGAGGAGGAGGCAGGCTACCTAGGTAGGCAGGCTACCTACCTAGGCTAGCTAGGAGGAGGAGTACAGGTTACAGGCACCATCAGGCTCAGGCATGTAGGCATGAGGGAGGCGGGAGGAGGAGAAGAGGAGGAGGACGACGACGACAGGCGGTCCGACATCAGGCCGACCTCGCGCAACAGCTCGACCGACGTCATCTGGTGCTCGCGGATGATGTCGAACACCTCGTGGATGTTGTAGGCCGCATGGATCGCCGCCGGCAGGTCGCGCTCGCGCGCGGCCTCGGCCGCCTTCCGCATCAGCGCCACGGTGCAGGTCTCGATCTCGCGCGGCACCAGGATGCCGCGCACGCGATCGCCGTGCGCACCCTGGTGGCGCTCGATGAATTCGAGCGCGAGTGCGAACTCCCGCTCGCCCGACGCCTCGTCGACGACGCGGACGAGCTTGCCGCCGGCGCCGCCGATCCAGCGGCCACTGTCGAAGCCGGGCCCGAGATAGGCGCGGATGCCGAGCTCGCCCACGCTGTCGAGCAGCGCCTGCTGCACGCGCAGCTGGCTCCCGAACTCGACGAAGGTGGTGATGCCGTTGCGCAAGAGCTCGGCGACCGTGAACTGGGCGTTGAGCCGCAGCTCCTCGCTCGCCGCGTTGTCGTCGGGGCGAACGTAGCGGGGATCGCCGCCGACCCGCGTGCCCTCGCGCGGCGACGCTGATCTCCAGGAACGGCTGGCCGAAATAGTCGCCGCGCCCGATGTCGGAGATCAGCCGGTGCGACGCGCGGTGCCCGGAATGCACGTGGGTGTCGATGAAGCCCGGCGCGACCAGCTTGTCGCGGGCGTCGATCTCGCGGTCGACCGCGCCCTCGAAGCGCTCGCCGACGTACAGCACCGTGTTGCCTTCGAACACGAGCTCGGCGTTGCGCCACAGCGTGTGGTGTCCGTCGGCATGTCCGACCAGCCAGCCGCAGGAGATGCGGGTGCGCATGAGTTCGACCTGTCTGTTGGGACGAGTCCGGCCGCCTCCCCGTGCCAGCCGGCGCCCGAGGTGTCAAACGCGGATTTAAGTGGTCTGCCGGTCGTGACCGGGCGCAGTGGTCCGCAAGCCGAACCCAGGGTTCGACAGCGAGCGAGGGCTGCGTCCACATCGCGCAGCCATGTTGCGGTTCCGTGCAACCGCGGAGTACAAACGCCCGACACGTCGGGAGAGAACACGCCTTTGAAACTCGTTCGCATGTGCCGCATCGGCCCGACTTCCCTGGTGGCGATGGCGGCGTATTCGGCAGCCTATGCCGCCGCGGGCGCCGCGCCGGACATTTCCGGAACCTATTGGGCGACGAGCTACAGTCCGACGATCCAGGTCCTGGGCGGCGGCGACCCGCCCCTCAATGCGGCGGGCAAGGCCGCCTATGAAATGAATCAGGACGGGGTTGAAGGACGGCTCCATCGTCGACAAGGCGCGCCGCGTCTGCGTGCCCGACGGCCTGCCGCGCGTGCTCGCCACGCCTTATCCCTTCGAAATCTTCCAGGTGCCGGCGGACCGGGTGACGTTTCTCTACGAGATGAATCATCAGGTGCGCACGATCGTCATGGACAAGCCGTTGCCCACGCTCGAGAGCCTCGATCACCGACCCCAAATACAACGGCCATTCGGTCGGCCATTGGGAAGGCGACACGCTGGTGGTGGAAACGATCGGCTTCAACGACCGGACCTTCCTCGATGCGACCGGGCTGCCCCACAGCGACGAAATGAGCACCGTCGAACGCATCCGCAAAGTCGGCAACCAGCTCGAAGACATCATTACCATCCACGATCCGGAGATGTATGCGAGGGATTGGCAGGCGCGCTTCGTCTATGACGAGCGCAACGATGTGAGGCTCGAGGATTACGCCTGCAACGACACGCATCGCGATCTGTCCGCGGTGAAGGGCGTGCAGGTCCGTTGATCCCTGTGTTGCCACAGCCCGAAGCGTCGCAGCCCGACGTGAAACGGAGATGCCGATGACGACAGATCTGCCGCGCCCGCGCCGCCTGCTCGCCAGCGCGATCGTGCTGGGCGCCTGTGCGTCGGCTCCGCCGCATTTCCTGCCGCGCTTGCAGCGGACGCGCCGACGACGGGGGCGCCGCCGAACCTCGATCTTTCGGCGCCCGGCGTCGCCTGGGCCGGGTTCGTCGCGCCGAAGGCGCCCGATTACGCGATTGCGCGCGCGTTCAACGATTTTACCAACCCGGCGACCGGGCTCGGTCCGGTGACCGACGGCCCTGCCCACCCTTACGTCAACAACGAGGTGGCGAGGGAGATGCGGATCCCGCCGACCTACCGGGTGGCGGACCTCGACAACGCTGCGGCGAAGAATCTGATGCCCTGGGTCAGGGAAGCGCTGAGCAAGCAGAACGAGCTCGTGCTGCGGGGCCGCAACGGCGAGACGCGCGAGGCGAGATGCTGGGAGACCGGCGTTCCCGCCTTCCATCTCAATCCCGGCCTGATGCATATCATCCAGACACCCAAGGAGGTCGTGCTGTTCCTGACCGGGCGCGTGCGCCACATCTGGCTCGACGTGCCGCATTCGGCCAATCCGAAACCGTCCTGGTACGGAGAATCGGTCGGCCATTACGAGGGCGACACCCTCGTCGTCGACACCATCGGCTTCAACGACAAGACCTTCGTGGATTCCTACCGCACGCCGCACACCGACAAGCTGCACGTGGTCGAGCGGTTCCGGCTGATCGACGGCGGCAACACGCTCGAAGTCGCGTTCACGGTCGAAGACCCCGGCGCGTTCTATCAGCCCTGGTCGGGGACCCGGAACCGCCACCGCGTGGTGAATCCGAACGGCACGCTGCCGGAACCCGACTGCGCGACGGCCAACGACGATTATTTCAACATCGGCCTCGAACCGGTGCCGACCGCCGAGAAGCCCGATTTCTAAGAAACGCGGCGAGCTTCCCAATGACCATCATCGATTCCCAGGTCCACGCCTACGAGGCCGACACCGCGAAGCGGCCTTGGCACAGCGTGCCGAACTGGCCCGCTCACGTCACCGGTGACGAGATGGTGGCGGCGATGGACAAGGTCGGCGTCGACGGCGCGATCTTCATCTCGGCCTTTTCCATGTACCGCTACGACGCGAGCTATGCGGTGGAGGTGCAAAAGGCCCATCCCGGCCGATTTGCCATCGTCAAACCGGTCGACCCGGACGATCCCGCAGTGGCGGATGTCGTCGGTGACTGGAAGCGCACGCCGGGCGCCGTCGGAATCCGGATTATGCTGACGAAGGAGCCGAACCGCGACCGCGACCCGACCGACCCGGGACTTCGACCGTATCCTGCGCGCGGCCGTTCGCTACGACCTTCCGGTCAACATCCTGTGCTGGGGCAACCTCGACGCCGGCACCGCGCTGATCGATCGCCATCCCGACGCGCGGTTCATCATCGACCATCTCGGCATCCTGCAGCCGCGTGTGCCGCCGGCCCCACCGCAGCCCTGGGCCGACCTCCCGAAGGTGCTGGAGCTCGCCCGGCGCCCCAACGCGGTGATCAAGGTGAGCGGCGCCTGCACGCTGTCCCGGGAGCCGTTCCCCTTCCCGGACATCTGGGACCCGCTCGCCCGGGTGTTCGATGCCTGGGGTCTCGATCGTTGCTTGTGGGGAACGGACTGGACACGGGCGTTCGCGGTCGTCGATTACGAACAGGCGGTCGAGCCTTTCCGCGGGACCGACCGCCTCGACGACACCGAGCGAGCGATGCTGATGGGCGGCGCTTGCGCCAAGGCTTATGGTTGGTCGCCGGCGAGACGCTAGCTGCTCGTCTCATGCCGCATCGATCAGGACGGCTCGGACTTGGTGTCTCCGCGCCCGACGCTCTCCTCCTCGATCCACGCAACCAGCAACGCCCAGGCGACGGCGAGAACGATCGGCCCGAGAAACAGGCCGCTGATTCCATATGCGATGGTGCCGCCGACGACCCCGACAAAGATGATCGGCATCGGCGTCGCCAATCCGCGGGCGAGGACCAGGGGCCGCAGGACGTTGTCGACGAGGCTGACGGCGCCCATGTAGGCGGTGAAAATCACGGCGCTCCCGGTTTCGAGCTCCGTCCAGCTCCACAGCACGATCGGAACGAACAGGACCGTCGGTCCGATCTGGATGATCCCCAGCACCAGCGCGACGAAGGTCAGGAAACCGGCAGCGGGAATGCCCGCCGCGAGCAGGCCCAACCCGCCGAGGAAGGACTGCGCCACTGCGATGCCGACGACGCCGCGCGACACGTTGCGGATGGTGCTTCCGGCGAGCCTGAGCATCTCTTCGCTGCGCTCGCCGAAGATGCGGTGAAACAGGCCGCGAAGCGTCTGGGCGAGCTCGGGGCCGGGCGCGTAGAGGAAGCCGGCGATGATGATCGCGGCGACGAATTGGGCGAGGCCGAGCACGGCGGTTCCGGCGAAATTGAGAAGCCGGCCCCCGAACGGCTTGAGCCACGGCACCGCCTCGAGCAGGATCGCCCTCATGTCGGTCGCGGCGAGGGCCCACAGCTGATACACCTGCTCGCCGATCAGCGGCCAGCTCTTGACGGAGTTGGCGGGCATCGGAATGAGCGAAACGTTCGAGTCCAATTCGCGCACGACGAATTCGACGGTGCCGATCAGGCCCACGCCGAGCCAAGTCACGGGGCCGACCACGATCATCAGGCAGAGCACGGTGATCACCACCGCCGCCAGCCGGCGGCTGCGGAGCCGCCGGACGAGCCACTCGTAGAGCGGGTAGAGCGCGACGGTCAGGATGGCGCTCCACAGCGCGATCGACACAAACGGGCCGACCACTTTGAGCGCCCAATAGAGCAGAAGTCCGAGGAGCCCGATGCGGATCGCCGCATCGACCGTCAACGGTCCGACCACAGGACCCCTGTCTTTCTCGGCGGCCATCCGCGGTTCTGTCCAATCCTCGGCACGTCTCCGGCGCATCGTGCGCGGCATATCGTTTCTGGTCGAGCTTCCACCGCGGCCGATCGTGCGATCGGCACGCTACGGCCCGCTCAGGCCCGTCGCCGGAAACCGCGGCGATGCCTCGCCTGGAGCAGTCGAAAAAGCTTCCCGAAGTCCGCTTGAGCGCGGCCACTCCTTGATGAAGCTGCCTCGTTCGCGCCTTAGCGCTGTGCCTGCTGCGCAACCATGTTCACGACTTCGACGCGGCGGTTTTCGGCAGCAAAGGGATCGCTGGTGTTCTTGAGCCGCGACTTGCCGTAGCCGACCGCGCGCAGGTTGGACGCCGTCAGCCCGAAGTTGTCGACGAGATAGGTCTTGATCGATGCAGCCCGGCGCTCGGAGAGCCGCTTGTTGAAGGCATCGCTGCCTTTGCCGTCGGTGTGGCCGTTGATCGAGATCGCCGCGCCCTTGAGCTTGGGATCGGTAAGCGCCTTGCCGAGCTCGCGCAGCTGCCCCTCGGCCTCCGGCGTGATCTGCGCGGAGTCGAAGTCGAAAGTGACCTGGAGATCGATCGCCGGCATCGCTGGGGCGCTGGCGACCACGGTATCGCGATTGTCGAAGGTCGGAGAGCGCGTGCGCAGCCGGTCGGCCGGGGTCGGCCCCTTGGGGCCCGCGGTCAAAGCATCGAGGATTTGCTGGCTGGAGAGGACTTCGCCCGCCCCGGCGGGGCCGATCGCGAGGAAGCCGAACAAGCCCGCGATCACAACGCCGCACAACAGGCCATTCAATCGGTTCATGCTGATTCCCATAACGATTTGGTAGCTGGAACGGCAGGACGTTCGCCTGCAAGACAGTCGCTCGTCTATGCAATTCTTCACACGATAGCCCCCGCTGCGCGAAAAGTCCTCGCGCCGCTTCGGCGCCGGCACCTATGGACGGTCGTATTGGACTTGTCCTGCTGCGCGGGCAGAGTTGGCGTTACCGAGGTCAAACGAAGGGATCAGGGCCAGCCCGGGCGTGCTGCCGGCGCAAGCGGCCGAGAGCCGCCAAGACAGCGCCGGCGCCACAACTTGCTGCAGCCCATCATTGTGTCGGCCGATGTCGACTACGCCCACCACGTCCTCTCGCCGTGCCGGCACCACGCGGCGGCCCGCTTCTCCGGCGTCAGCACGCCCCTCGCCTCAGCCAGGATCATCCACGTGAAGCCCCACCAGTCGGCGACGCAGCCGCCGTGGATGTAGTCCTTGAGGTCGTAGCCCTGCTCCGCGGCGAAGTCGATCGCGCACTCCTGGGTGAGCTGATCGAGCCAGGCATGATCCTCCGCCGACAGGTCGTCGTCGGTGAAGTCGTCGAGGGTGAAACCCCATATCGCGCGGCACACCGCGCCGAACTCGCGGTCGATCGCGTCCTCGCCCCCGAGCCGGTGGAGCTGGTGCAGGCGGCGCGCGAACTCGCAGATGCGCGTGAGGTTGGCGTAGTCGGTTTCGAGTTTGGCCACGTGGATTCTCCTGCGGGTCGAATCTGGGCCGACCAACGTACAGCACTTCTGACGGATGTTCACTGAATGTTCTTCAGTCGGAGCCGCCCCGTGATGGAGATGGTTAACGGCAAGCGATCGCGACGTACGGGCGTCTCTAGGCGATCGGCGCGATGTGAAAGAGATTTTTCGATGCAACTACGCGCTCGCGAGGAACGCGGTGGTTGAAGTCGCCGAAGGGTACCTTGGCGAGGAGGAATGGGAGAACCGGTACGCGCTCTTGCAATATGCATTCGCGGATGAATAGCGCGAGCCGGGTCACCGGCTCCGGGTCCCGTGCCGCGTGTCGAAGAAGGCTGCCCCGTCAATGCGACCCGAGCCGCCCGGGGCGAAGACGATCGGACCGCCGTCTCGCGACGTGCCGCAGGCGAACGTCTGAGGGGTAAGTTTCGTGGGGGAGAGAGGCAGCCAGGCCGCTCCCTGGGGGGGTGGGGGGGTAGGAGAGGCCTGGCCGCGAATAGCACGCCCCTTTGGGGCGTCTGATCCTTAGTCGTTCCGAGAAGCGAAAAGGTTCAGAGGCAGTCGTCCTCTGCGATGAAGTTTTTTGAAGCGAGCTTTCGCGGACACGGGCCTGGAAGCCGCCCGAAAGCGCGAGCGACCCACGCCGCCCGACCTTATTATTTGCCCTTATTCGGCCTTCCGGCAAATGAGGTCCGGCTCGCTGCCGAGCCTAAATTCTCTTCATTTCAGGGAGATACGTGGTGGGCGCACAAGGACTCGAACCTTGGACCCGCTGATTAAGAGTCAGCTGCTCTACCAACTGAGCTATGCGCCCGGACGGGCGTGACGAACGCGCCGTACCAGAATGTCTCGCAGGGAAGGGCCCCACGGCCCGCGCCATCACCGGTCGACGCAGGCCGCGTGCTGTAGCAAAGGGGGCGCGGCCTGTCCAGCGGCGTTCCGACGCCGGCGGAGCCTGTGGGCTCGCCCCTGCGGCGGCGGCCGCGCGGAAGCCGCGGCAGGCGCCGCACGCAGCCGGCCGCGGAGCGATTCCGGTAACGCTGCCGACGTTGCAAGGCCGTCGCTGCGCTCACTTCGTTTACCGCTGTGCCACATGATCGGGGTCGCCGGCATGAGCCGACCCGGCCGTCCCGCGATTGCGAACATGCTGTGGGGTTGCACCGACCCCGTCAGGAGCGCGCTCCATGAATACCGCCGTGAGCACTGCCTGGACCTACCTCATCGCCGCCGGCCTGTTCGAGATCGGCTGGCCGCTCGGCCTCAAATGGGCGCAGCAGGCGGAGAACAGCCGCGGCTCGGCCGTCGGCATCGTGGTGGCGGTCATCGCCATGGGCATCAGCGGATATCTGCTCTACCTCGCGCAGAGGGAGATATCGCTCGGCACCTCCTACGCGGTGTGGACCGGCATCGGGGCCGCGGGCACGTTCCTGATCGGCGTCGTGTTCTTCGGCGATCCCAACGCGCTCGGGCGCTGGCTCGGCGTCGCGCTCATCGTCGCGGGCGTCGCCACGCTCAAGCTCGCGCATTGAGGTGTTGGGTGCGGCCGGTGCGCATCGACGGCGCGGAGGGCCGCAGGTACGCAGTTTCCGAACTAAATCGTCAGGGCTCGGCTTGTCCCGGCCACCCCGATCATAGGGCACGGCCGTGCCTTGTCATCGGGGTCGCCGGGAGAGCCCGGCGATGACCGCAGTGGATGCAATGAGCCGGAACGCGCTCGGCTCAGCCGACGCCGAGCTTCTTGAAGGCCTTGCTCATCCACGAGCCCTTGTTCTCGGTGGGCTCGACGCCGCTGCCGCGCACGAGGGTGTAGGCGTCCTTGTACCAGTCGCTGTCCGGGAAATTGTGCCCGAGCACGGCGGCCGCGGTCTGCGCCTCGGGGAGGATACCGAGCGCCGTGTAGCACTCGGCGAGGCGGTAGAGCGCCTCCTCGACGTGGCGGGTGGTCTGGTACTGCGTCACGACCACCTTGAAGCGGTTGATCGCGCCGATGAAGTTCTTCTGCTTCTGATTGAAGCGGCCGACGTCCATCTCCTTGGCGGCGATCTGGTCGCGGGCAAGCTCCATCTTCTTGCGGGCGGCGGAGGCATATTCGGTGTTGGGGAATTTGCGCGTCACCTCTTCGAGCGCCGCGATCGCCTTCTCGGTGCGGCCCTGGTCGCGGCTGACGTCCGGGATCTGGTCGTAGTGCGAGGCGCCGACGAGATACATCGCGTAAGCCGCGTCGGGGCTGCTCGGATGCAGCGCGATGTAGCGCTTCGCCGCGGTGATCGCCTCGTCGTACTGGCGGGAGTTGTAATAGGCGTAGGCGGACATCAGAAGCGCCTTGCGCGCCCATTCCGAATACGGAGACTGGCGGTCGACCTCTTCGAATTTCTTCGCCGCCTCTTTCGGGTCGTGCTTCTCGTTGAGGAGATAGACGCCCTCGTTGTAGAGCTTGTCGGGCGGGCTGTCGCGGACGACCTCGGTTTCTTTATTGAAGTCGCCGAACAGGCCGCCATTGGCGCAGCCCGCGACCAAGGCGAGGAGCGGCAGCGTCAACACGAGCCGCGCGACCACGAATTCGCGGCGGCGCAGCCAAGCCACGGTGAGCGAACGCTTGTGCATGTCCGTCGAACATCCCCCGCTTCGGCGCCGTAACCGACAGCACCAACCCCGCCACCGCTGAGCAAGCGACTTGCCAAGCAAGCGACTTGGGGCTCCCAATCCAAAGACTTAAGGGGACATTCGGCCCGGAATGTGGCAGGGCCGCAGCACGGCTGTGGAAGAGCTAGAGCCGTGTGGCTTTCAGGAGACGTCCGGGCCGAACACCGGCACCACGATTCCGGCGGCATCGGCCTGTCCGCGCGTCCGCCGCGCCACCTGGCCGGCATCCACATAGGTCCAGGCGGAGGCATCGGCCATCAGGGCGCACAGCACGGCATGATTGAGCTTGTGGCCGCCGCGGATCGAACGGTAGGCCCCGAGCAGCGGGGCGCCGGCGAGCGCGAGGTCACCGATGGCATCGAGCGCCTTGTGCCGCACGAACTCGTCGGGGAAGCGCAGCCCTTCGGCATTGAGCACGCGGTTCTCGGAGACGACGAGCGTGTTCTCGAAGGTGGCGCCGAGCGCATAGCCGGCGCTCCACAGCTTGGAGACGTCGCGCATGAAGCCGAAGGTCCGGGCGCGCGCCACTTCCTTGCGGAAGGTCTCCGGCGTCAACTCGAACGCGAGGTTCTGGCGGCCGATCAGCGCATTGTCGAAGGCGATCTCGATCTCGAGGCGGAAGCCGCGCGGATAGGGCCGCAGCTCGCCGAAGCAGTCGCCGCGGGCGACCCGGATCGGCTTCATGATCTGGATGTAGCGGCGCGGCGAGGCCAGCGTCACGATCCCGGCCTGCTCGATGGCGGCGACAAAGGCGGCGGCGCTGCCGTCCATGATCGGCACTTCCGGGCCGTCGATCTCGACCAGGGCATTGTCGATGCCGAGCCCCGAGAGCGCGGCGAGCACATGCTCGGCGGTGGAGCAGAGCGGCCCGTGGGCGTCACCGAGGACGGTCGCGAACTCGGTCGCGGTCACCGCGCGCACGTCGGCGCGAACCTCCCTGTCGGGGGCCCCGTTGCCGCCGGTCCGCACGAAGCTGATGCCGTAATTCTCGTCCGCGGGGTGGATCGTCAAGGTGACCGGAAGGCCCGAATGGACCCCGATACCAGTGACGGTCGCGGTTTCGCGAAGCGTAGTCTGCCTGGCGGCTTTCATGTTCACCGTTTCCAACCTATCCCGGTTTTGCCACGGACTCGATTTCCGACGCGCAATTCCCGACTTGGAAAGATGTGGAAAGCCCGACTTGAAGACCTGATGCCATGATCCGTCACCAAAGCGCACCGCATCAATCGCGGGCTGCAGTCACGCGAACGCAACCACCGCACACAATCGGCTGTAACTTCTGGTTGTTTTTCGGAAGATGGCCCAAGTGCCCCAATCCCCAACGGGATCCCCCATGATTTCCCCTCAAGATCATCATAGCCGCACCTTGAAACCAGACCAACTCACGCTTTTTTACGGATTGTTACTCCGTTTTCGGCCGCATTCAGCCACGGTGTTGCCATAGGCGACGCGCACTGTCCACCACTTGCGTGGTGCAATGCACGCGCTCAAATCACTTGATGTGACAGAAGCTTACAGGGAAAGACGGGCCACGGCGAACCGTGGCCCCGCCCTATCAGGTCGCCTGCCGCCGGAGGAAAGCGGGGATATCGAGCTGATCGTCCTCGCTTGCGTGCGGCACCGCCGCCGGCCGGCCGTGAGCGTCGAGCCCTTGCGGTGCACCACGCTTGGCGAACTCCGACACCTGCTCTGAGGACCGCGGTTCAGCCGGGCGCGGCCGCATCGGCGCACGCTCGGCCGGCGCACGCCGTGCCGGCTCGGGCTGACGCGTCTCCCTCTGCTCCGCCTCCGGCTCGTCCTCGCGGCGGCCGAGGCCGACCGCGGCCAGGCGTTGCAGCAGGGTGAGCCGCCGCTTTTCCGGATGCTCCGGCTCCGGCATCTCGCCGCGCCGGGCCCGGTACTCGTTCTGACCAGGAATTGGCATGTCCTCGAAGCTCGGCATCGTCCGCGGCGCGCGGCTCGCCGGCCGCTCGGGCTGCGGCGGGATGAACACCTTGGGCAGGCCGTTCTCGGCCGGCGGCGGTGCCGCCGGGCGGCCGGGGTCGGCGAACAGGGTCGGCTTGGGGGCGGCCGGCGACGGCGTCAGCGCCGCCGCGACCGCCGCAGCCGCAAGAAGGTCGGCGCGGGGCTGGGCCGGCGGAGGAGCAATCGGCTGGTGCGCCGGATGCGGCACGGCACCATACGACTCCGCCACCTCGACGGTCCGGGCGTTGTCCGCCTTGAGCCGCAGGGCGAGCTCGGCGATGCGGCGCTCGTGTTCCTCGGCCGACTTCGCCTCCGCAGCCATGCGCTGCGGCGCCGGGGCGGGCGGGGGAGCGGGCCGCGCCTGGGGCGGGGTCGGGATCGCCTGATGGCCGGCCGGCGGCCGGGCGGCACCGGCGGTCGCGATGTCGACACCGGTCGCCACCACGGACACGCGGATGATGCCGTCGAGGCTCTCGTCGAAGGTCGCGCCGACGATGATGTTGGCGTCGGCGTCGACCTCCTCGCGGATGCGGGTCGCTGCCTCGTCGACTTCGTAGAGCGTGAGGTCCTTGCCGCCGGTGATCGAGATCAGGAGGCCGCGGGCGCCGCGCATCGACACGTCGTCGATCAGCGGATTGCAGATCGCCGCCTCGGCGGAGCGCAGCGCGCGCTTTTCGCCGGAAGCTTCGCCGGTGCCCATCATCGCCTTGCCCATCTCGCGCATCACCGCGCGGACGTCGGCGAAGTCGAGATTGATCAGGCCTTCCTTGACCATCAGGTCGGTGATGCAGGCGACGCCGGAGTAGAGCACCTGGTCGGCCATCGCGAAGGCGTCGGCGAAGGTGGTCTTTTCGTTGGCGACCCGGAACAGGTTCTGGTTCGGGATGATGATCAGCGTGTCGACGCTCTTCTGCAGCTCGGCGATGCCGGACTTCGCGATCCGCATGCGCCGCTGGCCTTCGAAGTGGAACGGCTTGGTGACGACGCCGACGGTGAGGATGCCGAGGTCGCGCGCCGCGCGAGCGACCACCGGGGCGGCGCCGGTGCCGGTGCCGCCGCCCATGCCGGCGGTCACGAACACCATGTGGGCGCCGGTGAGATGGTCGCGGATCTCGTCGATCACCTCCTGGGCGGCGGCCGAGCCGACGTCGGGCTGCGAGCCCGCGCCCAATCCTTCGGTCGCCTGCACGCCCATCTGAATGATGCGCTCGGCGCGCGACAAGGTCAGCGCCTGGGCGTCGGTGTTGCCGACGACGAAGTCGACACCCTGCAGCCCGGCACTGATCATGTTGTTGACGGCGTTACCGCCCGCGCCGCCGACTCCGAAGACGGTGATCCGCGGCTTCAATTCGCGGATGTCGGGAATCTTCAAATTGATGCTCATGGCTTGCCTCTCGAGTGCGCGGGCGGCCTCGACCGCCGAATGTCGCTGGCCGGGCCGCGGCCAGTTGTTTTTTGCCAGTCCATTGTCAGAAGCTTTCCCGAAGCCATCGTCCGACCCGAGCGATGTAGCCGCCCGTCCCTGCCGTGGTGTGCCGCGTGCGTCGCGGTTCGTAGTGTTCGTGGTGTGCTGCTTGCGGATAGACGAGGAGTCCCGCCGCGGCCGCGAAGGCCGGTCCTTTGGCGGCCTCCGGCAGCCCGGAGATCCCGAGCGGCCGGCCGACCCGGACCGGGCGGCCGAGAATGTGCGTCGCGAGCTCCGGTAGCCCGGTAAGCTGGCAGGCGCCGCCAGTCAGGATGACGCGGCCGCGCGGCTCGGCGGCAAAGGGCGAAGCGGTGAGCCGGTCGCGCAGGATTTCGAGGATTTCCTCGACCCGCGGCTTGATGATGCGCGTGAGAGCGGCGCGCGACACCGTCCGCGACGGTTCGCGTTCATCCCCACTGAGCGCAGTCACCTTGATCATATCCCGCTCGTCCGCTCCCCCGGCCAATACACTGCCATAGAGCGTTTTGATTCGCTCGGAATCGTGAACGTTCGTGTTGAGCCCCCGCGCGATGTCAAGGGTGACGTGGCGTCCGCCCAACGCGAATCCGTCGGCGTGAATGAACCGCCCATCCGCGAATACCGCGAGCGAAGTGGTTCCCGCGCCCATGTCGATCACGGCGGCGCCGAGATCGGCCTCGTCGTCGGCGAGTGTCGCGAGGCTCGCCACATAGGGGCCGGCGACCAGCGCTTCGATGATGAGATGACAACGCTCGACCGCGAGCATGAGGTTGCGCACCGGCGCCATGTCCGCGGTCACGAGGTGCATGTCGACGCCGAACCGGGAGGCCAGCATGCCGCGCGGATCGCGCACGCCGCGGACCTCGTCGAGGATGTAGCCGATCGGCAGGGAATGCAGCACGACTCGGCCGTCGCGGGCCGACTGCCGGCCGCCGGCGGCGAGCACGCGGGAGATGTCCTTGTCAGCGATATGACCGCTTGGAAGATCGACCGCCGACCGCAGGTGCTCGCTCGCGAGCCGCCCGGACGACATCGAGACGATGACGGACTCGACCTGGCACTTGGCGCTGCGCTCGGCGAGATGGACGGCGTAGCGCACCGCCTCCTCGGCCTGGCTGAGGTCGACCACCGTGCCCGCCTTCATGCCGCGCGCTTCGGTGTGGCTGAAGCCGATGACGTCGATCGCGTGGCTGCGGCGGCGGAGCACCTGCTGCGGCCCGCGCGGCTTGAGGCGTGCGATCAGGCAGGCGATCTTGTCGGTGCCGACGTCGACCGCGGCAACGAGCGCGGTGCGCTTGGGCGCCACCGGCTTCATCTTCGGGGTGCGGCCGTAATTGAGAGGGCTCATGCGGCGCCGCCCTTGCTCTTCGCGAGCTTCTTCTTGATGGCTTCGTCGCGGGCCTGAGCCGCGGCCTCGGAGAGCTGCACCGTCACGCGGTCGGGCAGTCGCAGATCGATGACGGTGACGTCGCGGCCCGACAGCTTTCCGCCGCGGTCGATCTCGGCGAGCTGCGCCAGCGCCTTGTCGAGATCGAACTCCGGCAGCCGCACGTCGACGCCGTTATGCAACCACAAGTTCCAGCGGCGCTCGGCGACCAGCACCGCGGCGCGGACATTGGCGCGCAGCTCCGGAAAGCCGGCGAGCAGGCGAAGGAATTCGGCGGCCCGCAGCTCCGCTCCGGTGCCGACCACGAGCGGAAACCTCTTGTAGGGCGCCGCCACATAGGGATCGAGCACGGTGCCGTCCTCGGCGATGACCCCGATCCGCCCCTCCTTCTGCCACAGCGCGAACGGCGCACGTTCGGTGATCGAGATCACCAGCCGGTCCGGCAGCAGCTTCTGCACCGTCGCCTCGGCGATCCAGGGATTGGTCTTGAGCCGGGCGCGAGCGTCGGCGACGTCGAAGAACAGGAGCGAGGCGCGGCCGGTGACGCCGGCGGTCGCGAGAATCTCCTCGCGGTTGAGATGATGCTGGCCGGACAGCGCCACCGCCGCGATGTTGAAGCCGGCCGCGTTCGCCGCCATGTCGCGGACGTCGCGCAGAAAGTCGATCACCTTGTCGGTATGGCCGCCGCGCACCGCGCCGTAGCCGCCGCTCATGGCGAGGATGGCGATGGTCGCGGCAAGCCCGGCCCGCCGCGGCAGGCGCGAAACGCGCTCCGCCATGCGGTCGAACCAGCGGTCGATCGCGCGCCGCCGCCCCGTCGGCTCGATCATACGCACCCCACCGCGCCTTCCGGCATGCCGGCGCCGCGAAACGGCATTCGCAGGGCCCGTGGCCGGCTGCGAAGGCTCGATCAGCGGTCCAGCGCGGCGTCCTCCACCATCCATGAGACCAGCTCTTCGAAAGGAATACCCGCGTACGCCGCGAGCTCCGGCACAAGGGACGTTTCGGTCATGCCAGGCTGTGTGTTGACCTCGAGGCAAACCAGGCCCTCGGTCCCCTCCATGCGGTCGTCGTAACGAAAATCCGCACGGCTCACACCCCGACATCCGAGCGCCTTATGCGCCAGGACAGCCAGTCTTCGGACTTCTTGGTAAATATTCGGTTTAAGAGGTGCCGGAAGAAGGTGTTTAGACCCTCCCGGAGCGTATTTTGCTTCGTAGTCGTAGAATTTTACCGTCGGAACGATCTCGATGACGCCGAGCGCGACCTCGCCCATCACCGCGCAGGTGAGTTCCTTGCCGGCGATATAGCGTTCGCACAGCAGCCGCTCGCCGAACGACCAGTCGGCACGGTTGAGCTCCTGGGGCGGATGCTCATGCGCCTCGGTGACGATGAAGACGCCGACGCTCGACCCCTCGGCGATCGGCTTGATGACGTAGGGCCGCGGCAACGGATGCCCCTTCGCGGCATCCTGGCGCGACACCACCATGCCTTCGGGGACGGGCACCCCGGCATTGGCCATCGCGACCTTGGCGAAGTCCTTCTGCATCGCGAGCGCCGAGGCGAGGACGCCGGAATGGCTATAGGGAATCTGGAGGATCTCCAGGATGCCCTGCATGGTGCCATCCTCGCCCGGCCGGCCGTGCAGGACGTTGAGCGCCGCATCGGGCTTGAGGTTCGCCAATACCGTCGCGATGTCGCGGTCGACATCGACGCGGGTGACCTGGTAGCCGCGGCGCTCGAGCGCCCCCGCGCAGGCGGCGCCGGAGCGCAGCGAGACCTCGCGCTCAGCGGACCAGCCCCCCATGAGAACGGCGACGTGCTTGGTGGTCATCGGCTCATCCCCCGACGTGATCTCTGTTGGAGCATCGCGGCCGCGCGCGCCCCGATGCAATACGCGATTCCGGCTTTCCCGTCCCGGCCGGAGCCCCTCAGGCCGCGACGCCGATCCGCTTGATCTCCCAGTCGAGCTCGACGCCGGAATTGGCCTTGACCCGCGCCCGCACGGTTTCGCCCAGGGACTCGATGTCGGCGGCGGTCGCGCTGCCGAGATTGATCAGGAAATTGCAGTGCATGGTGGAGACCTGGGCGCCGCCGACGACGAGCCCGCGGCAGCCGGCGCCGTCGATGAGCTGCCAGGCCTTGTGGCCGGGCGGATTCTTGAAGGTCGACCCGCCGGTGCGGCTCTTGATCGGCTGCGTCGCCTCGCGGCTTTCGGTGATCTTGTCCATCTCGGCGGCGATCACCACGGGATCGCCGGGCCTGCCCTGGAACAGCGCGTCGGTGAAGATGACGTCCTCGGGCGCGCCGCAGTGGCGGTAGGTGTAGTGCATGTCGGCATTGCTGTAGGTGACGATGCGCCCGCCGCGGTCGACGCCGCGCGCCTCGATGAGCACGTCCTTGGTCTCGCCGCCATAGGCGCCGCCGTTCATGCGCAGCGCGCCGCCGATCGAGCCGGGAATGCCGCGCAGGAACGACAGCCCGGCGATCGAGGCCTCCTGGGCGGCGCGCGCGACCTTGACGTCCGGCACCGCGGTGCCCGCGCGCACGCGCTCGCCGCTCTCGACGACGATGTCGGAGAAGCCGCGGCCGAGCCGGATCACCACGCCGGCGACGCCGCCGTCGCGCACGATGAGGTTCGATCCGAGGCCCACGACAGTGACCGGCACCTCGGCCGGCAGCCGCGCGAGGAAATAGGCGAGGTCCGCTCCATCCTGCGGCGAGAACAGCACCTGGGCCGGGCCGCCGACGCGGAACCAGGTCAGCTCGGCGAGCGGCTGGTTGGCGATGAGCCGCCCGCGCAGCTCCGGCATCCGCGCGCGCAGGTCGGGAACGAGGTCAGGAAAGGTCATTGCGATACTCAAGGATCGGATCATTGGGATCGGTCGCCGAGCGGTCGGAACCTACAACCGTTCCATTAATTTGCGAGGGTCGCGTCTGCTATGGAAACACGCCAGTACGACGATCTCGTGCCCTGATGGCGTGTAAACGACGCTGTAGCGCCCCTGAAACGACGCAATCGCTCTCGAGAGAGCGCATGAAGTCCGCACCCAGTCCCTTGCCGCGGGTCTCATACCAGTCGACCGCCTCGGCGATCTCGGCTTCGGCCTCGGCCAGGAAGACAACTCTTCAACTCATCCAAGCCGGGACCAGAGCCTTGCACGAACTTCTTCCCAGGGGATTGTGGCACCAGGATTGCGTGCGTGGTCTTCAAGCCGCCTTTCGATTTCCTTGAGCTGCGCGGTGGTCAAACCCGGCATTTTCTCCGGCGCCGTACCAACGCTATCCCAAAGGTCCTCGGCGAGCTGTATTCGCTCGGCAGGCGTAAGCTCAAGCAAGTCGGCCAATAAGGATTTGGTCTTGTCCATCATCGTTTCTCGGCAGATCGTCAAATGGCGCTGCGTTGGTCCAAGAGAGTGATCCAGTCTAACGTCTTCAAGCTCGGCAACAAGGACGATAGAGGCGGTTATCACCCCGCCGCGCCCAGCGCGTCGAGCTCGCCCGGCAGCGCATAGGCCCATTGCGTGATGTTGCCGGCGCCGAGGCAGACGACGTAATCGCCGGGCCGCGCAATGCCCTTGACCAGCGATGCGAGCTGCGGCGCGCCCTCGAGCGGCAGCACGTTGCGGTGGCCGCGGGCGCGCACGCCGGCAACGAGGCCGTCGCGGTCGGCGCCGGGGATCGGCGCTTCGCCGGCCGCGTAGACGTCGGCGACGATGACGGTGTCGGCGTCGTTGAAGCAGGTGCAGAACTGCTCGAACAGCGAGTGCAGGCGCGTATAGCGGTGCGGCTGCACCACCGCGATGACCTGACCGACCGTCGATTCCCGCGCCGCCTTGAGCACGGCGGCGATCTCGACCGGATGGTGGCCGTAGTCGTCGATCACGGTGATGCCGTTCGAGCTTCCGGTCCGGGTGAAGCGGCGCCGCACCCCGCCGAAGCCTTCGAGGGCTGCGCGGATCTGGTCGTCGGAAATGCCGAGTTCGTGCGCCACCGCGACCGCCGCGGTCGCATTGAGCGCGTTGTGGCGCCCTGGCATCGGCATCGTGAGATCGGGAATGGTGTGGACCTCGGTGCCGGCGCGGTCGCGGAACACCACCGAGAAGCGCGAGCGGCCATCGGCATGCTCGAGCCCGACGAGGCGCACGTCGGCCTGCGGGATTCTCGCCATAGGTGACGATGCGGCGGTCGGCGATGCGGCCGACGAGCATCTGCACCACCGGATGATCGATGCACATCACCGCGAAGCCGTAGAACGGCACGTTCTCGACGAACGTCTGAGAACGCCGCCTGCACGGCTTCGAAGGTCCGGAAGTGGTCGAGATGCTCGGGGTCGACATTGGTCACGATGGCGACGTCGGCCGGCAGCTTGAGGAAGGTGCCGTCGGATCTCGTCGGCCTCGACCACCATCCATTCGCCGGCGCCGAGCCGCGCATTGGTGCCGTAGGCGTTGATGATGCCGCCGTTGATGACGGTCGGATCGAGCCGGCCGGCATCGAGCAACGTCGCGACCAGCGAGGTCGTCGTCGTCTTGCCGTGGGTGCCGGCGATGGCGACGCAGCTCTTGAGCCGCATCAGCTCGGCGAGCATTTCCGCGCGCCGCACCACCGGGAGGCGCAGCGCGCGGGCGGCGACGAGCTCGGGATTGTCGCGCTTGATCGCCGACGACACGACGACGACATGCGGCGCCGTCGACGTTTTCCGCCCTGTGACCGATCGCGACTGCGATGCCCTTGTCGCGCAGCCGCTTGACGTTGGCGCTCTCGGCGACGTCCGAGCCCTGCACGGTGTAGCCGAGGTTGGCAGCACCTCGGCGATGCCGCTCATGCCGATGCCGCCGATGCCGACGAAATGCACCGGACCGATGTCGCGCGGCAATTTCATGCTGTCGCCCCCGTCATAAGGCCGTTCCCCGAACCGAACCCCAGGCGAAAAACCCCGGCCGGCGCCCGTTGTCAACCGCGAACGGCGCGCGGGTCGCGTTCAAGCCGGGGGAGAAACCTTGATCCCGGCGGCCTTTACGACGAGATCGGCGAGCCGGTCGGCGGCATCGAGGAGGCCCTGCCCGCGCGCCGCCGTCGCCATGGCGGCAAGCTTGCCGGGCTCGGCGGCGAAACCGGCGATCTCGCCGGCAAGGCGCTCGGGCGTGAAGCGCGACTGGTCGAACATGATCGCGCCGTGGGCGCGCTGCAGCCGGTCGGCATTGGCCTTCTGGTCCTGGTCGAGCGCGTGCGGCAGCGGCACCAGGATCGCCGGCCGCCCGATCGCGGCGAGCTCGGCGACGGTCGAAGCGCCTGAGCGCGACACCACGAGATGGCTCGCCGCCATGCGGCGCGGCAGATCGGAGAAGAACGGCTCGACCTCCGCGGTCACGCCCAAGCGCGCATAGGCGCCGCGGACGCGCTCGAGGTCCTCGTCGCGCGCCTGCTGGGTGACGTGGAGCCGCGCCCGCACCGCCACCGGCACGAGCTCGATCGCGGGCGGGACGATGTCCGCCATGATGCGCGCGCCCTGGCTGCCGCCGAAGACGAGGATGCGGAACGCCTGCGCCGTGTCGGGATAGGGCGTCGCGGCGGCCTCGACCACCATCGGGCGGACCGGGTTGCCGGTGTGGACGGCCTTCACGGAGAACCGCGCGTCATGGTCGAGCACGCCGGGAAAGCTCGTCGCGATGGTGCCGACGCGCTTGGCGAGCAAGCTGTTGGCACGGCCGAGCACGGCATTCTGCTCGTGGATCAGGGTCGGGATGCGGCGCAGCCAGGCCGCGATCACCGGCGGGATGGTGGGATAGCCGCCGAAGCCGATCACTGCCGCCGGCCGCAACTCGCGCATCAGGCCGAGGCCGGCGAGCACGCCCTTGCCCAGCACCCAGGTGGTGCCGGCGACCGCAAGCGGATTGCGGCTGCGGAACGTGTCGCTCGGGATGACGTGAGTGGCGCGGGCCGGGAAGCTGCCGCCGTAACGGGTCGCCCGTTCGTCGGTCGCGAGATCGACGACGACGCCGCGCTTTGCGAGCGCGACGGTCAGCGCCTCGGCGGGAAACAGATGCCCTCCGGTTCCGCCGGCCGCGACGACGACGAGCGGCGAGCCGGCGACCGCCCGCCGTCTGCCGCGGACATCAGGCCGGGCTCCCGGCGAACACGGCGCCCGGCGCGGCGAGCAACGTCGCGCGCGGGCGTTCGCGAGTGAAGGCGAGCAGCATGCCCATGCCGTAAGCGAGCGAGATCATCGAGGAACCGCCATAGGAGATGAAAGGCAGCGTCATCCCCTTGGCAGGGATCAGCGCCAGATTGACCGACATATTGATCGCCGATTGGGTGCCGAACAAGATCGCGAGCCCCGCGGTCGCAAAGCGCGCGAAAGGGTCCTCGTTGCGCATCGCCTTGTAGAGCGCGCGCAGCACGATGAAGGCGAACAGCGAAACGAGCACGAGACAGAGCACGATGCCGAACTCCTCCGCCGCGACCGCGAACACGAAGTCGGCGTGGCTGTCGGGCAGGATGCGCTTGACCGTCCCCTCGCCCGGCCCCTGGCCGAACCAGCCGCCACGGATAAACGATTCGACGGCGGTGTCGACCTGAAAGGTGTCGCCGGAGGCCGGATCGATGAAGCGTTTGATGCGCTGCGCGACGTGCGGGATCATCGTATAGGCGGCGCCGAGCCCGAGCACCGCGGTGCCGGCAAGCGCGATCACCCAGATGAAGCGCATCCCGGCCATGAAGAACAGCGCGCCCCAGACGAGCGCGACCAGCATGGTCTGGCCGAAATCGGGCTGCAGCACCAGGATGCCGACCACGCCGAACAGCAGCAGCAGGCAGAAGGTGGTCGCGGGCACGTCGAACTTGCGCGAGGATTCCGCGAACAGCCAGGCGATCAGCACCACGAAGGAGGGCTTGAGGAACTCCGAGGGCTGGATGTTGACCCCGGCGAGCACGATCCAGCGCCGCGCGCCCTTGATCTCGACACCGACGAAGAGGGTCGCGACCACCATCGCGGCGCTGATGATGAAGACGACGAGGGCGACCCGGCGCAGGTGATGCGGCGACAGGAACGAGGTGACGATGAGGACGATGACGGTCGGGACCAGATAGAGGATGTGCCGGTGCACGAAATAGAACGGATCGAGCCCGATCCGCGCCGCGACCGGCGGGCTCGCCGCGAGCGACAGGATGATCCCGCCCAGCATGACGGCGCCGAGCGCCGCCAGCATCAGGCGATCGACCGTCCACCACCACGCTGAAAAAGGGGTGCGTTCGGCGCGCGAAACCATCGGCGGGCTCCTTCCGGGCTGAGCCTCTCAGTCCTGCCCAAAGATGGTTTCCAGCCGTTTAAGAATTGAAACTTGTTGTCCTAAAATTGCTGCGACGGCTCCGGCCCACGCGGCACCACGACACCAGGCAACTTGCGGACGAGATCGCGGAAGGCATCGCCCCGCACCTCGAAATTCGGGTACTGGTCGTAGGACGCACAGGCCGGCGACAGCAGCACCACCGGGGCGCCGAGCCCGGAGGCTTCGGCGTCGCGCGCGGCCTCGGTCACCGCGTGGTCGAGCGTCTTGGCGATCACGAAATCCGCCCTGTCCTTCAAGGTCGCGCCGAACTCGTCGGCGGCCTCCCCGATGAGATAGGCCCTGCGGATGCGGGGGAAGAAGCCGGCGAGCGGCACGATGCCGCCGGTCTTCGGCTTGCCCCCCGCCACCCAGAAGATGTCGTCGAAGCACGCCAGCGCCTGGGCGGCGGAATTGGCGTTGGTCGCCTTGGAGTCGTTGATGAATATGACCGGGCCCTTGCGTCCGACCTCTTCCATGCGGTGGGCGAGGCCTGGAAATGTCCGCAAGCCCTCCTGGATGGTCTTGGGATCGATGCCGAGCGCGAGCGCCGCCGCGGTGGCGCAGGTGGCGTTCTGGGCGTTGTGGCGGCCGCGCAGCGCGCCGGCGCCGGACAGCCGGGCGATTTCCGTCGCGGTGCCGCCGGTCGCCTGCAGGATGCGGTCGCCGTCGACATACATGCCGTAGGCGAGCGGCTGGCGGACCGAGACCCGCACCACGCGCTGTCCGGCCTGCTCGGCGCGGTCGGCGATCCCGCGGCACCAACCGTCGTCGACGCCGACCACCGCGGTGCCGCCCGGCTGGACGCCGGTAATCAGGCGCGATTTGACGGCGGCATAGTTCTCCATCGTGCCGTGACGGTCGAGATGGTCCGCGGAGAGGTTGATCAGGATGCCGATCGACGGATCGAGCGACGGCGCGAGGTCGATCTGGAACGACGAGCACTCGATGACGTGGACCCGGCCCATCCGCGGCGGCTCGAGCGAGAGGATCGCGGTACCGATGTTGCCGCCGAGCTGGGTCTCGAAGCCGGCACTCTCGCAGAGGTGCGCGATCAGCGCCGTCGTGGTCGACTTGCCGTTGGTGCCGGTGATGCACACAAGCGGCGCATCGGGGGCGTGGGCGCGCCGCTCGCGGCAGAACAGCTCGATGTCGCCGATCACCGGGACCGCCATGGCGCGGGCGAGACCGACCGACCAGTGCGGCGCCGGATGGGTCAGCGGCACGCCGGGCGCGAGCACCAGCGCCGCGATGCGCGACCAGTCGAGTTGGCGCAGATCCGCGGTCGGGATGCCGGCGGCGGTCGCTCTGACGATGCGGCCCTCGTCGTCGTCCCAGCCGACGACGTCGGCGCCGCCGGCGAACAGCGCGCTCGCCGCGATCAGGCCGGATTCCCCGAGCCCGAACACAGCGACTTTCTTCCCGGCGAACGTGGTGATCGGGATCATGGTGTCAGACTCGAAGTGGATCGTTTCGCGGCGTGGGCTTGAGCTTAGCGCAATTTGAGCGTGGAGAGGCCGGCGAGCGCAAGCACCACGGCGATGATCCAGAACCGGATCACGACCTGCGGCTCGGTCCAGCCGAGCTGCTCGAAATGATGGTGGATCGGCGCCATCCGGAACACGCGCTTGCCGGTCAGCTTGAACGAGACCACCTGGACGATCACCGAGACCGCCTCGAGCACGAACAGGCCGCCGACGATGCCGAGCACGATCTCGTGCTTGGTGGCGACCGCGATGGTGCCGAGCGCGCCGCCGAGCGCGAGCGAGCCGGTGTCGCCCATGAAGATCGCGGCCGGCGGCGCGTTGAACCACAGGAAGCCGAGGCCGGCGCCGACGATCGCGCCGCAGAGCACCGCAAGCTCGCCGGCGCCGGCACGTAGTTGATCTGCAGATAGTCGGCGAACATCGCGTTGCCGACGAGATAGGCGATCAGCCGCGAAGGTCGCGGTCGCGATCATCACCGGGACGATGGCGAGACCGTCGAGGCCGTCGGTCAGGTTCACCGCATTGCCGGCACCGACGATGACGAAGGCGCCGAAGATCGAGAAGAACCAGCCGAGATCGAGCACGGCGTCCTTGAAGAAGGGAAACACGAGCGAGGTCGCCATCGGCGGACGGCCGATATGCGCAATGACGAGGCAGGCGATCGGCCGCGATGGCGAACTCGAGGAGCAGCCGCGTGCGGCCGGAGAAGCCGGCATGAGTCTGCTTCGGTCACCTTGAGGTAGTCGTCGTAGAAGCCGATGCCGCCGAAGCCGAGCGTGACGAACAGCACGACCCAGACATAGGGATTGCTGAGGTTGGCCCACAGCAGGGTCGAGACGACGAGGCCCGAGAGGATCATCAGCCCGCCCATGGTCGGCGTGCCGACCTTGGTCACGAGGTGGGACTTCGGCCCGTCGTCGCGGATCGGCTGCCCCTTGCCCTGCTTGACGCGAAGCATGGCGATGATGCTCGGGCCGAACAGGAACACGAAGATGAGCGCGGTCACGACGGCGCCGCCGGTGCGGAAGGTGATGTAGCGAAAGACGTTGAATACCCCGACCGTACCGGAAAGCTCAGCCAGCCAATAGAACATGAAAATCAGCCCCGCGCTCGCGCCGGCTCGGAGGCGCTCTGGGTGGAATGGCGGCGCACCAGCGCCTTCACGATCGGCCCCATACGCGAGCCGGCCGACCCCTTGACCATCACGGCGTCGCCGCCGCGAACTGCCGAAAGAACCAGCGGTTCGAGGTCGGCTGCGGTATTCGCATAGCCGCCCCGGGTCGCCGAGGGAAGAGCCTGCCACAGCGAGGCCATCAGCGGGCCGGCGCAGAACACGAGATCGATCTCGTTTCCGCGGATCGGCTCGATGAGGGCTTTGTGCAGTCTCGGCGCCGTGCGGCGCCGAGCTCCAGCATGTCGCCGAGCACGGCGATGCGCCGCCCCTGCGGTCCGAGCGGCGCTTGGCCGAGCAGCGCCAGCGCCGCGCGCATCGAGGTCGGATTGGCGTTGTAGCTCTCGTCGATCAGAAGCGCCTGGTCCGTCCGCAAGATCGAGCGTGATCCGCGTTCCGCGCCCGGCAGCGGGCGCCTGGCGTGCCAGCGCAAGCGCAGCGCGGGCGAGATCGGCACCGGCGAGGCTCGCGGCGGCGAGCACGGCGAGCGAGTTCATCACGAGATGCTTGCCCGGTGCGCCGATCTTGTAGGTGACGGGAACGCCGAGGATGCTCGCGTCGACGGTCGAGCCGTCGGGCTGCAGGGCGCACTTGAGAAGCCGCGCATCGGCGCGCGCGTTCTCGCCGAACGAGACGACGCGGGCGCCGGCCGCGTCGGCGCGGCGCTTGAGCCGCTGGTACTGCGCATTGTCGCGGTTGAGCACCGCGGCGCCGTCTTGCTCCAGCCCGAGAAAGATCTCGGCCTTGGCGTCGGCGATCGCCTCGATCGAGTTGAAGAACTCGAGATGCACCGGCTCGACGGTGGTGACGATGGCGACGTGCGGGCGCACCAGGCGGACGAGCGGCGTGATCTCGCCCGCATGGTTCATGCCGATCTCGAACACGCCGTAGCGCGCGGTCTCCGCGAGCCGGGAGAGCGACAACGGCACGCCCCAATGATTGTTGAACGAGGCGGCGGACGCATGCGTCGCGCCGTTCGCGCCGAGCGCAAGCGCCAGCGCCTCCTTGGTCGAGGTCTTGCCGACCGAGCCGGTGACGGCGACGATCTTCGCCGTCGAGCGCGCCCGCGCCGCGGCGGCGAGATCGCGCAACGCGGCAAGCACGTCGTCGACGACGATGAGCCGCGCATCCGCGCCGAGCGCGTCGCGCAGGCCGTCGACGCGGTCGCGCGCCACCACCGCGAGCCCGCCGCCGGCCTTGAGGGCCGGCCTCACGAAATCATGGCCGTCGTGGATGTCGCCCTTGATGGCGAAATAGGCCTCGCCGGGCGCGATGGTGCGGCTGTCGATGGAAATGCCGCGCGATGTCCGGCGGCAGCGCGCCGATACCGGCGCCGCGGGTCGCCGCCTTGATCGCCTCGGTCGTCCATAACGCGGTCATCTCGTCGCCCCGGTCGCAAGCGCCGTCGCCACCGCCTCATGATCGCTGAACGGCACGATTTTGTGGCCGATGATCTGGCCGGTCTCGTGGCCCTTGCCGGCCACGAGGAGGACATCGCCGCGCTCGAGCCCGGCGACCGCCTGGCGGATCGCCTCGCTGCGGTCGGCGATCTCATGGGCGCCCGGCGCCGCGCTCAAGATCGCGGCACGGATCGCGGCGGGGTCCTCGCTGCGCGGATTGTCGTCGGTGACGATGACACGATCGGCCTTCTCGACGGCGATGGCGCCCATCAGCGGGCGCTTGCCGGCATCCCGGTCGCCGCCGGCGCCGATCACCACGACGAGGCGATGGCCGACATAGGGACGCAGCGCCTCGAGCGCCTTGGCGAGCGCATCGGGCTTGTGGGCGTAATCGACGAAGATCGGCGCGCCGGCCTTGTCGCCGACGAATTCGAGCCGGCCCTTGGCGCCGGTCAGTCCTTCGAGCGCGGCGAAGACGGCGGCCGGATCGCCGCCTGCCGCCAGCGCCTGCCCGGCGGCGACGAGCGCATTCTCGACCTGGAAGGCGCCGACCAGCGGCAGCCGCACCCGATATGTCCGGCCGGCATGCGCAATGGTAAGGCGCTGGGCAAAGCCGTCGATCGCGCCGTCGACGACGCGGACATCGCGCGCGGCGCGGCCGACCTCGATCACCGCAAGTCCATGCCGGCGCGCCCGCGCTGCGACCTCCGGCGCGAACTCGTTGTCGATCGCCACCACCGCCGTACCGCCGGGCGGGACGAGCCGCTCGAACAGGATCATCTTCGCCTCGAAATAGGCGGCGATGGTGCCGTGATAGTCGAGGTGGTCGCGACTGATGTTGGTGAAGCCGGCGATGCCGATCCGCACGCCATCGAGGCGGTGCTGGTCGAGCCCGTGGGACGACGCCTCGAGGGCGAGATGCGTCACGCCTTCCCCGGCGAGCGCGTCGAGCGTGCGCGCCAGCTCCACCGGATCGGGGGTGGTGAGCGAGCCGTAGACCTCGCGCGTCGGCGTCACCACGCCGACGGTGCCGATGCTCGCCGCAGCGTGGCCGAGGCGCGCCCACACCTGGCGCGTGAAGGCCGCGACCGAGGTCTTGCCGCTGGTGCCGGTGACGGCGGCGATGGTCGCGGGCTGGCGGGGAAAGAATCTTGCCGCGGCGAGCGCGAGCGCGCGGCGGACGTTGGGAACCTCGACGAAGGCGACGCCGTCCGGCAGCGGCCCCGGCGGCGCTCGCTCGGCCATCACCGCGCTCGCACCGTCCGCGAGCGCCTGAGGCAGGTAGGCGAGCCCGTCGGCCTTGGTCCCCGGTACGGCCGCGAACAGGAAGCCCGGCTTCACGGCGCGGCTGTCGGCCGAAATGCCCGTGATGTCGAGCGCGCCGAACCGCGGCTCGAAACGGGCCTCCCGGTCCAAGAGTTCGCCAAGCTTCATCGGGCCCTGCTCAAAAGTTCCCCACCGGACCGGCGGGCCGGATCGCTGGTTTACCGCGACTCCTTGATGGAAGCGAGCAGCAAGCGGTCGGCCGGCGGCAGGTCGAAGCGCGGCTCCATGCCGAGCAGCGGCGCGATGCGCTCGATGACCTTCGCGGCGACCGGCACGGCGTTCCAGCCCGAGGTCGCGAAACCGTGGGTTTCCGCGATCGCCTGCGGCTCGTCGAGCATGATGAGCAGCAGGTAGCGCGGCTGGTCGGCCGGCAGCACCGCCATGAAGTCGGTCATCAGCCGGTTCTTCGAATAGCGCCCGTTGACCACCTTCTCCGCGGTGCCGGTCTTGCCGCCGACATAGAAGCCCTTCACGTCGGCCTTGGTGGCGGTGCCCTTCTCGGCGTTGAGCCGCATGAGATAGCGCATCGCCGCGCTGGTCTCCGGCTTGACCACGCGCTTGGCCAGCGCCATCGCGTCGCTCTGGCTGCGCTTCAAGAAGGTCGGCGGGATGAGATAGCCGCCGTTCATGAGCGCCGCGACGCCCATCACCGATTGCAGCGGCGCCACCGAAAGTCCGTGGCCGAATGAAATGGTCACGGTGTTGAGCTCGCCCCAGCGCTTGGGAACGATCGGCTCGGCGCTCTCGGGCAACTCGGTGCGCAGCCGGTCGAGCTGGCCGACCTTGCGCAGGAACGCCTTGTGGCCCTCGACCCCGACCGACAGGGCGATACGCGCGGCGCCGACGTTCGAGGAATAGGTGAAGACCTCCGGCACCGTGAGGATGCGGTTCTGGGCGTGGTAGTCGCTGATGTTGAAGTGGCCGTAGCGCAGCGAGGCGCGGGCGTCGAAGGTCGAATTGAGCGTGACCTTGCCGGTGTCGAGCGCCATCGCGATGGTCAGCGCCTTGAAGGTCGAGCCCATCTCGTAGACGCCGGTGGTGAGCCGGTTGATGTGGTCGGGATCGAGCGCCTCCTTCGGATTGCTCGGATTGTAGTCGGGCACCGACACCATCGAGACGATCTCGCCGGTGCGCACGTCGAGAATGAGGCCGGCGGCGGCCTTGGCCTTGAACTTCTCCTTCGCGCCCATCAACTCGTCGCGCATCGCATGCTGGACGCGCAGGTCGACGGCAAGCTCGATCGGCTTCTGCTCGTGGTCGATGGCGAAGCCGGCGCGATGAAGATCGGCGAGGCCGCGGCTGTCGACCCACTTCTCCATGCCGGCGATGCCCTGATTGTCCACGTTGACGTGGCCGATCAGGTGCGAGACCTCGTTGCCGTCGGGATAGACGCGCTTGTTCTCGTTGAGAAAGCCGAGGCCGGGAATGCCGAGGTGATGCACCTGCTGCTGCTGGCGCGGCGTGATCTCGCGTTTGAGCCACGCGAATCCGCGCCTGGAGCCGAGACGCTGGCGCGTTTCTGCGGTGTCGAGGTCGGGCATCACCGCGGTCAGTAGCTCGAGCGCTTCGTCGGGATCGATGATCCGCCGCGGCTCGGCGAACAGCGAGGGCACCTTGAGATCGGTCGCGAGGATTTCGCCGTTGCGATCGACCAGATCGGGGCGCGCGGTCGCGACCGCATCGACCGTTCCGCCGCGGTGAGCGATACGGCTCTCGGGGACGACGGCGTAGAGCACGAGGCGTCCGGCGATGATTCCATAAATGACGGCAAAGCCGACCATGGCGAGGCCGAGCCGCGCCTTGGTCTTAGCTGCGCGATCGACATTCTGGCCGTAGAGCAGCGACTGGAACACCCGCCGATGCCAGCGCAGCGCCGGCGTCGCGGGTGCGGGCTTTCCGGCGGCGGCGAGCTTGGTCGTTGCCGTCATCGCGGTGCTCCCGGAGTGTCGGAGTTGAACCGGCCCGCACGCTTCCCGTCGCCGCTTCGGTCGCGGCGCCGGGACGCTCGAGCGCGATCACGTCCGCGGGCGCGGCGTCGGGCGCGACCCGCTCCGGCAGATGGTCGAGCGCTTCGATCTGGGTGGGATCGATGGGCCGCAGCCGGAGATGGCGCTGCGCCAGCGCCTGGATGCGGGCCGGGTTGTCGAGCTGCGCCCACTCTGCCCGCAGGGCCGTGATGCGGTCGCGCTCGCGGCGGATTTCCGCGCCGAGCTTGGCGACCCGTTCGGCCTGGACGCGTGGATTCGAACTTGATCTTGTAGACGTGGATCGCGGCGGCCACGAGCGAGGCGACGACGATGAGGTGAAGCAGGCGCATGGCGATCAGCCTCCCCGCGACGAAGCGTGGGAACGCCCGCGAGCACGTCGGACGTCTGGCGCGCCGGCGCCGCCGTGCGCACGGCCGCCCGCAGCTTGGCGGAGCGCGCCCGCGGATTGGCCGCGACCTCGGCATCGTCGGCTTCGAGCGGGCGCCGGGTGAGGCGCTCGAAGGTTGCCGGCACCGACACCGTCTCGGGGAGATGACGCGAGCCGTGCTCGGCTCCGCTCCGGGCGGTCAGGAAATTCTTCACGATCCGATCTTCCAGCGAATGGAACGAGACCACCACCAGCCGGCCGCCCGGCGCGAGGATGCGCTCGGCGGCGGCGAGCCCTTGCGCAAGCTGGCCGAGCTCGTCGTTGACGTAGAGGCGCAGCGCCTGGAACGTGCGCGTCGCGGGATGGATGTCGCCCGGGCTTGCCATGCACCACGCGGGAAACGATGTCGGCGAGCGCGCGGGTGGTCGTGATCGGTCGCTTCACCGCGCGCCGCGACGATGGCACGGGCGACCGCGCGGGCGCGGCGCTCCTCGCCGAGGAGGAAGATGATATCGGCAAGGTCGCGCTCGGAGGTTTGCGCGATCACCTCGGCTGCCGACCGGCCGGCGGCGCCCATGCGCATGTCGAGCGGCCCGTCGAGGCGGAACGAGAAGCCGCGTTCGGCGGTGTCGAGTTGCATGGAGGACACGCCGAGGTCGAGCACCACGCCATCGCCGCCGCGATCCCGAGATCGTCGGCAACGCGGTCGAGCGCGGCAAACTCGCCACGCACGAGAGTCAGGCGGCCGGCGGCCTTGTCGACCTCGCCCTGACCGGCGGCGATGGCGGAGGGGTCGCGATCGATGGCGACGACCCGAGTGTCGCCGGCGGCGAGAATGGCCGCCGTATATCCTCCTGCACCGTAGGTGCCGTCGATATAGATGCCACCGTCATGCGGCGTGAGGTTCGCGATAACCTCCCGCAGCAGCACGGGAATGTGACGCGGGGGCGTGCCTCCCGGCGCCGCCTGGCCCGGTGCGCCGTCGGTCATGGCCTCGTCTCGTCCCATCGCACCGACGCGCGCGGGAACCCGGGCGGGCGCGTCGTCGTTCCGCAGTGAATGGCCGCAGCCCTGGTCCGGCGCGCGACGTCATGGCCAACCCCATGCAGCCAAAGCGAAATTTGGTCGGCTGGGGCTAGCATCTGCGTCCGATTGCGTCAATGAAGCAGGCCTGCCGAACGGCGAGCCTTTAATGCTTCCCATTAACGACGGTTAAACTTAAAGAACCGTTTCCAGACGGGGCCACTGCCGGCGCCGAATTAACGGGACAAGTCAGTTCCTTAACCTTATTGAGGGACGATTGAGCCAAGTCACATTGCGGCAATTGTGTGATCGGATTGCATCACCTGATGAAATCCGCAAACGCACGGCCGCCACACGCGGTAGAATGGTGGAATGAACGCTTTCGTGCCCGATTCGAAACTGGTGCATCACTTAAATCCGTCACCCAATCACGGGCCACGGGCGCCGCAACTCGCGACCGACATCCTGTTGCTCCACTACACCGGCACCACGGACACCGCGGCGGCGCTGGCCTGCCTGTGTAATCCGGGCGCCCAGGTGTCGTGCCACTACATCATCGACGAGAGCGGCGAGATCGGGCAGCTCGTGCCGGAGGCGCGCCGGGCCTGGCACGCGGGCGTCTCCTCCTGGGAAGGCGAAACCGACATCAATTCGCGCTCGATCGGCATCGAGATCAGCAATGGCGGCCACAGTCTCGGCTATCCCGACTTTCCGGACACCCAGATCGATGCCGTGATCGCGCTTTGCCGCGACATCATTCAGCGCCACAATATCCGCCCCGACCGCGTGCTCGCGCATTCCGATGTCGCGCCCGGCCGCAAGATCGATCCGGGCGAGAAGTTTCCCTGGGAGCGGCTCTATCATGCCGGCGTCGGGCTGTGGGTCGCGGCGATGCCGCCGGCACCGCCCGCGCTTGCTCTCGGTGACCGCGGCGAGGCGGTCGCCGATCTGCAGAACGCGCTCGCACGCTATGGCTTCGGGATCAAGCCGACCGCGATTTATGACGAGGCGACCGTCGCGATGGTGACCGCATTCCAGCGCCATTTCCGCTGCGCGCTGGTCGACGGCCGGGCCGATCGCTCGACCATCGATGCGCTCGACGCGTTGCTCGCCGCCCGCGACGGCGAAGCGGTCGCACGCCGCAGGATCGTGGCGCGGCGCTGAACGCCTCACCCGCTGCCGTGGTGACCTACGCAGGGACGGTGCCTCGGCGTCAGCTTTTGCCACTTGCGGCGCGAAGGGCCTCTGAGCCTCGTCAACCGCGCCGGTTGAGCGGCCGGCACAGCGGTTCACAAAACTTTTATTGCGACCTATCGCGCTATTCGTCTCGCTCAATTGGAATTTGCTCGCAACCGCGATAGATTCGGAGCATCCCGCGCCTGTTGCCAGGAGGAATGTGCATGACCACCGTCTTACTCAACCGCCGCTACCTCGTCGCCGCCGGCGGCTGCGTCCTAGCGACCGGGGTGTCCGGGCTCCTGGTGCCCGCCAGCGCCTCAGGCCTCGCACCGACCCCTTCGATGTCGGGCGGATCCAACAACTACCGCAAGGGCGCGCCGATCGTGGAGCGGATCGGCAAGGGTGGCTTCTGGATGTCCGGCACCGTGCGCCGCGCGGGCGACGGGGCGCCGCTTGCCGGGCAGCGGATTCAGATTTGGGCGCACACGCCCGAAGGGCAGGAGCACGAGCCGCAGAGTCATGGAGCCACGCTCACCGACAAGAACGGGATGTTCCGTCTCGAGATACCGCAGATTATTCCCATCTTTGGCCAGCCGCATGGTCACCTCGCCTATGACAGTGGTGAATTCAAAACGGTCTTTCTGCGTCCCGTGATGCGGAGCGCAAAGGAGACCAGCCTGGAGGCGCACTTCGTCCTCCAGCCGGCCTGACCGAGTCGGGAACAGGAATGAGAATGGCCCCGGCGGCCCTGATCTGGGCCGCCCTTGCAGTCGCCATTTGCGTGCCGATCGCCGCTGCAGCGGCGAGTCCTCTGCTCGAATGGCGCGGCCCGGTCTATGTACTGGCCGGATTCGCAGGGATGATCGCACTGGGTCTTCTGCTCGTTCAGCCTCTGCTGATCGGCGGATACTTGCCGGGACCGTCGGCTTATCGTGGGCGGCGTATACATCAGTGGGTCGGAGGCGGCCTGGTCGTGGCGGTGGTGGTCCATGTCGGGGGTCTTTGGATCACCAGTCCGCCGGACATGATCGACGCCCTTCTGTTGACGTCTCCGACGCCGTTCTCCCCCTTTGGCGTGATCGCCATGTGGGCGATCTTCGCCGTCGCGCTTTTGGCTGCACTCCGCCGGCGACTGGGACTGCGACCGCGAACGTGGCGCATCGCCCATACGCTCCTCGCGGTGGTCATCGTCGTCGGGAGTGTGGTCCATAGCGTACTGATCGAGGGGGCGATGGAAACGGTGACGAAGGCGGTCCTTTGCGCGCTGGTGCTCGCGGCGACCATAAAAGTCATGGCTGATCTACAAGTGTGGAAAAAGCGAGCGGCGGCGCGCGGACAGAGCGTTGCGCGACAGTAAACCAAGCGGAATAGATACGGATCTTCGCAACGGGTGCCGAGTTGGGTCAACGAGGCTTGAGCGGCCAATGCGGAGCGAATTGCAGCGCGCATCCCAGCCGAGGGTCAAAAGCTGCCGCCTGTTTCAGCACTCGCACGTCTGCTTCCGCCGGGTCCGGACTTGAACCGCGAAGGCGGTGTGGTGGGCAGCCCCCTCCTGCTACGCGTGCTCCTCGATCACGCTCGCCCGCACGTCGTCCTCGATCAGCCGCCAGATGCGGTCGACATAGGCGACGAACTCCGGCGTGCGCTTGACCGCGAGCGTGCGCGGCCGCGGCAGGGTGACGGTGACGGTTTCCTGGATGCGGCCGGGGCGGCGCGCCAGCACCAGGACACGGTCGGACAGGAACACCGCCTCGTCGATCTGGTGGGTGACGAACAGCACCGTCTTGCGCCCTTCCTCCCAGATGCGCATCAGCTCGGTCTGCATGATCTCGCGGGTCTGGGCATCGAGCGCGGAGAACGGCTCGTCCATCAGCAGGATCTGCGGGTCGATGGCGAGCGCGCGGGCGAGATTGACGCGCTGGCGCATGCCGCCCGAGAGCTGGCGCGGGTAATAGTCCTCGAAGCCGGCAAGGCCGACGAGCTTGAGCAGGTCGCGGGTGCGGCGTCTCGAATCCGGACCGGCGCGCCCGGCGACTTCAGGGCCGATCATCGCGTTGGCGAACACGCTGCGCCACGGCAACAGGTTGTCGTTCTGGAACACGAAGCCGCGGTCGCCGCCCGGACCCTGGATCGGGCGGCCGTCGAGCAGGACGGCGCCGCTCGTCGCGGTCTCGAGGCCGGCGACGATGCGCAGAAGCGTGGTCTTGCCGCAGCCCGACGGACCGACGAGGGAGATGAACTCGCCGCGCGCGATCTCGGCGTTGATGTCGCGCAGCGCCTCGAGATCGCCGAAGCGCTTGGCGAGCGATCGCAATGAAAGCTTCGTTGCGTCGGTCATCGGTCAGTCCCGCGTCCACGGTACGAGGCGGCGCTCCAGCCGGCTGAAGCCGGCGGTGAGCACGATGCCGGCGACCGCGAGGATCACCACGCCGGCGAACAGCTCCGGCATGTTGAAGGCATCCGCCGACTGGCTGATCAGCCGCCCGAGCCCGGCGCGCGAGCCGAACAGCTCGGCGACGACGACGCCGATCAGGCCGCGACCGATGCCGAGCTTGAGCCCGGTGAGGATGAACGGGGTCGCCGACGGCAGCGACAGCTTGAAGAAGATCTGCCGCGGCGTCGCCCCGAAGCTGCGCAGCATCTCGACGAGCCGCGGGCTCGTTGTGCGCAGCCCCGCCTCGGTGTTGATCGCGACCGGAAAGATCACCAGCATGATCACGACGAGCACCTTCGACCAGATGCCGATGCCGAGCCACAGGATGAACAGCGGTGCGAGCGCGATGGTGGGCGTCGCGTAGAGCCCGGAAATCCACGGCTCCAGCGCCTTGCGCGCGACCTCGCTCTCCGCCATCGCCATGCCGATCGCGATGCCGAGCACGCTCGCGATCACATAGCCGACCGCGAACTCGATCGCGCTGATCGAGATGTGCGGCCACAGCTCGCCGGACACCGCGAGCGACCAGATCGCGGCGACGATCTGGGTCGGCGCCGCGAGAAACAGCGGATTGGCGACGACGAAGCGGCTCACCAGCTCCCACAGCGCGAGCCCGCCGAGGATCGACAGCACCCCGGCAAAGCGCCGCGCGAACGCCCGGTCGGGCGGCGGCACAGGCGGCGCGGCGGAAACTGCGGCGGGAGATGAGGTGTCGAGCGTGGCCATCGGTGACGTTCCGATTAGCGCAAGACGCGGGCGGCGTCACGTCGGGTGCGACCGCTATCGGCAGCAGGCTGCGCTTCGGCCCGTGATGCTTTCCGATAGCGCGCTCCACCCTTGACGCCGCCCCTCACGCTACCCCATTCCTCTCCGCGTCAGTCGGCTGGACGGCCGCTCCGGCAAGGGCCGAAAGGTCGCCGGGGAGGAAAGTCCGGGCTCCATGGACATACGGTGCCGGATAACGTCCGGCGGGGGAAACCCCAGGGACAGTGCCACAGAAAACAAACCGCCGCGGCGCGCCGCGTCTCGACGTCCGGCGCGGCAAGGGTGAAATGGTGCGGTAAGAGCGCACCGCGTCGGCGGCAACGTCGGCGGCATGGCAAACCCCACCGGGAGCAAAACCGAATAGGGACGGCGCGGAACGCTTCGTCGAAAGACGGCGCGTTCCAGATCGATGTCCAAATCGTGCCGTCCGGGTAGGTTGCTCGAAGCGCCGGGTAACCGGCGTTCCAGAGGAATGGCCGTCACGTACGAGGCTCGCGCCTCGTGCCCTACAAAACCCGGCTTACAGGCCGGCTGATTTGTTGAGGGGGTCCGGCGGGCACACCGCCGGGCCCCCGCCAATTTCGGGAGCTGCAGCAGTCTTCACCGATGCGCCGGCCGCGCGTTGCCGTAGGTCACCCGGTAGATCGCGCCATTCCAATCGTCGGAGACGAGCAGCGAGCCGTCCCTCATCATCGCGACGTCGACCGGCCGGCCGAGATAGGCATTGGCGGCGATGAAGCCGGTGAGGAACGGCTCGACCGCCCGCACGCTGCCGTCGCGGTTGAGCTTGACCGCGACCACGTCGCCGCCGGTCTTCACCGTCTTGTTCCAGGAGCCGTGGCGGGCGACGAAGATCGCGCCCCGGTAGTCCGCCGGAAACATGGTGCCGGTGTAGAACCGCATGCCGAGCGGCGCGGTATGCGGGCCGAGCTTGGCGACCGGCGCGCACGAACTCGCTGCACGCGCGGCCCCAGCCGTACACCTGGTCGGGCACGTCGTCGTAGCAATAGGGCGCGCCGAAGTTCTGCCCCGGCCGCGTCGCCCGGTTGAGCTCGTCGTTGGGCAGCTCTTCGGAGAGCCAGTCGCGGCCATTGTCGGTGAAATAGAGATCGCGGTTCGCCGGATTCCAGTCGAACCCGAGACTGAAGCGCAGCCCTTCGGCGAGCACCTCGGCGCCGCTGCCGTCGAGGATCATCCGCCGGATCTGGCCGTAGCCGTCGGGCGCGAGGCAGTTGTTGCAGGGCATGCCGACGCTCACATAGAGCCGGTCGTCCGGTCCGATGCCGATGAAGCGCAGCGCGTTGGTCTCCTCCTTGGGGAGATCCTCGTAGACGGCGACCGGCGGCGGCGGATCGTCGAGATTGTCCTCGACATGCTCGATCTTCACGATGCGCGACAGTTCGGCGATGTAGAGCGTGTCGTCCTTGTAGGCGAGGCCGCTCGGGCGATTGAGCCCGGAGGCGACGACCTTCACCTCGCCGCGGCCGTCCTTGCTGACGACGGCATAGACGAAGCCGAGCGTAGAGCCGGCGAACACCGCGCCCTTGTCGCCGACCCGCAGGCTGCGGGCACCGGCGACGCCGGCGGCATAGACCTCGATCCGGAAACCGCGCGGCACGCGCAACTGGGCGAGCGGCAGCTTGTCGACCGGCGTCGGCTGGGCGGGCGGCACCGGCGGCACGAGCCGCATCGCGCCTTCGGTGTCGGGACGTCCGCTCAGCGGCGAAGCGCGCGGCGGCACCACCCGTTGCTGCGCAAAGCCCGTCCCCGCGAGGCAGAGAAGCGCGGCGAGAACCGCAGCCCCGGTCAAAGCTCTGGCAATCCCTCCGGCAGCCATCGACCCTCGGCGCGACCACCCCGCTCGTTTTGAGCGCATCGATCAGGCTTGAACCGATCGCGCTCCAACGTCCCCTGATTTGGATCATGATCTTCTCCGAAATGTCTGCAACTTTTCGGGATCATGCCCTGATCTGGAGCATGATCTCGTCCGAAAAGTCTGCAACTTTTCGGGATCATGCTTATCAGAATACGCCAAGGTACTGGCGCAAATCGACATTTTTCTCGCGCAGCACGGCGGTGCGGTCGGCGACCGCGACCTCGCCGCTGTTGAGGATCACGATGTCGTCGGCGATCTCGAACACGAGCTTCGGGTTCTGCTCGACGAGCACGATCGAGAGGCCGCTCGCCTTGAGCGCGCGGATGGTCGCCATCACCTCGGCGACGATCTGCGGCGCGAGCCCTTCCGACGGCTCGTCCATCAGCAGCACCCGCGGATTGGCCATCAGCGCACGGGCGATGGCGAGCATCTGCTGCTCGCCGCCGGAGAGATAGGCCGCCATCTGGCCCGAGCGCTCGCGCAGGCGCGGGAACGTCGCGAACACGGTCTCGGTGGTCCACGGCGCGCGGCCCTCGCGCACCGCGCCGCGGCGCGCCGCGACGATGAGGTTCTCGCGCACCGTCAGGCTCTTGAAGATGCGGCGGCCCTGGGGGACGAGCGCGACGCCGTGGGCTGCGATCCGCTCCGGCGGCAGCCGCGTCACGGCTGAGCCGAACACGGCGACGCTTCCCGCGCGCGGCGGCAGGAGGCCGACGGTGACGTTCATGCAGGTCGACTTGCCGGCGCCGTTGCGGCCGAGCAGCCCGAGCAGGTGCCCCTCGGCGAGCGCGAACGACACCTTGTGGAGGACGTTGCTGTCCCCGTAATAGGCGTCGATGTCGCAGAGCTCGAGGGCGCTATTCGCCAAGATAGACCTCCCTGGTGCGGGGATCGGCGACGACCTCGGCGCGGGTGCCTTCGACGATCACCTCGCCGAAATGCAGGAGCGTGATGCGGTCGGCGAAATCGAGCGCGACGTCCATGTTGTGCTCGATCATCACGATGGTCACGTCGCGCGGGATGGTGCGCAGGAGCTCGCGCACGTCGCGCCGCTCGTCGATCGAGAGGCCGGCGAAGGGCTCGTCGAGCAGGAGCAGCTTCGGCTCCTGCGCCATCGCCATGGCGATCTCGACCCGGCGGCGCTCGCCATAGGAGGTCTCGCCGAGCGGGCGTTCGGCGATGTCGTCGAGGCCGACGCGGGCGAGCGCGGCGCGGGCGCGCGCGACGAGATCATGCTCGCGGTCGAGGGCGACGAACGGCATTCCAGCGCAGCTTCGACAAGCCGAGCAGCGCCAGGGTGACGTTGCGCAGGATGGTGTCGCGCGGAAACAGCGTGATGATCTGGTAGGTGCGCGCCATGCCGAGATGGACGCGCCGCCGGCACGGCGTGCGGGTGATGTCGCGGCCGAACAGCGCGATCGAACCGTCGTCCGGCGCGATCTCGCCGGTGATCAGGTTGAACAGCGTCGTCTTGCCGGCACCGTTCGGACCGATGATCAGCCGCCGCTCGCCCGGCGCGACGGCGAGGTCGACGCCCTTGGTGACGCGCAGGCCGCCGAACGATTTGGTGAGACCGGTGACGAGGAGCGCGGTCATGGCCGCTCTCCCGCGGCTACCGCCTTCGCCGGCGACGCGCGCCTTCGCCATGCCCAGCGCCACAGCCGCGCCGAGCCGGGCACCAGCCCTTCCGGCATGAAGGTGATGATGACGACGAAGATGAGCCCGAGCACCATGTTCCAGCGCACGATGTAGGCGCTCACCACGTTCTTGGTGATGACGACGATCGCCGCCCCGACCACCGGGCCGGCGAGCGTCGCGGTGCCGCCGGAAATCACCATCAGCAGCACCTCGGCCGAGGTCTGCAGCGCGGCGACCTGCGGGCTGATGAACTGGTTGTAGTAGACGAACAGGATGCCGGCGACGCCGGACCAGAATCCGGAGAACAGGAAGGCGAGAAACCGGATCAGCCAGACATTGTAGCCGAGCGCCGTCATCCGCCGCGGCTGGTCGCGGGTGCCGCAGAGGCTCGCGCCGAACGGCGAGCGCACCAGCAAGCGCCATGGTCGCGAGCGCGATCAGGAAGACGACGAGCGTCGCATAATAGAACGGCGCCGCACCGGCGAGGCTGATGCCGAACGGCGCCGGCCGGGTCGTCACGTTGACGCCATTGTCGCCGTTGGTGAGATTGGCCCAGCGATAGGCGATGCCCCACAGGATCTGCCCGAGCGCGAGCGTGATCATGAGAAAGCCGATGCCGGTCGCGCGCAGCGCCAGCACCGCGAACACCGCGGACATCGCGAGGGTGACCGCGACCGCGGCGAGATCGGCCGCGAGATGCCCCTGCCCGGCCTGCAGCATCAGCGCCGTCGTGTAGCCGGCGACCGCGAACAGCCCGGCATGTCCGAGCGAAACGAGGCCGCCATAGCCGACCAGCACGTTGAGCGCGAGGGCGAACACCGCGAACAGCAGGATCTGGCTCGCGATGTTGATGTAGTAGGTGTTGCCGACCCACACCGGCAGTGTCGCCGCGAGCGCAAGCGCGACGAACGACGAGCGCCCCGCGCCGCGCGGCGGCCGCGCTCATACCGTCCCCTTGCCGAACAGCCCCTGCGGCCGCAGCACGAGGACGAGCAGCATCGGCAGGAACAGGATCACGTAGGCGAGATCGGGAAACATCGCCTGGCCGAAATTGTAGAGGAAGCCGATGACGAAGCTGCCGAGCAGCGCGCCGAGCAGGCTGCCGCTGCCGCCGAGGATGACGACGATCAGCGCGAGCGGCAGCATCTCGGCGTCGAGGCCGGGATAGACCGAGAGATAGGGCGCGCCGATCACGCCGCCGAATGCGGCGAGCGCGGCGCCGAGCGCGAACACCAGCGTGAACAGGCGCGACACCGGAATGCCGACCACGCGGGCGATCGGCGCATCGTCGACGCCGGCGCGGATCATCGCGCCGAGCCGCGTCCAGTCGACGAGGAGCCACAGCGCGATCGCGACGACGACGGCGATGAGCACGATCGCGAGGCGATAGATCGGGAAGAACAGGCCGGCGAAGCGCAGCGCGCCGCGCAGGTCCGGCGGCGGCGACGGCTGCCAGGGATCGCCGGTCCAGATCATCAGGCAGAGATCGGCGACGATGAACGACAGGCCGAGCGTGAGAAGCACCTGCGCGAGCTCCTGCCCGGCGAGGCGCCGCAGCAGGAACCGCTCGACCGACGGCGCCGATCACCGCCATGGCGAGCCCGCTCGCGAGCGCCGCCACCCAGAAATTGACCTCGTGGGCGAGCAGCGACACGCCGAAATACGCGCCGAGCATGAAGAACGAGCCGTGCATCAGGTTGGGGATGCGCATCAGCCCGAAGATCAGCGAGAAGCCGGCGGAGAGCAGGAACAACAGCCCGCCCATGGCGATGCTGTTCACGGCGAGCGTGATCCACAGCGTCATGGCCTGCGGTTTCCCGATATGGAGATGAACCCTCGTCCTGAGGAGCCCGCGAAGCGCGCGTCTCGAAGGACGGCCACGAGCCGCAGTATCTGTGGCCATCCTTCGAGACGCCGGCTGCGCCGGCTCCTCAGGATGAGGTCCCTTCATTGTTCGCAGCTCCTCGGAGTCGAGAAAGGGAGTTGCTTGTGCAAGCGACGAGGCCGGCGTTGCGCGCCGGCCTCCACAACTCACGGCTCCAAATTCTTCGCCGGCGGCTGCTCGCGGGCGTAGACCGGGGCGGCGAGGAAAGCCTTCTCGTCGTAGGTCCAGAACTGGCTCACGTTGGGATAGCGCTTGATCACGGTGTTGACGAGCTGCCCGTTCTTGCGCTCGCACTTGCGGATGAAGACGTCGCCGACGACGTTGCCGAAATGATCGAACTTGACCGGTCCGCGCGGCGTGTCGGTGAGGCTCACCTGTGCAGCGTCTCGGCGAGCGCCTTGCGGTCGTCGGCCTTGCCGCCGAGCTTCTCGATCGCGGCCTCGACGCACTGGCCGGCGATGTACATGCCGGCCGAATAGCCGCCGGGCAGCACGTTGTAGTCCTTCTGCATCGCCGCGACGAAGCGCTTGTTGCTCGGCGTGTCGAGATCGGCCGAATACCAGGACGCCGAGACGACGCCGACCGCCTCGTCGCCGAGGCTGCGCAGCAGCGCGTCGTCCATCGCGGTCCAGCCGGCGAGCAGCGGAATGCTGCCCTTGAGGCCGAGATCGGCATAGCTGCGCATGAACTTGACCGGATTCGATCCGGCGAAGCCGTTGAACACGCAATCGACCTTGCCGATCTGCGCGATGTAGGGCGTGTAATCCGGCGTGACGAGCGGCGGCCACAGCTTCTTGACGACCTTGCCGCCGTCGTCCTCGAACACGCGCTGGAAGCCCGCCATCTGCTCGTAGCCGAAGGCGAAGTCCTCGGAGATCGTCGCCGCGCGCTTGTACTTGAGCTCCTTCGCGGCGTAGTCGCCCATGACGTGGCAGCACTGCGCCGAGGTCGCCGAGGGGCGGATGACGAACGGATTGGCCTTGCGCTGGGTCACGTCCTCGGCGGCGGCGAGGCTGATCAGCGGGGTCGCGTTGTCGCGGACGTAGTCGGTGATCGCCAGCAGCTCGAACGCCGCGAGCGGGCCGAGGATCACGTTGACCTTGTCGCGCTCGATCAGCTCCTGCGCCTTGGTCTTGGCGCCCGCCGGATTGCCGCCGGTGTCGGCGGAGATGAACTCGATCTTGCGGCCGGCGAGCGTGTTCGCCTTCTCTTTGAGAAAGACGGCGAGCCCCTGCTCCATCTGGATGCCGCCCTGCGCCAGCGGGCCGGTCTTCACCGTCAGCAGTCCGATCTTGAACGGAGCGGCCTGCGCGATGGCCGGCGCGACGCCGAACTTTGCGGCAGCGGCCCCGGCGGCTCCGGCCGCCAGAAAGGCACGACGATCGAGCTTGCGAGACATGATTGGTCCTCCCGGCGGACGTTATTGTGTGCGCAGCCGGCTGCAGCGGCTGCTTTCCGCGCGCATCATCGGTCAACGTCGACGACGATGTAAAGACGACGGCCCGCACCGTTGTGGGGCAAATGGCCGCCCGGCACAGCGCGATGTCAATCTGTGGACTGTAGGGCGCAATCGCTTCTATTGCGCCACTGCAAGATCGCTGCCAATGTGCGCCGGCTCGACCGGGCAATCCAGTACCCACTGCGCCCTCATGCGGCCGAGACTTTGCCCCACCGAGAGTCCGGTGGTTACTGGATCGCCCGGTCAAGCCGGGCGATGACAGGTTTGAGTGTGGGTGTCGCGCTCAGAACAGCGGCGGGATCTGTCCGACCTTGAGCGGGCCGAGATAGGCGGTGCCGTCGGAGAGACGCAGCATCATGCGTGATGGCGCGCTGGCCGTCGAGCTCGGTGGCTTGCCGCCGACGGCAGCGGCGCCGAGCGGCGGCGGCACCGCCGCTGGCGGCGCCGGTGTTGCCGCGCAGGAGGCCGCCGAGGCCCGGCATCACGCGGTCGAGGCCGGGCGCGAGCTTGTCGATGGTCGCCTGCGGCACGGCTTGCGCGATCATGCGATCGACGCCGAGCACTTGCAGCAGCTTGCCGAAATTGATCACGGTGAGATTGATCTCGCCGTTGAGCGCGCCGCGCGGATTGAGCGTCAGCGCGCCGGCGGCGTTGGCGACGAGATCGCCCTGCTGGAGGCGCGCGCTCGTCAACTCGAGACGCCCGTTCGCCGCCTGCAGCTCGCGCAGCTTGGTGCCCAGCGGCTTCGGCGAGAGATCGCCGATCCCGCGCAGCACGCCGACGACATGGGCGTCGGTCGACGCCGCGGCGTAGCTTCCCATCGGCGGCGAGGTGAAATGGGTGAAGTCCAGCGCGAAATCGAGCGCGGGATCCTCCGCCGTCGAGGTCGGCGCGCGGCGGGCATGGAATTCGAGATGATCGGCCGACGCGAGCGAAGACGCGTCGCTCGAGGTCAGTCCGGGCTGATCGATCACGATCGACAGGCGCTGCGAGGACACCGGCAGCCCGCGCAGGCTCGCCTGGGCGAGCGACCATTTCATCGTCATCGTCGGCGCGCCGCCGGTCGGCCCGAGCGTCATCGGCCCGGAAATCTCGCCGATCAGGAGCGTCGGGTCCCAGACCTGCGCCACCGCCTTGAGGTCGCCGGCGTGCAGCGTGAGCTGCGTCGCCGCGATCCTCCATCAGCGGATTGCGGCAATGCATCTCGATACGGAACGGAAAGCCGCCGAAGCTCTCCTCCTCGCAGCGATAGACGCGGCCGGCATTCGCCTCGCGGCTGCGCCACTCGTCGAGCGAGGCCTGCGCCTTGCCGGCCGACACGTACCAGAAGCCGCACCAGCCTGCGGCGAGCAGCACGAGGACGACGGTCGGAAGAGCAATCAACCAGGTCCGCGAGCGGCCTTCCGGTTGCACGGCTCGATATTGCCTGTTCACGCGCACTCCTCGGTTTTCTCGGTGTTGCGCTGCCCCTGGCCGGCTGTTAGGCGGGGAACGGGGGCGCGTCAACGCCTCGGCTGCAATTTTAATGTGAGCTTCACCTTCCGCGCGATGCCCGTTTTCACCGCTCCCCCTTCGGAAGACCTCTGGGTTTTCGGCTACGGCTCGCTGATGTGGCGGCCCGGCTTCGAGCACCTGGAGCGCGTCCCGGCGCGGCTGACCGGCCTGCACCGGGCGCTTTGCGTCTACTCCTTCGTTCACCGCGGCACGCCGGAACGGCCCGGCCTCGTGCTCGGCCTCGATCTCGGCGGCGCCTGCCGCGGCATCGCCTATCGCGTCGCCGCGGCGCGGCGCGACGCGACCATCGAATACCTGCGGGGGCGCGAGCAGGTCACCATGGTCTACCGCGAGACCATGCGCAGGATCACCCTGGCGACGAGCCCGGAACGGGCCGTCACCGCGCTTGTCTATCTTGTCGATCGTAGTCATCCTCAGTATGCGGGGCGGCTCGACCTCGAGCGCCAGTTGCATCTGGTACGACAGGGTCATGGCCGATCCGGGGCAAACCTCGACTACGTGCTAGCCACGGTTGCAGAGATCGAGGCCCAGGGATGCAGGGATGACGGGCTGCACCGGCTTGCGGAAATGCTGCGCCATGGCCACCACGAGCGCAGCGGTACGATCGTATGAGGTGCAGGCGCCTTGGCGTTGCCCCTTTCACGTAACGCGTCAGGGATAGCGTCGGCTCAGTCGGCCTTGATGCCTCACTCCGCCTTGATGCCGGCCTTGGCGACGAGGTCGCGCACCGCCGGCACCTCGGCGGCGACGCGCGCCGCGAGCGCTTCCGGCGGGCCCGGCGACGATCTCGAAGCCGACCTTGCGCGCCTGCTCCCGCGCCTCCGGCCTCTCGAACGCGGCGCGGCTTTCCCTCGCGAGCAGCGCCACGATCTCGGGCGGCGTCCCCGCCGGCGCGAACAGCGCGTTGAAGGTGTCGGAGACGAAGTTCGGATAGCCGAGCTCGATCATGGTCGGCACGTCCGGCAGCGAGAACCAGCGCTGCGCCCCCGTCACCGCGAGCGCGCGCAACTGGCCGTCCTTGATCAGCGGCTCGGCCGGCGGCAGCGCCACCGATCCGACCTGCACCGTGCCTTCGAGCACCCCGAGCGTCGCCGGGCCGGCGCCGCGATACGGCACGTGCACCATCTGGATGCCGGCGCGCAGCTTGAGCATCTCGCCGGTGAGGTGCGACTTCGTCCCCGCGCCGGGGCTCGAATAGTTGAACTTGGTCGGTGCGGCCTTGGCCTGGGCGACGAGGTCGGCGAGCGACTTGATGCCGGAGTCCGGGCGCACCACCAGCACGTTCGGCGCGTTGACGAGCTCGGAGATCGGGATGAAATCCTTGAACGGATCGTAGGGCAGGTTCTTGAACAGCGCCGGATTGACCGCGATCGACGTCGAGGTGAGCAGCAGCGTGTAGCCGTCGGGCGCCGCGCGCGCCGCCACCCCCATGCCGGTATTGCCGGCCGCGCCGGCCCGGTTGTCGATGATCACCGGCTGGCCGAGCGAGACGTGCAGCGCGGTCGCGAGAATGCGGGCGATGATGTCGGTCGGGCCGCCCGGCGCGAACGGCACGATCAGGGTGATCGGCCGTTCCGGATAGGCAGCGCGGGCAGGTGGAGCCACGACCACGGCGAGCATCGCCGCGAGCGCCATCGCGATCCGCGATATTCGTGAACCTGCCATGCCATCCTCCGGCCGTCGTTTTCTTTGGCTTGTCGTAACAGGATCGTCCGCAAGATCAATGAGACGCCGCGGCGCGGAACGCGAGGCGTTCGATGGCACGAGCGTGCCGGACGACGCAGGCCATTCACGGCCGACCCGCCGCCGGGGCACCTCGTGGAACCCTTGGGCCCCGGTGCCCTTTGGCGGGCCAAGTTGCGGAAAAATAAACGAATTACCAACCAAATCGGCACAATGGCGGGCCGTCGGGGAACCAAAGTGCAGAATCCTCGTTTAAGATACCGGGCTGATGTGCCCGGCGCATCCGCCGCGCGGAAATAACGCCCCTCCGACTGACCAAGGACCACCGGAGATTTCAACACGATCTGAATCATCCAGTTTCAAACAACGTGCAATTGCGCTGCCCGCACGTTTGCAGCCCGCGCAGCGCAGAGGCGACAATGCCAGAACGAACGATTTCTTTCGATCTCATTCCCGATGCGATCGTCACCGCGGACTTCAACGGCGTCATAAGGCAGGTCAACAGCCAGCTCACCGCCATGTTCGGATACCAGGAGACCGAGTTGATCGGCCAGCCGATCGAAGTTCTCCTGCCGGAACGGGTTCGCGAGCGCCACATCGGTCATCGTGCGGCTATTCACAACCGCCCGACCATTCGTCCGATGGGCGGCGGCCTCGAGCTCCTCGGACGCCGCAAGGACGGCAGCGAGTTTCCCGTCGACATCATGTTGAGCTCGCTCGACGACGGCCGCGTGCTCGCCGTCGTTCGCGACACCACCACTCGCCAAGAACATGAGCGAACGGCTGACCCAGCTCGCCTATTGCGATTCGCTGACCGGTCTGCCGAACCGCGCCGCGCTCTACCGCGCGCTGGACGAATTCTTCAAGGCCGACGAGGACAGCGCCCGCCAGCTCGATGTCGATCGCCCTGTTCGACCTCGACGGCTTCAAGGAAGTCAACGACACGATGGGCCACTCCAGCGGAGACGCGTTGCTCAAGGAGGTCGCCGACCGCTGGTCGGCCGTCATCGGCAGCGGACCGCGGATCTTTCGGCTGGGCGGCGACGAGTTCATTCTCCTCGTTCTCCGATTGCGGGGACCCCGCGCGGATCGCGGACGTCGTCGAGCACGATGTTGCAACAGCTCGAAACGCCGTTCGACATCGCCGGCACGACGGCCTTCGTGAGCGCCAGTGCCGGCATCGCCATCGCCCCGGCGGACGGCGCCGACGCCGAGGAGCTGATCGCCAATGTCGACATGGCGCTCTACAAGGCGAAGGCCGTCGGCCGTGGCCAGTACGCCTTCTTTCTCAATGCGCTGCGTGCCGACGCGCAGGCGCGGCGCGACCTCGATACCAAGCTTCGCCAGGCCCATCTGCAGGGCGAGTTCGAGCTTTATTTCCAGCCCCAGCTGCGCCTCGCCGATGGCGCGATCGTCGGCGCCGAGGCGCTGCTGAGATGGAGTCAGGGCCGATCCCTGATCGCGCCCGGTGCTTTCATCGAGATGCTGGCCGCAAGCCCGATCTCGGCATCGGTCGGCAACTGGATTCTGCGCACGGCTTGCGAGGCCGCAGCGTCGTGGCGGCGCCCGGACTGGCCGCCGATCCGCGTCGCCGTCAATCTTGTTCGCCAGCCAGTATTACAATCCGTCGCTCGTCGCCGAGATCGAACAGGTGCTTGCCGACACCGGGCTTGCGCCGGAACTCGCTCGAGCTCGAGATCACCGAAAACATCGCGCTCGGCGAGAACACGGCGCCGATCGAACCGCTGCGCAGGCTGCGCGATCTCGGCGTGCGCGTCGCGCTCGACGACTTCGGCACCGGCTACGCCTCGTTGAGCTTCCTGACGCGGATGCCGCTGACCGGCATCAAGATCGACCAGAACTTCGTGCGCGGGCTGCCGGACGACGCGAAGATGGTTTCGATCGTCCGCTCGCTGATCGCGATGGCGCACAATCTGGAGCTGAAGGTGATCGCCGAAGGCGTCGAGACGACGGCGCAGATGCGAATTCCTGCAGGCGGAAAGCTGCGACGAAGCGCAGGGCTTCCTGTTCGCAAAGCCGCTGTCCGGCGGTACCTTCGCCGCGCTCCTGGAGGCCCCGCCGCGGCACAGCACGGCGACGGCGGCAACCGGCCTGACGGGGCCTCTCGCTACCGCGCCGGGACGGCGCCCGGTTACGACGCCGCGGCCCTCGCCTCCTCCGCCCGCTCCTCGCCGAACCGCAGCAGCGAGGTCGCGAGCTCGTTGAGGGAGGGCTGGCGCAGCGCGGTGAACGGCAGCGGCCGGATCACCTCGATCGCGGCAAGGCCGAGCCGCGCGGTCAGAAGCCCGTTGAGCACGCCTTCGCCGAGCCGCGCCGAGAGCTTCGCCGCGAGCCCGTGCCCGATCACCTGCTGGATCAGGGTGTCGCTCGCCGCCATGCCGCCGGTGAGCGCGAGATGCGACACCGCATGGCGCATCAGCGTGATGAGGCCGAGGGTCCCGGGCCGGCCGCCGTAGAGCAGCGCGAGCTTGCGCACGAGGCCGAGCGCGGTGATGAGGACGAAGAACACGTCGATCGCGGCGCGCGGGCTCACGGCGGTGACCACCGACACGCGCTTTGCGGCGCCGAACACCAGCCGGCGCGCCTCCTCGTCGAGCGGCGCCATCAGCTCGCGCTCGGCGAGCCGGATGAGGTCGCCGCCGTCGATGATGTCGTCGAGATGGCCTTCGAGGCGCGCGCGGGAGCGCGCGAGGCGCGGCATCCGCTTCGTCAGAGCAAGGAGATCGCGAACGAGGCGGCGGCCCGCGGTGCGCTCGTCGCTCGAGAGAATTTCGACCGCGCGCTTGTGCAGGCTTTCGATCTCGGAGAGCCGGGCGAGCGCGATGACCTCCCGCGCGACGATGACGATGAGCGCGACCGCGGCAAGTGCCGCCATGACGACGCCGACGCCGCCGAGCCATGCGGCACGGCTCGCGAGGTCCTCGATCAGGTTGACGACGGCGAGGGCCGTCGCCAGCACGGCGAGCCCGAACGCCCCGATCCAGAACATCGCGACCCACGGCCGGCGGCGCTGCGGCTCCGGCGGGCTCGGCACCTCGGCGGGCGGCACGACAGCCGGAACGGCGGCGACCACGGCCGGATCGTCGTACCGGAAGACGGCCGGCCGGCGGGTGCGAAGTTCGCTCATTTGAGGCGGTCTCCGATCAGGAACTGCAGGGCGCGATCCAGCCGTATATGGGGTAGCGCTGGCGGGCCGTCACCCCCGAGCTCGAGGGGCGGCGGCCGGAACCGCAGGAAGCGGTAGTCGCTGTCCTCGGCGGTTGCGCTCGCGAGCCCGCGGAAGCCCGCCTTGCCCGGCTGCGAAGACGGCGTCGGGATCGGCCGGCAGGTCGCCCGGAAACACCGCGACCTCGGTCACCCCGTCGAACTTCCGGCCGCCCAGCGTTTCGCCCGCCGCCGGCACCCCGACGATCGCCGGCAGCATCTCGCCGCCGTGGCGGACCTGCGCCTCCTTGGTCGCGCGGACCGCGGCGAGCGCGATGACGTCGACCTGCGCGCCGGCGAGGCCGGCCCGGTCGATGGCGCGATCGACCATGCGCCGCAGGATCGCCTCCAGCCGGTCGTGGCTCACGGGATGGAGGTGGTCGGCCTTGGTCGCCGCGAACAGGATGCGGTCGGCGCGCGGGCGAAGCAGCGAGGTCAGGAAGGTGCGCCGCCCGACCTCGAAGCAGTCGAGGATCGATTTGAGCGCGCCTTCGAGATCGTGCACCGCCTCCGGCCCGGCATTGAAGGCGGCGAGCGCGTCGACGAGCACGATCTGGCGATCGAGGCGGGCGAAGTGCTCGCGGAAGAACGGGCGCACCAGCACGTCCTTGTAGGACTCGTAGCGGCGCCGCATCATCGCCCACAGCGAGCCTTCGGGCGCCGTCGTGTCCGCCGGCAGATCGAGCGGCGAGAAGGTGAGCGCCGGCGAGCCCGCGAGGTCGCCCGGCATCAGGAAGCGCCCGGGCGGCAACAGGCTCAGGGCGTACTGCTCGTTGCGGCAGGCGAGGAGGTATTCGGTGAAGAGCCGCGCCGCGGTGATCGCCGCCTGCTCGTCGGCAGGCGCGGTCGGGTCGAGGCCGGCGAGATCGTCGTGCCAGGCCTTGGCGAGCGGCGCCCGCGGCCCGCTGCGCGACAAGGCGAGGCTTTCCTGCGACCAGGCCTCGAAGCTCTTGTCGAGGAGCGGCAGGTCGAGCAGCCATTCGCCGGGATAGTCGACGATGTCGAGGGTGAGCTCGCGCATCGACCCCGAGCGCGACTGGTATTCGATGACGAGCCGCAATTCGCTGATCTGCCGCGTCGACTGCGGCCAGACGCGGTCGGCGAGCAGCGCATGGAGATGGCTCTCATAGTCGAAGCGCGGCACCGCGTCGTCCGGCTGCGGCGCGAGATGCGCGTCGACGATGCGCCCCTCGTTCTGCGCCTCGAACACCGGAAAGCGGCCGCCGCGGACGAGGCCGTGCACCAGCGCGGTGATGAACACGGTCTTGCCCGCCCGCGACAGCCCGGTGATGCCGAGCCTGATCGTCGGATTGAACAGGCTGCCGCCGTATTCGACCAGAGCGCGGGCGGCGAGCCGCGTTTCCTCGATGAGTTCGCTGAAGGTTGCCACGGCTCTGCAATGTGGAGCGGCGGCGCCCGTTCATCAAGGCGGCGTCATCGCTCGACGCCGGAGATGCAGCACGGCCGGTGACGGGGCGCGGTGATGTGGTTCTTGAGAAAGCAGCGGGCGGCCCCGGATTCCGCATAGCCCGGCCGCATATAGGTCCAGGCGCGGCACTGGTTGTCCCGCTGGCAGGCGAGCCGGCAGGCCTCGCCGTTCGCCTCCGCCGGCACCTCGATCGAGCGATAGTCGCCGCCGGGGCGGTCGATCGCGAACTCGCGATTGCGCGCCCGCGGCTCGATGACGCCGGCGCCGCGCACGCCGGAGACGACGTCGCCGGCCTCGGCGCGGGGCGGCACCTCGCTCTTGAGCCAGCAGGTCGCCGAGCGGTCGCCGGTCGGAAAGGTGAAGCTCCAGGCCCGGCAGCGCGACTCGCGGTCGCAGCGCGCCGCGCACACCGCGGGGTCTCCGGACCGCACGGAAAAGTTCATGTAGTCGTGGCCGCGGCGATCGTAGCCCACCTGCGCCGACCCCGGCCACGCGCAACCGAGGCACACGGCCGTCAGGACAGTCAGCGCGATCAGGGCCCGCATCATCGGACGGTCATCTCCGGCCGGGCGTCCCTCCGGGCCGATTCACCAGCCGATCATAGCCGGAATCGGAGGATGTCATAAGACTTTGATGTTCGCTGCGCGCGACATGCGCTTGCGACATGCGCTTACGGTCGCCGCACTCCCTTGACCGAGGAGAGATCGCGGTGCCGCTCGCCGCAGACATAGTCTTCGATCCGCACGTCGTTGCGCAGCGTGTAGACGAAGCGTGCCTGCCAATCCCGCGAATAGTATTGCGGGATCGTGGATGGTGACGACGTCCTCGAGCTCGGTCGGGCTCACCTTGCGAATGCGCTCGAAGGTGCGCAGCTCGTCGGTGTGGGGCGCGCCGGTGGCGTCGATGAAGGTTCGTTCATTGAAGCCGGCGGTCTCCACCACCAGCGTGTCGCCTTCATAGTGGCCGGCCGAATGTCCGTTGTGGGCGGGGAAGATGCTGATCTCCTCCTCCTGCAGCGGCTTGTCGAGCCTGATCGGGCGAACCTGGTGGCTGAGCTCGTAGAGGATCGTGACCTGTCCGGGCGGCGCCTGGACGATCTCGAAGGGATAGGGATTGGCGAGCACCCGCGGCACGCCGTCGGGCGTGCAGAACTTGCGCGCGATAGTCGATGATCGAGCCGTCCTTGAGGCCCTTGATGTTCTTCTCATAGGCGGCCTTTCCGGCCGCGGTCAGCGGCAGCTCGCCGCCGCCGAGAATCTGGATGCTCGGATGATACTCGGTCGCCCACCAGATGCCGGAGATGTCCGGCACATCGGCCGCCAGGCACGCGCCCGACACGACCGACGCCAGCCACAAGGGTCCCGAGCGCGGCAACCGGCCGCCTGACCACATCCTTCATCGAACTTCCTCCCGACGTTCTTGTTTTCGACGTCTGGCTTCGCTGCCGCACCGCGGCGGCCTGCGATCAGGCTAGCATGCCGGCGGCCGATGAGAACATCGATCCCGCAGCTCACGCATTGTCGCCGCGGATCGCGGCGATGGTGGCGTCGGTGACCTTCCGCGTGGTGGCGGTGCCGCCGAGATCGGGCGTGTGCAGCGACGGATCGGCGGTGACCTTCTCGATCGCGCGCATCAGCCGGTCCGCGGCGGGCTTCTCGCCGAGATGATCGAGCATCATGGTCGCGGTCCAGAAGGTGCCGACCGGGTTCGCGATGCCCTTGCCGGCGATGTCGAAGGCGGAGCCGTGGATCGGCTCGAACATCGAGGGATAGCGCCGCTCCGGGTTGAGGTTCGCGGTCGGCGCGATGCCGAGCGAGCCGGCGAGCGCGGCGGCGAGATCGGACAGGATGTCGGCATGCAGGTTGGTCGCGACCACGGTGTCGATGGTCTCCGGCCGCAGCGTCATCCGCATGGTCATGGCGTCGACCAGCATCTTGTCCCAGGTGACGTCGGGAAACTCGCGCGCGACCTCGGCGGCGATCTCGTCCCACATCACCATGGCATGGCGCTGCGCGTTCGACTTCGTCACCACGGTGAGGAGCTTGCGCGGCCGCGACCGCGCCAGCGCGAAGGCGAAGCGCATGATGCGCGTCACGCCCGGCGCGCGTCATCATCGAGACGTCGGTCGCGACCTCCTCGGCATGGCCCTGATGGACCCGCCCGCCGACGCCGGCATATTCGCCTTCCGAGTTCTCGCGCACGATCACCCAGTCGAGCTCGGGACCGGCGACGTTGCGCAGCGGGCTCGTGATGCCCGGCAGAATGCGGGTCGGGCGCACGTTGGCGTACTGGTCGAACGGCTGGCAGATCGCGAGCCGCAAGCCCCACAGCGTGACGTGGTCCGGGCACGTCCGGGGCGCCGACCGCGCCGAAGAAGATCGCATCGTGATGCGCGGATGTGATCGCGCCCGTCGGTCGGGCATCATCACGCCGTGGCGCTTGTAGTAATCCGATCCCCAGTCGAAGTGATCGTAGTGAAAGGCGAACCGGCCCTCGCGCGCGGCGAGCGCATCGAGCACCTCGATCCCCGCCGCGATGACTTCCTTGCCGATCCCGTCGCCTGGTATCGCTGCGATCTTGTAGGTCTTCATCGGTGGTCGCTTCGTCCTCGATTGATGCTTCAGAGCGCCCTTGATGCTTCAGACCGCCATCGGCGCCGCGGGATGACGCGTCAATACGCGTATTCCGTGAACACCGGATCGACCGAGCCGCCCCACGGGCCGTGGAATTTCTCGAGCAATTCCTCCGCCTGGGTGCGGCCGCGCTCGACGAAATCGTCGAGCGGTCGCGAGGTAGCGCGTCTCGTCGACGCCATAGGGATCGAGGCGATTGCGCTTCTTCAGTCCGGCGCGGGCGAGCGCGAGCGCTTCGCCGGCGAGGCTCTTCACGTCGCGATTGCGGATCGTCGCCTTGAAGCCGAGGCGGGGGACATCGTCGCGCAGCCGCTGGCGTTCCTCGGCGTTCCACGGCTTGACGAGCTCCCAGGCGGCATCGAGGCTCGCATCGTCGTAGAGCAGGCCGACCCAGAAGGCGGAGAGCGAAGGGAGCACCCGCCACGGCCCGCCGTCGGCGCCGCGCATCTCGAGGTAGCGCTTGAGCCGCACCTCCGGAAAGATCGTCGAGAGATGGTTCGCCCAGTCGGAGACGGTGGCGCGCTCGCCCGGCAGCTCGGGCAGCTTTCCGGCCATCAGGTCGCGAAACGAGCGGCCGGCGACGTCGATGTAGCGCTCGCCGCGCTTGACGAAATACATCGGCACGTCGAGCGCGTAATCGGTGTAGCGCTCGTAGCCCATCCCCGGCTCGAAGGCGAACGGCAGCATGCCGGAGCGGTCGCCATCGGTATCGCGCCAGATCTCGGAGCGGAACGAGAGATAGCCGTTGGGCTTGCCCTCGGTGAACGGCGAGTTCGCGAACAGCGCGGTCGCGATCGGCTGCAGCGCCAGCGAGACGCGCATCTTCTTGACCATGTCGGCTTCGGAGGAGAAGTCGAGATTGGCCTGCACCGTGCAGGTCCGGTACATCATGTCGAGGCCGAGCTTGCCGACCTTCGGCATGTAGGCGGTCATGATGCGGTAGCGGCCCTTCGGCATCACCGGGACCTCGGCGCGGGTCCAGGTCGGCGTCATGCCGAGGCCGAGGAAGCCGATGCCGAGCGGCTCGGCGACCTCGCGCAGCTGCGCGAGGTGCGCCATCAGCTCGCTGCAGGTCCGGTGGATGCTCCCGACCGGCGCGCCGGACAACTCGAACTGGCCGCCGGGCTCGAGCGAGATCGCCCCGCCGCCGGTGACGTCGGAGAGGCCGATGATGTTCTCGCCCTCCATGATCGGCTCCCAGCCGAGCAGGGCCTGCATGCCTTCGAGCAGCGCGTGGATGCCGCGCGGGCCGCTGTAGGGCACCGGCTCGTGGCGGGCGAGCGTGAAGGCGAACTTCTCGTGTTCCGTGCCGACCCGGAACCGCTCGGGGGGCTTCTCGCCGACTGCGAACCACGCGACGAGTTCGTCACGCGTCTCGATCGGCGTCATATCGATCTGGTCACGAGCCATGAAAGGTCATCAATCCCCGGCGGCGGCGCGCGACCTTACACGTGCAATGCAAAAGAGCAATTGGCCGGTCGGGTAGCGTTTCGGCATGAGCATGATTTCGCACCAATTGGTCTGTACACAGGCTTGAACCCCTTGGCGGACTATGTGAATTTCCCGCCTTGGGGCACAGGAAAACGATGCGGACAAGGACCAGGCTTGGTGGGGTAGTGCTGCTCACCGCGATGCTCGGCGGGTGCGCCGGGCTGACCGCGACGGTGGGCGATCCCTACGTCGCGCCGGGGAAATTCAGCTTCCTGCGCTGCCCGGACCTCGCGACGCGCCTGGCAACGGCGGAAGCCCGCCAGCGGGAGCTCCAGGCGCTGATGGATCGCTCCGGCTCCGGGCTAAGCGGCAACACGGTCAACATGTTCGTCTACCGGCCGGATCTGGATGGGGTCGAGGCCGAGCTCAAAGCCCTGAAAGCAACCGCCGCCGAGAAGAACTGTGCCGAAAATGACCTGAAGCCGCCGGCCAAGCCGGAGGCGGGCATGGGTCCGATCCACTAAATCCTGTTGCTGTGCAATCGCAGGCCATCAGCCGTCGGTCGCGGCGGCGGCGCGCCTACCAGTCCCGCCTGCTCAAAAAGAATACCGCCGGGTCTCTCCGGCCAACAGGATGCCCGCCCATGCCCAAGATCGACATCGCGACCGTACCGATACGCAAAGGCACGGGCTATCCGGCGCAATTCAACGCGCCCTGTGCCGAACGTGTGCGGCAGCGGCTGGGCAATGCCGGGGGTCTCTCCGATTTTGGGATCAATCTCATGAGGCTGCCGCCGGGCAACTGGTCGAGCCAACGCCATTGGCATTCGCACGAAGACGAATTCGTCTACGTGCTCGAAGGCGAACTGACGCTCATCGAAGATGAACGCGAGACGGTGTTGCGTGCCGGCGATTGTGCAGCTTTTCCAAAAGGCACCGGCAATGGTCATCACATGATCAACAGATCGAGCGCGATGGCGGTTTATCTCGAAGTTGGCTCGCGCCAACCCGCGGACGTTACCACCTGCTCCGACATCGACATGATGAGCTCCAACGCCGACGGTCGCTTCGTCCACAAGGACGACACGCCCTATCCCGAGCCATAGCGCATGCGCGGCCCCTGGCCGAAGGGTGCCGAGGCGACGGAGGAGCCACAGGCAGACGGCGAAACCCGCCTCAGCCGTCCCGCCGGCTCAGCAAAAACACCGCCTGCTCGCCGAACAGATTCCAGAACCACCAGGGCGCATTGAGGCGCAGCGGTCGGCCCCAGGCGTCGAGCGCGCGGGCGCGCTCCATCTTGGCGCCGACGGCGACGCAGAGATCGCGGAAGTCCTTGATGGTGCAGAAGTGGATGTTCGGCGTGTCGTACCACGTGTCCGGCAGGTTGTGGGTGCGCGGCATGCGGCCGCCGAACAGGAGCAGCAGCCGGATCTGCCAGTTGCCGAAATTGGGAAACGACACCACCGCGTGGCGCCCGATCCGCAGCATGTGCTCGAGCACCAAGCGGGGATGCCGCGTCGCCTGCAGCGTCTGCGACAGGATCACGTAATCGAAGGCATCGTCCGGGTAATCGGCGAGATCGGCGTCGGCGTCGCCCTGGATCACCGCCAATCCCTTGGCGACGCATTGGTTGACGCCTTCGCGCGACAATTCGATGCCGCGCCCGTCGACGCCTCGGCCCTCCAATAGTTTGAGCAGCTCGCCGTCGCCGCAGCCGACGTCGAGCACGCGGGAGTCCGGCTCGATCATCTCGGCGACGAGCAGGTGGTCGAGCCGCACGTTCGCCGGGCTGCGGGCGGCCTGCGTTATCGTCACATCGCGCTGGGTTCGCGTCAGCATCGGCTTTCAGTGCTTCGCCGCGGGAAGGCCGCGCGCGGCGGCTGTGGAATCGAGAAATCCACCGACGATCTGGATGAGCTCCGGCTCGTCGAGCAGGAAGGCGTCGTGGCCCTTGTCGGTGGTGATCTCGGCGAACGACACCCGCGCCCCTGCGGCGTTGAGCGCGTGCACGATGGCGCGCGAGTCCGCGGTCGGAAACAGCCAGTCGCTGGTAAACGAGATGACGCAGAACCGCGTCTTGGCGGCGCGGAAGGCGTTGGCGAGCACGCCGCCATAATCGGCCGTGAGGTCGAAGTAATCCATCGCCCGGGTGAGATAGAGGTAGCTGTTGGCGTCGAACCGTTCGACGAACGACGACCCCTGGTGGCGCAGGTAGCTCTCGACCTCGAAATCGGCGTCGAACGAGAACGTCGGGTTGGCGCGGTCCTGGAACTTGCGGCCGAATTTGCGGTGGAGCGCGGCGTCCGAGAGATACGTGATGTGCGCGCCCATGCGGGCGACGGCGAGGCCGCGCCGCGGGTTCGCCCCTTCGGCAAAGTAGCGCCCGCCGCGCCAGTCGGGGTCCGCCATCACCGCCTGCCGGCCGACCTCGTGGAAAGCGATGTTCTGGGCCGAATGGCGGGTCGCGCAGGCGATCGGCAGCGCCGCGAACACCCGTTCCGGATAGCTCGCCGCCCATTGCAGCACCTGCATTCCGCCCATCGATCCGCCGACCACGGCGAACACGGTGTCGATGCCGAGGCGATCGAGCAGCATCGCCTGCGCACGCACCATGTCGCGGATGGTGATGACGGGAAAATCGAGGCCCCAGGGCATCCCGGTCACCGGATGGGTCGAGGCAGGGCCGGTCGTTCCCATGCAGGCGCCGAGCACATTGGCGCAGACGACGAAATAGCGCTCGGTGTCGATCGGCTTGCCGGGGCCGATCATGGTCTCCCACCAGCCCGGCTTGCCGGTGAGGGGATGGCGGTTGAAGACGTGCTGGTCCCCGGTCAGGGCGTGGCAGACCAGCACGGTGTTGGTGCGCGCGGCATTGAGGGTGCCGTAGGTCTGGTAGGCCACCTGGAAGGGGCTCAGGGCGACCCCGGCATCGAGCTTGAGCGGAGCCTCCGGGCCGAAGCGCACGACGAGGGACTGCGGGTGATCGGCCTCCCGCATCCGATCCGGCAATCCTCGGCCCGTGACGGCTTTCAGCTCGGCCATGATCTCGTGAAGCCTCCCGTCCGGAACGAAAGCGGCCCGGAACGAACACGGCGCCGGAAGATATTGCGGAAATTGGAAGTTCGGGAATGGCTTAGATAGGCTGCCGCGGCACCCTGTCAATGTTTTCTTGTGCTCGCGGGGCACCCGCCCGTATGGATGGCGCGCCCGCGAAACCCCCGCAACCGCTACTGCCGATTGAGGAAATGAGCCCGCGCCCGCCCGACCTCGCCGAACTGCGTGCCGAGATCGACCGCATCGACGCGGCGATGCACGCCCTTCTGATGGAGCGCAGCGAGATCATCGGCCGCCTGATACAGACCAAGAAGACCGCCGAGTCGGGCTCGGCATTCCGGCCGGCCCGCGAAGCCGACATGATGCGCCGGCTGGTCGAGCGCCACGCCGGGCTCCTCCCCCTCGACACCGTCGAGGGCATCTGGCGGGTCATCATCGCGACCTTTACCTATGTACAGGCGCCGTTTCGCGTCCATGCCGATCTGTCGGCAGGCGAATCGGCGATGCGCGACAGCGAGCGGTTTCATTTCGGCTTCACGGTGCCGATCGTGCCCCATCTCGGCGCAGCCGGCGTGGTGATGGCGATCGCCGGCTCACGCGGCGACCTCGGCCTCGTCCCGGTGGCGGCGAGCCCTGCCGACGGCGCCTGGTGGACCGCGCTCGAAGCCGACGACGCGCCGAAGATCATCGCCCGGCTGCCGTTCGTCGAGCGCGAGGATCATCCGGCGGGACTGCCGGTGTTCGCGATCGCCCGCCCGCATCCCGACGCGCTGGTGACGGACGTCGAGATGTGGAGCATCCGGGTCGCCGGCTGGGGTGCGCGGCCGGCGCAGGCGCTGGCGAGCCTCGTCGAGACGGTCGCGGTGCCCGACCGCGTGTCGGACGGCGCCGCGCTTCTCGTCTCGGTCCCGCGCGGGATCACGCGCAAACAGGTCACCCAGGCGCTGATCGAGGCCGGCGCCTCGGTGCGCAGCGAAGCCCTCGTCGGCAGCCACGCGACCCGCTATAGGGTCACCGCCGATGCCCGGCCGGTCCCGACCGGGCGATAGCCTGACTCGACGCGCCTTACGGTCAACCGATATGTCGACATCTCAACCCCAACGTCCCAACCCGCGCCCCGGCGTGCTCACCATCAAGCCGTATGTGCCGGGCAAGAGCAGCGCGCCGGGCGTCGCGCGGGTTCACAAGCTGTCGTCGAACGAAACCCCGCTCGGCCCGAGCCCGAAGGCGATCGAGGCCTATCGCAACGTCGCCGCCCACCTCGAGGAATACCCGGACGGCGCGGCGACGAAACTGCGCGCGGCGATCGGTCATGTGTTCGGCCTCGATCCCGACCGGATCGTCTGCGGCGCCGGCTCCGACGATCTGCTCAATCTCCTGGCGCGCGCCTATCTCGCCGACGGCGACGAGGCGATCCACACCACCCACGGCTTTCTCGTCTATCCGATCGCGACGCTCGGGGCCGGCGCGGTGCCGATCATCGCGCCCGAGCGCGACCACACCGCCGACGTCGATGCGATCCTCGCCGCCGTCACCGAGCGCACCCGGATCGTCTTCCTCGCCAATCCGAACAACCCGACCGGCACCTATGTGCCGTTCGACGAGGTCAAGCGGCTGCACCGCGGCCTGCCGGCGCACACGCTCCTCGTGATCGATGCGGCCTATGCCGAATATGTCCGGCGCAACGACTATGAGACCGGCATCGAGCTCGTGGCGACCTCGGAAAACGTCGTCATGTGCCGCACCTTCTCCAAGGTCCACGGGCTCGCGGCGCTGCGGCTCGGATGGATGTACGGGCCGGCGCATGTGGTCGACGTCGTCAACCGCATCCGCGGGCCGTTCAACGTCAATACCGCGGCGATCTATGCCGGTATCGCGGCGATCGAGGATACCGCGCATGTCGAGCGCTCGGTCGCCCACAACGACCGCTGGCTCCTCTGGCTCACCGAGGAGATCGCCGCGCTCGGCCTCAAGGTGACGCCGAGCGTCGCGAACTTCCTGCTCATTCATTTCCCGGAGACCGGCCACACCGCGGCGGAAGCCGACACGTTCCTGACCGCCCGCGGCCTGATCCTGCGGCAGGTCTCGCTCCTACGGCCTGCCGCATTGCCTGCGCATGAGCGTCGGCACCGAGGAGGCGAACCGCAAGGTCGTCGCGGCGCTTGCCGCATTCCTGGAGCGTCCGGCCGGGTCCCAGAGCCGATCAGATGGCTGAGCCGCAGTTCGAACGCCTCGCGCTGATCGGGGTCGGGCTGATCGGCTCGTCGATCGCCCGCGCCGCGCGCGCGCAGAACGCGGTGCGCAGCATCGTCGCGACCGCGCGCTCGGCGGCGACGCGGCGGCGCGTGATCGAGCTCGGCATCGCCGACCAGGTGGTCGACACCAATGCCGCCGCGGCGGCGGGCGCCGATCTCGTGATCGTCTCCATTCCCGTCGGCCAATGCGGCGCGGTGGCACGCGAAATCGCCGGGCACCTCAAACCGGGGGCCGTCGTCTCCGACGTCGGCTCGGTAAAAGCGGACGTGATCCGCGACATGGCTCCGCACCTCCCCGAAGACGTGCATTTCGTGCCCGCACATCCGGTGGCGGGTACCGAGCATTCGGGTCCCGATGCGGGCTTTGCCGAGCTCTTCAACGGGCGGTGGTGCATCCTCACCCCGCCGCCCGCGACCGACCAGGCGGCGGTCGACCGCCTGTCGTCATTCTGGCAGACGCTGGGCGCCAAGGTCGCGGTGATGTCGGCCGAGCACCACGACCTCGTGCTCGCGATCACGAGCCACGTGCCTCACCTCATCGCCTACACGATCGTCGGCACCGCGGACGACCTCTCCGCCGTCACCCGCTCCGAGGTGCTGCAGTACTCCGCCGGCGGGTTCCGCGATTTCACCCGCATCGCGGCCTCCGACCCGACCATGTGGCGCGACATCTTTCTCGCCAACAAGGCGGCGGTGATGGAGATGCTCGGCCGCTTCAACACCGACCTCTCGCGGCTCACCCGCGCCATCGAGGAAGGAGACGGCGCCGCCTTGTTCGATCTCTTCACGCGAACCCGCGCGATCAGGCGCGGAATTGTCGATATCGGCCAAGATTCCGCCACACCTGACTTCGGTCGGCCACATTCTGAGCTGCCGCCGGTGCCGCGGCCCTATGTTTCGGAATCAAGCTGAGGTTAATAGCCGATTGATTTTAGACGGCCTTTTTCGGGCGGACCGGAGCTGCCGCCGCAAAAATGCCTAACAATGTTCGTGCTGGGCCGCTCGCGCGCTCGCGTCGACGTTCGTTATGTGCCCGTGGAATCGACATTAATTTGAAAGACCGGCGCTGTGTCTTTTTTGCACTAGTTTTAGAAGCCAAGGTCGCTTTTTATAAGCGTGGTTTTGACCATGCAAGTAGGGATCGTTTCTAAAACAAGGGCGCAATCATGAAACAGCTTCTTCTGGTTACGGCTTCGACTCTCGCTCTCGTGGGTGTGGCAGCCGCTGCTGATCTCCCGACCCGTCAGCCGCCTCCCCCGACCCCCGTGGTCGGCAAGGCTCCGATCGGTAAGGCTCCGATCGGCAAGGCGCCGATCGGTAAGGCCCCGATCGTCACCAAGGGTTAATCTACCATAACAAAGACGGAAAGTCGGCTCGTTTCCGCCCAAAGCGGCGAGCCGACTTTTCGTTGAAAATCCTCCCTCAGCAATATCTTGGTACGCTGAGGTTCACATCCAACGCATCAGCTGGCGCGTTCAACGCCACCACGCCGGCCGTTCCTGAGCTACAGAGTTTCACGGAGCCATCGGTGACGGACATGACAAAGAATTCAATGCTGACTGGGGTTGCCGCAGCCCTTCTTGCGGCCGCGCTGCTTCTTGGTCCGGGATTGCGGACCTCGAACGCCGAAGACGCGACCACTGGCGCCATCAGCAGCGCCAAATCCGAAGATTCAGCCCCGGCTCCGGCCCCGGCACCCGCGATGTCGCGGACCGGCAAGTCGAAGTATGCGGCGGTCGGCGCCAACGGCGCCAGCGCCGAAGCAGCGACCGAAGGAGCGCAGCGACGGCCTGCCGCCTCCCGCGGCTGCCGACAAGGCCTCGCATGGCGGCCGGTATTTCGTCGACTTCCGCGCGCGGACGGCGGCGAGCTACGGCCACGCCTTCCTGTGGTACGGGCGCCTGAAGGAAGACGGCCGCGTCGGCGCCGTCGAAGTCGCGGGCCTGCATCCGGCCACCGACAGCGTCGTTCCCTACATCCTCGGCCACATCATTCCGGTGCCGGCGGAGACGGGCAAGAGCTACGGCGATCTCGACGAGCAGTATCTGACTGCGAGCTATCGCGTGTACCTCACCGACGCCCAGGCGAAGCACGTGTTCGCCTTACATCCGGCAGAAGCAGGCGTCTTCGCCGGTCTGGCAGGCCGGCACCGTCAACTGCACCGGGTTCATCTCGGACGTTGCCAGCTACATGGGGCTCCGCACGCCGGCGATGCCGACGCTGATGTACCCCGAGAACCTCGTCAAAGAGATCAAGAAGCTCAACGGCGGCCGCACTGAAGCTCCGGCCTTCGCGAGCGCTTCGCACTAATCCCTGCGCGTGGTAGTTACCCCGCCCTAACGGGCGGGTCCAAAACCGAGCACTGTGGAAATGGCCGCCCCTCCAGGCGGCCATTTCTTTTTGCGGCCGGCTCTATCGTGCCGGCGGTGCGCGCTCGCGCGCGGCGCGGATCGATGCGGTGTTCGCCTGCGATCGCGATGGCGCGCGCTGACGCATTTCCGGCGCAGCGGCGCTGTATATCGGCCGAGTGATTCGGAGAGCGGCGTGATTCGAATTCGAGAACGTGGGCCTGCGTTACGGGCTGGGGTCGGAAATCCTGCGCGACCTCAGCTTCAAGATCGCGCCCCATTCGTTCCAGTTCCTCTCGGGCCCGTCCGGCGCCGGCAAGACCTCGCTGCTGCGCCTGCTGTTCCTGTCGCTGCGGCCGACCCGCGGCCTGATCAGCCTGTTCGATCACGACACCGCGACGCTGAGCAAGGACTCGCTGGCGGTGCTGCGCCGCCGCATCGGCATCGTGTTCCAGGACTTCCGCCTGCTCGATCACCTCACGACCTTCGACAACGTCGCCCTGCCGCTCAAGGTGCTCGGCCGGACCGAGGAGAGCTACTACGACGAAGTCGCCGAGTTGCTCAGCTGGGTCGGCCTCGGCGAACGCATGTGGTCGCTGCCGCCGATCCTCTCGGGCGGCGAGAAGCAGCGCGCCGCGATCGCGCGCGCGGTGATCGCGCGGCCGCAGGTGCTGCTCGCCGACGAGCCGACCGGCAACGTCGATCCCGCGCTCGCGCAGCGCCTGCTGCGCCTGTTCATCGAGCTCAACAAGTCGGGCACCTCGGTGGTGATCGCAACCCACGATATCGCCCTGATGGACCAGTACGATGCGCGTCGCCTGGTGCTCCATGACGGTCGCATCCATGTCTATGATTGAGCCGGCCGTCGCGGCACTGCGCGAGCGGCTGGGCAGGCTTCGCCGCGATGCCCCCGCTCGCGCCGACCGTCCGCACGGCGAGACCACCATCGTCCCGAGAGACACGATCGCCGGAAGCGCGCTCACCGCCGTGGTCGCCATCATGACCTTTCTCGCCGCGGCGACGAGCGGCGGGGTCGCGATGGTGATTCGCTCGGCCTCCGAATACCAATCGGACATCGCGCGCGAGATGACGATCCAGGTGCGTCCGACGCCCGGCAACGACATCGATGCCGAGGTCCTCAAGGCCGAGAGCATCGCCCGCGCCGCTCCCGGCATGGGCGACGTGCGGACGTACAGCAAGGCCGAATCGGAACGGCTGCTGGAGCCGTGGCTCGGCGGCCTCTCGCTCGACGAATTGCCGGTGCCGCGCATGATCGCGGTGCGGGTGGCGCCGGGCGCCCATGTCGATACCGCCGACGCTGCGCCAGGCGCTCGCCGAGAAGGTCGTCGGTGCGACGCTCGACGACCACCGCACCTGGATCGAACGGATGCGCAGGATGGCGGCGGCCGCGGTCGTCGGCGGCCTCGGCATCTTCGGCCTGGTGCTGGCGGCGACCGTGCTCTCGGTCGCCTTCGCCACCCGCGGCGCGATGTCGAGCAACCGCCCGATCGTCGAGGTGCTGCATTTCGTCGGCGCCAAGGAGGCCTACATCGCCTCCCAGTTCCAGCGTCATTTCCTCGTCCTCGGCCTCAAGGGCGGGATCATCGGCGGGCTCGCGGCGATGGTGTTCCTGGCCGCTCGCCGGACCGCTCGCCGACAAGTTCGTCGGCACCGCGGGGGAAGCCCAGGCGACCGCGCTGTTCGGCACGTTCTCGATCGGAGCCCTGGGCTACGCCTTGGTGGCGGGCGAGGTCCTTCTGATCGCGATGATCACCGCGATCACCTCGCGCCGGGTGGTTCTTCACACTTTGAGAACCATTTATTGATGGCAAAATGCCCTACGAGGAGCTAATTATTGGCTCCACTGCCCGTACGGGCTCACGGTTCTTCATGACGCTCGCGCACGTCCCTCCCCCGGCGACTCACGCGGACATCCGGCGACGCGGTCGGGCTTTGCTGCGTCGAATTTACCGGGCTACCATCGTAGGCTGTTGGCTGGTGCTCGTGCTCCTCGCCATCGGCTTCCTTGGTTCGCCGGCACCGTCGCCACCGACGAGGTGCGCCTCGACGGCAAGGCGGACGGGATCGTCGCGCTCACCGGCGGCGCCTCGCGCCTTTCCGATGCGGTCGATCTCCTGGCTTCCGGACGCGGGCGCCGGCTGCTGATCAGCGGGGTCTCCCCCACCACCAATGTCGGCGACCTGATGCGCCGGGTGCCGGACCACGAGCGCTGGTTCGGTTGCTGCATCGACCTCGACTATTCGGCGGTCAACACCATCGGCAACGCGATCGAGACCCGGCGCTGGGCGCTGGGCCACGGCTTCCGTTCCCTGATCGTGGTGACATCGAGCTATCACATGCCGCGTGCCATGCTGGAGCTGTCCCATCAGCTGCCCGGCGTGACGCTGATCGCCTATCCGGTGGTGTCGCCGCAGCGGCGGGCGGAGGGATGGTGGAGCCATCCGTCGAGCGCGAAGATTCTCATGCTGGAATATCTCAAGTACATCGTCGCGAATGCCCGGATCCGGCTCGATCCGTCGCCGGCGGCGACGACGGTCGCCGCATCCCGCGAACGCGCCAAGATCTGATCCGCCCAGAACCTGATACCGAACCCGCGGAACTGCCGACGTGATCCTGCTACGCTCGATCCTGTTCAACATCCTGTTCTATCTCAACGTCGTCCTGCATCTCCTGATCGCATTGCCGGCGATCGCCATGTCGCCGCAGGCCGTCGTCGGGGTGGCCAAGCAGTGGGGCCGGGTCAATCTATGGCTGCTGCGGCATATCTGCAGGCTCGAGGTCGAGTGGCGGGGTCTCGAAAAGATTCCGCCGGGCGGATTGATCGTCGCGTCGAAGCATCAATCGACCTGGGAGACCTTCGCGCTGCTCACGATCCTCGAGGACCCCATCTACGTGCTCAAACGCGAGTTGATGTGGATCCCCGTGTTCGGCTGGTGCATGCGCAGGGCGGGCATGATCCCGGTCGATCGCGGCGCAGGCCGCGCGGCCCTGAGCGCGATGACCGCGCGCGTGCGAGATGCGCTTGCCGACCGCAGGCAGATCATCATCTTCCCCGAGGGAACACGGCGGCCGGCCGGCGCGGCGCCGCAGTACAAGTTCGGTGTCGCCTTTCTCTATTCGGATTGTGACGCGCCTTGCGTGCCGATCGCGCTCAATTCGGGCCTCTACTGGCCGCGGCGTCGATTCCTGCGTTTCCCCGGGAAGGTCCGCGTCGAGGTGCTCGACCCGATCCTGCCGGGCCTCGACCGCAAAGCCTTCTTCGCCGATCTCGAGCAGAAGCTCGAGGCCGCGACCGCACGGCTCATCGACGAGGGGCTGCGCGAGCTCGGCGAAGCGGGACGCGCGCACTTCGAGACGGCGCAGAGCCGGGCCTGATTCGCGCGCAAGCCTGATCCGCATGCGGCACCTTCCGCATCCGGGATACCCGCCGCGGAAGTAGAAACGCCGGTAATCTTCGCGGCGGACTTGCCACCAAAATTGCACGGCGCTGCCCCGGACGGATCACGAAATAGGCTCAGCGGCTTGGTCCCTTCGCGCCCGCCAGGGTCGCGCGCCGGCCGGGTCCGACGCGCGCAGGCGGTCGGGGAGAGTGTCATGTGTCGTGCGTCAACCATTCTCGTTCTCGCCAGCCTCACCTTCGCGAGCTTTGCCGTCGGCGGCGCCGTCGGCGCGCCGGCAGCGGCGTCAACGCTGCGCCCGGGCGAGCTCGCGACGACGGAAAGCGGTGCTGCGCTGGATCAACGCCTACCGGACCCGCCGCGATCTCGCCCATGTGCCCGCCGCGATCCATGCGTTCAGCGAGCTCGGCGCGTTGCGGGATCCGGAAAGCTCCGGCGTCTATGTCGGATTCATCGCCGGGATCATCGGCTCCAATCCCGGCAAGGCGGACGAGTTGATCGGCAAGATCCTGCCGCTGCCGCCGGAGGACGACTGGGCGCTGGTGCGCGGCATCGCCTATTCGGGCGCGCCGGGCTGGAAGGACATGCTCACCCGCCTCGCCGACACGCTGCCGCGCCGGCGGCTGATGATCGACAAATACATCGCCGCAAGCTGGCGACGCTCGACGACGTGACCTTCGCGGCGCCGCCGTCGACCATGGACAAGGTCCGCAACTTCGTGACCTTTCAGCAAGCCGCCGGAGGCCATAAAGCTCGACGCCAGTCCGGAGGTCCTGGACGCGCTGTGGGGCTACTATTTCGCGAGCGGCTCCTACGGGCCGATCTCGCGCATCCTGCGCATGCTGACGTGGTCGAAGGACCGCGACGACACCGAACGCCTCACCGTCGGCAACATGGCGAAGTACACCCTCGCCAGCAACGCCGCCCGCGATGTCGACCTGCTCGCGATGCTCAAGCAGGGGCTCGATCGTCAGCCCTCCGACATCCAGCCGATCCTCAAGGAAGTGATCGAGGCGGCGGAGACGATGGAGATCGCCCACATCCGCAAGGCCGCGCTCGCCTCGATCGAGGACCTCAAGCGCAAGGGCCCGGGCTACAAGCGCGACATCTCGACCTGGGGCCAGCTCGGACAAGGCGCCGTCGCACTCGGCTGCATCGCCGCCGCCGCCGCGGGCCAGGTCGAAATCGGGATACCCTGCGTGGTGGGCGGCGCGCTCTCCTCGGCGGCGCTCAACTATTGGGGCAAGGATTGAGCGGCAATGTCGTACAGGCCAACGTCGTCGGATAAGAGCCCACGCTCTGCGACGCGACGATTGTAATCGGCAATCGCCTCGTGGTCGTCCTCAAGCCATCGCTTTTCAAGTGCGGCGCACGCCGAGGTCGGCCGTTGGCTTATCCCCGCGGCTTGCTTCTTCACCCCGTCCCGCCCACCGTGATGCGCTCCATGCGCAGGGTCGGCTGGCCGACACCGACCGGGACGCCCTGGCCGTTCTTGCCGCAGGTGCCGATGCCGTGGTCGAGCGCGAGGTCGTTGCCGATCATGGTGATGCGGTTGAGGTCGGTCGGGCCGTTGCCGATCAGCATCGCGCCCTTGACCGGCTGCGCCGACCTTGCCGTTCTCGATCCGGTAGGCCTCGGTGCACTGGAAGACGTACTTGCCCGAGGTGATGTCGACCTGGCCGCCGCCGAAGCTCACGGCATAGATGCCGTTCTTCACCGAGGCGATGATCTCGGCGGGGTCGCGGCCGCCGGCGAGCATGTAGGTGTTGGTCATGCGCGGCATCGGGACGTGGCCGAAGCTCTCGCGGCGGCCATTGCCGGTCGGGCGCATGTTCATGAGCCGCGCGTTCTGCCGGTCCTGCATGTAGCCGACCAGAATGCCGTCCTCGATCAGCACGGTGCGGTTGGTCGGCGTGCCTTCGTCGTCGATCGAGAGCGAGCCGCGCCGCGAGGCGATGGTGCCGTCGTCGACGACGGTCACGCCTTTCGCCGCCACCTGCTGGCCCATCAGGCCGGCGAAGGCCGACGTCTTCTTGCGGTTGAAATCGCCTTCGAGGCCGTGGCCCACCGCCTCGTGCAGCATGACGCCGGGCCAGCCGGCGCCGAGCACCACGTCCATCTCGCCCGCCGGCGCCGGCACCGACTCGAGATTGACGAGCGCCTGGCGCACCGCGTCGTCGACCGCCCCGCGCCACGCCGCCGCCTCGACGAAGCGCGGGTAGATCTCGCGCCCGCCATAGCCGTGGCTGCCGGTTTCCTGCCGGTCGCCGCTGCCCCGCGACGATCGAGACGTTGACCCGCACCATCGGGCGCACGTCGCGATAGACCTCGCCGTCCGCCCGCAGGATTTCGATCACCTGCCAGGTCGCGGCGACGCTCGCCGTCACCTGGCGCACCCGCGCATCCTTCGCCCGGGCATAGGCGTCCATCTCCTCGAGCAGCTTGACCTTGGTCTCGAAGGGAAGGCTCGCCAGCGGATTGTCGTCGGTATAGAGGCGCACGTTGGTGCGCGGCGGCCCGTCGGAAAAGTGCCCGGAGTAGCCGCCCTTGACCGCTCGCACCGAGTCCGCCGCACGCCGGATCGCGTCCTCCGACACCTCGGAGGCATGGGCGTAGCCGACCGCCTCGTCCTTCACCGCGCGCAAGCCGAAGCCGTGGGAGGTGTCGTAGGTCGCCTGCTTCAGGCGGCCGTTGTCGAACGCCATCACCTCCGATTGCCGGTACTCGAGAAACAACTCGCCGTCGTCAGCGCCGGCGAGGCCGTCACCGACGATGCGGGCGATACGCGACTTGTCGAGGCCGGCGCGGTCGATGAGGGAGGCGGTCATGGCGGTTCCGGAGTTGTTGGCTGCGTCCTCAAGCATAGAGGGAGTTGCGCTCGCGAGTGGTCTCGATTGCGCCCGTGCCCGATTGACGGCAGTGATCGCGCACGTCCTCATGGTAGCTATCTCGCGAGTTCGAATCGCACTGTCGCCACCAAATCTCGCTGAAGCGCGGCCATGACCGCTGTCGCATCACGGCCGTTCATCAGGCTCCCGGGTTTCGCATTCGCTCAACCCGGGCTACGAGTGCGGCCTGCTCACCGCCACGTCGCGAAGCTCATCCCGGTGCCGGTGCCGGCGGGCGTGCGATAGCCCGGCACGTATTCGAACCAGTCGAGGTCGAGGCCTTCGGCCGCGCCCGCTATCGCGACCCAGTTGAGGATTTCCGACGAGCCGGCGTGCAGCTTGTTGCGCGGCAAGGTGCGCAGGAAGGCGGCGTCCTTGTCGGCCAGCGCCTTGAGGATCGCGCGGTCGAAGTCTTCATCGACCAGGAAATGGCTGAGACCGCCCGACGCGAGCACGCCGACGCGCGCGTCGCCGGCGAAGCTCTCCACCGCCTTGCGCACGCCTTGGCCGAGCAGGTAGCAGCGGCGCGGTGTCGGCTGGTTGGGAGGAAAGTAGGTGTTGAGAAACACCGGCACCACCGCCGGCGGATTCTTCGCGTCGAGCACATGGCGATGGACATAGGCGACGGCGTGGCCCTCGCCCTCGCCTTCGCGCAAGGTCTTCGAGCTCGCGACGTCGAAATCGGCCTCGGTGAGCGCCTCGATCAGATGCCGGGCGAGCGCGCCATGGACGGGATAGTCGCGCGGCGCGTCGGGCTCGAAGAAGGCCGAGCGGTTCTTGATGTACCACTCCGGCAGGTGCGAATAGGTCGTGTGCTGGGTGTTGCCGTTGCGGATGGTGTCGCCGTAATAGATCGCGAAGGTCGGCCGGCAATCTTCCAGATAGCTTTCGTTCTGGTCGTCGCCGAATACGATCAGGGCATCGAGCGCGGCGGCGCCGACCGCCTCGCGCAGGCGCTTCGACCGCCGCGCGCGCGACGTTCTGGCGCGCGACGAGATGCTCCGGCGCGACCATGTGCGCGAGCTTCGGATCGGCGGCTTCGAGGAGATCGCCATAGGTGACCTGGCGGCCTTCGAGGTCGCGGTGCTTCATCTTCTGGTCGGTCTCGACGAACCGCGGCAGCGTCTCGTCGGATGCGAGCAGCATCGGCGTGTGCGAGGTGCCGGCAGCGAACACGATCCTGGCCATGCTTGTCTCCGTGACGCGCGAGTTACGTTGGCGCTTTCCGTTAGACTACTTTGACTTACCATAACACGGCAGCCCAACCCCGGCTGGATGAAAAGTCGGCCATCGGCTATCTGATCGCATGTTCCTGTCCATCGCCACCACACATCAACCGGCCACCGACCTGGGATATCTGCTGCACAAGCATCCCGAGCGTGTGCACGAGATCGAACTGACGTTCGGCAAGGCGTGGGTGTTCTATCCCGATGCCGGCGACGCACGCTGCGAAGCGGCGCTGGTGCTCGACGTCGATCCCATCGGCCTGGTGCGCGGCAAGGGCCAAGCCGACGGCCTGCTCGATCAATATGTCAACGACCGTCCCTACGCCGCGTCATCCTTCCTGTCGGTGGCCCTGAACAAGGCGTTCCGGACCGCGATGACCGGCGTCTGTAACGCGCGGCAGGAACTCGCCGACAGCGCCCTTCCGCTCGAAGCCGTGGTCACGCCGCTGCCGATGCGCGGCGGCGAAAAGCTGGTGCGACAGCTTTTCGAACCGCTGGGTTGGAGCGTCCATGTCGATCCGATCGTTGGTCCGGACACAGGCACGGTCAGCAAGCTCTATGCGCGAGTGAAGCTGACCGGAGTTGCCCGCCTCAGTGCCCTTCTCAACCATCTCTATGTGCTGATTCCGGTGCTGGACGACGACAAGCACTATTGGGTCGGCGAGGACGAGATCGACAAGCTGCTCAAGCGCGGCGAAGGCTGGCTCGATCAGCATCCGGCGAAGGAACTGATCGTCCGCCGCTATCTTCGTCACCGCGGCATCCTGGCGCGCGCCGCGCTCGAGCGGCTGGCGCCGGAGACGCAAGAGGAGGCGATCGAACCCGAGCGCACGCGCCGCGCCGGAAGAGGCGCTGGAGGCGCCGATCCGCCTCAACGACGAACGCATGGAGGCGGTCGTCGAGGCGCTGCGGGCGACCGGGCGCCAAAACCATCGCCGATCTGGGCTGCGGCGAAGGCAAGCTGCTGCAGCGGCTGATGCGCGAGCGCTGGGCCGAGCGGCTGATCGGCGTCGATCCGGCGGCGCGCGAACTGGAATGGGCGGCAAAGCGGCTGAAGCTGCACGAGTCGGGCGGGCCGCCGGAAGGCCGCGTCACTGCTGCTGCACGGATCGCTTGACCTATCGCGACGAGCGCATGGGCCGGCGTCGACGCCGCCGCGCTGGTCGAGGTCATCGAGCACCTCGATCCCGATCGGCTGCCGCTCGCTGGAGCGCGTCGTGTTCGGCGAGGCGCGGCCCGCCACCGTCGTGGTGACGACCCCGAACGCGGAATACAACGCGCTGTTTCCGAACCTCGCCGCCGGCGCCTTCCGCCATCCCGACCACCGCTTCGAATGGACGCGCGAGCAGTTTCGAAGCTGGGTGGAGAGGATCGGAGCGACTTACGGCTATCGGCCGGCATTGCGCGGCATCGGCCGGCCAGACGAGACGCTCGGCGCGCCGACCCAGATGGCGGTGTTCACCCGATGAGCGCGGCCGACAAGTCAACATCGAGATTCCCGACTTCGCGCTGGTCGTGCTGATCGGCGCGACGGGCTCGGGCAAATCGACCTTCGCGGCGAAGCACTTCCTGCCGACGGAGGTGATCTCGTCGGACTATTGTCGCGGCCTGGTGTCGGACGACGAGACCGACCAGTCGTGCACCGCCGACGCCTTCGACCTGGTGCGCGCCATCGCCGAGAAGCGGCTGAAGCACCGCAAGCTCGCCGTCATCGACGCCACCAATGTCCGCGCCGCCGACCGCAAGGCCTGGATCGAACTGGCGCGCCGCTGGCACGCCCTGCCCGTCGCCATCGTGTTCGATCCCGGCATCGACGTCTGCATCGAGCGCAACAAGGCGCGGCCCGACCGGCCTTCGGCGGCCAGGTCGTGCAGCGCATGGTGCTCGGAGATCCGTCGAGGCCTGCGCGGCCTTGCAGCGCGAGGGCTTCCGCCAGGTCTGGAAGCTCACCAGCGTCGGAGAGCGTCGAGGCCGCCACCGTCACACGCCAGCCGCTGTGGACCGACAAGCGCGCACGATACTGGTCCGTTCGACATCATCGGCGACGTGCATGGCTGCGCCGACGAACTTGAGGTGCTGCTGCGCGAACTCGGGTTACCGGTCGAATGGCTCGATGAGCGCGGCGACCGAGCGGTCACCGTCATGCCGCCCGCAGGGCCGGAAGGTGGTCTTCGTCGGCGACCTCGTCGATCGCGGACCGAACTCGCCCGACGTGCTGCGCATCGCGATGAGCATGACGGCAGCCGGAACCGCCTATGTCGTCCAGGGCAACCACGACCGCAAGTTCGAGCGCTGGCTGGCGGGCCGCAAGGTCACGATCGCCCACGGCCTGCAGCAGACCATCGATCAGCTGGAGGGCGAGGACCGACGGCTTTCGCGAGCCACTGCCAAGACATTCCTCGATCGGACTGCGCAGCCACGTCTGGCTCGACGGCGGCCGGCTCGCCGTCGCCCATGCCGGCTTGAAGGAAGAGATGATCGGCCGCGGCTCGGGCGCCGTGCGCGAGTTCGCGCTCTACGGCGAGACCACCGGCGAGATCGACGAATTCGGCCTGCCGGTCCGGCGCGACTGGGCGGCGAATTATCGCGGCCGACGACCGTCGTGTCACGGCCACACGCCGGTCGCGCGCGCGGACAGTGGGTCAACAACACCCTCTGCATCGACACCGGCTGCGTCTTTGGCGGCAAGCTCACGGCCTTGCGCTGGCCCGAGAAGGAGCTCGTCGAGGTGCCGGCGAGCGAAGATGTGTTCGAACCGATCGCGTCCGCTCGGCGGCCGCGGCGAGGCTCGCTCGGCCCAGGCCGAGTGCGATCGACGTCCTCGACATGGAGGACGTCAGCGGGCGGCGCTGGATCGACACCGAACTGCGCGGCCGCATCGTCGTCGCCGAGGAGAACGCGGCCGCCGCGCTGGAAGTGATGAGCCGCTTTGCGCATGGCGCCGCAATGGCTCGCCTATCTGCCGCCGACGATGTCGCCGTCCGAGACCAGCGAGCGCGAGGGATGGCTGGAGCGGCCCGAGGAAGCCTTCGCGCATTTCCGCGAGCAAGGGCGTGCGCGAGGTCGTGTGCGAGGAAAAGCACATGGGCTCGCGCGCCGTCGATCGCGCTGTGCCGCGACGCCGACGCCGCGCGCAGGCGCGATTTGGCGTCACCGGCGAGGAGACAGGCGCGATCTGGACCCGCACCGGCCGCGCCTTCTTCACCGATCGCCGCCACGACCGAGGCCGTGCTCGCGCGGCTGCGCGCCGCGGTCGACGCGCATCGGCGCTGTGGGACGAGCTTCGCGACCGACTGGCTGCTGCTCGACGCCGAGATCATGCCGTGGTCGGCCAAGGCCGGCGCCCTGATCGAAAGCCAATATGCGCCGGTCGCGATCTCCTCGCCGGCCGGCCTCGCCGCGGCGAGCGAGGCGCTCGCCCGCGCCGGGCGCGCGGCGTCGCCGGTCGAGAGCGCTGCGCGACGCGCTTCGCTGATCGCGCCCGGCGGGCCGACGCGCTACTGCACAGGCCTGGGCACCTTATGTCTGGCCGGTGTCGGGCGTCGGACGACCTGCGCGTCGCGCCGTTTCATCTGCTCGCCAGCGAGGGCCGCGTCTGGTTCGACCAGGACCACGTCTGGCACATGCAGCTTTGCCGACCGTCTGGCCGCCGCGGGCGATCAGGCATCGTCGCCGCACGCGATGGCAGCTCGGTCGCGCTCGGCGACGACGCCGCCGCGCCGACGCCATCGCCTGGTGGGAGGCGCTGACCGTCGAGGGCGGCGAGGGCATGGTGGTCAAGCCGCGCGAGTTCGTCGCGCGCGGAAAGAAAGGCCTGATTCAACCCGCTCTAGAGCGTTTCAACGCTTATTTGAATCTGGAGGGATTCCTCTGGGCAGGGGTTTGTGATTTAAGATACTGGCTGGAGCGGAGGCCAGCATCTGGATGGCGCGAACCTCTTTCCAAAAACATTCGAGAGCGTGTTGTCGGCGCGGTTGCCGGTGGGGCGAGCAACACGGGCAGTGGCGGCGCGGTTCGGGCGTTGCGGTGTCGTCGGTGGTGAAGTGGTCGCAGCGGTATCGCGCGACCGGCTCTGTTGCGCCCGGCAAGATGGGCGGGCACCGCAAAAGGCGGTGCTCGTGCCGCATCGCGCATTCATCATGGAGCGGCTGCGTCCAGACGCCCGCATCTGACGCTGCACGCCTTGAAGGACGAACTGGCTGGGCGCGGGGGTCAAAATTTCCCGCCACAATGCGATTTGGCTGTTCCTGCGGTCGCGAGGGGACTGCGCTTCAAAAAAAAAACACTGTTCGCCGTTGAGCAGGCCCGCACGGACGTCGCCCGCCGGCGGCGACGCTGGCAATCCTGGCAGGCCGGCCTCCGATCCCCGCCGCCTGGTCTTCCTCGATGAGACTTGGATCACGACCTGCATGGCCCCGCTGCGCGGATGGGGAGCGAAGGGCGCCCGGCTGCGGGGCTTTGCACCACACGACCACTGGCGCACGATGACCTTTCTCGGCGCGCTGCGCTGCGATCGGCTTACCGCCCCTTGCGTCTTCGACGGCCCGATCGACCGCGAATGCTTCCGCGCCTATGTCGAACAGCAACTCGTTCCGGCGCTCGAGCCAGGCGACATCGTCGTCATGGACAATCTCGGCTGCCACAAGTCGGCAGCGGTCCGCCGCATGATC
>CAWCCG010000027.1:0-36859 GCA_963793985.1 uncultured Alphaproteobacteria bacterium | reverse complement strand
TATGTGCATCTTACTTGGTTCGTTCGTGCTTGCTCGAGGTCTCCGCCCAGAAGTCGGTGCGGCGTCCCTCAATTCCAAAGAATCTTAAGTTGCCATTCTGCCACGGTGCAGAAAAATTCCGCCTTGAGTTCGCAGTGCGTGTGGAAAGGTGCAGCTAGCGCCAGAATTTCGTCCAAGCGACGCATTAAGTCACGCGAAACAATGATTCGGGGGTGGGGCGTGACGACACTTTGGTGGCTCAAGTTTATCGGAGGCCAGGTAGTCATCATCGAGGGGAGAATCGTTGGCACATGCTCGACTGCTCGCAACCGTCAACGAATTCGGGCGCGCGTCCCAATTCGTCGACGGCTATGCAATCAATTCCCATCTAATGGAGCTAATTCCCGCTGACTACATTGGACGAGCTCTTTCAAAAGCAGACGCCGATGACCTGCTTGAGCAACTTAGGCTCGACAAACAGGCAGCACGGAAGCCCGAAGCGTCGCAAACGTCCGCGAATGCGGCAGCAGCTTAAGCCCGAAGGACCAAGCACCGTCCTCGGCGGTTTGGGCTAGCGAGATTCAAAAAGCGAGGGAATAGACCCGACAATCCGCGGCCCACATAAATGCGGTCTGTCGTGGCGATCAGCGTTTGAAAGTGGCCTAGGCCCGACGCGGTCGCGGCTCCCTAGGGGACCGGTGGCTTTGCTCCTGCCGAAGTGCTCATCTGAAAAAGAATGTTTGCATCGCAGAGGGCGCTAGGAGTTGGAAAATACCCAACGCGAAGAACGCAATCCCGAGGCCATCCATCAGAATACCGTGCACCTTTGGCTTCCAAGGATTGCTCGTGACTTTGTAGAGGCCCACCACCTTCGCTCCCTTCACCTGGGTTTGGCGTGGATGGTTCACCCACTCGCCAGCGCCGAAGAGCAGGAGCCCCAGTCCGATCAAGAAGGCGGCGACGAACTGCGCCGGGACAGCGGCGACAGCGATCAAGCCGCCTGCAACCGCCACAACGTTCCACCAATGGTCGGGCTTAAATCGATCCAGGTCCACGACGGTTATCCCCGGGGCGAGCGGCGCTCTGATCATCGCCGCGCGAATAGACCATCATAAGCACTCTTTTAAGCGGTAGTTCAATGACGTAGCTATCAGAGAACTTCGAAGCGGTGATCTTCAACATCGCCGCCTAGCTTCGGCGCGCGATCACGACGGCAGAGCGTTTCGAAGCCGCTAGGACGCCATCGAAGAGCGCATCGCGAAATCATCGTAATCCTCACATCGTGTCCTGATGCCTCGCGGAAGTAGGCGAGCGTAGCCACTCGCACAGCTTCGACCAGCGGCGCCGCCCGGAGACGCTGCGAACCGCGATGGCAACGGCCTTCTTCTGGCCCACCAGAACGACAAGCCGCTTGCCGCGAGTGACGCCGGTATAGAGCAGATTACGCTGCAACATCGTGTAGTGCTGCGTCATGACCGGGATCACGACGGCTGGGTACTCCGAGCCCTGGCTCTTGTGGATGGTCGCCGCGTAGGCCGGCACCAAGGTATCGAGTTCGCCAAAGCCGTAGGTGACCGATCTTCCATCGAAACTGGCGGTGAGCTCGCCCTCGTCGGGATCGACATCCTTCACGTATCCGATGTCGCCGTTGTAGACCTCCTTGTCGTAATCGTTCTCGATCTGCATGACCTTGTCGCCGGGCGCGAAGGTCCAGCCGAACCTCTCGACCTTGCGCTCGCCCGCTGGATTCAATGCGGCCTGAAGCTCGATGTTGAGGGAGCGGGCGCCGACGCCACCGCGGTTCATCGGGCACAGCACCTGGATATCGCGGATCGGATCGAGCCCGAAGCGGCGCGGAATGCGGGTCTTCACAAGCTCGATGATGAGAGGAACTGCAGTCTCGGGATCCTCCGCCTCGACAAAGTAGAAGTCGCTTTCGGCTTCGGGCTTGCGAAGGTCCGGAATGACACCCTGGTTGATGCGGTGCGCATTCACGATGATTCGGCTTTCGGCGGCCTGGCGGAACACCTCTGTCAGGCGAACCACCGGGACGGCTCCGCTCGCGATCATGTCGGCCAGGACCTGGCCGGGGCCGACCGATGGCAACTGATCGACGTCACCGACGATGAGCAGGGCCGCTTTGTCCGGGACCGCCTTGACGCAGCGCATTCATCAGCAGCACATCCACCATCGAGGTTTCGTCGACAACCAGCAGATCGCAGTCGAGCGGGTTCGCGTCGTCGCGCCGGAAGCCGCCGCCCTTGGGATCGACTTCGAGGAGGCGGTGGATGGTCTTGGCCTCCAAGCCGGTGGCCTCGTTCATGCGCTTGGCGGCGCGGCCGGTGGGCGCACAGAGCAAGAGCTTCACTCCCTTCGCCGAGAGAATGCGCAGGATGGCGTTGACGATGGTCGTCTTGCCCACCCCTGGTCCGCCGGTGATCACGAGCACCTTGGAGGCAAGAGCCGTCCCGACGGCCGCTTTCTGGCTGTCGGCGAGCGTCAAGCCGGTGCGCTGCTCGATCCAGGGGATGGCCTTCTCGGGATCGATCCAAGGCCAGGGAAGCTTGCCCTTGTTCAGGGTCAAAAGCCGGTCGGCGATGGCCCGTTCGGCGCGATGGAGACCGGCAAGAAAAACGCAGTCCGTATCGCCGAGGCGGTCGGCAATCACCGTGCCATCGGCCAGTTCGAGATCGAGCGCCGTGCGGATCAGGTCCTGCGGCACGTCGAGGAGCTTTTCGGCGAGCGGCGTCAGTTCGGCCACGGGCAAGCCGCAATGGCCGTCGTCCATCGCTTCGGTCAGCGCATAGGAGATTCCGGCCCGCACTCGGATCATGGCCGTCTTGTCGATGCCAAGCTTCATGGCGATGGCGTCGGCCGTCTTGAAGCCGATGCCGCGGATGTCGCGGGCCAGGCGGTAGGGATTCTCCGACATGACCTGCACGGCGTCGGCGCCGTAGGTCTTGTAGATGCGCACCGCTCGCGCCGACCCGACCCCGTGGCTGTGCAGAAACACCATGATCTCGCGGACGACCTTCTGCTCGGCCCAGGCGGCTGCGATGCGATTTGCCCGCACCGGTCCGATGCCGTCCACTTCCCGCAGGCGGTCCGGCTCCGCCTCGATGACGTCGAACACCTTGTCCCCGAAGGCTCGCAGCAGTTTCTTGGCGTAGACCGGCCCGATGCCCCGGATCATGCCCGAGGCAAGATACTTCTCGATGCCTTCGACGGATGTCGGGGCAGAGGTCTTGAGGAACCGGGCCTTGAACTGCTGACCATGAGTGCGGTCATTCGTCCAGTCACCAGAGGCCGTGATCCACTCACCGGCGGAAATCACGGCGGCGTGGCCAACGACCGTGACGAGATCGCGGTGACCTCGCGCCTTCACCCGGATGACGCAGAAGCCGTTCTCGGCGTTCTGGTAGGTGACGCGCTCAACCAGCCCGGCAAGCACCTCCCTGTCGGATGGTTGTGGCTCCGTCTTCATGACGTCCATCGTACCGGTCTCGTCGCCGAGACGTTAGCGAACCGACGCTGGTGCGACCAGCTGTCCCCCGAGACTCTGACTGCAATTCCGGTCGCCATTCGGCTCGTTTCTTGGGCCATTTCATGGGCCAAAGAAAAAACGGGCGGGTCGGGTAGAACAGATTTAGTTTTGAAACTTCAAAGCGATAGGACTGGTGCTGCCGGACAGGATTGAACTGTCGACCTCTCCCTTACCAAGGGAGTGCTCTACCACTGAGCTACGGCAGCAAGGGGCGGCGGGTGCCCCGCCCGAGGCGCGCGGAAACTGCCACAAGGGGTGGCAGGGTGCAAGGAAAGTCCCCGGGGCCCCTGCAGGTCGGCTTGGAGGGTGGCGGCACGCGCGCTGGCTCCACTTCGCCGAGCCCCGACGATGCGATCTGACCGCTGGTCGATGGTCGATTCGACGGTCGAACTCCCTCTCCCGCTTGCGGGGGAGGGTGGGGAGGGGGCCGCGGCGGCGCCACGCCTTCCGCCCGTTTGAAAACCTCAGCATTTTCCATCCCCAGCTCACCCCGGCAAGCGGGGCAGGGGGCGGTCTCCGCCTCGGATCGATGCCGAAAGGCGTTCTCGCGACCTGGCGATATCGGTGGATTTCTACTTTGCATGGGGTTGTTCCTCCGAAAATCGTTCGCGTAGAAAAAATCCCGCGTGTGGGGAGGTCGGAGAGGCGGCCCAGGGCAGCAGGAAGGGGCCTTTCCTTGTTGCCGGCGCGCGCTCGGGAGGAGCCACGTGCCTCGCCTGCCGCGCTCCGCCTGCTGGGCTTGCCCCGCCTCGCCGCTTCGCCTCAGAACCGAGGCCATGACCCATCGGCGCTCCGAAGAGGACCAGGAGCGGCTCGCGGCGGCGCTGCGGGCGAACCTGGCGCGGCGCAAGGCCCAGGCGCGCGAGCGCCAGGAAGGCGACCTGCGTCAGCGCCAGGAAGGCGACCCGCGCCAGCGCCAGGAAGACGACGCGCCGGAGCGGCAGGGGCCCCAATCGCGGCCGAGCGAAGACCCGCCGGAACCGCGGCGCCGGCGGCGCCGATCCGCCGGGGGAAGAGTCCCACGATTCCGCCGGATTTGTCGGGGACAAGCCCTAAAGGATTGGCGGCAGCGGGGTTCGCCCGCGGGTAGCCGGCTGCGGCACACGCGCCGGGGCCGGATGAACCGCCGATAAGGATTAACCGACTAAGGAGACAGCGGGTCGAGCGATTAACGCGATTGCAAAGCGACTGAGTTTACGTTCGTCGCCGGCTCCAGGCCGGCCCGGCCTGGGGAGGCCGGTTTCACCGATAGCGGGGGTTACATGGATCGTATCAGCATCGTCGGCGGCCGGCCGCTCAACGGCGCCATTCCGATTTCGGGCGCCAAGAACGCCGCTTTGCCTCTGATGATCGCGGGCCTCCTCACCAAGGAGACGCTCGTCCTCGACAACGTGCCGCGCCTCGCCGACGTCGCGCTCCTGCAGCGCATCCTCAACAATCACGGCGTCGACATCCTGACGAACGGCAAGCGCCCGGGCGACACCGCCTATCAGGGCCAGACGCTGAAGATTTCGGCGGCCGACATCGTCGACACCACCGCGCCCTATGAGCTCGTCTCCAAGATGCGGGCGAGCTTCTGGGTCCTCGGCCCGCTCCTCGCGCGCATGGGCGAGGCCAAGGTCTCGCTGCCCGGCGGCTGCGCCATCGGCACGCGGCCGGTCGATCTCCTGCTCTTCGCCCTGCAGCGGCTCGGCGCCGAGATCGAGATCGACGGCGGCTACGTGATCGCCCGCGCCAAGGGCGGCCTGCGCGGCGGCGACATCGTGTTTCCGAAGGTCACCGTCGGCGGCACCCACACCGCGGTGATGGCGGCTTCGCTCGCGAACGGCACCACCGTGATCGAGAACGCGGCGCGCGAGCCCGAGATCGGCGACGTCGCCGACTGCCTCAACAAGATGGGCGCGAAGATTTCCGGCGCCGGCACCTCGCGCATCATCATCGAGGGCGTGCCGAGCCTTTCCGGCGCGCGCCACAGCGTGCTGCCCGACCGCATCGAGACCGGCACCTATGCCATGGCGGTCGCCATGACCGGCGGCGACGTCACCCTCGAGGGCGCGCGGCCCGAGCTCCTGCAGTCGGCGCTCGACGTGCTGGTGCAGGCGGGCGCGGTGATCTCAGCCACCAACAGCGGCATCCGCATCAAGCGCAACGGCTCGGGCATCGCCCCGGTCGACGTCGTCACCCAGCCGTTCCCGGGCTTCCCGACCGACCTGCAGGCGCAGTTCATGGCGCTGATGACGCGCGCACGCGGCACCTCGCACATCACCGAGACCATCTTCGAGAACCGCTTCATGCACGTGCAGGAGCTGGCGCGGCTCGGCGCCCGCATCCACCTCGACGGCGAGACCGCGACCATCGAAGGCCGCCGCAACCTCAAGGGCGCGCCGGTGATGGCGACCGACCTGCGCGCCTCGGTGTCGCTCGTGATCGCGGCGCTCGCCGCCGAAGGCGAGACCACGGTCAACCGCGTCTACCACCTCGACCGCGGCTTCGAGCGGCTCGAAGACAAGCTCAACGCCTGCGGCGCCGAGATCACCCGCATCAGCGGGTGACGCGCTTCCGTCATTCCGGGGCGGGCCGCAGGTCGGAACCCGGAATCCAGCGGGCGTTGCAGATCCTTCAAAGAGTCTCGGATTTCGGGTTCGCCGCTAACGCCCGCGCCCCGGAATGACGTTTCACATCTAATCATCCAGCCCCTCGCCGCTGGGCGGCGGTGCCGGGCGCGCGATGCTTGCGCGGCCGGCCGAAGTAGTGCGACAGCACCGGCAGGCCGAGCGACACCACGAACACCCGCGTCAAATGATGCGCGCCGACGAACACCGGGTCGAGGTGGAGCGCGAGCGCCAAGATCATCATGGCGTCGACCGAGCCCGGCGCATAGGCGACGATGAGATCGGCGAGCGGCAGCGAGACCACGGCGGTGACGCCCGCCGCGAACACCCCGGCGATCACCATCGCCACCGCGAAGGCGCCAGCGCCGGCGCCGAGATAGCTCAGCATTAAACGGAACGGCGTGCCGGTGAAGCGGGCGCCGCTCACCGTGCCGAGCCCGACCATCGCCGCCGAGGCGAGCCAGAACGGCATCGTCACCTTGACGAAGGCGCCGCCGTGCAGCACGGCCGAGAGCACCATCGGCCCGAAGATGAGCCCGCCGGGAAAGCCGATCCGGAACAGCCCGAACGCCGCCGCGAAGCAGCTGCCGACCAGCAGCGCGAACTGCAGCGGCGCGTCGGCGACCGAGAGCGCCCCGGTCGGCAGCCGCGCCGGACCGGCGATGCCGAGCACCGAGAGGATCGCCGGCACGCCGACCGCGAGGATCACCACGCGCAGCGTCTGCACGATGGCGACGCCGCGCACGTCGCAGTTCTCCTGCTCGGCGGCGAGCGCCATCACTTGGGAGAGGCCGCCGGGAATGCCGGCGAAGATTGCGGTGATGGTATTCCAGCCATGCACGCGGGTGAGATAGGTGACGGTGCCGACGGTCACCGCCACCATCGCCACCGTCACCATGAAGAGGCTGAACGGCCACGTCGCCATGCCCTTCACCGTCTCCGGCGTCACCACCCCGCCGATCGAGATGCCGAGGATGATGAAGAAGGTGCGGGCGAGCTTCTGCGGCACGTAGATCGGCCGGCCGACGAGGGCCGCCAGAGCGCAGAACAGCATCGAGCCGGCGAGCCAGCCCGCCGGAAAGCCCGCCGCATCGAGGACGTAGCCGCCGATGGCGCCGATCAGGAGGGATTCGAGGAGATTGCGATAGCGGGATCGCAGTGAGGGCTGCATGCGCGGCGATCAATGCCGCGCCGGACCGCCGGCGTCAAATCGGGGCGGGCATGCGTGCGCGGCCCCATTATATGACCTCGTCCTGAGGAGCGCGCTTTTGCGCGCGTCTCGAAGGACGGCCACAGGCCGCGGCGGGTGGGGCCGTCCTTCGAGACGCGTGCTGCGCACGGCTCCTCAGGATGAGGTCAGAGGGAGTGCGTAGCCCGCATGAGCGGAGCGACATGCGGGTCTTCGAGGCTTTCATTCGATCCGGCGGCCCGCCCCGGATGTCGCTTCGCTCATCCGGGCTACAGGCGCCCCAACCCCGCCCCGAAAAGTGGACAGCCGCGCCCGGTTGTGGTCACTCTTGGCGGGCGTACGCCACTGAACGCCAAAGGGTTTCCCGGATCATCGGCGGAAGCACGCCATGCTGCAGGGTTGGTTCGTCATCGCGGTTGCGCTCGGTTACATCGGGCTGCTGTTCGGCATCGCGAGCTATGGCGACCGGCGGATCGGCGAGGCGGCGCGGCCGCGGATGTGGATCTATCCGCTCTCGCTCGCGATCTACTGCACCTCGTGGACCTTCTTCGGCTCGGTCGGCCTCGCGACCCGCGACGGCTTCAACTTCCTCGCGATCTACATCGGCCCGATCCTGGTGATCGGCCTCGCCTATCCGCTGATCATCCGCATCACCCGGCTCTCCAAGGCGCAGAACATCGTCTCCATCGCCGACTTCATCGCGGCACGTTACGGCAAGCACCAGGGCGTCGCCGCGGCGGTCGCGCTCATCGCGATCGTCGGCACGATCCCCTACATCGCGCTGCAGCTCAAGGCGATCTCGTCCTCGCTCGGCGCCATCGTGGTGCCGCTCGAGACCGGCGCCGGGCCGGTGCAGCCGATGCTCGGCGATCCGCCGCTGTTCGTCGCGCTCTCGCTCGCCGCCTTCGCCGTGCTGTTCGGCACCCGCCACATCGATGCGACCGAGCACCAGCACGGCCTGATGCTGGCGGTGGCGGTGGAATCGGTCGTCAAGCTCGTGGCCTTCGTCGCCGTCGGCGCCTTCGTCACCTTCAAGATGTTCGACGGGCCGGCGGCGCTGTTCGCCAAGGCCTTGGCGCGGCCCGACACCGCCGCTGTGCTCACCTCCGACACCAATTTCGGCATGATGGCGGCGATGACGCTGCTCTCCTGCTTTGCCGTCATCCTGCTGCCGCGGCAGTTCTACGTGACGGTGGTGGAGAACAAGAGCGACGCCGAGATCCGTCGCGCCGCCTGGGTGTTTCCGCTCTATCTCGTCATCATCAACCTGTTCGTGGTGCCGGTCGCGCTCGCCGGCATGCTCACCTTCGCGCCCGGCACGGTCGACAGCGACATGTACGTGCTGGCGCTGCCGATCGCGGCGGGTTCCGAAATTCTCGCGCTCGTCGCCTTCATCGGCGGCCTCTCGGCGGCGGCAGCGATGGTGATCGTCGAGTTGGTCGCGCTCGCCATCATGGTGTCGAACGACATCGTGGTGCCGCTGGCGCTGCGCCGGCGCGACGCGACCAATGTCGGCACGCATCTCCTCACCGTGCGCCGCGTCGCGATCTTCGCGGTGCTGCTGCTGGCCTATCTCTACTACCGTCTCGCCGGCGAGGCGCAGCTCGCGGCGATCGGGCTGATGGCGTTCGCTGCCGTGGCGCAGCTCGCACCTTCGTTCTTCGGCGGGCTCGATCTGGCGCCGCGCCACCGCCGCCGGTGCGCTCGCCGGCATGGTCACCGGCATTCTCGTCTGGGCCTACACGCTGCTGCTGCCGAGTCTCGCCGATGCCACCGGCGACCTGGTGCCGCTCGTCACCGACGGGCCGTTCGGCTTCTCGCTGCTGCGGCCGCAGGCGCTGCTCGGCGTCGACCTGCCGCCGCTCGTGCACGGCATGCTGTGGAGCCTCGCGATCAACCTCATGGTCTACATCGCGGTGTCGCTCGCCCGCGCGCCGGCGGCGATCGAGCGCATGCAGGCCGACGTGTTCGTCCCCGCCAATCTCGATCCGGCGCCGAGCTTCCGGCTGTGGCGGGCGGCGGTGACGGTCGAGGAGCTCACGGCGACGGTCGCGCGCTATCTCGGCGAGGAGCGCGCCCGCGCCTCGCTCGAGGCCTTCGCCATCAGCCGCCACATGCATCTGCCGCCGTCGGCGCATGCCGACTTCGAGCTGCTGCGCCACGCCGAACGGCTGCTCGCCTCGGCGATCGGCGCCGCTTCGTCGCGGCTCGTGCTCTCGCTCCTGCTGCGCAAGCGCACGGTGTCGACCAAGGCCGCGCTCAAGCTGCTCGACGACGCCAACGCGGCGATCCACTACAACCGCGAAATCCTGCAGACCGCGCTCGACCACGTCGGCCAGGGCATCGCCGTGTTCGACAAGGAGGGCCATCTCATCTGCTGGAACCGGCAGTTCGGCGAAATCCTCGCGCTGCCGGAGGAGATGATGCGGGTCGGCATCGATCTCGCCGAAATCCTGCGCTTCAACGCCGCGCGCGGCGCCTTCGGCCCAGGCGAGGCCGAGGCCCTCGTCGCCGCGCGGCTGCCGCGCTACGCGCCGCGACATGCCGCCGTTCTACGAGCGGTTTCCCGACCGCGGCCTCGTCATCGAGGTGCGCCTCGGCCCGATGCCCGACGGCGGCATGGTGACGACGCTGACCGACATCACCCCGAGCGTCGCCGCAGCCGAGGCGCTGGAGCGCGCCAATGAAGGCCTCGAGCAGAGGGTACGGCGAGCGCACCGGCGAGCTCGAACGCCTCAACGCCGCGCTCGCCGAGGCGAAATTCGCCGCCGAAGCGGCGAACGTCTCGAAGACGCGGTTCCTCGCCGCGGCGAGCCACGACATTCTTCAGCCGCTCAACGCCGCGCGGCTCTACGTGACGAGCCTCGTCGAGCGCGGCAACGCCGGCGAGGAGGCCCGCCTCGTCAACAATGTCGATGCCTCGCTCGAGGCGGTGGAGGACATCATCGCGGCGCTCCTCGAAATCTCGCGGCTCGACGCCGGCGCCATGACCCCGGACATCGCCGCGTTCCGCATCGACGAGCTGCTGCGTCCGCTCGAGCTCGACTTCGCGCCGCTCGCCGAAGCGAAGGGCATCGCGCTCGACTTCGTGCGCTCCTCGCTCACGGTGCGGTCGGACCGCCGCCTGCTGCGCCGCCTGATGCAGAACCTCGTGTCGAACGCCATCAAGTACACCCGCTCGGGACGCGTGCTGGTCGGCTGCCGCCGCCGCGGCAACCGCCTGCGCATCGACGTCTACGACACCGGCATCGGCATTCCGCCGCACCAGCAGCGCGCGGTGTTCCACGAGTTTCACCGGCTCGAGCAGGGGGCGCGGCAGGCGCCCGGCCTCGGCCTCGGCCTCTCGATCGTCGAGCGCATCGCCCGCGTGCTCGACCACCCGCTCGGCCTCGTCTCCGAGTCCGGCCGCGGCTCGCATTTCTCGGTCGAGGTGCCGCTCGCACCGGCGGCACCGCAGCGCGCCGCCGCCGCCGGAGCCGCGGCTCGATCGCGGGCTCGTCGCCGAGACCGTGCTCTGCCTCGACAACGATGCGAACATTCTCGACGGCATGGCGACGCTGCTGCGCGGCTGGGGCTGCGAGGTGCTCACCGCGACCGCGCTCGACGGCGCCATCGGGGCGGCATCCGGCCATGCGCGAATGCCGAGCGGGCTCCTCGTCGACTATCACCTCGATCGCGGCAACGGCATCGATGCCGTCGCGGCGCTGCGGGCGCGGTTCGGCCTCGACCTGCCGGCGGCGCTCATCACCGCCGACCGCTCGCCGGAAGTCCGCGAGGCCGCCCACGCGGCGGGGATCGCGGTGCTCAACAAGCCGCTCAAGCCGGCGGCGTTGCGCGCGGTGATGTCGCAATGGGCGTCGCGCCGGCTCGCGGCGGCGGAGTGAGTTCGGACGCGTGGTGATGCGGGTTGCCCACGCCGCTGTCATCGCCCGGCTTGACCGGGCGATCCAGTAACCACCGAGAGTCTCGGTGGGGCGAAGTCTCAGACACATTGACAGCACAGGGATTACTGGATTGCCCGGTCAAGCCGGGCAATGACAGTCGGTGGGCGGCCACACCGGAACGTCCACCTAATGCGTGATCGGCGGGACCTGCGACCACTGGCCGACTTCGATCTTCGAGGCCACGATCACCGCCTGGGTGCGGCTCTCCACGCCGAGCTTCTGCAGGATCGCCGAGACGTGCGCCTTGACCGTCGCCTCGGAGACGCCGAGCTCGTAGGCGATCTGCTTGTTGAGCAGGCCTTCCGACAGCATCATCAGCACCCGCACCTGCTGCGGGGTGAGCGAGGAGAGCCGCGCCAGCATCGCGGACGAGTTGTCGTCGCTCTTCGCCGCGAGATCGATGTCGGGCGGCGTCCAGATCTCGCCCTTGAGCACCACCTCGATCGCCTTGCGGATCTGATCGATGCCGAGCGTCTTGGGGATGAAGCCCGAGGCGCCGAAATCCATGCAGCGGCGGATCACCGCGGGATCGTCGTTCGCCGACACCACCACCACGGGAACGCCGGGATACTGCGCCCGCATGTACATCAGGCCGGAAAATCCGCGCACCCCCGGCATGGTGAGATCGAGCAGCACGAGATCGACGTCGTCGGTGCGGTCGAGCAACTTGGAGATGTCGTCGAACGAGCCGGCCTCGGCGATGCTCTCCCGCGGGAACAGTCCGGTCACCGCCTCTCGGAGCGCGCCGCGGAACAACGGATGGTCATCGGCGATCACAAGCCGGTAAGGCGCTGGTGCACTCACGGAAGAGGCCCTGTCTTCGTCGGGCGGGGGCAGATCGGATTATGACCATAATCTGACCGTATGTCTGCCGATGCAAGAGGCAGTGGTTGCATTTCAATTGGGCTGCGACGTTTCGGTCGCGGGAAAAGCGCCTCAGCCGGTCCTTGCTGCGGCGGTATTGCGCGCCGCATGGGGCGGGAAGAAACCTACTTCGGTACCGATGCAGCGTTTTGGCACGTCGCATGCAGCGTAACTGCGCGTGGAACAAGGGGGACACTGACGGGGTTCGATTTTTCAAAGATGTCATCGGGTCGGCGCGATGCCGCGCCGGCCCCATGGAAAGGATGCCAAGATGCTCCATGATGTGACGAAGCTGCGCCGGGCGACCGCGCGTGCGATCCGCAGCCAGCCCGGGCTCGCCGCGCTGCCGCGGACGATGGGAGTGCTCCTGACGGCTTGGCTCGTCTATTTCTTCACGATCAATCTGTTCGCGAAGCAGCTCGACACGATCAAGGTGCCGTATCGTGGAGGTGCCGACGTCGGCCTATCTGGCCGCGCTCGGCGCCATCGGCGTGTTCGGCGCCGCGGTCTACCTGCTCACGCGCGCGGTCCGCGCGCGATAGGCGAGGCCGCCGCATTCGAAGGCCGGCAGCGGGGTGACGCCGGCTACGGTCGGCTGGCGAATGGTCGGCATCGTCGGCCGCGTCATCATCGTCGGCTGCCGACGAAGGAGAGCACGACCTCGCGCCGATGCGGGTCGGCGCGGTGCTCGGCCACGTAAATCGCCTGCCAGGTCCCGAGCGCGAGCTTGCCCTCGATCACCGGCACGTGGAGCGTGACCCCGGTGAGCATGGTCCGCACATGGGCCGGCATGTCGTCGGGGCCTTCGAGGTGATGCACCCACGGCGTATCCTCCGGCGCGAGCGTCCGCAGCGCCGAGCGCAGATCGGTCTGCACATCAGGATCGGCATTCTCCTGGATCACCAGCGACGCCGACGTGTGGCGGATGAAGAGAAACAGCACGCCGGTGCCGGCGCCTGCCGCCCGCACGAACGCCGCGACGTCGGCGGTGATGTCGACGAAGCCTTCTCCCGGCGTCGGCACCGTGAGCGTCGCGGTCGAGGTGGTCAGCTCGCCGCTGTTGCGCGCGATCGACGACAAATGCGGCATCGATGTCCGCGCTGCCGTCGGGCTTCGTATTCGGTAACGCCATCTTGGAACGCCTTTGATGCGCGCCACGGCGCGCCAAATTCAAATGGGCGTTCTCTGAAACCGCAGCAAGGCCGGGCGGAGAAAGGTCGCGCCTAGTCCTTGCCCTGGAGATCATGCTGGATCGTGGCCGCCAGCTCGACGACGCGGCGCCACCAGCGCTCCATCATCGCAATGGCGCGGTCGATCTGCGGCTCGCGCGCATCGGCCTGCGGCGGCGGGATCGGCGCCGGCGGGCGCGGCGGTGCCGCCTCGGCAGGCGGCAGCGCGGCGACCGGCGGAACGGCGGGGTCGGTGCTCGCGGCCGGTGCGTTGTCGCGTCGCCCGGCGGCGAAGGCAGCGGCAAGCCGTGCTCGAGCAGTGCGTTCTTCAACACCGCATTGTCGCGCTGCAGCCGCGCGATCTCGCTCTCGAGCGCGGTGCGTTCCTCGGCGGCGAGCGTGCAGGTCCAGCCGCCGGGATGCGAACGGCAGGTCGCGACCTCGCCGGAGCGCAGGTCGAGGCGCAGATAGCCGTCGTCGATCTTGTGATACGCGAAGCGCGGGTTGGCGATGTCGAGCGTGGGTTCCTGCGTGCGCTCCTGGGCGCGCAGAAGCACGACCTGGGCGGTGCACACCACCACCACGATGAACGCCATCATCCGGCCCATCATGGCCCCCCTTTGCTCTGTTCTGCTTCGCAGGCGACTTGAGATCGCATTTGCGGCGGTCCCGTGGCCGCGCCTTTTGGTGATTCGGAAAAGTGCACCAGGATACCGCCGCCGGAAGCCACCCGCGGCTTCCCCGGCGGGCCGGCAAAGCTCGCGATTATTCTTTCGTATCAGCGTCTTACTGCAGTCGCACAGAATGTTGACTCGGGTATCCCCAATCAGTATGGTCCGCGCGGCCTTGCGGGGCGGTTCCCGGATCAGGTGAGCGCGGGATGGCGTGACATGCGGATGGCGTGACATGCCCGATAACGCGCACGACGGACCAGGCGACCATTCCAACAACGAGGCTGCTCTTTCCGCGAGACTGCGGCGTCTCGGTGATGAGCTCGGTCGGGGACGGCCGAACCAGTCACCGCGGGCGGAAGCTCCCACGTCACAGTCCATGGGTTCGGGCTTGGCGCGCGGGCTCAGGCTCTCGACCGAGCTGGTGGCCGGTGTTCTCGTCGGCGCCGGCATCGGCTGGGCGCTCGACCGCTGGCTCGGCATCTCGCCGTGGGGGCTGATCGTATTTCTGCTGCTCGGCTTTGCCGCCGGCGTCCTCAACGTGGTGCGCGCGGTGAAACCCGACGATGGTTCGAACTCCAGGGCGTGACGGCGAGTTGCCGCTCGCGCCCGCGCAAATCTGAGGGATGTTTGCCGTCATGGCCGACCCGATCCACCAGTTCCAGATCATCCCCTTGTTGCCGCTCGGCCGGGTCGGCGGCAGCCAGTTGGACTTCACCAATTCGAGCTTCTACATGGTGCTGGCGGTCGGCATCACGGCGGCGCTGATGCTCGGCGCCACGGCGTCGCGCCACATCGTGCCGACCCGCATCCAGTCGGTCGCGGAGCTCGCCTACGAGTTCGTCGCCGACACCATACGCAACACCATCGGCGAAGGCGGGATGCGATTCTTCCCGCTGGTGTTCTCGCTGTTCATGTTCATCCTGGTGTCGAACATCGTCGGGCTCATCCCCTACCAGTTCACGGTGATGAGCCACATCATCGTCACCGTGTCGCTGGCGCTGCTGGTGTTCTTCACCGTGATCATCTACGGCTTCTGGAAGAACGGGTGGCACTTCCTCAACCTGTTCGTGCCCAAGGGCATCCCCATCTACATCCTGCCGCTGATCGTGTTCATCGAGGTGCTGTCGTTCCTGTCGCGCCCGATCTCCCACAGCGTGCGACTGTTCGCCAACATGCTCGCCGGCCACATCACGCTGTTCGTGTTCGCGAGCTTCATCACCATGCTGGGCGGGCTCGGCGTGCTCGGCTGGTTCGGCGCGACCTTGCCGCTCGCGCTCACGGTGGCGCTGATCGCGCTCGAGCTCCTGGTCGCGTTCCTGCAGGCCTACGTCTTCACCATTCTCACCTGCATCTATCTCAACGATGCACTCCACCCCGGCCACTGAGGTCCGGCTTTTCCAAACCCAAGAAGGAGCTTCATATGGATCCCGTGGCCGCCAAATACATCGGCGCCGGCATCGCGTGCATCGGCATGGGCGGTGCAGGCGTCGGCGTCGGCACCATCTTCGGCAATTACCTCGCCGCCGCGCTGCGCAATCCGTCCGCGGCCCAGGGCCAGTTCGGCAACCTGATCTTCGGCTTCGCGGTGACGGAAGCGCTCGGCATCTTCTCGCTGCTGATCGCGCTCCTCCTGCTGTTCGCCCTCTAAGATGATCGGCGAGGCCGGCGCCGCCGCGCGCGGCGTGCGGCCTTTCCTTCGGAGCCGCCATGGCTGACGAACATTCGACGACGACGGAGGCGCCTTCTTCCGAGCACCACGGCGGATTTCCGCCGTTTGCGAAGGAGACCTTCGCCTCCCAGCTGTTCTGGCTCGTGATCTGCTTTGCGGCGCTCTACATGATGGTGTCCAAGCTCATCCTGCCGCGGATGAGCACGATCATGGCGGAGCGGCGCGACCGCATCGACGGCGATCTCGCCGAAGCCGGGCGGATGAAGAACGACGCCGACGCGGCGGTCTCGGCCTACGAGAAATCGCTCGCCGACGCCCGCGCCCGGGCGCAATCGATCGCGGCCGACAACCGCGACAAGGTCCACGCCCAGGCCGAGGCGAACCGCAAGGACCTCGAGGGGAAGCTGCACGCGAAGCTCGCCGATGCCGAGAAGAGCATCGCCGCGACCAAGTCCTCCGCGATGTCCAACGTGCGCGGCATCGCCCACGAGACGGCGAGTGCGATCGTCACCAAGCTGACCGGCACGGCGCCGTCACCGGATGCGGTGGCGAGCGCGGTCGACGAAGCGATCAAGCGCTGAAGGGGCCGAGATGTTCGAAGATCCCGAATTCTGGGTCGCCCTCGCCTTCGTGATCTTCCTGGGGATCCTGGCGAAGTTCGGCGTCCCGAAGATGGCGCTCTCGGCGCTCGATGCGCGCAGCGACCGCATCCGCCAGGCGCTCGACGAGGCGCATCGCCTGCGCTCCGAAGCGCAGGACGTGCTCGCGCAGTATCAGAAGAAGCGCGACGAGGCCGAGAAGGAAGCCCAGGCGATCATCGAGAACGCGCGTCTCGAGGCCGAGCGCCTCGCCGCCGAGGCGAAGAGCAAGGTCGAGGAATTCGTCTCACGGCGCACCAAGATGGCCGAGACCAAGATCGCCCAGGCCGAGGCCCAGGCGGTCGCCGACGTGCGCGCCGCCGCCGCCGATGCCGCCGTCACCGCGGCGGAGAAGATCCTCGTGCAGTCGACCCACGGCGCCACCGCCGACAGCCTGATCGCCAAGGGCATCAGCGATCTCAAGGCGAAGCTCAAGCTGAACTGAGGCGCGACGCGGGCGCCGTCATTCCGGGGCCGGCCGACTCGTAGTGCAGGCCGGAGCCCGGAATCCAGCCTTTCAGCGCCGTATCATCCGGGACGGTTTTGTCCGCGCGACGGTGCGACGCGCGGCAAGTGATTGTCCCAACTGATGTTTGAGGGGGAGCCCCTCACGCAAAGATGAGCCTCGCGTCGAGGCGAAGCGTGATATAGTCGCCCTGTGAACCGGGTCACCACCATACGTCGCTTTGTTGCGCTCATCGTGATCGCGGGGCTTGTGCTGGCCCCGGTGCTGCTGTCTATCGGCGCCACGGCGATGCAAATGCCTGCGGGGATGGCGAGCGCGCACTCTGGCATGGCGATGTCGTCGGACATGGCGATGCCGTCCGACGTGGCGATGCCGTCCGACATGGCGATGCCGTCCGACATGGAATGCTGTCCCAAGAAAGCATCCCATGTCCCGGATTGCGGCAAGGATTGCCCTTTCATGGCGCTGTGCATGGGCATTGGCTTGCAGCAGGGCGATCGTGTCGCGAGTCTCTGCGCCCCTATGGCGCTCGTGAGCACCATGATCCCGGGAAACCAGCGTGACCTCGACGGTCTCGCTCAAGCGCCGCCGACAAGACCTCCCAAAATCTAGGTTCAACGCCGGCTCGACGAGCCGGGCGGTTAGCGGCTGTTCCGCGCAGCCAGTGCATGCGCGCGGCTGACAGCCCTTCGCGTAGGTCCGCGCACGTCAAGCGCGCTACGCCCTTTGAACCTGGGACAACGGACAATGAGCAAATTGATGAAGACGGCCGCTCCTGTGGTGGCGGTGAGCTTGTTTTGGAGCGCGCTGGTATCTCACGCGCACGCCGAAATCCGCGACTATGAGTTTCGGCTGGTGAAGGCCGAGATGAAAAAGGGCGATGCCGAGGTGGCGGTCCGCCTCGTCAACAAGAAGACCGGGAAGCTCGTCCCGAACGCCGTGATCTTCGCCAAGCGCATCGACATGGCGCCGGACGGCATGGAGATGATGGCGTCGTCCATCGAACAACTGCCGTCCACCGAGCCGGGCGTCTATCGCTTCAAGACCGAGCTCTCGATGCAGGGACGCTGGCAGCTCTCCCTCGGAGCGAAAGCTCCAGGGCGAAAATGGCTCGGTCGAGAATAAACTGGTCGTCACGGCCGTGCCATGAGACGCACCTCTTGGGTGCTCGCGGTCCTCGCCGTCGTATCGACGGCGGGGATCGGCGGCCTTTGGCTCGGGCACCGAGGCGACCTGGGCGGCTCCATCGCGCTTGGTCAGCCGCAGACAACCGCGCAGGCGCCGAGCGGTCCTGTCATCTATTACCAGGACCCCGACGGCAAGCCGCTCTATTCGGCCGAGCCGGCGCAGACGCCGGACGGCAGGCCGTATCGGCCCGTTCGGGCAGGTGAAGGCGATGCGCCGCCCAACGCCGCCAGCGAAGCCGCGCGGTCGCCGGGCGGCGAGGAAAATTCGCTACTACCGCAATCCGATGGGATTGCCCGACATTTCGCCGACGCCGAAAAAAGATTCGATGGGGATGGACTACATCGCGGTCTACGAGGGCGACGATGACGACGGTTCATCGGTCAGGATGACGCCCGGCAAGGTGCAGCGCCTCGGGGTGAAGACCGAGACTGCGCAACGCCGCTCGGTCTCCGTGCCGGTCCGAGCGCCGGGCACCATTCAACTCGACGAGCGGCGCATCGCGGTGATCTCGCTGCGCTCTGAGGCCTTCATCGATACCGTCGAGAACGTGACGACCGGCACCATGGTGCGCGAGGGCCAACCGCTGATGCGGCTGTTCAGTCCGCAGATCGCCGCAGCGGCCTCGGACTATGCCACATTGCTCAGCCTCAAGAGCGACGCCAAGACGCTGCACGGCGCCAAGCAGCGTCTGCTGAACCTGGCGGCGCCTCCGTCGCTCCTCGCCGATATCGAGCGCACGCGCGAGGTGCCGTTGACCTTCACCTGGACTGCTCCGCGCAACGGCATCGTGCTCGAGCGCAACGTTGTTCCCGGCATGCGGGTGATGCCGGGCGAGGTGCTGTTCCGTATCGCGGATCACACCGCGGTATGGGCGCTGATCGATGTGGCCGAGCGCGACCTCGGCGCGGTGGCCGCGGGCCAATCGGTCAGCGTGCGCGCGCGCAGCTATCCGGACAAAACCTTCACCGGCAAAGTTGCGCTGGTCTATCCGCACCTCATGGCGGCCACCCGCACAGTTCGCGTGCGCGTCGAGTTGCCCAACCTCGACGGGCTACTGCTGCCCGACATGTATGTGGAGGCGGAGATCGAGACCGGGAACGCAAAACCGGTCCTGGCAGTCCCCGAGGATGCCGTCATCGACAGCGGAGATCGCCGGGTCGTCATCGTCGACAAGGGCGAAGGACGCTTCGAGCCGCGTCCGGTCGAGGTCGGCCGCCGCGGCGCGGGCTATGTGGAAATCCGGAGTGGGATCGCGGAAGGCGACGTCGTCGTCACCTCGGCGAACTTCCTGATCGATGCCGAAAGCAATCTCAAATCGGCGCTCAAGACCATGACCGAGGGAGGAGCCCGGCCATGATTGCGCGCCTCATCGGGGCCTCCGCCCGCAACCTGATGCTCGTCCTGATCGGCACGGTGTTCGCCGTGGCGGCCGGCGTCTACGCCGTGCTGCATCTGCCGCTCGACGCGATCCCCGACCTCTCCGACACCCAGGTGATCGTCTACACCGAGTATCCGGGGCAAGCCCCGCAGGTCGTCGAGGATCAGGTCACCTATCCGCTGACCACAGCCATGCTCACGGTGCCGCGCTCGCGCGTGGTCCGCGGCTTCTCGTATTTCGGGGTGTCGTTCGTCTATGTCATCTTCGAGGACGGCACCGACATCTATTGGGCGCGCTCGCGCGTGCTGGAATATCTCAACGCGGCGACGCGGCAGCTGCCGGCCGGCGTAACGCCGACGTTGGGACCGGATGCCACGGGGGTCGGCTGGGTCTATCAATACGCCTTGCTCGCCAAGGATCGATCGCTGGCGGAGTTGCGCTCGCTGCAGGATTGGTATGTGCGCTACGGCCTCGCCAGGGCCGAGGGCGTCGCCGAGATCGCGAGCGTCGGCGGCTTCGTCAAGCAGTACAACGTCGTGATCGACCCGCAGCGGGTGCGAAGCTTCGACATTCCGCTGTCCCAGGTCCGCAATGCGATCCGGGCCAGCAACATGGATGTCGGCGGGCGGACGATCGAGCTGTCGGAATTCGAATACGTCGTGCGCGGCCGGGGCTATCTCAAGGGAATCGGCGACCTGCAGAACATCGTCCTCAAGAACGACGGCGGTACGCCGGTGCTCCTTCAGGATGTGGCGCGGGTCGAGCTTGGACCGGACGAGCGCCGCGGCCTGACCGAGCTCAACGGCGACGGAGAAGTGGCGGGCGGCATCGTTCTGCAGCGATTCGGCGCCAACGCACTCGATGTCATCGACAACGTGAAGAAGCGCATCGCGGAGATCGCGGGCAGTCTGCCCAAAGGCGTGGACATCGTGGCGGTTTATGACCGCTCGACGCTCATTCGCGCCGCCATCGAGACGTTGCGCCACACGCTCCTCGAGGAGAGCATCATCGTCGCGCTGGTCTGCGTCGTCTTCCTCTTGCATGTGCGCAGCGCGCTGGTGGCGATCCTCATGCTGCCGGTCGGCGTGCTGATGGCCTTTGCGGGGATGAAAGCGCTCGGCATCGGCTCGAACATCATGAGCCTCGGTGGGATCGCGATTGCGATCGGCGCCATGGTCGACGCCGCGATCGTCATGATCGAGAACGCGCACAAGCATCTGGAACGCGCACCACCCGGCAAGCCGCGTTTGGACATTCTGATCGACGCGGCGAGCGAGGTCGGCCCGGCGTTGTTCTTCAGCCTCCTCGTCATCACCGTGTCGTTCCTGCCGATATTTGCGCTGGAGGCGCAGGAAGGCCGGCTGTTCGGCCCGCTGGCCTACACCAAGACGTTTTCGATGGCGGCGGCCGCACTGTTGTCGGTGACGCTGGTGCCGGCGCTGATGATCATCTTCGTGCGCGGCCGGATCATCCCCGAGCAGCGCAATCCGCTCAACAAGGCCCTGATCTGGCTGTACCGCCCGATCATTGCCGTGGTGCTCAAGGCCAAAATACCGACGATCCTGCTGGCGGTCGCCGTGCTCGGCATCACGCTTTGGCCCGCCAGCCGCCTCGGCTCGGAGTTCATGCCGAACCTCGACGAAGGCACGTTGTTCTACATGCCGACGACGCTGCCGGGCATCTCGATCACCAAGGCCGCGGACCTGCTGCAATCCCAGGACCGCATCATCAAGTCTTTTCCCGAGGTGCTTTCGGTCTACGGCAAGGCCGGCCGCGCTTCGACGGCGACCGATCCGGCGCCGACCGAGATGTACGAGACCATCATCAATCTCAAACCCCGGGATCAATGGCGGCCCGGCGTGACGACCGATTCCCTGATCGCCGAGATGGACAAGGCCTTGCAGTTTCCGGGCGTGTCGAACGCCTGGACCATGCCGATCAAGGCGCGCATCGACATGCTGTCGACCGGCATTCGTACGCCGGTCGGCGTCAAGGTCTTCGGCACCGACCTCGCCGAGATGGAGCGCCTGGCGCGGCAAATCGAGCAGGTCCTCCGAACCGTTCGAGGCACCTCCAGCGCCTATGCCGAGCGGGTCATCGGCGGCTATTACCTCGACATCACGCCCGATCGCGACGCGCTCGCCCGCTACGGCCTGATGGTCGGCGACGTGCAGGAGGTGATCGCCACCGCGCTCGGCGGCGAAGCGGTCACCACGACCGTCGAAGGGCGTGAGCGCTATACGGTCAATATCCGCTATCCGCGCGACCTGCGCAGCAATCCGCAGGCGATCGCCAACGACGTGCTGGTGCCGATGCCCAAGGGCGGCACGGTGCCGCTCGGCGAAGTCGCAACGGTAAAGCTCGCGCGTGGCCCGACGACGATTCGCACCGAAAACGGCCAGCTGGCGGTCTACGTCTTCGTCGACATCCGCGACCGCGATCTCGGCGGCTACGTCGCCGAAGCACAAAACGCCGTCGCCGCGAACGTGGCGTTTCCTCCAGGCTACTACGTGACCTGGAGCGGCCAATTCGAGTATCTGGAGCGCGCCGAGGCGCGGCTCAAGGTGGTGGTTCCGGTCACGCTGCTGATCATCTTTCTGCTGCTGTATCTGAATTTCCGGAGGCTCACCGAAACGCTGATCGTGATGCTGTCGCTTCCGTTCGCGTTGGTGGGCGGGCTCTGGCTGCTATGGTGGCTCGGCTTCAATCTTTCGGTCGCGGTGGCCGTCGGTTTCATCGCGCTGGCGGGCGTCGCGGCGGAAACCGGCGTCGTGATGCTCATCTATCTCGACCACGCCCTCGACGAGGCAAGGGCCGAGTGCGCGGCGCAGCAGCGACCATTCACGCGTTCCGATCTGAATGCCGCCATCATGCGAGGCGCAGTCGAGCGCGTTCGCCCCAAGATGATGACCGTCGTCGCGATCATGGCGGGTCTCTTGCCGATCATGTGGAGCACGGGCACCGGGTCGGAAGTCATGCAGCGCATCGCGGTGCCGATGATCGGAGGAATGGTGTCTTCGACCCTGCTGACGCTGATCGTCATTCCGGCGATCTATGCGGTCGTCAAAGGGATTTCGATCGGCCGAAGTCAGGTACCGTCCGTTCGGCCGAACGCGCTCGAGGCGGCGCAGGCATCGAAGTGACTGCATGCTCGTGCTGCCGACGTGGCGGGGTCGCCCGGCCAAGCCCGGCGATGACGACGGGTTGGAATGACGAGCCGCGCTATCGCGCCCGCGCGGTAGGGCGTGGGGCCGGCTTCGGCTTCTCCGCGGCCTTCAGGCTTTCCGGGTCGAAGCCGATATAGACCACGTAGGCGGCGAGCTCTTCGGACGGCGGGATCGGCACCGTCATGTCCTCTTCGACGTGGCTGAAGGGGACATTGAGATTGGTGCTCGTGATCGAGACGTTGAACGAATAGAACTTCGTCCAGACGACACGTTCGGCTCGATGCCTTCCTTCACCAGCGCGTAGCGCAACGGGATGGTGACGGTGCCCGGCGCACCGGCGGGACCGACGACGACGCGGCCCTGCACCCCGACCCTGATCGTGACGTTGTCGCCGCGGACGTCGCATTCCCGCGCCGTCTTCACGAAGCTCGCGAGGTATTTGAGGTTGAGCGCCGCACTCTCGGCCGACTTGGAATCGGTGATGTTGTAGGTCGCCGCGCCCTGCCGGTAGTCGACGCCGGGGCAATTGAAATCGATCGAGGCCTGGGTCGCGGTTCGGCGCCGTCTTCATCGAGTCGTTGGGATCGCCGACGAACCAGCTTCTCACCCGGCTCGTGAACGAGGTGGTGTTGGCGGCGGGGGCGGCGTGGCGGCGGTGGGGCGGCCGGCGGCGGCGCTGTCGCCGATGCGTTCGCCTGCGCTCCCGGTTGCCCGGGCGGTAGCGCGGCGGATGGCGGCGGCGCGCCCGCTGCTCCGGGCGCGGGTTGCGTCGGCAGTGTTTCGGAGCCGCGGTCAGGCCGGTCAGATACGAACAGCCGGTGCACGCCGTCAGCGCGATGATACCGGCGATGGTTCTTCGCAAGCTGCCCACTCCTTAACGCCCCCGCAGACCGCGGTCCCGGAATATGCCAATTAACATAGCAGCATAACCGTGGCAGTCCAAAGGCGTCCAGATGCCTCAGGAACCCAGATGCCTCAGGAGCCAGGTGGGCGGGCGGGCGGACGTGCGGCGGCTCGTCCTTGATGCGGGCATAGAGCAGGTGGTCCTGCCACATGCCGTTGATGCAGAGGTATTGCCGCGCATAACCCTCGCGCTGGAAACCGGATTTCTCCAACAGCGCGATCGAGGCGACGTTGGTCGGGATGCACGCCGCCTCCAGCCGGTGCAGGCGCAGGGTGACGAAGCTGAACGGGACGAGCGCCCGCAGCGCCGCGGTCATGATCCCGTGGCGGGCATGGGGCTCGCCCACCCAGTAGCCGATGCTGCCGGCCTGGGCGACGCCGCGGCGGATGTTGGCGAGCGTGATGCCGCCGACCAGCACGCCCTCCGGCTTGAGCGCGATGAAGAACGAATAGGAGAGGTCCGCCCGCTGGTCCTCGGCATAGCGCTTGAGCCGCCGGCGGAAGGCGCCGCGGGTGAGGTCGTCGGCCGGCCAGATCGGCTCCCAGGGCTTGAGGAAATCGCGGCTGCGCTCGCGCAGCGCCGCCCATTCGGCGAAGTCCGACATCGCCGGCTGACGCAGCACCACGCGATCGCCGTCGATGACGGGCATCGTCTCGGGAAACGTCGTGTTGCGGAAGAACGCCATGCGATGAGGAAGAGAGGACGCCGTCAGGCCGCCTTCTGGGTCAGAAGTCTCGGCAATCGCCGCGGCGCTTTCAAGGCCGGACGGCCCGAGCACCGCGACCGCGGGCCGCGAGCGCGCGATCAGCGCGCGTCCGGCGGCGCGCGTGGTGTCGACCGTCACCGCGTCGATCTTGGCGACGACCTCCTCGATCGGCACCGGGCGGCCGTAGATGAAGAGCTGGCGGGCGAGCTGCTCGGCCCGCGCGCTCGAGCTCTCGAGCGCCATCAGCAGGCCGACCTTCATCTGTGCCTTGGCGCGCGCGACCTCGTCCTCGGTGATGCTGTCGGCGGCCGCCGCGATCTCGTCGACGACGACCCGCATCAATTCCGGCGCGTCGATCGCGTCGGTGCCGGCATAGAGGCCGAACAGCCCGGTGTCGATGTAGGGCGAGTGGAACGCATAGATCGAATAGCACAGCCCGCGCTGCTCCCGGACCTCCTGGAACAGGCGCGACGACATTCCGCCGCCGAGCACGTTGGTGAAGGCCTGCAGGCTGAAGATCGAGGGGTCGCGCTGCGGCACGCCCTCGAGGCCGAGCGCGATGTGGACCTGCTCGAGGTCGCGCTTCTCGACGAACGCGCCGCCGGCGAACTGCGCCGCCGGCGGCGCCGTGGTCGCCGGCCCGACGAACTTCGCGAACCGGTGCTCCGCCTCGGCGACCACCGCGGCGTGCTCGACGGCGCCGGCCGCCGCCACCACCATGCTGGGGGCGCGGTAATTGCGGCCGAGATAGGCGCGCAGGCGCTTGGCGTCGATCGAGCGCACCGTCGCCGGCGTGCCGAGGATCGAGCGGCCGACCGCCTGTCCGGCGAATGCGGTCGCCTGCAGGTGCTCGAACACGAGATCGTCCGGCGTGTCTTCGACCGAGCCGATCTCCTGGACGATGACGTTCTTCTCCCGCGTGATCTCGTCGGGGTCGAAGCTCGGGTTCGCCAGGATGTCGGAGAGCACGTCGAGGCCGAGCGCGAGGTCGGTCTTGAGCACGCGGGCGTAATAGGCGGTCATCTCGACGCCGGTGCCGGCGTTGAGGTCGCCGCCGACCGCTTCGATCTCCTCGGCGATCTGGCGCGCGGTGCGGCGCGCCGTGCCCTTGAAGGCCATGTGCTCGAGGAAGTGCGAGATGCCGTGCTCGTCGGGGCCTTCGAAGCGGCTGCCGCACCCGACCCATACGCCCAGCGAGGCGGTCTGCAGATGCGGCATGGCATCGGTGACCACCGCCAGTCCTGAAGCGATGCGGGTGACTTCGACACTCATGCGGCAACTCCTTCGCGCGCGGCGCGGCTGTGGGCAAGGATATGGGCTTCGACGGCGGCCTGATCGGCCGGCAGCGTGGTGTAGCGCTCGGTCTTCTCTTCGAGGCCGGCGAGCCAGTCCGGCAGGCCCGGGCGGACGCCGCAGGCGGCCTCGACGGCATCGGGAAATTTCGCGGGATGCGCGGTCGACAGCACCACCATCGGCACCGTCGGATCGCGCGTCTCCTTCTCGGCGACCGCCATGGCGACGGCGGTGTGAGGATCGAGGAGGTAGGCGCTCTCGCGCAGCGTGGTGCGGATCGTCGCCGCGGTCTCGTCCTCGGAGGCGCGGTCGGCGGTGAAAGCGGCGCGCATCTCGCCGAGCGCGTGGGCGGATACGGTGAACCGCCGCGACTGGGCGAGCGAGGCCATCGCCGCGCGCACCGGCGCCGCGTTGCGGCCGTTCGCCTCGAACAGCAGCCGCTCGAAGTTCGACGACACCTGGATGTCCATGGACGGCGAGGTGGTCGGCACGACCTCGCGGACCTCGTAGGTGCCGCAGGCGAGCGTGCGGGCGAGGATGTCGTTGACGTTGGTCGCGATGGTGAGCCGGTCGACCGGAAGCCCCATGCGCGGGGCGACATAGCCCGCGAACACGTCGCCGAAATTGCCGGTCGGCACCGCGAACGCGACCTTGCGATGCGGCGCGCCGAGCGCCGCGGCGGCGACGAAGTAGTACACCGCCTGGGCGACGATGCGGGCGAAGTTGATCGAGTTCACGCCGGAGAGCCCGACGGTGTCGCGGAACGCGGCGTGGGCGAACATCGCCTTCACCAGCGCCTGGCAGTCGTCGAAGGTGCCTTCGATGGCGATGGCGTGGACGTTGTCCTCGGTCGCGGTCGTCATCATGCGCTGCTGCACCGGCGACACCCGGCCGCGCGGAAACAGGACGACGACGTCGACTCTGCGCGCGGCCGCGAAACGCCTCGACCGCGGCGCCGCCGGTGTCGCCCGAGGTCGCGACCACGATGGTGGTGCGCATGCCCCGCTGCTCCAGCGCGAAGTCCATCAGGCGCGACGAGGAGCTGCATCGCGAGATCTTTGAAGGCGAGCGTCGGCCCGTGGAACAGCTCGAGCACGAAGGTGTTCGGCGCGAGCTGCACGAGCGGCACCACGGCGGGATGGCGGAACGTGTCATAGGCCTCGCGCGCCATCCGCGCGAGGTCGGCCGGCGCGATCGCGCCCGCCGTGAACGGGGCGATCACCTCGCACGCGACCTCGGCATAGGGGCGTCCGGCGAACGCCGCGATCCGCGCGGCATCGAGCGCGGGCCACGCCTGCGGCACATAGAGTCCGCCGTCGCGGGCGAGCCCGGCGAGCGTGACGTCGATGAAGCCGAGCGCGGGCGCCTCGCCGCGGGTCGAGATGTATTGCACGGACGGTCCCTAAGCCGTGATCCACGATTCCAGCGCGCCGCCGGGATGCGGGTGCATTGCCCAGGCGTTACGCAAGTCATTGATTTCCCGGATTTCCCAGGCGGCGGGCCGAACGCCGCCGTGGTCGATAGGATAATGGCTTGCCTGGGCCGATACAAGGAACGCCGACGCGATTGGGGAGCTTGGCCGCAGCCGACATGCGGCCGCCTCGATGTCGCTCTCATCGTATTGATTCACGCGCGTTTTTTTGATTGCGCGTCATGGCCGGGCTTGTCCCGGCCACCCCGAGTCATGATGGCACGGCCGTGCCACTATGATCGGGGTCGCCGGGACGAGCCCGGCGATGACCAATCGTGAGGTTCGTCGGAACGCGCGCTAATTCCGCCCCCGCCAGCGCCCGATCATCCAGGCCGCGTAGACGCCGACGAGCATCGCGGCGAGGCCGAACCAGGTGAGCGCGTAGCCGAAGTGGCTGTTCGGCAGGCTCGGCCGCACGGCGGCGGGGTGGGGCAGGCCGCCGGGCGGGACCGGGCTCTCCATCTCGACATAGAACGGCGCCGCGTCGGCGATGCCTTTCGCTGCGGCGATCGCCGCGGAGTCGCGGGCAAACCACAGATTGCGCGCGGGCTCGCCGGCCGGCGTGAACAGGCCCGGCAGCTCGGGCCAGCGCAGCACGCCGACGATGTCGATGTTGCCGGCGACGAGGCCGTCGCGCCGCGACGCCGGGTCCTGGCGGCCCTCCGGCACGAACCCGCGGTTCACGATGACGGTGCGGCCGTCGGCCAGGCGCGCCGGCGTGAACACCCAGTAGCCGGGGCCGCTGGTGTCGCTGCGCATGCTCGAGCCCGTCGTGTAGACGAGCGCTTCCTTGTCGTTCTCGAACGTGCCGGTGAAGGCGACGCGGAGGAACTCGTCGCGGCCGGCATCGAGCGTCCCCCAGTCGCGCGCCGGCGGAAGCGCCGACCGGCGGTGCGGCGAGGCGCTCTTCGAGCGTCGCGATCAGCGCCTCCTTCCACTTCAAGCGCTCCACCTGCCAGGTGCCGAGCGCGAGGAGGATCGCGAGCGCAGTCGCGGCGAAGAGGCTCGTCACCAGCACGCTGCGCCGGACGGGAGGCGCGGGGCTCAGCATGGGCGATCCGGCAGGCGTATCGGCGCGCAGTGCCGGCCGCTCACGGCGGCGAGCCCTGCTTGTGCGAGTCCTGCATGTGTTCCAGGCGGCCTTCGGCGGCGCGGTGGTGATACTGGAGCGCGATGAGGAGGCCCTTCATCGGCCGCAGCGGCCCGAGCGTGGTGAGAGGATCAGCGGGATCCACAACAGCGCGTGGACCCAGAACGGCGGCTGATAGAGCGCCTCGACGAGGAGCGCCGAGCCGACCACCACGAAGCCGGCGAAGAACATGATGAACACCGCCGGCCCGTCGCCGGCGTCGATGAAGGAATAGTCGAGGCCGCAGACGTTGCAGCGCGGCGGCAGGGTGAGGAAGCCTTCGAACAGCTTGCCCTTGCCGCAGCGCGGGCAACGGCACAGCAACCCCGCGATCAGCGGAGAGACCGGCGGATAGGAGCGCTCATCAGACATGGCTTACCTTGGCGCGCCCGTGCCCCGCGAAGTCGGGCCGAAGGGGGCGCGCAGCGCGCCCCCGGCCACGCCTCAGGGCGTGATGTTGGGGTGCAGCGTGCCGGCGCCCCACACGTAGATGCAGGCGAACAGGAACAGCCACACCACGTCGACGAAGTGCCAGTACCAGGCGGCGAACTCGAAGCCGAGATGCTGGGTCGGGGTGAACTGGCCGGCATAGGCGCGGATCAGGCAGACGATCAGGAAGATCGAGCCGATGATGACGTGGAAGCCGTGGAAGCCGGTCGCCATGAAGAAGGTCGCGCCGTAGATGTTGCCGGCATAGTGGAACTCGGCGTGGCTGTACTCGAACGCCTGCACGCAGGTGAACGTGATGCCGAGCACGATGGTCAGGATGAGGCCGAGCTTGAGGCCCTTGCGGTCACCGTGGAGCAGCGCGTGGTGCGCCCAGGTGACGGTGGTGCCCGAGGTCAGCAGGATCAGCGTGTTGAGCAGCGGCAGGTGCCAGGGATTGAAGGTCTCGGTCCCCTTGGGCGGCCATACGCCGCCGATGAGCTTGGCGCGCTCGACCTGGTGCACGTCGGTCGGAAACAGCGCGACGTCGAAATAGGCCCAGAACCACGCGACGAAGAACATCACTTCCGAGGCGATGAACAGGATCATCCCGTAGCGGTGGGAGATCTGCACGACCTTGGTGTGGAAGCCGCCGTGCTCGGCCTCGTTGATGACGTCGCGCCACCACGACAGCATCGTGTAGAGCACGCCGATGATGCCGGCGCCGAACAGATACGGGGCCAGCGCGAAGGAGTGGTGCATCCATCCGATGGCGCCGACCGCCATGATGAAGGCGGACGTCGCGCCGACCGCCGGCCACGGGCTCGGGTCGACGAGATGATAGTCGTGTTGTTTCGCGTGGGCGTCGGCCATCGTGTTCTCCGTTCTAGCAGTCCCGGCGGAGCGGCGCATGGGCCGCCCTGCTTTGTTCGTTGCGCTGACGCGCGGAGGTCTCACCCCCTCCGCGATCAGGCTTGGAGTGCGATCGATTCAATCGAACCGGATCGCACTCCGAAGTTCTTTCGTTGGGGCATGATCTTGTCCGAAAAGTCTGCAACTTTTCGGGACCATGCCCTAGCTTCGCCTCCCCGCCACGGCGGCCGGCGCACTGTCCGCCACGCCCGCCTTATCCCGCACGGGATAGAAGGTGTAGGAGAGCGTGATGGTGTTGAGGTCGTTCTGGTCGGAATCCTTCACGAGCGCGGGATCGACGTAGAAGACGACCGCCATCTCCCGCTTCTCGCCGGGCGCGAGACGCTGCTCGGTGAAGCAGAAGCAATTGATCTTGTCGAAGTAGCCGCCGGCCGTGGTCGGCGCGACGTTGTAGGCGGCCTGCCCAGCGGTCTCGCGGGCGGCGAGATTGGTGACGTTGTAGTAGACCGTCACGACCTCGCCGAGGCGCACGTCGATCGAGGTCCGCTCCGGCTCGAACCGCCACGGCAACCCGTCGCCGATATTGGCGTCGAAGCGCACCGTGATCCGGCGGTCGAGAACCTCGGCCGGCGTCGCCTTGGTGACGATCGGGGTGCCGCCGAATCCGGTGGTGCGGCAGAACCAGCTGTAGAGCGGCACCGCGGCATAGGACATGCCGACCATCGCCGCGACGAACGCGCCGCAGGCGGCGGCGATCACGAGGTCGCGCCGCGCTACCGGGGCCGGCAGCCGGCGTTGGGGTTGGCGATTTGGCGGGCGGGTTCATCGTTCGACTTCACAGCGGCCGGTGCATGACGCCGGGGCCGAGCTTGACGATGGTGACGACGTAGAACAGCAGCACCAGCGCGCCGAGCACGAGCGCGATCGCGATCGAGCGGTGACGGCGGCGGCGTTTCTGCTCTTCCGTGAGGATGATCCCGTCTTCGCGATCGTCGTCCATGGCGACATCTCGGCGCTCGCTCACCACAGGATGCGGCCCGGCGCGCCCAGCCGGTCATCGATCAGCAGCACGGCGAACAGCAGGAAGAGATAGAGGATCGAGAAGCCGAACAGCTTCTTGGCGGCGCGGTCGCCGGCGGCGGCGTCGCCGAAGCGGTAGAGCTTGAGCGCGAGGCGGGCCATCATCCCGCCCGCGACGAGCGCGGTGGCGCCGTAGATCAGGCCGGCCTCGCCGGCGAGCCAGGGCGCGGCGCCGATCGGCGCGAGGACGAGCGAATAGATCAGGATCTGCCGCCGCGTCTCGGCAGCGCCGGCGACCACCGGCAGCATCGGAATGCCGGCGCGGGCGTAGTCCTCGCTGCGCCACAGCGACAGCGCCCAGAAATGCGGCGGCGTCCAGAAGAAGATGATCAGGAACATCAGGACCGAACTCGATCCCGATCGCGCCGGTCGCCGCAGCCCAGCCGATCATCGGCGGAAACGCACCGGCGGCGCCGCCGATCACGATGTTCTGCGGCGTCGAGCGCTTCAGCCAGGCCGTGTAGATCGCGACGTAGAAGAAGATCGTGAAGGCGAGGAGCCCGGCGGCGAGCCAGTTGGCGACGAGCCCGAGCACGGCGACCGAGCCGACGGCGAGCGTCATGCCGAAGCCGAGCGCCTCCTGCGGCAGCACCCGGCCCGCCGGGATCGGCCGCGACCGCGTGCGCGACATCATCGCGTCGACGTCGGCGTCGAACCACATGTTGAGCGCGCCGGCGGCGCCGGCGCCGACGGCGATGCAGAGCAGCGCGGCGAAGCCCAGCACCGGATGCAGATGCCCCGGCGCGACCATCAGGCCGACCAGCGCCGTGAACACGACGAGCGACATCACCCGCGGCTTCATCAGCGCGATGTAGTCGCCGACCGACGCCTCGCTGACGGCGAAGGCCGTCGTTCGGCGGTTTTCTTCGACTGCGGAGAGGTCGGTCATGGCCTGCGTGTTCGTTGTCCTCGTCTGGCGCTAACAGATGCGCCGGAGCGGCCGTGGCCGCTCCGGCCGCGGTCTCACTTGATGCGCGGCAGCACCGCGAACTGGTGGTAGGGCGGCGGCGACGGCAGCGTCCATTCGAGCGTGGTCGCGCCCGGTCCCCACGGATTGGCCGGTGCACGGACCTTCGCCGCGAACGCCTTGTACATGCCGAAGAAGAAGATCAGCACGCCGACGCCGGAGATGTAGGAGCCGATCGAGGAGACGAGGTTCCAGCCGGCGAAGGCGTCGGGGTAGTCGGCGATACGGCGCGGCATGCCGGCGAGGCCGAGGAAGTGCTGCGGGAAGAAGACCAGGTTCACGCCGACGAACGTGACCCAGAAGTGCAGCCGGCCGAGCCGGTCGTCGTACATGTAGCCGGTCATCTTCGGGAACCAGTAGTACCAGCCGGCGAAGATGGTGAAGACGGCGCCGAGCGAGAGCACGTAGTGGAAGTGCGCCACCACGTAATAGGTGTCCTGGAGAACGCGGTCGACCGCGGCATTGGCGAGCACCACGCCGGTGACGCCGCCGACGGTGAACAGGAAGATGAAGCCGATCGCCCACAGCATCGGCGTCTTGAAGTCGATCGAGCCGCCCCACATGGTGGCGATCCAGGAGAAGATCTTCACGCCGGTCGGCACCGCGATCACCATGGTGGCGGCGACGAAATAGGCCTGCGCGCCGGACGACATGCCGACCGTGTACATGTGGTGCGCCCACACGACGAAGCCGATCACGCCGATCGCGACCATCGCATAGGCCATGCCGAGATAGCCGAACACCGGCTTGCGGCTGAAGGTGGCGATGATCTGGCTCACCATGCCGAAGCCCGGCAGGATCAGGATGTAGACCTCCGGATGGCCGAAGAACCAGAACAGGTGCTGGAACAGCACCGGATCGCCGCCGCCCGAGGCATCGAAGAAGGTGGTGCCGAAGTTGCGGTCGGTCAGCAGCATGGTGATGGCGCCGGCGAGCACCGGCAGCGCCAGCAGCAGCAGGAACACCGTCACCAGGATCGACCACACGAACAGCGGCATCTTGTGCAGCGTCATGCCCGGCGCGCGCATGTTGAAGATCGTGGTGATGAAGTTGATGGCGCCGAGGATCGAGGAGGCGCCGGCGAGATGGAGCGACAGGATCGCGAAGTCGACGCCCGGCCCGGGATGCCCGATGGTCGAGAGCGGCGCGTAGATCGTCCAGCCCGCGCCGACGCCGTTGGCGCCCGGCTCGCCTTCGACGAAGGCGGAGGTGAGCAGCAGCGTGAACGAGGCGGGCAGCAGCCAGAACGAGATGTTGTTCATGCGCGGGAACGCCATGTCCGGCGCGCCGATCATCAGCGGCACCATCCAGTTGCCGAACCCGCCGATCATCGCCGGCATCACCATGAAGAAGATCATGATGAGGCCGTGAGCGGTGGTGAACACGTTGAAGGTGTGGGTCTCGTGGAAGATCTGCAGGCCGGGAAACGCCAGCTCCACCCGCATCGCGATCGACATCAGGCCGCCGATCACGCCGGCCATGATCGCGAACACGAGGTACATCGTGCCGATGTCCTTGTGGTTCGTGGAGTACACGAAGCGCCGCCATCCGTTCGGGTGGCCGTGGTCGGCGTGGGCCTCGTGGGCAGGTGCGTGGGTATCCATGCTTTCGCTTCCTTGTCGCTGCGCCCTCCGTAGCGGGGGTGGGGCGCTTGTCGTCTCAACTCGGTGCCGAACTTACTCGGCGGGAATTTCGGCCTTGGCGACGGCGTTCGAGCCGGCGCTCGCGAACTTCTTCTTGGCTTCCTCGAGCCAGGTCGAGAACGCCTGCTCGCTGACCACGCGCACCGCGATCGGCATGAAGGCGTGGTCCTTGCCGCACAGCTCCGAGCACTGGCCGTAGAAGGTGCCTTCCTTGGTGGCCTTGAACCAGGTCTCGTTGAGCCGGCCGGGAATGGCGTCGATCTTGATGCCGAACGAGGGCACCGCGAAGGCGTGGATCACCTCGGCGCCGGTGACCTGCACGCGCACCACCTTGTTCACGGGGACCACGATCTCGTTGTCGACCGAGAGCAGGCGGGGCTGGTCGGGCTTGCGCTCCTTCTCGGTGAGGATCAGCGAATCGAACTCGAAGTTGCCGTTGTCCGGATAGGCGTACGTCCAGTACCACTGCTTGCCGGTCGCCTTGATGGTCAGGTCGGCCGGCGGCGTGTTGAGCTGGAAGAACAGGATGCGGAACGACGGCAGCGCGATGAAGACGAGGATGATCACCGGCAGCACCGTCCACAGCACCTCGATGAGCGTGTTGTGAGTGGTGCGTGTCGGCGTCGGGTTCGCGCGCGCGTTGAATTTCACCATGATGTAGATGAGGAGCGCGAGCACGAACGCGGTGATGGCGAAGATGACCCACAGCAGAATGTTGTGGAACCACACGATGTCGTCCATCACCGGCGTCGCCGATCCCTGCAGGCCGATCTCCCACGGGGAGGGCTGGCCAAGCCCGGCGAAGGCCGCGCCGGGAATCAGCAGGGCTGCGGCGACCGCCGCAATCAGGATCGATCGGAAAAGGGCCGGCATTGTCGTCTCAGCTCCATGGATGGCAGCCGCCAGGGCTCGCCTGCGCCTTCGACTGCGGCAGGGACGCCGCAATAAGGTGCATTATTTGACGTTTCTATCTGCGGCCGGAGGCCACAGGGGCACCTTACTGCTCGGGGGCGCTGCAGCCGGAAAACCCGGGCCTCATGAACCACAATTCCGCCCCACTCGCAATGTGCCTGATTGCATGAATCGCCGAGAAAATCTGCGATCTCGCGGGGGGTAAAATCGCGAGCCGGTTGCACCCGGCTGGGAATCCTCTCATGCTTGACACGGCAGGCCGCCCGGTTAGGCAAAAGCCGCAACCGCAGCGTCGCGAAGAGGCCGCGCCGCCGCTGCAGACGAGGGAAGAACGCATGATGGTTCGAGATCGTCGCAGCGCCATTGCCGAGCGCCTTCCGTCCGGCCGCCGCGCGTTCCTCGCAGCGTTCGCAGGCTGCGCGGCGGCGGTGCTGGGCCACGGCGCGGCACTGGCGCAGGGGGCGGTGAAGTCGGTCCATGGCGACTGGCAGATTCGCTGCGAGACCCCGCCGGGAGCGCAGTCCGAACAGTGCGCCCTGTTCCAGAGCGTCGTTGCCGAAGACCGCGCCAATGTCGGAATCACCGTCCTGGTGCTCAAGACCGCCGACCAGAAATCGCGGCTGATGCGGGTGCAGGTGCCGCTCGGGGTGCTGTTGCCCGCGGGCCTCGGGCTCAAGGTCGACCAGGCCGACGTCGGCCGCGCCGGCTATGTGCGCTGCCTGCCGCGCGGCTGCTACGCCGAGGTGGTGATGGACGACACCCTCGTCGGCAAGATGAAGACCGGGCAGACCGCGACCTTCTTCATCTTCCAGACGCCGGAAGAGGGCATCGGCTTCCCGATGGGCCTCAAGGGCTTCGGCGAGGGCTACGACAAGCTGCCCTGAGCCGGAATTGATCTCGCCGCGACCCAAGAAGGCGGCGTCTGCCAAGAAACCGTTCGAAGGAATCGCCCGTGAATCTCGGATTCGTCGGCCTCGGCGCCATGGGCCAGCTGATCGTGCCGCGGCTGATCGCGGCCGGCCACCGCGTCACCGGCTGGAACAGGTCGCGCGACAAGGCCGAGCCCCTCATCGCCGCCGGCATGGCCTTCGCCAATTCGCCGCGCGCGGTCGCGCAAGCCTCCGAGATCGTGTTCTCGATCGTGACCGACGCGAACGCCGTGCGCGCGGTCGCCCTCGGCCCCGACGGCATCGTGTCGGGGCTCGCGCCCGGCGGCATCTATCTCGACATGAGCACCATCGATCCCGATGCGAGCCGCGCGGTGGCGGTGGAATTCCACAAGTCGGGTGCCTTCATGCTCGACGCGCCGATTTCCGGGAGCCCGGTCACGGTGAAGGCCGGCCAGGCCTCGGTCATGGTCGGCGGCGACGAGGCGGCGTTCGAACGCGCCAAGCCGGTGCTGCTCGCGATCGGCCCCAAGGTCACGCGGATCGGCGGCAACGGCCTCGCCTGCCAGATGAAGATCGCGGTGAACCTGCTGCTGATGGTCGAGGTCATCGCCTTCGGCGAAGCGGTGGCGCTCGCCGAGAAGGGCGGGGTCGCGCGGGCGGCCGCGGTCGACGCGATCCTCAAGAGCGTCGCGGCGTCGCCGGTGCTCGGCTATCGCGGCCCGTTCATCCTCGAGGGGCAGATGCCCGCGGTCCCGCTCGCCGACGTGACGCTGCAGCAGAAGGACATGCTCCTCGCGCTGGACCTCGGCCGCCGGCTCGGCAGCCCGGTGCCGCTCGCGGCGGCCGCCAACGAGATGATGAACGCGTGCCGTGGCCTCGGCATCGATCACCGCGACTTCGTCACCGCGCACGAAGTCTATCGCCGCCTCGGAGGGCAATCGTGACCAAGCAATACCGCACCAACATCCGCGACGTGCCGCTGGTGAAAGGATTGCGCGAGGACGAGGGCTGGGTCGACATGCAGGTGCAGTTCCTGGTCGACAAGAAGTCGGCCGGCGCGAACCACGTGGTCGGCTGGACCGTGCTCAAGCCGGGCGCGCGGCACGAGCGGCATCTGCACCGCAACTGCGACGAGTTCTTCATCGTCCTCAAGGGCCACGGCCACATCTACAGCGACCACGGCGAGGAGCCGTCGGGCGAGGGCGACGTCGTCTATTCGCCGCGCGGCTGCTGGCACGGCTTCAACAACACGTCCGACGAGGACGTCGTGCTGGTGTGGGGCTGGATGGGCGCCGGCTCGATCGAGGATTCCGGCTACGAGGTGCCGGCGGAGGACAAGTGAAGTTGAAGGCCGGAAGTGAAGACCTTGCCGCGGTGTTGCTGAGCAGGCTTTCCGACCAAAGCGATTTGCCGCAACTTGGGAGGAGCGATCATGGCTGGAGAAACGAATAGACGTGAGTTCGTCCAAGTCGCCGGACTGGCCGCATCGGCACTGGTGGCGGCTGCCGGCCCGCTTGCCGCCGCTGAGACGCGCCCGGCAACGAGAACAATGGGTGCTCGCTTTCGCGAATTGATGAACGGCCCCGAGCCGCTGATTTGCGCCAATGCTTACGATGTCCTGACCGCGCGTTTGATCGAAGTTCGTGGATTCAAGGGCGTGTTTGTCGGCAGCAGCGCCACCAACCAGGAATTGCTCGCGTTGCCGGACCAGGCGATCGTCACGGTGTCCGAGATCATCGAGTACGACTGTGTCATCGCCGCGAACGTGGATATTCCGGTGGTCGCGGATGTAGACGATTTTGGCGCCACGCCATTGAATGTTTACCGCTTCGCGAAGCAGGCTGAACGAGGCGGCATCGCCTGCGCGGCCTTCGACGACCGCATGCCACTCAACCGCGCCACCGCCTATGCTGTTCCGGGTGTCCTTCCAAAGGCCCGGATGATCGACAACATTCATGCCGCGGCCGACGCGCGCACGGATATGGTTCTCATCGCGCGCTGTCTTGCTCCGACGCCGAACAATTCCTACACCGAGATGCTGGATCGGGCTGCCGCCTACGCTGAAGCCGGTGCCGACTGCGTGT
>CAWCCG010000026.1:0-79383 GCA_963793985.1 uncultured Alphaproteobacteria bacterium | reverse complement strand
AGCGGGACGACGCCGACTTCGAGGCGCTCGCCAACAAGGGCGTCGCGACGGTCGCGGTCCTCGGCACCGGCAGCGACGGCGGCATGCACCCGACCTTCCTCGCCAAGCTACGCCCGCAGGAAGCGATGTTCGACAACGACGGCCATTACCGGTCGGTGACGCCGTCGAGCATTCCGCTGCCGGCCTACGTCAACCCGCCGCGCCCCTCCGCGCCGCCCGAGGAGACGACGTCGGCCATCGCATCGGTCCAGCCCGAGCCCAAGGCGAAGCCGGCGGCCATGGCCCTCGCCGGTACCTCGAAGCCCGCAACCATTCACGCCGTGGCGAAGCCGAAGCCCGACACCGCGAAGCCTGAGCAGGCGGTCGCCCAGGTCGCGGCGCAGACCCCGGCTACGCCGCCGAAGGCGAGCCCATTCGACAATACGCCGCCGCCTGCCACGTCCGGCGTCATGGCGGGCGCGGCGCCGGTGGTTTCGTCGTCGTCGTTCGAGAGCCGCTGGGGCAGCATGCGCTGATCGGCTTGCCGCCCGACAACAATCTTCAATGGCCGGGCATGGTCCCGGCCGTTTAGTTTTCGACGGCCAATCGACCGTTATTTCTTCAGCGCCTCGATCCTTGTCGCGGCAAGGGTCGCGAACGGGCAATCGGGAAACCGGGCGAGGTGGTCCTGGTAGACCGCAAGCGTGCCGATCGCCTCGGCGCTACGCCAATGGGTCTCCGCCAGCGCGCAATCCGCCTGGGCGCCGCCGGGAGCCGCTGTAGCTGCGGGAGCCGTGGCTGCGGGCGCCGCGGGCAACGCCTCCGATGGCAGGGGCCGGCCGACGCTGGTGGTGACCTCGGTCGCAGGGGGCGCCGCCGGCGCGGCGCTTTCGTTTGCCGGGTTCGCCGCCGGCGCCACCACGACCTCGGGACGCGCGCGGCTCGTCGGCGGCACCTCGATGGCGGGCGCCTCGGCGCGCTGCGGCGGCACGTTGTAGCCCGCGAACAGGTCGACGATACGCGGGTTGATCTCCTTCGCCGCGGCGATGTCGGCATTGCCAGCCGCGGCTTGGCCATTGCGCAGCCGCGCGAGACCGCGCCCGTAGAGCGCAGCCGGACAGCCGCGGGTTCGTCTTCAGGGCGGCATCGTAGTCGGCGATCGCCTTGTCGAACTGGCCCGACTTGAGATGGACGAGTGCGCGGCGTTCCAGCGTGCCGGCCGAGTTCTCGAGGCGCAGCGCCTCGTTGCAGTCGGCCAGCGCCGGCTCGAGCTCGCCGATGATGGCGCGCGCCCAGCAGCGGCCGCTCCATGCCGCGGCGTTGGCCGGGGTGAGCCGGATCACTTCGCCATAATCGGCGATCGCGCCGTCGCGCTGCCGCAAGGCCTCCTGCACGATCGCACGGTTCATAAAGGCAAGCGCGTCGCCGGGATCGATGCGCACCGCTTCGCCGTAGTCGGCGGCGGCACGGTCGTTCATGCCCTTGGCGCGCCAGGCGTTCCCTCGATTGATCAGGGCCGCCGGATAGGCGGGATTGAGCGTGATCGCCTGGTCGTAATCTGCGATGGCGCGGTCGTAGTCCTTCTTGGCGAAGAGGACGACGCCGCGCCGGTTGAAGTCGTTGGCGTTGGTCGGATCGAGCCGCAGCGACTCGTTGTAGTCGGCGAGCGCGCGCTCAAGGTCGCCCTTGTGCGCATAAACTCCGGCGCGGTTGCCGTAGGCGAAGGCATATTTCGGATCGAGCGCGATCGCGGCATCGTAATCGGCGATGGCACGGTCGTCGCGGCCGGCCTCGGCATGCACACTGCCGCGATTGTAGAACGCCTGCGCGTATTTTGGATCGAGACGTACTGCCGCGCTGAAGTCGGCGACCGCGTGCTCATTGTCGCGCTTGGCGTAATAAGCGATGCCGCGATTGCTGAAGGCGATCGCATAGGTCGGCTCGAGGCGGATCGCCTCGCTGAAGTCAGCGATGGCGCGGTCGTAGTCCTTCATGTCGGAATAGGCGCGGCCGCGGTTGTTGTAGATCAGCCCCGCCCGCGGTTCGAGCTTGATCGCCTGCTCGTAATCGGCGATCGCACGGGCGTAGTCCTTCTTGGTGTAATAGGCGTAGCCGCGGTTGTTGTAGACGTTGATGCCGGCCTTGCCGCGGTCGTCAGACGCGATCGCCGGGGTCGGATCGAGCTTGATCGCATGGTCGTAATCGGCGATGGCGCCGTCGTAGTCTTTCTGAAGGAAGCGCAGGCTGCCGCGATTGTTGTAGGCGAGCGCGTAAGCGGGATCGAGCTTGATCGCCTCGTCATAGTCGGCGAGCGCATGATCGCGCTCATTCTTCTTGAGATGGCCGTTGGCGCGGTTGTTGTAGACGAGCGCGAGGTAGCGTCCCGAATAGCGCCCCGACACGATGACCGCCGTGCAGGCCGCGATCTTCTGCTCGGCACTGGGGTTGTCCTTGCCGCTGCACCAGGCGAGTTGCTGCGACGTCTGTGCCAGCGCCGGCGCGGCCGGCAGCAATGCCGTGGCGACCAAGGCGCCGAACACGATCGAACAACGCGACGCGGGCGATTTCGTCCCACCCATGGCCCTCTCCGCAGCTGATTGATTCGCCGCGGAATCGTAACGCATCGCCCGGGGATGTGGCAGCGTTTTCAGCCACGCCCGCGCCTGACGGCGGCGGGTTCCGCAGCGCGCGGTCTCACGTTACCGCAACCAGCAACGGACGCGCGAGAGCGGTGGCGCAGCACGCGGACGGAGCGCGAAAACCCGGCCTGCGCCGGGTTTGCGGATCAGTCGGCTCGCGTATCAGGAGAAGCGGCCGTGGCAGTGCTTGAACTTCTTGCCCGATCCGCACGGACACACTTCGTTGCGCCCGACCTTGCCCCACGTCGCGGGATCGGCGGGATTGCGGGCCTCAGCCGCCACCGCAGCGGCACCGCGCGAGAGCGTCGCGCCGGCGCTGCGCGCCATCGCCGCGACCGGGCCGTCGGACATCGCCAATTCGTCCTCGCCGGTCGCGGGGTTGATGTGATGCGCCTCCATGTAGGGCAGTTGCTCGGGCGGCTGCTCCTGCGGCGCTTGCATGATCTCGACCCGCATGAGCTGGGCGGTCACCGCCTCGCGCAGGTTCTGGATCAGCGCCTCGAACAGATGGAAGGCTTCCTGCTTGTACTCGTTGAGCGGATCGCGCTGGCCGTAGCCGCGCAGCCCGATCACCTGGCGCAGATGCTCCAGCATGACGAGGTGCTCGCGCCAGAGATGATCGAGCGTCTGCAGCAGGATCGACTTCTCGACGTAACGGATCACGTCGGGGCCCCACTGCGCGACCTTCGCCGCCATGTGCTCGTCGGCGCGGCGCTCGACGCGGTGGATGAGCTCCTCGTCGGCGATGCCCTCTTCCTTGGCCCATTCGTCGACCGGCAAGTCGATGCCGAACACGCGGTTGAGCTCTTCCTTGAGCCCCTTGGTGTTCCACTGCTCCGGATAGGCGTTCTGCGGAACGAATTTCGCCACCAGCGCGTCGACGACCTCCTTGCGCATGTCGGCGATGGTCTCGGCGACGTTCTCGTCCTTCATCAGGTCGACGCGCTGATCGAAGATCACCTTGCGCTGGTCGTTCGAGACGTTGTCGAACTTGAGCAGGTTCTTGCGGATGTCGAAGTTGCGCGCTTCGACCTTCGACTGCGCCTTCTCGAGCGCCTTGTTGATCCAGGGATGGACGATCGCCTCGTTCTCCTGCAGCCCGAGCTTCTGCAGCATGCCATCGAGCCGGTCCGACCCGAAGATGCGCATCAGGTCGTCATCGAGCGAGAGGAAGAACTTTGAGAGACCGGGATCGCCCTGGCGGCCGGACCGGCCGCGCAGCTGGTTGTCGATGCGCCGCGACTCGTGGCGCTCGGTTCCGAGCACGAACATGCCGCCGGCCTTGAGCGCCTTGTCCTTGAGACGCGCGACCTGGCCGCGGATCTCCTGGATTTTCTGGTCGCGCTCGGGCCCCTCCGCGATGTCGGCGAGCTCCTGGCGGATGCGCATGTCGGCGTTGCCGCCGAGCTGGATGTCGGTGCCGCGACCGGCCATGTTGGTCGCGATGGTGATGGCGCCGGGCACGCCGGCCTGGGAGACGATGTAGGCTTCCTGCTCGTGATAGCGGGCGTTGAGGATCGCGAACACCTTCGTCTTGGTCGGCCCCTTCGTCGCCCGAATAGAGCTTGGCGAAGGCGTTGGGGTCGGTGAAGTCGTGCTGCTCCCAGCCGCTCTTGCGCAGGAGCTCGGCGAGTTGCTCGGACTTCTCGATCGAGGTGGTGCCGACGAGGACGGGCTGGCCGCGCTGCTTGCAGTCCTCGATCAGCGCGAGGATCGCCCGGTACTTCTCCTTGGCGGTGCGATAGACCTCGTCGTCGTCGTCGACCCTCGCCAGCGGCATGTTGGTTGGAATCTCCAGCACCTCGAGGCTGTAGATGTCCCAGAACTCGTCGGCCTCGGTGAGCGCCGTGCCGGTCATGCCGGCGAGCTTCTCGTACATGCGGAAGTAGTTCTGGAACGTGATCGAGGCGAGCGTCTGGTTCTCCGGCTGCACCGGCTGGTGCTCCTTCGCCTCGAGCGCCTGGTGAAGGCTTTCGGAGTAGCGCCGGCCCGGCATCATGCGGCCGGTGAACTCGTCGATGATGACGACCTCGCCGTTGCGCACGATGTAGTCCTTGTCGCGGTGGAACAGCTTGTGCGCGCGCAGCGCCTGATTGACGTGGTGGACCGTCGACACGTTCTCGACGTCGTAGAGCGAGTCGGACTTGAGGACGCCCGCCTCCTTGAGCATCTGCTCCATCTTCTCCATGCCGGCTTCGGTCAAGGCGACGGTGCGCTGCTTCTCGTCGACCTCGTAGTCCGACTTGTCGAGCCGCGGGATGTAGGTGTCGATGGTGTTGTAGAACTCGGAGCGGTCGTCGAGCGGACCGGAGATGATCAGCGGCGTGCGCGCCTCGTCGACCAGGATCGAGTCGACCTCGTCGACGATCGCGAAGATGTGGCCGCGCTGGACCATGTCCTCGAGCCGGTACTTCATGTTGTCGCGCAGATAGTCGAAGCCGAGCTCGTTGTTGGTGCCGTAGGTGACGTCGCAGGCATAGGCCTGCTTGCGCTGCTCGTCGTCGAGCCCGTGGACGATGACGCCGACGGTGAGGCCGAGAAACTTGTAGATCTGGCCCATCCATTCGGCGTCGCGGCGGGCGAGGTAATCGTTGACGGTGACGACGTGGACGCCGCGGCCGGCGAGCGCATTGAGATAGACGGGGAGCGTCGCGACCAGCGTCTTGCCTTCGCCGGTCTTCATCTCGGAGATGCGGCCCTCGTGCAGGACCATGCCGCCGACCATCTGAACGTCGAAATGACGCTGGCCGAGCGTACGCTTCGCCGCTTCGCGCACGGTCGCGAACGCCGGCACCTGAATGTCGTCGAGGGTCTTGCCGTCGGCGAGCTCTTTGCGGAAGGCGTCGGTACGGGCTCGCAGCTCGTCGTCGGAAAGACGCTCGAGCTCTTTCTCCAGGTCATTGATGGCGTCGACCCGAGGCCGGAAGGCGCGAATGCGCCGTTCATTCGAAGAACCAAAAATCTTGCGGGCGACGGCGCCGAACATGCCGGAGTTCCTTTCTCGTCCACTGCGGCGCTGCGGAGCGTGCCGCGGGACCGTCATCGCACGGCCGGAAATGACACCCAACGCATTCGGAATGCGGCACTTTTCGGGCGAGGTGAAGCGCGCTTAGGAATGCCCCCGGAGCCGGCCCGGCGAACAGGGGAGAGATAGGAGGGGGTAGAACCCTTGTCAATCGGCGCGTGCCGCAATCAGGCCCTTCTCGGGCCCTGGCACGGTTGCTCCGGTTGCCAATCGCGGCCGATTGCGCGAGTGTGCGCCTCTTTTCCGCAGACCGCTGGGTCGCGCAGCCAACCCGAAGGATGTTTCCGATGTTTCCAGAGTCCCGTCTCCGCGCCATGGACCGATCGGTCCCGGCATCGCGCCGACCGCTGTTTGCAGCCGCGACGGGCGCCATGATGCTCCTCGCTTCGGGCGGCTTCGCCTTCGCACAAACCCCGGCCGCCGACCCGGTGATCGCCAAGGTCAACGGCGTCGACATTCATCAGAGCGACCTCGCCCTCGCCGAGGAAGACATCGGCCAGAACATGCCGGTCAAGGACGAGGCCGGGCGCCGCGACTACCTCATCAATTACCTCGCCGACATGATCCTGCTGTCCAAGGCGGCCGAGGCGAAGAAAGTCCAGGACACGCCGGACTTCAAGCGCCGCGAGGCCTTCTCGCACAACAAGGCGCTGATGGAGGTCATGCTGCAGGGCGAGGCGAAGCAGGCGACCACCGACGCCAACCTGCACAAGGTCTATGACGAAGCGACCAAGCAGATGGGCGGCGAGCAGGAAGTCCATGCGCGCCACATCCTGTTCCGCGTGATGAACCCGACCGACGCCGCCGCGAGCAAGGCCGCCGAGGCCAAGGTGAAAGCGGTCATCGACCGGGTGAAGAAGGGCGAGGATTTCAACAAGCTCGCGAACGAGCTCACCGAAGACCCGTCGGGCAAGGACAACGGCGGCGATCTCGGCTACTTCACCAAGGAACAGATGGTGCCGGAATTCTCCGACATCGCCTTCAAGCTCGACAAGGGCCAGGTCTCCGATCCGGTGAAGACCCAGTTCGGCTGGCACGTCCTCAAGGTCGAGGACAAGCGCCAGCGCCAGCCGCCGGCGTTCGACACGGTCAAGGATCAGGTCGAGAATTACGCGGTGCGCAAGGCGCAGGTCGAGCTCGTGGGCAAGCTGCGCGCCGACGCCAAGATCGAGCGGCTCGATCAGCCGGCCACGCCGGCGGCGCCCGCCGAGCAGCCGAAGAAGTAGACGACGCCATTCCAGGTGGTCATGCTCCCGTCGTGGAGCATGGCCTTCTATTGCGGCCTGATGAACGCCTCGGGGGGCGCGCCATGGCATCTGTCTCTCCGCTTGCACCTTCCAATTTTCCGGACATGCCCGAAGTCGCCGGCGTGCGGCTTGCGACCGCTGCTGCCGGCATCCGCTACAAGAACCGCACCGACGTGCTGATGGTGCTGCTCGACCCCGGCACCACCGTTGCCGGCGTCTTCACGCGGTCCAAATGCCCGTCGGCACCGGTCGACTGGTGCCGCGCCAAGCTCAAGGGCGGCAGCGCCCGAGCGCTGGTCGTCAATTCCGGCAATGCCAACGCCTTCACCGGCCGCAACGGCCGCGAAGCGACCAAGCTCACCGCCGACATCGCGGCGGAGGCCACGGAATGCAAGCCGGCGGAAATATTCCTCGCCTCGACCGGCGTGATCGGCGAGCCGCTCGATGCCAACGCCTTCACCGGCGTGATGGACGGCCTCGTCACCGGTGCGAAGCCCGGGCAGTGGGAAGCCGCGGCGAAGGCGATCATGACGACCGACACGTTTCCCAAGGCTGCGACCGCCACCGCGAAGCTCGGCAAGGCGACCGTCACCATCTGCGGGATCGCCAAGGGTGCCGGCATGATCGCGCCGGACATGGCGACCATGCTGTCCTTCGTCTTCACCGACGCGCCGATCGCGGCGCCTGCGTTGCAGCGCCTGCTCGCCGACGGCGTCGCCGACAGCTTCAATGCGGTGACCATCGACGGCGACACCTCGACCTCGGACACGCTGCTCGCCTTCGCGACCGGAGCGGCCGCGGAGCACGGCGCGCCGCGCATCGCGCGGGCGAGCGATCCGCGCCTCAAGGGCTTCACCAAGGCGCTCGATAGCGTGCTCAAAAATCTCGCCGAGCAGGTCGCGCGCGATGGCGAGGGTGCCCGCAAGCTCGTCGAGATCATCGTCGAGGGGGCGGCATCGCCGAAGTCGGCGCGCCGCATCGCGATGTCGATCGCCAACTCGCCGCTGGTGAAGACCGCGATCGCCGGCGAGGACGCCAATTGGGGCCGCGTCGTGATGGCCGTCGGCAAGGCCGGCGAGCCGGCCGACCGCGATCGTCTGGCGATCTGGTTCAACGGCATCCGCGTCGCCCACAAAGGCATGCGCGATCCCGATTACGACGAGGCGCAGGTCTCCGCCGAGATGAAGAACCAGGTGATCAAGCTCAAAGTCTCGCTCGGCATGGGACGCGGGCGCGACCGCGTGCTCACCTGCGACCTCACCAAGGAATATGTTGCAATCAATGGCGATTACCGATCGTAGGCGCGCCGCCTTGGCGCGGTGTTAACCACCACGTCGATGGCGCGGAATCTTCGAAAAATTGAACTGAAATCGGTGCAGTGCTGTTAATCGTCGCCGTCCAATCTCGCCCATGAAGGCGAACTCGCCGTGAAGCTCGTCCTGGTTGCCGCCTGCGCCCTGATCGATGTCGACGGGCGCATTCTTCTCGCCCAGCGGCCACCGGGACGAAGCATGGCGGGTCTGTGGGAGTTCCCGGGAGGCAAGGTCGAAGCCGGCGAGCGGCCGGAAGAGACGCTGATCCGCGAGCTCGAGGAAGAGTTGGCGATCGTCGTCAAGGAAGCCTGTCTCGCGCCGCTGACCTTTGCGAGCCACAGCTATCCGGAGTTTCACCTGCTGATGCCGCTCTATGTGTGCCGGCGCTGGGAAGGAACGGTGATGCCGAGAGAAGGGCAACAGCTCGCGTGGGTGCGGCCGAACCGGCTGCGCGAATATCCGATGCCGGAAGCCGACATCCCGCTGATCCCGCACCTCACGGCGCTGGTGTGAAACCTCGAAACGGCGTGGAATTCCGGATGAGCCAACGCGCCCCAACGACGGCCCTTCCTCACACTTCGTCGGTTCGCCGGCGACGAGACCGGCGCCACCGCGGTCGAATACGGCCTGCTGGCGGCGCTGATCGCACTCACCATTTTCGGCGCGCTTAGCTCGGTCGGCCAGGGCATCAAGAACACGCTCTACGGCCAGATCGTCTCGGCGCTGCAGAACATGGGGAAGTGAGGCGGGTCACTGCCCGTCGGGCTTTTCTCCCGCACTGATCTCCCGCGTCCCCAGCGCATCGGCAAGGCGGGCTTTCGCCGAGCCGGGACGCAGCGGCTGCTGCTGGCTCTCATGCGGCGCCCAGCCGGACAGCCAGACGATGTCGAAGCTCGCCCGCACCTTGCCGTCGGGATCGCCGAAGCGCTCGGCATAGACTTCCAGCACCCGCGCCAGGACCGAGCGCCGCAACGGGACCCGCCGGCGTTCGACCAGCGGATTGGTGGCGCCCATGCGGCGCAGGTCCGCCATCAGGGCGAGCGGCGATGAATAGCGCACGACCACGCGGTCGACGTCGGTCACCGGCAGCGCAAAGCCCGCCCGCTGCAGCAGCGCGCCCATGTCGCGCAGGTCCGCAAACGGAGCGACCCGCGGCGAGACCCCGCCGGTGACCTCGCTCTCGGCGACGGCGAAGCTTTCCCGCAACTCGTTGAGCGTATCTCCGCCGAGCAGCGCCGCGAGCAAAAGCCCGTCCGGCTTGAGGGCGCGGCGGATTTGGATCAGCGCGCCGGGTAGGTCGTCGACCGTCTGCAAGGCGAAGGCCGAGACGACGAGATCGAGGCTCCCGGCGGCGAACGGCAGCGCTTCGGGGTCGGCGACGACGCGCAGCGGTGCGGAGGGTCGGCGGCATCGAATGCCGGCGCGACCGCGATCATGCTGCCGATCGCGCTATTGCCGGCGAGTGCGGCGCGCACGGCGGGTGTCGGCGTGCCGAGATCGACGGCGCGCTCGAACCGCCGCAGCACCGCCGCCAGCCGGTCGGCAAAATCCTCCGCCACGCGGTCGAGGAGGAAGGTCGCCGGCCCGATCCGGCGGGCGCGGCGGCGCCGCGTCTCGATCAGCGCGCGGTCGAACAGGCGGGTCGGCGCAGACATGATCGACACCTGAGAAATCGACACCTGCGAAATCGTCGCCGGGATATCACTGGCACGGCGGGCGCAGCACGACTACCCTGCCCGCATGCCCGCGACCCCGAACGAGGCTCGAAGCGGCGTCTTCGCGCAAATCGGCCGCGCCGCGCTCGGCCTCGTGCTCGACACCGCGCTGCCGCCGCTATGTGCGGCGTGCCGCCAGCCGGTCGGCAGCGGCCGGGGCCTGTGCGCGGCGTGCTGGTCCAAGGTCTCCTTCATCGCCCCGCCCTATTGCGAACGCTTAGGCATACCCTTTGCCTTCGATCCCGGCCCGGGCGTCCTTTCCATGGAGGCGATCGCCGATCCGCCCTCCTATGATCGCGCCCGCGCCGCCGTGCGTTTCGACGACGTCGCCCGCGACCTCGTGCATAGCCTGAAATATGGCGACCGCCTGGACCTCGCCACCACCATGGGCCAGTGGATGGCGCGCGCCGGCCGCGAGCTTACCGCGCAAGCCGATGCGCTGGTGCCGGTCCCCCTGCATTGGCGGCGGCTGTGGGCGCGGCGCTTCAACCAGGCCGCCGCGCTCGCCGAGGCGATTTCGCGGGCGAGCGGCGTGCCGGTGTGCCATGCCCTCAAGCGGGTGAAGGCGACCCCGCAGCAGGTCGGCCTGTCGCGGACCGAGCGGGCCGCCAACGTGCAGGGCGCCTTCCGCGTCCCGGACCGGGAGGCCGCGGTGCGCGGGCGGCGGCTCGTCCTCGTGGATGACGTCCTCACCTCCGGTGCGACGCTCGATGCCTGCGCCCGTTCCCTGTTGCGGGCCGGCGCCCGGTCGGTCGACGTGCTGGTGTTTGCCCGGGTTGTCGCCGCCATACGTAGTCCCATATAGTGGGAGCCGTTCCCGCCTTGGCGGGCGATGGGTTTGCGAGAAATGCCGCCGGTCGAGGTCTATACGACGCCGTTTTGCCCCTATTGCGTGTCGGCCAAGGAGCTGCTCCGCGGCAAGGGCGTCCCCTATGTCGAGATCAATGTGGCGGGCGCCCCCGATCTGCGCGCCACGATGGTCGAGCGGGCCCATGGGCGGACCACCGTGCCCCAGATTTTCATCGGCGCCACCCATGTGGGCGGCTGCGACGACCTCTACGAGCTCGAAGACGCCGGCAAGCTCGACGCGCTGCTTCAGGGCTGATTCTGGGCCGGCCTGACAAGGAAATCTCGATGACGAATGCCAAGCACGACGGGGCCGCCTTCCGCGTCGGTCTCATCCAGATGCGGTCCTCCCGGTCGCCGGGCGAGAACCGCGACGCCGCCCTCGCCCTGATCGAGCAGGCGAAGCGCGACGGCGCCGATTACGTGCAGACGCCCGAGATGACCAACATCATGGAGGTCAAGCGCGACAACCTGTTTGCGGCGATCTTCCCCGAGGAGCAGGACACGACGCTCGCGGCGTTCCGCGAGCTCGCCCGCCGGCTGGCGATCTGGGTGCATGTCGGCTCGCTCGCCGTGAAGGTGTCGCCGGAGCGCGCAGCGAACCGCAGCTTCCTGATCGATCCGCGCGGCGACATCAAAGCGCGCTACGACAAGATCCATATGTTCGATGTCGATCTCGCCAATGGCGAGAGCTACCGCGAGTCGCGCAGCTACCAGCCGGGCGAGCTCGCCATGGTGGCCGACCTGCCCTGGGGCCGGCTCGGGCTCACCATCTGCTACGACCTGCGTTTTCCCGCGCTCTATCGCGCGCTGGCGGAGGCCGGCAGCTCATTCCTCGCCATTCCCTCGGCGTTCACCCGCCAGACCGGCGAGGCCCATTGGCACGTGCTCAACCGGGCCCGCGCGGTCGAGAACGGCTGCTTCGTGCTGGCTGCCGCGCAGGGTGGCACCCACCAGAGCGGACGCGAGACCTATGGCCATTCGATCGTCATCGATCCCTGGGGCAACGTGATCGCCGAAGGCGGTGATGCACCGGGCGTGGTGATCGCGGAGATCGACCCGTCGCTGGTCGGCAAAGCCCGCGGCCGCGTCCCTTCACTTCAGCACGGCCGGCGCTTCGAGATCGTCGAGCCTCTGGCCGAGCCTGCCCATCTGCATGCAGTCTGAGACATGATCCGGTACAATCTGGTTTGCGCCAAAGGACACGAGTTCGAAAGCTGGTTCGCCAATTCTGCGACCTATGACAAACAGGCGCGGCGTGGCCTCGCTCGAATGCCCGAACTGCGGATCGAGCAAGGTCGAGAAGGCGCTGATGACGCCGCGCCTTGCCCGCACCAAGAAATCCGGCGCCCCCATTACCGCGCCGCCCGAGGCTGTCACGACGCCTGACCCGGCTACACCCGAGCCGGCGGCGGCACCAGAGCCCGCCCCCGTCGCGGTGATCTCACCGCAGGAGCGCGAGCTTCGCGCCAAGCTCAAGGAATTGCGCGACCACCTCGTTTCCAATGCCGAGAACGTCGGCGGGCGGTTTCCCGAAGAAGCCCGCAAGATGCATTACGGCGAGAAGAAGCACCGCTCGATCTACGGCACCGCCTCGCCCGACGACGCCAAGGCGCTGCACGAGGAGGGCATCGAGTTTGCGCCGTTGCCGGTGCTGCCCGACGAGCGGAACTGATGGATGGCGTGCTGCCCTGGCAGACCTGGGCGGTTCTTTCCGCGATCTTTGCCGCGCTGACCGCGATCTTCGCCAAGGTCGGCGTCGAGAACGTCAATTCCGACTTCGCGACGTTCATCCGCACCTTCGTGATCATCGGCTGCCTCGCGGCGTTTCTCGCCGCGACCGGCCAGTTCCAGTCGCTCGGCACGATCTCCACCAAAACCTACGTGTTCCTGGTGCTCTCGGGCCTCGCCACCGGGGCGTCCTGGGTCTGCTATTTCCGGGCGCTCAAGCTCGGCGATGCGGCGCGGGTGGCGCCGATCGACAAGCTTTCCGTGGTGCTGGTCGCGATATTCGCCGTGGCCTTCCTCGGCGAGCGGCCGTCGGCTCCGAACTGGGCCGGCATCGCTCTCATCGCCGCCGGCGCTGTGCTGGTGGCCTGGGGGAAGTGATTAGCTCGTGCGCATACACGCGTCACAGATACCTGCGCACGCGGTGGCAATAGTTCTTCGTAGGCGGCACCGTAGTGGCGCCTCAGGTAGTCCTCTTCGCGAAGCACTTGGCGGTGGAACAGCCAGGTGGCGGCGCCGAGATAGATTAGGGTCAGCCAGTTCGGGAAGATCAGGAATTCCCCGATCAGGATGGTCGCAAAAGCTACGTAGATCGGATTGCGGCTGAACCCGAAGATGCCGTCAGTGATCAGGCTGTCGGGCCGCTCAGCGTCGATACCAATCCGGAAACTGCGTCCGAAGGACACCAGGCTCGACAGAAAGAGCAGCAGTCCTGCAACACAGAGTGCGACGCCAATCCACGCGACGATCTCGGAACCGAAGAATTGGTGTGTCGTGACATTCGGCCAGCGGAACGCATTGGCGAAGATTACATAGACATAGAGGAGCACGAAGGGCGGGATCAGGAAGTCCGTCTTGTCGATGTCGCCAAATTTCATGGCCACGATCCCCTGTCTTCGCAAAAGAAAGACCCGGGTCAATGCCAATGCGAGGAGCAGCACGATCGTCAGCGCTCCGAAATAGCGTTGCATGGCGAATTCTCCTTGTTCGCGCGAGACCGGCGGTCATTCGGGCAACCCCGCTTCTCGCAATTCCGCCTTCGCGCATGATCTCATTCTCAAATCGACCGAAAATGCAGTAGGATACCCACGCTTGTCGAGCGATGATCGGTCCGCTCGACGGTGGCTTCAAGCCCGCGCAATCTGCGACACGCGGTGCAGCGGGCGATCAAAGTGGGAGGATGGCGATGAGGGTATCTCGGCGCGAGAGCATGCAATTCTCGGCGACGGCGCTGGCCGGATGGTCGTTCGGGCAGCTCGGCCCCGACGCGGCCGCCGCGCAAGGCGCACCGCAGCCGGACGGACTGGTCGATGCCCCGCTCCGCAGCATCTCGACCCTGCCGCTCAAGCCCGACGGCTCCGCGGTCGAGTTCGCCCCGCAGGAGGCAGGCGCCATCACCGGCGTGCTGTGGCGCACCAAGAACCAGACGCCTCCCGGCGAATACGATTTCCGCAAGATGAGAATCAAAGTCGACGGCCGCGGAACCGCGAAGCTCTCCGGCACCCTGACGTTCGACGTGCTCGACAAGCTGCCGCGGCGTTCCTACGTGGTGCGGCTGCAATGCGGCGCTCCGATGCCGCGCGGTACCGTGAAGTGGACCGGCGTGCGGTTCTCGGATTTCGCCGAGGCGGTCGGCGCGCAGAGTTTCGCATATTATTGCCGGCTGATCGGAACCGATGCCTACTTCATCGACGAGGATATGACGACCTTGATGCATCCGCAGGTCATCCTCGCCTGGCATCTCAATGACGAGCCGATCCCGCCGCAACACGGCGCCCCGCTGCGGCTCATCGTTCCGTTCCGCTACGGCGCGCGCAGCCTCAAGGCGATCACCGAGATCCAGTTCACCGCGACGAGCTTCGCGCCGCCGAAGCCGTGGCCGACGTGATCGCTCCTTTAGTGCAACCCAGCAGACGCCGTAGGGTGGGCAAAGCGAAGCGTGCCCACGTCGGACTTTCCAACGTGGGCACGGCGCGAAGACGCGCCTTTACCCACCCTACGAACTACGCGCCCCTCAATACGACCACACCAGCAGCACCACGCCGATCACGATCATCACGATGCCGACGCCCTCGCGCGCGGACACGGGCTGCTTGAACACGAAGCGCGAGATCGCCTGTGCGAACAGCACCTCGACGAGGGCGAGCGTGCGCACGCTCGCCGCCGTCGCCAGCGCAAAGGCGAGGAACCAGAACTGGGACGCGGTCGCGCCCATGAAGCCGGCGAACAGCGACGGCCGCCACGCCTTCATGATCGCGGTGAGCACGGCGGGATCGCGCAGCAAGAGATAGAGAGTAAGCAGCACCGATTGGACGATCAGCCCGACGGTCATGGTGAAGGTCGCCGTCATCAGATAGTCGGGACCGGCAAGGCTCAGGATCGCGCCGCGATAGCCGATTGCGGAGAACGCGAAGCACGCGCCGGCGGAAAGCCCGAGCAGCGGGGCCCGCCAACCGTCTGCACCCGATTTCGCTGCGCCCGATTTCGCCGACATCACGATAACGCCGGCGGTCGCGATCAGGATCGCCGCCGCCATGCCCGGCGTGACGCGATCGCCCAGGAATACGAGGCCGAACAGTGCGACCTGGATCGGCTCGGTCTTGATGTAGGCGATCGCCACCACGAAGGAGCGTTCGGCCATTGCCGCAAGCATCAGCGCGGTCGCCGCGATCTGCATCAGCGCGCCGAGGAGCACCCACGGCCAGAATATGAGTTCGGGCCGCGGCAGCGTCGAGCCGCTCGCGAGAACGCCGAAGAGGATCAGGATCGCGAACGGACACCCGAACAGGAACCGGACGTGGGTCGCGCCCACCGTGCCGAGCACGCCGGTGAGCTCGCGTTGCGCGGCATTGCGCACGGTCTGCGCGGCTGCGGCGATGATGGTGAATACGACCCAGAGCCAGCTCGAATCCGACACCGAACGACGTCCATGGAATTTTGAAATGGGGGAAGCGCGAGCCCGGCCCGAACGGACCTCGCGCTGGTTATTGTGCGCCGGCTATTGTGAGCCGTCCGGCTTTTCGGCGGTAAGCATGTAGTTCACGTCGGTGTCGGAGGAGAGCTGCCAGCGGTCGGCGAGCGGATGGTAGATCACGCCGGTCTCGCCGCAGAGGCGTAGCCCGCCCGCGGTCATGGCGATCTCGAGCTCGTTCGGCGTCACGAAGCGGTCCCAGCGATGGGTACCCCGCGGCAGCCAGCGCAGCACGTATTCGGCGCCGACGATGGCGAGCGCGAAGCTCTTGAGCGTGCGGTTGATGGTCGCCGCGATCATCAGGCCGCCGCCGGGCTTTACCATCTCGGCGCAGCGCCGCACGAAGAGGGAGACGTCGGCGACGTGCTCCACCACCTCCATGGCGAGCACGACGTCGAAGCGCTCGCCGGCATCCGCCAGCACCTCGGCGGTGTCGGTGCGGTAGTCGATGGCGAGCCCGCTGTCGCCGGCATGGAGCCGCGCCGCGGCAATGTTGGCCGGCGCCGGATCGACCCCGACCACCGCCGCGCCCAGCCGGGTGAGCGGCTCGCAGAGGATGCCGCCGCCGCAGCCAATGTCCAGGATGCGCAGCCCGGCGAGGCAGCCGAGCTTGCGCGCATCGCGGTCGAAGCGGCGGCAGGCGGCGTCGCGGATATAGGCGAGCCGTACCGGATTGAACCGGTGCAGCACGGCCATCTTGCCGTGCGGGTCCCACCACTGCCCGGCCAGGCGGGAAAACCGGGCGACCTCGGTCGCGTCAACCGTGGCATCGGCGCGGATGGTGTCGGCGTCCATCGGTTGGGCCATGGGTTGAGCCATGGATTCCTCGTATTTTTCGCGGGCTTGCGGGCGGCGCGCCGCCGTTGCGGCGGCACCCTCTCGCCGGTATGTATACGCGCCATTTCGCGCCGCGGCTCCGGCAAATTCGCCGTGGCAGGTTGAAGAGAAAGGGGGGCGGAGCTCGATGGCTCGCCTGGTGATGAAATTCGGCGGCACCTCGGTGGCGGACATCGAGCGCATCCGCAACGTGGCGCGCCACGTCAAGCGCGAGGTCGACGCCGGCCACGAGGTCGCCGTGGTGGTCTCGGCCATGTCGGGGGCCACCAACCGGCTGGTCGAGTGGTGCCGCGATGCGGCGGTGCTCCATGATGCCCGCGAATACGACGCCGTGGTCGCGTCGGGCGAACAGGTCACCTCAGGCCTGCTCGCCATCGCGCTGCAGGCGGTCGGTGTCACCGCACGCTCCTGGCAGGGCTGGCAGGTGCCGATCCTGACCTCCGGGGCCCACGCCTCGGCCCGCATCTCCGGGATCGACGGGGCTGAGCTCATCAAGCGCTTCAAGGAGCGCAAGGAGGTGGCCGTGATCTCCGGCTTCCAGGGGTTGCACCAGGAGACCGGTCGGATCACGACGCTCGGCCGCGGCGGTTCCGACACGTCTGCAGTCGCGATTGCCGCCGCGATTCATGCCGACCGCTGCGACATCTACACCGACGTCGACGGCGTCTACACCACCGATCCGCGGGTGGTGCCGAAGGCGCGCCGGCTCGACAAGATCGCCTTCGAGGAGATGCTGGAGCTCGCATCCCTCGGCGCCAAGGTGCTGCAGGTCCGCTCCGTCGAGCTCGGCATGGTGCAGCGGGTGCCGATCTTCGTGCGCTCGAGCTTCGACAAGCCCGAAGACATCGATCCGCACGGCACCCCGCCAGGCACGCTGATATGCGACGAGGAGGACATCATGGAGCAGCAGATCGTCACCGGCATCGCCTTCAGCAAGGACGAGGCCCAGATCTCGATCCGCCGCGTCCAGGACAAGCCGGGTATCGCCGCGAGCATCTTCGGCCCACTCGCCGACGCCAATATCAACGTCGACATGATCGTGCAGAACGTGTCGGCCGACGGCGCCACCACCGACCTCACCTTCACCGTTCCCGCCGCCGACTTCGAGCGCGCCAAGGAGACCATAGCAGGCGCCAAGGCGGCGATCGGCTATGAGCGCCTCGACGCCGCGACCGACGTCACCAAGGTCTCGGTGATCGGGGTCGGCATGCGAAGCCACGCCGGCGTCGCCGCCCAGGCCTTCAAGGCGCTCGCCGAGCGCGGCATCAACATCCGCGCCATCACCACCTCGGAAATCAAGTTTTCCGTCCTGATCGATGCTGCTTACACCGAACTCGCGGTCCGGTCGCTGCATTCGCTCTACGGCCTCGACAAGGCCTGAAATCATTAACGCGGTGCACCGCGTGACCTTTCGCCTTGCAGCAATGCTGCCCATTTAGCTATAGCCAAATGAGGGTTTGTGTGCCGTACCGGGGCGCACGCTCTCCCCACTAGAGTGAGCCGGGAACGAGGCGAACCCCGGCTCTTCTGATCACGCCGAAGGACCCTTCGTATGCGCGGCGCGCTGGGAGGTCCGCGCGTATTGTTGCGCCGGCTTCGCGAAGTGATGGCGGAGCCGGTCAGCGCGCAGGACCGCCTCGACAAGATCGTGGTGCTGATCGCCGCCAACATGGTTGCGGAGGTCTGTTCCGTCTACGTGCTGCGCGTCGACGGCACGCTCGAGCTTTACGCCACCGAAGGCCTCAATCGCCAGGCGGTGCACCACACCGTGCTGCGCTCCGACGAGGGCCTCGTCGGCCTCGTCGCCAGCGAGGCCAACGCCATCAATCTGTCCGAGGCGCAGTCGCACCCCGCCTTCTCCTACCGCCCGGAAACCGGCGAAGAGATCTACCGCTCGTTCCTTGGAGTGCCGGTCCTGCGGGCCGGCAACACCCTCGGCGTGCTGGTGGTGCAGAACCGGGCGCGGCGCACCTATTCCGAGGAAGAGGTCGAGGCGCTTCAGACCACCGCCATGGTGATGGCGGAGATGATCGCCTCGGGCGAACTCTCCACCATCGCGACGCCCGGCGCCGAGCCCGCCGCCCGCCGGGCCCTGCACCTCAACGGAACCGCGCTCAACGACGGCATTGCGCTCGGCCATGTGGTGCTGCACGAGCCCCGCGTCGTTATCACCAATTTCATCGCCGACGATCCCCACAAGGAACGCCAGCGCCTGGAGGCGGCGATCACGGCGCTGCGCGCCGACCTCGACGCCATGCTCGAGCACGGCGACATGGCCGAAGGCGGCGAGCACCGCGAGGTGCTCGAGGCCTATCGCATGTTCGCCCATGATCGCGGCTGGGTGCACAAGCTCGAGGAGGCGGTGTCGACGGGCCTGACAGCGGAGGCCGCGGTCGAGCGCGTCCAGTCCGACACCCGCGCCCGCATGCTGCGCCAGACCGATCCCTATCTGCGCGAGCGCCTGCACGACCTCGACGACCTCGCCAACCGCCTGATGCGCCATCTCCTCGGCCGCGACCATGCGCCCTCGCGCGAGCACCTGCCGGAGAATGCGATCCTCGTCGCGCGGTCGATGGGGCCCGCCGCGCTGCTCGACTACGACCGCAAACGGCTGCGCGGCCTCATCCTCGAAGAAGGCGGGCCGACCTCCCACGTCGCCATCGTCGCACGCGCGCTCGGCATCGCGGCGGTCGGCGAAGTCAGCAATGCGATCGGGCTCGTCGATCCATCGGACCCCATCATCGTCGACGGGGCGCGCGGCGAGGTCCATGTCCGCCCTGCCCCCGACCTCGAAGCCGCCTATGTCGAGCTCGTCCGGCTCCGCGCCCGCCGTCAACTCCAGTACTTTGCGCTGCGCGACAAGCCGTGCGTCACCCGCGACGGCGAAGAGGTGAAACTGCTGCTCAATGCCGGCCTGCTGGTCGACCTGCCCCACGTCGCCGAGACCGGCGCCGCGGGAATTGGCCTGTTCCGCACCGAGCTGCAGTTCATGGTGGCCTCGCAGTTCCCGCGCACCGGCGAGCAGCTCGCGCTCTACCGCGCCGTGCTGGATGCGACCTCCGGCCGGCCGGTGACGTTCCGCACCCTCGACATCGGCGGCGACAAGGTGCTGCCCTATATGCGCAACGTCGAGGAGGAGAACCCGGCGCTCGGATGGCGTGCGATCCGGCTCGGCCTCGACCGCCCGGCGCTGCTGCGCAGCCAGATCCGGGCGCTGTTGCGGGCGGCTTCGAACCGCGAGCTCAAGCTGATGTTCCCGATGGTGGCGGCGGTCGAGGAGTTCGACCAGGGCAAGGAGCTGGTCGAGCGCGAGCTGACCTACCTGCGCCGCCACGGCCACAAGCTCCCGGAGCGGGTCGAGGTCGGCACCATGGTCGAGGTGCCGGCGCTGCTCTACCAGCTCGACGCGCTGCTGGAGCGAGTCGATTTCCTCTCGGTCGGCTCCAACGACCTCGCCCAGTTCCTGTTCGCCGCCGATCGCGGCAATCCGCGGGTCAACACCCGGTTCGACGAGCTATCGGTGCCGATGCTGCGCGTCCTCAAAACGATCGTCGACGCCGGCATCGCTCACGGCAAGCCGGTGACGCTGTGCGGCGAGATGGCGTCGCGGACGATCGGCGCGATGACCCTGATCGCACTCGGCTACCGCTCGCTTTCGCTTGCGGCGTCGGCGGTCGGCCCGGTGAAGGCGATGGCGCTCGAGCTTGATGCCGGCAAGGCCGCCGCCGTGGTAAACGAGCTGATCGCGCGGACCGACGCCGTAGGCTCGGTCCGGGAGGTGCTCACCGCCTTCGCCGAGGCCGCGGGCGTGCCTCTCTAACCTCTCAATCGTAAGCCTCTCAATCACACCCATGCTTCCCGAGACCAAGCTCGACATCATGCTGGCGCGCCACGCCTCCCTCGAGGCGGAGCTCTCCGTCCAGTTGCCGGCCGAGACCTATGTCAAGCTCACCCGCGAACTCGCCGAGATCGCGCCGGTTGTCGAGAGGGTAAAGGCTTATCGCCACGCGGTCGCCGAGCTCGCGGACCTCGACCAGATGATCGCCGATACCGCCACCGACGCCGAGATGCGCGCCGTCGCGAGCGAGGAGCGCCCCCTGCTCGAGCGCAAACGGGAGGAGATGGAGCAGGAAATCCGGCTCGCCCTGCTGCCCAAGGATGCGATGGACGAGCGCAACGTCATCCTTGAAATCCGCGCCGGTACCGGCGGCGACGAGGCGTCGCTGTTCGCCGGCAATCTCTACCGCATGTATGAGCGCTACGCCGCCCTTCGTGGCTGGAAGACCGAGCTCCTGTCGGCGAGCGAAGGCACCAAAGGCGGCTTCAAGGAGATCATCGCCGAAGTCCGGGGCCGCGGCGCCTTTGCGCGCCTCAAGTTCGAATCCGGCGTCCATCGCGTGCAGCGGGTGCCCGACACCGAGGCGTCGGGCCGCATCCACACCTCGGCGGCGACCGTCGCGGTGCTGCCCGAGGTCGAGGAGGTCGACGTCGCCATCAACGAAACCGACCTGCGCATCGACACCATGCGGGCGCAGGGCGCCGGCGGCCAGCACGTCAACAAGACGGAATCGGCGATACGCATTACCCACATCCCGAGTGGAATCGTGGTGATGATGCAGGAGGAGCGTTCGCAGCATCGCAACCGGGCGAAGGCGATGGCGCTGTTGCGCGCCAAGCTCTACGACACCGAGCTGCAGAAGCGCGACGCCGAGCGTGCTGCGAACCGTCGCGGCCAGGTCGGCAGCGGAGACCGTTCCGAGCGCATCCGCACCTACAATTTTCCGCAGGGTCGCGTCACCGATCACCGCGTGAACCTGACGCTCTACAAGCTGCCGGAAGTGATGGAGGGCGAGGCCCTCGACGAGATCATCGATACGCTCACGACCGAGCATCAGGCCGCGCTGCTCGCCGACGTGGAGGGCGTGCAGGCGTGACCGGAGGCCGCGCGGAAGACCGCGTATGCATCGCCGCCGTCCGGCGAACCGTCGCCCGCAGATTTCGCGAAGCGGGTCTGGACACTCCCGATCTCGATGCCCGCCTCATCGTCGGCCACGCACTTGCGCTCGACCACGCGGGCCTGGTGCGCGAGAGCGAGCGTGTAGTCGGTCTCCGCGTGTTGGCCGGGATCGAGGCGCTGGCGACGCGCCGCCTCACCGGCGAGCCGGTGGCACGTATCGTCGGCGTCAAGGAGTTCTGGGGCCTGCCCTTCGCAGTGACGCCGGCCGTGCTGGTGCCGCGTCCGGAAACCGAGACCGTGGTCGAGACGGCGCTCACCCGGCTCGATGCCGCGGGAAGGCGCGAAGGGCCGCTGCGAATCGCCGACCTGGGCACGGGCTCGGGAGCCATTCTCCTCGCCTTGCTCCACGAATTGCCGCTCGCGATCGGGATCGGCACCGATTGCAGCTTGGGGGCGATCGAGACCGCACGGGAGAATGCACGACAGTTCGGCCTTGGCGAACGCGCGGGCTTCGTCGCCTGCGATTTCGGTGCCGCGCTCGGCGGCGGCCTCGATCTCGTCGTCACCAACCCGCCCTACATCGGGAGCGCCGTGATCGCGACGCTCGCCCGCGAGGTCCGCGACTTCGACCCGGTTGCCGCACTCGACGGCGGCACCGACGGCCTTGCCGCCTATCGTAGCATCGTCACCGATGCCGGACGGTTGCTGGCGCCAGGCGGGTTTCTGGTGATGGAGGTAGGAGCCGGCCAGGCGGACGCCGTGTCGGCTCTCGCCGGTACGGCAGGGCTCACCGCCATCGCGACAGCGGCCGATCTCGCCGGCATCCCCCGGGTGGTATCGGCGCGTTATCCATGACGCCAACGCGGGCGCGGACCGCAAAAACAAGGGAAAAAATCGCTTGGATTATCCGAAAGAACGACTAGTTTCCCTCTAGGAATTGACCCAAGCTTAGAGAGTGCGCTAGAGACGGCCCGGGGCATGGCCCCCCGCGAGGCAAGATTAACCGGATCAGCCAGTTGCCGAAATTTGGCGTGGCACGGTGCTTTAGCGTTTCACTTGGGATCGGGATGCTTCATCGTTGAGCGCATTGCCGTGGTCGCAGGAGCACCGCGGCGATTGTGATGGTAGGTGGGCAACACCGCGGGGAGTCTGCGGAGAAGGCTAGCTCTAAGTTCATTTTGATCCGATTGGGCGCTCCGACGCGGAGCGTCGCTTTGGATGCCCCCGCGAAACGGGGGTGCAGCGCGCACGCGCTTTGTTGAGCGCGTGCGGATCCCGAGGAAACGGCGGCCACTTGGCGCGCCTCAATCGAAGGTTGGCGACACGCAAGCCATGAGAAACGGTCAAAACAAGCGGATGCGGGGGCGAAGCCGCAAAAGCCACAATCCACTCACCAGGGTCTATGAATTGAACGGACCCGACGTCAAAATCCGCGGCACGCCGTCGCATATCGCCGAGAAATACGTTCAGCTGGCGCGTGACGCGCAGACGTCCGGCGATCCCGTCGCAGCGGAGAATTACCACCAGCACGCCGAACATTACCTGCGCCTGATCGCCGTCGCCCAGGACCAGTTCCGGCAGAACACGCCGTTCTTCCGGCCGGAGGGTGGCGGAGCGGATATGCGCGATGACCTCGGCGACGACGGTGACGAGGACACGGGCGGCATGGCCGCGACGGACGAGCAGGCGCCGTTCGGCACGCGCGATCCCCAACCCTATCTGCCGCGCGATGCGCAGCTCTTCCCGCCGCGCGACCAACCGCAATATGGCGGCGGCGGCCGCCCGCAGCAGCAGCATCACCGAGCCGCAGCAACACCAGCCGCAGCAGCGCGGCGACGACGACGGCAATGTCGAGCGGCTGCCCTCGTTCATCACCGGCGGTGCCGGCGGGTCGCAGGGCGGAGCGCCCAGCAACGGACAGAACGGCTACGATGCCCAGCAGGGCGACCGGTTTCCGTTGCACCGGCGACGCCGGCGTCATCGCGGTCCTCGGGACAACATGGGTCAGTCCGGCGGCGGCCAGGCCGTGAGCGAAGGCGACGACACGCCACGCGGCGAGTAGGGTCAGGGCTGACGCGGAAATCCGGCCGCGCCGCCGGGTGAAGGCGCGAGCACGGGTTCGAGCACCGGCTCGAGGCTCGGCACCAGCACCATCTTTTTCCGGCGGGCCGGAAGGGTGCGATAGACCTGCTTGGTGGCTTCCACGATGTGCACGCCGGCGAACGGCGCCGACACCGTCGCACCGGTGCGTTCCCACGCCACCGCGGAGCGCAGAAACCACGTCTGCTCGATCGGCGGCACATAGAGCGCCTCGGCCCAGGCGGTGGGCGTGAACCACGTCTCCCGCAACAACTGCGTGATCTGCGAGCGCGAATACGGGCGCCCGTGGCCGAACGGCGTCGTATCCATGCGCGCCCACAATCCGCGCCGGTTCGGCACCACGGCGAGCAAGCGGCCGCCGGGCGCGAGCACGCGCCATACCTCGCGCAGCAACGCCGGCGCGTCATGGGTCATTTCAAGCGCATGCACGAACAGGATGCGGTCGACCGCCGCGTCCGGCAGCGGCAACTCGGTCTCGTCGACGAGCGCCGCGAGCGTCGGCCGCTGGGTCGGCCATTTCACGACCCCTTGCGTCGCCGGCATGAAGGCGAGGCATCGCTCGCTATCCTCGCGAAACAAGCCGAGATAAGGGGTCGAATAGCCGACGCCTAGGATGCGCAGCCCCTTGCTGCCGTTCCACAGGCGGCGGATGCCGACGCCGACGAAGCGCCGGGCCACCTTGCCGAGCGGGTGGACGTAGAAGCTGCGGAGATCGACGACATCGAGCGACATGGCCTACCGTAACATCCGCCGCTGAACACCGCGAGATTCGCTGGCTCGCACCCTTGGAACATGGTTCCCGCCCGCGAGCTTGTCACGAGGCTCCATCCGGCAGGCGCGCTTTGGTCGCGGACTTAGCGAAACCGTCGCCCGTTCGCGATCACAACACCGTCATAACGCGGGGTGGATCATGGCGCCGCGTGCTACAACGCTCACCCAAGAACGATGGACCGGGCCCATGACCGCGCAAACGAAATTGTTTCTCTGCCTCAAGGACAATTACGGCGTCCTCGTCCACGACCCGGCGACGGGCGCGACCGCTGCGATCGATGCGCCGGAGGCAGCGCCGGTCGAGGCGGCACTCGCCGCCACCGGCTGGAAGCTCACCGACATTCTCGTCACCCATCATCATGGCGACCACACCGCGGGGATCGCCGAACTCAAGCGCCACCACCACTGCCGTGTCGTCGCCCCGCGCCGCGAGGCCGATAAAATCCCCGATGTCGATGTCGAGGTCAGCGAGGGCGACACGGTGAAGGTCGGCGCGCTCACTGCGGAAGTGATCGAGACGCCCGGCCATACGCTCGGGCAGATCAACTACTTCTTTCCGGAGGACAAGCTGCTGTTCGCCGGCGACACGTTGTTCTCGATCGGCTGCGGGCGGGTGATCGAGGGCAAGCCGGCGCAGATGTGGCAATCGCTGCTCAAGCTGCGGGCGCTGCCCGACGACACCTCGGTCTATTGCGGCCACGAATATACCGACGCCAACATCCGCTTCGCGCTCACCATCGAGCCGGGCAATGCCGCGCTCAACGCCCGCGCGGCGGAAGTCAAAAAACAGATCGCCGCCGGCACGCCGACCATCCCGAGCAAGCTCGGCGAGGAGAAGCGCGCCAACGTCTTCCTGCGGGCGGATGAGCCGGCGGTCGCCGCGGCGGTCGGTCTTGCCGGAAAGCCTGCAGCGGACGTGTTCGCCGAGGTCCGGGAGCGCAAGAACCGGTTCTGACATGCCCGCGGTGGAGCGCCTGACGGCAGCCGAGATCATCCGGCTGCTCGACCTCAAGCCGCATCCCGAAGGCGGCCATTATCGCCAGACCTTTTGCGATCCCGTCGAAGTCGCGGGACGGGCCGCGTCGACTGCGATCTATTTTCTGCTGGCACGCGGCGAGCGTTCCCACTGGCACCGGGTCGATGCCGCCGAGGGGTGGCACTACCATGCCGGCGCGCCACTCGAGCTCATGATGGCCCATGACGACGGCGCCACCGAACGCATCCGGCTCGGCAGCGACCTTCTCGGCGGCGAGCGTCCCCAAGCTGTCGTGCCGCCGCACGTATGGCAGGCCGCCGTGAGCCTCGGCGACTGGACGCTCGTCGGCTGCACGGTCGCTCCGGGATTCCTGTTCTCGCACTTCGAGCTCGCGCCGCCCGGCTGGGCGCCACCCGGCTGTGCATCGCCCGGCAGCGACCCGCGACCTCACACCATGATCTGCCCGCCATTGGCGGACAAGGTCGAGCCGGTGATGAGGCCGGCATCGTCGGAGGCGAGGAACAGCACGCAGCGCGCGATCTCCTCGGGCTCGCCGAGCCGGCCGATCGGGATCAGCGGCAGGATCGATTTCTCGAGCACGTCCTTCGGCACCGCCTGCACCATCTCGGTGTTGATGTAGCCCGGACAGATCGCGTTCACGGTGACGCCGACGCGCGCATTCTCCTGCGCGAGCGCCTTGGTGAAGCCGATCTCGCCCGCCTTCGCGGCGGAATAATTGGTCTGCCCCATCTGCCCCTTCTGGCCGTTGATGGAGGAGATGTTGACGATGCGGCCGAACTTGCGTTCGCGCATGCCCTCGATCACCGGCCGGCACATGTTGAACAGCGAGACGAGATTGGTGTTGATCACCGCCGACCCACTGCTCGGGCTTCATGCGGTGGAACATGCTGTCGCGCGTGATCCCGGCATTGTTGACGAGAACCTCGACCGGGCCGAGGTCGGCGGCGACCTGTCCGAGCCCGGCAACGCAGGCGTCATAGGAGCTGACGTCCCATTTGTAGGCCTTGATGCCGGTCTCGGCGGAGAACTTGCTCGCCGCCTCGTCGTTGCCGGCGTAGTTGGCGGCGACCTTGTAGCCTGCGGCGTTGAGCGCCTTCGAGATAGCCGCGCCGATGCCGCGCGTACCACCGCTCACCACTGCCACCCGTGCCATCGCTTCCTCCATGAATCGCTTGTCCGCCTACGTCATGTTTTACGACGCCGGCGATACCGTCAAATGTCATGTCGACAAGAAGCGCGTCATTGCTGCACTGCAATGACCTCGATCAAAATCGACCTCGCTGGAAACGAAAGGCGGCGGCACAACGCCGCCGCCCATTCCGGCTCGAGCCGCGCGGATGCGATCAGCTGCGCTCCAAACACATCGCAATGCCCATGCCGCCGCCGATGCACAGCGTGGCGAGACCCTTCTTGGCGTTGCGCTTCTCCATCTCGTGGAGCAGCGTGACGAGGACGCGCGCGCCCGACGCGCCGATCGGGTGGCCGATCGCGATCGCGCCGCCGTTGACGTTGACCTTGCTGGTGTTCCAGCCGAGATCCTTGTTCACCGCGCAGGCCTGCGCGGCGAAGGCTTCGTTGGCCTCGATGAGATCGAGGTCCTCGATCTTCCAGCCGGCCTTCTGGAGCGCGGAGCGCGAGGCCGGGATCGGGCCGGAGCCCATGATCGCGGGATCGACGCCGGCCTGCGCCCACGACACGATGCGCGCCAGCACCTTGCGGTTCGCCTTGGCGGCTTCGCTCGCCTTCATCAGCACCACCGCGGCGGCGCCATCGTTGATGCCGGAGGCGTTGGCGGCGGTCACGGTGCCGTCCTTGGCGAAGGCCGGACGGAGCTTCCCGACCGCATCGAGGGTGGTGCCGTGCTTGGGGTATTCGTCGGAGTCGACGACGATGTCGCCCTTGCGGGTCTTCACCGTGACCGGCGCGATCTCGTCCTTGAAGCGGCCGGCCTTCTGGGCGGCCTCCGCCTTATTCTGCGAGCCGACGGCGAACTCGTCCTGCTGCGCCCGGGTGATCTGCCACTGCCGGGCGACGTTCTCCGCCGTGTTGCCCATGTGATAGCCGTTGAAGGCGTCCCACAGGCCGTCCTTGATCATGGTGTCGATCATTTCGAAATTGCCCATCTTCACGCCATTGCGCAGATGGGCGCAGTGCGGCGCCATGCTCATCAACTCCTGGCCGCCGGCGACGACGATGTCGCAATCGCCGTTGAGGATCGCCTGATAGCCGAGCGCCACCGTGCGCAGGCCCGAGCCGCACAGCTGGTTGACGCCCCAGGCGGGGACCTCGACCGGAATGCCCGCTGCGATCGACGCCTGGCGGGCCGGGTTCTGCCCCTCGCCGGCGGTGAGAATCTGCCCCATGATCACTTCCGACACCCCGCGGTGCCTCGACGCCCGCGCGCGCAAGGGCCGCCGTGATCGCGACTTTGCCGAGCTCATGGGCCGGGAGATTGGCGAACACGCCGTTGAATGCGCCGACCGGCGTGCGCGCCGCACCTACGATGACGATGTCGTCCTTCATGGGAATTCTCCTTATCGGCCCAGGTTGCGGCGCTCGATGCCCCGTCCCGGCGAAGCGCAGGGTATGGTTTGCAAATGCCTGCTTGGCCCCAGCGCTGTCAATGTGGGAGAGCAATCGGCAAACCGCCAGGGGACGCTTCTTGGGCGACGCTTCGCCGATTGGGGAGGCAGTTTGCACAAAACAGTGGCCTGCTATGGCAAAAACGCATATTTTGACAAGCAGATGAAGCGCGTTGGCGTTTCGGCCGAACCTCGAGTGTCAAAGCCATGGCCAAGTCCGAAGAACCGGTCGTCATCAAGAAGTACGCCAACCGGCGCCTCTACAACACCGGCACCAGCACCTACGTCACCCTCGAAGACCTCGCAGGGATGGTGAAGAACGGCGAGGATTTCATCGTCTACGATGCGAAGACCGGCGAGGACATCACCCGCTCGGTGTTGACCCAGATCATCTTCGAGCAGGAAAACAAGGGCGGGCAGAATCTCCTGCCCATCGCCTTCCTGCGCCAGCTCATCCGCTTCTACGGCGACAGCATGCAGATGCTCGTGCCGCGCTATCTCGAAGTGTCGATCGAATCGCTCACCCGCGAGCAGGAGAAGTTTCGACAGCAGATGAGCCACGCCTTCGGCGGCGGCCCGTTCGCACCGCTCGAAGATCAGGTGCGGCGGAATATGGAGATGTTCGAGCGCGCCTTCGCGATGTTCATGCCGTTCGCACGTCGCGAAGCACAGAACGCCGAGAACGGTAAAACGACGGCCGCGAGCGGCGGCGAGATCGACGATCTCAAGCGCCAGCTCGAAGAGATGCAGAAGCGCATCGAGAAGCTCGGCGACGCCAAGCCCTGACGCATGCGGGTGCCGGTGCCGGCATCCCGCGGCTCCCGGCGCGGCGCTCTACAGCTTAACCCGCGCTTCGGAAGGTACGCCCTGCCACGCCCGCTTCGTGCTCGCAGCGCCGATGAGCGCGCCCTGCAGGTAGTCGCTGCCCCACATTCGGTGAGGAACGCGGCCGCAGCCTCGTCCTGCACCTACTCGGCGACCGTCTCGAAGCCCAGCTGCTTGGCGAGCCCGATCAGCGTGCGCAACAGGCGTGCTGGCCACGCTCTTTCGAGCCGCCGCGTAGCGTTGAGGCGGGCCCACCTGCGGGCCGCCGGTGGGCAGAAAATAGCCCGATCGGCCTTTATGACTTCACCCCGCAAACCTTATGAGATCCCAATATCTTGATGCCGCCGGGCGTCTCGCTTCTTTATGACGAGCGCGCGATTTTAGTGGGGCCTCGCCGGCGCGATCTTGCTCGTTTTATCGTGGCCACGCTGGCGACCTTGCTTGAAGGGACTCCTGCGATGCTCCTTCGTCGTCACGAGCCATCTCCGAACCCTGCGCGCACGCAGGGTCGCCGCACGACAGTGGACACTGCGACTAACGTTACCCCTCGCCTCGTCGCGGACTTGATCGTGCAGAGCGGACTGGCGCCGAACGCCACGCAAGCCGGCCAGCTGCGACGACTGATCGAAGCCGAAGCGTGGACCGGCGTCGCGCTTGCGCTGATCGAGATCGGGCTGCCCGACTGGAAGCTCGTGCGCGCCGTCCTCGACGACGGCGAATGGAGCTGTGCCCTGTCTCGGCACTGGCAGGTACCCGAGTGGCTGGACGAACGGGTCGAGGCCAGACACGAAAGTCTGTCGCTCGCGATGCTCACTGCTTTCGCGAACGCATCGCTGGTGGTGAAGCCGACCAAGCTGCGTGTCGTGCCGGCGATCCGGCCACGCCCTGGGGACCAATTCGATCCGGTTTGCTGCGACAATTTCAGTTGATTCGCATGACGCGCTCCACGTTCAATCTTCCGCGCCCCCAGAGTTCGGCGCCAGTGGCAATCCGCTTCCTGGCACGCCTCGCCTTTTTCGGTGCCTTTGCGCTGTTGAGCCATCATGGCGCGGACCGGATCATGGCCTACATGCTGGGCGTAATGGCGATCATCAGCGCGATCACCGCGTCGGTGCGACGCGAGAAGCTGTTCGCTCCCGTGCTGACGGGCTGGGATGAGGCGGCCGCCTACGGCCTCATCTACGCGGTGCTCATCCAGCTTGCGTGATAGTGGGGCGGTCGATTCGTGCCATGGAACAATCGTCGTCATCTCTGATCGACACCATGATTTCGCTTGCACGCTCGACCAAGGCGCACCGGGTGATCGTGGCGGGCGACGACAGCTCCGCCATGTACTTCGAATTGCGCCGCCGCGGCTACCTGCGGCTCGGGACGATGAACACCTGCCGCACTCCTTGTGGCCAATTCGATGTGGCATTCATGGCCGCGCGCGATCAGTCGAAAGACGGGCTTGCCGCGAGCCTCGGTCGGCTTGTCCATTTCCTGCATGCGACCGGCGTCCTCGTGATTCAGCTCGGTGCGCCGGGCGCAGCGACCAACGAACAGATCCGGCAAACGCTCGACCGCCTCGGGTTTCGCATCGAATCTGGGACCTGCTGTGGCGACGGCGTCATCGTCTGTGCTCGCCGCTTTCGATTCAGTCCCGTCGCTGCAGTCGAGCCTGCCCGACAACACTCCCCATATGGGCCGATCGCCACACCGGTCCAACCGGCCAAGCAAACAAAGGCGGCCTGAAATCGGGCGGCCTGAAACGGCTCAGCGGTCTGGGTGTTGCGGTAAGGAATGGCGGGATGCATGTTGAAGTCGGTCGACCAATGCGGCTACGGCGGGCGCCGATCCAGCGGGGCGCACGGCTTGGCTGCCGTACGACTACGTGCTTGGCAGGATGAGGCACTGGCAACTTGCCGTCCTTCGATTCGCTATTACCCTCGCGGATGCTGACAGAGATATCATTCTTGCCATTGCAAGCGAGATCGACCAACTCGGCGGCGATATCTCGCGACCTACGTTTACCTATTTTGCTCGCACCAGCACCGAGGTATGCCACGCCCTTGCGAACGCCGATCCCGTGACCAGTCGTGCGATCCTCGCTCGCTACGTCGAACAGGTCGACGACCCACGCCTGAAGGCGGTTCTTGCTGTTGCGTTCGAATTGGAAGACGGCGCCGCCCGGCGCGGCGCGGCGTAACGGACGACAACAAGGTCGCAAATGGAGTCGACCTGCGGAGCGAGCCTATCGGCTGAGGCACGCGTCGGTCATTGCCTGAAAGGTGCGGCGTGCGGGTGCGCGGCTTCGCCCAGCCACGCCCGCGCCGTGGTCGCAGCGCCGATGAGGGCGCTCGACGGGCCAATCGAACGAAGGCGGCCTGAAATCGGGCGGCCTGAAATCGCTCAGCCGTCTGCGCATCGCAGCAAGGAATGGCGGTATGCATGTTGAAGTCTGCTGCGGCGGGCGGGATCCCTATGAGGCTCCTATGACATCGGCCGCGCGCGCATCTCGAATTTTTATGCGCCGGAGACCATGTTCGCTCGCATCAATCATGGTGTCCGTCATGTCCACGTTCATCACATGGGTCCGCTCGCTCTACGCCGGAGTTCGGCGCGAGATCGCAGAAGCACTCGCCGACAACTATCACCCCGAGATGCACTATATGCGAGGGCCGGGACCGAAGTGGCGTCAGAAACACGCGGTCGTGCTCAGCGTAACCAGCATTCACCGCTGACGCCTGGAACCGACGCAAACCGTCGCCCTCCGGCAAAAGTCGTGTTCGGGCATGTTCAGGTGTCAGCCCTCGGCCCCGATCAGCCCGTCGCCGTTCGGCCGCGTTGCGCGATCAGGCCACTTGTCACCAAGGTATTGCCATGAAAAAGCAGGTGATCCGGAGGGCGGTCATTCGTGAGTGGATGACGCTCCCTCGCGACAAGCGGCAGACCGCGGCGCAGGCGGCCAATTTCGCCGCGAAGGCGGTGCACGGCCATACGCTTCCCCGCAGCCGTCGTGATCCTCATGGCGTGATGATGAGCTGGCTGCTGCCACGCACCGGGAAGCCCTGACCTCGTGGAAGCCCTGACCTCGTTCCCGCCCGGCGAACCGCAAGGTAGGCTTCGGCTCGTGGCTTGCCTTGCCGAGCGCGCCGCCGACTTCTCACAGCGCCGCAGGTTGCGGCTGGGTTCGCCGACGCGGCGCTGCTCTGCCACGCCCGCTTCGTGCTCGCAGCGCCGATGAGTGCGCCCTGCAGGTAGTCGCAGCCCCATTCGGTGAGGAGCGCGGCCGCGGCCTCGTCCTGCACCCATTCCGCCACCGTCTCGAGGCCGAGCTGCTTGGCGAGCCCGATCAGCATGCGCACGAACGTCTGGTCGTCCGGCGATCGGGCGAGATTCGCCACGAACCCGCCGTCGATCTTGACGAGATCGACACCTAACCGGCGCATGTTGCGGAACGACGTGCAGCCGGTGCCGAAGTCGTCGATCGCGATGCGGCAGCCGGCGTCCCTCGCGCGGGCGACGAAGGATCGCGTCTCGTCGAGGTTCTGGATCGCAGCGCTTTCGGTAAGCTCGACGATGAGGCGCGGCGCCAGGTCCGGATGGGCGGCGAGCGCGGCGGCGAGCCCATTCCACCAGGTCCCGTCGATGATCGACGCAGGCGAGACGTTGACGCTCAGCGTGAGCTGCGGCGCTTCAACAAGCTCGGCGATGACGAGCTCCAGCATGCGATGGTCGATCAGCCGCACGAGGCCGAGGCGCTCGGCGATCGGCATGATGTCGCTCGCCGCGATGTTGGTCCCGTCGGGCCGGCCGATTCGCATCAGGACTTCATGGAAAGCGAGCCGGCGCGAGCCCGCTTCGACGATCGGCTCGAAGGCGGGAACGATGCGGCGCTCGTTGAGCGCGCTCACGATGGCGTCGCTCGCGCGCATGTTCTCGCGGCGCATCGCCTCGCGTTCCGCATTGGGGCGGAAGACCTCGAGCGTGCCGCGCCGCCGCAGCTTTCCGGCGCCGAGCGCTTCGTGCACGCGGGTCAACAGCTCCTGAACGGTTTCGGCATGGCGCGGCGCCATGATGCCGCCGATCGACACCGTCACCGCGACCGGCCCGGTCCGGGTGAGGATCACCTCATCGCGCACCGCGACGAGGAGCCGCTCGCCCGCGAGCCGGAGGTCGTGCGGCGTGCAATTGTGCAGCATCAGTCCGAATTTATTTCCCGCCAACCGGCCGAGATGATCCCCGCCCCGCAAATTGGCGCGCAGCCGCCGCGCCACCGCGGAAATCACCTCGTCGCCGACGGCGAAGCCATAGGCTTCGTTGACGCGGGCGAGATCGTCGATGGAGACGACGAGCGTCGCGAACGAAGTCCGCAGGCGGCTTGCGTCGTGCAGAACGTCGGCGAGAAGGTCGGTGAACTGCCGGCGGTTCATCTCCCCCGTGAGATCGTCGAGCCGCGGGGAGCCGGGGTTTTCGCCGGCGTGTGGTTCGTCGATGACGCGCATGATGCCGTGGGCGCGGGCGGGCCGGCCATCGGGCCCGGCGAACCAGCGTCCGACGTCCTCGATCCATACGGGCTTCGTTGCGCCATCGGCATGAACGCGGTGCCGGAGTCGATAGAGCACGCCGTCTCCGCCGTCGCGCTCATCGGCGCGCAGCACGGCGTCGCGCCGCGACTGCGCGTGGTCGCTGCACAGGACGGAGTCCGTGGCAGGGCTCAGCCCCGCGGCAGGGGTCGCGGGCGCACGGTCGGCGCCACGCCGGATGGAGCCGCCATCGCGGCCGACGGCCAGCAGGTCGGTGCGGATGTCCCACTCGTAGGGGACCTCGCCGATCGATGCGAGAATGTCGGCGATCTTGCCGGAGTCGAGGACAGCGTCGCCGCTCGCCTGCGGATCGATACGCCTCACGGGGGCCTGGGCAGGCACAGTCGACAGCTGTTCGGTTACGCCCACACGGCCCGTCCCATCAGTCCCGAATCCCAAATATCCGGGGAGAACCTAACCGGGCCCGCTAAACAAACTGGAAAGATTCTACGGGCACCACGCCCCGTTGCATGCGGGCGTCGGTGAGGCGCTGCCGGTAACGAAGCATTAACTCAATACCCGAGCGCGCAGCCGTCCTTGCGCGGGTCGGACGCGCCGATCAGGAGCCCGCGCCGCCAGTCGATGGCGACGGCCTGACCGCCGCCGAGCGGCATCGGGGTGGTCTCGACCCGGTGGCCGCGCTCTTCGAGGCCGCGCACGGAAGCTTGCGGAACGCCGCGCTCGACAAGGGTCGTCTCCTTGTCGAAGAAAGCGCGAGGTGCGTCGATCGCTTCCTGCAGATCCATGCCGAAGTCGACGAGATTGGTGATCAGCAGCGCATGGCCCATCGCCTGGTAGGCCGCGCCCATCACCCCGAACGACATTTCGCAGCGGCCGTCGCGCATCGCCAGCGCCGGGATGAGGGTCGACAGCGGCCGCTTGGCCGGGCCGAATGCATTCGGGCTCGCGGGATCGATGACGAAGCAGGCGCCGCGGTTGTGCAGCATGATCCCGGTCTTCTCGGTCGCGATGCCGCAGCCGAACTGGCTGTAGAGCGAATTGATGATCGAGACCGCGGTGCGGTCGCGATCGACCACGCTCACATAGACGGTATTGCCGGCGAGCGCCGGCGGCTGCAGCGCCGGCATGCGGGCGCCGCGGTCGATCCGCGCGGCGAGGCCGGCGGAAAAGCTCTTGTCGAGCAGCGCCTCCATTCCGACCCGAAGATAGGCCGGATCGGCGACGGTGGCGTCGCGCACGCTATAAGCCAGGCGCGCGGCCTCGAGAGCGAGATGCAGGCGCTCGGCACCGAGTGGGGCGAGCGAGGCGAGATCGAAGTTCTCGAGAATATTGAGGAGCACGAGCGCGGTGACGCCCTGCCCGTTGGGCGGCAACTCCACCACGTCGAGCCCGCGATAATTGGAGGTGATTGGTGTCGCCGGATCGCCCCGGTGCGCGGCGAAATCCGCGCGCGACAGCCACGAGCCTCGCGCCGACAGCGTCGCCACGATGTCTTCCGCGACGGCTTCGTAGAACGCGCGCGGCCCGCCGGCCGCGATCGCCTTCAAGGTCGCGGCGAGCGCGGGAAACCGCATGATGTCGCCCGGCCGCGGCGCCTCGCCGTCGACGAGGTAATGCCGCGATGCGCCGGGGTCGGCGCGCAGGCGCTGCGCGAGCAGCGCCCAGTCGGTGGCGACGCGCGGCGCAACGGGCACGCCGTGTTTCGGCAAGCCGAATCGCCGGCGCGAGCGCGCGGTCGAGGCCGAACCGGCCGTGCGCGGCGAGCACCGCGTTCCACGCTTCGACCGCGCCCGGGACGGTGACCGAATGCACGGAATCGAAGCCGATCGAAGTGACACCGGCGTCGATCAGAGCCTCAGGTTTGGCAGCGGCCGCGGAGCGGCCGGAGCCGTTGTAGCCCCACACCGGCTGTCCCGGCTTCGCGACGAGGCAGAAGCAATCGCCGCCGATGCCGGTCATGTGCGGCTCGGCGACGCCGAGCGCCGCAACCGCAGCGACCGCCGCATCGGCCGCCGTGCCGCCGGCGCGCAGGGTCGCGACCGCAATCTCGGTCGCCAGCGGATGCGAGGTCGCGGCCATCGCCTCGCAGGCCATGACCACAGAGCGCCCGGGGCTGTGAAAATCGCGCGACATGGAGACCGGATGGAGCGGCGATGCGCTCACAATGGATGGGCGCTGTCGGCCCCGGAGAACGAGATGTCGCGCTGGGCGGCGCGGATGGAGACGGCGAAGCCGCCGGTCACGTCGACGAAGCTGATGACGAGCAGCAGCAGGAAGGTCGCGGTCCCCGCCTCCGGCACCAGCAGGAATTCGATCAGCATCAGCACGAACAGCACCATCGACAGGATGTGGTCGACGACGCTGCGCCGGGAGAGCCGCGCCGCCTTCACCATCTCGATCAGCAGGATCAGGATCGAGCCGCCGATGATGAGATCGCTCGGGGTGATCACGATCATGCCGCCCGAGGCGAGCCTGAACTGCACGACCTCCATCGACCACGAGAAGCCGTGCATCAGGAAGGCCACGATGTTGTAGATGGCGAACGAAAAGATCAGCAGGGGTACGCCGAGGAGGAACATCAGCCGGCCTCCGGATCGATCAAATGGCGCGATCTATCAAACGGCGCGATCTAAGGACCCCTGCCCGCTCGGACCTTCTCGCGCGGGCCGGGCTCAGGCCTCGGACTTCACCTTGAACACCTGCCGGCCTCTATACATGCCGGTTTTCATGTCGATATGATGAGGACGCCGCAGTTCGCCGGAATCCTTGTCTTCCACATAGGTCGGCTGCTTCAGGGCATCGGCGGAACGTCGCATGCCGCGTCTCGACGGCGACGTCTTTTTCTTCGGCACAGCCATGTTCGGTCTCCTCGCATTCCTTGATCAGGCGGCGAACGCCAAAATCGGATTGTAAACGGAAGCGGCGCTTATAATCGATGCCGGGACCCTTTGCTAGACCATGTTCTGTCCTCACGGAATCGTCATGGCCGGGCTTCCCGGCCACCCCGATCATATGGCACCGCCGTGCCAAGCTAATCGGGGTCGCCGGGACAAGCCCGGCGATGACCACCGGGTGGTGCGCCCTGGTCGCAAGCTACCGGCCTGTTGCTGCTTCCAACCGCCTGGAATCAGGGCCAGAATCTCACTGCGCCCGCTTGAGGCAGGTGTAGAGCTTGTCGGACGACGCCCGCGTCATATAGATGCCCGCGAGCCGCCGGAGCCCGGGGCCGGGCTGGTGGGCGCTGCGCCGGACCGGGTTGGGCAGGATCGCCGCGAGCAGCGCCGCCTCCTGTTGCGTCAATTGGCGGGCCGACTTGCCGAACGCCCGGTGCGCGGCGGCTTCTGCGCCGAACTCGCCGTTCGGCCCCCATTCGACAATGTTGAGATAGATTTCGAGCTGCCGCCGCTTGGGGATCACGATGTCGATCCACAGCGCCAGCGGCACTTCCAGGACCTTACGGACCGGGTTGCGGCCCTGCCACAGGAACAGGTTCTTGGCGAGCTGCTGGGTCAGCGTCGAGCCGCCGCGCTCGCCCTTGGTCCCGATGCTGCGCACCGCCTCCCGCATCTGCCGCAGGTCGATGCCGTGGTGGGTGCAGAAGCTCGCATCCTCGGACGCAATCACTGCGCGGACGAGGTTCGGATCGATGCGCTCGATCGGAACCAAAGTGCGCTCGACCCGATGGCCGGTGATGCGCCGCCACAGCATCAAGGTCGACCCCGGATCGACGAACCGGTAGATGGGCACCAGCACATAGGGGATCAGCAGCACGACGATCACGACCATCAGCACGATGCGCAGCCATCGCCACAGCGGGCGGGGCGACGCTTTCGGCGCGGCTGCGCTCGGTTTGGCCAGGGTTCGGGTCGGCTGCACACTCATGGGCTCGAGCATACCAGCAATCTGTCCTATCGCGGGCGAACCGCGCCGCCTGGAGGGGCGGCAGCGAAGAAGATATGGTGCCGCGCTTCTGGACCTGACAACCGCCCGCCGATGACGCCCGTCAAACCGACACACAATCCGTTCCGGCGCGTATTGCGGATCGTGCACATCCGGCCGCGGCTGTTCATCTCGGCCGCGGTCGGCATCGCGGTCGCGCTGCTGCTGCCGGCGAGTTTTCGCGGCGCGACCCGCGCCCTGATCGGGTGGGACGTCGGCGTCGCCCTCTATCTCGCACTCGCCTTTCGCATCATCGCCACGACCGACATCGACGGCATGCGGCGTCATGCAGCGCGCCAGGATGTCGGCCGGAATGCCCTGCTCATCCTCATCGCCATCGCGGCGCTCGCGAGCCTCGGCGCCATTCTCGTCGAGCTCGGCGGCGCCAACAAGGCGCCGGCACACCTCGCCCTCGCAGCCGTGACCATCCTGCTGTCGTGGATGTTCACCCACACGATCTTCGCGCTCCATTATGCCTACGAGTATTACGACGAGGAGAAACACCGCGGCGGCGGCCTCAATTTCCCCGGCGACGAGCCGCCCGACTACTGGGACTTCCTGTATTTCTCCCTCGTCATCGGCATGACGTCGCAAGTGTCCGACGTCGCGGTCACCTCGAACCGGGTCCGCCGCATGGTCGCGGGACACGGCGTGGTGTCGTTCATCTTCAACGCGACGCTGCTCGCGCTGACGGTGAACATCGCCGCGAGCCTGCTGTGACCGAAGCCGGCCACATCACAACGAAAGGACGACGGTTTGGCCTCGCGAATAGACGGAACGATCCGCGTCGGCGGCTACCAGGGCGAGGCTTCCGTGCACACGCAGGCGCTGCGCGCCTTCGCCGCCGAGGTCGAGCGTGAGCTTCCCGGCTGGCACGTCGAGGTCACGGCGAATGTCGCCGATAGCGGCCACAAGGCGGCCGACTGCCTCGCCATGGTGGCGGATGGCCGCCTCGAGCTCTGCTATTTCAACTCGAGCTATCTCGCCGAACAGGTGCCGTCGCTCGCACTGTTCGACATTCCCTTCGTGCTCACCGCGCGCGAGGACGTTTACGAGAAGCTCGACGGAACGCTCGGCCGCACGCTCGCCGCCGACGTCGCCGCGGCGACGCCCTACCGCCTCGTCGATTTCTGGGACAACGGCTTCCGCCACATCTCCAACCGGGTGCATCCGATCCGCACGCCGCAGGATTGCGCCGGCCTCAAGCTGCGCATCGTCGCGAGCCCGCTGCACAAAGAGGTGTTCGCGGCGCTGGGCTTCGCGCCGGTCGTCGTCGACGTCAAGGACCTCGTCGCCGCAGTGACCAACCACACGGTGGATGCCCAGGAAAATCCGCTGACCAATCTCGTCAACTTCGATCTTCACCGCACCCATCGCCACGTCAGCCTGACCTCGCATTTCTTCGGCGTCGCGCTGGTCCTCGCGAACCGCGCCTGGCTCGACGGCCTCGACGACCGGGTGCGGGCGACCGTGACCGCGGCCGTTTCACACGCGACGGCGCGGCAGCGCGCGCTCGCTCGAGCCGAGGATGCCCGCTGCCTCGCCCTGCTCGCAAAAGACGGCGTCGCCGTCGTCCCGGCGGACGCGATCGACTTTACGGCCTTCCGAACCGCGGTCGCGCCGATCGTCGCCCGCGAGCTCGCCCGCCTGCCGGAAGAGCTACGCGCCGCGCTCGGCGGGCTGAATCCGTCCCGGTATTTACCGCCTCAACGGTTCAACGGCCGCTGGTCGGCTCGTTGGTATCTCCCAGCCACTTGGCGCGGACTTTCGCCAGCGTCCCGTCGAGCTCGAGCTGGTCGATCCAGATGTTGAGGAAGTTGAGGAGCGTCTGGTCGCCCCGGTTGAGCAGGATCGCCACATGGATCGGATTGAAGACCTGGAACTTCGCCATGGCGTGAAGCCGCGGGTTCTGACGCTCCAGGTAGATGGCGGCAGTCGAATTGGCGACCTGCGCATCGACCTTGGCGGCGAGGAGATCGGCGGTCGCGAGCTCGTTGCTCGCATAGCCGACCGGCGTCGCCTGCTTGAACATGGTGTTGGCGAAGCGGTCGTTGAGGCCGCCCTGGTTGTAGGCGATCCGCATGCCGGGACGGTCGAGGTCGGAGAGCGAAGCGAACCGCCCGCGGTCGCCGGCGCGGATCACCATCAGCTTGCCGTAGCGCATATAGGGCCGCGAAAAGGTCGCGACCCGCGCGCGCTCATAGGTGCGCCCCATGCCCGACATGGCGACGTCGAACTTGTCGGCGGCAAGGTCCGGCAGCATCGAGCCGAAGTTGATCTTGACGTATTCGATCCGCACGCCGAGTGCCGGTCCGAGCGTCTCCAGCAGGTCGATGTCGATCCCTTCGAGCCGCCCGTCGGCGTTGCGCATGCTGAAGACGGGCGTATCCATGGTGGTACCGACCCGGAGCACCCCGGCGGCGAGAATCCGTTGCAGTCGATCGGGAGCCTGCGCGCAGGCCTGGGTCACTGCAAAAACCGCGACGAGCGCAGCGGCGAGAAGGCGGTACTTCATGGGGATTTCCGTACAGTCCGTCGATGGCGTGGCCGTTGAGGCCGGGCGGGGCCGAAGCCGTCGAGCTTCGGTGAACCGGGAGAGGATACTACCCCACCAAACGAGGAGCACCGCAAGGCGCGTCTGAACGTCACAAGGGTCCATCCCTCTTTCGCAATGCCGCACAAATGCTATCATTTCGCGTCGACCCGTTTTTCAGCGAAATGCCGAGCGGCCGGCGTGAAGGCGTGCGCCGTTTCGGAATTGAATTGACCAGAGAATTGCGGGCCGCGCCATGAGCGACCGCCGACCGAGAGGTAATATGGCTGGTGAGACCCTGTCGCGGGCCGGCACCTCGGCGCAGATCCGGGCGGCGCAGATCCGGGCGACGCAGACTCGGGCACAGATGATGAAATCGGGCATTTCCTCGGCGAGAGACAAGCTGGCCTGGCTCGCAGCGCCCCGCCGTATGCGCCTCCTCGCGCTGGCGCTGCCCTTCGCACTGTCGATCATCGCCGCGGCCGCCCCGGCGCGTGCCGATGATCAATCCGACGTGCAGATGGCCGATCGCTACCAACGGGCCGCCGAACGGGGCGATCCCACCGCGCAGATGTACATGGGCGCGATCCTTTCGGCGGGAATCGGACGCCCGCAATCCGACCGCGACGCGTTCCTGTGGTTCTCCCAGGCGGCAGAGGGCGGCAATCCGCAGGCCCAGCTCATTCTGAGCGGCCTCTATGCGATCGGCCGCGGCGTCCAGAAGAGCAACGTCGACGCCTACAAATGGGCCCTCATCGCCGCCTCCGGCCGCAACTCCGCGGAGGATCGCAACGGCGCCCAGCAGCTCATGACCCAGCTCGCGAGACGCATGAAGGACAGCGAGGTCGCGAGCGCAAAGTCTCAGGCGGACCGCTGGAAGCCCGACACCTCCCCGCAGCGCCTCGCCGCGGCCCGGGACAGCGCGCCGCCGCCACCGCCGGATCGCAACGCCGCCGCTCCCGCGGAGGCGCGCGCGATCACGCGGGATCGCGCCATCGACCTTTACAACACGGCGCAGCAGCTCACGAAATCCGGGAACTTCGCCGAGGCGATCAAGAACCTCGACGACGTCATCCGGTTCAACCCCGCCGACCCCGAAGCCCTGAACAACCGGTGCTGGGCCCGCGCCATCGTCGGCGACCTCGACAATGCGTTGCGGGACTGCAATCAGGCCCTCGCGATCCGTCCGCGCTACGCCGACGCGCTCGACAGCCGCGGCTTCGTCAACCTGAAGCTCGGCCGGCCGGACAATGCGATAGAAGACTACGATGCCGCGCTTTCGGTCGATCCGAAGCGGGCGTCGTCTCTCTACGGACGCGGCATCGCCAGGACGCGCAGGGGCGACAACGCGGCCGGAAGCAACGACATCGGCACCGCCAAGTCGCTCCAGGCGGGGATCGCCGACGAGTTCTCACGCTACGGAATTCGCTGATGGTCAGGGCCGGCCGCTTCGGCACGCCGCACTTCGGGCTGCCTTCGATGAAACTCCTCCTCGAGATCGCCTGGACCCACGTCACCACGCGCATCCGGCAGACGCTGGTCGGCATTCTCGGCGTCGCCATGGGGGTCGGCTTCACCATCATGATCGCCGGCCTGATGGAAGGCGGGCAGCGCGACTTCATCCGCCAGCTCGTCGACACCCTGCCCCACGTGACGGTGAGCGACGAGCGCCGGGCGTCGCCGGTTCAGCCCGCCGAGCGGGAGTATGCCGCCGTGCAGGTGACCAACATGCCCTCCGCGGAACGGCGCACCGGCATCAAGAACCCCAATGCGGTCGTCTCCTCGATCGAGTCCTGGCTGCCCGGCGCGGTCTCGCCGTCCCAGCAGACCACCGCGCTGGCGCATTTTTCCGGCGGCCATGTCGGCATCACGGTGACCGGGATCGATCCGCGGCGCGAGGTCAAGGTCTCCAAGCTCGCGAGCCAGATGCAGGAGGGCCAGGTCAGCGACCTGTTCCGGGCGTCGAACGCCGTCATCATCGGCGAGGCGCTGGCCCACAAGATCGGCGCCCAGATGCGGAGCGCGATCACCATCTCGGCCGGCGAGAGCCATGTGATCACGGCGACGGTCGTCGGCATCTTCCACTCCGGCGTCCACCAGATCGACGAGAGCCAGGTCTACGCGCTGTTGCGGACCGCGCAGGTGCTGTCCGGACAGCCCGGCGGCGTCAACCAGCTCCGCTTGCGGCTCGACGATGCCGTCGCTGCGACTGACATCGCGGCCCAGGTCGAAGCGCAGACCGGCTACAAATCAGTGTCGTGGCAGGAGGCCAACGCCAACCTCTTGTCGGCCTTCACGGTGCGCATGTTCATGATGCTGATCGTGATGTCGGCGATGCTGTTCTCCTCGTGCTTTGCCACCTACAACATCATTTCGACCATCACCCACGAAAAACGGCACGACATCGCCATCATGAAGTCCCTGGGGATGAAGGAGCCGTTCGTGCGCGGCATCTTCATCGTCGAGGCCACGATGATGGGCGCGGTCGGCGTCCTCGGGGGCTGGGTGATCGGCTACCTGCTGTGCATCAGCCTCAGCCAGATCACGTTCTTCAATCCGTTGAGCGGCGAGACCATCCACGTTCCGATCTACTGGACGATGAAGCATTATCTCGGCACGGGGCTATTCTCGCTCGTTGCCTGCGGGGCGGCGGCGTTCTTCCCGGCGCGCAAAGCGACACGGGTACATCCGGTCGAAATCATCAGGGGCGCGGCATGACGACCGTCATCCAGACCGTCGGGCTGATCCGCCGCGTCCAGGGCACGGTCTCGCACACGCTCGTCAACGGGATCGACCTCTCGGTGAGCGCAGGCGAATTCCTCGCGATCACCGGCCCCTCCGGATCGGGGAAATCCTCCCTGCTCTATCTGCTCGGCCTCCTGGACGGCCCGACGGAAGGCGAGATCTTCGTGGACGGACGGGCGACCTCCGGTCTCTCCGAGTCGGAGAAAGCCGATCTGCGGCTCACGACCTGCGGTTTCGTCTTCCAGTTCCACTTTCTCCTGCCGGAGTTCACCGCGCTCGAGAACGTGCTGCTGCCGATGCGCACCCTCGGCCGCCTCCCGAACGCCGACATGCGCACCAAGGCGTTGGCTCTCCTCGCCTCGCTCGGCCTTTCCGACCAGACCCAAAAGCGCCCGAACCAGCTGTCCGGCGGCCAGCGTCAGCGCGTCGCGATCGCCCGTGCGCTCGCCAACGATCCAAAAATCATCGTTGCCGATGAGCCGACCGGCAACCTCGACACGGCCTCGACCGAGCAGGTGTTCGGCATCCTGCGCGAGATCGCCAGCCAGGGCCGGACCGTCATCGTCGTGACCCACGACCCGGGTCTCGCCGCGCGGGCCGACCGACGCATCCAGATCGTCGACGGGAAGATCGCGCAGGAGACGTGGCTCACGAAACCGGGTCCCGCGACCGAGGCGGGCAAGGAGCTTCACATTGAACCTTCATGAGGGCTCCTCTCCCTAACCGACTGAGCGGCGTTGTTTCTCCGGCGCTTACATGGTAACGTTAGGAACTTAATCTTACCCACAGGTGGCACAATGCGCTGGCGCACAATTGGCTTGGCGGTCGTGGCGGTCGGTGCCGTTGCAGGCGGTGCGGCTTGGTATTTTTTCCGTCCTCCCGTGGTCACGGTGACGCTCGCAACCTATGCCCCGGTTTCCGAGGTGGTGTACGGCAACGGCATCGTCGAGCCGGTCCGCTGGGCCAAGGTCGTGCCCTTCACGCGGCGCCGGATCGTCGAATTGTGCCGCTGCGAGGGACAGAGCGTGCGGCAGGGCCAGATTCTCGCGCGCCAGGACGACGGCGAGGAGCAGGCGGCGCTCAACGAGCTCAACGCACGGCTCGAGCAGCTCGAACGCGACCTCGACAAGTCGAACAAGGACGTGGACAAGGGAACCGTCACCAAGCAGCAGAACGAGCAGCTCAAGACCCAGGTGCGCGAGCTCAATTTCCGCATCTCGGCGCAGAAGGAGCGTCTCGCCGCGCTGGTGCTCAAGGCCCCGCTCGACGGCATGGTGCTGCGCCGCGACGGCGAGGTCGGGGAGATCGCCGGCCCCACCGACGTGCTGTTCTGGGTCGGCCCGCCGACGCCGATGCAGGTCGTCGCCGAGATCAACGAGGAGGAGATCCCGAAGATCGTGCTCGGCCAGAAGGCCTATCTGCGCAACGAGGCGTTCCAGGACGAGTCCTTGACCGCAAAGGTGTCCGCGATCACGCCGAAGGGAAATCCGGAGAGCAAGACATTCCGCGTCTACCTGCTGCTGCCGCGCGACACGCCGCTGCGCATCGGCATGACGACCGAGGTCAACATCGTCTATCGCGAGAACCCGGACGCGCTCGTCGTCCCGACCGAGGCGATTTCCGGCAACGCCGTGAGCGTCGTCAATGGCGACCGCACCTCGCGCGTGAAGGTCTCCGTCGGCGTGCGCGGTTCGCGGCTCGTCGAGGTGATCGGGGGGGTCCGCGAAGGCGCAATGGTCGTCTCGCCGGCACGAACGGACGTCCGCGAGGGCTCATCGGTGCGCATCGACCTCCTGCCCGACATCGTCGTCGCCCGCGCCCAGCCGAGCGAAGTCGCCGATGCGAAACCCTCGCGGTCCAATCTCGGCAACACGCGGTCGACCGCCACCGACGGCCCGGCGCTGACGAGCGCGTCGTCCGCGCCCGGCACACCGGATGCCGGCAACCTGCCGGCCGCCGAGGTCGACCAGGCGATCTCCGCCGCGCTGTCCGCCCGCGTGCTGTCGATCGTCAACGATGCGCGCCGCAAGCCCGACGATCCCTCGAGCAAATGATCGCGATGGTGGCCAGATCGTCCGCGCCACCGACGCGGTCGCCCAACGGGGCTTCGACTGATATGATCGATCGCCACTGGGGTCGGCAAAGCCCAGTCATGATCGGGGAGATTTATACGGTGCGACGTCCGATGCTCGGTCCTTCTTTCCATCGTCCTCGTCTGCATCGTATCGTCGGCATGCCGCGCGGTTGAAACCGAGAACGTTATCAATCTGCCGCCGACGGCGCCGCAGTGGGCGGACCTGGCCAAGCTGCCCGACTGGAGCGGCGTATGGATGCCGCTCATCCGCGACCAGGAGGCACAGGTCAGGACCAATCCGCCGCCCTGGACCCCAAAGGTATCGGCGCAGATCATCCAGATGTTCGCCGAGGAGAAGGCCGGTCACCCGCGGCCGTTGTTCGTCGAATGCCTTCCCGAGGGCATGCCGTCCTGGATGCTCATCACCCACAATGCGTTGGAATTCCTTTTCACGCCCGGGCGCGTCACTGTTTTGGGCGAATCCGACGGCAACCGGCTTCGTCGTATCTACACCGACGGGCGCGACCACCCCGAAGATCCCGATCCGACCTTCCATGGCCACTCGATCGGCCATTGGGAGGGCGACACGCTCGTCGTCGACACCGTCGGCATCCTGCCGCAGTCCTACCTTGCCGTCAGCGAAGCCGTTGGCGTGCCCAACAACGGCGACATGCATGTCATTGAGCGCATCCACCTGAAAGGCACGGATTTTCTCCACGACGACCTTGAAATCATCGCGCCGAGGATTCTGACCACGCCGTGGAAGACGACGCGAATCTTTTTCCGCCAACGCGAACGGAAATTCGAATTCGTCGAAGGTAATTGCCTGCAGGAGAGCTTCGTCGACGGCCTCGACAAGGACGGCAATGCGGCTTTCATCCCGGTCCCGCATCACGAGGGCGGCAACCTCGTGGCCCCGAAATGAGAAGAGCAATTCATGCACCGAATCCACAATTTGGCTGTCACCAGCATTTGCGGCCTCCTGGCTGCCTGCGGAGCCGTCATCCAAACGTCGTCGGCGCATCACTCCACCGCAATGTTCGACAAATCCAGGATCATGGTCCTTGATGGAACGGTGGTGGAACTGCGATGGACCAACCCGCATGTGCACCTCGTCCTCAACGGCACCGTCAAGGAGGGCGAGCCGCCAGCGGTGTGGCTGATCGAAACGACCAGCCCCGCGAACCTGCAGCGGACCGGTGGATGGAGCCGAACTGCGCTCAAGCCCGGCGACCGCGTGCGCGCCGAATTCGCTCCGTTGCGCGACGACGATGCCCGGGGAGGACGGCTCGGTAAGGTGACGCTGGTCGATACCGGCCAAGTCTTCACCACCGACTATCGCGATCTTGAGCCGGACGTAAAATGAAGGAAGCGCCGGAGCCAGCGCCAGGATGTTGAACACTCAATTTCCACTCAGGTAGCGCTTCGCGAATTGGCTGCATCGGGAGATTCCGTGAAGGCGCGATGGTCGTCTTGCCGGCGCGGACGGACCTCACCGAGGGCTCATCGGTGCGCATCGATCTCCTGCCCGACATCGTTGTCGACCGCGCCCAGCAGAGCGAAGTCGCCGATGCGAAACGGTCGCGTCCCCGCAGCAAAGCGAAGTCGCCGATGCGAAACGGTCGCGGTCCAATCTCGGCAACACGCGCTCGTCTCGGCGCGTAATAGCAGCCAGACGCAAGCCGGCGATCGTCACTATCTGCCGTCCACCGGCGTTGATATCTCGTCGCGGCGACGGATGCTGGCGTAATCGCACGGCGCGAACCCGGCGATCGTCACTATCTGCCGTCCACCGGCGTTGAGGTCTCGCCGCGGCGGCGGAAGCGGGGCGCAATACTTATGAGTTTCCTATGACCTCGAGTGGACGCCATCTCGAATTTATATCCTGTTGAGGCCACGTCTTCTGAGTTCTGGAATTCCGGCGCCGTCGGTCGAACTGTCCCCGGCGTCACATCTCGGAGTGCGGTAGATGGCAATTTACATCCTTGCTGCCCTCGTCTTAGCTTACGCACTGGCGATGTGGTGGTTTTGGTGGCGCCCCACCGAACCTCAACGGTCTGTTCCCGCTCCAAGACGGCGCGCCATTCGATGCACCGCTGAGCCTTTCGTCGGCGGCGATCAATGGTTCCGCTGCACACTCCATCCCAGCGATCGTTGATCCGGGAGCGTTGGCCATTCGTCAGCCGATGGCCAACGCGACGCCATACGCGAAGGTCATCTCCATTAAACCATATACCGCCCTCGCTACTCGTATTAAATACATATGAAACTAACTGGGCATAACCCTGCTCCTGTTTGGGGCGCTTTGTCTCCGCAATTAGTTGAATCTGACCCTGATCCTTCCGTCGCGCCGCTTCAACGCTCCTGAATACCGCAACGTCTGCGCGGACCGGCCTTCCCTCAGCATCGCGAACTTCACTGCTCCCGTGAAAAATGGGAATTCTCGCGCGCTATCCTGTTCTTCGGGTAATCATATTGAATGTGCAAAAGACGCTCTAGCCTTTGGCGAATGCGCTCTTCCGGCCGATCCTCTAGAAGATCGTTTGTAACGTAATCGATGATTCGTCCGTTCTCGTCGAATTCTGGTTCTAGTGGATCAATTAAATTCATGACGACGGTCGCTCCTACTTCGGATCGCGTAGCATCAGGCGCTTGCCTTCGATGAGTTTGATACCGCTTGCGGTGCGAGCGCCACGAGTGACCTTGCGGGTGTCGCGTTTGTAATCGAGTTCGAGATACAGGGGAAGATGCTTGGCGCTAACATGGGGATGAGTGCCGTCGAGCGACCTTTTTGCTTCCGCTGCATTGGTGGAGGCACTCCGACCTGTCCTCCTGTCGCGTCGCGAATAGTCGTCCACTAAGCGATTGACCGTATCGTGCGAGGAAAACGCCTTACCTCGGTATAGACAGGAGCGGGTGCCTGATTTGCGTTCCGATTGGTTTCCCCGGCGCGATATCGCTGCGCAGAGGGGCCGGATGATCCGAACCTGCGATCACCCTCGGCAGACGCGCCCGCCCCGAAGAGAGGGCCGCACTTGACGATTTCGCTCGCATCGGCGATCCAATCAACTGATTGATTGATAGGTGGGCAACGATGGCGAAGAAGACCGTACGCCCAGGGGGTGACGAGCGCCGCGATAGCCGGTGCGCGCCTGCGTCGCCTGCCTCGCCGCGAACGGCTTCGAGTGGCTGCGGACGCGCACGTGGCCGACCGCGCCGGCTAACGTCGCCACGCTGCACTATTATTTCCCGACCAGGAGGCACTCATCGACGGGGTCGCCGACTACCGCGCCTCGCAGTTCATCACGGCACGGCCGCCGGTCGCCTCGACCGGCAAAGCGGCGCTCGACCGGCTGCACCAGGAATTCGCCGATCCCAGCGCCGTCGCCGCACGCGCACGTCCGCAAAAATTTCATGCTCGTCTGATTTCGTTGGTTGCAACGAGGAGTGACGCGCAAGGACGTTTGACAGCCCGCGATCTTGATATAAGTTCCATTTCGAGCTGCCCGGGGTCGTGCCGAGTCCCGCTATTCACCACAGCCATTATGCCTGCGGCGGGCGCTATGTCGTAATTTCTTATCCGTGGATACGAGTTTCTTCTTCAACGATGAACTCAAAATAACCATCACGACTTAGCCGACTCTCCTTCGTTGCCTTCGTCCACGCATGTTTTCGCGCAGCATTTGGGAGGATCAGTTCATGAAGAAGTTCGTCCTTTTGGCCGCTCTGGCCGCTTCTGTCGCCCTCGCTTTCCCCATCAGCGTCCAAGCCGCAGGGAAAGGTGGAAAGTATTCGCGCAATGACGGGACCGGCCACGGTGCATGTGTGCGTGGCGGATTAAAAATGACCGCCCCCTCGACCGGTAGAAAATTCACCATGTCCGACGTTCTTGCCTACTGTGCCAGCCACGGCCACTAAACGTCGCGGTTACTGCTGCCGATGGCAGGTAACAATCTCGTCGGCGCCGAAAGCATAGGTTGACCACGGGGGGGCCCGCTCGTCGTGCCCCCTTATTTTCTAACACGGTCAGCGGCTGCTCCGGGTTTGTCCTTTCTACCAGCGCTGGTTCGGCTACGGCATGTCCAGAACACGCCGTTGTGCCGAGCTTGCTAGCGCACAGGCGGGCGTCCGCATCACCCCGACGACCGGACATCACGGGCGGCCCCCGCGGCGCGGCGGCTGTATGCGGTCACACCGAACAGGGAACCAGCGACCGCCCACCGTCAGCCCCCCGCCTCGGCATAGAACACGCCGCACTTGACGATTTCGTCCGCATCGGTTATTCAATCAACTGATTGATTGACAAGGTGGGGAACGATGGCGAAGAAGACCGTACGGCCGGGGGGCGACGAGCGCCGCGACAGCCTGGTGCGCGCCGCGTTCGCCTGTCTCGCTGCCGACGGCTTCGAGGGGCTGCGGACGCGCAGCGTGGCCGACCGCGCCGGCGTCAACATCGCCACGCTGCACTATTACTTCCCGACCAAGGAGGCGCTCATCGGCGGGGTCGCCGACTACCTCGCCTCGCAGTTCATCACGCTGCACGCGCCGCCGGTCGCCTCGACCGGCAAAGCGGCGCTCGACCGGCTGCACCAGGAATTCGCCGACTCGCATTTCTACAGCAGCGAGCGCCCGGAGCTCGGCGCGGTGCTCTTCGAGCTGCAGCTGCGCGGGCGGCGCGATCCCGCGATCCGCAAGATCATCGAGCCGCTGTTCGGACACTGGCAATACGGGATCGAGCGCTTTCTCGCGGCGGGGATCGAGGACGGCGTGTTCCGCAGCGATCTCGACCCGGCCGCGGCCGCGGCGCTCTTCGTCGCCACCATGACCGGCGCAAACTGCCTGCGGCTGCCGCGTGCCCAGCTCGACGCCATCTTCGCGGCGATCGAAGCGTGGCTGATGCCGCGGGAGAAGGCGCCCGCCGCGAGCAAACCCGAACACCGTGCTGCGGATGCGCCCGATCGGCGCCCAAAGCGGCGCACCAAAAGCAAGCGTTCAGGAGGCAAGACATGACGAACAACAGCTTTCACGTCGGCATCGTCGGCGGCGGGATCGGCGGCCTTGCTCTCGCGCAGGGTCTGAAGAAGGCGGGCGTGAGCGTCGCGCTCTTCGAACGCGACACCACGCCGACCGATCGTCTGCAGGGCTTCCGCATTCGCATCAGCCCCAAGGGGAGCACGGCGCTGCACGACTGCCTGCCCGCCGACCTGTTCGAGCTTTTCGCGGCGACCTGCAGCGCCGATCGTCGACGCTTTCGCTTTCTCACCGAGAAGATGGAAGAGCTGCTCTCGTTCGATTTTACCGGCGGGTCGGACGCCGTCGCGCAGAACCGCACTGCGAGCCGCATCACGCTGCGGCAGATCCTGCTGGCCCGCCTCGACGACATCGTTCAATTCGGCAAGACGTTCACACGCTACGAGGAAACTGACGACAGGCATCGTTCTTCATTTCGCCGACGGCAGCACCGCGACGTGCGACGTGCTGGTCGGCGCCGACGGCGGCAACTCCCGCGTCCGCCAGCAGTTCCTGCCCGAGGCCCAGCGCATCGATACCGGCGTGGTCGGAATTGCGGCGAAAGCCATGCTGACCGCAGACAATCGCCGCCGGCTGCCGCCACGCATCCTCGACGGCAGCGGGCTCGTGATGTCGCCGGGACGGCGCAGCATGTTCGTCGGACTGCACGAATTCGCGGCAAATGCGCCGGTGGTGCCGGCCGCGCCCGCCGGCGATCGCGAGGCAGGACACGTCGACGGAAACGCTCTCTCCGACAACACCACGAGCTACGTGTTCTGGGCCTATAGCGGCCCGCGCGCCGACCTCGAACGCGGCACCGCGCTCGAACGGCTCGCACCGCCCGACCTGCAGCGGCTGGTGCTCGACCACATCCGCAACTGGCACCCGGACTACAGCGTGCTCGTCTGCGCGTCCGACCCGTCGACCTTCTATGTGACGACCATCAAGACCTCGGTGCCGATCGCGTCCTGGCCGTCGCGGCGGATCACGCTGATCGGCGACGCCATCCACAGCATGACGCCCTATCGCGGCATCGGCGCCAATATCGCGCTGCGCGACGCGGCCCTGTTGTGCCGCAAGCTCGCCGCTGCGGCGAAGGGTGAGACTTCGATCGAGGCCGCGATCCACGACTACGAGCAGCAGATGCGTGACTACGGGTTTGCCGCCGTGCGCTCGTCGCTGCAGGCGCTCAAGCAGGCGGTCGGCGACAAGGGCATCGGCTTTCGATTCGCCAAGCTGTTCTTCCGCACGGCAAGTGCTGCGCCGGCTCTCAAACGCCGGGTACTCGCCAATTTCGGCGAAGATTGAACGCGGCGCGCCGACAACGAACACGCAAGCGTTGGCGCCTCGCGCACAGCACAGAGCGCGACTATTCCGGCTTGATGTTCGCGGCCTTGATGATGGGCCACCATTTTTCGATCTCGGCCCGCTGCAATGCCGCGAGCGCCTGCGGCGTCTGCTGGTCGGGCGGCGGGATCGCGAGGCCGACCTCGGCACAGCGCCGCTGCACCGCAGGATCGGCGAGCGCCGTGCGCACGGCGGTCTCGAGCTTCGCGACGGCGTCGCGCGGCATGCCCTTGGGGCCGAACAGCGCGTACCAGGTCGACATGTGGAAGCCGGGCAGCCCGGCCTCGTCGAAGGTCGGGATATCCGGCGCCGAAGCGACCCGCGCGGCGGCGGTGACGGCGAACGGCTTGACCTTGCCGGACTGGATGTGCGGCAGCGAGTTCGACAGCACGTCGACCATCAGGTCGGTCTGGCCGGCGATGACGTCCTGGATGGCGGGCGCCGCCCCGCGGTAGGGGATGATCGCCATGCGAACGCCGATCAGGGTGCCGAACTGGATCGCGCCCATATGGGTCGAGCTGCCGACGCCCGCCGATCCGGCGGACACCTTCTGCTGGTTCGCCTGCAGCCAGGCGATCAGTCCCTTGAGGTCGGCCGCCGGGAGCGAAGTCCGCGTCACCACCACGTGGGGATTGCTGGAGAGCAGCGCGATCGGCTCGAAATCCTTCTCGATGTCGTAGCCGAGCTGGTAGATCGCGCCGTTGAAGACATGCGTGCCGAGGAAGCCGACCTCGAGCGTATATCCGTCGGGCGCCGCCCGGGCGACGCGCCCGGTGCCGACGGTGCCGGCTGCGCCGGTGACGTTCTCGATGATGATGGGCTGACCGAGTGCCGCGCGCATCGGCTCGGCGAGGATGCGGGCCATGGTGTCGATCGGTCCGCCGGCCGCGAGCGGTACCACCAGGTGATTGGACGGGACGGATAGGACTGCGCCACACCGCTCCGCGGCCAGAGACCGAGGCAAGCCAGCACCGCGCACAGCGCTATGATCGGCTTTCTCATGACGCGAGACTAGGGTGGCCCGCCGCATGGGTAAAGGCCCGCAGCCAGCGGCGCTTCGTCACCGATCCTTGGGTACGGCCTGTTTCTCCGGCGTGACCGGTTTCTCCAGCGTGACCTGACCCTTTGTGACCTGCCCCTGCGTGACCTGTCCCTGTGTGACCTGTGTCTGGCCCGGCGGCGGGTGCGGTTCGGCCGCGAGGCGGCGCGCATCCCTGAAGAACGTGTACCAGTACCAGATCAGCGCGACCGGAACGCCGAAGTCGTAGAGCATGTCGATGCCGGGTATCGGCTCGATCGGTATGGCGACCGCACCCGCGGCGAGCGTCGCCCCGAGCCGGTAGCTCAGCGCCGAAAACACCCGCTTGAGCGGGTTGGTGTCGGGCATCTTCGATACGATCACGACGAAGGCGATCAGCAGCGCCGTCATCACGGCGACGAAGATGAGAAGGTCGCGAACGATCTCGGCAACGGACGACAGCATGATCGCCCTCCTTTGGCTCCGGCCACCGATGTCGGCCGGTTCTGACGTCGTGCAAGAGACAGGCGACCCGAAATCATCCCATCGAAACCGTCTCGATCGAAAGCCATCTCCATCGCGGCGCGAAGCTCTGCTGCAAGGAAATCTCGGCCGATCGGCGAACCACCTCGTCGTTGAAAGGCCGCCCCGGTTCGCGGATGAGCCTTGAATCCGCGGACACTTATGGCCCACCATTTGACGCGTCCGAGGTCTCCTCTCGAAGGGCTCGGCGGGGGTCGGGAGGAGATGGCCGGCGATGGTCACATCGCGGCCGGACCGGCGCGGGTGCGCGATGGAACCCGCGTCCAAAATCGAGCGAAACTGCAGGGGACGCCGAGCTCTGCGGTCTGATCGATCGACGGTGAAGATCGGGCGAGTAGATGGAAGCGCGTAACCCAGAGCACCGTTCGTCTTCTGCGATGGATGCTGGTGTCGGCAGTCCTGGTGCCGGCCGCGCTGTTCGCCTATCTCGCCATCAGCACCTACCGGACGAGCTTCACGCTCGCGGACGAGCGGATCGAACGCTCGCTCGATGTCGTCGGCGAGCAGGTGGCGAAGGTCTTCCAATCCCTCAACGTCACCTTCGCCGGCATCGAAGCGATCACGCGCGATCAGATCGGACGAAGCAGATCCACAACTCGCAGAACGCTGCATCGCCAGCTCAAGAAGATGGCGAAGGCGCTCTCGGCGGTGAACGAGATCTGGATCATCGATCGCGACGGCCGTCCGCTTGCGACCTCGTTCGATGGTCCTCTGCCGCCGAACCTGAACCTGTCGGACCGCGATTATTTTCGCGCCCATCTCGGACGAAGACGCCGGCACCTATGTCGGACGGATCCTCATCCCGCGAGTGGAAAATGCGCCGATTCTTCGCGGTGAGCCGAAGGCGCGTCGATCCCGACGGCAGCATTCGCCGGCGTCGTCATGATTTCGGTTCGGCCGGGCGACTTCCACGATTTCTACCAGCGCCTGGCGAGCGTCGAAGGGCAGCAACTACGCGATGGTCCGGGACGACGGCGTCGTCCTCGCCCGCTATCCCGGCCCGGTGGCGATGGACGTCAAGCTCGATGCCGGCAGCGGCTTCATGCAGAGCATCGCGCGCAATCCGAACGGCGGCTACTACACGACGGTGTCCCAGATCGACGGGTCGTACAGCCGGTTCGCCGTCCGCAAGCTCGACGGCCTCCCGCTCTACGTGAGCACCGGCATCAGCGGTCGACGAGATCCGACGGGAGTGGCTCGACTTTCTGAGCAGCCATCTGTTCTTCGGCCTGCCCGCGACCGCCCTTCTCGTCGCGCTCGCCTGGCTGACGCTGATGCGCACCAAGGCTCTCCACCACGAGGCGGCGCGGCGCGCCGCCGCCGAGGAGACGCTGCGCCAGTCGCAGAAGATGGAGGCGATCGGGCAGCTCACCGGCGGGATCGCCCACGACTTCAACAATCTGCTCACCGTCATCATCGGCAACCTCGACATCGCGCTGCGCAAATGCGCCGATGCCGCGCTCGAGCGGCCGCTGCGCAACGCCCTGATGGGGGGCCAGCGCGCCGCGCAGCTGACCCAGAAACTGCTGGCATTCTCGCGCCGCCAGCCGTTGTCGCCGCGGCCGGTCGACGCCAATCGGCTGATCGCGGGAATGTCGGACCTGCTGCGGCGCTCGCTCGGCGAGAAGGTCGACATCGAAACGGTCGGCGGTGCGGGGCTGTGGCGGATCGAGGTCGACGCGGCCGAGCTCGAGGCGGCGATCCTCAATCTCGCGATCAACGCCCGCGACGCGATGCCGGACGGCGGCAAGCTCACGATCGAGACGACCAATGCGCTCATCGACGAGGACTACGCCCGCACATTGGACGGCGTCAAAGCGGGTCAATACGTCCTGATCTCGGTTACCGATACCGGCGAAGGCATGACGCCCGAGGTCATGGAGCATGCCTTCGAGCCGTTCTTCACCACCAAGAAGGAGGGTCAGGGCACCGGGCTGGGGCTGAGCCAGGTCTACGGCTTCGTCAGGCAGTCCGACGGCCACCTGAAGATCTACAGCGAAAAGGGCCACGGCAGCACGGTGAAGATCTATCTGCCGCGCCGCATCCCGGACAAGGCCGACACCGAGGTGCCGGCCCAGCCGCGGGCGAACGGCGGCGCGGGCGAGGCGATCCTGGTCGTCGAGGATGACGAGGGCGTGCGCTCCTACACCGGCGAAATCCTCGACGAGCTCGGCTATCGCGTGCTGGTCGCCCCCGACGCCAAGGACGCCCTTCGCTTCATCGAGCAGCCCGAGCGCCACATCGACCTCTTGCTCACCGACATGGTGATGCCGGGCCTGAACGGACGCCAGCTCGCCGATGCCGCGCGCGCGATCCGCCCCGGCCTTCCCGTACTGTTCATGACCGGATATTCGCGCAACGCCATCGTGCACCAGGGTCGCCTCGATTCCGGACTTCTCGCTGATCCAGAAGCCGTTCGGCCGCGACGCGCTCGCCGCAAAGGTGCGCGAGGTGCTCGATGCCTCGAACCGGGAGGCGGCGTCGGCAACCCCCGAGGGGTGACGGCGCGACAGCGTCGACGATGGCGAGGCCCACCACCGTCGACCGCCGCGCGTCACACCTGCAGATAACGTCCGCGCACCTCGCCGTCCGCCGCGAGCGCCGCGGAGTTGCCGCTCCACACCACCCTGCCCTTCTCGATCACCACGTGGCGATCGGCGATCCTCGCCAGCGCATCGATATGCTTGTCGACCAGCAGGATCGCCTGGCCCTCGCGCTTGAGTGCGCCGAGGCACGCCCAGATCTCGGCGCGGATGCGCGGCGCAAGGCCCTCGGTCGCCTCGTCGAGGATGAGGAGCTTCGGATTGGTCATCAGCGCGCGGCCGATGGCGAGCATCTGCTGCTCGCCGCCGGAGATCTCGTTGCCCATGTTGGCGCGCCGCTCGGCGAGCGCCGGGAAGAACCGGTAGACCGCGGCCAGCTCCCAGCGCGGCGGGCCGAACCGCGCCGCCGCGGTCGCGATCAGGTTCTCCTCGACGGTGAGCGTCGGAAAGATCTGCCGGCCTTCGGGCACGAGGCCGAGGCCGAGCTGCGCGATGCGATAGGGCGGCAGGCCGACGAGCGAGACGCCGGCGAACCGCGCCGTCCCGCCGCGCGGCTGCAGCAGCCCCATCAGCGCGCGAATGGTCGTGGTCTTGCCCATGCCGTTGCGGCCGAGCAGCGTGACCACCTCGCCTTCGCCGATCGCTGAGGTTGACGTCGAACAGCACCTGGGCCGGACCGTAGCCGGCGGCGAGATGTTCGGCTTCGAGCAGGACGGCCATCGCCTACTCCATCTCGTCGCCGAGATAGGCGGCGATCACCTGGGGGTCGTTGCGCACGGTCGTCCGGCGGGCCGCTCGCGAGGATGCGGCCGTAGATCAGCACCGAGATGCGGTCGGCGAGCGCGAACACCGCCGTCATGTCGTGCTCGACCAGGATCATGGCGAAGCGGCCCTTGAGCCGCGCGAGCAGCGCGGTGAGCCGTTCGGTCTCCTCGCGGCCGGTGCCGGCCATCGGCTCGTCGAGCAGCAGCAGCTTCGGCGCCATCGCGAGCGCGATCGCCATTTCGAGCGCGCGCTTCTCGCCGTGCGACAAGGCGCCCGCCGGCACGTCGGCGCGCTCGCCGAGCCCGACCTCCTCGAGTGCCGCCCGGGCCGGGCCGTTGAGCGCCGTCTCGCGCGCGGCGCGGCCGAAGAAGCGAAAGCTCGAACCGGACCGCGCCTGCACCGCGAGCGCGACATTCTCCAGCGCCGAGAAGCCCGGCAGGATCGAGGTGATCTGGAACGAGCGCGCAAGCCCGAGCCGCGCCCGGGCGTCGACCGGAAGCGCGGTGATGTCGCGGCCGTCGAAGAGGATGCGGCCGCTCTGCGGCGCCAGGAAGCCGGAGATCTGGTTGATCAGCGTGGTCTTGCCGGCGCCGTTCGGGCCGATCACCGCGTGCAGCTCGCCCGGCGCGACGTCGAGCGTCACGCCATCGGTGACGGCGAGCGCGCCGAAATTCTTGCGCAGGTCTTCGATGCGCAGGACCGCCTCAGCCACGGCGCGCCCTCCACAGCCGCTCGGCGACGCCGACGAGGCCGCCGCGCGCGAACACCGCGACGAGCACCAGCAGCGGCCCGAAGATCACCTTCCAGTTCTCGGTGAAATCGGCGAGCCGCTCCTCCAGCAGCAGAAACGCGAGCGCCCCGATCACCGCGCCGTAGAGCCGGCCCATGCCGCCGAAGATCACCATGATCAGGAGGTCGCCGGAGCGCTGCCACGACATGTAGGCCGGGCTGACGAAGTCGGTGGCATTGGCGAGCAGAAAGCCCGAGAGCCCGCCGAGCACGCCGGAGACGACGTAGGCGACGAGGCGGAAGCGCATGGTGTCGAAGCCGATCGCCGCCATGCGGGCGGGATTTTCCCGCGTGCCGCGGAACACGCGGCCGAACCGCGAGTCGAGCAGCACCCGGCACAGGACATAGCTCGCGGCGAGAGCGCCGAGCACGAGATAGTAGAAGGCCCACGCATTCTCGAGCAGGGACAAGCCGAGCACGGTGTCGCGCATGTGGATGGTCAGGCCGTCGTCGCCGCCATAGGGCGCGAGCGAGCTCGCCGTGAAAAACGCCATCTGGGCGAAGGCGAGCGTGATCATGATGAAATAGACGCCCTTGGTGCGCAGCGCGACCAGCCCGGTGAGGAACGCGAACAGCATCGAGGAGGCGAGCGCAACGGCGAAGCGCGATCGCGCTCTCGTGCACGCCGTGCGCGGCGAGAATGCCGACGGCATAGGCGCCGAGCCCGATGAAGGCCGAGTGGCCGAACGAGATCAGGCCGCCGTAGCCGAGAATGAAATCGAGCCCGATCGCGGCGATCGCGAAGATCATGATCCGCATGAAGAGGCTCAGGAGATAGGACTGCCCGGCGGCCGGCGAGCGGGACCGCGGCGAAGAACGCGAGCAGGACCAGCGGCACGACGATGTCGGCGGACAGGCGAAACGCGGGCGTCTTGCTCTCCGCCGGTGCGGCCATTCAGCGGCCCCGCGCGGGAAACAGGCCGCTCGGACGCAGATAGAGCACGACCGCCATCAGGAGATAGATCAGCATCGAGGCGATCGCCGGCCCGACCGTGCGCGCCGGCGACGGCGCCATGAAGAGCCGCAGGATGTCGACCGCGAAGGAGCGGCCGAGCGTGTCGACGAGCCCGATCAGCATGGCGCCGAGGAACGCGCCGCGGATCGAGCCGATGCCGCCGATGACGATGACGACGAAGGCGAGAATCACGATGGTGTCGCCCATGCCGGGCTCGACCGAGAGGATCGGCGCGATCATCGCGCCGGCGAAGCCGGCGAGCATGGTGCCGAAGCCGAACACGATCATGAACAGGCGGCGGATGTCGACGCCGAGCGCCGACACCATCGCCGCGATTGGTGGCGCCGGCGCGCACCAGCATGCCGACCTGGGTGAAGCGGATCAGCACATAGAGCAGCGCCGCGGTCGCAAGGCCGCAGGCGATGATGACGAGCCGCCACACCGGATAGAGGATCCCCGGCATCAGCACGACGGTGCCGGAGAACAGCTCCGGGATCGGCAGGCTCAGCGGCGCCGCGCCCCACACGATCTTCACGCCCTGATTCAGGAACAGGATGATGCCGAACGTCGCCACCACCTGGTCGAGATGGTCGCGGTCATAGAGATGGCGATACACCGCGAATTCGAGCAGCAGGCCGAAGGCGAGCGAAGCGAGGAGCGCGAGCGCGAGCGCCGCGAGGAAGCTCCCGGTCAGCCCGTAGAACATGACGGCGAGATAGGCGCCGAGCATGTACTGGACGCCGTGGGCGAGATTGACGAAGTCCATCACGCCGAACACCAGCGTCAGCCCGGCCGCGATCAGGAACAGCAGCACGCCGAACTGGAGGCCGTTGAGGGTCTGGACGAGGAGAAGCGTCGCGGACATGGAGATCTTGCTTTTCCCTCCCCGTCTTCGGGGAGGGCAGGGTGGGGTCCTTGCTTACTTAGCGAGGTCCTTAGCGCAACGCGAAGAGAAGAGCCCCACCCTGCCCTCCCCGAAGACGGGGAGGGAGAGCGCCTCACTTCATCTTGCAGTCCTTGGCGTGGGGATCGGCGTAGTTCTCGAACACCTTCTGCGCGATCTCGGTCTCGTACTTGCCGTCGGCGCGCTTCGCCACCTTGACGAGGTAGAAGTCCTGGATCGGATAGTGATTGGTGTTGAAGCGGAAGTCGCCGCGCAGCGACTTGAAGTCGGCCTTCATCAGAGCGGCGCGCAGCGCGTTCTTGTCGGCGGTCGAGCCCTTGGTCGCCTTGAGCGCGCTGTCGATGAGCTGCGCGGCGTCATAGGCCTGGAAGGCGTAGCTGCCGGGCACCGCGTTGTATTCCTTCTCGTAGGCCGCGACGAACGCCTTGTTCTGCGGATTGTCGAGATTGGGCGCCCAGTTGGCGCCGCCGAAGAAGCCGAGCGCGGCATCCTGCTGCGCCGGCAGCGTCGATTCATCGACCGTGAAGGCCGACAGGAACGTGATCTTGTCGGCAAGCCCGGCCTGGCGGAACTGCTTGACGAAATTCACGCCCATGCCGCCGGGCAGGAAGACGAAGATCGCGTTCGGCGACGCCGCGGCGATCCGGGCGATTTCCGCCGAATAGTCGAGCTGGTTGAGCGGCACGTAGACTTCGTCGACGACGTCGCCCTTGAAGTAGCGCTTGAAGCCGGCGAGCGCGTCCTTTCCGGCCTGGTAGTTCGGGGCCATGATGAAGACCTTCTTCAGGCCCTTGTCCTGCGCATATTTGCCGAGCACCTCGTGGTTCTGGTCGTTCTGGTAGGAGGTGACGAACAGGTTGGGGTTGCACTCCGGGCCGGCGAAATTCGAGGTGCCGGCGTTCGGGCTGATCAGGAACGCGCCGCCGTCGGTCGCCGGCTTGAGGATCGCCTGCAGGATGTTGGAGAACACCGGGCCGACCACGAAGTCGACCTTGTCGCGATCGACGAAGGTCTTGACCTTGGACACCGCGACGTCGGGCTTGAGCTCGTCGTCCTGGACGAGGAGCTCGACGTCGCGGCCGCCGAGCTTGTTGCCGAGCGCCTTGAGCGCGAGGGTGAAGCCGTTGCGCTGCTGCTGGCCGAGCGCCGCGGGAGGTCCCGACAGCGTCGTGATCAGGCCGATCTTGAGCTTCTCCTGCGCGCTCGCCGCGCCGGACGAAAGAGCGATCGCCGCGAGCATCGAAATCGCAAGCATCGAGATCGCAAGGGTCGAAATCAAAGTCTTCATCGTGGTCTCCCAGAGCATGAGCCCGAAAAATCGCCGATTTTTCGGGCATGCCCAATTCGCAATTCGGATAACCGGCGGCGCCGTTTTTCAACCGGCGTTCCGCCTATTGCGGCGATCTTAACTTTAATACCAAGCTTGTGAAGGCGACTTTCGTGCCGGTCGCTATGGTCGGCACCCAAGACGGAGCCGTTGGTGCCGCACGGGATCGTTTCTGCTGTGCTGAGATCGTGGTTCAATGCCGCGGCATCGCGCCGCAACAGCGCGCCGGACGGCCGCAATACGCGGGGAGAAGGACCAATGCAGGCGATGAGCGCCGGAGTGACCCGGGCCAGTACCGGCATCGACGGGATCGTGTGGAATATCCTCGGCCAGACCTACGTGCCGAAGCAGGTGAGCGAGCAGTCGTTCTCCTGGCATGCGACGTTTCCGCCCGGCACCTTCGTGCCGCCGCACATCCATCCGACCCAGGACGAGTTCATCTACATGTTCGAGGGGCGGATCGATTGCCTGATCGACGGCCGCGACTTCTTCGCGACCGCCGGCGACGTGATCCGGCTCCCGATGGGGATTTCCCACGGCCTGTTCAACAAGTCGGACCAGCCGGTGAAGTGCCTGTTCTGGGTGACGCCGACGCGCCGGCTCTACGACCTGTTCTGGGCGATCCACTCGATGAAGGAGCAGAAGCCCGAAGAGGTGGTGGCGCTCGCCGCCAAGTACGAGATCGTGTTTCTGCCGCCCCCGCCGGCGTAATCCGCGATACGGACCACGACACGAACCTCTCGCTCAAGCCGCCTTGCCGGCGGCGAGCCGGTTGACCTGCTCCTTGGCGAATCCGGCCGTCGAGGCATAGCCGCGCACGATCGCCTGGCGGCGCTCGAAGCTCAGCACATCGTCGATCGCGGAGAAGCCGTTCGGCGCGATCTCCTCGACGACGTCGATGACGCCTTCGGGCCCGCCCTTGCGATTCATCTGCACGATCTGCGCCGTCATCGGCAGCCGCTCCCGCTCGTAGGCCCACAGCGCCGCGAAGACATTGTCGGCGGTCTTGAGCTGATCGGCGAGGCAGCGCGCATCGAGGATCGCCTGGGACGCGCCATTCGAGCCGACCGGATACATCGGATGGGCGGCATCGCCGAGCAGCGTCACCCGGCCGTGCGACCATCGCGGCAACGGATCGCGGTCGCACATCGGATATTCCCAGAACTCGCCGGTCGCCTCGATCAAGTGCTGGGCATCGACGACGGGGATGCGGAAGCGCCGCACATGCGGCATCAGGTCTCCCATGCGGCCCGGATTGGACCAGTCCTCCTTCTTGGGCGGCGGCGAATTGCCGTCGCCGGTCCTCGCCGTGACCGCCCAGTTGGTGAGCTTGCGGTCCGCCCGCGCCCCTTCGGCAATGGGATAGATGACGAACTTCGCCGCGAGGCCGCCGGCGACGATCATCGAGCGTCCGGTGAGGAAGGCCGGCCAGTCGACGGCGCCGCGCCACAGCATGATGCCGTTCCATCTCGCGGCGCCTTCGTCGGGAAACAGCGTCTCGCGCACCCGGGAATGGATGCCGTCGCAGCCGATCAGCACGTCGCCGCGCGCGGTGGCGCGGTGGCCGGTGCGGTCGAAGAAATAGGCGGTGACGCCGCCTTCGTCCTGGCGAGTAGGCGCCGAGCCGGTGGCCGGTGTGGAGGCGGGTTTCGCCGAGCCGCGCCCGCGCCGCCTGGTAGATCACGCCGTGGAGGCGGCCGCGATGGATCGAGAATTGCGGCACGTCGTAGCCGGCCTCGAGCCCGCGCGGCTCGCGCCAGATCTCCTGGCCGAACCGGTTCATGTAGAACAGCTCGTGGGTGCGGATCGCCACCGCATCGAGGCGCTCGAGAAGGCCGAGCCCGGCGAGCTCCTTGATCGCATGCGGCAGCGTGTTGATGCCGACGCCGAGCTCGCGCATCGCGTCGGCCTGCTCGAACACCTCGCAGTCGATGCCGCGGGCATGCAGCATCAGCGCGGTCGTCAGCCCGCCGATGCCGCCGCCGATGATGAGCGCCTTCATGTCGAACCGTTAACTCTGTTGCCCGCGCCGCGGCTCATGCGGCGCCTACGTGCCATGCATCAATGTGGAGCGGCGCCCCGTCGGGGGCAACCGCCTTCGCCGCTTATGGTGAGCGGGATCGCTATCCCGGTACGTTGGCTCACATGGCGAGCCGATGCCTCGCCTCTCCCGCGTGCGGGGAGAGGTCGGATCGCGCCAGCGATCCGGGTGAGGGGGCCGCGTCGCGAGTCTGAGCTTCAGTGGATACTCTCGAGGCTCAGACTCGTGGAACCGCCCCCTCGCCCCGACCCTCTCCCCGCATGCGGGGAGAGGGAGCGTGCGCCGCCCGCTCCGAGCGTCCAACGGATGTTCGAATGCGAGGAGCGGCCCCGCGCACGCGGCTCAGATACGCGCCCCGAAATTCTGCGCGGGATCGAACTCGGGCCCGCGGCGGCCGGTCGGCACAGCGGCGGCGCCGGCCTCGCGGGGAAGGAAGCGGCCGGAGCCCGGCGCGGCGCGCAAGGTGCCGTCGTCGACCACGACGCGGCCGCGGCTGAGCACCGTCACCGGCCAGCCGGTCACCGTGCGGCCCTCATAGGGCGTGTAGCCGACGCGGTCGTGCATCACGGACGTCGTGATCGTCACCTTGCGCTTGGGGTCCCAGATCGCGATGTCGGCATCGGCGCCGATGATGATCTCGCCCTTCTTCGGATGCAGGCCGTAGATTTTCGCGGGCTCGGTCGCCGCGAGCGACACGAATTTTTCCAAGCCCAGCCGGCCCTGGCTGACCATGGCGTCGAACAGCAGCGGCAGCCGCGCCTCGACGCCCGGCATGCCGTTGGGGATCGCCTTGAAATCGGGATCGGCGCCGTTGACGAACTTGCCGGTCGCGTCGAACCGGTAAGGCGCGTGGTCCGACGACACGGTCTGCAGATCGCCGAGCGCCAGCGCGTGCCATAGCGCTTCCTGGTCCGACGGATGGCGCACCGGCGGGCTGCAGATCCATTTCGCGCCTTCGAGCCCGGGGCGGTCGAGGTCGTTCGCGGTGAGAAAGAGATATTGCGGGCAGGTCTCGGCGAAGACCTTGAGCCCCTCCCCGCGCGCCTGCCTGATCCGCGCCGCGCCTTCGGCGGTCGACACGTGGAAGATCATGATCGGCTGGTCGATGAAAGCGGCGAGCGCGATGATCCGGTTGAAGGCCTCCGTTTCGCCGCCGCGCGGATGGCTCACCCCGTGATAGCGCGGCGCGCGGTAGCCGTTGGCGACGAGCCGCTTGCCGGTCCACGAGATCATCGCGTGGTTTTCCGCATGCACGCAGACGAGCGCGCGGTTGTCGCGCGCGGCCTGGAGCACGTCGAGCAGCTGCATGTCGTCGAGCTTGATGCGGTCGTAGGTCATGAACACCTTGATGGTGGCATGACCCGCCTTCACCAGCTTCGGGACGTGATCCCTGAGCGCCGCCTCGGTCGGATCGGCGATGATCATGTGGAAGGCGTAGTCGATCACCGCGCCCTTCTTGGCGAGCGCGTGATAGGCGTCGACCACCTCGTCGAGCTTCATGCCGATGTGCTGGGCGGCGAACGGGATCACCGTGGTGGTGCCGCCGAACGCCGCCGACACGGTGGCGCTCTCGAAGGTGTCGGCATTGAGAATGCCGGCCGCCGAGACCTGCTCGATATGGGCGTGGCTGTCGATGCCGCCGGGCAGCACCAGCTTGCCGCGCACGTCGATATCCTGCACGCCCGGCCCGAGATTGCGGCCGACCGCTACGATGGTCTCGCCGTCGATCGCCACGTCGGCCGGGAACACCGCGGAGGCGGTCGCGACGGTGCCGCCGCGCAGGACGAGGTCGTAGGGCTTCGTGGACATGGAACGGTCTCCGGCAGGAACTTCTCGCTCAGGGCGGTTTCGCTCTACCCATCCTACAAATCGTTGTAATTTGACAAGGCGATCATCGAGAAGCGTGATCATCGTGAGGGCGCGGCCATGGCACGTGCGGACATCCTGGTCATCAACCCGAATTCGAACCCGGCGGTCACCGCCGGCCTCGATGCCGCGCTCGCGACCTTGCGCCTCGCCGACGGCCCGTCGATCCGCTGCACGACGCTCGCCGAAGGGCCGTTCGGCATCGAAACGCAGAAGGACGTCGAGCAGGTCACGCTGCCGCTGCGCCGGCTGGTCGAGCAGGACAACGCGGCCGACGCCTTCGTCATCGCGTGCTTCAGCGATCCCGGCCTCCATGTGTGCCGCGAGGCGACGCGGCGGCCGGTGTTCGGCATCAACGAATGCGGCGTGCTCACCGCGCTCTCCCGCGGCGACCGCTTCGGCATCATCGCGATCGCGGCGAAGTCGGTCGCCCGCCACCGCCGCTATCTGCGGCAGATGGGGCTCGACGGCCGGCTCGCCGGCGAGAGGGCGCTGGAGATGAGCGTCGCCGAGACCGCGTCGGGCGAGAACACCTTCGCCCGCATGGAGACGGTCGGCCGTGCGCTGATCGAACAGGACGGCGCCGACGTCGTCGTCATGGGCTGCGCCGGCATGGCGCGCCACCGCCGCCCCCTCGAAGCCGCGCTCGGCGTGCCGGTGATCGACCCGACCCAGGCGGCCGTCGCGATGGCGATCGGCACCGTGCAGGCGCAGATGCTGTAGCGCGTCGATAATTCCGTGCGACCTCGTCCTGAGGAGCGCGCGAAGCACGCGTCTCGAAGGACGGCCACAGGCCGCAGCAGTTGGGGCCATCCTTCGAGACGCCGTGCCTTCGGACGGCTCCTCAGGATGAGGTCTGTATGTTCGCGCGCTCTCGGGACGAGCGCCCTACCCCTTCGGCGGGACGATGCCGGTCTGCGACACGATCAAACCGTAGTGCTCGGTCCGCCGGTGGCGCGCGAAGTCGAACATCGTCTCCTTGCCGAACCGCGTCGCGTCGAGATCGCAATCGTGGATCAGCAGCTCGTCGTCCTCGGTCCTGGTCTCCGCGACGATCTCGCCGTCGGGATCGACGATGACGGTGCCGGCGATGCAGTGGTGGCCGTCCTCGACGCCGGCTTTGGCGACCGCCACCACCCAGGTCGAGTTCTGGTAGGCGCCGGCCTGGAGCGAGAGCTTGTGGTGGAACATGCGCTTGGCGAGGCCCTCGCCGCCCTTCTGCGAGTTGACCGACGGCGTGTTGAAGCCGAGCACCACCATCTCGGCGCCCTGCAGGCCGAGCACGCGAAACGTCTCCGGCCAGCGCCGGTCGTTGCAGATGCACATGCCGAACACGCCGCCGAGCATGCGCCAGGCGCGGAAGCCGAGGTCGCCCGGCTCGAAATAGCGCTTCTCCAGATGCTGGTGGCGCGCGCGCCGGATCGAATTCGTCGTGGCCGGGCAGATGCACCTTGCGGTACTTGCCGACGATGGCGCCCGCCTTGTCGACCAGGATCGAGGTGTTGAAATGATGCCCGTCCGGCGTGAGCTCGGCATAGCCGAAGCTCATCGCCATGCCGGCGCGCTTCGCCGCCTCGAACAGCGGCCGCGTCGCGGCGTTCGGCATCTCGCGCTCGAACCAGATGTCGGCGTCGCTGCGGTCCTCGTAGTACCAGCGCGGGAAGAACGTGGTCAGCGCGAGCTCGGGATAGACGATGAGGTCGCAGCCCTCGGCCTGCCGCATCGAGGTCGAGCATGCGCGCGACGACGGCCTGGCGCGAGTCGGCCTTCTGGATCGGGCCGAGCTGGGCGGCGGCGACCTTGATGTTGCGCATCGGTAGTTCCCCGGTGTCCGTGCGTCTCACCCGCCGAGCCGGTGCTCCATCCGGCTCACGAGCCGCACCACCGGCCACAGCAGCACGAGATAGATCAGCGCCGCAAGCACGATGGGCGACGAATTGTAGGTGACCGAGCGCGCCATGTCCGCGGAATAGAGCATTTCGGGAAGCGCGACCACGCTCGCGAGCGAGGTGAGCTTGACCACCTCCACCGTGTTCGACACGAGGTCGGGCAACACGTTGCGCACGGCCTGGGGGATCACGACGAAGGCCATCGCCTGCCACGCGGTCAGGCCGGTCGAGCGCGCCGCCTCGCGCTGCCCGGCGCCGACGCTGTCGAGGCCGGCGCGGTAGATCTCGCCGTAATAGGCCGAGGTGTTGAGAAAGAACGCGACGCAGACCGCGGCGAAGGGCGAGAGCCGCACGCCGGCGAACGGCAGCCCGGCATAGACGAAGATCAGCAGCACCAGCGGCGGCACGGCGCGGAAGAGGTCGATCAGCGCCGCCACGGCGAACCGCACCGCGCGCGAATGCGCACGGCCGGCGAGCGCGACCATCAGCCCGCCGGCGAGCCCGAGCGGCACCACCGCGGCGCAGACGAGCAAGCGTCATGCCGAGGCCGCGCAGGATCAGCGGCGCCGCCTGCGCCATGATGTCGAGGTTGAAGAACTGCGCGATCAGCGCGTCCATCTAGGCGCGCCTCCAGGCAAACCGCGTTTCGAGATAGCGCCCGAACATCACCACCGGCACGAACAGCACGAGATAGGCGATCGCCCCCATCATCAGCGGCGTCGCGTTGAGCGAGAAGCTCTCCGCCGTGGTCGCCTGGTTGAGGATTTCCGGCACGCCGATCACGGTGCCGAGCGCGGTGTTCTTGGTGATGGCGATGGTGCGGTTGGTCAGCGGCGGCACGGTGAGCCGCACCGCCTGCGGCAGCACGACGTGAAACAGCGTCTGCGCGTAGGTGAGCCCGGTCGAGCGCGCCGCCTCCCACTGGCCCTGGCGCACCGAGAGAATGCCGGCCCAGAAGATCTCCTCGGCGAAGGCGGCGAGCAGCAGCGACAGCACGAGCCACAGCACCGCATAGCTCGGCAGCACGATGCCGACATTGGGCAGGCCGAAATAGACGATGAGCACGACGACGAGCGGCGGCAGCGTGCGGGCGATATCGACGAAGACGATGATCGGCAGGTTGAGGAGCCGCGAGCGCAGGCTGCGCACCAGCGCCAGCGCAAGGCCGAGCGCGATGCCGGTGACGACCACGAAGAGGGCGATCTCGACCGTCACCACCATGCCCTTGAGGATGTCCGGCAGGTAGCGAACGATGAGATCGGGCTTGAAGAAGGTGTCGAGGAAGAGCGCGCCGCGGTCCATGGGCGGCACTATGGCACGACCGGCGGCCGTCGCTTCTCCGCAGGCGCGCCTTCGAAAAGAAAAACGCCGCCTTCGTTTTGTGAGGAACAACCCCATGCAAAGTAGAATTTGGCGCCGGATGACAGCGCGATAACGGTGCTATTGCACCGCCCGCTCCTGCGCACTGCTGTGAGGCACCCTCCTCCGCGCGTGCAAGGAGGACCGTAGGGCGCAATCGCTTTATTGCGCCGCTGACGTCGGGACGGCGCAATGCGCTTCGCTTCTTGCGCCCATACGGGCCTACGCGCCACGCGCTAATGCCAGGCAATACCCGAGAGAAACGCCCGCGCCCGCGGGTTGGCCTCGGGGCCGAAAATCCGGGCCGGCGGGCCCTCGTCGCAGATGCGGCCGTCCTCCATGAAGACGACGCGGTGCGGCGGCCTCGCGGGCGAAGCGCATCTCGTGGCTCACCACCACCATGGTCATGCCGGAGGCGCCGAGATCGCGCATCACCGCGAGCACGCTGCCGACAAGCTCGGGATCGAGCGCCGAGGTCGGCTCGTCGAACAGCATGATCTTCGGCTCCAGCGCGATGGCGCGGGCGATGGCGACGCGCTGCTGCTGGCCGCCGGAGAGCTCGCTCGGATAGGCGCGCGCCCTGTCCGCGAGCCCGACGCGGTCGAGCGCCGCGAGCCCGGCCGCTTCGGCCTGCGCGCCGGGAAGGCGCATCACCTTGCGCAGCGCCAAGGTCACGTTGCCGAGCGCCGTCATGTGCGGATAGAGGTTGAAGGCCTGGAACACCATGCCGATGCGCCGCCGCATGGCGTTGATGTCGGTCTTGGGATCGAGGAGATCGACGCCGTCGACGACCACCGAGCCGCTCGTCGGCTCCTCCAGCCGGTTGAGGCAGCGCAGGAACGTGCTCTTGCCGGAGCCGGACGGCCCGATGATGAACACGTGTTCCTGCGGCTCGACCGCAAGATCGATGCCCTTGAGAACCTCGGTGCCGCCGAAGGATTTGCGCAGGGCCCGGACCTCGAGAATCGGGGTGCGCGGCGCCATGTCGGCCTTTCTCAGATGACCGGCGAGGTCGCGCGGCGCGTCACGAGCAGGCCGGCTCGTGCGGCGTCGGATCGTAGTTGCCCATGTCGGGCACGCCGTAGCCCGGATAGATCGTCGCGGCGGCCGAGCCCGGCGCCGGCTTGGTGCCGAACCACTTCTCGTGCATTTTCGCCATCGTGCCGTCGCGCTTCATGCATTCGATCGCGACGTCGAGCTTGCGGCGCAGCTCGGCATTGTCCTTGCGCACCGGCGTCGCCCACACGAGCCCGGTGGAATAGAGGTACGACAGCTTGATCGCCGGGTTGTTCTTCGCCGCCCAGGCGACTGCGGTATTGCCCGCGACGTTGGCGTAGGCGCGGCCCGAGATCACCGCCTGCACCGCATCGGTGTTGGTGCCGTAGGATTCGATCGTCCAGCCGATCTTGTCGGCGAGCTCGCGGCCCCAGGAATCGTAGGCCGAGCCCTTGTTGACCGCGATCACCTTGCCCTTGAGGTCCTCGAGGCGGGTGATCTCCGGCGCGTCCTTCTTCACCACGAACTGGAAGTCGGTGTTGAGATAGCCCTCGGTGAACAGCAGGTTGTCGGCGCGCTCCTTGGTGACCGTCACCGGCGCCGCGATGAAATCATAGGTGCCGGCCTGCAGCGCGGGCACGAGGCCGGAGAACTGGGTCGCGTCGATCTCGATGCGGCGCTTGAGGCGCCGGGCGATCTCGTTGGCCAGGTCCACATTGAAGCCCTGGATGCCGCCGGCGAGATTGGGGAAGGCATGCGGCGCAAAGGTGCCGTCCACCCCGGTCCGCAGCGGCGGCTCCTGGGCGAGCGCCGCGTGTGCGGCAAGAGCCGCACCGATGGCAAGCAACGCGCGAAAAACGGGGTGTTGCATGGGCCTGTCTCCGGTTCCGGAAGCGTGAGCGGTTTCCTCTTGCCAGCAAGCGGCGTGCCGTTATCGTGACCAAAGGTCCTCGCGGGAGATTGCGATGCTCGATGAATCCGCACGCGGCGTCTACGTCATTTCGGTCACGCCGTTCGACGATCGCGGCGCGCTCGACCTCGACGGCACCGACCGGCTGATCGACTACTATGCCGGAACCGGTGTCGACGGCATCACCATCCTCGGCGTGATGGGCGAAGCGCCGAAGCTCGCCCACGAGGAGGCGATCGCGTTCACGCGCCGCGTCATCGCGCGCGCCGGCAAGCTGCCGGTCGTGGTCGGGGTGTCGTCGCCCGGCCTCGCCTCGCTCGCCGCGCTGACCAAGGCCGTGATGGACCTCGGCGCCGCCGGCGTGATGATCGCGCCGCCGGGCGGGCTCAAGGGCGACGATGCCATCGTCACCTATTTCCAGAACTGCGTCGAAGCGATCGGCAGCACGCCGTTCGCGCTGCAGGACTTCCCGCAGGCGAACGGCCTCTTCATCCCGGTGTCGGTGATCGAGCGCGTCGCCGCGACCTGCCCGACCTGCGTCATGCTCAAGCACGAGGACTGGCCCGGCCTCGACAAGATCACCGCCGTGCGCGCGCGGGAGAAGCACGGCATGCGGCGGCTTTCGATCCTGTCCGGCAACTGCGGAATCTTCCTCCCCTTCGAGCTCGCCCGCGGCGCCGACGGCGCCATGACCGGCTACGCCTTCCCGGAAATGCTGGTCGACGTGTGCCGGCTGATGGCCGCGGGACGGCGCAGCGAGGCGCACGACCTGTTCGACGCCCACCTGCCGCTGGTGCGCTACGAGCAGCAGCCCGGCGCCGGCCTCGCGGTGCGCAAATACGTGCTGTGGCGGCGCGGCGTGCTCGCGACCGATGCCCAGCGCAAGCCCGGCCCCCGCGTGTCGCGCGAGACCGCCGCCGAGATCGATTTCATGCTCGCGCGGCTCGAAGGGGCGACGGCGCCCCGCGAAGTGCGCGCGGCATCATCGGTCGATGATGGAGCCGGATTCGCCGAACGGAATTATGGAATGTCGCGGGCGCAGGGTTAGTCCGGTTTGATGTTTGCGAACTTGACCACCTTCTTCCACTTTTCGATGTCGTCCGAGATAATCCTTCCAAAGGCGGTAGGCGCACCACCGAGCACGGTACCGCCCAACTCCGCGACCCGTGCGATGATTTTCGGATCGCCAAGACCGGCGTTGATCTCTCGGTTGAGCTTGTCGATTATCTCGTCAGGCGTGTTCCTGGGGGCTCCGATCCCCTGCCAACCGGAAGCTTCAAAACCCTGCAGAAAGTCTCCCACCGTCGGGACGTCCGGCAACACGTTCAGGCGGGTTGCTGTCGTCACCGCCAACGCGCGCAGCTTGCCGGCCTTGATGTATTCAATTGACTCCTGCAGGGGACTGAAAATCACTTGCACTTGGCCGCCCAGCAGGTCGGTCGTTGCGGGCGCCCCGCCCCGGTAGGGGATGTGAGTCAAATCGATCCCGGCCATCATCTTGAACAGTTCTCCAAAGATGTGGTGTGGCGTCCCGTTGCCGGCGGACGCCATGTTGACCTTGCCGGGGTTGGCCTTCGCGTAGGCGATGAATTCGGGAATGGTTGCGGCTGGCCCCGAGGGGTGCACCACCATTACATACGATGTCCGCATGACGCCGATGATCGGCACGATGTCTCGGGCAAAATCGAAATTGAGATTTGGATAGAGTGCGGCGTTAAGCCCGTTCGGAGTGGCAACTTGGAGAAGTGTATAGCCATCGGGCGGTGCTTTCACGACCGCCTCCGTGCCGATATTGCCGCCGGCGCCCACGCGATTTTCGACAACAAATTGCCGGGCAAGCCGTTCCGACAGCCATTGACCCGTGAGCCGTGCGGCGAGGTCTACCCCGCCCCCTGCCGGAAAGGGGACGATGATGCGCACCGGCCGCGATGGATAGGCCTGCGCCTTCGCGATGCGTGGAAGGACCGGCAGCGCAGCAGCGCCGGCGGCCAGATGCAGAAATTGCCTTCGGTGGGGAAGTTTCATGACGTGTCCCCCTGCGCAGCGCCGCGTGCGGGAGACTTCGGCACGTCCTGCTGGCAGTTCTAGTACCATCTCCGACATGGACAGCCCATTGCAGCATTCGAGACCACATTGATTTGTGTTGTGATCGAGGAAAGCCGTCAGCGCCGACATTCACTCCGCCTTGATGCCGGCCGCTTTGATAATCGGCCACCACTTCTCAATCTCCGCCCTTTGAAATGCGCCGAGCGCCTCCGGCGTCTGTTGTTCGCGCGGGAAAGTTTCCAGCCCGAGATCGGCGAACCGCGAATGCACGGATGCATCGGCCAGAGCATCCACGACAGCCGCGTTAAGCCTCGCAATCACGTCTTTCGGCGTGGCTTTTGGAACCCAAAGACCATGCCAATTCGACATGTATAGCCCCGGCGCACCGGCTTCATCGACCGTTGGGATATCGGGAGCAGACGGAATTCGCGTTTTCGCCGTGACCGCATAGGCCTTTATTCGGCCGGCACGCACTTGCGCTAAACAATTGCCTGGGCTGTCGAAGAACACGTCTATTTCGCCGGCCACCAAGTCCTGCATGGCGGGCGCATTTCCGCGATAGGGCACGAACTGAAAGCTGGTGCCGACGGAATTTTGAAAGAAAACGGCGGCGACGTGCGATGGGCTGCCCGCGCCCGCCGTTGCGGCCGACGCCTTGCCCGGGTTAGCCTTGAGCCAAACGATTAGCTCCTTCAAATCCTTTGCCGGCGTGGCAGCTTTTGCGACGATCAATGCGGGGTTGGTCGTAAGCAGTGCGACGGGGGCGAAATCCTTCAATAGGTCGTACTGAAGCGGATAAGTCGCACCATTGAGCACGTAGTTGGCGTATTGGCCAACGCCAACGGTGTAGCCATCTGGTGCCGCCCGCGCGACGCGGCCGACGGCGAGTGTCCCTCCGGCGGCCCCGTTGTTTTCCATGATGACAGGTTGACCGAGAAAGCCCTGCATCCGCTCGGCGATGATGCGCATGATGGTGTCAGTCGGGCCTCCGGCAGCCGCTGGTACGACGACCGTGATCGGACGCGACGGATAGGATTGCGCCCTTGCGATCCGCGTCGCGGCCGGAAGCGCGGCAGCACCGACTGCCAGATTGAGAAACTGACGACGCGGAAGCTCCATGGCGTTCTCCTCGGGCCTTCGGCTTGCGTCGTAAGGCGCGAGCGGTCGGTTATTCATCGAACTCCGAGGCAAGAATAACGACTGCCATGATACGGGAATAATGCTATTTTTCGATCAGGCGATAGCAGGAATGTATCAGGGCAGATCATGCAACTGAGCGATCACATCAGGCGCCGAATCAAGCTGCAGGACCTGCATATCCTCATGACGGTTGTGCAGGCCGGCAGCATGCGGAAAGCCGCCGCGCATCTCAACAGCAACCAACCTTCGATTTCCAGATCGATCGCAGAGCTGGAACGCATCCTTGGCGTGCAACTGCTTGACCGCAACCGTCAGGGCATCGAGCCAACCCAGTACGGCCGTGCTTTGCTCGATTGCGGAGCGGCCGTATTCGATGACCTGCACCAGGGCATCAAGGGCATAGAGTTTCTCGCCGATCCTACGGTTGGCGAGGTGCGGGTCGGAAGCGGCGCCTTTCTAGCCGCGAGCTTTGTTTCCCGCGTCGTCGATCGGCTCTCCCGGCGCCATCCGCGCATCGTGTTTCATCTCGTGGTCACTCAACCGGATGCCCCATTCCATGAACTGAGCGAGCGCAATGTCGACCTTGCGATCGCACCACTGCGAGGGGGCCTCGTTCCAGACGAGAAATTCAGCTTCGAAGTTCTCTATGATGACCCAAGCGTTGTCGTGGCGGGCGCACAAAGCCGATGGGCTCGGAGGCGAAGCATCACGCTTGCCGATTTGGTGAACGAGCCGTGGGCGCTGCCGCCGCCGCAACGCGCATATGAGCCGCTAATTGTGGAGGTCTTTCGCGCCAACGGGCTCGCGTGCCCTCGCGCAACCGTGTTCACTATTTCCGCCGAGGCGCGGATCAGTCTCGTGGCGACCGGCCGCTTTCTTTCCATCGTCCCGACTTTCATATTGAGATTTCCCAGGCGGCGTCCGGAAATCAAGATTTTGCCGATCGAACTGTCAAATGCCCGCGTGCCGTTCGGCATCGTCACTCTAAAGAACCGCACGCTCAGTCCGGTCGCGCAGATTTTCATCGGGCACGCCCGCGAAGTGGCGAAGCCATTGGCAATGAGAAAATCGTAGTGTGGTGCCGGCATCCGATCCCAAACGCGCCGCCAGCGAAGCCGGAACCCGTTGAAAAATCGTCGCGGCCGGCTTTGCAACGCCGACGATCCCCGAGAGTATGCCGATGGGTTCCATTCGGGGTCAATCGCCGAGCACGTGCCGCTCGTTTGCCGGCACGTCGTGGACGCCGATTATGGGTGCTCGAATCAGCCCGTGCGGTGGTTGATCAGGCTCAAGATCGCTGCATCGAAGCTATACGGTCCGGCACCGGCCAAGATGACCACGATCAACATGACGGCATACAAGGTTTCCGGCAGATAGAGCCAATCATCGATCCGGTCTGCTCTATCGATCGGCTTGAATGCTCTGATTCGTTCTCGCCCCGATGTCGCGCTGGCGACGAGGATGACGACAAGAAGACCAAGCGCGGCGAGCGGCGCGACGAGCCCGATGACAACTGCACCGCCGGCGGAGAACTCGACGAGCGGCACCCACCATTGGTTAATCCCGACTGCATGAACGTGCAGGGACCTCAGCTCGTCGGCAAACAGACGGTGACGCTCCGCGTTGAATAGCTTGTGGTACCCGGAGAACAAGAAGAACAACCCAACCGCGACGCGGTTGAGCGTGAGCGCGATGTCGGTCCATCCGAGGCCATCGAATAAGATTTGGATCATTGCAATTCACCCTGTGTCTCGAACACCGGTTGTTCGCACGCGACGGCCTCGCCTCAGCTCGGTTGAAGGGCGGGTGTCGATGCCGGCTCATTTGACCCTGCGAGTTGTGCCGAGTCCGGCGCACCATTTTAATTCACTTCCTCCCGCCAGTCTGGTTGTTTGCTCAGGGGACGACGGGGGCGGCGCACCGCGCCGTCCTTTCCTGTGGCCCAGCCGCGCGTGGGACGGCAAACGGGATTGGCCTCCTTGACTGCGCGTGGCCTGCCACGTCACACGTTTGTGGCCCCAGCCGCGTACATGGCGAGTCCGCCTGACGCGGCCGGGCGGCTGGGCCGCGAGGCTGTCATGGCAAACGAAATCACCGATGCGGTCATTCTCGTCGCGCGTCTTCTTCTCGCGGCACTCTTTTTGATTTTCGGCTGGAGAAAACTGGTGGACTTTTCCGGCACGGTAAGTCGCATGGTGCAGGACGGTGCTCCCCTCCCGGTGCTGTCTGCCGTGATAGCGATCTTCATGGAGCTTCCAGTAGCGTTCGCGGTCGCTATCGGAGCGTTCACGCGTCCTACAGCCGTACTCTTGGCTTTGTACACGCTTGGAACGGCGCTCATTGCGCATCACTATTGGACGGTGACGGGCGCGAATAAAGTCGACAACATGGAGAGCTTCTACAAAAACCTCAGTATCGTGGGAGGTTTTCTGCTGCTTTACGTGACAGGTGCGGGAAAATATTCGATCGACGCCCTATTTGGATTGTAAGAGGTCTATTCACATCCGGCGCCAATGCCTACACACGAACAGGCCGAAGCCCTGGAAATCAAGCGCCATCAAAGCCGAAGTGCGTGAGCCTCTTTTTTGGGCATCTTGCCGCTCGTCGCAGTTATCGAAACATATGGCCCGAGAACGTACCAAAAGCGGCCGCTCCCTGTCCACGACATTAATTTCGCAACGGCTTGGAACGAGGAAGGCGGAGAGGCGTTTGGAACGCAGAAATCCGTCGGATGTTCCAGCGTTTTTCGGCCGAGCAGTAAATCGCGGCGCGATCGAGAGAGACACGAATTGGAGTCGTCTATGAGCGAAGTACAGGTCGACCAGAAAACCTATCAGATGCCGCCGCAGGACGGGTTCACCGTCGCACACTTTCTCACCGTCGCCGACGTCGAGCGATCGCTTCGATTTTACGAAACGGTCTTCGGCGGTCGCGTACTGAGCAGAGGCGACAGCAGCGGCGCGCCGGGGTACATCCAGATCGCGAACACGTGGCTCCTTGTTAACCCCGGGGGTGGTCCGACACCCGACAAGCCATCGGTAACGCTCCGCGTGCCCCCAGATCCCGATTTAGTCAGCAGCTTCATGAATATCCGCGTTGCAGATATCCAGGCGTGCTATCAGTTATGGCGAAGTCGGGGAGCCGAGTTCATCACGGAGCCGAAGCCAAAATACGGCGAGACGCGCTGTTACATTCGCGATCCTGACGGCTACATCATCGAAGTTGGGCAAAGCAATCCGGGCGTCGCTTACGGCTGAACGGCCCGTGGCACCACCAGACGACGCCTTGGCTGAAACACGTCGGCGCGCGGGAGGGGACTCATGTCCGAAGAAGGCGATGTTGAACTGCTGCGGTTCGCCGAAGTGAAGCGGTACTTGCAAGTATTCTTGGATTTTATCGACGAGCTTCCAGCAGGATGTTCGCGAGAAAGACGCTGACGCGATCAAGCGCGCACACGCCGCCAAAACGCACCAAGCGATCAAAGATGCATTGGCGTGGGTGTTCGATTTCGTGATTGAAAACAAGCTTGGCGTCGACGTGATCAATTTCCTGAACCGCCGCGGCGACGTCACGGTGCTCAATGACATCGCCGATGCGGGCATGTGGAGATTGAAGGAATGGTACGCCGCATGATTCTGTCGCCGAAATAGTGGTTGCCGGACGTCCCTCCCGAACATCGTCCGATTTGCTGCCCCACATGGGGCGGCTCGTAGCCCATTGCCGACGCAGGCGAATAACGTTCGTGTCCGCGCCAGCTAAAGCTGAGGCGGGCCTCCCTCGACCCATCTGTTGGCCAAGCCACCGAAATTGCCGTACGCATGCGAGCCCGCCGGAGTGCCGCCGGCGGGGACAAGGGAAGACGGAGCGGAGGACATGGCCACCGCGATCACGCTGACGCCGGGTCGGGCGGCGCTCGCCGACTGGCGTGCCGTGGCCGACGGCGCGGCCGTCGGGTGGGCGGGTTTTGACCGATGCTGTTGAAAAAGTCGTTCGTGATTATCGACGAATCATGATTCCGTCTCGTCGATGCTTCGGCGGCGGAGGCGGATCATGATGGGTCGGCAGACGGTCGATCAGAGCCAGTTGTTCTACCTCTTCAACCTCGAGAGGCGCATCCCGGAACGCCATCTTCTGCGCCGCATCAATCCGACCGTGACGCGGATTTTGGCTGAGTTTCGGGAGAAGCTGGAACCCTTCTACAGCGAGATCGGCCGGCCTTCGATCGACCCTGAGTTGATGATCCGGATGCTCATCGTCGGTTACTGCTACGGCCTTCGCTTCGAGCGGAAGCTGTGCGAGGAGGTCGAGTTGCACCTCGCCTACCGCTGGTTCTGCCGCCTCGATCTCGACGACGAGGTTCCCGACCACTCGACTTTCTCGGTCAATCGCCATGGCCGGTTCCGCGACAGCGATCTATTTCGCCAAATATTCGAGGCGGTGGTGCGGGCGTGCATGAACGCGGGACTGGTCAAAGGTGAAGCCTTCGCGGTCGATGCAAGCGTCATGGAAGCGGATGCCAGCCGCTATCATGGCAAGGCTCCCGACGAGATCGACTGGTCGGTACCGGAACGCCAGACCCGGGCGGTCGCCGAATTCCTCGGGGCGCCTGATGACGAAGATCCCGACGCCGATCGTAAGGTGCCGAAGGTGATCTCGCCGGTGGACCCGTGCTCGGCCTGGACCGCGAAAGCCAACAAGCGCGTTCAATTCGGCTATGGTCTCAATTACCTGATCGATATCGAGCACGCGGTCATCGTCGACGTGGAGGCCACGCCGGCGCGCACCTATGACGAGGTGGCCGCGACCAAGATGATGATCGAGCGTACCGAACAGACCCTGGGATTGAAGCCCGACCGGCTTGCAGCGGATACCGCGTACGGCACGGGCAAATTCCTCGGCTGGCTCGTGGGCACCGGCATCACGCCGCAAATTCCCGTGTGGGACAAAAGCGATCGGGAGGACGGGACGTTCTCACGCAGCGACTTCAGGTTCGATCGCGAGCGCAACGTCTACGTCTGTCCCGCGGACAAGTTGCTCAAGACCACGGGCAACGTGGGCGCGGACCACATGATACGCTATCGTGCGTCGAAGCGTGACTGCGCGGGATGTTCACTCAAACCACGATGCTGTCCAAACACGCCGTCGCGCAAGGTCACGCGCGACCTCCACGAAGATGCCCGCGATCACGCTCGTTCCTTCATCGGTACGCCCGAGTTCGATAGATCGCGCGACGAGCGCAAGAAGGTCGAGATGCGCTTTGCCCACCTCAAGACCCACCATCGCTTCGAGCGCATGCGCTTGCGGGGCCTCTCCGGCGCGCGCGACGAATTCCACCTCGCCGCCATCGTCCAGAACCTGAAGACTTCTCGCAAAACATATCTGGCGGCCGATGCTGCACGAGCCCGCCGTCTGCGCTACGTGACCGGTCCCATCACAAAGGGATCGCGATGAGTTGGACACCGCCCCTCAAACGCTCAAATAACGAGCCACACCCATCCCGCTGGGGACTTTTTCAACAGCATCGGCCCAGTTCGGACTACGAGCAGTATCCGCGCTCCAAATAACCGTCATGCCCCGCAAAAGCGGGGCATCCAGTAACCCCCGGACCCGAGATGCGGCGCATTCCCCGCGCCCGACACACAAACGACCTAGGTCTTACTCGCGTTCGGAAGCTCACAGGAGATGTACAAATGAAGTCGCGTGGTAATCGGATTAGAGGCGACGCTTCTCTGCCTAACCAGAAGTCCAATCTGCCCATTCTTTCTTTATCGCGCCCACAAGCGCGTCATAGATACTTTGCGTTCCATGGCACGAGATTATGATTTTGCCGTCAGTTTGCACTGTTTCAAAATAGGGAACGCCGACAAGCTTATAATTTGTCATTGATGCGACGTCATTTTTTACAGCCGTGTAAAAGCGCCATATAGCGCCTCCACTTACACCTCCAAAACTAGTAGGCAATGTGAACTCCGTACTCGACTCCACGTTAAAGTCGAAATAATCGTGTATACTGCGGTCTTCTGCGGGACTACTCGACCCCGGACCGAAAATCGCTCTAAATCTGGTTATACGACGATCCACGCGGTCGCTGGTAAGTTCTTCCGTAAGCTCACTGACTATGCCGACGGCTGCATCGAAAAAGGTTGTCTTTGCAGGCTCCTTGCGCTCCTTAATAAGATCGTAGACTGAAAGCCTCGCGTTGAGCGCCTTGAACGTAGGAAGAGGAATCCGTAGAAACCCCAAATCGGGACCCGACTTTCCTGAGGCCTCGCCACCTAACTTCAGCCTAAAAGCATCTGACATGTTAAGGAGGGGCCGCGCTGAATGGCTGTGAAGTATCAGACCGATGTTTCCATCGTCGGGCAAAGCTTCAATCACGTGAGACGCGGTGACGATCCCCTTAACCAACCCAACCGACGCTAACGTGCCCGAGCCTAAGGACGCCACGTTCTCCACGCTATTATTTCTACTAAGCCCGCCAAACCCGATAGTGAAATTGGCTGCAACATCACTTGTCTGCTTCAAAAGATGCTCGGTTACTTCTATCTTCTTCATGGTCACCATCTGCTTCACGCGCCCAGCGAGGGGCGCCAATGAATGTGTCAATTAACAGCGAAAACAAAGTCATGCTCAACGCTTGGACCAGCCCCCGGCCGGAAAATGTTTGTCTGTCTTCCCTTGACTTCGCTGGTAACAGGAATCGACTTAAGCCGAATGCGGCGGTCGCTTAGCCCTCGCCGCATAGACGCCGTCAGGCCCTCTCCAAGCTCTTTTCTCTCGAGACGCCCTCCTATTCTGACCACAATGATAGATTTGCTCTGAAGAAGTGCCGCGGTCGCGGACCACACTTGGCTTAGAAAGCCCCAATACTCGTCCCTATCTGTCAACCGATCGTCACGAAACTGTCCCGTTTTCGGGAACGGGTGCCCTCCAAGAAACCACAACCTCAGCCACTGGTCTTCAGCGTAGTCCGTCACGTCGAGATAGGGTGGTGAAGTCACTATTAGCCGAACCTGCCCTTTCAACTTCGGGAAGAGCCTAGACGCTTGACGCGCATCCCCCAATTTCATTTGTCCCTTGAGGCGCGCCGGCTCGCGACGAAATCTAAATCTCGCAGCGTCCCGCAACACCAGAAAGACGTCACGCTCCGGAGGTTTCAAGCCTCGCTCACTCCACCAACGTATGGAATATTCTGGTTTCGTTGATATGGTTCTCGGCATCCTATTGCTTAGGTATTTCTGCGATCTATGTCACTCGCCATGTAACGCTCCGAGCAATAATGCAGTGATCAATCGATCTACCTTGTTTCCTCGCCAACGTAGTTCAGCTCGCAAAAATAGAACCTGCCGCAAGGTTTCCACATGAAAGCAATGGTCAAAAAACTCGTTGGGCGAACATAACTTGGCTCGACAATTCTTGAATTGGCTTTCGAGCTCACCCAGCCGTTGGAGGATCGACACAAGATCGGGCGGATCAGCTTTCGCACCGCTAATGCAAGCAGCGACGGGATTTATATCCAGCCCTGCACCGGCTCAATTCATAAGAAGGCTTTGAAAAATAGTTGTTCCGCGTCCGCAAAATGG